>NZ_FYEX01000001.1 GCF_900187875.1 Polynucleobacter victoriensis | reverse complement strand
AACTCCTCAAAGGGTAAAACGTATGCATTTGCATGGTTTGGATTGGACATAACAACTCTCTAAGTAATGGGAAACTGGTTGCAAAGCTAGATTGCTGCCCTAGCTTTTATTTGATAAGCGTTACTTTAAGTAACGCTTATCCCGTATTTCGCAATCCTGCAGCAATACCATTAATTGCTATATGAATACCCCTCTGCACTCGTTCATCATGCTTGCCAGCGCGATAGCGTCGCACTAGTTCAACCTGCAAATGGTGAAGTGGATCGATGTATGGGAAGCGATTACGAATTGATCGTGCCAATGCCGGGTTCTTGGCTAAGCGTACCTTTTCGCCAGTAATCATATTCAAGGCATCAACAGTCTTACTCCACTCTGCTTCGATTGCGCCAAAGATTCTTTTACGAAGCTTTGCATCAGGAACTAAATCGCTATATCTCGATGCCAATGCCAGATCACTCTTTGCCAAGGCCATATCCATATTCGATAGAAGCGTTCTAAAAAATGGCCACTCCTTGTACATCTTTTGAAGCAAAGCTAAAGCAGCCTTTTTATCAGCAGCCTTGGGTTGATTGAGAAACTCTTGCACGGCAGTGCCAAATCCATACCAACCCGGCAAAGTTAAACGGCATTGCCCCCAGCTAAATCCCCAAGGGATTGCCCTTAAATCTTCAATTCTTTGATTCGCCTTGCGACTGGCAGGACGAGACCCAATATTAAGTTTGGCAATCTCTCGTATCGGTGTTGCATCAAAGAAGTATTCGGCAAAACCTGGCGCCTCATATACCAAGCCTCTATAAGCATTCATGCTTGACTGGGAGATCTTTGCGGCAGCCGCTAAAAATGCTTTGGTAGCAGGCTTAGTTGGCTTTAGTAGTGTTGCTTCCAAAGTTGCCGCAACTAAGGTCTCCAGGTTACGCCTGCCAATTTCAGGATTGGCGTACTTGGATCCAATGACTTCACCCTGCTCTGTTAAACGGATTTGCCCGCGGACGGTGCCCGGGGGCTGCGCCAAGATAGCCTCATAACTAGGGCCACCTCCGCGACCAACCGTACCACCTCGACCGTGGAACAGACGCAATTTGATTCCATGTTTTTCGCCCAAGGGATCAAATATCTCCACTAAAGCATTTTCTGCGCAGTACAACTCCCAGTTACTGGTGACAATGCCGCCATCCTTGTTGGAGTCAGAGTAGCCCAACATGATGTCTTGCTCGCCACCAGACTTCTTAATTAAATTCAAAATACCTGGAAGCGCATAAAAGTCACGCATGATGGGTGCGGCATTACGCAAGTCCTCAATGGTTTCAAACAAAGGAACCACGATTAAGTCCGCTGTAGCGTCTTTACCCAGATTGCCATTCATCAAGCCAACCTCCTTTTGGAGCAATAAAACCTCCAATAGGTCACTCACAGTTTCAGCATGACTAATGATGTAATGACGAATAGCGTCTTTACCAAATAACTGGCGCACCCTTTTAGCGGCCTCAAATATGGCAATTTCCGAAATAGCAAACTCAGAGTATTGATGACCTACTACCCTCAATGGTCTTGGGTCTTTTAATAGTGAAAGTAGTAATGACTGCTTTTGCTCTTCACTTAATGAGGAATAATCTTGTTCAACTTGCGCCGTAGCCAGCAATTCAGATAAAACTAACTCGTGCATATCAGAGCTTTGCCGCAAATCAATCGTAGCCAAGTGAAAGCCAAAAACCTCTACCGCCCTAATTAAGCCACGCAATCGGCGATCCGATAATGCTTTTGCGCCCTGAGAAATCAACGAGGCCTCAATTGTTTTTAGATCCCCCAAAAACTCCTGTGAACTCTTATATGGATTTTGAGGCTTAAGCGCATGACGTGCAGCATCTGCCCCCGTCAACTCCTTTAGCGTTGCAGCCAAGCGACTATACATTCCCGTTAAGGCTCTACGATATGGTTCGTCTTGACGGTGTTCATTTAAATCAGGGGATGAAGATGCAAGCTCTTGCATCCTCTTAGGAAACTTTAATAGCAATGCTGAAACTGATAACTCACGACCTAATTGATGGACTTCCGTCAAATAGTGTCGTAAAGCTAGCTCGGCCTGCCGTTTAATCGCGTAATCCAAGGTTGCAGCACTGACATTGGGGTTTCCATCCCGATCCCCACCAATCCACTGCCCCATTCGCAAAAAACTAGCAACCGAATTGGTGCCAAGCTCATCCTCTATACGAGCATATATCTTGGGGATTTCACGCAAGAAAGTAGTTTCGTAATAGCTTAGAGCATTTTCGATTTCGTCAGCAACTGTCAGCTTAGTAAAGCGCAGTAGACGTGTGTGCCAAATTTGCAGTACCCGAGCACTAATCTGATCCTCGTTAAGTTTTAACTCTTTTAAAAGCAATACATCCTTAGTGGGATTGCTTGCTTTGGATGATTCTTTGATTTGGTCTCGAGCAGCCAAAAGATCCGCAATGTCACGCTCTGCCTCCAAAATGCTAGTTCTTTGCACCTCTGTAGGATGCGCCGTAAGGACTGGTGAAATTAAACTTGATTCTAATGTTTCAGTAATTATCTTGTTTGTAATGCCAGCCTTTTGAAGTTTATTTAGAGCTACTGGAATGCTGCCGTCCTGAAATTTCCCAAGTCGTTCATAAGCGATGCGTCTACGAACATGATGACGATCTTCAGCCAGATTGGCCAAATGACTAAAGTAGGTAAAAGCGCGAAGAACCTTCATTGCATCTGTGCTAGTTAGCCCCTTGAGCAATTTAGCTAAATCATTATTAGCCGATTGATTCGTATCTTTATGAAACGAAACTGAGAGTTTACGAACTCGCTCTACCAGGCCGTATACATCTTTACCTTCTTTATCTCGAATAATATCTCCTAAAATACGGCCCAGTAACCTGATGTCGTCAACCAGAGGAGTTTCAGCTTTTTCTAAATCTAATGCAGACCTTTTGGTGTCTTTCACTTTGGCTATCCCTTTCTACGTATTGCGCTTTGCATACGCTCAAACTCTTTTGCGCTTGCTGCCATACTTACTTTTACATATTCAATATGCTCTCTGGAGATCTCAAGCGCTTTTTGGGGCTGGCGATTTTTAATGGCATTCCAAATACCGAGATGCTGTGCTTCTAAACGCATCTTATCTTTGGGTCTATTATTTAAATACTTAAGATTTTTAGTGACGTGACTATTTATTAACTTCAATAAAGTTGCGCTCAAATGACCAATCAATACATTGTGCGACGCTTCAGCTATTGCCTGATGAAATCCCACATCTGCAGTAACCATCTCTAGCAATTCCCCATCAGCATATGCTTTACTCACTTTGATGAAGGCTTTTTCTAAGTTTTCTAAATCCGCTTCGGTTGCTCGCTCTGCTGCAAGGCAAGCTGCTTGACTTTCCAGCATATCTCGAAAATCTAATATGTCAGATTGAATATTGGGATGCCTATAGAGCATTTCTTGCCATGAATCAGAAAATGATGAGTCTAGTTTGTCTGTGACAACCGTACCACCACCATGACGCGTCTGAAGCAAGCCTTTCGTACATAGCGTATTAATTGCTTCCCTTATGGTTGGCCTTGATACACCCATCTCCATCGCCAACTCACGCTCAGAGGGAAGTTGATCACCTGGCTTAAGAGAACCTTCAAGTATTTGCACCTCAATCTCACTAATGACGCGATCAGAAATGCGCTCCTTGTGTCGAAATAGTTGGTTCATTTGGTCAGACCACTTTACATTTATATTTCATAATTTGAAATACTATCAAAATTAAATCCCAATACATAATTATAAGTGAATATACCTAATGTTTATTAGTCATATTCTGTTAATATATCACACAAATCTGGTATTACCAATTTACCATTAAAAATTTTAAAACATATTATGCCGATCATTACCAATATTGAAGACCTGCGGGTTCTCCACCAAAAACGCACCCCTAAGATGTTCTACGACTACGCAGACTCTGGATCTTGGACCGAGTCCACCTATCGCGCCAATGAATCTGACTTTCAGAAAATCAAATTGCGTCAACGTGTAGCCGTTGATATGACCAACCGCACCACCAAAACCAAAATGGTGGGACAAGAAGTAGCTATGCCGGTAGCACTCGCCCCAACCGGACTCACTGGCATGCAACATGCCGATGGTGAAATCTTGGCAGCAAAAGCCGCTGAAAAATTTGGCGTGCCTTTTTGCCTTTCAACAATGAGCATTTGCTCTATTGAAGATGTTGCCGAACGCACGACCAAACCTTTTTGGTTTCAGCTGTATGTGATGAAAGATCGTGGTTTTATTGAGCGTCTAATTGAGCGCGCTAAAGCTGCAAAATGCTCTGCTTTAGTACTGACACTCGACCTTCAAATTCTGGGACAGCGTCACAAAGATTTGAAAAATGGTTTATCAGCGCCACCAAAATTAACTATCGCCAACATGATCAATATGGCAACCAAGCCACGCTGGTGCTTGGGTATGGCGATGACGCCACGTAGAACATTCCGCAACATTGTTGGTCATGCCACCGGCGTTGGCAACATGTCTTCACTCTCTTCTTGGACTGCAGAACAGTTTGACCCAGGGCTCAACTGGGGTGACGTAGAGTGGATCAAAAAGCTCTGGGGTGGAAAGCTCATCATCAAAGGTATCCTTGATGAAGATGATGCACGCTTAGCATCAAACTCAGGGGCGGATGCATTGATTGTTTCTAACCATGGTGGTCGTCAACTCGATGGCGCAATTTCTAGTATCAAGGCATTACCCGGAATTGTTGATGCAGTTGGCAAAGATATTGAAGTCTGGATGGATGGCGGCATACGCTCTGGTCAAGATGTCCTGAAAGCGTGGGCCTTGGGTGCCCGCGGCACAATGATCGGTCGCCCATTCTTATATGGCTTGGGCGCAATGGGCGAGGCTGGCGTTACCAAGTGCCTAGAGATTATCCACAATGAACTGGACATCACCATGGCATTTACAGGTCATCGCGATATTCAGAATGTGACTAAAGATATTTTGTACCCAGGAACTTTCTAGGTTTTCAAAACATTATTTATAAATTTAAAAAGGAATATTAGATGATTTGGCAACAAGTTTATGACCCAATGGGAAACATGTTTCTTTCCACCCTATTTGCATCAATTCCTGTCATTGTTATGTTGGTGGGCCTTGGTTTTTTTCACATGAAGGCACATATAGCAGCAGGACTTGGATTAATTTGTGCAATTCTGATTGCCGCAATGATTTTTGGCATGCCTATTGAAATGGCGAGCAAAGCAGCGCTTCTTGGCGGTTTAACTGGCTTGCTTCCGATTGGCTGGATCGTACTAAATATTATCTTCTTATATCAACTTACTGAGCAAAATGGCTCATTTAAAGTTCTTCAAGATTCGATTGCAGGAATTACCGAAGATAGGCGCTTGCAGCTATTGTTAATAGCATTTGCGTTTGGCGCATTTTTTGAAGGTGCCGCTGGATTTGGCACACCCGTTGCAGTGACTGCAGCGATCCTTATTGGATTAGGCTTTTCACCTTTGGCAGCATCAGGACTATCGTTGATTGCTAACACTGCACCAGTTGCTTATGGTGCATTAGGAACTCCGATTATTACAATGGCCAAAGTTCATGGCTATGATTTGATGGCAATCTCTGGGATGGTTGGGCGTCAATTGCCCATCTTCTCTTTCTTAGTACCATTTTGGTTAATCTGGGCTTTTGCAGGCAGAAAAGCAATGTTGCAGGTTTGGCCAGCTATATTGGTTACAGGACTTTCGTTTGCACTTGCACAATTTTATGTATCCAACTACATTGGCCCTGAACTGGTAGACGTAATTGCAGCTCTTGTTTGCATGACAAGCCTAGTCCTTTTCCTCAAGGTATGGTCTCCTAAAGAAATATGGAAATCAACCAGTCTAAAAAATCATCAAGAATCCTCCGTCACAGAGGCTCCATTGATAGCATCAAAAGTTCATACACGTGCAGAAGTGATACGTGCATGGATGCCTTGGATCATCTTGACCGTGTTTGTATTTGTTTGGGGATTGCCTAGCGTAAAAGCATTTTTCAACGGCTTATATGCGCCCAAGTTTCCGATTGATGGGCTACATAATATGGTCGAAAAAGTGGCTCCTGCTGTTGCAAATCCAACCAAAGAGGCTGCAATTTATGTATTTGGGCTGTTATCAGCCACAGGCACTGGCATTTTGCTTGCTGCGATTGTTGGTGGCTTATTTATGAGGTACAACCCGTTTACGCTGGTTTTAAGTTACTTTAAAACTATTTGGGCAGTTCGCTTGTCCCTGCTAACAATTGTTTTAATGCTTGGCCTAGGAACGGTTACCAGATATTCCGGACTAGACACAACATTAGGCCTTGCTTTTGCCACTACTGGCGTTTTATACCCCTTCTTTGGAACCTTAATGGGCTGGCTGGGAGTTGCGCTTACTGGCTCAGATACTGCATCGAATGTGCTTTTTGGCGGAATGCAAAGAGTTGCTGCTGATCAATTAGGGCTTAGTCCAAATCTCATGGGCGCTGCAAATAGCTCCGGCGGAGTAATGGGCAAAATGATTGATGCCCAATCCATAGTTGTTGCCTCAACGGCGACTCGTTGGTATGGCCATGAAGGCGATATCCTACGCTATGTATTTTTCCACTCTATCGCACTTGCATCGCTTGTAGGCATCTTCGTTACCCTCCAAGCATATGTAAACCCATTCACATTGATGGTCATTAAGTAAGCGCCTCTAACTTATGCCAAAGACCGCCTTGCGCGGTCTTTTTTATTCTGCAAACCTCAAGTACCTTGCTTTAAGGTAAATTTCAGCATTGGATCAATTTTTGAATATGAAATTAATCGCTTCAGGCTAATAAAAAGAAAATTCTTAAAAATCCTCAGGGAATTTAAAAAAGGTTAGTGCTATACCTATACAACAAGCGTCGAGTAACGTGATGCTTGACCACCACGTTATCGGGTCACCCACCCCACCCAAATCCAAACAATCAAACCCCCAACATTACTGATGGGGGTTTATAACTACTGGTGGGCCCTCGCGGACTTGAACCGCGGACCAAAGGATTATGAGAACAGAAAACCGGACTTGAACTCCATAAACAGGGTCTCTACAAGCCTCAAATATCGGTGTGTAGTGTTATGTGTAGTGTTTTTAAATGGCTAGATTTTTACTTGTTGTGAAATTAAGCTTTTTAACTATATGAAAAGCATACACCAATCCCAACACTTCAACGCTACAAAAGCTAACCACCGAATCTTTGTCCCAATCCCAAATATACAAGCTAAAGAATCAACATCAGACCTTATTTACTTAAGGGATGGAGAAGTTGTTTTATATAAAAGACCTGATAGCTCTGTTTGGCAAGTGCGCTTCAAACTATTTGACCGAAAGTGGCATTGTTATTCCACAAGGCACAACAATCTCGACTATGCCAAACGTGCAGCTAGTGAGCTTTATGACGAGATTCGATTTAAAGAAAAGATGGGGCTAGGTCACTCTAGAAAGAAATTTGAGTTTATCGCTAAAGAATGTATCAAAGAAATTGAAAAAGAGATTGCTGCTGGAATTAAACCCATGACCAATAATGATTACATCCGAGCAATTAATCGATATTTAATACCTTTCTTCTCGAACTACTATTTAGAAAACATCAATTCTCAAGCCGTTGATCAATATGAGTTATGGCGAAATACAAAGATGAAGAAAATTCCCGTTAGTAGCACTCTTATGACTCATGCAAGTGCTTACAACCGGGTCGTTCAACATGCGATCCGCAGAGGATGGCTTAACCAAGCTACCCTGATTGCCCACTTAGGTAGAAAAGGTATGAAAGGGCAGTCTAGGCCTGCATTTAGCAGAGAAGAGTTATCTTATTTGCTGGAATATCTCAAAACCTACTGCGAAGGCGGACATAGTCAGTTAGCTAAAGAAATGCGCCAACTCGTCAGAAACTATATTGAATTACTTGCCTATACCGGTATGCGTTGCGGTAAAGAGAGTATGAATCTGAAATGGCGAGACATTCAGTGGTACACAGACCATAAAACAGGCAAGCGCTATATACGCATATGGGTCAATGGAAAGACTGGTAGCCGCTTCTTAATTGCAAAACATGTTTTACTAGAATCGATTGAAAGATTGGTAAGCATGGAACCTGACTTCCGTGGCAAATCACTGGATCAAGTTCTCGAAGAAAGACATGACAGATACGTTTTCAAATTAAAAGGTGGTAGAAGACCAGTAAGTTTTCAGACGACGTTTAGATGGTTAATGAAAGCCAGTGGCTTACTTAAGGATCAATCAACTGGTCAGAACAGAACGCTCTACAGCATTCGTCATACCTACGCGACTTTGGCGATGACAGATATCAATATTGACATCCACATACTGGCCAGACAAATGGGCACCAGTGTTGGAATGATTGAAAAACATTACAGCAAGTTAACCGCCACCATGGCAGCAGAGAAATTAGCTTGGTAAACCCTTAAATAGTTTCACTAATTAATGCAGCATCAGAAGATTAGAAACTATTTAACTTTGGGATATGAAAACCCACTCTTCGGTGGTTTATTTGTCTCCTCAACCAATATTGATTCAGCTTTCTAATTACACCAAGCGATATCTTCAGATAAAGATATCCAATTAACTTCTTTAATTTAATTTTTGATAAAAATGAACTTTGTTGAGAATCTTCTGATTTACTGTATGTCTAGCGATGATGTATGTCAGTGATAACTTTTGCAAGAGCCAAGTATTCATCAATCCGTGCTGTGGTCTGTCTAGCAATTAAAGCAATCCCTCTTTTCGGTGCTGGCGCACTTAATGGCCTAGCAGTCAATTCAGTATTTTTTAGAATGCCACTTTTAATTGCCATTTCTGGAAGCAACGCAATGCCTAAATCTGACTCAACCATTTGCACCAGAGTCAATAAACTTGTTGCTTCTAATCCATCTTGATTTGCAAGCTCTGATCGACGGCAAGCCCGCAAACTATGCTCTCGAATACAGTGACCTTCCTCCAATAACAAAAGTCTTTCTGCCATTTTGACTGAGACAGTTACATCTTTACCAGCCATAACTGAATCACCCGCTTTGGCTGCTAGCCAAAACTCATCGGTATAGAGCTCCTTAACTAGGAGACCTTCCACATCATAAGGTAACGCTATGAGAGCAAAATCCAACTGATGATCATTAATTTTTTGTAATAGATTATTTGTAAGATCTTCTCTCAAAGCTATTTTTAACTGAGGATACAAAGAACGTATCTCTGGCAGGATTTTTGGGAGTACAAACGGGGCTATAGTTGGTATAACCCCTAGACGAATGGTTCCTGTCATTTTTTGTGCTGCACTTTTTGTGAATTCAACCAAATCTTCAGAGCTAGCCAATAGTATTTTGGCCCTATTAATCACCTCTTGCCCCATTGGTGTGATTGATACATTTTGCCTATCACGCTCGACGAGCTGAACACCTAAGCTTTCCTCTAATTCCTTTAGTCCAGCACTCAGCGTTGACTGGCTGACAAAACAACTTTCAGCTGCTTTGGTGAAATTTAGTTGTTGGCCAATGGCGACCAAATATCGCAACTGACGCATGGATGGCAAGGAAGACATAAAGGCCTAGTTATCGTAAAAAACGATTAATATTATCATATTAATCAGTTAGACAGATTAACGTTAGAGATCCACAATTCCTTCCGTTGTTAAACATTTTTCAATTAGGAAGGAAACACCATGTCAATCATCAATACAGCAGTTCAACCATTTAAGACCCAAGCTTTCCATAACGGCAAATTCATCACCGTGAGTGATGAAAGCCTAAAAGGTAAATGGTCTGTACTTATTTTTATGCCAGCAGCTTTCACATTTAACTGCCCAACTGAAATTGAAGATGCAGCAGATAACTATGCTGAATTTCAGAAAATGGGTACGGAGGTTTACATCGTGACCACGGACACGCATTTTTCACACAAAGTGTGGCATGAAACCTCACCAGCCGTTGGTAAAGCTAAATTCCCATTAGTTGGAGATCCAACGCACACTCTAACAAGAGCATTTGGCGTACATATTGAAGAAGAAGGTCTAGCGTTACGCGGAACATTTGTGATCAATCCTGAGGGTGTTATTAAGACTGCAGAAGTTCACTCAAATGAAATTGCTCGCGATGTTCAAGAAACACTTCGCAAATTAAAGGCTGCTCAATACACAGCTGCTAATCCTGGTCAGGTTTGCCCTGCTAAATGGAAAGAAGGTGCGGAAACTTTGACACCTTCATTAGATCTAGTAGGAAAAATCTAATAAGAATTCCAATCAGACTCTCTTTGGAGAGTCTATTGGAGAGAACAGCATTCTGCCCAATAGATTCACTAATTAAACTAAGGACCCCATCATGTTAGACATCAATATTCAAACTCAACTCAAGGCTTACTTCGAAAAAATTGTTGAGCCAATCGTTTTAACTGCTACTTTAGATGACAGCTCAAAATCTACAGAAATGCTCGCTCTATTGAATCAAGTCGCAGAATTGTCTGACAAGATCTCAGTAAAAAACGATGGCACCAATCAACAAGTTCCGAGTTTTAATGTTTCCAAGGTAGATTCAGATGCCCGTGTTACTTTTTCTGGATTACCTATGGGGCATGAGATGACTTCATTTATCTTGGCTATCTTACAAGTCAGCGGCTATCCACCAAAAGTGGAGGAGCACATTCTTGAGCATATTCGCGGCATTGATGGCTCAATGCATTTCCAAACATTTATTTCTTTGTCTTGCCATAATTGTCCAGACGTTGTTCAAGCATTGAACTTGATGGCCGCACTCAATCCAAACATTCGTCACGAAATGATTGATGGAGCACTATTCCAAGACTTGGTCAATGAACATCAAATCATGGCTGTACCTACTGTTCTATTAAATGGTCAGACTTTTGGTCAAGGGAGAATGAGCGTAGAAGAAATTATTGCAAAGCTCGATACAAGCAACCCCGAAGAGGCTATTGCAAAATTGAATGCCAAAGATGAATTTGATGTATTGGTGATTGGTGGAGGTCCTGCAGGTTCTTCAGCAGCCATTTATGCAGCACGAAAGGGTATTCGCACAGGCCTTGTCGCTGAAAAGTTTGGCGGTCAAGTCATGGACACTTTGGGTATTGAGAACTTTATTTCCGTCAAAGAGACTGAGGGCCCTAAATTGGTTCAAGCTTTAGAACAGCATGTTAAGAGCTACGAAGTTGACATTATGAACTTGCAACGTGCTGAGGCTGTTCGTAAAACAGATCATGGCATTGAGGTAACTCTTTCAAATGGTGCAAAACTCACCAGCAAGTCAGTAATTTTGAGTACAGGAGCAAGATGGAGAGAAATGAATGTTCCTGGAGAAAAAGAGTATCGCGGTAAGGGCGTTGCATACTGTCCTCATTGTGATGGTCCACTTTTCAAAGGTAAACGTGTAGCAGTTATTGGCGGAGGAAACTCTGGCGTAGAGGCAGCGATTGATTTGGCTGGAGTTGTTAGCCATGTAACTTTGCTTGAATTTGACAGCAAATTGAGAGCAGATGCGGTTTTGCAGGCAAAGCTAGCTAGCCTACCTAATGTCACAGTCATCAAAAATGCCCTCACTAAAGAAGTGTTAGGAGATGGACAAAAAGTTAACTCTCTTCGATATGAAGATCGTTTAACTGGCAATCAAATGAAGATTGAACTTGAGGGTATTTTTGTCCAGATTGGCTTATTACCCAATACAGAATGGTTAAAAGGCACATTAGATTTATCAACAAGAGGTGAAATCATCATTGATGCCAAAGGTGAAACATCTATTCCAGGAATATTTGCGGCTGGAGACTGCACAACAGTTCCCTATAAGCAAATCATCATTGCGATGGGAGAAGGAGCCAAAGCATCATTAGGAGCTTTTGACTACTTAATCAGATCATCAGTTCCGGAAGCTATTGCAGCTTGACACCAAACTAGAGGAACCCTCTGCGAAGGTGAATTAGTAATTCAAAAAATCACCTTTGCAGAGTTTTATCTTGATAATAATTTAAACAAATAGTTCATTGCTCCAACACAGACATCCATATCTATTGGGCTTGCAGCTGATCCTGCAAAAGAATTGCTACACACCAACTACACAGAAAAGAAAAATGACCTAGCTAAACCACGCTAAGTCATTGATTTAATTGGTGGGCCCTGCTGGACTTGAACCAGCGACCAAAGGATTATGAGTCCTCTGCTCTAACCAACTGAGCTAAGGGCCCTTATTGATCAATCTTCCTCTAAGAAGCTCTTTAGTTTGTCGCTTCTGCTTGGATGACGCATTTTACGCAAAGCTTTGGCTTCTATTTGACGAATACGCTCACGCGTCACGTCAAACTGTTTACCAACTTCTTCTAATGTGTGATCGGTACTCATTTCAATACCGAAACGCATTCTTAGAACTTTAGCTTCACGCGGTGTTAATGAATCAAGAATGTCTTTCACCACATCACGCATAGAGTCATGCAATGCTGCCTCTGCTGGTGCAAGCGTATTCGTATCTTCGATAAAGTCGCCTAGATTTGAATCCGCATCATCACCGATTGGTGTCTCCATAGAGATAGGCTCTTTGGCAATCTTCATGATCTTGCGAATCTTGTCTTCTGGGATCTCCATCTTCAACGCCAATGTTGCAGCATCTGGCTCAACACCAGTTTCTTGCAAGATTTGACGACTGATGCGATTCATCTTGTTGATGGTTTCAATCATGTGCACAGGGATACGGATTGTGCGGGCTTGGTCTGCGATTGAACGCGTGATTGCCTGACGAATCCACCATGTCGCATAGGTTGAGAACTTATAACCACGACGATATTCAAACTTATCAACCGCCTTCATCAAACCAATGTTGCCCTCTTGAATCAAGTCCAAGAACTGCAAACCACGGTTGGTGTATTTTTTAGCAATTGAGATCACCAAACGTAAGTTGGCAACTGTCATCTCGCGTTTAGCTGCACGAGCACGCTTTTCGCCCTCGTTCATCTTCTTGTTCACTTCTTTCAACTCTGGAAGTGGCAAGACAACTTTATCTTGAATATCGATTAACTTTTGTTGAATTTCTTGAATCGCAGGAACATTACGCTCAAGGATGCCTGAGTATGGCTTACCTTCTTTTAACAAGATAGACGTCCACTTCAAGTTCAAAGCATATTTTGGCAAGCCGTTGAGTACTTCAGTACGGTTAACACCTACTTTATCAACCAAAATTCGAACTAAACCACGCTCTAACGCCCAAACCTCATCCACTTGCTTACGCATGGTGTCGCAAAGCTTTTCAACTGACTTGGCAGTTAAGCGGAAGCCCATCAACTCATTACGAATAGCTTCTTGCGCTTTCTTATAAGCTGGTGAGTTATAGCCTTCTTTCTCATGAGCCTTACGCATTTTGTCGAACTGCGTACGAATCACTGCAAATTTCACAAGTGATAATTGTTTTAATTCTTCTAGCTGTTTCGCAGAAGCTGTGTTACCGCCACCGCCGCCACCAGATTCATCATCGCCTTCATCACCATCTTCTTCATCAAGGTTTTCTTCTTCCTCAACAGCAGTCATTGGGATGTCTTCAGCATTTGGATCAACAAGTCCGTCTACGAACTCATCAATTTCCATCGTGCCTTCTTCAATCTTTTGAACGTTATCCAGAATTTCAGAGATAGTTACAGGACAGGCTGACAAAGCCATCACCATTTCTTTAAGACCAGCTTCAATCTTTTTGGCAATAACAATCTCGCCTTCGCGAGTCAACAAGTCAACCGTACCCATCTCACGCATATACATACGGACTGGGTCTGTTGTTCGTCCAAACTCTGAGTCAACTGTTGATAAAGCAGCTTCAGCTTCTTCTTCAGCTTCTTCTTCAGTTGTTGCTGAAGGAGCGTTTTCATTAAGAAGCAATGTTTCTGCATCTGGAGCCTGTTCGTAAACAGTAATACCAATGTCACTCAACAAGCCAATCAATGTTTCTAGAGAGTCTGCATCAGAAATCTCATCTGACATCACGTCATTGATTTCGCCATGAGTTAGGTAACCGCGGGACTTACCCATCTTGATCAGATGCTTCAATTTCGCACGGCGTAACTCTTGCTGCTCTTCACTGCCTAACTTTTGCGCATTGAATTCTTGTAACAAAGCCTTTTCTTTGGCTTTGCGATCACGTGCCTTTTGACGATCCGTGCGGTTATCCACATTTGGATCAACAGGCTCAACTGGTTTTGGTTTGCGGCCACGTGTTTTTTTAACTGGCTCTTCGACAACCGCTGGAGCAGCTTCTAACTTTGCTTCAGCTTCTTTAACTTTTTTAGCAGTAGATTTTTTGTCTTCAACTACTTTTGCTAGTTTTGTTTCTTTCTTTACTTCTTTCTTAGCTTCTTTTTTAGCTGGGGCTGGTTTCGCTACAGCCTTCACTGACGCTTTAACAACTGGTTTAGCTGGCTTGGCTGGCTTAACTGGTTTAGCCGTTTTTACTGGCTTCGCTACAGCTTTTTTTGTTACTACTTTTTTCGCAACTGGCTTGGCAGCAACTTTTTTAGGCAATGGTTTCTTAGCTACTGGCTTTGCCGTGGCTTTTTTGACAGGCTTAGCTGCTGGCTTTGCCACCTTTTTGGCGACAACTGCTTTAACGGGTGCTTTTTTAGCAACTGGCTTTTTAGCTGGGGCAGCTTTTTTGACAGGCTTAGCAGCTGTCTTAGCTACTGGCTTTTTGGCTGCTGGCTTAGCGCTTGTTTTTTTAAGAACGGCCTTAGTAATAACTTTTTTGGCTTTAGTTGCTGACATAATGTTAGTGCTCACTCACGTTAAAAGGCTAAGAAGTTACAAAACTGCTAACTTATTGAATTTTATTGGAAATTCGAAAACCTTGTATTATAGTCGGTGGTCTGGAGTTTTTCCAGATTATTTAAGTTTTGCCATTAATTGGCGATATTTATCAGCATCACCCTCTTGTGCAGAACCAGCCGCAATTCTTGCCGCTATTTCTGTCATTTGATCTTTCAAATCAATATGTTCTAGTTTTTTGAGGGTGCCATAAAAATCTTCTTTGGCGATATCTTCCGTTAAATCACTGTCCATGATCCTGTCACGCAGAATTGCATACGACTTAGCTAATGCAGTTTTATCTAGTTGCTCCTGAAAAACGGCAAAACCAACATTGGAAGGCATGGCTTCGCACTGATTAATCAGATCAGTCATCAAAATATGCGCTTTTTCAGAGCGTTTATGTGCAGCATTCAGAATCAAGCGCTTTTGCTCTGGCTCTAAATTTCTACCTAAATATGGAAACTGCAATAAAACTCGCAAAACCTGTTCAGCTAAATCAGTTGGTGCCGTTGGCGGAGGTCCTGGTGGTTGAGGTGCCTTTTTATTTACCCAAGGTTTTTTACCATTGGGAGGTATTGTTGCTGCCACGTAACCAGTTGTATTGGTTTGTACAGGCGTCATGGTTGGCGTTGGCGCCACTGTCTTTAAGCCACAGAAATTTTCTAGCTCTGCAGAGGTAATGCCAACTCTTTGAGAAAGCTCACGAATCAATTGCGCTCTTAATGCAATCGGTGACATTGATAACAAGAGTGGTTTAGCAGCATGTTGAGTTTGAGCCCTACCCTCAGGGGTGTTCCAATCATGACCCTCATTAGCCACCTGGATCACAAATGAAGATAGCGGCATTGCTTGGCGAATCGCTTCTTCAAAAGCAGGTGCGCCACGTTCTCTTACAAAACTATCAGGATCGTGCTCAGCGGGCAAGAATAAGAACTTAACTTCTTTGTCATCTGCCATCATTGGCAAGCATGCTTCTAAAGCGCGCTTTGCTGCTCGCTGCCCAGCTGCATCACCATCAAAAGAGAAAATAATGCGATCAGCTTGGCGCATGAGTGAGCGCACATGATTGGCCGTGCATGCTGTACCCAAGGTAGCTACGCCATTAGCAAAACCTAATTGCGCCAAGGCCACCACATCCATGTAGCCCTCACAAACAATCACATAACCTTTATCTCTGATAGCTTGTCTGGCCTCAAACAAACCATAGAGGGTGTTGCCTTTAGAAAAGAGTGGTGTTTCTGGAGAATTTAAATACTTTGGCTCGCCCGCATCTAAGATGCGACCACCAAATGCAATCACTTGCCCTTTGGGATTGCGAATCGGGAAAATAATTCTGTCGCGAAAGCGGTCATACCTCTTTGCGTCTGATTGAATGATCAAACCTGCCTCAACCAACACATTGGCAATCACATCTTCTGAATAAGAGCCAAACACCGCCTCTAAACCTTGCCAAGAATCTGGCGCATAACCCAAATTAAAACGCTTAGCGATTTCACCACTAAGACCACGCCCTTTAAGATATTCAATGGCGCGAGGTGTGACTTTGAGTTGTTGTTTGTACCAATCTGCTGCAGGCCCCATCACCTCGCTTAATGCGATGGCTTGTTTTTGTTTGGCAATGTCTTGAGGTCTGCGCTCTTCACGTGGCACAGTCAGCCCAGCAGACCTTGCTAACTCTTCAATAGCATCCACATAAGTTAAGCCTGAGTGTTCCATTAAAAAACTAATGGCGGATCCATGTGCCCCACAACCAAAGCAGTGATAAAACTGTTTTGTGGGTGAGACGCTAAATGATGGGGATTTTTCGTTATGAAACGGGCACAAACCTTGGTAGTTGGCGCCCGCTTTTTTTAGGGTGACATGACGTCCCACAACCTCGACGATATCGATGCGATTTAATAAATCTGCAATGAACGATTGAGGGATCATGACAAGTGTTAATTAGTGAGAGTAACCAGTCGTAGTTTATTTTGTTAAGGCAGCTTTGACCTGAGCAGACACCACACCCATATCTGCTTTGCCAGCTAATTGAGGCTTAACAACCCCCATAACTTTACCCATATCTTGCGGGCCTGTTGCACCTACCTCAGCCACTACTTTAGCAACCACCGCCGCCACTTCAGCCTCAGACATTTGTGCTGGCATGTAGGCTTGCAAAACAACTAGTTCAGCATTTTCAATAGCAACAAGATCTTCACGATTTGCAGCTTGGAATTGAGAAATTGAATCTTTACGTTGCTTAATTAATTTTTCAACAATGGCAATCACAGCAGCGTCATCCAACTCGACACGCTCATCCACTTCCTTTTGCTTCATGGCAGCTAGCAATAAACGAATAGTTCCTAGGCGGCCTGTATCTTTGGCACGCATGGCATTTTTCATATCTTCTGTGATTTGTTCTTTTAAGCTCATCTTTACTCCTCAAATGAAAAAACCCACTGCGGGATAACCGTCAGTGGGTTCATCGTATCCCAAGGCTAGAAATCCAGCCTGAGAAAAAATTAATACATTTTCTTAGGCAACATTTGGCTGCGAATACGCTTGTAATGGCGTTTAGCAGCAGCAGCTTTCAAACGCTTGCGCTCAGCAGTTGGCTTCTCGTAGAACTCACGAGCACGCAATTCAGTCAAAAGACCGTTTTTCTCGATTGTGCGCTTGAAACGGCGCAATGCTACTTCAAATGGTTCGTTTTCGCGTAAGCGGATTGTTGTCATGCTGTGATTCTCTAAATAGGTTCTGAAAAAAAGTCAGAAAAAACTGTAAAACGAGATTGTAGCACGGCAAAATACAGTCATGCGAGTACTTGGTATAGAAACTTCTTGTGACGAAACCGGCGTAGCCATCGTCGACACAGCCCCCTGGGAGGCTGGAAAGCCCGCTGGCATGGGCTTGCTGGGCCAAGCACTGTACTCTCAAATCGCTATGCACGTGGATTATGGGGGTGTTGTACCCGAATTAGCCTCCCGCGACCACATTAAAAGAATTATTCCCCTTATCAATCAAGCACTTAATGAGTCAAAATGCTCAATTGAGAGCGTTGATGCGATCGCCTACACCCAAGGTCCCGGCTTAGCAGGCGCACTTTTAGTCGGCGCCTCTGTGGCAAAAGGGATGGCATTGGCTCTTGATAAACCAGTTTTGGGCATACATCACCTAGAAGGCCACCTTTTATCCCCCCTTTTGGCTGATGACGCCAATATCAAATTTCCATTTGTGGCACTACTCGTATCAGGCGGGCACACGCAGTTAATGCACGTTGAAGGTGTTGGGCAATACACAATCTTGGGCGAAACCTTGGATGATGCCGCTGGCGAAGCATTTGATAAAACTGCCAAATTATTAGGTCTTAGTTATCCGGGTGGTCCAGCAGTATCGAAATTAGCCATGAATGGTGATTCAGGAGCGTTTCAGTTTCCAAGACCCATGAAATATTCTGGCGATTTGGATTTTTCATTTGCAGGTTTAAAAACATCCGTGCTCACACAAGTTAAAAAAGTGAGCGCTGCTCATCAAGGCTCATTGCCCGATACTGAAAAAGCAAATATTGCCAGAGGCTTTGTTGATGCCATCGTTGAGGTGTTAGTGAGTAAATCCATCACAGCACTCAAAAATACTGGCATCAATACATTGGTTGTGGCGGGCGGTGTTGGTGCCAATCAACAACTCAGAGAGTCACTCGAGAAAGCTTGTGCCAAAGAAGGATTTTCGGTGCATTACCCACCACTGCATCTATGCACCGATAACGGCGCGATGATTGCTTTTGCAGGAGCGATGCGCCTAATGAAAAACCCCCAATTAGCGAAAAAGCATTGGGGGTTTGATGTGAAGCCTAGATGGCCTCTTGATCAGATCAATGTTTAGTTTGACTGTATCAACGCGTAAGCGCTGTGATTGTGAATAGACTCGAAGTTTTCAGCCTCAACCACAAATGATTTGATTCTGTTGTCTGCTTTCAAACGACTGGCCACATCACGCACCAAGTCCTCAACAAACTTAGGATTGTCATAAGCTTTTTCAGTCACATACTTTTCGTCAGGACGCTTGAGTAAGCCCCACAACTCACAAGATGCCTCAGCTTCTGCGATTTTGACCAAGCTCTCAATCGTCAAATCTGCTTCAGATTGAAGGGCAACGTTCATGGTCACATGTGAGCGTTGATTGTGCGCGCCGTATTCCGCAATTTCTTTAGAACAAGGGCATAAACTAGTCACTGGCACCACTGCTTGCAAACGCAATTCAACTTGAGTATCACCGTTCACTTTTTTAGCAAAAGCAATCCAAGTCACATCGTAATCAAGCAAACTTTGCACACCAGAAATCGGTGCAGTTTTGTTAATAAAGTGTGTGTACTTTAAAGAAATCTGACCTGCATCTGCTTCCAATAGTGGCAACATTTTCGTCACCATCAAACGCATCTGAGCAGCATCAAGAGGCGCATCATGGTCTTGCAATAAAGCCATGAAACGCGACATGTGCGTGCCTTTTTTGTCGCCAGGCAACAAAACATCTAAATCGATCATTGCAACACTAGGTTGCACACCAGCTTCTGTTTTAACTTGAATAGGATGACGCACACCACGAATACCTACACGATCAATTGCAATATTGCGGTGATCAATGGAGGATTGCACATCTGGCATTTCAGATGTTTTTAAAAAGGAGGTATTTAAGTCATTCATGCTCATATTGTCCTGCAATTTCAGGCGGCTTGCTTTTTAGGGTTAATTCCCAGCTTTAGAGCAATGGCTTTAGTTATGCCTTCAACATCCAAACCACATTCTTTCATGAGCAATGCATGATCGCCATGATCAATGAATCTATCAGGTAAACCAAGTACCAAACTTGGCACCTCTATACCGGCTGCAGAGAGAGCCTCAAGACAAGCACTGCCAGCACCACCACCAATAGCACCCTCTTCAAGTGTCACAATCAAATCATGACTCTTAGCTAACTCACAAACCAAATCAGTATCTAATGGCTTAATGAATCTCATATTGGCAACGGTTGCATCAAAAGCTTCTGCAACTTCAAGCGCTGGGTAGAGCAAGGTACCAAATGCAAGTATTGCCACCTTCGGCGAATTTTTAGCTGTTGATGTGCGTCTAATCTCACCCTTACCTAGTGGCAACTCTTTAAGCTCTTTGGTTACTGCCACACCTACACCAGCGCCTCTTGGATAACGCACAGCAGAAGGATGGTTTTGCTTAAACGCTGTTGTTAAAAGATCACGACACTCCGCCTCATCAGCTGGCGCCATCAACAACATATTAGGAATACAACGAATGAATGGAATGTCGTAAACACCCGCATGTGTTGCACCGTCCGCACCTACCAACCCTGAACGGTCTAATGCAAATACCACCGGTAAATCTTGTAGAGCCACATCATGAATCAACTGATCGTAGCCACGTTGCAAGAAGGTCGAATAAATCGCTACCACTGGCTTCATGCCCTCACAAGCAAGACCACCGGCAAATGTCACTGCGTGCTGCTCAGCAATACCTACATCAAAGTAACGATCTGGGAAGCGCGCCTCAAAATCGACCATGCCTGAACCTTCACGCATCGCCGGAGTGATACCAACCAAGCGCTTATCCGCTTCGGCCATATCGCACAACCAGTCACCAAATACTTGCGTGAATGTTTTCTTCACAGAAGCTGCCGGTGTAATACCTTTTGCAGGATCAAACTTACCTGGGCCGTGATACAAAATTGGATCAGCTTCAGCCAATTTATAGCCTTGGCCTTTCTTGGTGACGATGTGCAAGAACTGAGGGCCTTCACCTTCCAATGCTAAACGTCTAACGTTTTGCAAAGTTGGAATCAATGAATCAAGATCATGACCATCAATAGGGCCAATGTAGTTAAAACCAAATTCTTCAAAAATAGTTCCGGGCACCACCATGCCTTTGGCATGCTCTTCTAAACGTTTTGCAAATTCTCGTAGCGGTGGTGCCATTGATAGAACGCTGTCTAAGCCCTTCTTGGTAGCCGCATAAAAACGACCACTCATCAAACGCGCCAAGTAACGATTCAATGCACCCACTGCTGGTGATATCGACATATCGTTGTCATTCAAAATCACCACCAACGGTAGATCTTTATGGATACCACCGTTATTCAGAGCTTCAAAAGCCATACCTGCGCTCATGGCGCCATCGCCAATCACCGCAACGGCTACTCGCTTTTCACCTTGCGCACGCGCCCCCAAAGCCATACCAAGAGCCGCAGAGATACTGGTTGAAGAATGCGCCGTACCAAATGTGTCATATTCGCTTTCAACGCGACGCGGAAAGCCTGAAATGCCACCGTAATGACGCAAGGTGTCCATCTTGTCACGACGACCAGTCAAAATCTTATGCGGATAACTTTGATGACCCACATCCCAAATTAGGCGATCGTATGGAGTCTGAAAGACATAATGCAAAGCGACTGTCAGCTCTACAGTTCCCAAATTAGATGAGAGATGACCGCCTGTTTTAGAAACAGAATCTACCAAAAAGTCACGTAATTCCTGAGAAAGCCCAGGCAACTGTTCACGTGTGAGCTCACGCAAATCAGCGGGACTATTAATTGTTTTTAGTAAATCTGTCATAAATATTCAAAAAGCTAGCAATTAACTCTGCCTGTACAGCACCTTATCAGCAATTGCTTTCAATAAATAAGCATTGTCGCCCCAAACTGCTAGGCTTTCTACAGCTTCTAGATGTAATTTTCTCGCAAATTCTCGCGCACCGTCTAAATTCATCAAAGATACAAAAGTCGGTTTGTTGGCAGCAGCATCTTTTCCAGCGGTTTTACCCAAGGTTTGACTATCTGCTGTGGCATCCAAAATATCATCCACCACCTGAAATGCTAAACCTAGGGCACTAGCGTATTGGTCTAATGATTTGAGTTGCTGAGGATTTAAATCAATAGCAATACCACCCATCTGCACAGCCGTTCTTAATAAAGCACCTGTTTTCAAACGATGCATATTCTCAAGGGCCTCTTTGGTGAGGGGCTTGCCCACATTTTCAAGGTCAATTGCTTGGCCACCAGCCATTCCAGCAAGACCACCTGATGTTGCCAATGATGAAATCATGGCAACTTTTTGCGCTTCAGTTAGACGACTGTTGGCCAGCAAACCAAACGCCATTGACTGCAAAGCATCGCCCACTAAGAGTGCAGTTGCTTCATCATAGACTTTGTGAACAGTTGGGCGACCACGCCTTAAGTCATCGTTATCCATCGAGGGCAAATCATCATGTACCAACGAATACGTATGAAATAACTCCAAAGCCACAGCACAATCATCAATACCAGGAATGTCATCCAATGGCTTGTTGGATAAAGCAGCTGTGGCGTATACCAATAAAGGTCTGATTCTTTTTCCACCGCCAGTCGCTGCATAGTGCATCGCATCTTTTAATTGCTGCGCAGAAACACTCCAATCGTCAAAGGAAGTTTCTATAGCTTGATCTACCCTTTGGGCAGAGGCGGCCATCCACTGGCTAGCAAGTGCGGCGTGATTTGACATTAACTTTGAACAATCTTCACTTGTTGCTCAACTTGCTCTAAAACTTGTTGGCAATGCTTTAGCAAATCGGCGCCACGCTTGTAAGCACTCAATGTGTCTTCAAGCGACAACTTACCAGACTCCATTTTGGCGATTAAACCCTCGAGCTCAGCTACTGCCTCTTCATAGCGAAGGTTAGGATCTAGGCCAGACTCTTCTGTTGCCAATTTTTTAGGCATAAAAATCTCTCTTATTTGACGAAAAACAATTCACAGATAGATTTTAAGGCTTTTAGGGTGGGTATAATCCCCTTTTCCTTTCCAATATCGACCCGTCGATGGTTGGATTGGTTATTCCGCTTAGCTTCGGCTGACTTTTTTCGGGGGTGGGAAGAATGACTAATCTAGCTACCGCGCAACATCTTGCGCCGTCCAAGCTACAACTGCCAGTGTCGGCATATTTTGATGTCGAGCTGTATCAACGCGAAATTGAACTGCTATTCAAGCAGGGGCCTGGTTACGTGGGTCACGAACTGATGGTTCCAGAGGTTGGCGATTACCAAACTCTAAGCGCAGAAAACGAAGGTCGCGTTCTAGTAAAAAATCAACAAGGTATTGAATTACTATCCAACGTTTGTCGCCATCGTCAGGCCATCATGCTCAATGGCAAAGGGCACGTCGAAAATATTGTGTGCCCATTGCATCGCTGGACATACAAAACTGATGGCACTTTATTAGGCGCACCTCATTTTGATGAACAACCCTGCCTTAACTTAGGTAAAAGCCCGCTACAAAATTGGCAAGGTTTATTGTTCGAAGGTCCAAGAGATGTTCATGCCGACCTTAAAAAAATGGGGGTCGCTAAAGATTTAGATTTTTCAGGCTATATGCTTGATCACGTTGAAGTGCATGAATGCAACTACAACTGGAAAACATTCATTGAGGTCTACCTCGAGGATTACCACGTTGTGCCATTCCACCCAGGCCTTGGCAAGTTTGTGTCATGCGAAGACCTCGCTTGGCAATTTGGTGATTGGTACAGCGTACAAACTGTTGGCATCCACAATCAACTCAAGCAAGCAGGCTCTGACACTTATAAGCGCTGGCATGAGGCGGTGTTAAGACACTACGAAGGCAAAATGCCTAAGTTCGGTGCAATCTGGTTAACTTATTACCCCAACATCATGGTTGAGTGGTATCCAGGTGTTTTGTGTATTTCGACACTACAGCCATTGGGCCCCAATAAAACTAGAAATATTGTTGAGTTCTATTACCCAGAAGAAATCGCTCTTTTCGAGAGAGAATTCATCGAAGCAGAAAGATCTGCTTATATGGAAACTTGCATCGAAGATGATGAAATTGCCGAACGCATGGATGCAGGCAGAAAAGCTTTATTAGATCGCGGCGTGAATGAAGTAGGACCTTATCAAAGCCCTATGGAAGATGGCATGCAACACTTCCATGAGTGGTACAGAAAAGCGATGTCTTACAACCAAGGTTAACCATCATGGCACTGATCGAAGCACAACAAGTAAAACAATTAATTGATGAACAACAGGATTTTTTGTTGTTTGACTGTCGCTTCGATCTAGTGGATTCTGAAGCTGGCTATAAGTCTTATTTAGAGGGTCACATACCGGGTGCAATTTATGTTCACTCTGACAAAGATTTAGCTTCAGAAAAAAATGGTCGCAATGGTAGACATCCATTACCAAGCATCGCCGCTTGGCAAAAGACCTATGCGGCACTGGGCATCACTCCCGATAGCAGAGTTGTCATTTACGACAACCAATCGTGCATGTATGCAGTGAGATTATGGTGGATGCTAAAAGCTGTAGGGCATCAGCATATTGAACTACTTAATGGCGGTTATCAAACATGGTGCCAATTGGGCTACCCATCAGAACAATCTGAAACTCACAGGCAAGCTGCGCCGCAAACCACTCTCACCGAATTCAACAACCTGGTATTAGTGAATCAGGTTGTTGCCAATTTGGAGAGCAAAAACTTCACGATTCTTGATGCAAGATCTAATGATCGCTTTCATGGTCAAAATGAAACTTTAGATCCTGTGGCTGGCCACATCCCTGGCGCACTCAATCGTTTCTTTAAAGACAACCTTAAAAGCGATGGCACTTTTAAAGATCCTGATGTTTTGCGTCATGAATTCCAATCAGTCATTGGCAACATTTCAAGCGAAAAAATCGTGCATCAGTGCGGCTCAGGCATCACTGCATGCCACAACATGTTTGCTATGGAATTGGCAGGCCTCATGGGCTCTTCTATTTACGCTGGCAGTTGGAGCGAGTGGTCATCGGACCCAAGTAGGCCCGTTGCACAGTAATCTTTAATAGATTGATTAGTGTCCGTGAGATAAATGACTGATTTCAGAAATCAGTAAAACAATACCCACACCCAGAATAATCAAGGTTAATTGCTCAATGGACTCTTTGAGCTTTGGTCTTCTGTGCATTTGCGGCATCAAGTCACTCACAGCGATGTAAATAAAACTACTTGAAGCCAAAACAATCACATAAGGAATCAAGGATTCTGCGCGATCCAAAAAGAAATACCCCAGCACGCCACCCACTACAGCCATCATGCTTGAAATCAAGTTATATAGCAGTGCACGTGCTTTAGTAAAGCCGGCATTTAAAAGAACAATGAAGTCACCAACTTCTTGTGGGATCTCATGCAAGGCAATTGCTACAGCAGTCAAAACACCAATTTGAGGGTCTACCAAAAATGCTGCGGCAATCAAAATACCATCCGCAAAATTATGTAGGCCATCTCCGAGCAAAATCACCCAACCGCTTCTACCAGCTGATTCAGCGTCATGCCCGTGATGATGACCGTGCCCATCATGCTCATGATGATGGCTATGACGCAAGAGTGCAGCCTTTTCTAAAATAAAGAATCCTAAAAGACCTGCAAACAACACCATAAATAAGGATGGAATATCTACATCTGGCGTTGTAAAAGCCTCTGGTAAAGAGTGCAACAAAGCAGTAGCCAGTAAAACGCCCACAGATAAACTCACCATCTTATCGACCATGCGTGACAAGATGGTCAGCGATAAACTGGCCGCCGCCGTGATACTCAATATCCCAGCTACAGTTGTAGCTAGAACAATCCAAAACAATGTCATACAACTCCTTGTTGCTTCAACCAGGCTAGGCACTTGTCCCAACCATCTTTTGCAGGTCCCTCTCGATACGTTGCTCGATAGTCTGCATGAAACGCATGAGGCGCTTCAGGATAAATTTCAAATTTAGCAGCCTGAGCAGCCTTATTATTTTTTGCTGCTTGCAAAGCTTGCTTCATTTGCTCAACCGTCTCTAACGGTATACCAGTATCAGCCGAACCATACAAACCAAGTACCGGTGCCTTCATTTGAGGTGCCAAGTCTACAGGATGCAAAGGATTGTTTGGCGTTTTATCGCCAACCAAACGGCCATACCAAGCCACACCCGCTCTCATTTGAGGAATTTGTGCACAAGCTAACCAAGTGATGCGACCACCCCAACAAAATCCTGTAATACCCACACGCTTGATATCTCCGCCATTTTTTCCAGCCCAAGCAACACCCGCAGAAATATCTGACAACACTTGCTCATCAGGTGTTTTGCCAACAATTTCTTTCAAGATTTCTGCCATGGTTCCTAAAGTATTAGGGTCACCTGCTCTAGTAAATAAATCTGGTGCAATCGCTAAATAACCCTGCTTGGCAAAACGTCGTGCAACATCAGCGATGTACTCATGAACACCAAAAATTTCACTGATAACAAAAATGACTGGTAATCCTTTTTTAGGCGTCACCTTCGGTCTCGCAACATAAGCTGGCACATCAAAACCCTTCGATGAGAAAGTCACTTCTTGCGCAACGATCCCTTCAAAGTCAGTTTTGATCGCTTGAGCCATCACTGGTTCAGCAGCAGCAACGTAACCCACACCCATGGTAGCTACCGCAGTCGTTTTTAGGAAATCTCTACGATTAGTCTTTGCTGGATTTAACAAAGACTCTGCTTCATTCACCAAATTCTTATTCATATCTATCTCCTTTTAATATTTTTTTAGTACTGCTCTTTTAATACTATTTTTAAATATTTACTTTTTATATTTTTAGTGCGCTTCTTCCCAGTTCATACCAACACCTACCTCAACGAGTAAAGGCACCTTCAATTGCGCCACATTAGTCATTAGATGAGGTAAATGCTCTTTCACCAAATCAAGCTCATGCTGAGGCACTTCGAGAACCAACTCATCATGCACTTGCAAAAGCATACTTGTTTCTAGATTGTTTTGCTCAATCCAAGACTGCACCGCAATCATGGCTAACTTAATCAAGTCGGCTGCAGTTCCTTGCATTGGCGCATTAATCGCAGCACGCTCCGCACCCTGACGTCTCATGCCGTTAGCACTTCTAATTTCTGGCAACCATAAACGACGCCCAAAAACTGTTTCTACATAACCACGCTCTTTAGCCAAGACGCGTGTTTTTGCCATGTAATCAGCCACACCAGGATAACGAGCAAAATATGTATCGATATATTGTTGCGCAGCAGATCTCTCAATACCTAAATTACCTGCCAAACCAAATGCGCTCATGCCATATATCAAACCAAAGTTAATCACTTTGGCATAACGCCTTTGCTCAGAAGTGACTTGATCCAAAGAAACATGAAACATTTCAGCAGCAGTAGCTTTGTGAATATCCTCACCCGCTGCAAATGCTTTTAACAAGCTTTCATCCTCAGCAATGTGAGCCATGATTCTTAATTCAATTTGCGAATAGTCCGCAGAGACCATCACAGAGTTCGGCTTAGCAATAAAGGCTTCGCGTATCTTGCGACCTTCTTCAGTTCTAACTGGAATATTTTGCAAATTAGGATCGCTTGATGCCAAACGACCAGTAACTGCCACCGCTTGAGAATAACTTGTGTGCACGCGACCAGTTTTAGGATTAACCATGCGCGGCAACTTTTCAATATAAGTCGATTGCAGCTTAGCCAAACTTCTGTAATCCAAAATTCTGGCAGGCAATGGGTAGTTCTCTGCCAACTTTTGCAAAACTTCTTCATCTGTTGACGGCGCACCTGAAGGCGTCTTCTTTACTACCGGCAACTCCAATTTGCCAAATAAGATCTCGCCAATCTGCTTAGGCGACTGAATATTAAAAGGCTGACCAGCTAACTCATGGATTTGCTTCTCTAACTCTAATAAACGCTGCCCCACAATCTGGCCTTGAGATGCCAGCTTATGAACATCAATCAAAATGCCGTTGCGCTCCATGACTGCCAGGGCATGCATCGCTGGCATTTCAATATCTTTGTATATTTTTAAAAGTTTTTCATCTGCAGCAATAGCTGGATACATTGCGTGATGCAATCTCAAAGTGATATCAGCGTCTTCTGCTGCATATGCAGTTGCAGTTTCCAAATTCACCTGATCAAAAGTAATCTGGTGAACTCCCTTGCCACAAACCTCTTCATACGAAATTGTTTTTTCGCCCAAATGCCTAAGCGCCATACTATCCATGTCGTGACTGCGATGAGACTCCAGAACATATGACTGCAATAGGGTGTCATGCTCTACGCCTCGCAACTGAATGCCACAGTTACCAAAGATATGAATGTCGTATTTGAGATTTTGGCCAAGCTTTTTATGCTGCGCTGACTCTAACCAAGGCTTTAATTTTTCTAATACATAAGATTTATCTAGCTGATCTTCATTGGTGGTATGTGCCAGCGGAATGTAACAAGCAACCCCTGGTGTTACAGCCAAAGAAATACCAACTAAATCAACTCGCAAAGCCTCTAGTCCAGTTGTCTCTGTATCAACGCACGTTAATTCGGCCTGATTGATTTTATCTAGCCACAACTCAAAATCGGCTTGGGTTGTCACACATGAATACTGGCGCTCAATTATCTCTTGGGGTGTGTCAGCCACAAATCCAAAGAGATCTCCTGCTGGCATTGTTGAGGCTGGTGCAGTCTCTGTAGCCTGCCCCGCCTCTTGTTTTAGAGTCAAATCTTTTGGCTTTCCAGATGATGGGTTATGACGATCTAAATCTCTTAATAAAGATTTAAATCCAAACTGAGTAAATAACTCACGCAGAGTTTCTTTATCTTCTGGCTTGGCATGCAACTCATGCAAACCAATCAAATGCTCATTTAAATCACAGTCAATTTTTACTGTTAACAGTTCTCTGGCTTTTGGCAGCCACTCTAAGCTTGCTCTGAGGTTTTCTCCAACCACGCCCTTTACCTCTATCGAGCGTTGCATTAACTCATCCAAAGTTCCAAATTCATTTAACCACTTCACAGCAGTCTTCGGGCCAGCCTTAGGCACTCCAGGCACGTTATCTACAGCATCCCCCATGATTGAGAGGTAATCAACGATTCGCTCTGGAGGAACGCCAAATTTATTCAAAACGCCAGCAGTGTCTAAACGCTCTTCTGTCATCGTGTTAATCAGACTAATACCAGGCTCAACTAATTGGGCTAAATCCTTATCGCCAGTTGAAATCAAGACTTCCCAATTAGCTGCTTTTGCTTGTTTTGCCAAAGTACCAATCACGTCATCTGCCTCAATGCCAGGCACAACTAATACAGGCCAACCTAGTGCGCGCACAACCTGATGGATTGATTCAATTTGCAAAGCCAAATCTTCTGGCATCGAGGAGCGATTTGCTTTGTACTCTGGATACATCTCTTCACGAAATGTTTTACCCTTGGCATCAAAGATACAAGCTATGTGATCAGCGTCTAACTCGGTTCTTGCACGACGCATCATATTGACCATACCTTGAATAGCACCGGTAGGAAATCCTTGCGCATTACGCAAATCTGGCATGGCATGAAATGCACGGTATAAGTAGCTAGAACCGTCAACTAGCAAAAGGCGATGTGTAGACATCCCACAATCGTACAATCAAGGCATGATGACATCGACATTTTCTAAAAACACCGCTATCAAAAATATGGTTTTAAACGCCATTTTCTTGACTTTTGTTGCAGCTATTTTCCTTATTTCTCAAGAACTTAGAGCTCAATCAGGCCAAGCTTTGAGCGCTCAAGAGTTAGAAAAAATCAATCAGCAACCAATCTCAAAACCAATTAAAAATAATGCTGAAACTGGCAAAGTAGCCCCAAAAAAGCCAAGTTTTGAACATAAAGAGTCTGATGGCACGAGCATCAAAGAATACAAAGAAGGTGGCAAAGCCACTGAAGTAATTGTTGAAAGCCCACTGGGAACTAAATATGAATTAAGCACCCCAAGTGATGCTGCAGCACCTAACGTCAGAGACAAAGACGTTAATCGTGTTCCCACCGTTCGAATGTCGTTCTAAATTATTTATGGCTGTATTTACTCCAGTAGCCTTAGATGAAGTCAATGCGTGGCTTTGTCAACACTACAACTTAGGCACAGCTACTGATATCAAAGGTATCAGCTCTGGTATTGAAAATTCAAACTTCTTTCTGACGACTAATAAAGATGGTCAAACAACTGAATATGTTTTGACTTTATTTGAACGTTTATCACGTGAGCAATTACCTTATTACCTAGAACTCATGGGGCACTTAGCCCAAAAGGGTATTCCAGTACCAGCTCCTGCAAGAGATAAAACAGAACAAATTATTGGCATACTCAATGGCAAACCTGCCACGATTGTTTCAAAACTATCAGGTAGCTCTCGCCTAAGCCCCAATGCAGACCACTGCGCCGCAGTCGGCGCGATGCTGGCGAAAATGCATTTGGCAGGACAAGATTTCAAACTATCTCAACCAAACTTACGCAGTCTTAATTGGTGGCAAGCAACCATTCCTTTGGTTAAGCAACATTTAAACGCTGCACAAAATAGTTTGATTGACTCTGAGCTTGCCGACCAAACAGCATTCTTTGCAAGCAAGGACTATCAAGCGCTACCGGCTGGGCCGAGTCACTGCGATCTGTTCAGAGATAACGTGTTGTTCGATTCATCTTCTGGCAAAGATCAACTAGGTGGATTCTTTGACTTTTACTTTGCAGGCAACGATAAATGGTTGTTTGACGTTGCCGTGACTGTTAATGACTGGTGTATTGATTTAGGTACTGGGGTTTTAGATCAGGCAAGATACGATGGTCTAGTCAACGCTTACCAATCCGTCAGACCTTTTGAAAAAACCGAAATTGCATCTTGGAACTTAATGCTCAGAGCAGCTGCTCTGAGATTTTGGGTGTCACGCCTGTGGGACTATTACTTACCTCGTGAAGCCGAAATGCTCACACCACATGACCCTAAACATTTTGAGAGAATTCTGATTCAGCGTCGTGATGTAATCTCTTGCATCAGCTCTGTTTAAAGTAATAAAAGTATGCAACTAAATAAAACACAAGCCAGCGATGGTTACCTTTGGGTAAGACAAGGTCTTTGGTTATTTAAGAAGAACCCTCTAGCATTTTTAATGCTGGTTTTTCTGTATGTTTTCATCGCTCAATTCGCCATCCTAATTCCAGTTTTTGGTGTTTTTGCAGTGCTACTACTTACCCCAGCGCTAACAGTTGGATTTATGACGGCCTGCCAAAGAGTAATTCGTGGCGAGCGAGTATTACCAAGTGTCTATCTAGTTAGCCTAAAGGGAAATGACGCTGACCCACTCACTCGAAAAAATTTATTGATCCTTGGCACTATTTACGCCTTTGCCATTTTGCTACTGAGCCTGATTGCGAGTGCATTCATTGATTTTCAGCAACTCATCCCTCTATTAACAGAGCAAAAGCCGCCAACGATTCGCGAAGTCCAAGAGCTATATACAGGTCTGGGCATTGGATTGCTACTCTACATACCAGTAGCGATGGTGATGTGGTTCGCACCCGTCTTGGTTGCATGGGAAAAGATGTCTGTGGCTCAGGCTCTTTTTTCTAGCTGGATTGCCTGCTGGACAAATAAAGCTGCTTTTATTTTTTATTTATTAATTTGGGCGGCACTCATCATTGCCGTGCCATTCTTTATGGAAGCACTACTAGATAGCTTGGGTGCTAGAGCAGTGATTCCATTCATCATCCCACCCTACTCAATGGCAGCACTAACGGTGATGTATTGCTCTTTCTTCGCCACTTGGAAAGCTTGCTTTAATAAAGCGTAAAGATTATTGGCTTACTTGACGCTTTATTTGTAGATTAGCTTTCTATAAAACTCTCAATCAATCGCAGTTAATTTGGCAATCGCCAACTGCAACCATTTAGCACCATGGCGATTAAAGTTCACATGAGCTTTAGCTTGCTCAGCTTGTCCTTCTATGGCCAAAATTCTGCCTTCACCAAACTTGGTATGAAAAACGCTTTGACCCACTCTAAATCCATGGCCATTGTCTTTTCTTGGCAAGCTGCTAATTGGCGCAGCAATTGCACTATTTGAAGAACGAGGCACAGTTGCAGCAGGGCCACCCCAATCACTACCCTCAGACCAAGAAGGCATTCTGGTAGTCGTGGCGCCACCCCATCGGGCATCTTTGTTCCTAGGTGTGAGATGTTTTAGTGAAGTTGCTGGCAACTCTTCTAAAAACCTTGAAGGCAAGTTGTAACGCACCTGACCATGCAAGAGTCTTGATTGAGTATGAGATAAAAATAATCTTTCTTTCGCTCTAGTGATAGCAACATACATCAAGCGTCGCTCTTCTTCTAAACCATCATCTTCGTTGATGCTGTTCTCATGAGGGAATAAACCCTCCTCAAGGCCTGTAATGAAAACATTCGTGAACTCCAAACCTTTTGCCGCGTGAACAGTCATTAACTGCACTGCATCCTGACCAGCTTGGGCTTGGTTATCTCCAGCTTCTAATGAAGCATGTGCCAAAAAGCCTGCTAACGGGGACATCTCAAGCACTGGCTCATCTTGAGAAGTGCTCGCAACCGTATCTTGCGCAAAACCTTCTTCAGCAATAAATGCGGTAGCGGCGTTCACCAATTCTTGCAAGTTTTCTACACGATCTTGACCTTCACGTTCATTCACATAGTGCTGAATCAAACCACTGTTCTGAATCACATAATCAACCGTCTCAGGTAAGGTGTAATGACGAGTTGCATCTCTCATGTGATCAATTAAACGAATAAATGCCCCAATCGATGTGCCAGCCTTGCCCTCTAAATAAGGAGCTGCCGCATAAAAAGAGCAATTGTTTAATTTGGCACTGTCTTGCAAAGTTTCAATACTCTTAGCACCAATTCCTCGGGTTGGGAAATTAACCACGCGCGCAAAGGATGTATCGTCATTTGGGTTTTCTAATAATCTCAGATATGCCAATGCATGTTTGATTTCAGCACGCTCAAAGAACCTCAAACCGCCATATACCCGATAAGGAATACCTGCAGAAAACAAACCGTGCTCGATGATGCGTGATTGAGCATTGCTGCGATAAAGAATTGCAATCTCACTACGGGTACTACCGGTGTTGATCATGCTTTTGATTTCATCAACAATCCAAGCAGCTTCCGTGCCGTCTGTGGCCGCCTCGTATACCCGCACAGGCTCACCATGGCCAGCATCAGTCCTTAAATTCTTACCCAAGCGCTCTGTATTGTTAGCAATCAGATGATTGGCAGCATCTAAGATGTGCCCATAAGAACGATAGTTTTGCTCTAGCTTAACCAAATAAGGCTTGAAGTGGCGCTCAAATAAACGCATGTTCTCAACATCAGCGCCTCTGAAAGCATAAATACTTTGGTCATCATCTCCGACAGCAAACACAGAACTAGGATTAGATGTGCCATACCCAGAAATTAGCTTTAACCAAGCGTATTGCAAGGCATTCGTGTCCTGGAACTCATCGACCAAAATATGGCGAAAACGCTCTTGGTAATGCTCACGGATTGGCTGGTGATGTTTTAAGAGTTCATAGCTACGCAATAACAACTCAGCAAAATCAACCACGCCCTCACGTTGGCATTGCTCCTCATAAGCTTGATACAACTCCACCATGGTGTTCTGAAATGAATCTCCTCGATCCATATCTTTAGAGCGCATGCCTTTTTCTTTGGCATGGGCAATAAAGTACTGTAATTGTTTAGGTGGATATTTTTCATCATCAATTTTCAAAGACTTTAAGAGTCTTTTGATGGCAGACAACTGATCTTGGGTATCCAAAATCTGGAAAGTTGATGGCAAACCTGCGTCTTTGTGGTGAGCCCTCAATAAACGGTTACACAATCCATGGAAAGTGCCAACCCACATACCCCTAGTATTAATAGGCATCATGGCTGAAAGACGCGTGAGCATCTCTTTAGCCGCTTTATTGGTAAACGTTACCGCCAAAATACCCACAGGAGAAGCCTGGTGAGTCTGTATTAACCAGGCAATACGCGTGGTCAATACCTTGGTTTTACCGCTACCTGCACCCGCTAAAATCATGGCAGATTGACTCTGCCCCGCCTCGCTCACAGGCGGCAATGTCACCGCTTCTAGCTGTTCTGGATTTAAATTATTGAGAATATTCGTCACATATGCCTTTTAGTTCTAACAAAAAATTATAATTCGGGCTTATGTCTAAAAATCTTTCTGACCTCGCTAAATCTTTCGAACCCTCCAACATCGAGGCCCAATGGGGTCCCGAGTGGGAAAAAAGGGGTATTGCCACCGCCACCTTGGACGATAAAAAGGGTAGTTTTTGTATCCAACTACCCCCTCCGAACGTCACAGGCACTCTGCATATGGGCCACGCCTTCAACCAAACCATCATGGATGGCTTGGCAAGACATGCACGAATGCAAGGTAAAAACACTCTTTGGGTGCCTGGTACCGACCATGCAGGTATTGCTACGCAAATTGTGGTTGAAAGACAACTAGATGCACAAAAGATTTCTAGGCACGACCTAGGTCGTGAAAAGTTCTTAGAGAAAGTTTGGGCTTGGAAAGAACAATCAGGCTCAACAATCACTAATCAAATACGTCGCCTTGGCGCATCAATTGATTGGAGTCGTGAATACTTCACGATGGATGAAAAAATGTCCAAAGCAGTTGTAGAGGTATTTGTAAGCCTCTACGAGCAAGGATTAATTTATCGCGGCAAACGTCTTGTGAACTGGGACCCAATCCTAGGCACAGCGGTTTCTGATTTAGAAGTGGAGAGCGAGGAAGAACAAGGCTCCATGTGGCACATCCGCTACCCACTTACAAACGGCAAAGGTCATTTAACGGTAGCCACTACCCGCCCAGAAACCATGCTTGGTGACGTTGCGGTGATGGTTCATCCAGAAGATGAACGCTATAAAGATTTAATTGGTCAAACAGTCAATCTGCCACTTTCTGATCGCGTGATTCCAATCATCGCTGATGATTACGTCGATAAAGAGTTCGGTACGGGTGTTGTTAAGGTAACCCCTGCTCACGACTTCAATGACTATGCCGTTGGTTTACGTCACCAACTTGAGATGATCAATATTCTCACGTTGGAAGCAAAAATTAATGAGAACGCGCCTCAAAAATATCAAGGTCTAGATCGCTTTGATGCACGCAAACTAATCGTTGCTGATTTAGAGAGCCTAGGTTTACTAGAAAAAGTTCAACCTCACACCCTCATGGTGCCAAGAGGCGATCGAACAAAATCCGTGATTGAGCCCATGCTCACAGACCAATGGTTTGTGGCCATGTCTAAACCAACGGAACATAATCAATATCGCCCTGGCAAATCAATTGCAGAGGCCGCCTTGGATGCAGTGAAGTGTGGTGACGTTAAATTTGTGCCAGAGAATTGGACAACAACTTATAACCAATGGTTAGAGGGTATCCAAGACTGGTGTATCTCACGCCAACTTTGGTGGGGACACCAAATACCAGCTTGGTATCAAGAAGATGGCAAGATCATTGTGGCTCGCTCCGAGACAGAAGCCAAAGAGAAAGCAAAAGCCAATGGTTACAGTGGATCATTGCGTCGCGATGATGATGTTCTAGATACATGGTTCAGCTCTGCTTTAGTGCCGTTCTCATCATTAGGCTGGCCTGATAAAACCCCTGAGCTTGCTCACTTCCTACCATCTTCAGCGTTAGTCACTGGCTTTGACATTATTTTCTTCTGGGTAGCTCGCATGGTCATGATGACCTGCCACTTCACTGGCAAGATTCCGTTTGAAACAGTGTACGTTCATGGTCTAGTGCGTGACGCAGAAGGTCAAAAAATGAGTAAATCCAAGGGTAATACTTTGGATCCAATCGACTTGATAGACGGCATTGATCTTGAAACGCTTTTAGCTAAACGTACAACTGGATTGATGAATCCTAAGCAAGCTGAAAGCATCACCAAGAAAACTAAAAAAGAGTTCCCAGACGGCATTCCTGCATTTGGTACAGATGCGCTTAGATTTACTTTTGCATCGATGGCGACATTGGGTAGAAACATCAATTTTGATCAAAAGCGCTGCGAAGGTTATCGCAACTTCTGCAACAAACTATGGAACGCCACGCGCTTTGTGCTGATGAACTGCCCAGGCACGGATGAAGAAAACGGCATAGGCGAATGCGGTGGTGGCTGTGGTCCTGAAGGATATCTAGACTTCTCAGCTGCAGACAGATGGATTGTTTCTTTATTACAGCGTGTAGAAGCAGACATTGATAAAGGTTTTAAAGATTATCGTTTTGACAATATCGCCACATCTATTTATCAGTTTGTTTGGGATGAGTACTGTGACTGGTATCTAGAACTCGCTAAGGTTCAGTTACAAAGCGGCACACCAGCTCAGCAAAGAGCCACGCGTCGCACACTCTTACGCGTCTTAGAAACTATTTTGCGTCTAGCTCACCCAGTGATTCCATTTATTACTGAAGAGTTATGGCAAATCGTGGCGCCAATGTCAGGTAAAGCGCTTGATCAACAAGCCAAACAAACTATTGCATTACAGCCTTACCCAGTTGCTCAGCCTCAAAAACATTGCGAAGCAAGTGAAGCGTGGGTTGCAGACGTGAAAGCCTTGGTGGATGCTTGCCGCAACCTAAGAGGTGAAATGCAAATTTCACCTGCACAACGTGTACCGTTGTATATCAAAGGTGATTCTGAGTTCTTAACAGTAGCAGCTCCGTATATTCAGGCTCTAGCCAAGTTATCTGAAGTCAAGATTTATGAAGACGATGCAGCATTAGAAAAAGATGGTGCAGGAGCTCCTGTTGCTATTGTTGGCAATACAAAAATTTTGCTAAAAGTTGAAATTGATGTGGCTGCTGAAAAGGCGCGTCTTGGCAAAGAGATTGAGCGCATCAGTGCAGAAATTGCTAAAGCCAACTCAAAACTCAATAACGAAAGTTTTGTTGCAAGAGCACCGGAAGCAGTGGTTATTCAAGAGAAGCAACGTTTGGCCGATTTTGAATCTTTGCTAGAAAAACTAAACAGTCAACTAAGTCGTTTACCATCCTGATATGAATAAAACAGTTACCAAAGCAGTTTTTCCCGTGGCAGGTCTTGGCACACGATTTTTACCTGCCACTAAGGCCAGCCCCAAAGAGATGCTCAATGTGGTTGATAAACCGCTGATTCAGTATGCGGTTGAAGAAGCCATGGCAGCAGGCATCACTGAAATGATTTTTGTAACAGGTCGCAGTAAGCGTGCGATTGAAGATCACTTCGATAAAGCCTACGAACTTGAAGCTGAGCTTGAAGCTAAAAACAAAAAAGATTTATTGGCCTTAGTGCGTAGCATTAAGCCAAGTCATGTTGATTGCGTTTACGTGAGACAACCCGAAGCCTTGGGTTTAGGTCATGCAGTTTTATGTGCTGAGAAACTCATCAGAGATGAAGCTTTTGCGGTGATCTTAGCGGACGACCTGTTAGATGGTCCAACACCTGTCATGAAACAAATGGTGGACAAGTATCAACACTATCGCAGCTCTATTTTGGGCGTTGAAAAGATTCAACCAGAACAAAGCAAATCTTATGGCGTGATTGACGGAAAAATATTTGATGACCGTATTTATAAATTAAACGGTATCGTAGAAAAACCAGAACCCGCTAAAGCCCCATCCAACATGGGTGTTGTGGGTCGCTACATTTTATCTTCAAGAATTTTCAACCACATCCGCACTATCAAACCAGGCGCTGGCGGCGAATTACAACTGACCGATGCTATTCAATCATTACTAAGCCAAGAACAAGTTTTGGCATATGAGTATGAAGGTATTCGTTATGACTGCGGCAGCAAACTTGGCTACCTAAAAGCAACGGTTGATTTTGCTTTGCGTCACCCTGAGGTGAAAGACGGCTTTAGCGAGTTCCTTAAAAACCGCTAATCACACTCTGCTTAGCGGCGCTTTAGATAAAAAACAAAAGCGTCCGCTAATTTTTCGCTGGCTAGTAAATCGTTACCAGTTTGCTTAGCAAAAGTCGGAAAGTCATGCTCAGAGCCACTATCGGTGGCAATCACCTTTAAAACTTCACCACTTTGCATTTCAGCCAATGCTTTTTTAGCCCTTAAGATCGGTAGCGGGCAATTTAACCCGCTAGCATCAACCTCTTTATCTACCTTAGGCAAACTCATAGACGCTCTGTAACCCATGCTTGAACACTGTTAAGCGCAGCAACAAGACGTTTAGGATCTGTGCCGCCTGCCATTGCCATGTCAGGTTTACCGCCGCCCTTACCACCCACTTGTTGAGCAACGTGGTTAACCAAATCACCAGCTTTAACTTTTCCTACAGCATCAGCAGTCACGCCAGCGGCTAACTGAACTTTGCCATCTTGCACGGACGCCAAAACAATGGCAGCAGACTTCAATTTATTCTTCAACTGGTCTAGCGTTTCTCTTAGCACCTTGGCGTCTGCACCCTCAAGTTGAGCTGCCAAAATACGGATTCCATTCACTTCCACAGCTTTTGAAACCAACTCATCACCTTGGCTCGCTGCCAACTTAGAACCCAAGCGCTCTAACTCTTTCTCCAAAGAGCGTGCATGATCTTGTAATTGAGTGATACGTTGAGCCAAATCACTTGGCGTAGCTTTTAAGCTAGCTGCTAGCTGATTAATTTGCGTATCTAGTTTTTGCAAATAGCTCAGAGCGCGATCTCCTGCAATCGCCTCAACACGACGAATACCAGCAGCCACACCACTTTCAGCCAAAATCTTAAAGATACCAATATCACCCGTGCGCTGTACATGCGTACCACCGCAAAGCTCTTTTGATGAACCAATCTCAAGTACGCGAACAGTTTCACCGTACTTTTCACCAAACAACATCATGGCACCAGTTTTTTGCGCGTCATCTAAGCTCATCACTTTCGCTGACGCTGCAGCATTAGCCAAAATTTCTGCATTAACCAATTGCTCCACCTGAGCAATTTGTTCTGCTGTCATTGGTGCTGTGTGCGTAAAGTCAAAACGTGTTTTATCTGGATCTACCAGCGAGCCTTTTTGTTGCACGTGCGCACCCAACACCTCTCGCAAAGCTTTATGCATCAGATGAGTTGCGCTGTGGTGACGAATAGTTCTAGCACGTCTCTCAGCGTTTACTTTGGCATTGAGCTGATCACCAACCTTGATCTCACCTTCTAAGACTTGACCATGATGGCCAAATACATCTGCTTGAATTTTCAGCGTATCTTCAACATCAAACAAACTTGTTGTATTACGCAGTTCGCCTGCATCGCCTACTTGCCCGCCTGATTCAGCATAGAAAGGGGTGTTATCCAAAACAATCACAGCGTTATCACCAGCCTTGACTGAAGGTACTTGCGAACCATCAACATACAAGGCCAACACTTTTGCTGATTCTTGATTTAAGGTGTCATAGCCATGGAATACTGTTGGTGCACCAGCGTACTCCAAGCCTTGCGCCATTTTGAATTTGCCTGCGGCACGCGCTTGATCGCGCTGACGGTTCATGGCAACTTCAAAACCAGCCTCATCCACTGTCACACCACGCTCACGACATACGTCTGCAGTCAGATCAAGCGGAAAACCAAATGTGTCGTGTAATTTAAATGCGGTTTCGCCATCAATCACTTTCGATGAACCCGCTAAAGCTGCCTCAAGAATTTCCATACCGTTAGAGATGGTTTGGAAAAAACGTTCCTCTTCTTGCTTTAATACTTCTGTAACACGTGCCTCATTAGCTTTTAGCTCAGGATAGGCGTCGCCCATTTCTTTCACTAAAGCACTCACAAGCTTATGGAAGAATGGTGCGCGTGCGCCTAATTTATAACCATGACGAATCGCACGACGAGTAATACGGCGCAGTACATAACCGCGTCCTGCATTACCTGGAATCACACCATCTGTAACAGTAAATGAACAAGCACGAATATGGTCAGCAATCACTTTTAGTGATGGGCTATTGGCATCACAATTGCCAGCACCTGCACCATCCACTGCTGACTTGGCAGCTGCCAACAAATTAACAAATAAATCAATTTCATAGTTTGAGTGAACATGCTGCAACACTGCAGCAATACGCTCAAGACCCATACCAGTATCAACGCTAGGCTTAGGCAATGGATGCATCACACCATCTTCATCGCGATTAAATTGCATGAAGACGTTATTCCAAATCTCAATGTAGCGGTCACCATCTTCTTCAGGGCTACCCGGAGGGCCGCCAGGAATATCTTCACCGTGATCGTAGAAAATTTCTGTGCAAGGACCGCATGGACCAGTGTCACCCATCATCCAAAAATTATCTGATGCGTAACGCGCGCCCTTGTTGTCACCAATGCGAATAATTCTCTCAGTTGGCACACCAACTTCTTTAGCCCAAATGTCATAGGCCTCATCATCTTCAGCGTAAACAGTGACCCACAATTTATCCGCAGGTAATTTGTAAACGGTTGTTAGAAGTTCCCAAGCGTAACTAATAGCGTCTCTTTTGAAATAGTCGCCAAAAGAAAAATTACCTAGCATTTCAAAGAATGTGTGATGACGGGCTGTATAACCAACGTTATCCAAGTCATTATGTTTGCCACCAGCACGAATACATTTTTGAGCAGTGGTTGCTCTTGTATAAGGGCGCTTGTCAAAGCCTAAAAAAACATCCTTGAATTGATTCATACCCGCATTGGTAAACAACAGGGTTGGGTCATCACCGGGCACCACTGGGCTTGAGGAAACGACCTGATGGCCTTTAGATTCAAAGAACTTTAAGAAATTTTCGCGAATTTGAGTAACTTTCATGAGCGTAATTATGACTCAGAGAGACTCTCTAGGTATAAACCCCCGCAAAGAAAAATTGAATTCAACCTTTAAGAAAGCTTACAATTCTGTCAAAGAAAGCTTTTTTAAAAAATTTTGGGGAAACATTTATGCAAATTCGCAGCCAAAAAGACTTTGCCTCAGGTTTGATGTTTGTGATTGTTGGCATCCTATTTGCCTACATTGCAACGACATACAACATGGGAACACCGGCCAAAATGGGCCCAGGTTACTTTCCATTCTGGTTAGGTATTGTTCTAGCGCTACTTGGCGCCATCATCACAATGACTTCTATGTCTGCCAAGACATCAAAAGACGAACTAGCAAGCTGGGACTGGGTTTCAGTGATGTGGGTTACCGGCTCAGTCATTTTGTTTGGTTTGGTCTTGAAGCCAATGGGCTTAATCGTTTCTTTGATCATGTTGATTTTCATTTCAGCGATGGCCAGCCATGAATTCCACTGGAAGGGTACTGTGGTTAACGCAGTGATTCTTAACGTGATTGCTTATGTTGCTTTCATTTGGGGATTGAAACTTCAATTCCAAGTGTGGCCAAGCTTCTTAGCTGCTTAATTGCCAGGAGATAAATAATGGAATTACTAGATAACTTAGCTCTTGGTTTTGCCACAGCATTTACAGCTCAAAACCTACTTTACTGTTTCATTGGTTGCCTACTAGGCACAATGATTGGTGTGTTACCAGGCTTAGGTCCTATCGCAACGATTGCGATGCTCTTGCCAGCAACATATGCCTTGCCTCCGATTGCTGCGCTCATCATGTTGGCCGGTATCTATTACGGCGCCCAATACGGTGGCTCAACCACAGCGATTTTGGTCAACATCCCCGGCGAGTCATCGTCGGTGGTAACTGCGATTGACGGTTACCAGATGGCACGACGTGGTCGTGCAGGTGTTGCTCTATTTACAGCTGGCTTTGGCTCATTCTTTGCTGGCTGTGTTGCAACTTTAGTATTGGCAGCATTTGCAGCACCTCTGTCAGAAATTGCATTTAAATTTGGCCCCGCCGAATACTTCTCACTGATGGTGCTTGGTCTAATTGGTGCAGTGGTATTGGCTTCTGGCTCATTGGTTAAAGCGATTGCCATGATCGTATTAGGTCTTTTATTGGGCTTGATTGGTACAGACGTTAACTCTGGTACTGCACGTTACTCATTTGATATTCCTGAACTAACAGACGGCATTGGTTTCGTATCAGTAGCGATGGGTGTGTTTGGTTTCGCAGAAATCATGAGTAACCTTGAGCAAAAAGAAAAGCGTGAAACTTTCTTGGATAAAGTGACATCACTCTGGCCAAGCAAAGAAGATTTCAAGCGCATGATGCCTTCAATTCTAAGAGGCACAAGTATCGGCTCAATCCTTGGCGTTTTACCTGGCGGCGGTGCAGCTCTTGCGGCGTTCGCAGCATATTCATTAGAGAAGAAAACATCAAAACATAGCGCCGAGTTTGGTAAAGGTGCCATCGAGGGTGTTGCTGGTCCAGAAAGCGCTAACAATGCTGCCTCACAAACATCATTCATTCCATTATTAACATTGGGTATTCCTCCTAATGCTGTGATGGCCTTGATGGTGGGTGCGATGACAATTCACAACATTCAACCAGGCCCACAAGTCATGAGCTCTAACCCAGCACTATTCTGGGGTTTGATTGCATCTATGTGGATTGGTAACTTCATGTTGATCATCTTGAACTTGCCGTTGATTGGCGTATGGGTGAAGATGTTGACAATTCCATACAAGCACTTATATCCAGCGATCCTTGTGTTCTGCTGTATCGGTGTTTATACAGTGAACAACACTAACTTCGATATTTTCATCACAGCAGCATTTGGCGTGATTGGATATTTGTTCGTGAAATTAGGTTGCGAAGCTCCTCCACTACTTCTAGGTTTCGTTTTGGGACCAATGATGGAAGAGAATTTCCGCCGTGCACTATTGTTGGCTAGGGGTGATTTCACAGTATTTGTTACAAGACCACTATCTCTTGGTCTATTGATTGCAGCAGCTGCATTGGTGGTAATTGTGACCTTGCCAGCAGTTAAGAAAACAAGAGAAGAAGCCTTCGTCGAAGAATAAATCTACAATATGGGTATGTCTGAAAAGAAGAACCCATCCCCTTCTAAATTCGAGACCCTAGAGGTCTCGAATTTTTTGCGCCAAATCATTGATTCTGACCTTGCTAGTGGCAAGCATGCCAATCGCTTAGATTCCGCTGGCAAGCCACTTCCAAGCGTTATTACCCGCTTTCCACCAGAGCCCAATGGCTATCTTCATATTGGCCATGCTAAGAGTATTTGCCTCAATTTTGGTCTAGCTAGGGATTACGCCCATGCTCCCCAAGGCGCTCGTTGCAATATGCGCTTTGACGATACGAATCCGAGTAAAGAAGAAACAGAGTACGTTGATAGCATCATTGATGCTGTGCGTTGGTTAGGCTTTGACTGGGTAGAAGATGGTGTAGAGCATCAGCACTACGCTAGCGACTACTTCGATCAACTGTACGAATTTGCTGAAAAACTAATTGAGGCTGGTAAAGCTTACATTGATAGTCAATCAGCGGATGAGATACATAAGAACCGTGGCACATTTACACAATTAGGTACTAATAGCCCTTTTAGAAATCGCGCTCCTGAAGAGAACTTAACTTTATTCAGAGACATGAAAGCGGGTAAGTATCCCGATGGCGCCCATGTGTTGAGGTTAAAAATCGATATGGCGCATCCTAATATTGTGATGCGTGATCCAGTTATTTACCGTATTCGTCATGCGCACCATCACCGCACAGGCGATAAATGGTGCATCTATCCTCTTTACGATTTCACACATTGCATTTCTGATGCACTTGAAAACATCACGCACTCTATTTGCACACTAGAGTTTGAAAACAATCGGCCGCTTTACGATTGGGTATTAGAGGCGTTAAAAGATATCGGTGTATTTAAAGGTCCACTGCCTAAGCAATATGAATTCGCTCGCCTTAACTTAACGTATGCCATCACAAGTAAACGTAAGTTGTTGCAGTTAGTAGAAGAAAAACGTGTGGATGGCTGGGATGACCCTCGCTTACCAACGATTGTTGGCATCAGAAGGCGTGGCTTCACTCCCGAGAGCTTGAGATTGTTCTGCGAACGTATTGGCGTATCGAAAGCTGATAGCTGGATTGATATGTCAGTTCTTGAACAAGCACTCCGCGATGATTTAGATGCCAGAGCAGAAAGAGCTTTTGCTGTTCTCAAGCCACTCAAACTGATTATTGATAATTTTGATCCGACAGTTGAGGAGCCTTGTTCAGCGCCTAAACATCCACATCACGAGGATTGGGGTCGCAGAGAGTTCACTCTCACCAAAGAGCTTTGGATTGAAGCTGATGACTTCATGATTGAACCAATCAAAGGTTTCTTTAGACTTTATCCACCTAAGGATGGTCAACCAGGCAGTCGCGTACGCTTGCGCCATGGCTTTGTGATTGAATGCACGGGTTACGATACTGATGCGAATGGTGAAGTCACTGCTGTTCACGCCAATTATTTTTCTGACAGTAAGAGCGGCACTCCAGAATCAAATAATTACAAAGTCAAAGGTAACCTGCATTGGGTCAGCGCAAAAAATGCGATCAAGGCTGAAGTTCGCATATACGATCGACTATTCACAGACCCTCACCCAGATAGCGGCGACAAAAATTTCTTAGATGCTATTAATCCAAACTCTAAGCAAGTTTTAACTGCGTATCTAGAGCCAAGTTTGAGCAATGTCAAAGCCGAGCAACGCTTCCAATTTGAACGCCATGGTTATTTTGTTGCTGACCGTGTTGATCACAGCGCCGCCAAACCTGTCTTTAACATGTGCGTGGGTCTTAAGGACACTTGGAAGTAGTTTAAGTAGCTTTAGTAGTTTTCAGAAAATCTGCCACCGTTGGATAAGTGAGTTGAAACCTAAGTTCACTTAAACGGTGGTTTTTTATGCGCCTAGACTCACTCATGAATGAAAGCGTCATAGGCTCAACCAAGTTGGGCAGTTCCTGCTTTGTGACTCTTGGTGGCTTTGGCAAATTAAATGCATCAGCAACCAAATCAAAATAATCACCCATCAACATATCACTGTCATCGCAAGCATTGATGACACGTTGTGCCTTACCCCTGGATAAAACATAAATTATCAATTTTGCCAAATCATCCGCATGAATATGATTGGTAAAAACATCATCGTTTTTAACCAAAGCTGGCAACTGACGGGCAATGCGATCAAGAGGGAGTCGATCTCCCGCATAAATACCAGGTACCCTCAGAATCTGGGCTTGAACTTGATGAGTCACTGCCCAAGCTCTAATTTGGGCCTCCGCAGATACTCTTCTGAGGGCTCTAGCACTTTTGGGATTCACCTGACGTGTTTCATCAATCGTCGCTCCCTGACAATCTCCATAGACACCAGTTGTGCTGATATAGACCAGTTGTCTGATAAAACCACTCCCCTGCGCTAAAATCCGTAATAAGTTGTGTGTTCGGGTGTCAGTGGAGCCTTGAGATGGTGGCGGGGCTAAATGAACCACCTGGGCAGCTAAGTGCGGTAAGCGCCACAGAGTATGTGCTTGGTCAAGATCCCCCAAAATAGGGGTTACACCAGCCTGTCTCAAAGTGAGCATTCTGTCTTGCGAGGAAGTCAGAGCGAAAACTCTGTATTTTTCAACCAATAGAGGCAGTAAGCGCATACCGACGTCGCCACAACCAACTATGAGAATTCTAGGTTTACCTATACGTTGCATGAACTCAATCGTAATGCTTTAAAAAAGGAATGTCAGTGTCTTACCAAATTACCATTAAAAATAGCGGAAAAACTTTTAGTGCAAACAGTGATGAAACTGTTCTAGAAGCAGCGATGAGACAGGGTATTCATTTACCGTACGGTTGCAAAAATGGTGCATGCGGTTCATGCAAAGGAAAGGTTGAGTCAGGCTGTGTGAGCCATGGCGACCATAATGAAAAAGCCCTCAGTGGCGAAGAGGCTTTAAATAGCATGGCTTTGTTTTGCTGCGCTAAAGCAGAATCCGATTTAGTGATTGATGTAAGAGAAGTTGAAGCCCATGGCGACGTGGTCATCAAAAAGATTCCTTGCCGAGTTGCAAGCCTTAACCGTGTCACTGACGATGTGGTTATCGTGAAGCTACAACTTCCAGCCACCGAAAAATTCCAATTTGTGGCGGGTCAATATATTGAGTTCTTACTCAAAGATAAACGCAGAGCTTACTCAATTGCGAGTGCCCCTCACGAAGAGGGCCCACTGGAATTGCACATCAGACACATGCCAGGTGGCGCTTTCACAGACTTCGTGTTTGGTAGCAGCGAATCAGGCACGATGATGAAAGAAAAGGATATCTTGCGCTTTGAAGGCCCATTGGGTAGCTTCTTCTTGCGTGAGGACTCTAATAAACCCATTATCTTTATTGCCTCAGGCACAGGCTTTGCTCCGATTAAGGGCATTGTTGAACATATTCGTCACCAAGGGATTTCACGCCCGATTAAGCTGTACTGGGGCGGTCGTCGACCAAAGGATTTCTATCACCATGAGTTATGCCAAACTTGGGCAAAAGAAATTCCTGGATTTGAATACATTCCAGTTGTGTCAGATGCTCTACCTGAAGATCAATGGAATGGTAGAACAGGCTTTGTTCATGCTGCAGCAATGCAGGACAACCCTGATATGTCAGGTTTCCAAGTCTATGCCTGTGGGGCACCAATCGTTGTTGAATCAGCCAAAAATGATTTCGTTGCAAAATGTGGTTTACCTAGCGATGAGTTCTACGCTGACGCATTTACCTCAGCAGCAGATTTAGCTAAAAAAACACCTGCTTAATCATTTTGTAAAAATTGTTATTTAAATTCTTGATGAATCATGAACCCAGAGTCTAAAAATATGAATATTGATACACACTCAGTGATGTACATCACTAAGCGTCCAGAATTAGTTTTTGTTGAAGGCAAAGGCTCATGGCTCATCGACCACCAAGGCAAAAAATATTTAGACTTTTTGCAAGGTTGGGCAGTTAACTGCTTAGGTCACTCTAACCCAGGCATGATCGAAGCACTTGAAAAGCAGGCTAGAAAAGTTATTAACCCAAGTCCTGCCTTTTACAACGAACCTATGATTCAGCTAGCTAACTTGCTAACTGACAACAGTTGCTTTAATAAGGTGTTCTTTGCCAATAGCGGTGCAGAAGCTAATGAAGGAGCTATTAAGCTAGCGCGCAAATGGGGCAAACTGCACAAGAATCACGCCTATGAAATCATCACGTTCAACCATGGCTTCCACGGTAGAACACTAGCCACCATGAGCGCTTCCGGCAAAGAAGGCTGGGACACTATGTTCGCTCCACAGGTACCAGGTTTTCCTAAAGCTGAGCTGAATGATTTAGAGTCAGTTAAGAAATTAGTGAACGAGAAAACTGTGGCCGTGATGCTAGAGCCAGTTCAAGGTGAAGGCGGCGTTATTCCAGCAGATCATGAGTTCATGCGTCAATTACGTGAATTCACTAAAGCCAACAATATTTTGCTCATCGTGGATGAAGTTCAAGCTGGATGTGGACGTACGGGAAAACTATTTGCCCACCAGTTATATAACATCAACCCTGACATCATGACTTTAGGTAAAGGCATTGGTGGTGGCGTGCCTCTAGCTGCGTTGCTAGCTACCGATGAAGTCGCCTGCTTTGAGCCGGGTGATCAAGGCGGCACTTACAACGGTAACCCACTCATGACTGCTGTGGGCTGCAGCGTCATTAATCAGTTACTCGCACCAGGCTTCTTAGATGAAGTGGTAGCCAAGGGTCAATATCTTAGAGAGTTATTACTAGACCTAAGCAATGAACTAGGTTTAGATGGTGAAAGAGGCGAAGGTTTATTGCGTGCACTCAAACTCAATAAAGATATTGGTCCTGAAATTGTTGAGCGCGCTCGTAATTTAGAGCCATTTGGTCTTTTGTTGAATTCTCCACGCCCTAACTTATTGCGCTTTATGCCTGCCTTGAATATCAGTCGCGAAGAACTTAAGCAAATGGTTGATTTACTGCGCGGCGTAATTAAATCGATTTAATTGCAACCGCGGTGCCCTAAAGACTTTTAGAAGTCTTTAGAGTCCCTTAGGCAGCGGGAAAGAGGTATTTTCAACAATACCGTCTAGGGTTCTCACGTTCTTAGGACCCAACTCTTTAATGCGCTCAATAATCGACTGAGCCAAGCTTTCTGGTGCAGAGGCACCAGCAGTCAAGCCCACTCTTTTTTTACCTACAAACCACTCAGGCTTTAGCTGACTTGGTTGGTCCACCATGTAGGAAACAACACCTAACTTTTCAGACAATTCTCTCAAGCGATTCGAGTTCGAGCTATTAGGACTGCCCACGACAATGACTAGATCAACTTGTGGAGCCATGAATTTCACTGCATCTTGTCGATTTTGAGTCGCATAACAAATGTCCTGCTTTTTTGGTTGAGCGATCGCTGGATATTTGCTTTTCAAAGCATCAACAATCTCTTTGGTTTCATCGACTGACAGAGTTGTTTGGGTTACATAAGCCACGGGAGCGTTAGTAGGAATATCTAAGGCCTCAACATCCTTGATGTTTTCCACCAGTTGAATGCCGTCAGGTGCCTGGCCCATGGTGCCCTCAACTTCTGGATGACCACGATGACCAATCATGATGATATGCATGCCTTCTTTGCGCATTTTTGTTACTTCAACATGCACCTTTGTCACCAAAGGACAAGTTGCATCAAATATTTTCAACCCACGTGCTTCTGCCTCTTGCCTAACGGCAGGAGCAACTCCATGAGCACTAAAGATCACGGTATTGCCCGCAGGAACTTCACTCAACTCATCCACAAAGACTGCGCCCCTAGAGCGCAAATCATTCACAACGTAGGCGTTATGAACAATTTCATGGCGCACATAAATCGGCGCACCAAATTTTTCCAAGGCTTGCTCAACAATCGTGATGGCTCTATCTACGCCTGCACAAAAACCTCTTGGCTGTGCCAGCAGAATTTCTCCATCTACAGCACTCTCATTGGGCAGTTGATTAGTCATGTTCAATCAGAGAATTCCAATGATTTCCGCTTCAAGCAAAATTGTTTTGCCAGACAAAGGATGATTAAAGTCAAAGGTTGCAGAATCACCATCAATTGCAATCAATGTTCCAGAGTAAGTTGCACCATTGGGCGCATTGAACTCAATCATATCGCCAGCCACATAATCCTCTTCAGGAGAGCTGTTCTCACGCAACGTTTGCATAGAAATCTTTCTGATCAAATCAGGGTTCTTAACTCCAAACGCTGCCTCGGGATCCAAAGTAAAAGTTTTTCTTTCACCCAACTTCATGCCAAGCAAAGCCTGCTCCAACGTTGGAGCAAACTGACCAGTGCCCATCATCAAGGTCGCAGGCTTATCTTCGAAAGTGTTGACGACATCTCCACCCTCAGGAAGAGCAATCCTGTAATTCAAGGTCAAAAAAGAAGTTGCGGTAACTTCGCCGCCGCCGGCTGTATTTGTATTAGTCATGACCACATTTTAACTACCCCACAAAAATCTGCCCAAAGATCAGTAAATCAAAGCCCCGAGTCATATCGACCTAGAGAAAAACTGCAATTACAGGGCCCAAGCCAAATGAGTGATGCTGAGTTGCTCTCCATACTTCTAAGAACCGGCAGCCCTGGTGAAAACTCACTGGGTTTATCCAAACGACTACTTCAACAATTTGGCTCGATCTCTTCTATTCTCAGTTCTAGCTATGAAGATTTAAATAAATTCAAAGGAATTGGTGTTTCTAAGTGGTCACAATTAAAAGTGATTCAAGAACTAGTTCAACGCAGCTACCTTGAAAGAATCAAACGTAATGACGTTCTCACCTCTACTGAGGTAGTTAAAAACTACCTAATTGGCTTAATTGGCAAAAAGGAATATGAGGTGTTTGTTTGCTTGTATTTAGATATCCACTTACGAGTTATTGATATCCATGAAATATTCAGGGGCTCGATATCTGAAACCACCGTCCATATCAGAGAAATTGCTAAAGAGTGTTTACTCAGAAATGCCAGTCACCTGGTCATTGCGCACAATCACCCCAGTGGCAGCCTAAAACCCAGTAAAGAAGATATCGAACTTACCCAATCTCTTTATCAAGCTCTAGAGTTAATTGATGTTCATCTGCTTGATCACTGTATTGTGTCGAAAAATGGAGGTATTTCTTTTTTAGACATGAATTTAATGCCCTAAATGGTAGTAAACACTAACATTTAACGGAAGTTTGATGGGTCTTGGAGAGAAAAATATATAAAAAGACAGGTAAATAGTGGAATACTTTTCACGCACCTGCTACAATCTCTTTTTTTCGCATTTCAAGGAGTGTGTCATGGCAAGAGTATGCCAAGTCACCGGGAAGAAGCCGATGGTCGGCAACAATGTTTCCCACGCAAACAATAAGACTAAACGTCGCTTTTTGCCAAATTTGCAAAATCGTCGTTTTTGGGTTGAATCAGAAAACCGTTGGGTAAGCTTACGCATTACCAACGCCGGTCTTCGCATGATCGATAAAGTAGGCATTGACGCTGTATTGGCTGATTTGCGTGCTCGCGGTGAAATCTAAGGAGCAGCAGAATGGCTAAAGGTGGACGCGAAAAAATCAAGTTGGAGTCGACAGCTGGTACAGGTCACTTCTACACGACTACAAAAAACAAACGTAACATGCCAGAGAAAATGGAAATCATGAAGTTTGATCCAAAAGCTCGCAAGCACGTTTCATACAAAGAAACAAAGATTAAGTAATCAATCATTATTGATTTGTTGTTTTAATCAGTGTTTCAAATAAAAAACCCGCTCTAAGCGGGTTTTTTATTGCCTAGCGAATTGCTTTATCTTTAAACGGTGTAACGACGCAGGCGCAAAGAAAACTCTTGTAAACCAGTCATACCGCTGGTTTCAGCCTTATTACACCAAGCTTGTAGCTGAGCAATCAACTGCTCCTTAGTAACATGAGAACGCTCCCAAAGAGTAGCTAAATCACGGCGCATTTCAACCATTAACTTCACAGACTTGTTGCTTGCCATTAACTTTTCTAAACGCTCACGCTCTTGATCAGTCAACTTAGCTTCATCCTTGTATAGCCACAAATGCTCATCACTAAATTGATTTGCTAGTTCTCGTACATGATTCACTTCAGCATCAAAAGTTTGACGCAGAGCCTTGGAATAACGCGCCATTAACTCGTAACGATTGGCGATCACAGCTTGCAATGTTTTTTCTGAAGCTTGAGAGATCTCTGAGAGTACTGGCTTAGGCGGCAACTTCTTCACCTTGGCCAAACCAGCCATTTCTAGAGTGCGGATATAAACCCAACCAATATCAAACTCATACCACTTGTTAGATAGCTTTGCGCTAGTTGCATAGGTATGGTGATTATTGTGAAGCTCTTCACCACCAATGATGATGCCCCATGGCATTAAATTGGTAGAGGCATCTTCACAATCGTAGTTACGGTAGCCCCAGTAGTGACCCATACCATTGATGATGCCCGCAGCAGTAATTGGAATCCACAACATTTGTACAGCCCAAACTGTTGCGCCAACAGCTCCAAACAAGAATAGGTCAATCAAAAGCATTAAGCCCACACCTTGCCACTGATACTTAGAGTACAAGTTGTGCTCAATCCAGTCATCTGGCGTGCCATGACCAAACTTTTCAATCGTTTCTTTATTCTTAGCCTCAGCACGATATAACTCAGCGCCACGAGATAAAACAGTACCAATACCCAAGATTTGAGGGCTGTGTGGATCATCTACTGTTTCGCACTTAGCGTGGTGTTTGCGATGAATCGCGGCCCACTCTTTTGTCACCATACCAGTGGTTAACCACAACCAAAAGCGGAAAAAATGTGCAGGGATAGCATGCAATTCCAAAGCACGATGAGCTTGGCAGCGATGCAAGAAGATTGTCACGCTGGCAATCGTGATATGAGTTAACAGCAATGTGATGAGCAGAATCTGCCACCCAGACCAATCTAGGTAACCATTCGCCAACCAATTCAACACAAAATCACGGGTATTTTCTAACCAAGCCATGCGGCCATCCTCTCTATTTACTTAAGAATAGGATTTTAACAAGGTTTTATTTATCAAGCTCACCATTTAATTGGCGAGTTTGATAAATATCATGTTTTTTAGAAGGTAGATAAAGAAAAAAGATGAAAATTAGCTACTTTTACTAACTTCAGGCTTTTCTTTCTAAAATTGCCCCAAAAAAGCCATCTGTGCCGTGAATATGAGGAAATAACTGCCACCAAGAGTTATTTTTACTTGCCCCAATCGGCAAACCATCCATGACCGGGAAGCTATCTCTTAAAACCTCTTTAGGGTCTTTTAGCTCAAATTGCGGATTATTAGCCAAAAATGCTTCAACAACCTCTTGATTTTCATGAGAAATCAAACTGCAAGTGGCATATACCAAGCGACCGCCTGGTTTTAACAAACGGGCTGCAGAAGTCAAAATGGACAACTGCTTTTGAGTCAACTCAGCCACGCTTTGCGGTGACTGGCGCCATTTGAGATCAGGATTACGACGCAAAGTGCCAAGACCACTACAAGGTGCATCAACGAGCACACGGTCGATTTTTCCTGCTAAACGCTTAACTTTGGCATCATTTTCGTTATCAATCCAAACTGGATGAACGTTGGATAGACCACTCTTTGCTAATCGCGGCTTTAAATTCGCTAGACGCTTTTCTGATACATCAAAGGCATAGAGACGGCCACTGGACTTCATCATGGCACCCAATGAAAGGGTCTTGCCACCTGCGCCAGCACAAAAATCAACCACCATCTCACCGCGCTTTGGCTCTAAGAGCATGCTTAACAACTGGCTACCCTCATCTTGAACCTCAGCATAGCCATTTTTAAAGAATTCTTGGGTTTGCAAAGCTGGCTTACCCTTTAATCTAACGCCATTGGGCGCGAAGGGAGTTGGCTCCGCAGCATAACGCCCACCAAGGTCATTTAAGACCCCCAGAAGCTCATCTCTTTGGGTTTTGATGGTGTTTACGCGCAAATCGAGCGGCGCGGCTCTCAGCATCGCTTCCGCAAGCGGTAGGCACTCGTCTTTAGACACCGATGAACCTAGCGCATTCCAAATCCACTCAGGCAAGTTCACACGAGTTAGAGGGGCTAAATTTTGACGTTCAATGGTGCCAAAGCGCCTTAACCAATCTATCTCATTAGGATGAACCACAAAAGCCAAATCCGCCAAGGCGCTCTCTGCTCTGTTGCCAGACCCCAGGCCACTCTCAATCATGGTGACCAAGAGAGATAACAAAGCTAAGCGGCGCGCCAAAGGACCGGCACCACTCTCAGCAAATTGAGAAATCTCTGTTTTTCTTCTTAAGAAGGTGAATGAAGCTTCTGCAATTAACGCTCTGTCTCTGTTACCCAAACGTGGGTTTGAGCGGAAATACCTACTCACAACCATATCAGCAGGGTGAGCAAACTTCATCAACTCAGTAATAACAACGCCAAGATGCTCGACATGCTGAGGCAGTGCTTTTGCTCGGGCCGCAATGGCTTTTTGATCAGTAGACATTAATTATTTATCCGTAGAGGTGAGTAGCTGAGCCTCTGGTGGACTCACTAAAACTCGATTTTCGCTAATAGAAAGGCGATTATCAATGAACCAGCGCACTGCGCGTGGATAAATCACATGTTCCTGCTTTAAAACACGCTGAGCCAAGGTATCAGGCGTGTCACCAGGCAAGACAGGCACACTTGCTTGAATGACCATAGGCCCATGATCCAAAGCCTCTGTAACAAAGTGAACCGTGGCGCCATGCTCACTCACTCCAGCCTCTAGCGCCTGCTCATGAGTATGCAATCCAGGGAATAATGGCAGTAAAGAGGGGTGAATATTTAATAAACGCCCTTCATAGTGCCTCACAAAATCCCCAGTCAAAATACGCATGAACCCAGCCAAAACCACCAAATCAGGCTTATAGGAATCAATTAATTCGACCAATTTGGCATCAAAGCTGGCTCGATCTTTAAAAGATCGATGATCTAAAACAGCAGTCTCAATGCCATGAGACTTAGCAAAATCAAGGCCTCCAGCCTCGGGGCGATTAGAAATAACAGCTGCAATCTTGGCCGGCCAGGCCTCATTTTGAGCTGCTTTAACAATGGCTTCCATGTTGGAGCCACGACCAGAAATAAGAATCACAATTGAAGTCATGCCCGCCAATATAATTCATACCTTAACGTGAAGGTAATTAGAGGCATCCCTCCCGCATCTGATTGGACCCCCTGCGCCCTAACCATCGGCAATTTTGATGGTGTGCATCGGGGGCATCAGGCATTGCTTAAAAAACTTGTTCATAACGCTAAACAATTGGGTGTTCAGTCATGCGTCATGACTTTCGAGCCGCATCCAATTGAATACTTCTCACCTGAAAAAGCACCTTCTAGAATTTTGGGTCTAAGAGACAAGCTAGAAGCTTTGGCTGAAATGGGTATTGATAAAGTTTTGGTGGTCCACTTCAACCAGACGTTTGCCAATCTCACGCCTGAAAATTTTGTAGAAAAAATTTTGGTGCAAGGTCTGCAAGTGAAATCAATTTTAATTGGCGATGACTTTCACTATGGCGCCAAGCGAGCTGGTAATTTTTCTGATTTAACTTTAGCTGGCAAGCAGCACGGTTTTGTTGTTGAACGTATGGACACGCTCAACAGTGAAAATCAAGAAAGAATCTCTAGCTCAGCAATTCGAGTTGCATTAGCGAATGGTCAAATGGAATTAGCTCAAGAATTATTGGGTAGACCCTATATGCTGAGCGGTCATGTACTGCACGGTCAAAAATTAGGAAGAAATCTTGGTTTTCCAACCTTAAATCTCGCAGTCGCCAACAAACTACATAAAAGAAAACCAGCAGCACGTGGCATTTTTATCGCACAAGTACACGGCTTAAGCGACAATCCATTACCTGCAGTTGCAAGCTTAGGGCAACGACCCACAGTTGATGACTCAGGAAGGTATTTATTAGAAGTTCATGTTTTCAATTTTCAACAAAACGTTTACGGAAAATTAGTCCGAGTTGAGCTATTAAAAAAATTAAGAGACGAAGAAAAATATAACGATTTAGAAACACTTAAAACGGCCATCAATCAAGATGCCAATGCAGCAAAAAATTACTTTGAAATAACTCATCATGTCTGACAAAAAAAATTCATACCCAGTTAATCTGCTTGACACCAGCTTTCCCATGCGTGGCGATTTGCCTAAGCGCGAACCTTTATGGGTAAAAGAATGGCAAGAAAAGAAAATCTATCAAAAGATTCGCGAAGCAAAAACTGGTAAGAAAAAATTTATTTTGCATGATGGCCCTCCTTATGCGAATGGCGATATTCATATTGGTCACGCCGTTAATAAAATTCTTAAAGACATGATTGTCAAAGCCAAAGGCTTTGCTGGCTATGACGCGCTATACGTTCCAGGCTGGGACTGCCATGGCATGCCCATCGAAATTCAAATTGAAAAACAATTTGGCAAACACTTACCAACTGCTGAGGTTCAGGCAAAAGCCAGAGCATATGCGCAAGTACAAGTAGAAAAACAAAAGAAAGATTTTGAACGTTTGGGAGTTTTGGGTGACTGGCAAAGCCCATACCTAACAATGGATTTTAAAAATGAAGCTGATGAAATCCGCGCATTAGGAAAGATTTTTGAAAAAGGCTACGTCTACAGAGGCTTAAAACCTGTGAACTGGTGTTTTGATTGCGGCTCAGCGCTTGCAGAAGCTGAAGTTGAATACCAAGACAAAATTGATATCGCTGTCGATGTTGGCTTCAGTTTTCCTGAAGATCAATTAGAGTTAATTGCCAAAGCTTTCAATTTAAAAGCATTACCTAAAAAAGAAGGCATGGCTGTCATTTGGACAACAACGCCATGGACACTACCCTCTAACCAAGCACTCAACGCACACCCAGAAATTGAATACGCATTAGTTGATACTTCTAGAGGCTTGCTCATTCTTGCTAAAGATCGTATTGAGCCTTGCCTTAAAGAGTACGCCCTTGAAGGTGAAACAATTGCTACATGTAAAGGCCAAGCCTTAGCAGGTCTTGAATTTCACCATCCATTAAGCAAAGCACACGAAGGCTTTGCAAGAAGATCTCCTATCTACTTAGCAGAATATGTCACGATTGATAGCGGCACTGGTCTAGTTCACTGTGCCCCAGCTTATGGCGAAGAAGACTTTAAATCATGTAAAGCGAATGGTTTAAAGGATCAAGATATCCTCAATCCCGTGATGGGCGATGGTGTCTATGCATCTTGGCTACCATTATTTGCCGGCCTATCCATTTGGAAAGCCAATCCGCAAATCGTTGAAACATTAGAGCAAGCTGGTTCATTACTTAAATCTGCAAAATTAAATCACTCATACATGCACTGCTGGAGACACAAAACTCCTGTGGTTTATCGCGCGACTGCTCAATGGTTTGCAAGCATGGATAGAAAACCTCACGCTGGTGGATCTCTTAGAGAAACTGCCTTAGCAGGCATTGAAGCAACCGAGTTCTTCCCTGCTTGGGGTAAACAACGCTTACACAACATGATTGCCAATCGCCCTGATTGGACACTGTCTAGACAGCGTCAATGGGGTGTACCAATGGCATTCTTAGTTCACAAAGAAACTGGGGAGCCACATCCTCGCACACCAGAACTCTTGGAAATCATTGCGACGCGAGTTGAAAAAGAAGGTATCGAAGCTTGGCAAGCCATCGAAGTAAAAGATTTACTTGGTGATGACGCTGCCATGTATGAGAAAAACAAAGATACGCTTGATGTTTGGTTTGACTCAGGCACCACGCATTGGCACGTTATTCGTGGCTCACACGCCACAACCTTAAGCGACTCTTCAAGAGATAACCCTGAAGGCCGTTGGGCAGATTTATATCTTGAGGGATCAGATCAACATCGTGGCTGGTTCCACTCATCACTACTCACGGGTGCAATGTTAGATGGCAAACCACCCTACAAAGCCTTGCTGACACATGGCTTTACTGTAGATGGTCAAGGTCGCAAGATGAGTAAGTCAGTGGGTAATGTGATTGCACCACAAGAAGTCGCAGACAAAATGGGTGCTGAAATTATTCGCTTATGGGTGGCTTCAACTGACTATTCAGGTGAAATGACCATCTCTGATGAAATCTTAAAACGCGTGGTTGAAAGTTACCGCCGCATCAGAAATACCTTGAGATTTTTATTAGCCAATCTATCTGATTTTGATATTACTAAGCATCAACTTGATTCCAAAGATTGGTTAGAAATTGATCAATACGCTGTAGCATTAACAGATGCCGTACAAAAAGATTTAATGGCCCACTACGAGCGCTATGAATTCCATCCTGCGGTTTCTAGATTGATGACCTTCTGTTCAGAAGACATGGGTGGCTTCTATTTAGACATCCTCAAAGATCGCCTCTACACACTCAATGCTGATGCGCCTGCACGTCGCTCTGCACAAAATGCTTTATTCCACATCACTCAGTCTTTCTTGAGACTGATGGCACCCTTCCTATCATTTACAGCGGAGGAAGCGTGGAAGATTTTTGCGCACAACACCAATAGTAAAGACACAATCTTTACCGAAGAGTTCCATCAACTACCTTCTATTAAAGATGGTGACGCACTCATTACTAAATGGCAACGTATCCGCGAAATGCGTTCTGACATCACAAAAGCGATTGAGTTTGAACGCGAAGCTGGTCATGTTGGCTCATCATTGCAAGCAGAAATTCATATTCAGGCTTCGAGCACAGATGCAGCACTTTTAAAATCGCTTGGCGACGACCTAAAGTTCATCACCATTACCTCTAGCGCAACAGTTGAAGAGAAAACTGACATGACCGAAATTTCCGTATCAGTGAAATCTTCTTCTCATCAAAAGTGTGGTCGATGCTGGCATTACAGAGATGATGTTGGTCATGACTCACAACACCCAGAGTTATGTGGTCGTTGCACTACCAACTTATTCGGCTCTGGCGAAAAACGCCAAGTAGCTTAATTAGGAGAATACCTTGGCACGCTCAAACAAATCTGGCGGTAGCAACCAAGTGTTTATGGCTTGGCTTGGTTTATCAATACTATTACTGGTGATTGATCAACTAACCAAGCTATTAGCCAAGAATAATTTGTTTGAGGGTGTTGCAAAACCTGTTACTAGTTTTCTTAATTGGACTTTGGTGTACAACCCTGGCGCAGCATTTTCTTTTTTGGCACAAGCAGGCGGTTGGCAGCGTTGGTTTTTCACGGGTCTAGGTCTTGTTGCAGCACTAGCCATGATTTGGCTAATCCGCAAAAACTCTCAACAAACATTATTCTCTTTGGCACTTAGCTTAGTATTAAGTGGCGCCATAGGTAATGTGATCGACCGTATCGCCTATGGTGCAGTTGTGGACTTTATTGATGTTTACTATGGTAACTGGCACTGGCCAGCCTTTAACATCGCAGACAGCGCCATCACAATAGGCGTGATTCTGTTAATCTTTGACGAAATCAAACGCGTTAATAAATAAATTAGGGTTGCAAGGTCATGAATTCACTACAAGGCAAAAAAATACTACTGGCGATGTCCGGTGGCATTGCTGCATTTAAAGTAGCTGAATTAGCGCGCTCACTGATACAAGAAGGTTCATCCGTACAAGTTGTGATGAGCGAAGCTGCCACACAATTCATGACCCCTGTCACCATGCAAGCGCTCACCGGGCAACCAGTCTATACGAGCCAATGGGACTCACGCATTCCAAACAACATGGCTCACATTGAGCTATCTAGAAAAGCCGATGTCATTTTAGTTGCTCCCGCCAGCGCTGATTTAATGGCAAAAATAGCATTAGGTCTTGCAGATGATTTAGTTAGCACTATCTGCCTAGCCAGAGAATGCCCGTTAGTCGTGGTGCCAGCCATGAATAAACAAATGTGGGAAAACACAGCAACACAAAGAAATGTTGCACAACTCAATAAAGATCAGGTCACTGTTCTAGGCCCCACCAGTGGCTCTCAAGCTTGCGGCGAAAACGGCATGGGGCGCATGCTAGAAGCCTCAGAAATTTTAGAAGGTGTAATTGCTTTTTTTCAAAAAAAAGTTCTTGCTGGTAAAAAAGTTTTAATTACCGCAGGCCCCACCTATGAGGCAATCGATCCTGTTAGAGGTATTACAAACAAAAGCTCTGGGAAAATGGGTTTTGCAATTGCTAGAGCTGCCATTGAGGCAGGCGCAAACGTTCAACTCATCGCTGGACCATGCCACATCAATACACCTCTAGAGTTCACAGGACAAGTTCAACGTATTAATGTGACCAGCGCTCAAGAAATGCATGCAGCCGTGATGAAGCATTTGGATGCTGATGTTTTCTTTGCGGTAGCAGCAGTAGCTGACTGGTCAGTAAAAAACATTAAAGATGAAAAAATTAAAAAAGCAGATAGCAGCTCTCCATCACTAGAGTTTGTTATCAACCCAGATATCTTGGCTGATGTAGCAAAAGCAGCGGCTAAAAATTCAAAGCCCTATTGCGTGGGATTCGCCGCAGAAACTAATGACTTAGAAAAACACGGCCAAGAAAAACTTGTCCGTAAAAATATTCCAATGTTAGTTGCCAATATCGGTCCAGATACATTTGGACTTGATGAAAACCAACTACTCATCATTGAACAATCCGGTAACAAGAAAACACCTAAACTCAATAAACTCGCTCTATCACGCGAACTAATTCAGCTCGTATCTACAAAAATCTAATATGAAAAAACTACAAGTCAAAGTTCTTGATGAACGCATGAAAAATAATTTGCCACAGTATGCTACTGCGGGCAGCGCCGGTCTTGATTTAAGAGCATGTCTTGATGAAGCAATCACTATTGAACCGGGCCAAACAGTCTTAGTGCCAACAGGCTTAGCTATTTATTTGGATGACCCTGGTTATGCGGCACTTATCTTGCCTAGATCAGGCTTAGGACACAAGCATGGCATCGTATTGGGCAATTTAGTAGGCTTGATTGACTCAGACTACCAAGGTCAACTCATGGTCAGCACATGGAATCGCGGTCAAACTGCTTTTAAATTGGAACCTATGGAGCGCTTAGCGCAACTAGTCATTGTTCCAGTGGCTCAGGTTGAGTGGGCTGAGGTAGAAGAATTTACCGCCAGCGAACGTGGTGCTGGCGGCTTTGGTAGTACAGGTAGAGCTTAAATCTCTTCAGTCTCTGCAGCGCCTGAGGAGATCTTCTTCACAGGAGGTCTTACAGGCGCATCAAAATCTAAAACCACCTTCTCGTTAGCATCCATGTCGACAACGACGTGGCCACCGTGCGCTAACTTGCCAAACAATAATTCATCTGCAAGCGCTTTTCTAACCAAGTCTTGAATCAAGCGCTGCATTGGTCTTGCACCCATGAGAGGGTCGAAACCATGTTTAGCTAAGTAGTTTCTGAGGTTTTCAGTAAAGCTTGCATCCACTTTCTTTTCATGCAACTGCTCTTCAAGCTGCATTAAGAACTTATCAACCACACGCAAAATAATGCTCTCATCAAGTGCCTTAAAGCCAACAATAGCATCTAAGCGATTGCGGAACTCAGGCGTAAAGGTTCGCTTGATATCCCCCATCTCATCACCAGCCTGTCTGACTGTTGTGAATCCAATAGTTGATTTCTGCATTGTTTCTGCACCAGCATTCGTAGTCATGATGATGACAACGTTTCTGAAGTCAGCTTTGCGACCGTTGTTGTCAGTCAAGGTGCCGTGGTCCATCACTTGCAACAAAATATTGAAGATATCTGGATGAGCTTTTTCAATCTCATCTAACAATAAAACGCAATGTGGCTTTTTATTAACAGCTTCTGTTAATAAACCACCCTGATCAAAGCCCACATATCCTGGAGGTGCACCAATCAAACGACTAACTGCATGGCGCTCCATGTACTCTGACATATCAAAGCGAATTAACTCAACCCCCATAATGAAGGCTAGTTGCTTTGCAACTTCTGTCTTACCAACACCTGTTGGGCCAGAGAATAAGAATGAACCAATTGGCTTGTCATCTTTACCTAAACCAGCACGAGACATCTTAATTGCTGAGGCAAGAACCTCAATCGCTGGGTCTTGACCAAATACAACACTCTTAAGGTCTCGATCCAAGGTTTGCAACTTACTGCGATCATCGACTGATACCGATTGCGGCGGGATGCGTGCAATTTTTGCAACTATGTCCTCAATTTCTTGACGACCAATTGTTTTCTTTTGCTTTGATTTTGGCAAAATACGCTGCGCAGCACCCGCCTCATCAATCACATCAATTGCTTTATCAGGCAAATGTCTATCATTGATATATCTAGCAGATAACTCGGCAGCAGCATTGAGTGCTGCTTGAGCATATTTAACGCCATGATGCTCTTCAAACTTTGACTTCAAGCCTCGCAAAATCTGAACTGTCTGATCCACTGATGGCTCCAAGATATCCACCTTTTGAAAGCGTCTTGATAAAGCAGCGTCTTTTTCAAAAATACCGCGATACTCGTTAAAGGTTGTGGCACCGATGCATTTCATATGGCCACTTGAAAGAGCTGGCTTCAATAAATTACTAGCATCCAAGGTGCCCCCTGATGCCGCACCAGCACCAATCAGTGTATGAATTTCATCAATGAACAAAATGGCATCAGGATTGTCCTTGAGATTCTTCAAAACACCCTTAAGGCGTTGCTCAAAGTCACCACGGTATTTAGTACCCGCTAATAAAGCCCCCATATCTAATGAGTAAACAGTGGCTTTAGCCAAAACATCTGGAACATCTTCTTGCGTAATCCTCCACGCAAGACCTTCAGCAATTGCTGTCTTACCAACACCAGCCTCGCCAACTAACAAAGGGTTGTTTTTACGACGACGACATAAAACCTGAATAACGCGCTCAACTTCGCCTTCGCGACCAATTAATGGATCAATGCGACCTTGCTTAGCAAGCACATTAAGATTTTGGGTATATTGCTCTAAAGGACTATCTTTAGAGCTAGCGCCTGATTCTTCACTCTCAGAACTAGACTCATTGGTCTTTGGCGACTCTACCTGGTCTTTTCTGATGCCATGACTGATGTAGTTAACAATATCTAAACGCGTAACACCTTGTTGCTGCAAGTAATACACTGCATGCGAATCTTTTTCACCAAAAATAGCTACTAGTACATTAGCGCCATTAACTTCCTTCTTACCATTAGAAGTTGATTGAACGTGCATGATGGCACGCTGAATTACTCGCTGAAAACCTAAAGTAGGTTGCGTATCCACCTCTTCTGAACCTGGGACTATGGGTGTGTTGTCATTAATGAAATTGTTAAGATTGCCCTTTAAGTCATCGATGTTGACCGCACAAGCTTTAAGCACATCAGCAGCTGTGGCGTTATCCAACAAAGCGCACAGTAAGTGCTCGACAGTGATGAACTCATGTCGTGACGCTCTTGCGTCTACAAATGCCATATGCAAGGTTACTTCTAGTTCTTGAGCAATCATGCTTCCTCCATAGTGCACTGCAAGGGATGCCCCGCTTCGCGAGACCGATCTACTACCTGTTGAACTTTTGTTGAAGCGACATCTTTAGTATATACACCACAAACACCCTTACCTTCAAGATGTACCTGCAACATAATTCTTGTGGCGCTTTCTTGATCCTGATGGAAATATTCTTGAATAATCATCACCACAAATTCCATCGGAGTGTAATCATCATTGAGCAAAACAACTCGATACATCTTAGGCGGCTGCACTCGCTCAGACTGGCGATCCATGACAGCAGCATGATCCTCCTGAAATGACGGAGTTTCTATGATGTTGGGGGTTTTAGGTTTATTGCTCATGTTTCCTATTCTAAACATAAGTTTCAAATCCAGTTGAAGACCCAATGCACCTTTTTTGAGCCCCCTAAAACACGCCCATGAATTGGTCGTCATTTAGTCAAAACATTCTAGAATCTAAGCTCACAGTCTGATAAAGTTCTACTTGGTAAATAATTAAATTAATTAATAACAAAGGGAAATCATGCGCAAAATTATTACTTCAATTGCTTTGGCCTTATTTGCAGCCACGAGCTTTGCTCAAGCACCAGCTGCCCCAGTAGCGCCAGTTGCTCCTGCAGCACCAGCAGCAGAACAAGCAGTTGAAAAACCGGCTCCTAAAAAAGCTAAAAAGGCTAAAAAGAAAAAGTCTGGTAAAAAAACTAAAGCGAAAAAAGCTAAAGCAGCTGAATAATTTAAGTAATTAACGCATTGAAATTTTTTAATCGCGTCATCGTTGCCCTTACCCTCTGCCTTGGATGGCAAGGGGTAAGCCAGGCACAAAAACTACCCTCCATCCAACTCCAAGCAGGTCTTTACAAAATAGCAGCAGAGGTCGCAGCTACCGAGCAGGCTAGGCAGCTTGGACTCATGCATCGAAACTATTTGCCGCCAGATGATGGGATGCTATTTGTATTTGAAAACAAAGGAACTCACTGCTTTTGGATGAGGAACACCAAAATACCTCTAGCCATTGCGTTTCTAGCAGATGACGGCAAGATCGTAAATATTATTGAAATGAAGGCAATGACTGAAGATAATCACTGCCCAAGCCAACCAGTTCGTTTTGCTTTAGAAATGAACCAAGGCTGGTTTGCCAAGAAAGGGCTTTTGGCTGGGAATGCCATTAACGGCATACCCAGTGGTTTTATTAAAAATTAACCGAAGTGGCAAACGTAATGAACAGCTTGTTCAGCACGAATCACAAAGTATCCACCTGCTTCAACAGTCCATGATTGACCCGCTGTAAAAGCTTGCTCAGGCGTACCGTTGATGCTCACGTAAGCAGCACCATCAACCACTTCCATCACTTCTTTAGTCGTTAAATCAAAACGCAATGTGCTTGGCAGAATCACGCCCACAGACTTACGCTCACCACTTGGCAATGTCACAGTATGTGAAACACATTTACCATCAAAGAAAACATTTGCTTTTTTGTTAACTGATACTTGATCAAATTGCATTTTTTATCCTATTACTTCAACAATTAAGAACCGCGCTTACGACGGGCATTAGCTGCAATACGCATACGCAGAGCGTTTAATTTAATAAATCCACCAGCATCAGCTTGGTTATACGCACCACCATCATCATCAAACGTTGCAATAGTTTGATCAAATAATGTGTTCTTAGAGTCGCGCGCAACAACTGTCACTGCACCTTTGTATAGCTTAACGCGCACAAAGCCGCTGACATTTTGCTGAGTGTGATCAATCAAAGTTTGGATGGCAACACGCTCTGGCGCCCACCAGTAACCGTTATAAATCATGCTCGCGTAACGAGGCATCAAATCATCTTTAAGGTGCGCAACTTCACGGTCAAGAGTAATACTCTCGATTCCTCTGTGCGCCTTTAGCAAAATAGTTCCGCCTGGGGTTTCGTAACAACCACGACTCTTCATACCCACATAGCGGTTCTCAACTAAATCTAGACGACCCACACCATGTTTGCCGCCAATTTTGTTAAGTTCAGCCAACATTTCATGTGGTTTATAACGAGTACCGTTAATCGCTACAGCATCACCTCGCTCAAACTCAATATCCAAATACTCGGGGGCATCTGGCGCTTGCTCTGGTGATACTGTCCAACGCCACATTGACTCTTCAGCTTCAGCATTAGGGTCTTCTAAGTGACGACCTTCGTAACTAATGTGCAATAGATTGGCATCCATTGAATATGGCGCACCACCTTGCTTGTGCTTCATCTCAACAGGGATACCATGTTGCTCAGCATAGGCCAATAATTTTTCGCGAGACAGCAAATCCCACTCACGCCATGGAGCAATCACCTTAATAGATGGCTCTAATGAGTAGTAACCCAATTCAAAACGAACTTGGTCATTGCCTTTACCTGTAGCGCCATGCGAAACAGAATCCGCACCAGTTTTGTGAGCGATTTCAATTTGGCGCTTAGCAATCAATGGGCGAGCAATTGATGTGCCTAATAAATATTCGCCCTCATAAATCGTGTTCGCACGAAACATCGGGAACACGAAATCTCTAACAAACTCTTCACGCAAGTCATCAATGAAAATATTTTCAGGCTTGATGCCAAACTTCAAAGCCTTAGCGCGCGCTGGCTCAAGCTCTTCACCCTGACCTAGATCAGCAGTAAACGTAACAATTTCACAGTGATAAGTGTCTTGTAACCATTTCAAGATCACGCTGGTATCTAAACCACCTGAATAAGCTAAAACTACTTTTTTGATATCTGACATATAAATTAATTTACTTAAGTTTCAATAAAAATTAGAGCTTGCCGCAAAGCAAAAACTCCATCAAAGCTTTTTGCACATGCAGACGATTTTCCGCTTCATCCCACACCACGCTTTGCGGTCCATCAATCACAGAAGCTGACACCTCTTCACCTCTATGAGCTGGCAAACAATGCATAAAAAGTGCATCTTTATTTGCAACGGACATCAACTCATCTGTCACCATCCAGCTCTTAAAGGCCTTCAAGCGAGCTTGATTCTCATCTTCATAACCCATACTTGTCCAAACATCTGTGGTCACAAGATCTGCGCCACGACAAGCATCCAAAGGATTATCAAAAACTGATAAATACTTTTTAGATCCAGCACTCAACATGGATTCATCTAACTGGTAACCAGCTGGCGCTGAAAAATTAACTTTGAAATCTAAAATTTCAGCAGCCTGTATCCAGGTGTAAGCCATATTGTTTGCATCACCCACCCAAGCAATTGTCTTACCTTGAATGCTTGAGCGATGCTCTACATAAGTAAAGATATCAGCCAAAACTTGGCATGGATGATATTCATTGGTTAAACCATTGATGACAGGCACACGAGAGTTGGCAGCAAAACGTTCAATGATGTCTTGGCCAAATGTGCGAATCATGATGATGTCAGTCATGCGCGAAATAACTTGCGCAGCATCTTCAACTGGTTCACCACGACCTAATTGCGTATCTTTGGTATTTAAAAATACAGCGTGCCCACCCAATTGGTGAATACCCGCTTCAAATGACAATCTTGTGCGCGTTGAGTTTTTTTCAAAAATCATCGCCAAAGTTCTGTCATGTAATGGATGCCAAGTTTCATAGCGCTTGAACTTGGCTTTTAAGAATGCTGAACGCTCTAATAAATAAGCGTACTCATCCGCACTGAAATCAGCGAATTGTAGGTAGTGCCTAACAGGAATATTCGACGCCATAGCTTTTTAAAAATGCCTGATTAATTCAAATATTTACTAATTATTATGCGAGGCTGATAAAATCTAGGGGTTATCCCGAATTATCACCCTATTTATACTGCAAAGACATCGTGACGGCCAAACAATTCTTCATCCAAGGTCTCACTCACGATGGCAAACCATTCAGGCCAAGTGACTGGGCCGAAAGACTTTGTGGCGTTATGGCTCAGTTTCGACCAGAGGACGATCCTAGCGATCCTCGTTTTACCTACTCACCTTACGTTAAACCGGTCAATATTGGCGGTCTGAAATGCGTCGTTGTAGATGAGCGACTTCGTGACATAGAGCCTAAAGCCATGGATTTCGTCAAAAACTTCGCAAAAGACAACAATTTGCCAATCGTTGAAGCCTGCGAAATCCCAATAAAATCAAACAACTAGAAACAAAAAACCCGCTCCGGATCAGGGAACGGGCTCTTTTTCAACCTAAATAAATTAGGCCGTCATACCTTTAACAGCTGCAGATAAGCGTGATTTTGTACGCGCAGCAGTGTTTTTATGCACTACTTTCTTGTCTGCAATCTTGTCGATTGTTGCTTGAGCAGCTTGGAAAACCTTAGCTGCAGTAGCTTTGTCGCCAGCGTCTACGGCCTTGCGCACAGACTTGATAGCCGTACGTAGACGTGAACGCAAGCTTGCGTTATGTTCATTTTGTGCAACGGCCTGGCGGGCGCGTTTGCGAGCTTGGGCTGTATTTGCCATGTTTGTAACCTTTAGGGGTATTGCCAAAAGGAAAAGATTATAACTTATCCTGAGCAAGCCTACCACCCCTGCCAAAAATCTGTAAAACTACGTCTGTGAATTTATTATCTGCCGCCGCCAAAGTTAGTAGCTTAACCATGCTATCCCGCATTACGGGATTGTTACGCGAAACCCTGATTGCCCGTACCTACGGCGCCTCAGAGTGGACAGACGCCTTCAATGTGGCGTTCAGAATCCCCAATTTACTCAGAAGATTATTCGCAGAAGGGGCGTTTTCTCAGGCTTTTGTACCCGTTTTAGGCGAAACCAACGCCAAGGAAGGGAAGGAAGGCACCGCCCTCATGGTAAGTGCGATTGCAACGCTATTGTTTTGGGCCTTAGTTGCCACCGTCATTTTGGGCGTAGTGGGTGCCCCATGGATTATTTTTGTGGTTGCCTCAGGTCTTAAAGAAAACGGCGCTCATGAAGCCAGTTTGGCACTTACTAGGATCATGTTTCCTTATATTGGTCTGATATCAATGGTGTCACTATCAGCTGGCATCTTAAACACCTATAAAAAATTTGCAGTCCCTGCATTCACCCCAGTTCTTTTGAACCTATCGATGATTTTTTCATCTTGGTTGCTATCTCCCTATTTCGAGACACCCATCTATGCACTGGGTATAGGCGTGATTCTTGGAGGACTCACACAACTATCACTACAGATTCCTGCTCTCAAAAAGATTGGCATGTTGCCAAAAATTGGCTTAAGCATTCAAACCATCAAAAATGCTTGGCACCATCCAGGAGCCAGAAAAGTTTTGCAATTGATGCTGCCAGCCTTGTTCGCCGTCTCAGTTGCACAACTATCACTCATCATCAATACCAATATTGCGTCTCATTTAACAGCTGGCAGCGTATCTTGGTTGTCATATGCTGACAGACTGATGGAATTCCCAACAGCTTTGTTGGGCGTAGCTCTTGGCACAGTCTTACTTCCAAGCCTAAGTAAAGCTAATGCACTGGCAGACAAAGAGCAAATTGCCAGGTTGATGGATTGGGGTCTAAAACTAACATTCATCCTAGCTGCACCAGCAGCCCTGGCTTTACTGATGTTTGGCCAACCGCTGGCAGCCGTGCTTTATCACTATGGTCAATTCAATGCGATTGATGTGAATATGACGCAACATGCATTAGCAGCGTATGGGGTTGGCTTGATTGGGCTTATTTTGGTAAAAATTTTGGCGCCAGCCTACTACTCAAGACAAGATATCAAGACCCCCGTAAAAATTGCGATTCGCGTACTGGTTATTACACAACTGGCCAACATTGTTTTAGTTCCTTGGCTTGACCATGCAGGACTTGCCCTATCAATTGGCTTAGGCGCATGCATCAATGCATTTCTCTTGTGGCGAGGCTTGGCCAAATTAGAAGTACTCCAAAAAAATTCAGGATGGTTCAAGTTTTTTGCGAAACTTAGTATTGGATTAGTTGCTATAGGCATTGTTTTTTATTTTGGTGCACGTCAACATGACTGGCTAGAGCTTAGAAACACCCCAATGATTAGAATTGGATTACTCACGCTGTGGGTATCATTGGCAGGGTTTGTATATTTAGCCACCCTATGGCTAACCGGATTTAGAACAAAAGATTTTTTACATCAAGCGAAATAATTTAACCAAGATTTATGCCAACACAACAATTAGATTACTTCGCATCGCTAGTATCAGAAGACGAGCATTTTCCTCTGACTGAAGCAGCCATTGCAGTAGCTCAACACTCCTATCCAGACTTAATTGTTCAGCATGTTTTTGATGAACTTGATCTTCTTGCTGACAAGGTAAAGCATCGCGTGACCCATGAGATGGCAGGGATACAAAAACTTCAAATACTAAAAAACTTTTTTTATAAAGAATTAGGGTTTGGTCCGAATCGTAATGACTATTACGACCCAAATAATTCTTATCTACACAGTGTGATTGAAACAAGAAGAGGTATTCCGATCTCATTAGCCTTGATATTTATGGAACTTGGCCAACAAATTGGATTAAATATCAAAGGTGTCTCATTCCCCAATCACTTCATGATGCGCTTATCACTGCCTCAAGGCGAAGTGATCATGGATCCTCTTACTGGCACCTCTTTATCCAAACAAGAATTACAAGAAATGCTAGATCCTTATTTGGATGCGCAAGGATATCGTGGTGAATATCAATTACCTCTGAGCGCTTTTTTAAGAAGCTCTAGCTCTAGAGAAATTCTGTCTCGATTCTTAAGAAATCTAAAAGCCATCTATACCCAACAAGAACGTTGGGAAAGATTGTTAGGCATTCAACAACGCCTCGTTATTTTGTTACCAGATGCCATTGAGGAAGTTAGAGACAGGGGTTTAGCCCTTGCTCAACTCGATTACATCAGACCGGCTATTGAAGACATGCAAAGGTATATTGATAGCTCAACAGAAGCCAGTGATATAGACGAGATCAAAGCGCAAATCGCACAACTCGAACAACAACACCGTCTGCACTAAAAGTATTTTTTATGAGACCGGTGATTGCCGCCCTTCCTGATACCCTCATTAGCCAAATTGCAGCCGGTGAAGTTGTTGAACGCCCAGCCTCAGTAGTTAAAGAAGTTTTAGAAAATGCGATTGATGCAGGCGCTCAGGCAATCACTATTCGACTAGAAGAAGGTGGCTGCCAAAGAATTTCTATTCAGGATGATGGCTTTGGAATTGCGCATCAACAATTACATTTGGCCGTTTTACGCCATGCCACGAGCAAAATTAAGTCTCTGAGCGATCTTGAATCAGTTGCATCTTTAGGATTTCGTGGTGAAGCACTAGCCTCGATTGCTTCGGTTTCCAGACTTTCCATCACCACACGCACCGCAGAAGATGATCACGCTTGGCAGATTCAAGTTAATGGCGGCGAAACTGTTGGTGATGTGAGCCCATCATCGGGCAGTGTTGGTACTACCATCGACGTTCAAGATTTATATTTCAATACACCCGCCAGAAGAAAATTCTTAAAAAGTGCAACTACAGAGCTAGGTCATTGCCTTGATGTGGTGAGACGTATTGCTTTATCTAGACCAGATATTGGTTTTGCTATTTGGCATAACGGCAAAGTGATTGAGCGTTGGTCAGCGGGCAATATTGAGCAAAGAGTGGATGCCATCTTAGGGCAAGAATTCCACGAATCCAGAATCGCTCTAGAAAGTACTTCTGGCGTTTTGTCTTTACGAGGCTTCATCAGCAAACCAACTGCCAGCAGAGCTAGAGCAGATCAACAATACAGTTTTGTTAATGGTCGATTTATCAGAGACAAGGTGATTCAGCACGCTATTCGTAGCGCGTACCAAGATGTGTTACATGGCGATCGACAGCCCATGGTTGTGCTATCTCTGGAAATTGATCCGCAACTTGTCGATGTCAACGTACACCCTGCTAAAACTGAAGTTCGCTTTAGGGAGGGTGGCGCGGTTCACCAGTTTGTTTATAAAGCGATACAAAATGCTTTAAGCACAGGTGGTGGTGAGCGCATACATGAGAGCACTGAGTTTGCGCCTCATGCTTTTACTAGTATTAGCAGTCCACCAGCATGGGTTGGTCAAGCAGGCAATCAATTCTTACCTCTTAATCAAAACAGCAAACATGATATTGATCGACTATTTACTCAGATCAATCCCAATACATCTGTAGATACATCTCCCCAAGATTCAGAACTACCCCTAGGGCATGCCCTGGCTCAAATTCATGGCATCTATATCTTGGCTCAAAATAAGCATGGGCTTGTATTGATTGATATGCACGCTGCTCATGAGCGTGTCTTATATGAAAAGTTAAAAGAAGACTTATCTACGGGTATCAAAATACAACAATTGCTAGTACCAGTTGTGATGCATGCCACAGAACTTGAGATAGGTAAGGCCGAAGAGCACCGCCAAACGCTTGCTCAACTCGGTTTTGATCTAGCAACACTGTCTCCCACTCAATTGGCAATTAGAACAATTCCAACCTTGTTGCAAAAATCTGACCCCGTGATGCTATTGAGAAATCTACTGAACGATTTAGACCTGACTGGCTCTAAAGCAGTCCTAGATGCGGCTCAGCACGAACGTTTAGCTACTCAGGCATGTCACGCAGCAGTTAGAGCACATCGATTGCTCACGCTTACAGAAATGGATGCACTGTTACGTCAAATGGAACAAACCCAAAGGGCAGATCAGTGCAACCATGGCAGACCAACTTGGGTGCAATTAACAATCCAGGATTTGGATAAATTATTTTTGCGCGGTCGATAAATACACATGTCTGAGAAAGCCGTTATCTCGATTGTGGGTCCCACAGCAAGTGGTAAAAGCGCAATGGCCATGCAAGTTGCCAGGCAAGCCAAAAAACTTGGCAGAACCGTTGAAATTATTAGTATGGATTCAGCGTTGGTTTACAGAGGCATGGATATTGGCACTGCAAAACCTAGCGCCAGCGAAATGGCAGAGGTCGTTCATCACTGCATCAATATCGCTGAACCAGAAGCACCCTACTCTGCAGCTAAATTTGCTAAAGATGCCAAGCAGTGGGTCAAAGAAATCCAAGGCAGAAATAATATCCCGTTGATTGTTGGCGGCACCATGCTCTACTGGCGCGCCTTAGCACATGGCTTATCTGAGATGCCAGCAGCATCACCTGAAATTAGAGCTCAAATTGAAGAGCAAGCCAAAGAACTTGGTTGGGCTGCAATTCATGATCAATTAGCTAAGGTAGACCCAGCTAGCGCTGCAAGGCTAGAAAAAAATGATGCTCAGCGTGTACAAAGAGCCTTAGAAATCTACCTACAAAGTGGCAAACCAATGTCTGAATGGCTAAACGAGCAACCCAAAGACTCTGGTAGAGGTGATGGCGACATACCACTTAACTTACGCTTAATTTCCATTGAACCATCAGATAGATCTGTATTACATGAGCGCATTGCAAAACGCTTTGACATCATGATTGAGCAAGGCTTTCTAGAAGAGATGAAAGTGTTGCATAAGAATCCCCTACTTCATCCAGATTTGCCCTCTATGAGAGCAGTTGGTTATCGCCAAGGATGGGATTTTTTAGATGGAAAAATTAATTTTGAAGAATTTAAAGACCAAGCAATTGCAGCTACCCGTCAATTAGCCAAACGACAGTTAACTTGGTTGCGTGGAATTTCTGACAGAGAAGTATTTGATCCCCTGAACGAGGCAGACCTGCATCGATGTGAGCAAGTGTGCCTTGCTCACTATCAACTCATTTAAGTAACTTAAATAACGATTGTTTGGTGGGCACCAGCTGGTCTGGCAACAATCTCGCCCAACTGATAAACAGTTTCGCCGGTTGACTCTAACTGAGCTTTGGCAGTAGCAGCATCAGCAGCATTAACAATCACCACCATGCCAACACCACAGTTAAATACGCGGTGCATCTCTGCATCCTCAACGCCACCTTCTTTTTGTAGCCATTGGAATAATTTCGGCAATTGCCAAGCGTCGCGATGCAACACTGCCTGAGTGTTTTCTGGCAAGACACGAGGTACGTTTTCTACCAAGCCACCGCCTGTAATGTGCGCCATGCCTTTAACAGTCATCTTAGCCATCAAAGCCAACATTGATTTGACATAAATACGTGTTGGAGCCATCACCACATCACTCATGCTTTGACCATGAAAATCATCCGTGGCTTTTGCGCCAGCACGATCAATGATTTTACGAATCAAAGAATAACCATTCGAATGAGCACCACTTGAAGCCAAACCTAAAATGACGTCGCCTGGTGCAATTGTTGAGCCATCAATCATGGTTGATTTTTCAACAGCACCCACAGCAAAACCAGCGAGGTCATACTCACCCTCTGGGTACATACCTGGCATTTCAGCTGTTTCACCACCAATCAATGCACAGCCTGCCAATTCACAGCCCTTAGCAATACCGCCCACCACTGTTGCGGCAGTATCCACAGATAATTTTCCACAAGCGAAATAATCTAAGAAAAATAATGGCTCGGCACCTTGAACCAAAATGTCGTTCACACTCATAGCAACCAAATCTTGGCCCACCGTGTCATGACGATTCCAGTCAAAAGCTAACTTAAGCTTTGTACCAACGCCATCAGTACCAGAAACCAATACAGGCTCTTTATAGCGCTTAGGCACCTCAAATAAAGCTCCAAAACCGCCAATACCGGCCAATACGCCATCGCGCATCGTCTTTTTGGCCATCGGCTTAATGCGCTCAACTAAGGCATCACCAGCCTCCATATCGACACCCGCGTCGCGGTATGAAAGGCCTTGAGATTTAGAAGAATTTTGATCAGACATAGCTATAAATGTATTTGAATCAGTAGAATCCTAGAATTCTAGTGGATACGCTAAACCTATGGCCTCTTTATTAACAACTTTCTTGGCAGCTTTTATCCTGGCTTATGTCTTAAGGCCAGTATTTACCTGCTTTCTAGCCCTAAGAGCCGGCAAAACGTTATCTGCAGCATTAACGGTTCTAATCGGCTTTTTGGGTATTTTGGGCTTAATTCTTTTATTTATAAGCGTTTTACAGCAAGAATTGCCGGCTTTACGCCAACAATTACCAATTTGGCTAGATCTTACCCAAAGGTCATTACAACCATGGCTAGATAATCTAGCAATTAACTTTGATCTCAAAAAGATTCAAGAAATCATTCAAAGCCGGATTAGCGAGCAGCTCTCAAATAATGCAGACGCCATAATCAGCTCCAGCCTATCAACCATCCTAAGCTCAGGTCAAAGCATTCTGGGCAGTCTATTTGGATTAGTACTGATAGTTTTTATCGTGTTTTACCTAGTTGGCCAATGGGATGAGTTCTTTAAAAAATTAAATCCTCTTATTCCTCCCCGTTGGTTACCTCTTGTAAAACAAATCCTTGTTGAGATTGATCAACTACTATCGCAGTATCTAAGAGGCCAGTTATTGGTCATCACCATACTGTCTATTTATTACTCCGTAGGACTTTATTTACTCGGAATTACAGGCGCCCTTGCGTTGGGATTATTCACTGGCATCGCCATTTTTATTCCGTACATTGGTTATGGTGTGGCATTGATACTCGCCCTACTCTCAGGATTACTCCAGGCAGAAACAGGCGGCAGCCTTTTAGCAGTTTTGGCACTCTACATAGCAGGCCAAGCAATTGAGAGCTTATTTTTGACACCTAAATTGGTTGGAGAAAAAATTGGCTTACATCCAGTATTGGTTGTGTTTGCTTTAATTTTATTTGGCAGTTGGTTTGGATTTTTTGGTATTTTGTTAGCGTTGCCAATGAGTGCCATTATTCTGGTGCTTTGCAAGCATGCGATGCAAGCCTACCAGGATAGCGCTTGGTATAAAAATAACGATTAACTGTGACAAATCTACCACCTCTACCTCGCCAAATTGCTCTTGATCTAGGCCATATACCCAAGCCTAGCTTAGATAATTTCATTGCCACAGGTAATGAGAATTTAAGCGCGATTCTCAAAAGCCTGCAAAACTCTTGGCTACAAACTGATCACTCCACAGACCCTCTGCGAGTTGATATGAGGATGATTCATGCATGGGGAGTTAGTGGCTCAGGCAGAACACACATACTTCAAGCAATGTATTTAAAAGGTATTGAGCAAGGTATTGATGCATTTTTACTCAATCAAGACAGCACCCCAGATGATTGGCGTATCGCCGGTAAAAGCGTAGAAGACCAATCAAACTCTTCAGTCATTCTTTGCGTTGATGATATTGATCATTTAGATGAATTCTCGCAAGGTGCCCTATTCAGATTACATAATTTGATTAAAGAATCAACTAAGCAAGCACTCATTACAACAAGTCTATTACCACCAGCCAATTTACAGTTAAGAGAAGATCTCAGAACTCGCTTAGCCTGGGGGCTTGTATTTCAGATGCATGCTTTATCTGACGGCGAAAAGTTGCAAGCCCTTCAACAAGCTGCCTTAGCCAGAGGTTTAAATTTATCAACAGAAGTAGCCCCATGGCTACTAAGGCACTTTCATAGAGACATGCCAAGTCTTATGTCTTTGTTGGAAGCCCTTGATGCCTACTCGTTAGAAACCAAAAGAGCCATCACTCTTCCATTAGTAAAAGAAATGCTCGCTCAAAAAAATTGAGCATAATGACAAGCAATGACACAACTTGCCTTATTCGATTTAGACCACACCCTTCTGCCGATTGATAGCGATCATGAATGGGGCCGCTTTTTAGTCAAAATTGGTGTTGTAGATGCCAACTACTACGCGGCTGAAAATGAACGCTTTTATGCAGACTACAAAGCAGGTCGCCTTGATATTTATGCTTTTTTGGCTTTCGCCCTAAAACCACTCTCAGAACACTCACGCTCTCAACTGAATGAATGGCATGCACAGTTCATGCACGAAGTGATCAAACCAAATCTTCGTTCAAGCGCTTTTGATTTAGTTAAAAAACATCAGGATCAAAATGATGTTTGCTGCGTTGTAACTGCTACCAACAGTTTTGTAACTCGACCTATTGTTCAAGCATTTGGGATCAAACACCTGATTGCTACAGAACCAGAGGTATTGGGTGATCCAAATACTGGCAATTTTTCTGGAAAAGTTGCTGGCACACCCAACTTTAGAGAAGGTAAGGTAACCAGGGTTGAAAGCTGGCTATCTTCAGAAAAATTATCTTGGTCATCATTGGAAAAAAGTTACTTTTACTCTGACTCCATTAATGATTTACCCCTCATGGAAAAAGTAACTCAGCCAATCCCCACCAATCCAGATCAATCACTTCGCTCTAAGGCGATTGAAAATAACTGGCCAATTTTGGAGTTGTTCGCATGATTCGTCGTTTTATAGACAGAATCCTTAGCAAATCTCCTAAGCAAAAAGGTTTGAAGCATGGGCACACACTGAGTCCCAAAAAAATCATCAAGCGCTCACACCACATCGACCCTGAGTTGCTGTCAAAAAATGCTGTAAAAGTGACTCATGTATTACAAGAAGCTGGCTACGAGGCTTATATCGTGGGTGGCGCAGTCAGGGATTTGCTTTTAGGCATTGCCCCCAAAGATTTTGATGTGGCAACCAATGCTACGCCCGAGCAAGTTCAAAAACTCTTTCGCCGCTCAAGATTAATTGGCCGACGCTTTCAAATTGTTCATGTGACTTTTTATGGCAAAGAGCGTCCAGAAATTATTGAGGTGTCAACATTTAGAGCGCATGTGCAAGCAGATGATGCTCATGTAGCAGCTAATGGTCGTATTTTGCGTGACAACGTTTGGGGCAGCCAAGCCGAAGACGCCACCCGCAGAGACTTTTCAATTAATGCCATGTACTACGATCCACAAACCGAGACAGTTTTGGATTACCACTCTGGCATGCAAGATATTCAGGCAAAGATTATTCGCATGATCGGAGAGCCTAGTCAGCGCTACAGAGAAGATCCGGTGAGAATGTTAAGGGCGATTCGATTCGCGGCCAAAACAGGATTTTTAATTGAAGAAAATACTCTCAAACCCATTGAAATTTTAGGTGATTTAATTCAGGACGTACCTAGCTCAAGACTGTTTGACGAAATTCTAAAATTACTAATGTCAGGGCATGCATGGGCTTCAATTGAAGGCTTGCAGAAAGTTGGTCTACATCACAAAATTTTGCCCCTGATTGAAGCCATATTGTCAGATGAAGATCGCACACTATTTGTCAAAAAGTCACTTGAAAACACTGATGCACGCATCAAAGCTGGCAAACCAGTGTCTGGTGGCTTCTTATTTGCCACATTACTTTGGCATGACGTTCAAGAAGCTTGGGCTAATTTTGAGAGCAACGGTATGCCAAGCATCCCAGCACTTCACGCTGCCATTGATGAAATATTCAATCAACAAAAAGCTTTCTTAGGTATGCAACGCCGTCATGAAGCAGATATGCGTGAAATCTGGGCGATGCAACCCCGCCTAGAAAAACGAGTTGGTCGCTACCCATATCGCCTCATTGAAAGTCCGAAATTTAAAGCTGGCTACGATTTTCTTTTGTTGCGTTGCGAAACAGGGCAAGCTGATGCAGAAATTGGCCAATGGTGGACTGACTTCTGGCAAGGTGATGAAAACCTAAGAGCAGACCTCATGCTGCAAGCAAAATCAGAAAACCAAGAGGTCAGCAGTAATCCTGCAAAAAAGCGTCGCAGAAGAAATCGATCACGCGTGGCAAAATCTAGTCCTGCCGAGCAAAATAATTAAAAAAAAGATAAAGTACGGTTATATTGAAAAGGGAGTTTCATGGCACTGGCCTTTATTGGTCTTGGTGGCAATATTGGTGATACGAAACAACTCATCAAAGATGCCATAGTTTGTTTAGCTCAAAATCCTGAGCTAAGGGTACTCACACGCAGTTGTATGTACCAAAGTGCCCCCGTAGATGCAGAAGGCCCCGACTTCATCAACGCTGTAATCTCCCTTGAGACAGAATTACCCCCAGAAGACTTGTTAGCCATTTGTCAAAAAGTAGAGAACACTTTTGGTCGCGAAAGACCTTATATCAACGCACCTAGAACTATCGATCTTGATGTACTAGCCTACGACAATGTGTCTATTAGTAATGATCGACTAACCATCCCACATCCACGTATGATTGAGAGATCATTCGTATTACTCCCACTCTTAGAGATCGCTCCAGACATTGATCTACCAGGATTTGGTAAATTAACGAAATATATTCCTAATGTTGAACACCAACGCATTGAAAAGGTCAAAGGCTGCAACTGCCCTAGTCAACATATTTAAAGACTGCAAAAAATTATGAGTTACCTACAAGAAGCTGCTGCTAATCGAGCGCCAATCACCATTTCAAAACTGCAAGCAATGCGTGAGGCAGGTGAAAAGATTGCCGTTCTAACAGCCTACGATGCAAGCTTTGCCAATCTCATGGATCAGTCAGGGATTGATGTGATTTTGGTTGGCGACTCACTAGGCAACATCATCCAAGGACAAACAAGCACGATTCCAGTCACCATTGAACAAATGGTTTATCACGTTAGCTGCGTAGCCAAAGGTAATCAATCAGCTTTTCTAGTTGCTGATATGCCATTTGGCACCTACTCAACTCCTGAACAAGCGATGGAAAATGCTGCCTCACTCATGAGAGCAGGCGCGCACATGGTCAAACTAGAGGGCGGCTCATGGCTTGCCGAAACGGTACGATTTTTAGTTGAAAGAAGTGTCCCAGTATGTGCGCACTTAGGCCTACTACCTCAATCAGTTCACACTTTAGGCGGATTCAAAGTCCAAGGAAAATCTGCTGAAGCAGCAGAAATATTAGTGAAGGATGCACAAACGCTTGAAAAAGCTGGCGCACAACTTTTAGTACTAGAAGCAATTCCTTCAGAACTTGGCAAAAAAGCTACAGCATCGATCAAACTGCCAACTATTGGCATTGGCGCCGGCCCAGATTGCTCTGGTCAAGTATTGGTCATGCATGACATGCTAGGAGCGTTCCCAGGCAGAAGTCCTAAGTTTGTTAAAAACTTTTTGTTGGGACAAGAGTCGATAGAGGGCGCTTTTAAAAGCTATATCCAAGAAGTCAAAACCGGGAAATTTCCCGGTCCTGAACATTGCTTTAAGTCTTGATGATTTAGTAAAAAATTAATTAAAAAAATCTTTTACTCGGTCTAACCAACCTTTTTGTTGAGGGCTGTGCTTAGACCCACCAGACTTAAGACTCTCATCAAACTTTCTTAAAAGATCTTTTTGAGTCTCATTGAGTTTCACTGGCGTCTCAACCTGAACATGAATATATAAATCACCAGGCAAAGCAGTCCTCAAACTCTTGATACCTTTTGACCTTAATCTAAATACTCGACCACTTTGAGTTCCCTCTGGCACATCAAAGCTTGCCTTACCAGACAAAGTAGGAACTTCAATTTCACCACCTAAAGCTGCGTCAATAAATGAAATCGGCATTTCGCAATGCAAGTCTTCCCCTTCACGCTGGAACACTGGGTGCTCTTTAATGTGAACTTCTACATACAAATCACCACTTGGACCACCATTAACACCAGGCTCGCCATTACCAGAAGAACGAATTCTCATGCCGTCATCAATGCCAGCTGGAATTTTTACTTCTAGAGTTTTTTGAGATTTAATTTTTCCTGCGCCATGACATTTTTTGCAAGGCTTAGGAATGTATTTACCAGAGCCACTGCAACGCGGGCAAGTTTGCTGCATAGAGAAAAAGCCCTGCGCAACTCTAACTTGACCAGCACCATGACAGGTCGTACAAGTTTCAACTTTTGAGCCAGGCTCTGCACCATCGCCACCACAACTATCGCAGTTGGACCAACTAGGAACACGAATTTGTGTTTCGTGACCATGCGCAGCTTCTTCAAGCGTGATCTCCATACTGTAGCGTAAATCAGCACCACGATAAACCTGTGGACCGCCACGGCCACCGCGAGCACCGCCGCCACCAAAAATATCTCCGAAGATATCGCCAAAAGCATCAGAAAAACTGCCAAAACCTTGACCGCCACCACCAAAGCCGCCCATATTGGGGTCGACTCCAGCATGACCATATTGATCATAGGCAGCGCGCTTCTGAGGGTCAGATAGCATCTCATAAGCCTCTTTGGCTTCTTTGAATTTACCCTCAGCTTCTTTGCTATCAGGATTACGGTCTGGGTGGTATTTCATTGCCAACTTCCGATAAGCTTTTTTAATCTCATCGTCAGTGGCATTCCGAGCTACCCCCAGAATGTCATAAAAGTCGCGCTTGTTAGCCAAAACTATTCCTTACTTCTTGTCGTTTACTTCCTTGAAATCAGCATCAACGACATTGTCGTCTTTAGGCTTAGCATTATCACCGCCAGCTTGTGCTGCTTGATTTTTTTCAGCCATCGCAGCATAAACTTTCTCGCCTAATTTTTGACTAACTTTACCTAACTCTTCAGTCTTAGCAGCGATTACTTCTTTGTCAGTGCCTTTTGTAGCCTCTTCCAAATCTTTAATTGCAGCTTCAATCTTCTCTTTTTCACCAGCTTCTAAAGATGCGCCATGCTCTTCCAAAGCTTTCTTAGTTGAATGACACAAAGCTTCTGCTGTATTGCGTGCGTCAACTAACTCACGTAATTTGCGATCTTCTTCAGCATTAACTTCCGCATCCTTAACCATGCGTTGGATCTCTTCCTCAGATAAACCTGAGTTAGCCTTAATAGTGATTTTGTTTTCTTTACCAGTTGCTTTGTCTTTTGCGCCCACATGCAAAATACCGTTAGCATCAATATCGAATGAAACTTCAATTTGTGGGGTGCCACGTGCTGCTGGTGCAATACCTTCCAAATTGAACTCACCCAACACTTTATTAGCAGCAGCCATTTCACGCTCACCTTGATAAACCTTGATCGTTACCGCAGGCTGGTTATCTTCTGCTGTAGAGAAAACTTGAGCATGTTTTGTTGGAATCGTGGTGTTCTTAGTAATCATCTTTGTCATCACGCCGCCCAATGTCTCAATACCTAATGACAAAGGTGTTACGTCTAACAACAATACGTCTGTACGATCACCAGACAACACCGCACCCTGAATTGCCGCACCAACTGCTACTGCTTCGTCTGGGTTCACATCTTTACGTGGCTCTTGACCAAAGAACTCTTTTACCTTTTCTTGCACTTTAGGCATACGAGTCATACCGCCAACCAAAATCACATCATGAATATCGCCAACAGATACACCCGCATCCTTAATAGCTGTGCGGCATGGATCAATTGTGCGACTAATCAAGTCATCAACTAATGACTCTAACTTTGCGCGAGTCATCTTGATGTTCAAGTGCTTAGGGCCTGATGCATCGGCTGTGATGTATGGCAAATTGATATCTGACTGTTGGCTAGATGACAACTCAATCTTTGCCTTTTCAGCCGCTTCCTTTAGACGCTGCAAAGCCAAAACATCTTTTGAAAGATCAACACCTTGCTCTTTTTTGAACTCATCAATGATGTAATCAATGATGCGTTGGTCGAAGTCTTCACCACCTAAGAATGTGTCACCGTTGGTTGACAATACTTCAAATTGCTTTTCACCATCAACGTCTGCAATTTCAATGATTGATACGTCAAAAGTACCACCACCCAAGTCATACACAGCAATCTTGCGGTCGCCCTTTTCTTGCTTATCCAAACCAAAGGCTAAAGCAGCAGCGGTTGGTTCGTTAATGATGCGCTTCACATCTAAACCAGCAATACGGCCTGCATCTTTAGTTGCTTGACGTTGACTGTCATTAAAGTAAGCAGGAACAGTAATCACTGCCTCAGTCACTTCCTCGCCCAAATAGTCTTCAGCTGTCTTCTTCATTTTGCGAAGAACTTCTGCAGAAATTTGTGGGGGGGCCATTTTTTTACCACGCACTTCCACCCATGCATCACCGTTATCGGCTTTTGCGATGGTGTAAGGCATCAAATCAATATCTTTTTGAACTTCTTTTTCTTCAAATTTACGACCAATCAAACGCTTTACAGCATACAAAGTGTTGCGAGGATTAGTCACAGATTGGCGCTTAGCAGGCGCACCCACCAAAATCTCACCATCTTCCATGTAAGCGATGATGGATGGGGTTGTGCGCGCACCTTCTGCGTTTTCAATTACTTTTGGCGTATTGCCCTCTAAAACTGACACACATGAGTTTGTTGTACCTAAGTCAATACCAATAATCTTTGCCATGCTTAACTCCTAATAATTGTTTATATCTTTAATTTGGGGATTCATTCGGTTATTTCAAGCCCTAACTACTTGGGCTGACTAACCGTTACTAATGCAGGTCTTAAAACACGATCTGCAATCAAATAACCTTTTTGCAATACAGTCACAACCGTATTAGCCTCTTGCTCATGGGGCACCATAGCAATAGCCTGGTGACGGTGTGGATCAAACTTTTCTCCAATCGGATTAATTTCAATCACACGCCCTTTTTCCAGCGCAGAAATTAATTGCTTGAGAGTTAACTCAATACCCTCTTTCATCTTGGCTGAGTCAGAGCCGCTATCTGTCAAAGCAGCATTAAGACTATCCAACACAGGCAATAAGTTCTCAGCAAAACCCTCAATTGCGAATTTATGAGCCTTTGCTACTTCTTCCATCGAACGCCTGCGAGCATTTTCAACTTCTGCCTTAGCACGCAAAAACTGATCTTGGTGCTCTTGGATTTGAGCTTCCAGAGCAGTAATTTTTTCCTCTGGGGTCAGAGGTGCTGCTGGCTCTTGGGCGGCATCTGCTGCAGGAGCCTGCTCTGCAGATTTATCTAACTCATTGATTTCTTGAGTTTTTTCTTGATTATTATCTTGGGTCATAAGTCACTTATTTGTTCAATAAGTGCTCATATAGGGACAAAACAAGGGGTTTCAAGCCCTTGTTCTAAATTATTTTTTTGCAGCCAATTCCGTCGCTCGCTGAATACTCAATGCCAATGCCTCTGGTGACTCTGGCAACTGAGGCCACCCAGCAAGATGATCAGCAGCAATCTCTGCTAAGCCAGATATCCAGGCTGGATTGGTATTTAAACAAGAAATGTAGTGATATTCACCACCACCTGCAGTCAAAAAGTCATCACGCACTTCCATCGCAATTTCTTCAAGCGTTTCCAAACAGTCCGCCGGAAATCCTGGGCAAAAAATGTCTAAACGCTTTGTTTTCTTTTCACCAAGAGATTTAACAGTTGGGGCGGTGTATGGCTTTAACCACTCCGCCTTACCAAAACGTGACTGAAAGGTCACCATGGCTTGTTCTGAGGTCAAACCTAATGCCTCACGTAGTAAACGTCCTGTCTTGTGACATTCGCAATGGTATGGATCACCTTTATCCAAGGTGCGCTTAGGCACACCATGAAAAGAAAATAATAATTTGTCCCCACCTGCAAAATCAGGGCGCCCATTTGTTTGCCAATATGACTCAACCTGTTCTTTGAGTGCATTAATGTACTCAGGATGATCGTGATAATGCTTAACCAATCTCAACTCTGGCTGATTACGCCATTTGCTAATGATTCTAAAAATCTCATCAAATGTTGATGCAGTAGTTGTGGCTGAGTATTGCGGATATAAAGGTAAGACCAACAATCGTTCCATCCCTGCTTTTTGCAAACGATCTAGTACCGACTCCAAACTTGGGTTGCCATAGCGCATAGCAAGATCCACCAAAACATCTTTGCCTTGGGCTAAGAATTTTTGCTCTAGAGCTTGAGATTGTTTTTTTGAGTAAACCAATAAAGGTGAGCCACCATCAGGTCCATTTAACCAAATGCTGGCGTATTTTTTTGCGGAGGCACCAGAACGAATCGGCAGAATAATTAAATTAAGGATGCACCACCAAATTAATTTAGGAATCTCAACAACTCGTGGGTCAGATAAGAATTGCTTTAAATATGGCTTTACAGCTGCGGCAGTAGGGGCATCAGGAGTTCCCAAATTAACCAACAGAACTGCTGTGCGCAAAGCTTGACGAGCTATAGCCATTAAAAATCCCTCACTTATTATGAATACCGCTACTTAAAGCACTAGAAAGTAGTTTAGCCGTGATATCAACAATAGGTATGACGCGTTCATATGCCATACGAGTTGGACCAATCACACCCAAGGTGCCAACCACTAGACCATCAACACTGTATGGGGCAGTAATCACCGCCATATCATCCATTGGAACCAAAGCACTCTCACCACCAATAAACACTTGCACACCATCTGCTTGAGAAGACACATCCAACAATTGCAATAAGCTAGTTTTCTCTTCAAACATTCCAAAAAGCTGCTTTAGCTTATGCATATCAGAAGATAAATCACCAACATTCAATAAACGTCTTTCACCAGAAATCACCACCCCAGAATCAGCGGTCATATTTTCAGAACTGGCTTTCAGTGCAGCCTCCATCAATGAGGCAATGCCTGAACGTAAGCCCTCAAGCTCTTGCATTAAACGTTCTTTGACGGCATAAAAACTTAACCCAGCAAATTGACTATTTAAATAATTGCTTGCCTCTACCAGCTCAGAGGAGCTGTAATCGCGCTCAGTCAAAATGATTCTATTTTGTACGTCACCGTCTGGGGTTACCAATATCAGCAAGACCCTCTTTTCTGATAAGCGCAAAAATTCAATTTGCTTAAATACTTCTGAGCGTCTTGGAGTTAAAACAATCCCAGCAAAATTAGACAAATTAGATAAAACTTGGGCAGCAGCAGTAACAACACGCTGCGGGGCATCAGCCTGAATGGCATCCTGTGCTTCGTGAGCCACCACCTCCTCAATCGGCTGCACGGTGAGCATGGTGTCTACAAACAGTCGATAACCTTTTGGAGTCGGAATACGCCCAGCCGAAGTATGAGGACTAGCCACAAACCCCATATCCTCCAAATCAGCCATGACGTTACGGATAGTCGCAGCCGATAAATCAAGTCCGGAAAACTTTGATAAAGCCCTAGAGCCAACTGGTTGCCCGTCGGCAATGTAGTGCTCAATCAGTGTTTTTAAGAGGCTTTTTGAACGTTCATCCATTATTTATTAATTGTAGGGCTATTAGGGCTATGGTTTAATCAACAACATGTCAAATCTTAAGACAAAATCGGCAAAGCATTTTAAAAAAATCGCCTTGGTAGGCAAATACCAAGCCGAAGGCTTCGCGCACATGCTCTTAAACCTTGCAAATATCCTAAAAAATCTGGGTTGCGAGGTTTTTTTGGAGGCAGAAACTGCCTCCAATACTACGATTTCTCAAATTCCGAGTATTCCTTCTAGCGAGTTCCACGCAAATATCGACTTAGTAGTCGTTTTGGGTGGAGACGGAACGATGCTTGGGATTGCACGACAGATTGCAGGCCAAAATGTTCCATTAATTGGTATCAATATGGGCACCTTAGGCTACATGACTGACATACCACTTCAAGACGTCGAACTAGTCTTAACTGAAATGATCAAAGGTCATTTCGAATCAGACGTCAGATATTTATTAGAAGCAGAGGTGTTACGCAATAAACAAGTCATTGGCTCAGGATTGGCCCTTAATGATGTGGTGGTTAATCGCTCTGGAATTTCTGGAATGCTTGAGTTAACTGTGCACGTTAATAATCAATTCATGTACAACCAACGTTCAGATGGATTAATTGTGGCAACGCCCACAGGCTCCACCGCCTATTCGATGTCCGCAGGCGGTCCAATCCTTCATCCATCAGTAGCTGGTGTGGTACTAGCTCCAATTGCACCGCATGCCCTATCTAACCGCCCCATTGTTTTGCCCAATGATGCAACGATTGTCATAGAACTGATTGGTGGCAAAGATGTCAGCGTGAACTTTGACATGCAATCTTTAACCCAACTCCAGATAGGCGATCAAATAAAAATTTGTCGCTCAAACAAAACAGTCACACTTCTTCATCCAGTTGATCATAGCGATTACAAAGCTCTTCGACAAAAGCTTCACTGGAATGAATATCCATCATCGTTTTAAATATGCTGCGCAGCCTAAATATTCGTGACTTCGTCATTGTTGACGAACTTGATTTAGATTTAGACCATGGCTTCACAGTCTTAACAGGTGAAACTGGTGCAGGTAAGTCCATCCTATTAGATGCACTATCACTAGTTCTTGGTGAAAGAGCAGATCCTAGCCAAATCAGAGAAGGAAAAAATAAAGCTGAAATTTCAGCACTTTTCTCTTTGGATGGCTCATTAAAAGAGTTCATTTCAAACTGGCTAGATGAACAAGGTTTCAATATAGAAGACGATGGCTCTACTCTGATTCTCAAAAGAATTATTGACTCATCTGGACGAAGCCGTGCATTCATCAATGGCAGCATAGCCACCCTTAATCAAACAAAAGAATTAGGCAATCATTTAGTCGACATTCATGGTCAACACGCCCATCAATTGCTACTAAAAACGGGGGCGCAACGAGACCTTCTTGATCATCAAGCTCAACTGCAAGAGCAAGTGCTAACCGTTAAAGGTCTATATCAAGAGTGGCAAGCTGCCAAAAAACAATTAGAACTTGCGAAAAGTGCTGGTGAGAGCCTGCAAAAAGAACAAGAACGTCTGTCTTGGCAACTTGAAGAACTAGATCAACTTGCGCCCAAAGCAGGTGAATGGGCTGAAATTGATGTTGAGTATTCACGACTAGCCAATGCTGCTAAGTTGATTGAAGGGTCACAAAATGCTCTAGCAATGCTAAGCGAGCAAGAAGGCAATGCTGAAGAGCTTTTGGGAAAAGCTTTTACAGAAATCGAAGATTTAGCAAAACTTGATAGCCATCTTGAAGACGCAAAAATTTCATTAGAGTCAGCTCAAATACAAATCAGCGAAGCAACGCACAGCCTTAATCGTTACCTACAAAAGATTGACGTTGATCCAGACAGGCTAGCCGAAGTCGAAGAGCGCCTAAAAGCGTTACATAGCGCAGCAAAAAAATTCAAGGTAACGCCCGAAGAATTACCAACTATTTGGCTTGATATCAAAGAAAAGGTTAATGCCATTAAGGACTCTCAAGACTTAGCAGCCCTTGAAAAGAATCTTCTTACCACCCAAGCCGAATACAACAAAGCAGCAAAGTCATTGAGCCAAAATAGAAACAAAGCTGCGAAGATATTAGAAAAGCTCGTAACTGAAGCCATGCAAGATCTATCTATGGCAGGTGGTCAATTTGTCATCGGTATTGAGCCATTAGCTGAAGGTAACGCTTATGGCCTAGAAAATATTGAATTTTTAGTAGCAGGTCATCCTGGCGTTTCTCCAAAACCATTATCAAAAGTAGCATCAGGCGGTGAACTAGCGCGCATTAGCCTAGCTATCAGCGTGATCACTTCAGAAGCCAGTCAAATACCAACTTTGATTTTTGACGAGGTTGATTCAGGCATTGGCGGCGCTGTTGCTGAGACTGTTGGTAAGCGCCTCAAAGAACTTGGTCAGGCCCACCAAGTGTTATGCGTTACTCATTTAGCGCAAGTTGCTGCACAAGGTCACCAACATTGGAAAGTTGAAAAACAAAGTTCGGACAACTCCACCACATCTTCCATCACAAGCCTCAATCGCCAAGAACGTGTTGAGGAGATTGCGCGCATGCTTGGTGGCACAGAGATCACCGACACAACTAGACGTCACGCAAGAGAGTTACTGGGTCAGTAAAACCTTTTGCCATAGTGTTGTTACTGCCATCCTAGCGTCTTGCAAAGATGAATCCATGAGATCTGGGTGTATACGAGTTTTATCAGCGCCATCTAAACGTATTCGATGTTGATACTCACGATAAAGTCGGTACGCATTTGCCACAGATTGAGCTAAGCCCTCAGGAATTAACTTCTCTTCTGCTGCGTAACCCAATAAAGCAATGTTGCCCCAGTTGCCCACTAACTTACGATGCTCAGCACTAAAACGAAGTACCAAATATTGCACAATGAATTCAATATCAACCATGCCTCCAGAATCATGCTTGATATCAAACATTCCAGAATCATTCGGATGGCCATCACTCACTTTTTTGCGCATAGAGAGAATTTCTTGCTTTAAAAGTTGTTCATCTCTTGGTTGCGCAAGAACCTCGGAGCGGATCTCCTCAAACTTTTGCCCAATCATCACATCACCAGCGCAAAAACGTGCGCGAGTTAAAGCTTGATGTTCCCAAAGCCATGCAGAGTTATCCCCCTCTCGCAATTGATAGCGTTTAAATGCATCTATGCTCGTGACTAGCAAACCTGCTGCACCATTTGGTCTTAAGCGCGTATCAATTTCAAAAAGAACTCCAGCCGAGGTTGATGCAGTGAGCCATGCAATTAATCTTCTGGCAAACATGGCGTATCGCTCAGAAGCACCTTGGTCAGAATCTGGTGCGTCGTATAAAAACACAATGTCTAAATCAGAGGCATATCCCAACTCTTTGCCACCTAACTTACCGTAGGCAATGACAGCAAAAGCTGGTGGAGTATTTGGATTTAAACCATACTTATTCGCAACGATTGGCCAAACTCTTTCCAGAGTAATTCCCAATATCAAATCTGCTAAAGCTGACAAACGATCACTAACCTTCTCAATTGGTAAGGGCTTGTCTCTACCAATACCTAATTCAGCCAATAAAGTTAAAAATGTCTCGGTGTGATGTGTTTGCCTAAGAATGTCCATGGCCAACTCAGCTTGGTCACCATGCTGTGCAGCATCGTCTAACAAAACGTTTATTTGAGACCGTAACTTTGTCCAGTAAACATTAGGGTGATCTTCTGGCGAATATTGACCAAAACCATTCAATAAATCATCTAGTAAGTGTGGGTGTTTGATTAAATAGTCAGCACCCCATTTTGATGCGGCCATTAAATCAATTAATCTACCTAAAATATTTGGATACTCAACTAACAACGCTAAATAAGATGCGCGTCTAGAAATTGAGTCCAGCAGGTTCATCATGCGCACCATCACACGATCCGCCTGCTCTAGTGCCCAACCTTGTATACGAACATGCTCTGAAGATTGAGCCATTAACTGGATAAATCTTCTGCGCGCAGTATCAGACAAAGATCTCTGGCGAGCGCTGCCTACCCATGCAGCCCACCTCTCAGACAACTCTACATAGTCAGTTGATGGCGACCAAATAGTCGAAGCCTCATCACTAGACTCAGCTTCTACGCCCTGCTGCTTTAATACAAATGCGTTCTCAAATAAATTAGCCACATTGGCTCGATGCGAAGATAGTACTTTTCTAAACTCATCTAGATTTTGATGACCCATTGATAGAGCAATTCTTCCTTGTGATGCATCATCACCTGGTAAGTGGTGAGTTTGAGCATCTTCCCAATACTGCAAACGATGTTCTAACTTCCTCAAATAAAGGTAAGCATCTGTCAATTGCACAAGATCAGACTCACTGATGTAATTTCGCTCATGCACTGCCTTTAAAACCTCTAAAGTTGGCTTGATTCTTAAGCCTGGATCTTGACCACCGCGCACTAGCTGAAACATTTGCGCCATAAACTCAATCTCCCTGATGCCACCGCGCCCTAGTTTTATGTCTGCAGCCCTCTCAGGGTGCGCAATGCTTCTTTTTTCTGCCTCTTGCTGAATTTGGGCATGCAGTTCTCTAATCGCAGCTATCACGCCAAAATCCAAATAGCGCCTATATACAAAAGGTCTCACTAGATCCTGGAGGCCTTTTAGCGATGTTGCATGAGCTAAATCAAGCTCTGTCGGATAAATCATCCGCCCCTTAATCCACGCATAACGCTCCCACTCACGACCTTGAACACTGAAATACTCTTCGAGCATTCCTAGGCTACACACCAATGGTCCTGAATCACCATTGGGTCGCAAGCGCATATCAACCCTAAAAACAAATCCTTCAGACTTGAGTTCACTCAAAAGAGCAATCAATTTCTTACCCAATCGGGCATACCACTCATGATGAGAAATACTTTTTACTCCGCCTTGAGTATCCCCATCCTCTTCATACAAAAAAACCAAATCAATATCAGATGAGACGTTTAACTCTTTTCCACCCAACTTGCCCATACCAACAACAATCAACGGTAAAAACTGCCCATCTTTGGACTGCGGCTGACCTACCAAGGGATACATATCCTTGTGTAAGGCACTAATGCCTATCGCAATTGCTTTTTCTGCAAAGTAACTCATAGCCTCAGTCACTTCAAAAACATCGGCAAACCCACTCAAATCCCTTAAGGCCAACAAAAGCATCAATTTCTGCCGCGAAACCCTTAATTGAGCACCCAAAACCTCTAAATTGATAGGTTCTTGGCTCAGAACTTGGCTAGCGGGCTCAAGCAGTTTTTCAATAACAAGCGAGTTAATAGGGGTATTTATTCCACCTATCAGATCCTCTGCCCACTGCGGTTGAGCAGCCAACCAACGGCTTGCATAAGCAGAATGCTGGTGAAGAACCGAAAGTCGGGAATCATTAATCGTCATAGGTATCATGTTATCGCTATCAATACCTTCTCGGCTACAGCATAATTACGAAAATGTCTTGGTTAAGTCTTTCTACCATCTTAAAAAAGGTTCGCGAACATTCAATGGACGCGAATCAACTCCTTACATGGAAAAAAAGACTTAAATATGTCAGCCTTGCTGTTGGCATATTGTTTATTGCCATACACATTACTGTTAGATTCTTTTTATGGCCCCAAGTTGAGAGCCATAAAGCTACTTTTGAAGAACTTGTCAGTCAAAACATTGGCGCCCAGTTAAAGATTGAGGAAATCAAAACTGACTGGAACTTTCTATGGCCATCATTCAGTATTAAAAATATTGCCATATATGACCGCTCAGAAAAAAATTCCAGTCCCCGCCTAACCATTCCAGAACTCACCGGCAATGTTTCTTGGGAAAGTATCTGGACTTTTCAGCCACACTTTCATGACCTTAACTTTAATAATGCAACCATTTATGCGCATCGAAGCCAAAATGGCAACTGGGATATCGGCGGAATCAAGTTAGATAAAAAATCTGCTGGATACAAATCGGCAAACTGGTTTTTCGAGCAAGACAGCCTGAACATTAATGACGCAAAAATTATTTGGCTAGATCAACTCCATCAGAGTGCAGAATATCAAATTGAGATTCAATCACTGATTCTCAAAAATACTTGGTATAAGCACCGCCTGGAGCTAACTACAAAAACCCCATGGAATAAAGATTTAGCAAAAATAACTGCAAAATTTCGCCACAACGTTTTAGGTAATGCTGGCAACTGGCAAGACTGGAATGGTCGAATTGATTGGCAGATTAGTGACGTTAACCTGCAAAAAGTCAACCAACTATTTGATAGCTCAGTCAAGGTTATTGACGGCAAAATTAGCAGCGAAGGGTACGCTTACTTAGATAGCGGATCACTTGATGGTGGCGAAACTAACTTACAAGCCAGTCAATTACATTTTGAATGGGACAGGATTTCTAAACCATTAAAAATACATAGCCTTAATAGTGAAATCAAACAAGATACTCAAGGCAAAAAAATGTCTTTGAGCGCTTCTTCACTTAAATGGCAAATCGATAAAACATCTAAAGCAACAGAGCTCAATGACATTACCGTGTATTGGGAAAAAGCCAAAGACATCGACTCAATCAAACATGCTGGAATTAAAGCTTCAGAAATTGACTTAGGTTTGGTAGAGCAATTGGCGGGACAATTTCCACTACCGAAAGATATCAGCAGTTTTATAAAAAATTACCAACCAGAAGGTCAACTAGAAGACTTAGATGCAAGTTGGAATGCAGACACAAGCCAGTTACCTTTTGATATCTCATTGCCTGGATTTAATAAGTCGCATTACAAACTAGCATTTAAATTCTCAAAACTTTTCTTAAAGCCTGAAAGAAAAGATTTTCTAGCAGTCTCAAATTTGAACGGAAAAATATATGCCACCGAATTGGGTGGCGAAGTTAGCATCGCCGGCAAAAATACTTCATTTGTTCTACCTGGCATTCTAGAAAATGATCATCTAGCTCTTGATAAAGCTGATGGACTAATTGAATGGACAAAAAATCAAGAGTCCTTTAAATACGTAGCAAAAAATATGCGTTTAGAAAATGCTGACGCATCTGTCAATTTTGATGCTGAGTATCGCCCTTCCACAAAAAAAGTTGCCGAATTTCTGAGCATCAAGGGAAATATTGACCGCGCCGAAGTAAATAAAATTACCCGCTACTTTCCGTTGACTATGTCCAAAGATGCGCGCGCATACATCAGAGGTGCGCTGAAATCTGGATTCATTAGCAACGGCAGCATTAACATCAGCGGCAACCCTGAGCATATTCCATTTGACACAAAACATCCGGGCATCTTTGACCTACATCTACCAATCAAAAATGTTCAATACTCCCCAGCACCTAATGAAACAAAAAAACAGGGGCAATGGTCAGACTTTACTAACGTAACGGGGGTTGTTGCTTTCAAAGGTCCGCAACTGCAAGTGGACTTCACTCATGCAGTATTTGAAAGTGTTAACTTAAAAGATATTCATGGCAGCATATTAAATGTCGTCAGCCCTAATGCTGTTCTGAAGATAAATGGGGAAGCGTCTGGATCAAGTGAAGATCTTCTGAAATACTACATACAAAGTCCGCCAGGTTTAAAGTTACAAAAAACTGCCGAACAAATTAACTTAACTGGTAATGGAAAATTAAAAATCAATATTGATTTGCCATTAGCAAATACAGCAAAAACAACAATTCAGGGCAGCGTCTTCCTTGATAAAAATCAGGCGAACATCAATAAAACCATTGATGTTAGAGATATCACTGGTGAAATACTTTTTTCAGAAGACAATGTCTTAGGTAAAAACCTAAAAGCAAATTTATTGGGTGGCAACATTACATTTGAGAGTGGCAGCAACCTACCATGGAAGAATGCTGACGGCATGAAGGTTCATGGTCAAGTCAGGATTCAGCAACTCATTGATGTACTCAACGCTAACTCAGACGAGCAAATCAAAACACTTCAACAACAGTTAGACGGTTTGGCATCTTATGATGGATCTTTAGCGATCACTTCTGGCGGATACAAGCTAGATTTAGGACTCCAACTCAAAGATATGAGCTCAAACTTCCCAACCCCATTTAATAAAAAATTGGGCGAAGCACTTTCAGGAAAATTAACTCTTAATAACACCAAAGAAACCAACTTCGAAACAGTTGGTCAATTAAAAATCAGCAAATTGATCGATGCTAACTTTGTCTTTAAAGATAAATCAGATCTTCGCTTAGGCATTGGCATTAATACGCCTGGCTATGTACCTAGCAAAGGAGTTACCAGCGCAATTGTTTTTGATAACCTAGACACTAGCATTTGGCAAAACTGGCTATCAAAAACCTTTCCAGAGTCAACAAGTAACAAAAATCAAACGCAGAAAAAATCTGCAATCCAACTCAATGCAGTTTCTGCATATATCAAAAATTTAAGAGTTGCAGATCGAGATCTAAAAGATGTCAGCATCTTGGCAACACATGATGAGGATTTATGGCACGCTAGCATTAACTCATCTCTAGCCATAGGTTTAGTGCAGTGGCGCTCGGCGACTGCTGGTCTACCGCAAGGAAAACTCACAGCACGTTTGCAAAAACTTACTATTGAAAACTCAAGTTCTGGTGAAACCATTACAAAGAGTATTAATCAACGCATCCAAAAAATACCCGCCCTTGATATTCAATCAGATCAATTTATTCTTAATGGACAACCCTACGGAAAAATTGAACTATTAGCCAACAATGACAAGAATGACTGGAAAATTGAAAAGCTATCTTTAAAAACTGAGGATGCCGAAGTAAAAATTACTGGTCGGTGGATTCTTCCGAAGCAAGCCAAGAAACTTGACTCAGGTAGAACAGAACTTAATTTTGACCTTGATATTGATAATGCCGGCAAACTTTTATCAAAACTAGGCTTCCCAAAAGCGATTGACGATGGCTCAGGAAAGCTGGTTGGTCAACTTAGCTGGGCTGATGCACCTTATAAATATGATCTGCAAACATTACAAGCAGACCTATCACTAGATATTGTTAAAGGTACCATCTTGCAAGTAGATCCAGGCCTTGGCAGACTTTTAGGAGTGCTAAGCTTCCAAGGTTTAACAAGAATTGCAACATTGGATATTGGTGGCGTATTAAAACCAATCGTGACGCAAGGCACCCCATTTGACCGCATCACATCAAGAGGTACCATCACTAATGGTGTGGCTAATATTAAAGATCTGAATATGAAAGGTCCTCAAGGAAATGTTCGCTTGACTGGTCATGCAAATCTCTTGAACGAAACACAAGATATGCGTATTACCGTGTCGCCGAACTTTAATGCAGGTACAGCATCGCTTGGCTACACTTTCATTAACCCAATCATCGGATTGAGCACACTGGTGGGCCAGTATTTAATTGCAGACGAAGTTAGCAAACTATTTCAACTAGACTACTTAGTACAAGGAACATGGGCGACACCTCAAATTATTGCTTTGGATAACAAAGGTAACCCGCTTGACGAAAAACAACTCAAAGAAATCAGAGATAAATCCTTACTTCGTCAGCAGCAAAGTCCTAATAAGAAATAAAATTGGCGAATGAATAACAAAGGCCAACTAAATATCGCCAGCATCCAAATGGTTTCAAGTAGTTCAGTTGAAACTAATTTGGATGTCGCAGAGGAGCTTGTGGCTAAGGCTAAAGCTGCTGGGGCAGATTTAGCAGTATTACCAGAATACTTTTGCCTAATGGGCCACTCTGATACCGATAAAGTAAAGGTTCGTGAGACTTTTGGCTCTGGCTTTATACAAGACCGATTAAAGAAAATTGCACGCAACCATAAAATTTACTTAGTTGCAGGAACTATTCCACTAAGTAGCGAACAACCCAATAAGGTTAGAAACACCAGCTTAGTTTTCGATTGCCAAGGCGAAGTGATCGCTAGATACGACAAAATTCACTTATTTGGCTTCAAGCAAGGTGAGGAAGAGTACCAAGAATCGAACACCATTGAACCTGGCTCAAAACCTACAAGCTTTGAAATTCAGGTTAATAATGAAACTTGGCGGTTTGGCCTCACGGTCTGTTATGACTTGAGATTCCCTGAGCTTTATCGTGAAATTGGCATTGTTGATTGCCATATTCTTTCAGCAGCCTTTACCTACACGACAGGCAAGTCCCACTGGGAAATATTACTAAGAGCAAGAGCCATTGAAAATCAGTGCTATGTTTTAGCAAGCGCCCAGGGTGGTCGTCATGAGAACGGCAGAACGACTTGGGGACAAAGCATGCTCATTGACCCATGGGGTGAGATTAAATCTGAATTGAAAGATGGGCAAGGATTTGTAATCGGGCAATTAGAAAAAAGCACGATTCATGAAATTCGAGCAAAATTACCTTCACTTCAACATCGGACACTCTGATTAAGCAATGAATTCACCTTTGGCATTAGAAAATCCACTTCAGCTTAGTAGAGCTGATGCACTGAAAATTGCTAAAGACATTCTTTTGGCGCCGGCAGGCATTACAGAGCAAGATTTACAAAAAACTTTGTCTCACATGCATCAGCATCATCTAGATGATGCTGATTTATATTTCCAAAGAACTCACAACGAAGCTTGGAGTCTTGAAGAAGGTATCGTCAAATCTGGTAGCTTTAGCATTGATCAAGGCGTGGGTGTTAGAGCCGTTAGCCATGACAAAACTGCTTTTGCCTATTCTGATGAAATTAGCGCCACTGCATTAAAAAATGCCGCAGAAGCAACTCGAGTGATTGGTCCAAATAACAATAAGACTTATATCAGCCCCAAGTGGGCAACGCCAGCAACTCACGCCTTATATCAATCACTAAACCCTTTAGATAGCCTAGATGCAAAAGCAAAGATTGCCTTACTAGAGGATATTGAAAGAAAGGCAAAGGCTAAAGATCCACGTATTGTTCAAGTAATGGCAGGACTTGCCGGCGAATTTGATGTGGTTCTTGTCGCGCGCGCCAATGGTGTATTAGCTGCAGATATCAGACCGCTGGTACGTGTATCAATCACGGTAATTGCGGAACAGAATGGTCGCCGTGAAGTCGGGTCATCAGGTGGTGGTGGCAGATTTGATTATCACTTTTTTGTGACTGAGAAAATTGATCATTGGATCAATGAAGCCGTTAGATCTGCACTCGTTAATTTAGAGTCAAGACCAGCTCCTGCTGGACCCATGACTGTCGTGTTAGGTCCGGGTTGGCCAGGAGTGCTTCTACATGAAGCAATTGGTCATGGCCTTGAAGGTGACTTTAACCGCAAGGGGTCATCGGCCTTCTCAGGGAAAATTGGTCAAAGGGTCGCCGCCAAAGGTGTCACTGTTGTTGATGATGGCACGATTGCAGGACGTCGTGGCTCACTATCAGTAGATGATGAAGGCAACCCAACACAATGCACCACACTCATTGAAGATGGCATCCTAAAGGGATACATACAAGATAGCCTCAATGCTCGTCTCATGAAAATGCCAGTCACAGGCAATGCAAGACGTGAGAGCTACGCATCCCTACCAATGCCTCGCATGACAAATACCTATATGCTCGGTGGCAAAGATGACCCTAATGAAATCGTTGCAAGCATTAAAAAAGGCTTGTATGCCGTCAATTTTGGTGGCGGGCAAGTCGATATCACCAGCGGTAAGTTTGTGTTTTCAGCATCAGAGGCATACTGGGTCGAGAACGGCAAAATTCAATACCCCGTCAAAGGCGCAACGATTATCGGAAATGGCCCTGAATCACTCAAAGATATCAGCATGATTGGTAATGACATGGGCCTAGATAGCGGTATTGGAGTTTGCGGGAAAGATGGTCAAAGCGTCCCGGTAGGAGTTGGCCAACCAACCCTCAGAATCGACAATATGACCGTCGGTGGCACTACCCAATAGCGAAAACCACAAAAACTGTGCTACATTAACCACATGTCTGCAAATAACTTTTACTTCTTTTACTTTTGGTTCTCAGCCCTAGGCGGTCGAGAGGCGGAAATTCAAGCGTAAATTTCAAGCACTCAAAATAACCGCCGACGCAAACGGCGGTTTTTTTTTACACATATATGAATTTAGAAATAGCAAAAAGGGGTTAATGAAATGGTTGATAAAGCTCTTAGCAATCGAGATAGCTGGTATGCCAGCGTCGACAAAACATCTGAGACTGATGATGCGCGCATCCAAAATATTACGGTGCTGCCTCCACCAGAGCATTTGATTCGCTTTTTCCCAATTCAGGGCACATCTGTTGAAAAGTTAATCAACAAAACACGTAAGAAAATACGTGAAATCATGCACGGCAAAGATGATCGACTATTAGTGATCATTGGCCCTTGCTCTATTCACGATCCAAGCGCAGCTATTGACTACGCCACCAAACTTCTAGAGCAAAGAAAGAAGTATGAAGGCGAACTAGAAATTGTTATGCGCGTGTACTTCGAAAAACCACGCACAACGGTGGGCTGGAAAGGCTTGATCAACGACCCATACCTAGACGAGAGCTATAGGATTGATGAAGGCCTTCGCATTGCACGCCACTTGTTAATTGAAATTAACCGCATGGGTATGCCAGCAGGTAGCGAGTTCCTTGATGTTATCTCCCCACAATACATTGGCGATTTAATTTCTTGGGGCGCTATTGGTGCAAGAACAACGGAAAGCCAAATCCACCGTGAATTAGCCTCTGGTATCTCAGCACCAATCGGATTTAAGAATGGTACAGACGGCAACATCAAAATTGCTACTGATGCCATCCAATCAGCAAGCAGACCTCATCATTTCTTATCCGTTCACAAAAATGGTCAAGTGGCTATTGTTGAAACAAAAGGTAATGAAGATTGTCACGTTATCTTACGTGGTGGCAAAACCACAAACTATGATGCAGAGAGTGTTGCCAAAGCTTGCACTGAACTTGAGGCAGCAAAACTACCAGGTACATTGATGGTCGACTGTTCACACGCTAACTCAAGCAAGCAACATGAGCGTCAAATCGAAGTATCAAAAGATATCGCAGGCCAGTTAGCCGGCGGTTCAACACAAATTTTTGGTGTTATGGTGGAAAGTCACTTGTGCGCCGGAGCACAAAAGTTCACTCCAGGCAAAGACAATCCAAATGACCTTAAATATGCAACAAGCATTACTGATGCATGCATAGGCTGGGATGACTCTTTGAATGTTCTAGAGATACTTGCTGAAGGTGTAAGACAGCGCAGAAAAAAGAAGTAAGCAAATAAGCTATGACAACTAAGACCCTTCGGGGTCTTTTTTGTGATGCCACAAAACATCAGAGCCACCAGCCTCTTTGTTTAAGACTCGCGCCAAAACAAATAGCAAATCTGACAATCTATTGACATATTGGCGAGGTGTGTCATGAATAGGTTCATGACGTCCTAGCTTCACAATAGATCTTTCCGCACGGCGACACACAGTTCGGCAGACATGGGCTTGGGCAGCAGCACGAGTGCCTCCGGGCAAAATGAACTCTTCTAATCTTGGCAAAATGGCATTGTATTTTTTAAGCCAAATATCTAGTTGAGCTACCTGCTCCTCTTTTAACAAGGTGTAATTGGGAATACATAACTCCCCACCTAAATCAAATAAGTCATGCTGAATGGCAGAAAAAATATCCCTGAACTCTACGGCAACACTCTTAGGGATATCTTCAGTAATTAATACCCCAATTTCCGAGTTAAGCTCATCAACATCTCCCATAGCGCAAATACGTAGATGATCTTTATCTACACGTTGACCATCCCCCAAACCAGTGGTTCCGGAATCGCCAGTTCGAGTCGCTATTTGCGTTAATCGATTGCCCATAAGACTGATTATAGGGAAATAGCTAGAATAGAGTTAAACCACAAGAAAATAGAGACTCATGAACACACTCACTGATAATCCAATTACCCAAATAAAAAACCGGCAAGCTCAGCTAGTCAAGGCTTTAAAGCCACTTTTACCGGAGCATGCCCTACTTTGGGAGCCAGAAGACACGATTCCTTATGAATGTGATGGTTTGGCGGCTTACCGTCAAATGCCTTTAGCTGTTGCCCTTCCAGAAACTGAGGCCCAGGCTGTTGCAGTCATCAAAGTTTGTCAAAATTTGGAGATTCCCATCGTCCCAAGAGGGGCGGGAACCGGTTTATCTGGCGGAGCAATGCCAATTGCCCAAGGATTGGTCCTATCCTTGGCTAAATTTAAAAAAATATTACACATAGACCCTATTGCCAGAACAGCAGTCGTTCAACCTGGCGTTAGAAATCTAGCAATCTCTGAGGCGGTGGCTCATCATGGCTTGTACTACGCTCCAGATCCATCATCACAAATTGCCTGCTCGATTGGTGGCAATGTCAGCGAAAACTCTGGCGGGGTTCACTGTCTTAAATATGGCCTCACACTTCACAACATATTAAAAGTCCGAGCCATCTTAATTTCTGGAGAGGTAGTTGAGTTCGGTAGTCTCGCTCCAGATGCTCCGGGATTAGATTTAATGTCAATTTTGGTGGGTAGCGAAGGCATGCTCGCAGTGATTACAGAGGTAGTAGTCAAATTAGTACCTAAACCTCAACTAGCTCAAGTCATCATGGCTAGTTTTGATGATGTTGAGAAAGGCGGCAACGCAGTTGCAGCCATCGTTGCCGCAGGCATCATACCTGCCGGCCTAGAAATGATGGATAAGGCTGCGACTAGGGCTGTTGAGGAGTTTGTCCACGCAGGATATGACATCAATGCCGAGGCTATTCTTCTATGCGAATCTGATGGCACCCCAGAAGAGGTGGCTGAAGAAATCGAAAGAATGACAGAAGTTCTAAAAAATAGCGGTGCCATCAGAATACAAGTGTCACAAAGTGAAGCTGAACGTCTTAAGTTTTGGAGTGGTCGCAAAAATGCGTTCCCTGCTGCAGGTCGAATTTCTGCAGACTATTACTGTATGGATGGCACGATTCCGCGTCAGCACATCGCCACTTTACTCAAGCGCATTCAAGATATGGAAAAAAAATATCAACTGCGTTGCATGAATGTTTTTCATGCAGGTGATGGCAACATGCACCCACTGATTTTGTTTAATGGCTCTGACGAGGATGAATGGCATCGTGCTGAAGCATTCGGCAGTGACATTTTGGAAACATGCGTAGAACTTGGCGGGACAATCACTGGCGAACATGGTGTGGGCATCGAAAAGATTAACTCTATGTGTGTTCAATTTAGCGAATCAGAAAGAGAGCTCTTTTGGGGAGTAAAAGCAGCATTCGATCCAAAAAAACTTTTAAACCCTGATAAAGCAATTCCAACTCTTAATCGCTGCGCTGAATATGGTCGCATGCGCATCACAGGTGGTGCGCTACCTCATCCAGAATTGGAGCGCTTCTAATGAGCCACTCATTTATTCAAGATACGCAAGAGATTATTCGCAACACGATCGATTCAAAAGGTTTACTTAGAATCACAGGGGCAGGAACCAAAGATTGGTTCGGTGGGGAGCTCAAGGGGAATACGCTATCAACAAAAGGTTACCAAGGAATCATTAATTACCAACCTGATGAATTAGTAATCACAGTTAAATCTGGTACATCCATCAAAGAGGTTGAGTTAGCTCTTGATGAAAAAAATCAACAATTCGCATTTGAACCTCCTTACTTTGGTGAAAATGCCACCATCGGCGGCATGGTTTGTTCAGGGCTTGCTGGCCCAGGAAGAGTTAGCGCCGGAAGTTTGAGAGACTTTGTATTAGGCGCAAAGATCTTGGATGGTCAAGGGCAAGTGATGAACTTTGGTGGAACCGTGATGAAAAACGTTGCGGGATATGATGTATCAAGATTGATGCCTGGATCACTTGGCACCTTAGCATTATTACTAGACGTCTCCATTAAAGTTTTACCAAAACCAGTGGCTACAGCCACTCTTCGATTAGAGATCGAGCAAGACAAAGCCCTGCACACCATGAATTTATTAGCCAGCCAACCTTGGCCAATCAATGCGAGTTGCTGGCAAGGTGAACAAAATGGGGTTTTACACATTCGATTAAGTGGCGCCAAAGCTGCCGTAGAGTCAGCCACCAATTCTTTTAAGAAAAACTTAGGTATGCAATTACTTGAGCCTGAAGAAGCTAAAAAGTTCTGGGCAGCTCTTAAAGAGCACCAATCAGATTGGTTCAAATCAAGCAACGGCGAAGCCTCACCATTATGGAGGTTTGCGGTCGCGCCCACATCTAAACCTCTCGAGCTTACTGGATCCACCCTCATTGAGTGGCACGGAGGACAGCGCTGGTGGCAGGGTAAATTAGATGCAGCAACAGCCAAGGCAATAGCAGCTAAAGCGCACGGACATGCAAGCATATTTAGGTCAAGTGAAAAAGATATCGCAATGCTTAGCTCACTTAATGACAACCCATTAACAAAAGCCCTGGTACCGGTACAAGATCGTCTTAAAAAAGCCTTCGATCCACATGGCATTTTTGCTACAGGAAGGTTGGCTTAATATGCAAACAGAATTAGCTCCTCAATTTGCTGGGACTCCAGATGGCGTGATGGCCCAGAGCATTTTGAATAAATGTGTTCACTGTGGGTTTTGTACGGCAACATGTCCAACTTATCAAATACTTGGTGATGAATTAGATGGACCACGAGGTCGAATCTACCTAATTAAACAAATTGCTGAAGGCAGACCTGCAACTGAAAAAACGCGCGAGCACTTAGATCGTTGTCTAACCTGCCGAAACTGTGAAAGCACATGCCCAAGTGGCGTCGATTATGGACACTTAGTTGATATTGGTCGCAAATGGGCCGAAGAACAAACTAGTCCAAGACCTATCGTTGAGCGTCTTTTACGTAAAGCATTAGCTTTTGGTCTAACCAATAAAATTCTCTTTGAGAATGGCATGCGACTTGGCAGAATTGTTAGGCCACTGTTACCAAAGGTCATTCAACAAAAAATGCCACGTGGAAAACAACCAGGTTTACGCCCTCCTAGCAATCTTCACCACACCAAAATGTTAATGCTAGAGGGCTGCGTTCAACCCGGCATGCTACCTAATATCAATAACGCCACCGCTCGAGTGATGAGTCAATTAGGCGTTGATGTTCTAGTTGCAGCCAAAGCAGGATGTTGTGGCGCACTAAAATATCACCTCAATGAGCAAGAAGCTGGCTTAGCTGATATGCGAAGGAATATTGATGCTTGGTGGCCTTATGTTACGGGTGAAGCACCTGAATGCAATGGCCATAAAGTTCAAGCACTAATCATGAACGCATCTGGTTGCGGTGTCACCGTTAAAGAATACGGTCATATATTGCGCGACGATCCTCACTATGCAGAAAAAGCCAAAGTCATATCAGATCTTTGCAAAGATCTGATTGAGATACTGCCAAGTCACACACAGTCCTTAAAACAGCTAATTGGCGACAAGTCTAAGAAAGGTGTGGTCTATCACCCTCCTTGCACTTTGCAACATGGTCAAAAAATTAAAGGTCAGTTAGAAACTATGCTTGGGCAATTGGGTATTGCAATAAATACGTGCCAAGATAGTCATTTATGTTGTGGCTCGGCTGGAACCTACTCAATCTTGCAAGCTGGTTTATCCAAACAGCTCAAAGAACAAAAATTAAATCATCTTCAAAAAGCTGTTTCTCAGCATCAAGCAGATCGAATTGTGTCAGCGAATATTGGTTGTATTACACATTTACAAAATGAAAATACAACGGTTGAACACTGGATTGAACTGATTGATTCATTAATAGAGCAAAATGAGGGATATGTCCTTCATAAAAGCTAACTTAGAGAATATTAAAGAGCGTATCACTCAAGCCGCCAAGGCTTGTGGTCGCTCGCCAGAAGATATTCAGCTTTTAGCAGTTTCAAAAACATTTCCTGCAGAAGATGTAAGAACTTGCTTTGATAGCGGGCAGCGTGCCTTTGGGGAAAACTATGTCCAAGAAGGTGTGGCAAAAATTGCATCACTTCAAGATTTACGAGCTGAAATTAAATGGCATTTTATTGGCCCATTACAAAGCAATAAATCTCGCGATGTTGCCGAAAATTTTGACTGGGTTCATAGCATCGACCGCCTAAAAATTGCTCAAAGATTAAATGATCAAAGGCCATCTAACTTACCGCGATTGAATGTATGCATACAAGTTAACATCAGTGGCGAATCTAGTAAAAGCGGTGTGCAAGCCAATGATCTCATTGAGCTTTGTAAGCATATATCCGAGCTACCAAATCTTTTACTGAGAGGACTCATGAGCATTCCAGAGCCCACAGATGATGTAGCCCAACAAAGACAGGCTCATCACGAGCTACGCCAACTCCTTGAGATTTTGAAGTCAAGTGAGGAACTTGATCAATCTAAAATGCAACTAGATACCCTCTCTATGGGCATGTCTTCAGATATTGAAGCTGCGATAGCAGAAGGTAGTACGATGGTACGTGTTGGCACAGCAATTTTTGGCAAGAGAACCTATTTATGAATAACTTATCAACTCTAAAAATTAGTTTTATTGGTGGCGGCAACATGGCTAGCGCACTAATAGGCGGATTAATTAAAAAAGGGGTTGCTGCAAAAAATATTTTTGTTGCTGACCCTTATGATCAAACCCGTCAGCGTCTAGAGTCTGAGCTATCAGTTATTACTGCACAAAATATTAAAAAATTAGCAGCACACATCGAATCTTCTGACGTAATTGTGATGGCCGTAAAACCACAACAGTTCAAAGAAGCATCACTAGAACTTGCTGAAGTACTCAGTACTTTCAACACAAAACCTCTGTGTTTGAGTGTGGCAGCAGGAATTAGAACATCTGATATGGCAGCATGGCTAGGCCATACAAGATTAGTAAGAGCTATGCCTAATACACCTGCATTAATTAGCCAAGGTATGACTGGCTTATATACAAATGCCAATACTCCGAAGAGCGATAAAGAATTAGCTGAAAATATTTGTCAGGCAGTTGGCAAAGTTGTGTGGGTTGATAACGAAAAACAGATGGATGACATCACCGCTGTATCAGGTAGCGGCCCTGCATATGTTTTTGCATTTTTAGAGGCTTTAGAAAACGCTGGTATTGCTCAAGGACTAACACCTGCTCAAGCTCGTTTATTAGCTATACAAACCGTTCAAGGTGCAGCAAGTTTAGCTGCCCAATCTTCAGAACCACCATCAATATTGCGCGAGAAAGTCACCTCTAAAGGTGGTACAACTTATGCGGCTTTGCAGGTTCTTGAAAAAGAGTCTTGGGCAGAAATTATGGCTAAAGCTATTAAAGCTGCAAGCGCTCGTGGTGCTGAAATGGGTGATGAATTTAGCCGTCAGTAACTTAAGAAAAAGCCAAGGCTAAAAATAAAGCTGCCCCTAACCAATTGTTTCTTTTAAACGCCAAAAAGCATTGCTGAGGGGCTCGTGTAGACACTAGCTGATAGTAATAGACAATCAACCCCAAACCTAGAACCCAAAAAACCCAGAATAAACTCGACAAATCATGTCGTAGAGCAATCCAAGCAAAACTTGTCATAGTGATTGCATAACAAATCATCATCACCAAAACATCATGCTTACCAAAAGTAATAGCGGACGTTTTTATACCAATGGTTAAGTCATCCTCTCTATCAACCATGGCATATGCTGTGTCATAGGCTATGGCCCACGCAATATTAGCAATTACTAATAACCAAGCATCAACAGGAATACTGTTTTGTACCGCTGCGTATGACATCGGTATTCCGAAGGAAAATGCGATCCCTAATATTGCTTGAGGAATTGAAAAAAATCTTTTTGTGAATGGGTAAATTGCTGCAATCAAAACAGCAGGAATAGATAAAAGCTTGGTAAATAGGTTGAGTGGCAGAATTAGTAAAAATGAAATTAGCGCCAGAAATGCAGCAACCAACAAAGCCTCTTTGGGGCTCACTCGACCCGCTGTAACAGGTCTATCTTTAGTTCTAGAAACATGCTTATCAAAGTCTCTATCTGCATAGTCATTAATGGCGCAACCTGCACTACGCATTAAAAAACAACCCATTGAAAAAATAAGCAGATGAGCCAGCTGAGGATGCCCATTAGACGCCATCAATAAACCCCACAATGTCGGCCACAGAACTAATAATGTGCCAATTGGTTTATCAAAACGAATGAGCGCTAAATAGTCTGAAAACTTTGAAGCCATTACAAGAACTCAACCCCCGACAAACCACAAGATTTAATCGCATCAGCCAATGCATGCATGGCAGCAGTTCTTGCATAGCTTTTACGCCACGCTAAAACAACACGACGCTTTGGAATCGGGTTAGCAAATGGAATATATCTAATCAAACTATTCGGACTGTTCTGATCGACAATTGAAGTAATTGGCAAAATAGTAATTCCAATCCCACCTGCAACCATCTGCCTAATAGTCTCTAGCGATGAGCCTTCAAAGCTACTTAACTCACCCTCTTTTTGATGTCTTTGCATGTCAGGACAAATATCAAGCACTTGATCTCTAAAGCAATGTCCTTGACCCAATAATAGGGTTGTTTGCGACTGCAAATCAGCATGCTGAATCATCGCCAGACTTTCCCAAGGATGCCCCTGAGGAACGGCCACCATAAAACCTTCATCATATAAAGGCAACACCTCTAGCCCACCTTGCGGGAAAGGCTCAGCGAGTACTGCAGCATCTATATCACCCTGCTTCAAAAGCTCCAATAGTTTGACTGTGAAGTTTTCTTGTAAGTACAAAGGCATTTGTGGCAACAAGCTTCTACTGTTGGCAATTAACTTGGGTAGCAAATAAGGGGCAATCGTATAAATGCTGCCCAAACGCACAGGGCCAGATAAAGGATCTTGGCCATGCTGAGCCAAATGCTTGATTACCTGTGCCTCCTCTAACACCTTTTGAGCCTGATGAATGATGCTCTGACCCAATGGAGTAATAGCTAACTCAGCACCAGATCTCTCAAAGATCTGAATGTTTAACTCTTCCTCAAGCTTTTTAATTGCTACCGATAAAGTGGGTTGAGACACAAAGCAAGCATCAGCCGCACGACCAAAGTGTCGCTCTCTAGCTACAGCCACGATATAACGTAGTTCAGTTAATGTCATATTGAGAGGATATCAAGCTTTTAGATATTCAGCTCGACTACCTAACCATCTTGATAGATGCTGCTCGGCAATTTCTGGGTAATTCGATAACAAAGCCACAGAAAGTTGCTGTGTTTTTTCTATGAGCCACTGCTCTTTTTGTAAATCAATAAACCGCAACATAGCATCCCCTGATTGTTTAGAACCCAACAATTCTCCAGGGCCTCGCAAGGCTAAATCTCGTTCAGCAATTAAAAATCCATCTTGGGTTTCTTTAAGGGTTTGCAATCGCTCTTTTGCAGCCAACGATAACTCTTGACCATATAACAAAATACAAACAGACTCAGCCGACCCACGCCCTACTCGACCTCGTAACTGATGCAATTGCGCGTAGCCAAATCTTTCGGCATGCTCAATGACCATTAATGAGGCATTAGGGACGTCAACACCAACTTCTATCACTGTTGTAGCCACCAAGATTTGAATGTCCCCAGAAACGAAACTTTGCATCACTGAGTTCTTTTCTTGAGACTTCAACCTTCCATGCACCAAACCAATTTTGACATTTGGTAATGCTTTTACCAAAGCTTCATGTGTTTCCACAGCCGTCTTCAGTTGCAAGGTGTCCGATTCTTCAATGAGCGGGCATACCCAATATACCTGCCTGCCTTTAGCTAATTCTGCCAACAAGCCACTAACAACCTCCTGGCGCCTCTCATTTTTGACTAACTTTGTCACAATGGGGCTTCTTCCTGGCGGCAACTCATCTATGACCGATACTTCTAAATCAGCATAAAAAGTCATGGCTAAAGTTCTAGGGATTGGTGTAGCTGACATCATTAATTGATGACAGTGAACTTCAACATCATCAATTTTTTGCTGCAATTGCAAACGTTGCTTAACACCAAAACGATGTTGCTCATCAATCACAGCAAATCCAAGCTTGGCAAATTCAACACCCTCCTGAATTAAGGCATGAGTGCCAATAACCAGGTGCGCACCACCACTACTAATTTGCTCTTGAGCTTCCCTCTTTTCCTTTACCTTAAGTGATCCTGTTAACCATGCAATCTTCACACCCAAAGGCTCCAACCAGAGCTTTAATTTACGATAGTGTTGCTCGGCTAATATTTCTGTGGGGGCCATGATGGCAGCCTGGCATCCATGATCAATAGCATGCAAAGCTGCTAATGCAGCAATCACAGTCTTGCCACTCCCCACATCACCTTGCAACAAACGATTCATAGGATAGGCACGACTCAAATCTTGAATAATTTCCTGCCAAACTTTTTTCTGAGCTCCAGTTAGATCAAAGGGCAAAGATTTGATAAATTGATTCAAAACGCCCCGCTCAAGAGGTGCTGGACTCATTGATACTGCTTGCCTGTTTAAACGTTTTTGCCTTGCCTGCTGCAACGATATCTGTTGAGCCAACAACTCTTCGAGTTGCACGCGACGCCAGGCAGGATGTGTTCTATTTTGTATAGACTCCAAATCATCAGATTTGCTTGGCTGATGCAAAGTCTGTAAAGCTGAAATCAATGTAGGAATCGTTAAACCAGGAAAAGTCTTCGCAATTAGCTCATTTGGTAAAAATTCTTTTAAGCTGATTTGCAAACCTGGGTCTTGAATTGCTTTCGCAATTGCCTTACGAATCAATGTTTGACTAACTCCTGCCACAGTAGAGTAAACAGGGGTCAATGTAGACGGTAGCGGTGCATCAGGCGTCACTGCTTTAACTACTGGGTGAACCATCTCCGGACCATAATACCCGTCACGCACCTCACCCCTTACACGCAAGTGAGCCCCCATCGACATTTGCTTTTGCTGACTCGGGTAAAAGTTCAACCAACGTAAAAACAACTCTTGACCATCATCATCTCTAATTTGGACTAGCAACTGACGACGCGGACGAAACATCACCTCTTGTCGGATCACATACCCCTGAACTTGGTAGGTCAAACCGCCAAATGAGCCAATTGCCTCTGCAATGGTTGATAATTTGGTTTCATCTTCATAACGAATAGGTATATGGAGCGCACAATCCAAACTGGAGCGCAAGCCTAGCTTATCGAGAGGAGATGAATTGGTTTTACCGGTCATTAATTAAATAGTAATGTTCCAATGGGACTGTAATGCGTCTTTCTGACTTTAACTACAACTTGCCACCTGAGTTAATTGCTCAACACCCCCTGCCAGACAGAAGCTCAAGCAGGTTATTAGTACTTAATCAAACTATTAATCAAGAACCAATCATAGAAGATAAACAGTTTACCGACCTTCTTGAACTTCTTAAACCGAATGATTTACTCATTTTTAACGATACCAAAGTAATTCCGGCTCGACTTTTTGGTAAAAAAGAAAGCGGTGGAGCTGTTGAGGTTCTCCTAGAAAGAATCATTGACACAAACAAAGCAGTAGTTCAAATCAGAGCATCAAAGCCACCTAAACCTGGCAATCAAATATTGATCGGCCATGCAGATGATGGTTTTTCCATCAAAGTCATTGGTCGACAAGAGCTCAACAGTCCTTTTTACGAAGTGGAATTTTCATCAGCCTGCATTCCTCTTCTTGAGAAATATGGTCAACTGCCATTACCTCCTTACATCACACATCAAGCGAACTCTGATGACCAACAGAGATACCAAACAGTTGTGGCAAAAAATCCAGGCGCAGTAGCAGCACCCACGGCAGGGCTGCACTTTGATGAGCATTTACTTGAAAAAATCAAAGCCAAAGGAACGCAATACGCAACAATCACATTGCATGTTGGTGCAGGCACATTTACCCCCGTTCGCACAGAAGATTTATCCGAACACAAAATGCACAGCGAATGGTTCTCAATCCCCAAAGAAACTCAAATGGCGATTGATGAGGCTAAACGCCTAGGCGGCAGCATCATTGCTGTAGGCACCACCAGCCTCAGAGCCCTAGAATCAAGTGCAGAGCTCGGCATCACAGAGGGTGAGACCAGATTATTTATTACGCCAGGCTACACATTTAAAGTGATTGATAAGCTAATCACCAACTTTCATTTACCCTGCTCTACTTTATTAATGCTTGTGAGCGCTTTTGCTGGGGTTGAACCCATCAGAAAAGCTTATGATCATGCCATTACACAACAATATCGCTTCTTTAGTTATGGCGATGCTATGTTTTTAACTCGTCAATGAAACCACTTAACTTCAAACTCATCAAAAAAGATAGTCGTACACACGCTCGCAGAGGTGAAGTGAGTTTGCCGCATGGCAAAGTACAAACACCTATCTTTATGCCAGTGGGAACCTACGGCACAGTCAAAGGCATGACGCCAAGAGACTTAGAAGAAGCTCAAGCACAAATCATTCTAGGAAACACCTTTCACTTGTGGCTTAGACCTGGCCTTGAAGTCATTAATCAACATCATGGCTTACATGACTTCATGGGTTGGAAAAAGCCAATTCTCACTGACTCTGGCGGATTCCAAGTATTTAGCTTAGGCGCACTCAGAAAAATCACAGAAGAAGGTGTGGCATTTGCCTCACCCGTTAATGGCGATAAGCTATTCATGTCTCCTGAAATCTCCATGGAAATTCAGGCAGAACTCAATAGCGATATTGCAATGCAGTTTGATGAATGCACACCCTACGAAACAAACGGCATTCCTACCGATGAAAAAACCGTTAAAAACTCACTAGAACTATCACTTCGCTGGGGAGAGAGATCAATTAAGCGCTTTAGAGATCTTGATACTGGTAATGCTCTATTCGGAATTGTTCAAGGCGGGATGTTTGAGCATTTAAGAGATGTGTCACTAGACGGCGTTTCACAACAAGATTTCGACGGTATTGCCATTGGCGGCCTATCAGTCGGAGAACCAAAGCCAGAATTTGAAAGAATCTTAAGTCATATTGGACCCAAGCTTCCAGAAAACAAGCCTCACTATCTGATGGGCGTGGGCACACCAGAGGATTTGGTACTAGGAGTTAGCCAAGGTATTGATATGTTTGACTGCGTCATGCCAACACGCAACGCCAGAAACGGTTGGCTATTTACGCGTTTTGGTGACTTAAAGCTCAGAAATGCATCATTTAAAACAGACACCAGACCATTAGATCCAACTTGCAGCTGCTACACATGCCGTAACTTCTCTAGGTCATATTTACATCATTTACAAAAAGCGAATGAGATTTTAGGGTCGCAGTTAAATACGATTCATAACATCCACTACTACCTGAATTTAATGTCCGAAATACGGGATGCTCTAGATCAGGATCAATTCCCTGAATTTATTAAGGAATTCCACCAAAATCGCGCCATAGGCGTGCTTGAAACTACAGGGTAAAATCCTAGTTTCTAATTGGAGGAAATAACATGTTTATTAGCAACGCATATGCGCAAGCCGCTGGAGCGGAAAGTGGCGGCATTATGGGCTTTTTGCCATTAATTTTGATGTTTGCGGTGTTGTATTTTGTCATGATTCGTCCGCAAATGAAGCGCCAAAAAGAACTCAAAAACATGCTAGAGGCATTGGCTGTTGGTGATGAAGTTGTGACTGTTGGCGGCCTAATGGGCAAAGTAACAAATCTTAAAGACCCATATGTGACAGTTGAACTACTCCCAGGTACAGAAGTAAAAATGCAAAAAAGCGCAGTAACGGCTGTTTTGCCTAAAGGCACTATCAAAGCTATCTAAGAAAGATTTGGCATGAATCGTTACCCGCTGTGGAAATACCTAGTAATTGCTGTGGCTCTCTTAATTGGAGCCATTTATACCCTTCCTAATTTCTTTGGGGAGGCACCAGCTGTACAAGTTTCAGCGGGTAAAGTGACTGTCAAAATTGATTTGGGCACACAAGAACGCATTACTCAAATTTTGAGCAATGCACAAATCCAGCCCACAGGCATTCAATTTGAAAGAATTGGCGCTAACGGCACCATCAAGATCCGTTTAGATAGCACCGACAACCAATTAAAAGTAAAAGACACTTTACAAAAAGCACTCAACCCAGACAGTAATGACCCAAGTTATGTCATTGCATTGAATTTGATTTCTAACACGCCAGCGTGGTTAGGCTCTATGGGTGCCATGCCGATGTATCTAGGCTTAGACCTAAGAGGTGGAGTCCACTTCTTACTTCAAGTTGATATGCGTGGCGCACTACAAAAGAAAATTGAAAGCCTAAGCGCCGATGCAAGATCACAGCTACGTGAAAAATCAATTCGTCACTCTGGCGTAGAACGTCAAAATGATTCAATCATCATCAAATTTGCTAAAGAAGATGAGGCACTCGCGGCAAGATTACTACTCAATAAAAACATCCCTGACCTAGAGTTCAACTCACAAAAATCAGCGGATGGTTTTAAATTAGTTGGCGAATTTAAAGCTTCCGCCATCAAAGAAGTTCAAGAAAATGCGGTTAAACAGAACATCACCACGTTACATAATCGCGTCAACGAATTAGGCGTGGCAGAACCAGTTATTCAGCAACAAGGTCAAGATCGCATCATCGTTCAACTACCTGGCGTGCAGGATACAGCTAGGGCAAAAGACATTATCGGCAGAACCGCAACTCTAGAATCTCGCTTGGCCGATCCAGTTAAGACATACCTTCTATCTGGAGAACTACCTCCTCCAGGATCTGATGTTTTCAAAACTGGTGATGGTCGCCAAGTCGTTTTTAAAAAATCAGTGATATTTAGTGGCGACAGAATTACTAGCGCATCTGCAGGCTTTGATAACAATCAACGTCCATCTGTGAACATCACCTTAGATTCTGCTGGTGGCCGCGTAATGCAAGAAGTTACACGTGAAAACATTGGTAAACCAATGGGTATGATCTTGTTTGAAAAAGGTCGCGGAGAAGTTTTGACAGTTGCGACTATTCAAAGTGAATTTGGATCAAAATTCCAAATCACCGGTCAACCAAGCACTGAAAGCGCCAATGACTTAGCACTGTTGCTACGTGCAGGCTCACTAGCAGCCCCTATGGAAATCATTGAAGAAAGAACAATTGGTCCAAGTTTGGGTGCTGACAATATCGCCAAAGGTTTCAATTCAGTTATTTACGGATTTTGCGCTATCGCAATCTTCATGATTGCCTACTACCTACTTTTTGGCGCATTTTCAGTCGTCGCATTGGCAGTTAATTTATTTCTATTAGTCGCCATCCTCTCTATGCTGCAAGCCACCTTAACTTTGCCAGGTATTGCAGCTATGGCTTTAGCCTTAGGTATGGCGATTGACTCAAACGTTCTAATCAATGAACGTATTCGTGAAGAACTACGCTCAGGCGCCAGCCCACAAGCAGCAATTGCCACAGGCTTTGAAAAAGCATGGGGAACCATCCTTGACTCAAACATCACCACACTAATTGCTGGTGTTGCGTTGCTTGCATTTGGCTCAGGCCCAGTTAGAGGCTTTGCTGTTGTTCATAGCTTAGGTATTTTGACTTCAATGTTCTCTGCAGTTTTCTTTGCTAGAGGCCTCGCCAATCTTTGGTATGGCCGCAAAAAGAAACTTGAAAAACTATCTATTGGCCAAGTTTGGCGCCCAACTGAATAAAAGGAATATTAGCCATGGAATTTTTCCGTATCCGTCGTGACATTCCCTTTATGCGCCATGCATTGGTGCTAAATGTCATATCAGCGTTAACATTTGTTGCCGCGATCTTTTTCTTGAGCACTAAAGGTTTGCATCTATCAGTGGAATTCACAGGCGGCACTGTGATGGAAGTTAGCTATACACAAGCTGCCCCATTAAATTCAATCAGAGACGATTTAACTAAGTTGGGCTATCAAGATGTTCAAGTTCAAAACTTTGGCAGCTCTAAAGACGTTTTAATCCGTTTGCCACTACAAAAGGGGGCTGATGGCCAAGTTATTTCATCAGCACAACAAAGTGATCAAGTATTAACAACTTTAAAAGCCTCTCAAGATGACGTTAAATTAAAGCGCGTTGAATTTGTTGGACCGCAGGTTGGTAAAGAATTAGCAACAGATGGCTTGCTAGCGCTTTTATTTGTTGTCCTCGGCATCGTTATTTATTTATCTATTCGCTTTGAGTGGAAATTTGCTCTTGCCGGCATCTTGGCTAACTTACATGACGTCGTAATCATTCTGGGATTCTTCGCCCTCTTTCAATGGGAATTCTCCCTATCTGTTTTAGCGGCTGTTTTAGCAGTTTTAGGTTATTCAGTTAACGAATCAGTTGTTATTTTTGACCGTATTAGAGAAAACTTCCGCAAATACAGAAAGATGGAAGTTTCTGCAATTATTGATAACGCCATCACCAGCACCACCAGCCGCACAATCATCACTCACGGCAGCACACAAATGATGGTTCTTGCGATGCTTCTATTTGGCGGCCCTACTCTGTACTACTTTGCACTAGCTCTAACGATTGGTATTTTGTTTGGTATCTACTCATCTGTTTTCGTGGCTGCTGCTTTAGCAATGTGGTTTGGAATTAAGCGCGAAGATTTATTAACTCCAGAAACAAAAGCAAATCCTAATGCTAGCAATAGTGATGATCCAAACTTTGGCGCTCAAGTTTAAATAGCCAATATTGAGGCATTAAAAAAGCGGGCATTGCCCGCTTTTTTATTTGTAATGTAATTACATTACTAAATAGCCGCTGCCATACCTTTAGAGGCTTTCTTTGATAGATTAAATTGAAAAGCTGTAGCGCCAATTGCAAATAACCAAGGCAACAATTTCAACAGCCAGCCATCTATTGAACTTAAGGTAGAGGCAAACAGTGGCTCTTTAATCACCATTTGAACTGCAACAGCGAATAGAACAAAGCTGCCAACAAATACCGCATTAGGCCAACGATCTAGTATTTTTGTAACCATACTAGAACCAAAAATTACCACTGGGATGCTAATCAATAAGCCCATGATAATGAACCACCAATTGCCATTGGCAGCTGCCGCAATGCCCAATGCATTATCAATGCCCATCACTGCATCTGCGATCACTATCGTACTAATTGCGGACCAGAATGTATCCGCTGCTTTAACGTCTTCATGACTTTCCTGGAATGCTAGCTTCCAGCCAATCCAAACCAAGGCTACTCCACCCACCAATCTAAGCCCAGGAATCATCATTAAGTAAGTGATGATTGCAACAGAAACAAAGCGAATTGCGATGGCACCAAAAGTACCCCAAAAAATTGCTTTTTTACGCAAATCAGGAGGCAAACGATTTGCAGCCATGCCTATAACAAGGGCATTGTCGCCGGCCAATACAAGGTCAATCAAAATAATGGCAAGAACTGCCCAGACTGCATTTAAAGATAAAAAATCCACGGGAACGCCCTCTTAAAAGTTGGTCTCGCCAAGAACCCATTCCCCTCATATACCGGACATATTCATGTCGTATTGACGATATACAAGACTCACATATGTGAGCTGGCTACTCCCCAATGGTTTGAAGAAATTCTATCTGAATATTTTTAGGCTTGTACTGCTGATGATTTAACCCCTTGAACGTTAGGGGTACTTGATTAGTGACTTGCTTGAACAATAGCTAATATTTTTTGAGTTGCCCCAGTGTGTTGGTTAGCAAAATCTAGAGCATTGGTGCTCATGGCTTCTTTGAGCTCATGATTTAGAAAAAGTAATCCCATTGCTTGACTAAGACCTTCAATACCGTCGACTCTCAACCCAGCCTCAGCATCTATCACATCAATACCAGCTTGTTGGAAATTGAATGTATGCTGCCCCAAAATGATAGGCCTACCTAGCGCGCATGCCTCAATAAAATTTTGGCCGCCCAAAGGTTGCAAACTACCGCCCATCACCACGAAGTCAGATAAGGCGTAATAAAAACTCATCTCACCCATTGAGTCACCAAGCAAAATGCCTTGCTGATTAATTGCTGTAGCCAAATCTGCGTTAGTTTTCAGCAAAGACTTTCGTGCCACCTGAGGAAAACTCTTGGTTAATAATGCATACACATCATCAAATCGTTGAGGATGTCTTGGAACAATCAATAAGCAAATATTTTTTAAATCGGGGTGATCTTGTTTGAGTTTTTGCCAAGCAGCAACAATTAACTCTTCCTCGCCCTCACGTGTACTGGCAGCACAAACTATCTGCATGCCTGCATTTAATTCTTTTCTCAAAAGCAATGCTTCATTAACTTGAGAAGAATTAGCGGCAACATCAAACTTCAAGTTACCAGTTACCAATACATTATTTAAATGAAGTGATTGATAGCGCTTGGCATCCAAACCAGTTTGAGCCAATATCTTTGTAAAAGATTGATAAATGTATGTAGCAATTGCGCCAAAGCTAGCTGCTCTCTTGGCACTTCTATTAGATAACCTAGCATTTACTAGTATTGTGGGTATCTTATGACGTTTAGCAGATAAAACAAGCGTTGGCCAAACCTCTGTCTCCATAATTAAGCCAATTTGAGGAGAAAAATATCGGTAAAAGGCATTTACTGCCCACGAGACGTCATAGGGCAAATACACTTGTTGCAAACAACCGGATTTCAGATGTTGTTCAAATATTTGCTGCCCCGTAGCTCGTCCTGTAGGCGTCATGTGAGTTAACAAAATTGTTTTGCCACTAGCGATTAAAGCCTCCACAAGTGGTGCCGCAGCTCTAGTTTCCCCAACAGAAACAGCATGAAGCCAAATCAGGTTAGAAGTTTTTTGACAACTGTAAAACCCAAATCGCTCTGCCACATGCTGACGATAACCAGGTAATCTTCTACCCTTCCAATACAACCTAATTAATGCCACCGGTAATGCTAAATACCAAAGACATTCATAGAGCCACAATAGCAAACGAATCGAGATGCTCATCGTGACTCTAGTCTGATCAATCATTATTTTTTCAAACGCTTAGCAAGCTCAATAGCTTTACCAATGTATGAAGCGGGCGTCATTTTTAATAGAGACTGTTTTGCGTCATCAGGTATTGCAAGACCTTGAATGAACGTCTTAAGACCTTCAGGTGTAATTCCCTTACCGCGTGTTAATTCTTTTAATTGTTCGTAAGGGTTAGGAACACCATAACGACGCATCACGGTTTGAACCGGTTCAGCCAAAACTTCCCAACAGTTATCCAAGTCTTCAGCCAAACGAGTTGGATTGGTTTCCAATTTACCCAAACCTCTCAAAACACTGTCATAAGCCAATAAGCTATGTCCTAGAGCAGTACCTAGGTTACGTAAAACAGTTGAATCAGTTAAATCGCGCTGCCAACGAGATACAGGCAACTTCTCTGACAAATGCTTTAACAAAGCATTGGCAATGCCTAAATTACCCTCTGAGTTCTCAAAGTCAATTGGATTTACTTTGTGAGGCATTGTTGATGAGCCAATCTCACCAGCTTTAGTTTTTTGCTTGAAATAACCTACAGAAATGTAACCCCAAATATCTCTATTCAAATCAAGCAAGATCGTATTGGCTCTAGCAACTGCATCAAACAACTCAGCCATGTAATCATGCGGCTCAATTTGAATCGTATATGGATTAAATTGAAGACCTAAACGCTTCTCAACCACCTCTTTAGAAAAGCTCTCCCAATCAACATCTGGGTAAGCCGACAAATGCGCGTTGTAGTTACCTACAGCACCATTCATTTTTCCTAACAAAGGCACATTCTCAATATTGCGTATCGCGCGCTCTAAACGCATCGCCACGTTAGCCATTTCTTTGCCTAAAGTCGTTGGCGATGCAGGCTGACCATGCGTTCTAGATAGCATAGGGATATCAGCATTTAAAACAGCTAAATTAGTTAATGAAGCTAAAACTTCTTTTAACTTAGGCAAGATTACTTCTTCTCGAGCGCCTTTGAGCATTAAGCCATGTGAAGTATTGTTGATGTCCTCTGAAGTGCACGCAAAATGAATGAACTCACTCGCTTTTTCTAACTCAGCGTGACCAGCAACCTTTTCCTTCATCCAATACTCAACTGCTTTAACGTCATGATTTGTGACAGCCTCAATGGCTTTAATTCTTTGTGCATCAGCATCTGAGAAATCGGCCACAAGCTTTAATAAAACCGCTTCAGCAGCTGCGCTAAAACTAGGAAAATCAGGTAACTTTGCTTGAGATAAGGCAATTAACCAATGAACTTCAACTTGAACACGCTGGCGCATAAATGCCGCTTCAGATAACCATGGGCGCAAACCATCAGTTTTACCTGCATAACGACCGTCTAATGGGGATAAGGCACTTAATGTTGATAATTGAGTAGTCACAGCTAAATCCTAAAAAAATCGCTTAAAACATGATTTTAGTCGTTCTAGACGAACTTCCCTAAATAGCTATACTAATGACATGAAATTAATTGGATCCCTCACTAGCCCATACGTCAGAAAGACTTTGATTGTCTTTACTGAAAAAAAGATTGAAGTGCCTTTAGTTGTTGAAGATGTTTGGTCAAAAACATCAGAAATCACTTCATCAAACCCCCTAGGCAAGGTGCCGTGCCTAGTCATGGATGATGGCGGAGCCATGTTTGATTCACGCGTGATTGTTGAATACGCTGATACGCTAAGCCCCGTTAATAAATTAATTCCGCCAACAGGCAAAGATAGGGCAGCAGTCAAAACCTGGGAGGCACTGGCTGATGGGATTGTTGATGCAGCCTTACTTGTAAGGCTAGAGCCAACCTGGCATCCAGGCAATCAAGCGAGTCAACCATGGATTGATCGCCAACTCGATAAAATTAACCACGGCCTAAAAGCCATGTCTGATGGCTTAAACGATCACGAGTGGTGCTTTGGCAACCAAATGAGCTTAGCTGATATCGCAGTTGGCTGTGCTTTGGGCTATTTATTGTTTCGCTTTCCAAATATCAAATGGCAAGCCAGCTACCCTAATTTAGATAAGCTTTATCAAAAGCTTATGAAGCGCCCGTCTTTCATACAGACAAATCCGCCTCAGTAAAAATATTAGCTGTTAATTGGTAATAATGCCGCCGCCTAGGCAACGGTCACCGTTATAAATAACGGCTGACTGCCCAGGCGTTACAGCCCACTGAGCTTCATCAAAATTAAGCGTAAATAAATCTTCAGTTAAAGCTGTTAGTTGGCATGGCGCATCAACTTGTCTGTATCTTGTTTTAGCTGAGTAAGCTCCTAGAGTAGGGGCAATATCAGATGTCCAACTAATTTGTGACGCACTTAACAATGGGTTTAATAACCAAGGATGTTCATGTCCTTGAACGATATACAAGGTGTTACTCTGAATATCCTTCTTGGCAACAAACCAAGGATCGCCCGTGCCATCTTTACTACCGCCCATGCCAATACCTTTGCGCTGACCCAGGGTATAGAACGCCAAGCCAACGTGTTCGCCAACCGTTTTGCCATCCTCAGTTTTAATCGGACCAGGCTTATTGGGTAAGTAACGATTTAAAAACTCTCTAAATGGTCTCTCACCAATAAAACAAATTCCTGTTGAGTCTTTCTTGGCTGCATTAGGTAAACCAATTTTTTGAGCAATTTCGCGAATCACTGTTTTCCTAATCCCGCCCAAAGGAAAAATGACATGCTTTAACTGCTGCTGATTTAAGCGATACAAAAAATAGCTTTGATCTTTAGTCTCATCAATTGCCTTTAGCAAATGAACTTCATTGCCAACTCTGGCAGTTTTAGCATAGTGACCAGTAGCAATCGCCTCAGCACCCAAACTCATCGCATGATCTAAAAATGCTTTGAATTTAATTTCAGCATTACACAAAACATCTGGGTTTGGTGTTCGGCCAGCTGAATATTCTCTTAAAAATTCCGCAAAGACTCGATCTTTATATTCAGAAGCAAAATTAACTGCTTCCACATCAATACCAATTAAATCTGCTACAGAGACAACATCTAACCAATCTTGTCGCGAAGAACAATATTCGCTGTTGTCATCGTCTTCCCAATTTTTCATGAATAGACCAATGACTTTGTAACCCTGCTGTTTCAAAATCCAAGCTGCAACAGATGAGTCGACACCACCGGACATGCCAATCACTACCGTTGCCGGAGGCAATACGGGTGCGGCATCTAAAAAACTAGTGTCAAAAGCAGGGAAAGTCATAAAAATTGAGATCGAAGTTGCAAATTATAGCTAGCTAAAACAGCTAAATTAGGTAAAAAAACTCTAAAATTCGGGTTTTATCCGCTTAGAAATATCCCTAATTTAGGGTAATCTTAAACTTTTATATAACAACAGGGAGAAACCCATGCGCATTGGCGTGCCCTTAGAAACGCGGGCGAATGAAACGCGCGTTGCTGCAACACCTGAAACTGTGAAGAAATTCATTAGCCAAGGTCACACAGTCATAGTTCAAAGTAATGCTGGTCTAGCAAGTAGCCAACCTGATTCAGCTTATGAAGCTGTAGGTGCAACTATTGGTTCTGCTGCTGATGCACTTGGTGCTGAACTAGTATTAAAAGTTCGTGCACCAGACTCCAACGAATTAGCTCAAATGAATACTAATGCTGTTTTACTTGGCATGTTAGATCCATTTGATAACAGCAATAATGCAGCGATGGCTGCTAAAGGCATTACAGCCTTTGCACTAGAGGCAGCCCCAAGAACCACAAGGGCTCAGAGCCTAGACGTGCTATCTTCACAAGCAAATATTGCTGGATACAAAGCTGTGATGGTTGCAGCAAATGAATACCAACGCTTTATGCCAATGTTGATGACTGCAGCTGGTACCGTTAAAGCTGCTCGCGTATTAATTTTGGGTGCAGGTGTTGCAGGTCTTCAAGCCATCGCCACAGCAAAACGTCTTGGCGCGGTGATTGAAGCATCTGATGTTCGTCCTGCTGCTAAAGAACAAATTGAGTCATTAGGTGCTAAGTTTGTTGACGTGCCTTACGAGACAGAAGAAGAGCGTGAAATCGCTCAAGGTGTTGGCGGTTATGCTCGTCCAATGCCAGCTTCTTGGATGCAAAGACAAGCTGCTTTAGTAGCTGAGCGTGCAAAACAAGCTGATATTGTGATTGCAACAGCCTTAATTCCGGGTCGTAAAGCGCCAACACTGTTGCATTCTGAAACAGTTTCTCAAATGAAACCTGGTTCTGTAGTCATTGACTTGGCTGCTGGCAAAGGTGAGAACGGCGGCGGCAACTGTCCACTGACAGAAGCAGATAAAGTGGTGACAAAACACGGCGTAAAACTCGTTGGTTACACCAATTTAGCTAGCATGGTTGCTGCAGATGCCTCAGCTCTTTATGCACGCAACTTATTAGACTTCATGAAACTGATCATTGATAAGGAAGCCAAATTGGCGATCCCTACTGATGACGACATCGTTACAGCTTGCTTGATGTGTCAAAGTGGTCAAGTTCTTCGCCAGAACGCATAAGAAGAATTAAAAGGAAAAAATCATGGACATGATCAGCCCAACTATATATAACTTAATCATCTTCGTTTTAGCCATTTATGTTGGTTATCACGTTGTTTGGAACGTTACCCCTGCATTACACACACCTCTAATGGCTGTGACCAATGCTATTTCCGCCATCATCATCGTTGGTGCCATGCTAGCTGCTGCACTAACAGAAGGTGCTCTTGGCAAATCAATGGGTACGATTGCTGTAGCGCTTGCTGCTGTGAACGTATTCGGCGGCTTCTTGGTTACAAGACGCATGCTAGAAATGTTTAAGAAAAAAGATAAAAAAGCTAAGGGAGAAACAGCATGAGCTTAAATCTTGTCACGCTGCTCTATTTAGTAGCTTCTATCTGTTTTATTCAAGCCCTTAAAGGCTTATCTCATCCGACCACATCAATTAAAGGTAATTTATTTGGCATGACTGGTATGGCAATTGCTATTGCCACTACAGTTGGTCTAGTGATGATGCTTGCGCAAGAGTCTGCTGTTACTGGCATGACTTATGTACTAGCAGGCTTGGTCATTGGCGGCGGCGCTGGTGCCATCATGGCCAAACGTGTTGAGATGACAAAAATGCCTGAGCTAGTAGCTTTCATGCACAGCATGATTGGTTTAGCGGCTGTGTGTATTGCTGTTGCCGCTGTTGCAGAGCCAAATGCTTTTGGTATTGTTGCAGCAGGACAGCCTATTCCTTTGGGCAATCGTCTTGAACTATTCATCGGTACATTTGTTGGCGCCATTACTTTCTCAGGATCTGTGATTGCGTTTGGCAAACTATCTGGCAAATACAAATTCCGCTTATTCCAAGGTGCACCAGTAACATTCCCTGGCCAACATATGCTTAACCTAGCGTTAGCGATTGTGATGGTTGGTAGTGGTGTGATGTTTGCGATTGCACCAGGCGCTGAGCCAGCATGGAACTACTTTGTTGTGATGACAGTGGTAGCTTTTATTCTTGGCGTGCTAATCATCATCCCAATTGGCGGTGCTGATATGCCGGTGGTGGTTTCAATGTTGAACTCATACTCTGGCTGGGCTGCAGCAGGTATTGGTTTCTCATTAAACAACTCCATGTTGATTGTGGCAGGTTCATTAGTTGGCTCTTCTGGTGCCATCTTGTCTTACATCATGTGCAAGGCGATGAACCGTTCATTCTTCAACGTGATTCTTGGTGGTTTTGGTGGTGATGCTGCAGCAGGTGCTGCTGGTGGCTCGCAAGAACAACGTAACGTTAAGTCAGGCTCTGCTGATGATGCTGCGTTCTTAATGACTAATGCTGAAACAGTCATCATCGTTCCAGGTTATGGCCTGGCAGTTGCTCGCGCACAGCATGCCCTAAAAGAATTAACAGAGAAGTTAACTCACGCTGGCGTTACAGTTAAATATGCGATTCACCCAGTGGCTGGCCGTATGCCTGGCCACATGAACGTTCTTTTAGCTGAAGCTGAAGTTCCATACGATCAAGTATTCGAAATGGAAGACATCAATAGCGAATTTGGTCAAGCTGACGTTGTGCTTATCCTCGGCGCCAATGACGTTGTTAACCCAGCAGCTAGAACGCCAGGCAGCCCAATCTTTGGCATGCCAATTCTAGAAGCATACAAAGCTAAGACAGTGATTGTTAACAAACGTTCAATGGCATCTGGTTACGCTGGTCTGGATAACGAGTTGTTCTACATGGACAAGACAATGATGGTCTTCGGTGATGCGAAGAAAGTTATTGAAGACATGGTCAAAGCTGTTGAGTAATAACGTAGTGATTCAATGAATCTTTACTAACTTAAAAACCACTCTACGGAGTGGTTTTTTTGTGCCCATAAATTGATTGACGTATAGTCATCACATGAATATTAAAAAACGCTTATCAATCTCACAAATTAAAAGGCATGCCCTTTTAACTGCGGGTATATCTCCAAATGCATACGGTCAAAAGAAATCTACAAAATTAATCAAGAGCCGCAAAAACGCATTAGTCACGAGAGGACAAAAACACAAACATCAAAGTGATGGCCAATAAAAAGGCGCCTTGCGGCGCCCTTTTATTGAGTATGGACTCAAATTACATCATACCGCCCATACCACCCATGCCACCCATACCGCCGCCCATATCAGGCATTGCAGGAGCATCATCCTTTGGAGCTTCTACAACTGAGCAGTCTGTTGTTAACAACAAACCAGCCACAGAAGCAGCATTTACCAAAGCAGTCTTAGTTACTTTAGCTGGATCGATAACACCCATCTCAACCATGTCACCGTACTCACCACTTGCAGCGTTGTAACCATAGTTAGCTTTACCAGCTGCTACGTTATTAACTACAACACTTGCTTCATCACCAGCGTTAGAAACGATGATTCGTAGTGGCTCTTCCATAGCGCGCAACACAATGCTAATACCAGCATTTTGATCTGCGTTATCGCCTTTTAGTGATGTGATTGCTTGCTTAGCACGAACTAAAGCAACGCCACCACCAGGAACGATACCTTCTTCAACAGCAGCGCGAGTAGCATGCAATGCGTCATCTACGCGAGCTTTCTTTTCTTTCATTTCAACTTCTGTTGCTGCGCCAACGCGAAGAACTGCTACACCACCTGCTAATTTAGCAACACGCTCTTGTAGTTTTTCACGATCGTAGTCGCTTGTAGCTTCTTCGATTTGTGCACGGATTTGTTTAACGCGTGCCTCAATGTTTTTAGCATCACCAGCACCATCAATAATGGTTGTGTTTTCTTTACCAATTTCAACACGCTTAGCTTGACCCAAATCTTGCAAAGTTGCTTTTTCTAGTGTCAAACCAACTTCTTCAGCAATCACTTGACCACCAGTCAAGATAGCGATGTCTTCAAGCATTGCTTTACGACGATCACCAAAACCTGGAGCCTTTACTGCACAAGTTTTCAAAATGCCACGGATATTGTTCACAACCAATGTTGCTAATGCTTCGCCTTCAATATCTTCAGCAATGATCAACAATGGACGACCTGCTTTAGCAACTTGCTCAAGCACAGGCAACAAGTCACGAATGTTGCTGATCTTCTTGTCAAACAACAAGATGAATGGGTTTTCCAAAACAGCAACTTGCTTCTCTGGATTGCTGATGAAGTATGGTGACAAGTAGCCACGGTCAAATTGCATACCTTCAACAACGTCCAACTCATCAGCCAATGACTTACCGTCTTCAACAGTAATCACGCCTTCTTTACCTACTTTTTCCATCGCTTCTGCAATGCGCTCACCAATGCTGTAGTCGCTGTTTGCAGAAATAGAACCAACTTGAGCGATTTCTTTAGTAGTTGTACATGGCTTGCTAATCTTTGTAATTTCTTCGATAGCTGCAGTTACTGCCTTGTCGATACCGCGCTTCAAATCCATTGGATTGTGGCCGGCAACTACATACTTCATGCCTTCACGAACGATTGATTGAGCTAATACTGTTGCAGTTGTTGTACCGTCACCAGCGTTATCTGCTGTTTTAGATGCAACTTCTTTAACCATTTGTGCACCCATGTTTTGAAGCTTATCTTTAAGCTCAATCTCTTTAGCAACAGACACACCGTCTTTTGTTACTAATGGGCCACCAAATGAACGCTCTAGAACTACGTTACGACCTTTAGGGCCTAGAGTTACCTTAACTGCGTTAGCCAAAATGTTAACGCCTTCGACCATGCGCGTACGAGCGCTGTCACCAAAAAATACTTCTTTTGCTGCCATTTGAATTCCTTTCGATGTCTCTTATTAATTACTTCTGAACAACAGCCATGATGTCTTCTTCGCGCATCACGAGAAGCTCATTGCCATCAACTTTTACTGTTTGACCTGCATACTTGCCAAACAAAACACGGTCACCCACTTTGACGTCCAAAGGGATTACCTTGCCAGAATCATCTTTTTTACCTGTACCAACAGCCAAAATTTCGCCTTGGTCTGGTTTCTCTGCTGCTGTGTCAGGAATCACAAGTCCTGAAGCTGTTTTAGTTTCATTGTCTAAACGCTTGATGATCACACGATCATGTAAAGGGCGTAGATTCATATAGACTCCTTTAGTATGTTAGTAAGTATTAACTTATCAGTTAGTAAAAATAATTAATTATAATTTCCAGAAGTAGTTCAAACAGATTGTTAGCACTCTTACTGGTTGAGTGCTAATTATAAGGACGCTACCCCACCTTTTCAAGGGTAGTTACAACATCAACCCCTTAAAAAATCTTTCTCAGAGATGGATGCGGGAAAGTTTTTTCAAGGATTTTTACCTAAAACACACGCTATAAACCTAAAAAAACACATAACTTATTGATTTTTATTGGATTTAATTATGAAGCCCAAGTCTCGCTTATATACCTTAGTTAAAAATTGGAGCAAAAAACCTCCAACGGTTATTAAAGAGGCGGGAAATAGCAAGCTTTATGGTTCTGCTACCCAAAACATCAATCAACAAATTGAAAACTGGGGTCAAGCTCAAGACTTATTCTTCGAACTAGTTCTTGAGACTAAGACTCAATTGACGCAATTTGTCATTCTGAATTCATTGATTGATTGCCCAGAAGAAGATGTTTTAAGACTATTTAATGATGGCATTCGAGCATCCTGCTACTGGCACAGCTATAGCAAACCAACTGCAATCATGATTCCAGTTAAATGTGAGTGGTTAATAAACCAAAACATCCAAAAAGGTCTTCAAAACGCCTTGTTGAACTGCCACCTGCCAATTGGGCTCATCAATGTTGGCCTAATCAATAGACCAACAACAGACAACAAGATCACGTTTCAAGACTCCATCATCAAACTACAAAGATTAGGTGTATTGCTTCATCTAATGAACTTTGATGGCACGCAAATGGATTGCGAGTTATTAAACGATCACGACTTTAAATATGTTTATCTTTCAGGAGCGCTGTTAAGACAAGCAATTCCAGGCAGTCAATGTGAAGAAAAATTATCGGCTCTTATGAAGATCGCAAAAAAGTATGACTGCAAAGTAAGCGCGGGGCCAATCAAGCTGATATATGAAAAATTAGCTGCAGAAAAATGGGAGGTTGATAGTTATTTTGGGCAACACATCATGCCTGCAATGACTATTCATCAAGTGGTGAAGTTGGGCAAGAGTACAAAACAACAAACTGCTATGCGCAGTCACTTGAATAAGAAACCATCATGAAAACTGCTGCCAGAAAAAAGGTCCTGCTCGTTGACGACCACCCTGCAATGATTTGGGCACTAAAAAACATGCTCAGTGAAAATGCTCATTTTGAGATAGCAGGGGAAGCCACAAACGGCGAAGAATGTATCGAGTTCTCTAGGCTGAATCCTCCAGATCTCATCATTCTTGATTTAGACATGCCAAGAACTGATGGTCTTGATGTTATTCGTCGACTACGAATTGCATCATCACAGATTCGTATTCTGGTGGTGTCTAGTTTGGACCCCAAGATTTATGGCACCAGAATTAGAACAGTTGGGGGTCATGGATTTATCAGCAAAACAGCTAACTCAGACATTATCTTAGCGGCATGTCTAGCGGTATCTCAGGGCTACACGTTCTTTCATGTGAATGATGAGGGCGACCCTCCAAATAGTGATGAAGAAATCATTGCATCATTTTCTCCACGAGAATTCCAGGTCATGAAGTACCTAGCTGACGGCTATTGCAATTCTGATATATCTGAGTTTTTGCACATCAGCGGGAAAACGGTATCCACATACAAATACCGCGTATATAAAAAAATTGGCGTTAGCAACTTAGCTGACATGATTTCATTTTGCAGATCAAACAGAATTATCGATGTCTAACATCAATCCATTGATTCCCATATTGGCTGTTTTCAATCTAGCATTAATTGTTTACCTAATCCTAAAAAGTAAGCAAGTGCAAAAGCTCATACTGATCAAGTCAAGCGAGAATGAACAACTAAAAAAATTAATTACATCAAAAGATGTAACGCTATCAAACATCAGTCATGAAATTAAGAATCCAATTAGCGCCATCATTGGCATACATGAAAAAATATTAGCCAATAAGACACTGCCAACTTACGAGCACAGAATCCTTGAAAGTGCGAAAGAATCTGCACAATCAATGCTTGAAATGCTTAACCAGGTGCTAGATGCATCAAAGATTGCAGCAGGCAAAGTCCAACTTGAAGAAACAGCTAGCGACCTAAAGAATTTATTAAAAAATATTGATAGAACACTATCAATCGCCGCAACAAAATCTGAGGTGAAGCTCACGACACATATCTGCCCAGAAATTGCGCCTAGCCTAGTATTTGATGGGGTTAAGCTCAATCAGGTTCTTCATAATTTGATTAGTAATGCCATTAAATTTTCAAACAAAGGTCAAGTCATCCTCACAACACGAGTAATTGCTAATGATCACTTTGCACAAATAATTTATTTTGAAATCGCTGATGACGGCGTAGGTATGCCCTCAGAACAAATTAATAGACTCTTACGCCCTTATGAGCAGATAAACACCCAGCACCTAAACATTGAAAATATTGGGACTGGCTTAGGTCTAGGAATAACAGACCATCTACTAAAACTTATGCACAGTCAGATATCAATTGAGTCTGAAATTAATCAAGGAACTACAGCAAGCTTTCAGTTATTGCTAACTAGATCTACAGATGAGCCAAAGTATGGTTCAAAGACAGTCAAAGAGAGCTCACCCTTAACAAATGTGATCAAGAGTAAATCAGTACTAATTGTTGATGACCATGCCCCCAGTAGGTTAATTACAGAATCTCAATTTAAAGATATGGGCTACTGTGTACACAGTTATCAAAATGCGTTACTAGGGAAAGACTTCTTGTTAAACACTCCCTTTGACATATTGGTCACTGATTTTTCAATGCCAGAGATGGATGGTGAAAAATTAGCTCAAATGGCTAGAAACGCCTACGCTGAAAATATTCAGATATATGGAATCACCGCTCACACCGATGGAGCCAAGAAATTATTAGACCAAAATAGCCCTTTTGACTCTGTTTTGATTAAACCAGCATCAATATCTGACTGGAAAAGAGAGCTAAATTTGTATGACACCTATACAACCTCACTTGTACAGTTAGGCCAAGGTAAATCAGGTATTTATTTAACAATTGCGAAGGAGATACTCGCCTTTCAACAACAGGCAATTAGCTTACTTAATTCTGGGCTATTGGATCACCAAATAAAATTGCCTGAAAGAGAGGTAAAAGCTATGGCCCACAAAGTACTAGGTGGCGCAAACTTAACTAGAGATATGTATTTAATTAAAGTTGCAAGCCAATTTGAGAAGAGTTGCCCCCAACCTAATAAGCCGCTTTTTAGTGAGATGTGTATTGCACTTACCAAATCCAATAAAATTCTTAAAAAAATTATTACCGAAAAAACATTCATTAATTGAATTATTTTGGCTATATTATTAGCCATGCCAAAAAACAAAATCACTGTTGTCATAGTAAGCTTTCTGTGGGTCATAACTAGCTCTTATGCATCTACAGAAATCAAACTACCAATAGATGTTGAACGGGCTATCAGCAAAAGCAACATTCCTAAAGATGCTATTTCGATTTCTGTAAAAAAAGTTACCACCCAAGAGACTTCAACCAAAACATTTAAATCGGCTGATGTGATTGACTGGCAAGAAGATCTGGCAATGAATCCAGCTTCAACCATGAAGCTATTAACTAGCTTAGCGGCCATGGAAATACTAGGCCCTCAATATCGCTGGAAAACAGATATTTTTACCAATGGGAAAATTCAAGCGGAAACACTCAAAGGCGACCTCCTTATTAGAGGTAGTGGTGACCCCAAATTAATTCCAGAAGAAATTAACAAGATTTTGAATAATCTGAAAGATTTTGGAATCAAGAAAATTGATGGTGACTTGATTTTTGATCGTAGTGCCTACGACTCATCTGTCAAAGAGTCTTCATTCTCAGATGGAGAAACTACTAGGTCATATAACGTACTTCCAGATGCCCTTTTATTTGCATTCAATAGCTTTAGCTTTCAATTTTTCCCAAGCGTTGATAGTCAGTACGTCATCATTAAACAAACTCCTCGAATTGCCAACTTAAAAATTGATAACAATTTAAAAGTGGTGGAAGCCCCATGTAACGATTGGCGAAAAAATATATCCATGTCAATTAACATGGATAAGAATGGATCTTGGTTAGCAAGCTTTGATGGCGAGTTTCCCAATGGTTGCCCAACAGCTAATTGGAACGTCGTTGCATCAAATAGTGATGATTTTTTATCTCAGAGCATCATCGCTGCATGGGAAGATATTGGAGGCCGCTGGCTCAGAAAGCCTAAAGTTAGAGCTGCCACTATGGATAATTCATTTAAGCCGATCGTTACCCATCTGGGGGTCCCGCTACATGAATCAATCAAAGATATAAATAAGCTATCTAATAATGTGATGGCTAGGCAAGTTCTTTTGACAATTGCTCTTGAAAAGTCAGGCAGACCCAGCAATACCAGCAATGGAACTAAATTAGTTAAAGACTGGCTCAAAAAATATCAACTCGATATGCCGGAATTAATCATTGAGAATGGGTCAGGTCTTTCCAGAATTGAAAGAATCAGTCCCAAACATTTAAATCAAGTTCTCTTACTTGGCCTTAACTCTGCATCTAGAGACTACTATGTTGAGTCACTTCCGATTGCTGGTGTTGATGGCACGATGAAGCATCGACTTTTAGATAAATTCAGAAAATATGTGCCCAAAAGAAGCGAAACAGAAGCTTTAGAAAAAAATACATCTTCACTACCAAGCTCAATCAGAAAATATGGCGCGTATATTAAAACTGGATCTCTGGCAGATGTTAGATCAATTTCTGGCTACGTAGTCAGCAGAACCGGTCACACCTACACCGTGACATCATTTATCAATCATAAAAATGCTGGCTCTGGTCGAGGCATTCATGATGCATTATTAACGTGGCTTTTAGATGATGGGCCACTTCAATCATCAAGCTCCAGAACCCACTGAGGCCCTACCCAACCTATCCCTCACGGCATCCCACTGTTCAGAATCTGGTATTTTTTCAAAGTAAATAATATCTACGCTCAGTTGATCTAATGAGCGTAATGTTGCATATAAACATTTAGCCAACTCATGAGAGGCGCCCGGTAAAACAATCTCATCTAGATGACTTGATGAAGAAAAATCAATATTGATAGTGTTTTCAAAATGAGCCCAAGCCACTCGTTTACCAGAGCAATTGGTTAAGTTCATAGACTTAACATCATTGGGATCATATAAAACTAATTTAGTTCTTGGAGCGTAATGAGCACTCAAACTACCTGAAACTCTCGGCTGACTAGCGTCACCTTGCTTAAGAGGTTGCAAGCTTTCACCAGGGTTTAGATTACGTAAAACCTCATCAATCATTGCTTTTGATATGGCGCCCGGTCTCAATATCACTGCACCATGGCTATCCCATCGGGATAAATCAACAATCGTAGATTCAATTCCAACATCACATGCGCCACCATCCAGAATCAAAATTGATCCATCAGGAAACTCATCTCTCACATGATCTGCTGTTGTTGGAGAAATTCTTCCAAAACGATTAGCTGACGGTGCAACAAGTGCGCTATCGAATAACTTTAATAACTGCTGAGTAAGTGGATGATTGGGACAACGAACACCTACCGTTTCCTGGCCACCCGTAACCTCGAGCAAAACACTCTTTGCCTTAGGCAAAATAATCGTTAAAGGCCCAGGCCAAAATGCTTGGGCTAATGCCAAAGCTTGAGGAGAAACATCTCTAGACCAGTTAAGCAATACTTCTTGCCAAGCATTTTGCGATTCGAAGCTGCTCATGGTTGGCAAAGTTGGATTAGCAATGTGTACGATTAAAGGATGTCCACTAGGTCGCCCTTTTGCCGCAAAGACTTGATTCACTGCAAGAATGTTTTTTGCGTCTGCAGCAAGACCATAAACAGTTTCTGTGGGTATAGCAACCAGATGACCATCACGCAGTTGCTTAACTGCCGAATCGAGTAAATCAGGCATGATTAACGCGTAATACGCAATACCTTCACGGCACTTTCACATGCAATCTGTACATCGCCTGAAGTTGCTCCAACAAAATTTATATGGCCCATCTTTCTACCATGACGAGGCTCAGCTTTTCCGTAGAGATGCAATTTTGTTTTTGGCTCTTTAAGAATTTCATTCCAAAGTGGCTCAGACTGCTGGCCATTAATAAGCCACTCATCCCCCAGGATATTCAACATGATGGTTGACTGTACCAATTCAGTGCTACCCAGAGGAATCCTTGCCATCGCTCGAACTTGTTGCTCAAACTGACTAGTAATACATGCATTCTGTGTGTAGTGCCCAGAATTATGGGGACGTGGCGCAATTTCATTAGCAACAATGTCACCACTCTTCAACACAAAAAATTCCACACACAAAACACCAACATAATCCAAGCGCCTAATAATTGCCTTAGCAGCCTCAACAATTTTCTTTTCTTGCGTCGGGTTAATAGATGGGGCTGGAACTGTTGTTGTATGCAAGATACCTGACTTATGAATATTTTCAGCAACAGGGTAGGCCACCACCTGATCATCGTGACCTCGCACAACCAATGCAGAAACCTCAAAATCTAAATCCATGCGCTTTTCTAAAACGCAAATAACTCGATTAAATTTTTCCCAAGCCTGACTCAATTCTTCTCGAGTATGAACAGTAATTTGACCCTTACCGTCATAACCCATTCGAGCCGTCTTCAAAATACCAGGAAATAAATCATCAGGAACATGAGCAATATCAGAGTCATGCTCAATAACTAAGTGTGGGGCAGGTCCAATTCCAGCTTCATCTTTCCAAGTAGCCAAGAACTTCTTCTCAGCCACCCGATTTTGAGCAACCGATACACCAGAACTTGTTGGCGCAACATACACACCTAAAGACTCCAACTCATCTAATGCTTGCGCTGGGACATTTTCGAACTCTGTACTAACAGCTTGGCAAATAGATGCCATTTCTTTTAGGGCTGCATGATCAACATAATCAGCTTGTATGTGTTTCTCTGCCACTGCTCCAGCAGGACTGTTTGGGTCAGGATCTAATACACACACTTTATAACCCATTGCTTGGGCAGCATGAGTAAACATGCGACCCAACTGGCCACCACCTAAAATACCTAGGTATGAACCGGGCAAAATGGGGTCTAAACGATCAGCCATATCTTAAGAATGTCCTGGTAAATTCATGGCACGAGCTTTTTCAGTTTGAGTAGCTCGGAATGTGTCTAATTTTTTTGCCAAAGCAGCATCATTGACTGCCAAGTTGGCGATAACGTGTAAAGCTGCATTAGCCGCGCCTGCCTCACCAATAGCGAAAGTAGCCACAGGAATACCTTTAGGCATTTGCACGATGGAATACAAAGAATCTTCTCCACGCAAATACTTAGAAGCGACAGGCACACCAAAAATAGGAACGATTGTTTTGGATGCTAGCATGCCCGGTAAATGAGCAGCGCCACCAGCACCTGCAATGATCGCTTTTAAGCCGCGATCCTGCGCAGTTTGAGCATAAGCAAACATATCATCAGGCATACGATGAGCAGAAACTACTTTGGCTTCATAGGCAACACCAAATTCTTGCAAAATCTGAGCAGCGTTTTGCATGGTGTCCCAATCAGAGTTAGATCCCATCACTATTCCAACAATTGGTTTCTGGCTCATAGTTTTTCCTTTTTGCTTATGCAGTAGGTATTAAGCGGTTAAAGTTTCAAGTGCTTCACGGTATTTTGCAGCTGTTTTTTCAATGACATCTTGAGGCAACTGGGGTGCTGGAGCAGACTTATTCCATGGCTTACCATTGACCTGTGCCAACTCCAACCAATCACGCACAAACTGTTTATCAAAAGATGGTGGGTTTGAACCTACTTGATATGAACTAGCAGGCCAAAAACGTGAAGAGTCAGCAGTTAATACCTCATCCATAAGCACCAAGTTACCAGCCTCATCAAGACCAAATTCAAACTTGGTATCTGCAATGATGATGCCCTTGCTTGCAGCATAAATAGATGCTTCTTGATACAAACGAATGCTGACATCTCTAATCTTGGCTGCTAAATCTTTACCAATACGTGATTCAACGTCTGCATATGAAATATTTTCATCATGCTCTCCAACTTCTGCTTTAGCAGCTGGAGTAAAAATTGGTTCAGGTAATTTTTGAGCATTTTGCAAACCAGCAGGCAACTGAATACCGCAAACAGAACCCGTTGCTTGGTAATCTTTCCAACCACTACCAGATAAATATCCACGCACAACCGCCTCAACCATAATTGGCTTTAAACGCTTAGTCACAATCGCACGACCAGTTACTTGAGGCACTTCATTGGCTGCAACTACAGTTGCAGGATCAATTCCTGTCAAATGATTTGGAATTACATGACTTAACTTATCAAACCAAAAGTTAGCCATTTGATTAAGAACAATTCCTTTGCCAGGTATAGGCTCACCCATCACCACATCAAAAGCAGATAGGCGATCTGTTGTAATCATCAATAATTGATCATTGCCAATAGCGTAGATATCGCGAACCTTGCCCTTTGAGATTAAAGGTAAAGACTTGATTGAAGATTCGTATAGAGCTTGCATGTACACCTTATTTAACTAATTGAGCCAACTGACCTGCCTTATAGCGCTCAGCCATTTTTTCCAAAGGAATAGATTTAATTTTTCCAGCCTGACCTTCGCAACCAAAGGCCAAGTAACGTGCCTTACATATTTCTTTAGCTGCTTCGCGCGCAGGCTTCAAATAATCACGAGGATCGAACTTACTTGGGTTTTCAAATAAGTAACGACGGATAGCTGCGGTCATTGCCAAACGAATATCTGTATCGATATTAATTTTTCTAACACCGTGCTTAATGCCTTGTTGAATTTCTTCCACAGGAACGCCGTAAGTCTCTTTCATGTCACCACCAAACTCACGGATGATTGCCAACAACTCCTGAGGAACGCTAGATGAACCATGCATCACCAAATGAGTATTCGGGATACGTTGGTTAATTTCTTTGATGCGATCAATAGCAAGAATGTCACCAGTAGGTTTTTTAGTGAACTTATAAGCACCATGGCTTGTGCCAATAGCAATTGCTAAAGCATCACATTGGGTCTTCTTAACAAAATCAGCAGCCTGCTCAACATCAGTTAACAGTTGTTCACGTGTCATCGCACCTTCTGCACCGTGACCATCTTCTTTATCGCCCATCATTGTTTCCAATGAACCCAACACACCCAACTCAGCTTCAACTGTTACGCCAATTGAATGTGCAAATTTAACAACTTCTTGAGAAACCGCTACGTTGTATTCATAAGAAGCTACTGTCTTACCATCATCCATCAATGAACCATCCATCATCACAGATGTAAAGCCAGATCGAATTGCAGCCATACAAACTGCAGGACTCTGACCATGGTCTTGATGCATCACAACTGGAATATGCGGATACGCTTCAACAGCAGCATCAATCAAATGACGTAAAAATGCTTCACCTGCATACTTACGAGCGCCGGCTGAAGCTTGCATGATCACAGGCGCATTCACCTCATCAGCAGCAGCCATGATTGCTTGAACTTGCTCTAAGTTATTAACGTTAAATGCAGGTAATCCATAAGCGTTCTCAGCTGCATGGTCCAATAATTGGCGCATAGATACAAGTGCCATAACTCTTTCCTTAAATTAAAATTTATTTCACATCAACAATTTTTAACGTGTTAGTTCCACCAACTTGACCCATCGGCTCACCAACCGTTAACACAATCTTGTCACCCACATTAACTGCGCCCAACTTTTTAACGCAAGCCTCAGCCTGCTCTAAAGCTGTATCTCTATCGTTACTAGTATCCAAGTGCAATGGATGCACATTTCTATATAAAGCCATACTTCTCTGGCTGGTAACTTTAGTTGTTAATGCAAAAATAGGTACCTGAATTTTGTGGCGACTCATCCAAAGCGCCGTAGAGCCAGAATCAGTTAACGCCGCAATCGCTTTGACGCCCAAGTGATAAGCCGTGAACAAAGCGCCAAAAGCGATAGATTGATCAATGCGCGTGAATTTCTGATCAAAGAAATCCGCATCTAAATGATGTACTTCAGTCTTCTCTGCCTCAAGACAGATTGCAGCCATTTGCAGAACAGTCTCTACTGGATACTGACCTGATGCAGTTTCTGCTGACAACATCACTGCATCTGTACCATCTAATACCGCGTTAGCAACGTCACTAACCTCTGCTCTTGTTGGCACAGGATTAACAATCATTGACTCCATCATTTGCGTAGCGGTAATTACCACCTTATTAGCCTCACGGGCCATGCGAATCATTTTCTTTTGTAAAGCAGGCACAGTGGCATTACCCACCTCAACAGCCAAATCGCCACGAGCGACCATGATGCCGTCACTAACTTCCAGAATGCCTTCTAAGACTCCAGGTAAAACAGCTTCGGCACGCTCAATTTTGGCAATCAATTTAGTCTTATGACCAAGCTCTTGAGTTGCTTGATTTGCAAGATCTCTGGCAATCTTCATATCGTCTGCATTTTTAGGGAAGCTGATTGCTATGTAATCTGCGCCCAAACCTACAGCAGTTTTAAGATCTTCTTTGTCTTTATCAGTCAATGCTGGCGCAGTTAAACCACCGCCAGCACGATTAATACCTTTATTGTTCGACAGCTCACCACCCAACTCGACCACAGTATGAATGCAAGTGCCTTGAACTTCTTGAACACGAATCACCAACAAGCCATCGTTGAGTAATAGCTTGTCACCAACCTTAACGTCATTGGGCAAGTTTTTATAGTCCAAGCCGACTTTGTCTTGATTGCCCAAAGTACAGTTGGCATCTAAAGTAAAACGCTCACCTGCTTTTAAGATAATTTTGTTATTTTCAAATTTGCCAACCCTGATTTTTGGTCCCTGCAAATCTGCCATGATTGCTACTTCACGACCAACTTTTTTAGAAACCTCTCTAACAAGTTGTGCTCGAGCTTGATGATCTGCAGCTGTGCCATGAGAAAAATTCAGGCGCACCACATCGACTCCAGCCTCAATCAATTGTTTTAATGTTTCAGCACTGCTTGAGGCAGGGCCAAGTGTTGCAACTATTTTTGTGGCGCGTAATGTCATTCAGCTCTTTCAGACAAAATTGCAAATGCTGGCAACGTTTTACCCTCTAAGAACTCCAAGAAAGCGCCACCACCAGTTGAAATATAGTCAACTTGCTTATCAATTCCGTACTTAGCAATTGCAGCCAATGTGTCACCACCACCAGCAATTGAGAATGCTGGTGAATGAGCAATCGCAGCAGCTAACATTTTTGTACCGCCACCAAACTGATCAATCTCAAAAACACCAATTGGACCATTCCAAACAATCGTTCCTGCATGAGCAACAATGCTAGTCAACTCAGCAGATGTTTTTGGACCAACATCCAAAATCATGTCATCAGGCTGAACATCTGTTGAAGCAACTCTATTTGCACGAGCGAGTGGAGATAGTTCGTTAGCAACCACTACGTCAACTGGGATAGGCACGCTGGCGCCACGCTTAGCCATCATATCCATGATTGCTTTTGCCTCATTCACCAAATCCGGTTCCGCCAAAGATCTACCAATTGGTAAACCTGCTGCCAACATGAATGTATTAGCAATACCGCCACCAACAATCAGTTGATCAACTTTTTCAGCTAGTGACTTCAAAATGGTTAACTTGGTTGAAACTTTAGAACCAGCAACAATAGCCACCAATGGTCTCTTAGGATCTGTTAATGCTTTACCCAAGGCATCTAATTCAGCGGCCATCAATGGGCCCGCACAAACAACTGGTGCGTACTTAGCCATACCATGAGTCGTTGCTTCAGCGCGATGCGCAGTACCAAAAGCATCATTGACATAAACGTCACATAACTTAGCAATCTTTTGGGCTAATTCTTCGTTATTCTTTTTCTCACCCTTATTGAGTCTGCAGTTCTCAAGCAATACCAAATCGCCAGGCTGCAACTCAAACCCGCCATCTACCCAGTGACTAATCAATGGAACTTTTCTTTCCATCAATTCTGCGATTCTGTCGGCTACCGGAGCCAGCGTGTCTTCTGGTTTGAATTCGCCCTCAGTTGGACGACCTAAATGCGAGGTCACCATGACAGCTGCGCCAGCTTCTAGAGCCACCTTGATTGCCGGAATGGATGCACGAATACGGGTGTCCTCAGTAATATTTCCCGCTTCATCTTGCGGCACATTCAAATCTGCACGGATAAAAACACGCTTACCCTTAAGTTGACCTGCAGCGGCTAAATCAGATAGGCGATTAAATTTAAGTTTGGATGTACCTGGCATGATGATTATGTGAGTTTTAACTAAAAGACTAGAAACTCAGATTTTACCTTTTTACAGGACTTTCTGACCGTTTTTTAGGGCTAAATAAACCTTGCGCCCGTATAGACGACCATCCCCGAAATAATGGTGAAAACCATACTTTTAGTCGCCAAAAAACCCAATATTGAGGCTATTCCACCCCAAAGCTGAGGATTATTGAGTTCCATTTCAGCTGACCCCGGCGGAAAAAATATTTCAGGCACGATGACAGCCACCAAAGCAGCTGCTGGAGCATAACGGAGAGATTTTTGAATAGTTGGACTTAACTCAACCCTAGTACCCATCAATAAGAAAAAACCTCGGGTTAAGTATGTAATGGCAGTTAAACCAATGATGACGATCCAAGTTTCGAATGAAGTCATTGCGTAGACCTCCCGAAACGTCTCTCTAAATAAGACTCAGACACAATACCCACAATAATTGCCACCAAAACCGCAATGACTATATTTAGCTTATAAGGCAGATCTACTGTCGCCAATGCGGCAACTGCAGCAGCAATAGCAGCCAATCTTGATGACCATCCCTCCAACATCGGCAACAGAATCGCAATTAATGCCAAAGTACCCGCATAAGCCAAGCCCCATGAGCTAGGTATGAAAGACGCTAAAAATATCCCTGCCAATGAGCCCGTTTGCCAAACTGTCCAATTGGCTGCTGCCATACCAATAAAAAATGGCGCATGAGATGGATTGCCGTCTGCACTCGGGTATCGCGACATAAACAGTGCAAAGGTTAAATCGCCATTGATATATCCCAAAATGGAGCGCTTCCAGTAGGCTTTATCTTTGAAATATGGCTGAATCCCAGCACTAAATATGACAAACCTTAGATTAACAATGATGGCAGTTAAAAAGATGGTCCAAAAAGGAAAATTACCGGCAATTAGAGGCAAAGCTGCCAGTTGTGCGGAACCTGCATAGACCAGCAAAGACATGCCCACAGCCTCTGCGGTAGTGATATCTGATTTGGCCATCGCAATACCTGTCACCAAGGCCCATGTAAACACAGCAAATCCTGAGTGACCCATTGTTTTGAGTCCATCTATCAGAGCTTCTTGCTGTTGTTTCGACCAGGTCAAATCAGATTACCAATTTATTTTTTCAAAGTTTGATTATAGGTAGGGGCTTGCTTTTTAACATAGCCATCTCTACCCGCCTGTTTTACAATGGCATTTCGACTCATTTTTCTCAGAATTTAGGAAATACACCATGTCAATGGCAAATCGTGATGGCTTTATTTGGATGGATGGCAAATTGGTGCCATGGCGTGACGCGAACGTCCACGTTCTAACTCATACCCTTCACTATGGCATGGGTGTTTTTGAAGGTATCCGCGCATACAAAACTGATGCTGGTCCAGCCATTTTCCGCCTTAAAGAACATACACGTCGCTTATTTAATTCAGCAAAAATCTTCCAAATGAAGATGAATTACACAGAAGAAGAGATTTCTAAGGCAACGATTCAAGTTGTAAAAGAGAATAAATTGGCTTCTTGCTACATTCGCCCAATCGTATGGATTGGTTCAGAAAAATTAGGCATTTCTGCAAAAAATAATTCTACGCATGTGGCAGTTGCCGCTTGGGAATGGGGTGCATACCTTGGTGAAGATGGTTTAAACAAAGGTATACGCGTTAAAACTTCATCTTTCACAAGACACCATGTGAACGTATCCTTGGTTCGCGCTAAAGCATCTGGTTACTACATCAACTCAATCTTGGCCAATCAAGAAGTAACAGCTCATGGTTACGATGAGGCTCTTTTATTAGATACAGATGGCTATGTTTCAGAAGGATCTGGAGAAAACGTTTTTATCGTTAAAAACGGTATTGTTTACACACCAGATTTAGCATCATGTCTAGACGGCATTACGCGTGATGCTATTTTCACGATTGCCAAAGACCTTGGTATTGAAGTTCGCGAAAAACGCATTACTCGCGATGAAATGTATTGCTGTGATGAAGCCTTCTTCACCGGCACCGCTGCTGAAGTAACACCTATTCGTGAACTTGATGATCGCATGATTGGCGATGGCAAGCGCGGTCCAATCACAACAAAAATTCAACAAGTTTTCTTTGATGCAGTTGCTGGTAAGAGCGACAAATATCGCCACTGGTTAACTGTAGTTTGAGGTTGATATGAGTACAAAAAATATTGTTCAAGTTGATGGTCATAAGGACTTACCTTTACACTGCCCAAATCCAGGTTCACCGGCTTGGAGCTTACATCCTCGTGTCTTTCTAGATGTTGTATCAACAGGGCACGTTAAATGCCCTTACTGCAGCACTGAGTACCAACTAAAACCTGGTACTGAACCACACGGTCATTAATATGGCAAAAATTCTCATCATCGCCCCCAACTGGATTGGTGATGCGGTGATGACTGAGCCATTAATCACCCAGCTCAAAAAAAATCATCCCGATAGCGTTATCGATGTTATTGCTACCCCTTGGGTAGCATCCGTGATGCGAGCTATCCCAGCAATCAATGAAGTCATTATTGGAGACTTTAAGCACGGATTGTTACAGTGGGCAGAAAGAAAAAAATTGGCAAGTCAACTCAAACTCGCCGGTTATACCCATTCGTATGTTTTGCCAAACAGCTTTAAGTCTGCATTAATACCTTGGCTAGCCAAAATCCCAAACAGAATTGGCTACAAAGGTGAAATGCGCTGGGGCTTAATTACAGCGCCATTAGAAAATCCGTCGAGATCCAATAGACCATCGATGTCAACGCACTACTTTGCTCTTTCAGGCAATCAGGCAAATGACACATTGCAACCAAAATTAGAATTGCCTCGGCTTTTCTTGAATGAGATGAAAGAAAAACTTCAGCTCATTCAGAACCATGACAAGCTGTTTATTTTGTGCCCAGGCGCTGAATATGGTCCAGCTAAACAATGGCCAACGGAGCATTTTGGCAAACTTGCGCAAATGCTCGTAGAGCAAAATAACAATGCATTAGTTTTAATTCTGGGAAGCAAAAAAGAATCGTCATTAGCGGACGAGATCGTCAAGCTCAGCAACTCCAGTAATCAAGTTATCAACTGGTGTGGGCACACAACACTTGATGAAGCAATGGCGTGCATTGCGATTGCCGATAAAGTCATTAGCAATGACTCAGGACTTATGCATATTGCCGCCGCATTTAGACGCCCCCAAGTGGCGATATTTGGCTCTAGCGATCCGAGACACACACCGCCCTTATCCCCTGAAGCAAAAGTCCATTGGCTACAGTTAAAGTGCAGCCCATGCTTTAAAAGAACTTGCCCGTTAGGGCATCTAAAATGTTTAGTAGACATCCAACCTCAAGACGTCCTAAACTCTTTAAATAATTAACTCAACAAATACACCATGCCACGTCAAGCCCGCTTGTTCCAAATACCTGATGAAGTGCTTGATGCTTGGAGAGAATCTCTGCATCGCAACGACTTAGATGGCTCTATTGATTTATGGATGGATGAAGATTCCATCACATGTATTCTTCCTGGTGGCAAACGGTTGACTGGTCACGCTGAACTACGTGAAGGCTTAAAAAAGATTTTAGAAGATCACTTTTTATGGCTAGACCCCATCCAAGCAATTGGTCACACTGGTATTGGTATTGCATTCTTTGACACAACAGAGGCTGTCAGACTAGAGCCAGATCAAGTGGAGCCTGAGTTCTTTTTGAACTTCTCATATGTTCTAGTACAAAGCCCCATGGGATGGAGAATTGCTCACATACACGCAAGCCCTGCCCAAGAAGAACATATACAACTACCTAGCACCATTCACGGCTTTCATTAAATATGGATGAGCAGGTCATACGCTCACTTATTAAATGGCCTGATGTACCAGTTTGTCATGGATGGCTTGCATTTGACCGACGTGGTTCTTGGCGCATGCGCAATGAGTACGCGCAGGCTCATAACTTACCTGGCGACGCCATCCAGCACGAAGGCCTCATTCATTTCATTCAAAGAAATTTGGCACACAATGAATCTGGGGAGTGGTTTTTTCAAAATGGCCCTCAAAGGGTATACATTGATCTAGGCTACACGCCATTCATTGCAAGAATTTATCCATCAAAGGATGATTTATTACTAAAAACAACTGATGATCGAGAAATACAACCTATTGATATTTTTCTAGATGAATGCGGCCAAATTCTAATAAGCTGTCAATTTGAAATACAAAGTAGTAAAGATTTAACTGGTCCAATGACAACTTTTGAAAAAAGGTTAGAGACAGTTTTTGTTTTGCTGCATGACCATGACTTAGAAATTTTTTCTAAGAGCGCGCAATTTGCTAATGCCTGCGGTTATGCAGGCAAATGGTGCTGGCAAGGCAAAGATTATGAAATCAATTTAATTAGCTCGAAAGAAATTAAAAAGCATCACGGCCTTTTATTCTCTGCGCGCAATTCTTGACGATATAGCTCTTGTATTTGCCGAGCTCTAGCCTCAATTTCTGAGGCTTGATAAAAATCAGCATCACCCGCCGCTTTAGCAAACTTCATTTGCTCTAATGCCCCAACCCAAGCGCCTTGAGAGACATACTTCTCGGCCAGCGCTGCATGTTGTAAAGATTTTTTACCAGATTGGGCATAAGCTCTAGATAACAAATCCCACCACACAGAATTCTCTGGATGAGCTCTTGATTGAGTTTTAAGCCAAACAATAGCCTGCTCGTGCTGACCTGTTTTTAACTGCCCCTCAATGAGCAACATACTTAATGACCTAGATTGAGGGTAAAAAGCTTTTAAATTGGCAATCTGTTTGATGCCTTGCTCATATTGTGATTTTGCATACATCAACTCAATGGCAGTGCTCTCAAGCGACAAACTCCAGCGCTGAATAGGTGAACCATTTCCTGACATTGCCTGAATCAAATTTCTACTTTTTTGCAGGTAATTCTCTGCATCAATATTTTTCTGCTGTTTAAAACTCAAAAGCGCCAAACCGTAGCTACCCTCTAATTGTTTAGCAAGATCTTGCTTGCGCAATAAACTCTCGTAGTATTGCTTTAACTCTGGGTAGTTACTGGAACTAGTAGTTTGAGTTAACCGAGCTCTCGCCTTCAATAGATAAAACTCAATTGATGACGACACCTTCTGAGTAGCAAGACCTCTAACACGATCTTGCATGTCTGCAATACGGTCCGTTGTTAAAGGATGAGTTCTGACATAACCAGGAACGCCGCTTTCCATGATGCTATTGGCTCTTTGCATACGCTGGAAGAAATCTGGCATACCCTGAACATCAAAGCCACCTGCCTGAAGAATCTGAAAACCAACACGATCAGCCTCCCGCTCAGCATCTCTTGAGTATGACAACTGATTTTGTATGGCCAACGCTTGACCGCCTACTGCAAGACCTTGAGCGGCATTAGGGTTACGACTAACGGCAACTGCAGCTAGGATAATTGATGCCAGAGCAATCATCGAGTTAGTACCTTGCTGACCATACATCCTAGCAATATGCTTTTGCGTAACGTGCCCGATTTCATGTCCCAGAACTGAGGCCAACTCAGACTCTGTTTCCGCAGAGACAATTAATCCGGTGTGAACTCCAATGAAACCGCCGGGCAATGCAAACGCATTAATACTTTTATCTCTAACACCAAATAGTTCAAAATTAACAGCAAAGCTACCACCTCCCTCTAGGCCAGCGATACCTTGCTTTCTGGCAGAGCTAACTAAGTGCTGCCCGATATTATTTAGATAGTCATAAAAAACCGGATCTGATGAGTAATCTGGATCACGACGTATTTCACGCATGATGCGCTCACCTAATTGACGCTCATCCACTGGTGCTAGCGATGCGCTAGAAGAGTCGCCTAAATCTGGCAACACCAAAGTGGGTTGCTGCACTCTTTTACTAGCCGGTGTAAATTCAGATTTAGCCGCCGGCGTCTGCATGGCACGATTGATGTTCTCCTGAGCAGTGATATTTGCATCACTTTGTGCAAGCAAATAACTTGGCTGGAAAACTACCGCCAAAGCTATTGCCATCAATTTTTTCGAAAATTTATTATTTTTTCTATCCATATCTCTAATTATGGTACAAATAATGTATGAACAAACTAACTCATTTTGATGAAACTGGCCAAGCTCATATGGTTGATGTTGGGCAAAAAGCCAGCACACATCGCATTGCCACGGCCACAGGCTGTATTCAAATGCAAAAAAGTACATTTGATATGGTTATGTCTGGCACCCACAAGAAGGGTGACGTGATTGGTATTGCACGAATTGCAGCCATCCAAGCCACCAAAAAGAGCCCTGATTTAATACCTCTTTGCCACCCAATTGCGCTCACAAGAGTTGCTGTTGAATTTCAACCAGATGAAGCTAACTCAACCATTCATTGCACAGTAACAACTGAGAATATTGGTCAAACAGGTGTTGAAATCGAGGCGTTAACTGGTGTGCAAATTGGCCTACTAACAATCTACGATATGTGCAAAGCGGTAGACCGTGGCATGGTGATTAAAGAAGTAAAGTTGCTTGAGAAGAGTGGCGGCAAGTCTGGAACTTGGAAAGCGGCGTAATTAGTACTACTTAATTTGCAGTAATTAATACGCATTAAAAAAGGCAAACCATGGTTTGCCTTTTTCTTTGGATGAATCTTAAATTTACTTGCAATCAGCAGGCAACAACTTCGCTGGCAAAGTTGTTTCAGGTGATTTGCATGACCAAATACCCGCCCAAGGTTGCTCTTGCTTATCGCTCAAATCAACTGCTTTTACTCCTTCAGTGGCAGCGTTATTAACCGGAATAATACTTAACTGATTTGCACCCTCCGGAGCAACACTTGACTGATAAGTAATCAAGATAGCACCTGATTTTTGAATGCTTACTTCTTTAATACTGTTAGTTGAAGTTGACTTAAATGTAGCCTCAGTTGCCACACTCATATCTGTAGCGCCCTTACCTGCATATACTTCAGTCACAGCTAACTTTGCTCCAGCTGCAAGACTAAATCCTTCTGCAACACGAGTTTTAGCTATGTAATCCTGATACTTGGGAACTGCTATGGCTGCCAAAATACCAATAATGGCAATAACAACCATTAGCTCAATTAGTGTGAATCCATTTTTTTCTTTTAACTGCAAGTGACTTCTACCTTCATTCATATTTAACGACCTCCCAATTAAGACTCACCATCATCTCAGATGGTGAGCGTTTTGGGGGATGATATTGCTGTAGGAAAACTCTGATTTTTGTGTTGAATCAAACTACAGCAAATAATTATTTCTTTCGTTTACTACGTTTTGCTAACTCTCCAAAAATCATCACACCCAAAGCAGCAATGACTCCAGCTGTTGTTGAATAAGCCTCGATATGATTACCCACATATTGGATCAAACCAGGATCAGTAAAAATCATACCTCCGGCAATCCAACCTAATAAGCCAGCACCTAAGGTAACAATGATTGGGAATCGATCAATCAAATACAAAACTATTTGGCTACCCCCAACAATTAATGGAATAGAAACAAGCAAACCAAAGACGATATAACCAAACTGATGATGACCTGCATCCACTTGGCCTGCAGCACCAGCGATTGCAATAACGTTATCCACACTCATTGCGATATCAGCAACAATGATGGTTTTCACAGCGGCCCAAAGCTTGTCTGATGCCTCCAACTCATGGCCATCGTCATCTTCTGTTTGAACCATTAACTTATAACCAATCCATAACAACAAAAGACCACCAGTAAACTTTAAGAATGGTATTTTTAGCAATGTGACAGCAAAAACTACCAAAATAATACGTAATATGATGGCTCCAGCAGTTCCCCACATGATGCCGCGGCGACGCTGATTTGGATGTAAATTGCGGCAAGCCAACGCAATTACTACAGCGTTATCTCCGCCCAACAAAACATCAATCATGATGATTTGAGCAATCACCGCCCAATCAATTGTTGTAAAAAATTCCATGTCATCCTCTTTTTTTGTTTTATCAATAAAAAACGGGAGCTAGGCTCCCGTTTTGTTTGCCATTAGATGGATATTACAACAATGCTTTAAGCAATTTGCCCATTTCTGATGGATTACGTGTCACTGTAAAGCCACACTCTTCCATGATGGCCAATTTGGCATCAGCAGTGTCTGCACCGCCAGAAATCAACGCACCAGCATGACCCATGCGCTTACCTGCAGGAGCTGTAACACCAGCAATAAAGCCTACAACTGGTTTTTTCATATTAGCTTTGCACCAGCGAGCTGCTTCAGCTTCGTCTGGGCCACCGATTTCACCAATCATGATCACTGCATCTGTATCTGGATCATCATTAAAAGCCTTCATCACATCAATGTGTTTAAGACCATTAATTGGGTCACCACCAATACCAACAGCAGAAGATTGGCCCAAGCCGATTTCTGTTAATTGAGCAACTGCTTCATAAGTTAATGTACCTGAGCGGCTTACTACGCCGATACGACCCTTACGATGAATATGACCTGGCATGATGCCAATCTTGATTTCATCAGGAGTAATCAAACCTGGGCAGTTTGGTCCTAGCAACAAAGTTTTCTTGCCGCCTTTAGCTTCTTTAGCAGCCATTTTGTTGCGAACTTCCAACATGTCGCGAACAGGAATACCTTCTGTAATACAGATTGCCAAATCTAAGTCAGCTTCAACAGCTTCCCAAATAGCAGCTGCAGCACCTGCTGGTGGCACATAAATCACAGAAACTGTTGCACCTGTTTCAGCAGCAGCTTCTTTAACTGATGCATAAATAGGAATATCAAAAATTTTCTCGCCAGCTTTTTTAGGATTTACGCCAGCAACAAAACATTCTTTGCCATTTGCGTACTCTTGACACTTTTCAGTGTGGAACTGACCAGTTTTACCAGTGATACCTTGAGTAATAACTCGTGTGTTTTTATTAATAAGAATAGACATTTAAATTCCTTTCGTGGCCTGAGGCTTACTTAACTGCTGCAACAGCTTTAGTCGCTGCTTCAGCCATCGTGTCTGCACTAATAATCGGCAGGCCAGAATCAGCCAACATCTTCTTACCGAGCTCTTCGTTAGTACCCTTCATACGAACAACCAAAGGCACGCTCAAGTTCACAGCTTTACATGCAGTGATAACGCCATCTGCAATCACGTCACACTTCATGATGCCGCCGAAAATGTTAACCAAAATTGCTTTTACTTCTTTGTTCTTCAACATGATCTTGAATGCTTCAGTTACTTTTTCAGCTGTAGCACCACCACCAACGTCCAAGAAGTTTGCTGGCTCGCCGCCAAACAACTTAATTGTGTCCATTGTTGCCATCGCCAAACCAGCACCATTCACTAAACAGCCAATATTGCCGTCTAATGAAATGTAGGCCAAGTCAAATTTAGATGCTTCAACTTCAGCTGGATCTTCTTCATCAAGGTCGCGATAAGCCACGATTTCTGGATGACGGAATAGAGCATTTGAGTCAAAGTTGAACTTAGCGTCCAAAGCCTTGATATTGCCGTTACCTTCAAGAATCAATGGGTTAATTTCAACCAAAGATGCATCTGTATCCATATAAACTTTGTACAAGCTTTGCAACACAGCCTTAGCTTGAGCTTGTGAAGCCTCTGGAACGCCAATACCTTGCGCCAATTTAGCAGCGTCTGCATCTGTCAAACCTACCAATGGGTTCACAAACGCTTTAATGATTTTTTCTGGTGTCTTAGCAGCTACTTCTTCAATATCCATACCACCTTCACTTGACGCCATCACAACCACTGATTGTGTTGCACGATCTGTCAAGATACCAACGTAGTATTCTTTTTTAATATCTGCACCGTCTTCAACTAGTAGACGACGAACTTTTTGACCTTCTGGGCCAGTTTGATGAGTTTTCAACTGCATGCCCAAAATTTGAGACGCATATGTTTTTACTTCATCAAGGCTCTTAGCAACCTTAACACCACCACCTTTACCGCGGCCACCTGCGTGGATTTGAGCTTTAACAACCCAAACTGGTCCACCCAATTTCTTTGCAGCTTCAACAGCTTCATCAACGCTTAATGCTGGAATACCATTTGGTACTGGTACATTGAACTGACGCAAGATTTCCTTGCCTTGATACTCATGGATCTTCATTGAGGCTCCCTCTTTAATAGTCCGAAAATACTAATGTTTCTAACTTACTCAACTCTGTCTATTCTGTTTTTTTACTAACTAAGCTTCTCATTATCGCAATTTCGGGCTTCAGAATCATTTTTTCGGTATGTCCTTGGGGGTCAAAGGCATTCCAAACCATGTTGGATGGTATTTTTTTACAGCATCACCGTCGGTTCTAAGGGCATGGCAACGATTTAATTGGAATGGCATTTCCCCTGTACCGTGATCTGCCACCTTGATTACCTCACCAGCAAATGCCTGAATGGCTGCAGTTGGCAAGATGGTCGATAGCTCTGTCATATGTGAGCAACCGAGTATGCCTGCAAATTTCTCTTTGACTGCGCCACGGAACCCATTTAGTAAGTTAAGACCCACTAACATTTGATAATTTGGTTCTATTTTGGCGCAGTAACCAGCATATGGAACAGACTGCGCCCTAGCGCTAGCAGCCAAAACATTAAATTGATCATCAATAACCAAAGACAAAATCATGTGGTGTATGGGCTCACCCGCCAATTTAACGCCACTAGCAAGAGGAAAATCCTTTGCTTTGGTGTCAATTAAGCTGGCCTCAATATCCCAAAGCCCATCCTCTCGGCGATAGACCTGGGTTTTGATTTCACGGGTATGAATTAATTGGCGGGCTACTGGACAGGATGACATGTAGAAAGTCTACACCAGCAGAAATTTTTTAGATTAAAGACTCTTGATTGGGTGTAAATCGACCAGAAACGACCTTTGAAACAACATCTAATGGAAAACCTTTAGCCACAAGGTACCTCATTTGTTTAGCTCGATCTTTGGGTTCAACCGCAACAACACTCGAAAATTTTCTATCCCACAAAGCCCACGCACGCTCTAAATCTGATTGCTTGAGCTCTTCCTTAATTTTGCTAACGGTATGTGGATTGATTGACTGCTGCTTTAACTCATCAACAATCTTTAAGCTGCCGTATCTGTCGGATTTACGTCTAGCAAGGCCTTCTGCATAGCGCTCATCGGATAGCCAAGACTGCTTTTCTAACTTAATCAGTAACTCATCGACCTCATCTTCAGTTTCTGCATAAACCAAGAGCTTCTTACGAAGCTCTTGGCGACTATGCTCTCTTCTTGATAGATATCGTAGAGCTCGCCCCATGAGACTGGGGGCTTGACCTTTAGGCATCAGCCTCTTCTTTTAGCGTGATTACGCTACCGCTGTTAACACCCAACTTCTCACGAATTTTTTCTTCAATTTCTTTAGCAATTTCAGGATTTTCTTTTAAGAATTCGCGCGCATTGTCTTTACCTTGCCCAACACGCTCACCGTTGTAGCTATACCAAGCACCAGATTTTTCAACGATGTCACACTCAACCCCTAAATCAATGACCTCACCCTGTCTTGAAATACCTTCGCCATACATGATGTCAAAAATAGCCTCTCTGAATGGGGGCGAAACTTTATTTTTAACAACCTTGACACGGGTTTCATTACCAACAATCTCATCACCCTTCTTAATGCTACCAATACGGCGAATGTCTAAACGCATCGATGCATAAAACTTCAATGCATTACCGCCAGTTGTTGTCTCTGGAGAACCAAACATCACACCAATTTTCATACGGATCTGATTAATAAAGATCACCATTGAATTAGTGCGCTTGATAGTTCCTGTTAATTTGCGCAGAGCTTGGCTCATCAAGCGTGCTTGCAAACCTGGCAATGAATCCCCCATATCACCCTCAATCTCTGCACGAGGCACTAGGGCTGCTACTGAATCGATCACGATGAGGTCAATAGAACCTGAACGAACCAAAGCATCTGCAATTTCCAAGGCTTGTTCGCCTGTATCTGGCTGAGAAATCAATAGATTGTTTACATCTACACCCAACTTTGCTGCGTATTGAACATCCAACGCATGCTCAGCATCAATGAACGCACATGTGCCACCTAACTTTTGCATTTCTGCTACGGCGTGCAAGGTTAATGTCGTCTTACCTGAAGATTCTGGGCCGTAAATCTCAATCACGCGCCCCCTAGCCAAACCGCCAACACCCAAGGCAATATCCAAACCCAGTGAACCAGTTGAAACAACTTGAATGTCTTGGCCAATATCGCTGTCCCCAAGACGCATGATGGAACCCTTACCAAATTGCTTTTCAATCTGCGCAAGTGCTGCATTCAACGCTTTTTGCTTATCAGAGCTCATTCCTTCGATATCAGTGGGCGCTGATCCAGATTTCTTCTTATGGTCTTCCATAGTCGTCCTTATTTAAAATTAGGTGTATTTTTGTCATATAGTTAATTTACAGTGATTACTGTATATAAAAACAGTATTCTGCGCAAGCCATTTTTTTGTCCCGCTAGAATATGTATTAAAAACTAGTATTTTGCTGATGAATATCAGCAAATATCTGATTAACAAGCAGGATTTTGCTGATAAGGTTGTATGAGAATACTGATTGCAGAAGACGATAGCGTGTTAGCCGACGGGCTAACTAGGTCACTTAGACAGTCTGGTTACGCTGTAGACCATGTAAAAGACGGTCAATCAGCCGATCTTGCCCTGTCGGCACAAGCTTTTGATTTGTTAATTCTGGATTTAGGACTCCCCAAAATGACGGGCTTAGAGGTTCTCAAACGCCTAAGGTCCAGAAACTCGATGCTACCGGTCTTAATTTTGACCGCCGCCGACTCAACAGAAGAACGCGTCAAAGGTCTAGATCACGGCGCCGATGATTACATGGCGAAACCTTTTGCATTATCAGAACTAGAAGCTCGTGTTAGAGCGCTAACTCGCCGAGGAACTGGTGGTGGCCCAACTGTAGTTAAACATGGCCCTTTGCAATTTGATCAAGTCGGTCGCGTTGCCTACATCGATGAAAAAATGCTTGAGCTATCTGCTCGCGAGTTAGGTCTTCTTGAAGTACTTCTCAAGCGCGTAGGCCGCCTTGTTTCAAAAGATCAGTTGGTTGACCATCTATGCGAATGGGGCGAAGAGGTCAGCAACAATGCGATCGAAGTTTATGTTCACCGCTTGCGCAAGAAAATTGAAGTAGGCGGAATTAGAATCGCAACAATCAGAGGTCTTGGCTATTGCTTAGAAAAATTTCAAGCCCCTGCCGTAGCTAAATCTCCAGAAGCATAATTTTTTCCACATGGTAGATGTTCAGCCCGCATTAGATGCGGAACTACAAAAACTTCTACCGCCGGAGTCTTATGACTTGCGCCCAATTAATAAAGGGCCAAGATCACTATTTGGAGAAATCTTAGATTGGATGTTGGCGCCACTTTTACTTTTGTGGCCCATGAGTATTGCTGTTACATATTTAGTAGCACAATCTATTGCAAATGCACCTTTTGATAGAGGTCTAGAAAATAGCGTTCTGGCAATTTCTCAACAAATATCAGAAACAAATGGCCATATCTCTTTAACGCTACCGATGTCTGCAAGACAGATATTAAGAGCGGATGACAATGACACAATTTATTTCCAAGTGGTAGGTCAACATGGTCAGTTGATTGCTGGAGACAAAGATGTGCCACTACCCCACGATGGTGATGCGCTACAAGTGGGAGTTGTAACGTACAGAGATAGCAGAATTGCTGGCAATGAAGTTCGGGTTGCAGCCACTCAAATAATCTTATCCCCATCAAAAAATAGTCCGCCCATCCTGGTGCAGGTAGCTGAAACTCTTGAAAAAAGATCTCAGTTGGCCAATGAAATTATCAAAGGCGTCATCCTTCCACAATTTATTATTTTGCCGATTGTGGTTGTACTGGTTTGGTTTGGTCTAACCAGAGGTTTAGCCCCACTTAACGCCCTACAAAATAGAATTCGAAATCGTCGGGTAGATGACACAAGCCCGATCGAAGAAAGAGCCGCGCCACAAGAAATCATGCCGCTCATCTCCAGCTTTAATGATGTTCTATATCAATTAGAAGATTCAGTTCAGTCTCAAAAACGATTTATTGCTGATGCCGCACATCAATTAAAAACACCTCTTGCCGGTTTAAGAATGCAAGCAGAACTTGCTCAACGTGAAAGTAGTCCTGATGAACTACAACGCTCCTTGGAACAAATTGCAGACAGTTCAACGCGCGCTACTCGTTTAGTTCAGCAGTTACTCTCATTAGCGCGTATGGAGAACGCTTCCAACCTTAGCGAAAAAATTCTTTTTGATTTATCTCAAGCTGCTGAGGATGCAACTAAAAACTGGCTATCAGCAGCTTGGGAAAAAAATATTGACTTAGGATTTGTGCCACCCACCCAAGCACACAAAATATATGGCAATCCAGTGATGATCAAAGAGCTATTCAATAATCTCTTAGATAACGCCATTAAATATACCCCCGCGAATGGCAGCGTCACCGTTGACGTTAGACACTCGAATCGACCAGGCTTGCTGATTGTTGAAGTGAAAGATACTGGCCCTGGAATTCCGCCTGAAGAAAGACAACGTGTTTTAGAGCGCTTTTATCGAGTACTAGGTAGTGACATTGAAGGCAGTGGATTAGGCTTGGCAATTGTTAAAGAAATTGCAACCCAACATGGTGGCAAGCTAGAGATTTTAGAAAATGTGTACCAAGAAAACCCTCTCAAATACGGCACTTGTATGAGGGTTTATTTACCAGTAGGTCGCCCATGAAAACTTGGCCAAAAAATAAACGGCTCATCTTGATATTGCTAGTAATTTGGTTCATGACAACCTTAGTTGTAGGTCTTGCCCCAGAACCCTTACGATTTGACTTTTTTGGATGGAACTTTACTTATTGGTGGGGCGCCCAGGGTGCTTTATTTATTTATTTGGGTTTAATTTGGTTCTATGCCCACAAAATGCATCAGTACGAAAAGAAAAAAAATAAAACTGATTGACCAAAATTTATCTTCACCCCTCAAAAGCCAATACCTTTTCAATAGTCTGATTTTGAGATAGCGCACAAAGTACTATATAATCATGGTCTTTGGCGAATTAGCTCAGCCGGTTAGAGCGACGGAATCATAATCCGCAGGTCCGGGGTTCGAATCCCTGATTCGCCACCACTATTCTTCTTACGGCTTTTGCTTGTGAGACTGTCTCAAAGGGTTATTTAACCCTACCGCATTACAAGAATCATCAAAAATTAACAGATAAATCAGGTATTTACTTATTTTTTTGGGTTTTTCACCAACCTACAATAAACCCAATAAAATTTGAACTCACAAGGCTCAAAATGAATCCGACCAATCTACAGATCATCGCAACAACACTTTTTGTAATCGCCGTATTACATACATTCTCATCATCTTTTTTTGAAGGTTTAGCCCACAAGCACCCAAACCATTCTGGTCTTTGGCACCTTCTAGGTGAAGTAGAAGCTGTATTTGGTTTTTGGGCCATGATCTTGATTGTTTTTATGGCCATTACTTTAGGTGACCATAAACCTTCTGTGGAATATTTAGAAACACGCAACTACACAGAACCTCTATTTGTTTTTGCAATCATGGTGGTAGCTGCTAGCAAACCAGTTCTTCATTTTGCATCTGAATTAGTTAGATTGGTTTCAGCACTTTTAACGAAAATATTTTCTATCAATAGCATCATTACCAACTACTTCGTGACCCTAAGTTTGGTACCGCTACTAGGCTCGTTTATCACTGAGCCCGCAGCAATGACTTTGGCCGCATTACTACTAAAGAGAAAAATATTTAGTCAAACATCAGATATCAAGTTAATGTATTTGACGATTGGTGTTCTGTTTGTCAACGTGTCAATTGGTGGCGCGCTTACAAATTTTGCCGCACCTCCAATATTGATGGTTGCAAGCACGTGGGGATGGGATACAGCGTTTGTTTTTAATACATTCGGCATTAAGGCTGGCATAGCAGTTTTAACTAACGCCTTGCTAGTAACGCTCCTCATGCACAAATATCTACCTAAGGATAACCCCTCAGAAGATAAAGACGTCATGCCACTCGTTGTCATGCTTGTACACCTAACATTCTTAGCAGGCATTGTTATATTTGCTCATCACCCTGTAGTTTTTATGGGACTTTTATTATTTTTCATGGGCTACACACATGCCTATTCGAAATTTCAAAATCCGCTATTGCTAAAAGAAGCCTTGATGGTTGCCTTTTTCTTAGCCGGCTTAGTTGTTTTGGGTGGCATGCAGCAGTGGTGGCTTCAGCCCATCTTAGAAAAAATGAGTAGTACGCTTGTTTATTATGGTGCTACAGCACTAACTGCAATCACTGATAATGCTGCCTTAACTTATCTTGCTTCTCTTGTTGAGGGCACCAGCAATGAATTCAAATACGCTGTTGTTGCAGGAGCCATCACGGGAGGCGGTCTAACAGTGATCGCTAATGCGCCCAATCCTGCAGGCATGTCCATATTGCGCGAACACTTCCCCGAAGGTAGTGTGTCAGCTCTTTGGCTATTTGTGGCTGCTCTACCACCTACAATCATTGCTGTTCTAGCATTTCAAGTGCTCAAATAATGAAAAAAGTTTACGTAAAAACATTTGGCTGTCAGATGAATGAATATGACTCTGACAAAATGGTGGATGTCTTAAACCATCACGATGGAATGATTAAAACTGATCATCCAGAAGATGCCGACGTGATTCTTCTAAATACCTGCTCAGTTCGAGAGAAGGCACAAGAAAAAGTTTTTTCAGACTTAGGTCGCTTGCGTGAACTAAAAGCCCAAAAACCAAATTTACTAATTGGTGTTGGTGGATGTGTTGCCAGTCAAGAAGGCAAGCATATTGTTAATAGAGCTCCTTATGTTGATTTTGTGTTTGGACCACAAACACTACATCGACTTCCAGAGTTAATTGAGGCAAGACATCAAACAGGCTTACCGCAAGTAGATATTAGCTTTCCAGAAATTGAGAAATTCGACAATCTCCCTCCAGCAAAAGTCGAAGGTGGCGCAGCCTACGTATCAATTATGGAAGGCTGTTCAAAATATTGCAGCTACTGCGTCGTACCCTACACGCGTGGTGAAGAGGTTTCGAGACCTTTTGAGGATGTGCTCACAGAGGTTGCCGGTCTAGCGCAACAAGGTGTTCAAGAAATCCATCTGCTAGGTCAAAACGTAAATGCTTATCGTGGCAAGATGAGTGGCTCTGAAGAAATTGCTGACTTTGCCATGCTGCTTGAATATGTTTCAGATATTCCTGGGGTTGAGCGAATTAGATTTACTACTAGCCATCCCAAAGAATTCACACAACGCCTAATTGATGCTTACGCAAAACTACCTAAATTAGTTAATCACCTTCACCTGCCCGTGCAACACGGCTCCGACCGGGTGTTAGCTAACATGAAGCGTGGCTATACCGTTTTGGAATACAAAAGTGTCATCAAAAAGATTAAAGCAATTCGCCCAGATATAGTTATTTCAAGTGATTTCATCGTAGGGTTCCCAGGCGAAACTGATGAGGATTTTGACCAACTCATGAAGTTAGTCAAAGAAATTAAATTTGACAACAGCTACTGCTTTATTTACAGCGAACGTCCTGGCACGCCAGCAGCCAATCTCAAAGACGACACCCCTACCCAAGTAAAAAACGAACGCCTAAAAACACTTGTTGCCCAAATTGACCAACATGTCCTGGAAATCAATCGAAGCATGGTTGGTAAAACAGAAAAAGTCATGATGGAAAGCATGGCTCGTGATGGAATTCATTTGCAAGGTAGAACCGAAAATGGTCGTGTGGTGTTGATTGAGGTCAATAACGATCACGCAAAAAGATTGATTGGCAAACTTGAATCAGTCAAATTTACAGAAGCTATGGCACACTCATTACGCGGTGAGCTTATCATTCAAGAATGAAAGCCAAAGCCCCTCCTAAATTAGCACTAGAAATTCAGTTTGCCACTTCAGCCATGGCTCAAAAATGGCAAGACTTAATTACAAAAAGAAAAGTAGGCAATTGGATTAAAAAAGCTCTACAAGAAAATGCGACGATTACCGTTAGATTTGTTGGTCAAGCTGAAAGCAAAAAACTAAACGCTAATTATCGGAACAAGGATTACGCCACAAATATTTTGACGTTTCCCTATGAACTACAAAATGGCATTGACCATCTTTCAGCTGATTTAGTGATTTGTTTGCCGGTACTTGAAAAAGAAGCGAAACAGCAGAATAAAACACTTGAGCAACACCTCATTCATCTAATCGTGCATGGCACTCTTCATGCACAAGGATTTGATCATGAAGATGAAGTAGAAGCGGAAGCCATGGAACAACTAGAAATCTCCATACTCAAAAAGCTAAAACAGGCTAATCCCTACATATAATTTCATCTAAATAAGCTATGCTTATACATTATGACAACTGAACCAGAGTCGAAAAGCCTCCTAGAACGCCTCAGCGATTTGCTGTCGCCAACCCCTGCATCAGCATCAGAAAGAAGGGTTGAACTCCTCGAAACCCTCAGAGAATCTCATAAAGAGGGATTAATTGACGCAGATGCCCTAGCAATGATCGAGGGTGTTTTTCAAGTTGGGGAATTGGCTGCAAGAGACATCCTAGTGCCAAGGTCGCAAATCGATTGGATTGATATTAACGAATCAATCGAAGACACAATCGCTGAAGTGATTAAAGCAGCACACTCAAGATTCCCAGTTTATGAAGACAACCGCGATAACGTCATTGGCATACTTTTAGCAAAAGATTTATTGCGTCACTCCCAGGAAGATGACTTTCAGCTAAGAGATTGGCTCAGGCCCGCGGTATTTATTCCTGAATCAAAACGTCTTAGCGTCCTACTAAGAGACTTTAGAGAACACCGCAATCACATCGCCATTGTTGTTGATGAATATGGTGGCGTTGCAGGTCTTGTGACAATTGAAGACGTGTTAGAACAAATCGTAGGTGACATTGAAGACGAGCATGACACAGACGACATTGAAGACAACATCATCAAAGTCAGCGAATCCAAATTTAGAATTCGGGGCATCACAGAACTAGAGCAAGTAAACGACGCTTTAGGCACATCGTTTCAAGATGATGACAATGACACCTTAGCTGGATTCATTCTAAAAAACATAGGCAGAGTTCCTCATAAAGGGGAATCGATCAAAATTAATAACATTATTTTTGAGATTCAACGGGCTGACGCAAGACAGGTACACGTTTTACTCGCAACAAAAACTGAAATTGATTAAAAGCCTGCTGTTTTTCGCTCTAGGTAGCATCTGCTCTTGGCTAATTGAATTGCCATATGGCGGATGGTTTCTGATTGTTGGCTTAGCGATTTTTTTCCGTGCCATTTTTTCAGACGCACACCCATTTCGTTCTAGCTGGATTTTTTCCTTAGGCTACTTTTGTAATTCTTTATGGTGGATATTTGTTAGCCTACACGACATAGGCGGACTTCCAGCAGCACTCTCTATTTTTGCCGTTATTGTCCTATCAGCCTACTTAGGCTTGTTTTATGCTGCGGCAGTAAAACTGACCCATCTTTATCAATCCAACACCTTACGAATCATCGGAATTGCCTGTAGTTGGGTTATTTTCGAGTGGTTAAGAGGTCAACTATTCACAGGGTTTCCATGGGCTGGTTTTGCCGAATCACAAGTTGATGGCCCATTTTTTGCGTGGGCGCCACTCCTGGGGGGACTTGCATGCACATGGCTATGCGTAGCTTTAGCAGCTTACTTAAGCCTAGGTAAAAATAACTTCTTTACGAAGATTGTAGCCACTATCGCCGTCATTTCTGCCAGCCATGCAATAGGTCTTTTTTCATTTACCCAACCAATTGGTCGACCAATTGATCTGTCCTTAATTCAGGGTAACTTTGCACAAACCACCAAATTTGATCCAGCGAGTATTAGTCAACAAATTGAGTATTACTACGATGCCATCAAAAAAAGTAAAAGCTCTTTAATCATAGCCCCAGAAACGGCTATTCCAGTCCAACCAACCAAATTTGACCCACTATTTGAGAACCTTAAGCCAAAAAATAATTCTCAAAACATCATTCTTGGTGCGATTGGTATGGGCCCGAATGGGCAACTCTCCAACTCGGCAATAGGGCTAAAAAGTAAAGGTGAAAATTACCAATACAACAAGTCCCATCTAGTGCCATTTGGAGAGTTTGTGCCATGGGGTGCCCAATGGTTCGTTGATTTATTTAAAGTTCCTCTTGGTAACTTTTATCGTGGATCAGACAGACAAGCTCCATTCATCATTCTTCAAGGTATCGACGAGATTGCTGTTGGAATCTTGATTTGTTACGAAGATGTGTTTGGTAACGAATTAGCTGCCCGTCAAAGAAATTCTGCGGTTGACCACCACCTTTGGGTTAACTTGACCAATCTCGCTTGGTTTGGTGACAGTCAAGCTGCTGAACAACAACTTCGATTGGCTAGGTTAAGGTCTATCGAAACGGGCATCCCCACCCTAAGAGCTACGAATACTGGCATCACTTCAGTGATTGACCACCAAGGTCAAGTATTGCGCCAACTACCAAAATTTCAGCAAGGAATCTTAAAAGCAGAAATTCAGGCATATTCAGGCAAAACCCCCTATGTCTGGGTCGGAGATATTCCAATTCTGATGATCTGTGGCTTATTTTTAATCTTGGCTTGGCGCAAAAACAAAAAGTAGGCTTAACCTGGCAAGAAAGGTAAAATCTTAGGGTTCAGGAAACCTATCATATGCTTACCTTTCAGCAAGTCATTCTTACTCTACAAAATTACTGGGACCAACAAGGTTGCGCCCTACTTCAACCAGTCGACCTAGAGGTTGGCGCTGGGACATCCCATACGGCCACCTTCTTGAGATCTATTGGTCCAGAGCCATGGAAAGCTGCGTATGTCCAACCATCACGTCGCCCTAAAGACGGTCGTTATGGTGAGAATCCAAACCGACTTCAACACTACTATCAATACCAAGTAGTTTTAAAACCAGCTCCTGAAAACATTCTTGATCTTTATCTTGGTAGCTTAGAAGCGCTCGGGCTAGATTTAAAACAGAATGACATTCGCTTTGTAGAAGATGACTGGGAAAACCCAACGTTGGGCGCTTGGGGTCTTGGTTGGGAAGTCTGGCTTAATGGCATGGAAGTGACTCAATTCACATATTTCCAACAAGTTGGCGGTATCGATTGCAAACCAATTCTTGGTGAAATTACGTATGGCTTAGAACGTTTAGCCATGTATTTGCAAAAAGTTGAAAACGTATATGACTTGGTGTGGACTGATGGAGTCAGCTATGGCGATGTCTACCACCAAAACGAAGTAGAACAGTCTACCTACAATTTTGAGCACTCAAACGCTGACTTACTGTTCCAACAATTTGGTAACTATGAAAACGAAGCTAAGCGTCTGATGGATATTCCTTTGGCATTACCTGCCTATGAAATGGTTTTAAAAGCAGCCCACACATTTAACTTATTAGATGCACGTGGCGCCATCTCAGTTACCGAACGAGCTGCATATATTGGTCGTATTCGCAATTTATCTCGTAGCGTGGCCCAGGCCTACTATGAGTCTAGAGAAAAATTAGGTTTCCCTATGTGTCAAAAATTAGAGGGTGTTAAATGAGTACAGCACCTTTAATTCTCGAACTATTCACCGAAGAGCTTCCTCCTAAGGCTCTTAAAAAACTTGGCCAAAGTTTTTCAGAAACGATTGAACAATCTCTAAAAAGCCAAGGTTTATTAACTGAAGCTAGCGTGACGACAAGTTTTGCTACTCCACGCAGATTAGCTGTTCATTTATCCGCAGTATTAAACAAAGCACCTGATCGCGCAGTTAAAGAAAAACTATTGCCCGTATCTATTGCCTTGGATGCAGATGGAAAACCAACCGCACCCTTACTTAAAAAACTAGCCTCACTCGGTTACCCCGATGTGTCAGTCAGCCAGCTAGAAAGACAGGGGTCCGATAAATCTGAAGCATTCTATTTAACAATTGATGTGGCAGGCCAAACGCTTGCTGCTGGTCTCCAAACTGCTGTTGAGCAAGCCATTAGCAAACTGCCAATCCCTAAAGTCATGCGCTATCAAATAGCGCCAGGTACTGCTCAAGTTAAAGATGTTGAATTTGTAAGGCCTGCTCACGGCTTATTGGCTGTACATGGCACAACAACTATCTCAATTGAAGCGCTAGGTTTGCAGTCCAGTAACACCACCATTGGTCATCGATTCTTATCCAAAGGATCTATCACAATTGCTCATGCTGATGAATACGCTAACTCTCTTGAAAAAGAGGGGAAAGTAATTGCCAGCTACTCAGCAAGGATTGCAAAAATTCGTGATGCGCTAAACCAAGCCTCGAATGGACAATCCGTTTTAATGCCAGAGTCTCTTCTAGAGGAAGTTTGCTCATTAGTTGAATGGCCTGTTATCTACACCTGTGAGTTTGAAAAGGAATTCTTAGAAGTTCCTCAAGAATGTCTAATTTTGACAATGCAGACCAATCAAAAATACTTTGCCATGACCGATAAAAATGGCAAATTGAGTAATCAGTTTTTGATTGTTTCAAATATTGAAACAAAAACTCCAGAAGCAATTATTTCCGGAAACGAGCGTGTTGTAAGACCTCGCCTAGCAGACGCCAAGTTCTTTTACGAACAAGATCGTAAAAAATCTTTATTAGAAAGAACTCCTCTTTTATCTAAAGTTGTTTACCACAATAAGTTGGGCACTCAACTTGAGAGAACAGAACGAGTTGGCAAAATTGCTCAAAGCATCGCAACAGAACTCAAAAAAAATAACCCGGCGATCAGTATTGAATTAGCAGAGCGTGCAGCAAAAATTGCTAAAGCTGATTTGCTAACTGACATGGTTGGCGAATTCCCAGAATTACAAGGCATTATGGGTCGCTACTACGCCCTGAATGACAATGAGCATCCAGACGTTGCGGCAGCTTGTATGGAACATTACTCACCAAAATTTGCTGGTGATGCACTACCTAATACAAATACCGGAACAATTTTAGCCCTTGCAGATAAGCTAGAAACTCTAGTAGGCATTTGGGGAATTGGCTTAGCACCAACAGGCGAAAAAGATCCTTTTGCGCTTCGCCGTCATGCTTTGGGGATTTGCAGAATTCTTTTGGAGAAAAAATTACCGCTCAATGTTTGTAATTTAATCACCACAACTCTTGCAGCTTTTGCGCAGGACGAGGTCAAGAAAAATGTGGATGTTGCTGTTATTCATGGCTTCATCTTAGATAGGTTACGCGCTTATCTAAAAGATCAGAGCTTAGATGGCAAAAATTACTCTACTAATGAAGTTGAATCAGTTGTAAGTCAATTACCTGAAGTATTCAATGATGTTTTGGATCGACTCAAAGCTGTTAGATTGTTTGCTGCGCTAGATGAATCAGCAGCACTCGCTGCAGCCAACAAACGTATTGGCAACATACTGAAAAAAGTTGACTTCAAAATTCCAGAAACAATCAATCATGATTTATTAAGCGTTGAAGCAGAAAAATCTCTGGCTGCAGCGCTTGAGAACATCATGCCCCAGATTAATGCGTCTTTTAAGGCAGGTAACTTTACAGATGCTCTACAAGCATTTGCTACATTAAGAACTGATGTTGATAACTTCTTCAATGATGTGATGGTCATGGATCCAAATACGGCTCTAAGAGATAACCGTCTTGCCCTACTTACAAAAATGCATACCTTGATGAATCAAGTTGCAGATATTGGTAAATTGGCTGCATAGTTATGGCATCAAAACTTGCTTCTAAACTGGTCATACTTGATAGAGATGGCGTTATCAATGAAGATAGCGATCACTACATCAAATCGCCAGACGAGTGGAAACCTATTCCTGGCAGCTTAGAAGCAATCGCGAAACTCAATCAAGCAGGGTATCAAATTGCGGTTGCCACCAATCAATCAGGCATAGGTCGTGGCTTATATGATATGGACATCTTAAATGCCATCCACGAAAAGTTTCATCGCCTACTTAACAAAGTAGGCGGTCATGTTGATGCCATTTTCTTTTGTCCGCACACTGATGCAGACTCCTGTCATTGCAGAAAACCACTACCAGGCATGATTGAGCAGATTGCGCTGCGCTATGGCATCTCTATCAAAGGAGTGCCTATCGTTGGTGACAGCGTTAGAGATCTAGTTGCTGGTGTTGCTGTAGGTGCAGAACCACATTTAGTGCTAACAGGCAAAGGTGAAAAAGCCAGAGCCTCTGGAGAACTACCTCCTTACACAGCGATACACCAAGATTTAATGGCTTTTGCCAACCACTTCATACAACGCACATGATTGTTATCAAATCGAGTCTTTTCTTTTTATCCATGTTGGTTTTTACGCCAGCATATGCTGTGATGTGTATCGTAATTTTCCCGCTCATTTCTGCAGAAAAGCGCTATGAGTTAACTAAAGGTTGGAATATCACGATGACCTACCTTGCTAAAAAGATTTGCGGAATTGAATATGAAATCTTGGGCATGGACAACCTCAAAGCGATGCTTGATAAGCCGGTCATCTTATTATCCAAACATCAGTCTGCTTGGGAAACTATTGCATTTATTGCCCTCATACCAAAACAGTTGTGCTTTGTTTTCAAACGCGAATTACTTTGGATTCCTTTCTTTGGCTGGGCATTAGCGCTACTAAGAATGATTCACATCAATCGCTCGAATAAAGCTGCAGCGTCACAATCAATTGCTGGTCAAGGTAAAAAATACTTAGGTCAAGGTCTTTGGATCATCATTTTCCCAGAGGGTACGCGCACCAAAGTAGGTGCACATACACTTTACAGAAAAGGTGGAGCTCGTCTTGCAAGCGCAACAAAAGCTTGGGTAATCCCTATTGCTCACAATGCAGGCCATGTATGGCCAAGAAATAGCTTTCTCAAATATCCAGGAAAAGTAACAATTTCAATTGGACCAGCTATTTCATCTGAAAATAAATCAGCCGAACAACTACACCAAGAAACTGAAAAGTGGATTGAGGCTGAAATGCGCGTTATTGATGCGCCAGCTTACGCGCCCAAGTAATGTAATCATCTACAGCAATATCTTGAGCCCGTAGCGCCAAAGTCTCATCGGGCAAATCCAATTGATCTCGAACGCTAGATAAATTGTTACGTAGTACCTTCCTTCGCTGAGCAAATGCCATTGAAACAATCGTCTCTAGCGCGGCATACTCTTCTGAAGTCAACTTTAAATCAACTCTAGGAATCATCTTAACTACGGCAGAATCTACTTTTGGCGGTGGATCAAACGCCTCTGGCGGCACGTGTAGCACATTCTCCATGTGATAACGAGACTGCAACATCACTGATAAGCGACCGTACTCAGAATCCCCATGATGGGCCACCATACGCTCAATTACCTCAGCCTGAAGCATAAAAACTTGCTCATCGACATAATCTGCCGCACTCATCAAATGAAATAACAGCGGTGAGGAAATGTTGTAAGGTAAGTTGCCAACGATTTTGACGCGAGGCTCAACCAAATTAGCAATTTTTTGTTTAGCTAATTTCGCCCATTCCAAAAAATCAAACTTAAGTGCATCAGCCTCAAAAATTTGTAATGTTGCAATGTTTTGAGATTGCCAACGCTTCACCAAATCTCGATCTAACTCAACTACCGACAACTCATCCAATGAACCCAGTAAGGGTTTAGTCATAGCACCCAAACCAGGTCCAATTTCAATTACTTGATCAATTGGATGAGGTTGAATAGCACGAATAATGGAATAAATAATTCCAGTATCAACCAAAAAGTGTTGTCCAAAGCGCTTACGAGCCTGATGTGCCACTCTGATTCCTTGCCATTAAAGTTGCCATCTGTAAAGCAGCCAACATGCTTGTCACATCAGCAATATTTTTTCCCGCCAAATTGAGTGCAGTTCCATGATCAACAGAGGTTCTGATGATTGGCAAACCCAAAGTGACATTAACACCCTCTCCAAAAGTTGCGAATTTAAAGGGGGCTAAACCTTGATCGTGATACATCGCCAAAATAACATCTGCTTTTTGCAAATGATTGGGACTAAACATGGTGTCTCCTGCCAAAGGACCCACCAAAACGTAACCTTTTTGCCGCATCAACTCTATGGCTGGAACAATGACGTCAATCTCCTCACGCCCCATATGCCCAGATTCTCCAGCATGCGGGTTTAATCCAGAGACGTAAATAGTTGGTTGATTAATGCCAAATCTATCTTTTAAATCTTTACCAATAATCTCAATGGTCTTTTGCAGTAAATCAATCGATAAATGACTAGAAACATCGTGCAATGGAATATGAGTTGTCGCCAAAGCAACACGCAACATCTCTGGCAATAAATCAGATTTAAATACTGGTTTGCCACACAACATCATGACAACAAGAGACACTCCGCACTTTTCAGCGAGATATTCTGTGTGCCCACTAAATTTAATACCCGATTCTGAAATAACACTTTTTTGGACAGGCGCCGTTACCATTGCTTGGTAATGCCCATTAAGACAACCTTCGATCGCCTGATCCAAAGTATTTAATACGTAACTGGCATTAGCCCTATCTAGTTGACCAGGGACTACATTTGCCCGAAGAGGCGTATGTTGTACCGTCAATCGATCATGCAAATTTTTTGCAAATAGAGATTTATCACCAATTAGATTGATTTCTACATCTGGATTTTCTTGAAGAAATATCTCCGCTGCCCTCAGGCTGATCTCAGGCCCAATACCTGCAGGCTCACCTGTTGTAAGGGCTAATCGAATCATCTTTAATCAATTGAGCGAATTTCTACAGTCGCTGCATCTCTAATTTGTCTGAGCCAATCTTGATAAGCCTGATCAAGCTTTTTCTCGCGCAGAGTGGCACGAGCATAATCTCTTTGTTTATCAGCAGACAACTGAGCCTGACGACGTTCAATCACCTGAATTAAGTGCCAGCCAAACTCTGTTTTCACTGGATCACTCACCTCACCAACATTCAACTGATTCATTGACTGCTCAAACTCAGGAACCAACTCACCTGGCGACATCCAACCAAGATTTCCTCCATTTGGCGCAGAGCCATCTTCAGAATGTTTCTTTGCTAACTGAGCAAAATCCGCAGCTTTAACTTTAATTTGGTCTTTAAAGCTGTTAAGACGTCTTTGAGCTTCCAAATCAGTTACGCCATTACGATGCCTTAATAGGATATGTCTTGCCTGAGTTTGTGTAACCACAATATTCTGTGTGTTGGCAACAACAGAACCTTTACGATCAATCACCTTAATAATATGGAAACCTGCGCCACTTTGTAATACTCGCGACACCAATTGATTCGAACCAAGACCTTGAGTTGCATCAATGAATAACTGTGGCAATCTGTCCAAGGTTCTGTAACCTAAATCTTCAACCCTTACTCCAGAGCCGGGTGTTGCAATACGTTTGCCATAAGCTAAGAAGTCTTTTTCTGCTCCAGCATCCTTCAAAATATCTTCAGCTTTTTTCTTTGCAGAAGCTAACTCAGAATCGCTAGCATTAGCCGGTAGGCTCACCAACATTTGCGCCAAATAAATTTCATCATTACCGGCTTGCAACAATCTACCTCTGTCTTTTTCAGCAATGTAACTGTCAATCTCTGACTCGCTCACCTGAACCCTAGCATCGACCTCACGCTCACGAAGCCTCGCTAACTGGACCTCTTTTCGTAGCTCTTCTTTATATTTAGAAAAAGTGGTGCCCTCTTTTTCGACCTTATCCTTGAACTCTGTTGGACTTAATTTATTCTGCCCAGCAATATTGCCAATAATTCGATCCAAGTCTTTATCACTGACTTTAACGCCAGATTCTTTTGCAAGATTTAATTGAATACGCTCAGAAATCAAACGCTCTAAAACTTGATCCCTTAACTCATTACTTGGAGGCAAAGGTCTATTAGCTGCTTTAAATTGCCTCTCAATTAATGCAATCCGATTTTCCAACTCAAGCTTAGTCACCAAGCTTGTATCGACGATAGCAATCACCTGATCAATGGCACGATTTTTATTTTGCGCAAACCCTGTTTGCCCAATAATCATCAAACCTAATGCGCATAAAACAATCTTAACTAGCTTCATTCGTAACTTTCAAATGGTGAAATTGGTGCGGGATTTGAGTTAACTGGCTCATATCCAGGTATGTTAAATCGAATTAAATTAATTGGGTTACTGCCAAAACTTGAAAAACCCTTAAAGTCTAACTGCATATAAATTTCTGACGTGGCCAATGTTGATGTATTTTTAAAACGTCTCTGAACTACTCTCACCACCCAACAATCTGCATCATACTCAACACCAGTCACTCTATTTAGAACCTCATTCGAGATGAAGTCGTAGTTATACCTCGCAATACCATACCACTGACGAGCAATTGGCCACTGCCCAGAAACCTCATATTGATTTGTTGTTGTTGCCAAGTCGGATGGGTTAATGGTTTTCTTATAACTAACGTTTAACAATTTTCTTACTTCTGGACGATAGCTGGCTGTCACGCTTTGCTGCACTAGCTTAGAAATCTGTTCGTTGTATTGAACCAATCCGTCTACGTTAAAGTTACCCATTAATCTTGTAGATAATCCAGCAAGAATATCTGAACGTTTTGTTGAGTTTTGCTCGGCAGTCAAACCAACTTTTTGACCACTAATATCAATACGCTGAGCAACTACACCCCTAAGACGCTCTACTCCTGTATCGGCATCAAGAATTCTAGAGGTAATACCAAAAGTTACTTTATTGTTATCAGCAATACGATCGTTACCAGCAAACGAGTTTTCGCTAAAAATTTGAGATATACCGAAGCCAGCATCTGCTGTATCAAATAATGGCAAATTGTTTTGATAGGTATATGGTGTGTAGACATAAAAAGCCCTTGGCTCCAAGGTCATCAACATATTTTTTCCAACAATACCGTTTAACTCCAGCGCATCTCTCTCCAGTATGACTCCAGAATCTAAGCTAAATGTTGGCAAAGTAACATTTCGGCTAATATCAGCTTGTCCTGGGAATGGATCTACGCTGTACTGCGTTGACCTCAGAGTTACCTTCGGGGTCAAATAATAGCCCGGGGTCATAAATGGTTTAGCGACTGAACTAACCATGTATGCACGATTACCTTCTTTGAAAGTTCTTCCTGAATATAAGGAGTTGGCTGGGTCAAACAAACCTTTATAGGTAAATCTAGTTATGTCTGACTCAAATGAGAAATTTAGGCCATTCCAATTATTTTTAATGAACTTAGCGTTAACTTGAGGCTCTCGCTCATATGGCAACAAAATAGGATTTGTTGGATCAGGTTGTAGTGTTTGGAACTTTTGAACTCTTGTTAAAACACTCCAACCATTAATCGCATAACGAGCACCTACCTCTTGGTTATATTGTCGGTTGACAACACCATTTAGACTTTTACCTAAATCATCAACATAACGATCATCTGAAACACGACTGTAATCTGTATAAGCCACCAGACCTGGTCGAACTGTTTGAGCATGTTTAAGTCCGAACGCCCAACGATCCTTTCCATAAGCAGCATCAGAAATTGCCTCAGCCGTCAAAATACCTTGGTAATTTTTTTCTAGATAGCGGAACTCACCACCCAACTGCTCCCCACGATTTTGGATATACCTAGGGAATAAAGTCATATCTCTATTGGGTGCTAAATTTACGTAGTATGGAACCGTAATATCCCATCCAGAAACCCCACCACGCTTTACTCGACCATAAGTTGCAGATAAGAATCCGGATCTGCGTGATGAACCAGAAGGTAATGCAAATACTGGCGTATAAAAAACAGGGATGTCAAAGAAATGCAACACCCCATTAGTGCCAATAATTACATCGACGTCTCTTTCAACATCCATTTTGCTGGCAGATAAATACCAGTCAACATTATCTGGTCTACACGTTGTAAATGTAGGCTTCTCAAATTCAAATTCATTATTCTCTTTGAAGTCAACTCTAGAAGCTTTACCGCTAGCCCCAACCTCTTTCAACTCATATGTCGGCTCATCCATCCAGCCTTCTTGCGCGTCCAAGCGGATTTTTGCTTTAGGCCCCTTAAAAGACGTTGCATCCTTAATTAGGGATGCATTACCTTCTACGTCAGCAATATCTGTATCTGGGTCATAAGTAATTAAATCACCCTTAACAACGGTGCGATTTCTTCTAATGACCGCATCACCCTCAAGGCGCATTTGACGATCAACTACCCCATCTAATTTCTTAGAAGAGGTAAAGGTTGGAGCCAGATCATCTGGAACCACTGGACGAACCAACAATTGGTCCTCCAGCTTAAGATTTAGAGGCTCATCTAGCTTAGGGGATTCTTGAGCATGTAAAGCTGGTAAAGCAAAACCATATGCCAAAATCCCTAAAAACAATTTCTTGAATTTAGGGTGCTTTAAACCAGGAGATAGGCGCTTGGCGATAAAAGTTTTAGGCATAACTGTTAAGTGCTTTTATTATACGAATCCATGAACCCAGATAACCGCTTATCTCAATTAAATACTTGGCTAGGTACTTTAGCCTCCAAGTGGTCTTTAGACCTAACAACTACCCAACCAGCCTCGAGCGACGCCAGTTTTAGGCGTTACTTTAGGGTTTTAGGGAATAAAAATGGTCTCCAAACCAGCTTTATTGTCATGGATGCCCCACCAGCCACAGAGGATACCAAGCCATTTATTAACGTTTCCAAGCTCCTAGCCGATGCCAAACTAAATGTCCCAGTAGTTCTTGAAAAAGATATTGAGCAAGGATTTTTACTATTAACGGATTTAGGTAATCAGACATACCTATCAGTCTTAAATCAGCAAACTGCCCCAAAACTGTACCAAGATGCTAATAACGCTTTAATTCAAATGCAACTTGCCAGCAAACCCGGGCTTTTACCTGAATATGACAAAGCTCTATTGACCCGTGAACTAGACCTATTCCCAGAGTGGTACTTAGGTAAACACCTACAAATTGAACTAGATGCCAAACAAAAAGATGATTTGGCAAAGGTGTTTGACCTCATTTTGCAAAATAATCTTTCTCAAGCAAAAGTAATAGTCCATAGGGACTATCACAGTAGAAACCTAATGGTCACAGATCAGAATAATCCAGGTATTTTGGATTTCCAGGATGCTGTGTATGGTCCTATTACATATGATTTAGCCTCTCTTTACAGAGATGCTTATATTGAATGGGAAGAGCCAGAACAAATGGATTGGCTAATTCGGTATTGGGATAAAGCTCGAAAAGCTGGCTTACCAGTCCAAAACGAATTTGGTGACTTTTACCGTGACTACGAATGGATGGGTCTACAAAGACATCTCAAAGTATTAGGCATATTTGCAAGGCTTTACCACCGTGATGGCAAGGATGGCTATCTAAAAGACATTCCTTTGGTTTTCAAATACACAAGAAAAGTTGCGGAGAGATATATTGCCTTGAAACCTTTGGTGCAGCTACTAGATAGCATTGAAGGCATTCAAAGACCAGACGGACTGACCTTCTGATGCATAAAACCCAGACAATTCCTTGCATGGTATTAGCTGCTGGTCGTGGCGAAAGAATGCGCCCTCTGACTGACCATACGCCGAAGCCTTTACTGCAGGTAAAGGGGAAAGCATTGATTGACTGGCATATTGATGGGCTTGCTACCAATCATTTAACTAATGTTGTGATCAATCACGCTTGGTTAGGCGAAAAAATTATTCAACACTTTAGTCAAGATAGATTTAAAAAATTAAACATTCAGTTATCTGCTGAGAATGAGGCTTTAGAAACTGCAGGCGGACTTCGTCAAGCAATGTCTCTTATGAAAATTGATGATTACTTTTTTGCAATAAATGGAGATGTGTTTTGCCCGCAGTTTCCTTTTGAAAGAATTTTAGAAATCACGAATCAGCTAAGAAAACACAAGCAACCCCCAATGGCTTATCTTTTTTTAACTCAGAATCCCAGCCACCATCCTGAAGGTGATTTTCAGCTCAATGGTAATTTGGTAACAGACAAAACTAGCTCATCAATTAACCATACTTTTTCAGGGGCAGGCCTGTACCACCAAGATTTATTTAAAAGTATTAAGATGGGGTCTGTGGCAAAACTGGCGCCCATACTAAGATCAGCCATGAGTGAAAATTTGGTCTTAGGAGAAATGCTAAATGTTTTATGGGTAGACGTTGGCACCCCAGAAAGATTGGCTGAACTAAATAGCAATGACAATATTTAATCAAGAATTTCCCCAAGCACTTTATGCGCAAAGAAGAAATCGCGTAGCCGAATCTATTCTTGCAAAAAGTGGTGGCGGCATTCTGATCATTGATACCGCTGCTGAAAAATACCGCAATAGAGATAGCGACTTTCCATATCGCCATGATTCTGATTTCTACTACTTAACAGGTTTTGATGAACCAGGCGCAACACTGGTGATGATCGTCAAGTCAGATAAAACTGAAACCATTCTATTTTGTAGACCGAAAGATTTAGATAGAGAGATTTGGGATGGTTGGCGTCTAGGCCCTGAAGCAGCCCCTAAATATCTAGGAATTAATTCTGCATTTTCTAACGCACAATTAGATGAAAAAATGCCAACCTACTTAGCCAATCAAAATGCTATTTTTTCAAGATTGATTAATGCTGAGCCCATCAATAACCAATTAAAAAATTGGCTCAATGAAGTAAAAGGTATGGCAAGAACTGGCGCAAACACACCTGCAGTATTGTTTGATGCAGAAACGATTGTTCATGAAATGCGCTTATTCAAAGATCAACATGAAATCAACATCATGCGCCAAGCTGGGAAAATTGCAGCAAAGGGGCACATTAGGGCAATGCAAGCTAGTCGCCCAGGCCTACGTGAATACCATCTAGAAGCAGAGCTATTACACACTTTTAGATACGCGGGCGCACAAAGTGTTGCATACAACAGCATTGTCGCAACTGGCGCTAACGCATGCGTCTTACACCACAGAGCAGGCAATGCAGAATTAAAAGATGGTGATTTATGTCTTATTGATGCAGGATGCGAGTTAGATGGCTATGCCTCAGACATCACTAGAACTTTTCCAGTTAACGGAAAATTTTCAGGTGCACAAAAAGCGGTCTACGAAATTGTTCTAGCCGCACAAATAGCAGCAATAGATAAAACAAAACAGGGCTTAGACTTTCAAGCGCCACACGATGCTGCCTTACGCGTCTTAACCCAGGGCTTATTAGACTTAAACTTAATTGATCGCTCAACGATTGGCAGTTTGGATAATGCACTTGAAACCAAAGCTTATCAGCGTTTTTACATGCACCGCACTAGCCATTGGCTAGGCATGGACGTGCATGATGTTGGCCAATACAGAGAACCTGGTAGCAATACAGAGCCCAAAGCCTGGAGAACATTGATGCCGAACATGGTTTTAACCATCGAGCCCGGCTTATATATTAGAAAATCAGATGATGTTGACCCACAATATTGGGACATTGGCATCCGCATTGAGGATGATGCATTAGTTACTACTGGCGATTGTGAGCTAATGAGTAGAGATGTGCCAGTCAGCGTCAATGAAATTGAATACTTGATGAAACACTCATCATGAAAACAATCGCCATTATCGGTGCAGGCCCAGTCGGACTAGCGTGTGCCAGTTGGATTTTGCATAAGAAACCTGATGCCCATGTTCAGTTATATGATCGATTAGCTAGCGGTGATGCTGCGGTCACTCAGGGTGACAGTCGAGGTTTAGCGGTTTCTCAAGGCAGTCATTTACTACTAAAAACAATAGGTGCATGGCCAAATCAATCCCCATCGATTCATACTATTCACGTGTCTCATCGTGGTCATTTTGGTAGAGCCATTGTGCGCAGAGAAGAATTGCAGCAAGATGCCTTGGGGCATATTGTTAGATACGCAGATATCCATTTATCTCTTAGACACGCACTTCAAAAGATTGCAGCTAATTCTCCTCATTTCCAATGGCACTTTGATCAAAAAATTGATGCTTTAGATATTAGTAACTTAGCAGATGTAATTATTCATGCTGAAGGCGGGTTGTTTAAACAACAGGACTGGCAAGAAATCTATCGTGACTACCAGCAATCAGCAATCGTTGGCTGGGTTAGGATGAATCAATCAAACCATCATATGGCTTGGGAAAGATTTACCAATGAGGGGCCGCTTGCCCTACTACCTAGCCACAAGGGTCCTGAATACTTAAACCTTGTATGGTGCGGTAGCCCCGAATCAACTGATCGACGCCTCCAATTAGATGCCTCAGCTTTTTTAAGCGAGCTACAAACTTCATTTGGCACTCGCGCAGGAACCTTTTTAGAAGCTGGTGAGCTACGTAGCTACAACTTAGGATTAAATGCTAGAAAAAAAATAATTGATAAAAATGAAGTATGGATTGGTAATGCTGCACAAACCATGCATCCAGTTGCGGGCCAAGGACTTAACCTAGGGTTAAGAGATGCACACACCTTGGCTGACGTTCTCACAGAATCAGATAATGTGACCGAGGCACTCGAAAAATATCAAGAACTAAGAAAACGCGACAGAAATACAACGATTACTACGACAGATTTCTTAGCAAGAATATTTACATCAAAACTTAAACCAGTCATTTGGGCTAGAGGTATTGCACTATCAAGCCTACAACTGATGCCTCCTATTAAACAAGGCCTTACTCGCCAAATGATGTTTGGACAACGCTAGTCGCTATTTGCTTAAAATTTAAGCAAAAGTAAGCTTCTCATGTTAGAGTTGCGCCCTGATGAAATTAGGTCCGCACACACTTCCAAATAACTTATTTGTGGCCCCCATGGCAGGGGTAACGGATCGCCCATTTCGACAATTATGTAAAAAACTAGGGGCTGGCTACGCCGTTTCAGAGATGATTGCCTCTAATGCCATGCTCTGGAATAGCGCCAAAACTCTAAGAAGAGCCAATCACGATGGTGAAGTTGAACCCATATCGGTTCAAATAGCTGGAGCGGATCCTGAGATGATGGCTGAAGCAGCAGTTTTAAATATTGACCGTGGCGCACAAATTATTGATATCAACATGGGTTGCCCAGCCAAAAAAGTTTGTAATGTTGCATCGGGATCAGCTCTATTAAAAGATGAAGCCTTGGTAGGCAGAATCTTAGAAAAAATTGTCAATACAGTTAAGAGAGATTACCCCCTGGTGCCCGTCACATTAAAAATCAGAACTGGCTGGGATCGTGATAACAAAAACGCTTTAAAGATTGCTCAAATTGCAGTTAACAGTGGCATTGAAATGCTTACTATTCACGGTCGAACAAAAGCAGACCTATATCGTGGAGAGGCCGAATACGAGACAATTGCTGCAGTTAAATCCTCCATCAAAATACCAGTGGTTGCCAACGGCGACATTAATTCACCACATAAAGCTGCTCAGGTACTCAAGTTAACTGGGGCTGATGCATTAATGATTGGTAGAGCTGCTCAAGGACGTCCATGGATATTTAGAGAAATCTTGCACTACCTGCAAACAGGTACATTATTAGATGCTCCCAAAGTTGCGGAAATACAAGGTATTCTCAACAACCACCTCATTGATCACTATGAGTTTTATGGTGAATATGCGGGTGTTCGCACAGCACGTAAGCACATTGGCTGGTATTGCAAAGGGCTTAAAGGATCGCATGTGTTCAGGCATCACATGAATACAATTGATGACTGTCAAAAACAATTAGAAGCAGTAAATCAATTCTTTGATTCACTCAAAGAAGAATCAGAACATTTAATTTATTTAGAAGCAGCTTAATATGCAAGCCCCTCAACAACATCCAGTTAGCCAAACCATTGAAAAGCATCTCAAAAGATATTTAGATGATTTAGGTGACACCGCACCAAGCAATGTTTATCAAATGGTCTTGAGCGTGATGGAGAAACCAGTTCTTGAATTAATCATGAAACATGCTGGCCAAAATCAATCTCTTGCTGCCAACTATCTAGGCATCAATCGCAATACCCTTAGAAAGAAACTACTAGAACACGGTCTCTTATAACCTCCTATTTATTAACTTTTTTATTTTCAAAAGACTCTTATGATTCGTACAGCCTTACTTTCCGTTTCTGATAAATCTGGCATTGTTCCTTTTGCCAAATCACTACATGACTGTGGTGTTAAATTAATCTCTACTGGCGGCACAGCCAAGTTATTAGCTGAAAACGGCTTACCAGTAGTAGAGGTGTCAGAAATTACTGGCTTTCCTGAAATGTTAGATGGTCGTGTTAAGACACTCCACCCAATGGTTCATGGGGGCTTATTGGCTCGCAGAGATTACCCAGAGCACATGGCTGCCATCAAAGAACACGGCATTGGCGCAATCGATATGCTTGTGATTAATTTATATCCATTCCAAAAAACCGTTGCTCAAGAAGAGTGCTCTTTTGAAGATGCTATTGAAAATATTGATATTGGTGGACCAGCCATGCTTCGTGCCGCTGCCAAGAATCATAAAGATGTAACCGTCTTAATATCACCAACTGACTATGACGCCGTATTAGCAGAGATGCGTGCTAACAAGAATGAAGTTTCTTTTGCTACCAACTTCAAACTAGCTAAAAAGGTTTATGCTCACACAGCCCAGTACGATGGTGCCATTGCCAACTACCTATCAAGCCTTGGCGATAACTTAGAACACACTACTCGTAGCGAATATCCTCAGACGCTTCACTTGGCATTCGATAAAGTACAAGAAATGCGTTATGGTGAAAACCCACATCAAAGTGCTGCGTTTTACAAAGATACGCAATTAGTTCCTGGCGCCCTTGCAAACTATCGTCAGCTACAAGGCAAAGAATTGTCATACAACAATATCGCTGATGCGGATGCCGCATGGGAATGCGTTAAGAGCTTTGGTAACACTGTTACTAGCGGCCAACCAGCTTGCGTAATCATCAAACATGCCAACCCTTGTGGCGTTGCGGTAGCAAACTCTGCGCTTGAGGCTTACCAAAAAGCTTTTAAAACAGATTCGACTTCAGCTTTTGGCGGAATTATTGCCTTTAATAGGCCATGTGATGGTGCCACTGCCGAGGCAGTATCTAAACAGTTTGTGGAAGTGTTAATTGCCCCAGCTTTCTCACCAGAAGCTTTAGCAATTTTTGCTAGCAAGCAAAATGTTCGCTTATTAGAAATTGAACTTGCTGAAACAATCAATCCACAAGACATTAAACGTGTAGGCGGTGGCTTATTAGTGCAAAGTCCAGATGCTAAAAATGTACTACCAAGTGAATTACGCGTTGTTACAAAACGTCAGCCAACGCCTAAAGAAATGGAAGACTTAATGTTTGCTTGGCGTGTTGCGAAATACGTTAAATCAAATGCAATTGTTTTCTGTGGCGATGGCATGACACTCGGTGTTGGCGCTGGCCAAATGAGTCGTATTGACTCAGCCAGAATTGCTAGCATCAAAGCTCAAAACGCCGGTTTAACACTCCAAAATTCAGCTGTAGCTAGCGATGCATTCTTCCCGTTCAGAGACGGATTAGATGTTGTGGTGGATGCAGGCGCTACCTGCGTTATTCAGCCAGGTGGCAGTATGCGCGATGACGAAGTTGTTGCCGCGGCCGATGAACGTGGTGTAGCAATGGTCTACACAGGCACACGTCACTTCCGTCATTAATATGCGCATTTTAGGTATTGACCCAGCACTTCGCGTCAGTGGATTTGGCGTTATTGAAGTTCAGGGTCAACGTCTAAATTACATAGCATCGGGCACAATCGAAACAGGTGGAACTGAAATTTCAGTTCCACAACGATTAGCCACGCTGTACGCAGGCATTAGAGAGGTGGTTGATTTATACAAACCAGATGCTGCCTCGATGGAACAAGTTTTTTTAAACGTAAACCCAAGATCGACACTTCTACTTGGCCAAGCTCGCGGAGCAGCAATTGCATCTTTAGTGTCTGGTGGCTTACCCATGGTTGAGTTCAGCGCTCTAGAAGTTAAAAAAGCAATTGTGGGCTCTGGAAGAGCGAGCAAAAGCCAAGTCCAAGAAATGGTAAAACGTTTGTTAAAACTAAATAAAGTTGCCGGCACAGATGCATCTGATGCATTAGCTGTCGCTATTTGCGCAGCACATCACAGAGAACTTAATGAGCGACTACAACAATTTCGATAATCAGCTTAAGATGTCGACATGATTGGAAGAATACAAGGCATCTTAATTGCCAATACCCCGCCCAGACTTATTGTGGATTGCCATGGCGTAGGCTATGAAATTGACGTGCCCATGAGCACCCTTTATCAAATGCCAGCGATTGGCCAACAGGTTACGTTGCTCACTCATTTTGTGGTGCGCGAAGATGCCCAACAATTATTTGGGTTTGCCACCGACTCTGAAAGAGAAGCATTTAGATCTCTTATCAAAATTAGCGGTATTGGAGCAAGGACTGCTTTGTCACTGCTATCTGGCATGAGTGTTGAAGAGTTAGCACAAGCTGTCACGCTACAAGAATCTGCTCGACTCACTAAGGTTCCAGGTATTGGCAAAAAGACAGCTGAACGCCTGCTTTTAGAGCTTAAAGGGAAAATCGGTGCAGATATTGGCTTATCAAATCAAACTCATCAAACAGATAACCAACTAGAAATTCTGCAGGCATTAACGGCCCTAGGCTACTCTGATAAAGAGGCCCAATTGGCACTAAAACAAGTAATCCCAGGAAGCTCAGTGTCTGATGGCATCAGACTAGCCCTCAAGGCCTTATCTAAAGCGTAAGTAGATTGTCCAAATAGTAATAAACTCTACTCATGGCGATAAAAACTGACGACATCACCCCTTCGGCAAACAACCAAGAAGAACGCTTGGTTACAGCAGCCGCAAGCACTGATGACAATGCATTAGAGCGAGCGCTACGACCCAAACAATTAGAAGAGTATGTTGGTCAGAAAAAAGCTCGTGGCCAACTAGAAATTTTTATATCAGCAGCTAAACAAAGACAGGAAGCTCTCGATCATGTGCTTTTATTTGGCCCTCCTGGATTAGGTAAAACCACTCTGGCTCATATTATTGCCAGAGAGATGGGTGTCAACCTACGTCAAACGAGTGGGCCAGTGCTAGATCGCCCTGGTGACTTAGCCGCACTCCTTACCAATCTTGAAGCTAATGATGTTTTATTCATTGACGAGATTCATAGACTATCTCCAGTTGTAGAAGAAATTCTGTACCCAGCACTTGAGGATTACGCGATTGACATCATGATTGGCGATGGCCCAGCTGCCAGAAGCGTGAAACTAGATTTAAAGCCATTTACCCTAATCGGTGCAACAACACGCGCAGGAATGCTCACCAATCCACTCAGAGACCGATTTGGTATTGTTGCGCGCTTAGAGTTCTACACAGTTGAAGAGTTGTCATTGATTGTAAAACGCTCTGCTAATTTACTAAATGCTGGGTTAGATGATGGTGGCGCCCTAGAAATCGCTAAACGATCTCGTGGCACACCAAGAATTGCTAACCGCCTATTAAGGCGGGTCAGAGACTATGCTGAAGTCAAAGCCAATGGTCAAATTACGCAATCAATTGCTGATGCAGCCCTATCAATGCTAGATGTAGATGCAGTAGGTTTTGATGTTATGGATAGAAAGCTATTAGAAGCCATTGTCCATAAATTTGATGGCGGCCCAGTAGGCGTGGATAACCTCGCCTCCGCCATTAGCGAAGAGAGAGAAACAATTGAGGATGTTATTGAGCCTTATTTGATTCAACAAGGGTTCTTACAAAGAACACCTCGCGGCAGAGTAGCTACAGCTTTAGCTTATGCTCACCTTGGACTACCATCAACCTCGTCTAAAGATTTATTAAGCTGACCAGTTGAGCTCTCTAGGTGACTCACATCACCCCACTTAATTAACTCAAAACGTCCATTTTTATAGCTTAGTGTATTTAAGCTCGCATTAAGAATTTCAAAATCTCGTGCCTGCGCAAGCGTTTTGTTGGTCGCAGCTCGATTTAAACAATCAAGCACACCACCATGAGCCACTACAGCAATCTCCTGATCAGGATAGGCATCAGCCCAATGCTTAACAGCATCAACTACCCGGTCATAAAACTGCTGCAAACTTTCACCAGACTCAGGTTGAAAATCTACTTCTCGGTTTTTCCAAGCCGCATGATTGCGCGGATGGTTCTCTGCAATCTCTTGATGGCTTAAACCCTGCATGATGCCGTAATGCCTCTCACGTAACGCAGGATCAAAGATTAAATCGAGCTCATGATGCTCAGCAATTGGTTTAGCAGTATCAATGGCTCGACTTAAATCACTAGAAATAACAGCAGCCAAATTTTTACCAGCCATATGTCTAGCCAAGCATTCAGCTTGCCAAAAACCAGCATCATTTAAACCAATATCAATATGACCTTGCAATCGCTTTTCACGATTCCACATTGTTTCGCCATGGCGAATTAAATAAACAATCGTCATACTTGCTTAAGAAAGCGTGATTTTTGCAAATCTACGTTTGCCAACCTGAATAACAAATGTGCCAGCTTCAACTTTCAGGGACTTATCACTAACAGTAGTGCCGTCAATTTTTACTCCGCCCTGTTCTAAATTACGCATCGCTTCAGATGTACTTGGAACCAAGTTAGCCTGCTTCAGTAACTGTCCAATACCCAATGGTGCACCAGTTAATGTCACCTCTGGAATATCGTCAGGAACACCACCTTTTGCGCGGTGATTAAAGTCCTCTAAAGATTTTTCTGCTGCGGCAGAACTATGGAATCTCGCCACAATCTCTTGACCTAATGCAACCTTAAAGTCTCTAGGATTGCGCCCAGATGCTACCTCTTCTTTCATCTTAGCAATTTCAGCAAGTGGCTTAAACGATAAGAGCGTGAAATAACTCCACATCAAATCATCAGAAATACTCATTAACTTGCCAAACATATCATTAGGCGCTTCACTAATACCAATGTAGTTATTCTTAGACTTACTCATCTTGTCGACACCATCAGTGCCAACCAACAAGGGCATCGTCAAGATACATTGAGCTTCTTGACCATACTCTTTTTGCAACTCACGACCCACAAGTAAATTGAACTTCTGATCCGTACCACCCAACTCCAAATCACTCTTTAGCGCAACCGAGTCATAACCTTGCATTAACGGGTATAAAAACTCATGAACAGAAATTGGGATACCACCCTTATAACGCTTCGTAAAATCATCACGTTCTAACATGCGGGCAACGGTATATTTTGCCGCCAACTGAATCATGCCTCTAGCGCCTAAAGGATCGCACCACTCACTGTTGTATCTCACTTCAGTTTTAGATGGGTCTAAAACTAAACTTGCCTGCTGATAGTAAGTCTGAGCATTAACTGCAATTTCTTCTTTAGTCAGAGGCGGACGAGTTGCATTCCTTCCTGAAGGGTCACCAATCATGCTGGTAAAGTCGCCAATCAAGAAAATGACCGTATGGCCCAAATCCTGCAACTGACGCATCTTGTTCAAAACAACTGTATGACCCAAATGAATGTCAGGGGCAGTAGGATCTAAGCCTAACTTAATCCTTAACGGGGTTTTTGTAGCCTCACTACGGGCCAATTTAGAAACCCACTCCGCTTCCACCAATAATTCCTCGCAACCACGCTTGGTGACGGCTAAAGACTCCAAAACACGGTCTGTAATTGGATATTTAACTTGTTCTGTTTTATTCTCGTTAGCTAAAGACATAATCTATCGGTTACATTTATTTCCTAGAACATCATTGTCGCATCACTTAAGAGTCAACCCTATGAAGAATTACTATATTGGCATTATGTCCGGAACGAGCATGGATGGAATAGATGCCGTTTTAGCTGAGATTCCTAAATCCGGGAAAACCAAAATTTTGCTGCACGTTGAAGTGCCAATGGACAAAAATCTTCAGGAAACATACTTCAAACTCCAAGCGCCTAGTGATAATGAGCTACATATTGAGGCCCTAGCAGCCAATCAATTGGCACACCACTATCACCTAGCAGTCACGGAAATACTCAAAAAATCTAAGCTTGAAGCATCAGAAATCCAAGCGGTTGGAGCTCACGGACAAACCATTCGACATCAACCTCAATTACATGATGGCATTGGATATACCAAGCAGTCACTCAATCCTGCATTATTGGCAGAACTATCCAATATCGATGTGATTGCAGATTTTCGAAGTAGGGACATTGCCGCTGGCGGACAAGGCGCTCCATTAGTCCCGGCCTTTCATGCAACTCAATTTTCAAGCGATCAACCTGTTGCCATACTTAATATCGGCGGCATTGCAAATCTGAGCCTGATTTCCAACAAGATCATTGGTTTTGACTGCGGTCCAGGTAACGCCCTAATGGACTACTGGACTAATCACTCCCTAGGCAAGGCCTATGATGATGGTGGTCAATGGGCAGAGCAAGGTCAGCCCATTGAAAAGTTAGTAAATAGCATGCTAGCTGATCAGTATTTTGCAAAAAGAGCGCCTAAGAGCACAGGACGCGACCTTTTTAATCCTACCTGGCTCAAGCATCATCTAGAGCAAACTGGTAGCAGTAAAGCTAACCCACAAGACGTTCAAGCAAGTTTGTTAATGCTCACAGCTCAATCGATTGCTCAAGCTTTGAAGGAATATGCCCCAGAAACAAAACGCCTCTTGATTTGTGGGGGTGGTATTAAAAATACAGCCTTGATTAATTCCCTAAAAAGAATCTGCTCGTGGATTCCAAGCGCAGGCTTTCAAAGTACAGCAACAGAAGGCATTGATCCACAAGCAGTTGAAGCAGCCGCATTTGCTTGGCTGGCTTGGGCGCACAAAGAAAAACAGCCAGCAAATATGCCGGCTGTTACTGGTGCTAGAGGTCTGCGCCCGTTGGGCGCTTGCTACCCCGCTTAATTAGGCTGAGAAAGAAGATCCGCAACCACATGTTGTTGTGGCATTAGGATTTTTAATCACGAATTGAGAACCGTTGATATCTTCTTTGTAATCAATCTCTGCGCCAACCAAATATTGGAAGCTCATTGAATCAATCAACAAAGTCACATTACCTTTGGTTACCAATGTGTCGTCTTCATTAACAGCTTCATCAAATGTGAAACCATACTGAAAACCTGAACAACCACCACCTTGCACGAATACGCGCAATTTCAAATCTGGGTTGCCTTCTTCTGCAATCAAATCTGCCACTTTTGCTACAGCACTATCTGTAAAGATAAGTGGCATTGGTGGCTCTAAATTATCTGTTGCTTGTGTTGTTTGTGTAGCGGTCATCTTGGACTCCTTTTGTTACATAACTAATATTGTATGCCTCAATTCCAATATTTACTGTAGGGGCTTTATGGCAATAATGCGATGTGGGTTAATCCCGTATTTTCTGGCAAGCCAAACATGAGGTTCAAACACTGAACGCCTTGTCCGGATGCCCCCTTAACGAGGTTATCCTCAACCACCAAAATTACCAACATATCGCCACCTTGAGGGCGGTGTACTGCAATCCTAAGAGCATTACTACCTCTCACCGAGCGAGTCTCTGGTGTGCTGCCAGCTGGCATTACGTCAACAAACGGCTCACCCTCATAAAACTTCTCAAATAGGGCTTGATAGTCAACATCCTTGCCCTCGGGAAGAATTCTGGCATACAAAGTTGAATGAATACCTCTGATCATGGGTGTTAAATGAGGTACAAAAGTTAGCCCCACCGGTTTACCACCAGCAATCGCCGATAAACCCTGACAAATTTCAGGATGGTGCCTGTGGCCTTTAACACCATACGCTTTAAAGTTATCACCGGCTTCAGCTAATAAAGTGCCCACCTCAGCTTTGCGGCCAGCCCCAGAAACACCTGATTTTGAATCAGAAATTAAAGTACTCAAATCAACTAGGTTTTTGCCACCCGTTGATTTCGGTGATAACAATGGTGCATAACCTAACTGAACAGAGGTTGGGTAACAACCTGCCAAACCCACGACTCTTGCTTTCTTAATGGCTTCACGATTAATTTCAGCCAAGCCATATACAGCTTCTGCCAAGATCTCAGGGCAGGCATGTGGCATTCCATACCATTTTTCAAACTCTGCCGTATCTTTAAGGCGAAAATCCGCAGCTAAATCTAATACCTTCACACCAGCGGCAAGAAGTTCTTTAGCTTGAGCCATAGCAACGCCATGTGGTGTTGCAAAAAAAACAGCATCACACTCTGTTAATTTGGCCTCTTCTGGCGTCGTAAAGCATAAATCAACCCTACCCCTCAGAGATGGGAACATCTCAGCCACAGGCATTCCCGCCTCTTTACGAGACGTTATAGCCGTTAACTGAACCTTTGGGTGCTGTGATAACAAACGCAGTAACTCAACGCCTGTATAGCCCGTTCCACCAACAATGCCAACTTTGATCATTTAAATCCTCCAATATCGCTATTGTAGAAAAGAAAAAGCCGCGCAGTGCGCGGCTTTTCGTAGAACAGCAAAAAAAATTAACGTTTGCTGAACTGTTTGCGACGACGCGCGCCATGCAAACCAACTTTTTTACGTTCAACTTCACGAGCATCACGTGTTACGAAACCTGCTTTAGATAGCGTTGGCTTCAATGCTGCATCGTAGTCGATCAAAGCACGTGTCACACCGTGACGAACCGCACCAGCTTGACCTGTCTCACCACCACCTGACACGTTTACTTTAATGTCAAATGTTGTACCGTGATTAGTCAACTCTAAAGGCTGACGAACGATCATGCGTGATGTTTCACGAGCAAAGTATTCAGCAATTGGCTTGCCGTTTACAAGAATTTCACCTTTACCAGCCTTGATGAATACGCGGGCTACTGAGCTCTTACGACGGCCAGTACCATAGTTCCAGTTTCCAATCATATCGGCTCCTTAGATCTCAAGAACGCTTGGCTGTTGAGCCGCGTGTGGGTGGTCAGCTTCTGCATAAACTTTCAATTTCTTGATCATTGCATAGCCAAGTGGGCCTTTAGGCAACATGCCTTTAACAGCCTTCTCGAGAGCACGACCAGGGAAACGAGCTTGCATCTTGTCGAAGTTAGTTTCGTAGATGCCGCCAGGATAGCCACTGTGCGTGTAGTATTTTTTATTCAAGCCCTTAGTGCCAGTCACGCGCAACTTAGAAGCATTAATAATGACGATAAAGTCGCCTGTATCAACGTGTGGGGTGAATTCTGGCTTGTGCTTGCCGCGTAGACGGTGTGCCACTTCACTGGCGACACGACCGAGGACTTTGTCCGTAGCGTCAATCACGAACCACTCACGCTTCACCTCATGCGGTTTTGCTGAGAAAGTTTTCATGATTACCTTAAATTGTTAAGCCCTATCAAAACAACCATTACATCATTCCTTTGGCTCCGCTTATGTTTGCAGGCTCGCAGTTCAAATGAACAGTTGGCACATCACTTTTCCCATGGGCAAACTGGGAAAGCCTTCTATTGTAGCAAAAAAAAGCCCAGGAAACACTTCCTGGGCTGAAATCCACCTTTTTGGAGGGTGGAGGAGACAAACTGAGAATTAGCTAAAATCCCAAAAATTAGTTAATTCGATATGAAAATTATAGCTAGGCATATCAAATATGCAAGAAAGTTATTGTTTTTATTGACTATTTTATGTTTTGTCTAAGTCAAAAGCCTTATGATGAGGTTTATTAGTTAAGTTCAAAATTTGAGGAAAACATGCAAGCAACGATCAAATGGCTAGGAAAAGATGGCATGGCATTTAGTGCCGAAACAGGCAGCGGACACCTAGTCAATATGGATGGCGCGCCTGAAGCAGGGGGTAGAAACCTGGCTCCTCGCCCAATGGAAATGATGTTAGTTGGGGCTGGTGGTTGCACTTGCTTTGACGTAGTCATGATCCTAAAACGAGCTAGACAAGATATTCATGACTGCCAGGTCAGTTTAGAGGCAGAACGAGCCAATGAGGACCCAAAAATCTTCACAAAGATTCATATGAAATTTACCGTCACGGGGAAAAATCTCGAATTAAGCCGTGTTGAGAAGGCTGTTGCCTTATCTCATGATAAGTATTGCTCTGCCACCATTATGCTAGGCAAAACTGCTGAAATTACTCACAGCATTGAAATTGTAGAAATATAAAAAGTGCAGAGCCGGCTATTAAGCCGGATTCTGTCGCCCATACTTTCGTAAAGGGGCAATCATTCATCTAGTTTCACTGTTACCAGTGAACTCAAGCTCCCTACCCGCAAGCTCAGCGGACCGCCTCAACGCTTGCCTATTTGGGATTGCTCCGAGTGGAGGTTACCGCGTTTCACCGTAACTAAATACGCTCGTCTCTGTGGCCCTATTCCTCACGTCACCGTGGATGGCCGTTAGCCATCACCCTGTCCTATGGAGTCCGGACTTTCCTCTCCTTTGTTACCAAAGCAGCGATTGCCTTACCGACTCTGCGCCTCTAGTCTAACCGACTATTGACCAAGCAATGGTTTCGCCAGCACGTAATGGCACCACTGTGCCACTACCCATAGGGAATTCATCAGGTATTTGCTGAGTCTGGCGACGTAAAGTTAATTTCTTAGTATTTCTTGGTAAGCCATAAAAATCAGGTCCAAATTGGCTAGCAAACCCTTCCAAACGATTTAATGCATTAGCTGCATCAAATACTTCTGCGTACAAAGGCATAGCATGCCAAGCCGTATAACAACCTGCGCAACCACATGCATTTTCTTTAGTACCCTTCAAATGTGGCGCACTATCGGTTCCCAAAAAGAATCTGGAGTTACCAGAAATCGCAACTCGCACTAACTCCTGGCGATGCTCTTCTCTTTTTAAAATTGGCAAGCAGTAGTAATGAGGTCTTATACCTCCAGTAAATATCGCATTACGGTTGTACAACATGTGTTGCGGTGTAATGGTTGCAGCAATAGCGCCATACCTTTGGGTATCTGCTGACTCCACATATTGAGCTGCTTGTTTAGTAGTGATGTGCTCAAAAACCACTTTTAAGCCAGGATGTCTTGCGCGCAAAGGCTCCAATACTTGCTCAATAAAAACGGCCTCTCTATCAAATACGTCAATATCAGAATGAGTCACCTCACCATGAACCAAAAGTGGCATTCCGCAATTGGACATTGCATCAAGAGCACTTGCACATTTCTTAATATCTGTAACACCAGCATCACTATTTGTTGTAGCTCCCGCTGGGTACAACTTAAAGCCAACCACCCCAACTTCTTTAGCGCGCTTAACATCATCAGCACTGGTGTTATCAGTCAAATACAAAACCATCAATGGTTCAAAATTTGAGCCAGACGGCAAAGCATTCAAAATCCGAGTTTTATAAGCAACTGCCATGTCTGCATTAGTGACTGGTGGCTTCAAATTTGGCATGATGATTGCGCGCGCAAACTGACTGGCTGTATGCCTTAATAAATCAGGCAAAAACTCACCATCTCTTACATGCAAGTGCCAATCATCAGGCTGACAAATTTCAATCGTATTCACAGAACTCATTAATCAACTTTCACTATCAATTAGCAATATTCGAAAATCATTCACATTAGTTAATGTAGGGCCGGTGTGAACCAATGCATTCATTTTCTGAAAAAACCCATAACTATCGTGCTTACTCAAACAATCCCTTACAAAAAAATGCTGATCTTTCTCAGCATTCCTAAACCCCGATACAAACCAAGCACCTGCATTATCCTCACTACCGTCGATACCATCGGTATCTGCCGCTAATCCTGATAATGTTTTTAAATCTTCTGTAGCAGCAAATAGGGATAGCAAAAACTCACTGCAACGGCCACCGCGACCCTTGACCCCCGATGGAATCGTCACAGTGCACTCACCGCCAGACAGCAAAGCCACTGGCTTGTTAAATGGTTTGTCGTATAAATAAATTTCTCTGGCAATTGATGCTTGCATCAATGCCACATCTTTAGCCTCACCCATCACGGTATCGCCCAAAATAACAGGCTTAACACCTTTTGACTCGCAATATTTGGCAGCCACTTCTAAGCACGCGTGCGCTGTCGCAATTAGATGGTTATTACTTTGCTTAAAAATTGGATCATTTGACTTTGGTGTCTCCGGATGAACCCCACTTAAGCCATCGTTTAAATACTTAACAACGGATGCAGGTAACTGCCCACCCAGCAAACCATAATCTTTCAAAATCTGTAATGCATCACCAAATGTTGAGTCATCTGGCGCACAAGGTCCGCTAGCAATACTTGATGGATGATCACCAGTAACATCAGAAATTAAAAAAGCATCTATCTTGGCTCCACGCGCCACAGCTTCTCTAGCCATATGCCCACCCAAAATAGCAGATAAATGTTTACGCACAATATTCATCTGTCCGATTGGAGCGCCAGATCTTAATAGTGCCTGCGTGGTCAATCTCAAATCTTCAATAGTCAAACCATCGGCAGGTAGCGTCAATAAACTCGAACCGCCACCTGATATAAGTGCAATCAAATGATCGCCGGGTCGCAACGTCTTCACCAAATCCAAGGTGGCTTGCGCAGCTTTCATACCAGATTCATCTGGAACAGGATGCCCCGCTTCAACTACCTTAATAATTTTTGTTGGCAAGGCATGGCCATACCGAGTAATTACTTGACCCTCCAGTTGTGCTTTGGGCCAATTATTAGCAGCAAACGACTCCAAAGCCACTGCCATTGAAGCCGCGGCTTTGCCGGCGCCCAAAACCAAACAGCGCCCTTCCAAAGGTTTTGAAAACACCTTCTCAAGACTCATTGGTAAAACAACCAGTGGGTCTGCCGCCTTAAGCGCTACTTCAAATGCCCCTTTCAAGAAAGAAGCTGGATCTTTAATTGCCATATCAGGATATTAGCTCGATTTGGGATTGCTGTACTCGCCACATTTCAGCATAACGACCGCCATATGCCAATAGCTCTTCATGAGTTCCTCTTTCGATGATGCAGCCATCATCCATCACTAGAATTTGATGTGCATGAATAATCGTAGACAACCTATGTGCAATGATTAAAGTTGACCTATTCTGTGCTAAAGCAATTAATTCTTTTTGGATTGCTCTTTCAGTTTCAGAATCAAGCGCAGAAGTGGCTTCATCAAAAATCAATAAAGACGGATTCTTTAATAAAGTTCTAGCAATAGCCACTCTTTGTTTTTCGCCACCAGATAACTTCAAACCACGCTCACCAACAGTAGTCTGATAGCCATCAGGCAAAGACATAATAAATTCATGTATCTGAGCTAGGCGAGCAGCTGACTCAACCTGCTCTTGAGTTGCACCAGGACGACCATAAGCAATGTTATGTGCCACAGTATCATTAAATAAAACGGTGTCTTGAGGAACGATGCCAATTGCCTGTCTCAAACTTTTTTGCGTGACACTTTTTATATTCTGATGATCTAAATAAATAGCCCCATCAGTTACATCATAAAAACGGAATAACAATCTAGCCAGCGTACTTTTACCTGCGCCACTATGCCCCACCACTGCAGTTGTCTGACCGGGCGAAACCTCAAAACTAATATTTTTAATAATGCCTCTTGCAGGCTCATAAGAAAATGACACTTGGTCAAAGATAACCCGCGGCCCTAATGATTGGTTGGCTATTGATAAATCACTAGCATTAGGATCATCAGCAATTTCTTGATTAGTGCCCAAGAGGCTAAACATACGATCCATGTCTGTTAATGCCTGTTTTATCTCTCGGTAAATAACACCCAAGAAATTCAAAGGAATATAAAGTTGAATCATCAAAACGTTGACCAACACCAAATCACCTAGTGTCATTACACCGTCCGACACTCCTTGCGTGGCCAACCAAAGGATTAGTATTAAACCAACAGCAATGATAGTTTGCTGACCAGCATTTAATAAGGCCAGCGAACGCTGTGACTTAATCGCAGCCTCTCGATATCGATGCAGATTCTCATCGTATCGTTTTGATTCATATTGTTCATTCCCAAAATATTTAACAGTTTCAAAGTTAATTAGAGAATCAATAGCTCTCTGATTTGCCTTTGAGTCGAGTTCATTCATTTTTCTTCTGTACTGCGTACGCCACTCGGTAACAACAATGGTGTAAATCACATACAACACCAGAGCTATCAGCGTAATAACTGCAAACAAATAGTTATATGCCCAAATGAAATAACCCAATACCAAACATAATTCAACAATCGTTGGAATAATGCTGTACAAAGAATAAGAAATTAGCGACTGAATACCTCTGGTGCCACGCTCGATATCACGTGTCATACCCCCTGTTTGACGAGATAAATGAAACCGCAAAGATAAAGCATGCAAATGCTCAAACACCTTAAGTGCCACAGTACGTACAGCACTCTCTGTCACTCTAGAAAAGAGCAACTCTCTTAGCTCAGTAAATATAGAAGCTGATAAGCGCAATAACCCATAAGCCAATATTAGCGATACGGGCACAACCAATACAGCCTCAACCCCTAAAGGCACACTCATTGCATCAATCAGAGCTTTGAGCAAAATTGGGACACCAAGATTAGCTACCTTAGCAGCAATCAAGCATGTCAAAGCCAACCCAACGCGCCATTTAAAAGCCCATAAATATGGCAATAAATTAGCTATAACCTTCCAGTCGCTAGCTTTTTTATTATCAGGTCTGACTGAATTTTCGTCGTACGAGGCACGCCTCATATGCACACTCTTTCAAATTAAATAGGCAACTTCACAATCAATTGATTTTTGGTATTTCTTTATCTTTAACACTGATTGTTAATAAACTCATTGTGGCTCTAACGAAAACATATACCACCCAATTGAATACTTTTTTAAGATAGGATCTTTGGGCATAAACATTAGGCTCTACTTTAATCCCATTGTCATTTGCTTGATCAGCTATTTTCCAACGAATCTCTTTAATCACCTGGTGGTTTCTGATGATTAAATTTGCCTCATGATTTAACAAGAAAGATAGATGATCACAGTTAGATGATCCAAGCGTCGCCCACCTTCTATCAACAACCATTGCCTTAGTGTGCAGCAAGGCCTTGGGATATTCATATATAACAATATTTGCAGCCAGCAATTGACCGTACAAACTAGGAACTGCCCAATTTAAAATCTTGAACTCATCTGTTCCCAGCAACAAATTAACTGAAACACCACGCTTTGCCGCATTAACCAAAGCCTTTCTTAAGCGACGCCCTGGCAGGAAGTAGGGTGTTGCCAACCATATTTCATCTCGAGCCTGACCAATTGCCTTTAAATATGCTCGCTCAATATCACGACGATGATGCAAGTTATCTCTAGCTATGAATGCCAAACCCTCTTTATTGCCATGTCGCAATCCAAGAAAATGGCTCGAACTCCAAGGTAATTCTTGCGCAAGAATTCTCTTTAAAATATTTTTGGGGTGTAAAGCATTCGGCTGAAGCCGTTGCCATTGCCGAAGGAAGGTGGCATGTACTTTCTCCACGATTGCACCAGTCACCTCTAGAGCAAGATCCCAACGTATACCAGGCAATTGATTGCCTAGAACATCTTTTGAATCGTCACAAATATTCACTCCGCCAACAAATGCAACCAGCTCATCAACCACGATTAACTTTCGATGAGTTCTAGAAAATCCTAAAGTTCCAAACCAGGCAGGGTTGTAATAACTAAATTGAACGCCAGCGGATAAAAAATCTTTTTCATACTGAAAAGGCGATGAACCTAACCAGTCTAAGATTACCTTCACCTCTACACCTCTTTGAGCAGCAAGACAAAGAATATCGACTATTTTTTTTGCTTGAGAATCCGCTGAGAAAATATAAACCTCTAGATATATAGATTTTTTTGCGGCCGTCAAAACAGCCTCAACCCGCTCAAAATAATCTATACCTCCCTCAAGCAATTTGAGGGTTTGAATACTTTGCCAACGATCTCTTCGCAACAATGACATAAGACAATTCTAATCAGAATTTAGTCTTAATATTGCCTCTTGATTACTAGGGGAAAAACAAAGTTTGGCAGCCGACTGCATATCAAGCCACTGATGAGAGATATGCTCTCTTGGCGATAACTTAATAGGCATTTTGCTAGGTAATTGCAGCTTAAACCAATGCTCAGTATTTTGAGTAACACCATCAGGGTACCGGTGGCGCCACTCAGGATAAATTTCATAGTCAATATGATGATTCATTGATTGAAGAGCTCCATCTGGCAATTGATGAGTATCTATACCAGTCTCTTCAAACACTTCTCTAGCGGCCGCCATCTGCAACGGCTCATCAATTTGATTAAGGCTACCAGTTACAGATTGCCAGTAGCCATGATGATCTGCTCTTTCTATCAAGAGCACCTCGTTGCTAGTCGTGTAAATCACGACTAGTACCGAGATAGGGATCTTCATGCAGGCATCTGAGTGTTACGTAGACGAATGTGCAATTCACGTAACTGCTTTTCATCCACAGGGCTTGGTGCTTGAGTTAACAAACATTGTGCGCGCTGAGTTTTAGGGAATGCAATGACATCACGAATTGATTCCGCACCAGTCATCATCGTCACAATACGATCCAAACCAAATGCGATACCCCCATGTGGAGGCGCCCCGTATTGCAAAGCATCTAACAAGAAACCAAATTTAGCCTGAGCTTCTTCAGGGCCAATCTTCAATGCTCTGAAAACTTGGCTCTGAACAGATTCCTTATGAATACGAACTGAACCACCACCAATTTCCCAGCCATTAAGAACCATGTCATAGGCTTTTGCCAAGCACTTACCAGGATCTGTTTCTAAGTAATTTAAATGCTCATCTTTAGGACTTGTGAATGGATGGTGACAAGCAACCCAACGAGCCGCATCTTCGTCGTAATCAAACATTGGGAAATCAACAACCCACATTGGCTTCCAACCCTGCTCCATCAAGCCATTTTCTTTTGCCCATGCAGAATGGCCAATCTTCAAACGCAATGCGCCAATTGCATCATTAACAACTTTTTCCTTGTCAGCGCCAAAGAAAATAATGTCGCCATCTTTTGCATTGGTACGTTTTAGAATCTCAGCAATTGCGGCGTCATGAAGATTTTTAACAATCGGTGATTGCAAGCCATCACGACCTTTAGCAATCTCATTAACCTTAATCCAAGCTAAACCCTTAGCCCCATAAATTCCAACAAATTGGGTGTAATCATCAATATCGCTACGGCTGATTACTGAGCCACCTGGTATACACAAACCAACTACACGACCATTAGCTTGATTAGCTGGGCCAGAGAACACTTTGAAATCAACATCCTTCATAACGTCTGTTAATTCTGTGAACTCTAACTTCACACGCAAGTCAGGCTTATCCGAACCAAAACGTGCCATTGCCTCAGAGTAAGGCATCACTGGGAATGGATTCGCCAACTCAACATTCATGACTGTTTTGAAAATATGGCGAACCATGTTTTCAAAAAGATCTCTAATCTCATATTCATCCAAGAATGCTGTTTCACAGTCTATCTGAGTAAATTCAGGTTGACGATCCGCGCGTAAATCTTCATCGCGGAAACACTTAGTAATTTGATAGTAACGATCAAAGCCGGCAACCATCAACAACTGCTTAAATAGTTGCGGGGATTGAGGTAACGCAAAGAACTGACCATCATGTACACGTGATGGCACCAAATAGTCACGAGCACCTTCTGGGGTGCTCTTTGTCAACATGGGCGTTTCAATATCAATGAAACCAGCTTGATCAAGATATTTTCTTGTCTCAATAGCAACGTTATAACGTAGACGTAAATTCTTTTGCATTTGCGGACGACGCAAATCTAAAACACGATGAGTTAAGCGAGTGGTCTCTGATAGATTGTCATCTTCCAATTGGAATGGAGGAGTAACAGATGCGTTCAGAATATTTAACTCATGGCACAACAATTCCACTTTGCCACTAACCAAATCATTATTTTCAGTACCTGCTGGACGCGCACGAACCAAACCTTTGATCTGCACACAGAACTCATTACGCACTTGCTCAGCCATTGCAAACATATCGGCACGATCTGGATCGCAAACAACTTGAACAAAACCATCTCGGTCTCTTAAATCAATAAAAATAACGCCACCATGATCGCGACGACGATTGACCCAACCTGCTAATGTAACTTCTTGTCCGATTAAGGCTTCTGTGACTTGGCCACATTGATGGCTACGCATTGACATAAAACTTCCTACTTTGCTGATGGTACTGATTGACTTAAAGGGGGAACTGAGCCCATTGAAACAATGTGCTTAAGCGCTTCCTCAACACTCATTTCTAACTCGATGATGTCCGCGCGCGGAACAATCATAAAAAATCCAGAAGTTGGGTTGGGTGTTGTTGGTAAAAAAACATTGACGTGCTCAGCACCTAATTTTGCGGCAACCTCTTCCGCAGGGGTGCCTGTTACAAATGCGATCGTCCATGATCCGTTTCTAGGATATGGAATAAGCACTGCTTTTCTAAATGCATTGCCGTTACTTGAAAATAAAGTACCCGATACCTGCTTCACACTTGAATAAATTGATTTAACAATTGGTATGTGGGTAATGATTCGATCCCAAAGCTTAATCCACCATTGACCAGCGAAATTAGCTGCAAACACACCAGTAGCCAGAATGATTGCCAAAACAATCAAAATGCCAACGCCTGGTAGATCTCTGAACGACTGCAGAGCTGGTTTTAAAGCGGATGGCAATATCGCCATAAGAGCGCTCATTACAGAGCCAAAGACCCCATCCAACACAGATAGGCCCCAAGTCATCACCCAAATAGTGATGGCCAAAGGAGCCCAAACCAGCATGCCAGCAATAAAATATTTTTTCATGAAGCTTGAAATTATAGGGCTTAGCTAAGCCAAGTGAGCGTAAATAAGGTTCCGCCTAGTAAACCACTCAAGAAAAGAATGCTTCCCCAGATCAATTTTCTAGTTTGCTTTTGCTCTAAAAGCAGCTTAAGCATCAACTCTTGGGTGGCATCTTTGTCCTGATTTTGACTCTTATCCAACCACTGAGCAAGCAATCTAGGAATAGTAGGCACTAACTTAGCCCAGTGTGGCGCCTCGTCTTTAATGCGCTCTAAAAATCCTCGAATGCCAATTTGCTGATCAACCCAACGCTCTAAAACTGGTTTGGCAGTCTTCCATAAATCCATATCTGGATCTAATTGGCGACCCAGACCCTCAACATTCAACAAAGTTTTTTGCAATAAAGTTAACTGAGGCTGAATTTCAACATTGAATCTTCTGGAGGCCTGAAACAATCTCATTAAAACAATACCCAATGAAATTTCTTTCAAAGGACGATCAAAATAAGGCTCGCATACTGCTCTCACAGCACCTTCTAATTCTTCCACCCTCGTTTCTTTTGGCACCCAACCAGATTCAATATGTAATTCAGCTACTCGTCTGTAATTGCGATTAAAGAAAGCTAAAAAATTCTGAGCCAAATAATTCTTATCAGAATCAGATAACGCCCCCACAATTCCGAAATCTAGAGCAATGTATCTGCCAAAAGATTCTGGAGCAACGCTCACAAAAATATTTCCAGGATGCATATCGGCATGGAAGAAACCATCATGGAATACTTGCGTAAAGAATATTTCAACTCCATCAGATGCCAACTTCTTAAGATCAACACCTGCAGCCTTTAACTCTTCTAATCTTGAGATAGGGATGCCGTGCATCCTCTCCATGACCATCACATTGAGACCACATAAATCCCAATACATTTCAGGAATCATGAGTTTTTTAGAACCTTCAAAATTGCGACGCAACTGACTTGCATTGGCAGCCTCTCGCATTAGGTCTAATTCATCATGCAAATAAGTGTCAAATTCATCGACGTTTTCTTTTGGCTTCAACCGCTTGCCATCACGCCATAATTTCTCTACCAAACCGGCGAGCATTCTTAGTAATGCCAAGTCACTCTCAATAACAGGCAGTATCCCTGGGCGCAAAACTTTCACAGCTACTTGTTTGCCTTCCCACTCTGGATATTTATCCGTACCTCTTAGAACAGCAAAATGCACTTGCGCCACCGAAGCGCTAGCAACGGGTTTCTCATCAAATGAACTAAATACCTCTGATATTTTTTTACCCAATGAAGCCTCAATTAAAGACATGGCTTTCACTTGGGAGAATGGTGGCACTTGATCTTGTAACTTTGCCAATTCATCAGCAATATCAGTCGGCAATAAGTCACGTCGCGTAGATAGCACTTGACCAAATTTAACGAATATCGGCCCTAGTGCCTCTAGCGCCAAGCGCAAACTCTCGCCACGGGTATACGATCCTGGGGTCAACCAAGATGCGACAGTCAAAACAACTTTAATAAGACCTGGCTTAAGACTATCCCTAATAACTTTTAGAACACCGAATCTCCAAATCGTATAGAGAATTTTAGATAACCTTAAAAACTGCCTCACGAAGACTTCTCCAATAAACGCTCTATACGTTTTTCAATTCTATCCACGTCATCTCGTAGTCGACGCAAATCTTCTTTATAACGAACTAGTTCATCTGCCTTAACCAAGGTTGGCTTTTCATGCACTAAATATTCCAGAACACTAGCCCCAAAATCTTTGATGGCTGACTCACCAAATGATCGACCTTTTTTGGCCGACTGAACAATTCTGTGAGCTAGAGCATCTCCAACCAACTTAGATAAATCTTCCTCAAACTCCCAACGAAGTTGGCTAGCCAACTTTGACATTGCTTGCGCCAAATCGACATCACCAGAAACTTTAACGTGTTGAGCTGCAGCATCCTTACCGCCAGCAATATACGCATTTAAAACATCTGCTGAAATTGTTAAGGTGACATTAGGATCTTCGCCATCCTCTTTCGCCAATGAAAACTCAGCTTGGTCATTAATAAGTAGTGAGACTTGAGTAATGGGAAGAATAAATTTAACTTTTTTACCAATATGCTTACGCAAAAGGTCACTGGCCCAAGAATCTTGGGCCAGTAAGTAATTAAGAGTTTTAACTATTGCGTTCAGATTAAACCAACTGTTGTATACCCGCTAACACCCACCCACCTTGGCCATTAACAGGCTTGATTAAATTCCACACTTCTACAAATGATTCTGCAGGACCATCAGACTGCTCACGAATCATCCCTGAGAAACGCACACTTGCCATGTAAACATCAGAGCTTGACTCAATACCTAGTAAATCAGCTTCTAATGTTAATACCTCTGTGCGGTTTTGTAACGTAGCTCTCGCTTCTAAATCCTGCCTCAATTCTTCAAACATCTCAGCGGTGGCAAATTCTTTTAATTTTGCTAAATCACCCTGATCCCAAGCATCTTGTAAATGAACGAAATGTTTCTTTGCATTAATCAAGAAGGACTCTTGATCAAAGTTTTTAATAGCAGGATCGATTTCAGGGGCTGTTGAAGGAGCACTAACAGTAGCTGAACCAGACGATGTAGGTTCTTGTCGATCAAAGCGATCATTAGAATCCCATGCTGGTCCTCCAGCAGGACTCGTCTTATAGGTCGCTTGATTGCCAGAAAAACGTCTAAACAACCAAGCACCCACCATCACCACAAGCAAAACAACTAACAAGCCCATGAAGAATGAAGCTGCCGCTTCACCCAAACCAAAGTGTGACAACAACCAACCAAGTCCAAGGCCAGCTGCTAAACCACCCAAAATACCAGCCATACCAAAACCTTTTTTAGGTTGCGCTGCGGGCGCAGCAGGAGCTGGCTTTGCTGCAGGTGCAGGCGCTACTGCAGGAGCTGCCGGTTGGGCTGGCGCAGCTTGTTGCTTCTGGGTCACGCTTTGAGACTGCTTACCCATGCTCTTAGAACCCCCCAAACGTTTAGCATCAGCATTGAATGATGTGCCAGCTAAAACAAAAGAAGAGAGAACTAAACACACAAAACTTTTCTTCAAAACCATCTTTAACCTCTTTATTGAAATGAAGCAAACAATCAATTAATACTTATAACCAATGTGAAGAGCAACAATACCACCTGTTAATGAATGATATTCAACCTTATCAAAACCCACACTTTCCATCATGGTTTTTAAAGTCTCTTGATCTGGATGCATACGGATTGACTCAGCAAGATATCGATAACTATCTGCATCACCCGCCACCTTCTCACCAAGCCACGGCAAAATCTTGAATGAATATGCATCATAAATTGGCTTGAGAGCCTCAACTGGTTTTGAGAACTCCAAAACCATGACTTTTCCACCAGGCTTAATCACACGCAACATTTCTTTAAGTGCGACATCTTTATGGGTCATGTTGCGAAGCCCAAACGCTACTGTTGTTAAGTCAAAGTAGTTCGATGGAAAAGGAATTTGTTCTGCATCCACCTGAGCGCAGGGCAAGTGGTAGCCCTTGTCCAAAAGACGATTACGGCCAAACCCGAGCATTGACGCGTTGATATCAGTCAACCACACTTGACCGCCAGTTTCTCGCTCCAATCCAACTTGTTTAGCAAAACTCAAGGACAGGTCACCCGTGCCACCAGCGATATCTAAAACTTTTTGCCCTGATTTAACCGCTGCTTTACTAATAGTGAAATGCTTCCAAACTCGATGCAATCCACCCGACATCAAGTCATTCATGATGTCGTACTTGTTAGCTACAGAATGAAAAACCTCGGCAACCTTGCTAGCCTTTTCAGTTTCATCAACTGTTTTATATCCAAAGTGTGTTTGAGCCATATCTGATTAGTGTCCACATGAGTGACCAGCATCTTTGGTCATAGGCGCATCTCTATCAACGCCTTCTTTTTCTAATCGACCCAGATAGTCTTGCCACATAGCCTCATAGTTTTGGCACATTTCATAAAGATATTCCCATGAGTAAATGCCTGAGTCATGCCCATCAGAAAAGACAGGCTTAATTGCATAGTGTCCTACCTGCTCAATGTTATTAATCAACACATCTCTTTTGCCAGTTTGCAAAGTCTCTTGTCCAACGCTATGTCCACGAACTTCAGCAGATGGCGACCATACTCTCAAAAACTCAAATGGCAATTTATAAATATCCGCGCCATATACCAACTCTAGAACTTTCGATTGTTGATGAACCACAATATTTTGTGGCAATGGGGCTTTATTTGACATAGCTTTTAAACCAATACCCTTTCGATACCGCCTTGATTAGCACTCTTCACGTAATTGGCCATCCAATCCTCACCCAACAAGTGATTAGCCATCTCTACAACAATGTAATCAGCCTTGGTTTCAGAGTCGTCGTTATATCGAGACAAGCCCTGCAAACATGAAGGGCAACTTGTTAAAACTTTTACCTCTCCGTCAAAGTTGCTTCTTAAATCAGCCGCACCCTTGCGCATCTCGATTTCTTTACGGAAACGAATTTGCGTAGATATGTCTGATCGAGTAACTGCCAACGTGCCAGACTCACCACAGCATCGATCATTTTTTGAAATAACCGTGCCATCTTCAGCTGTCACAAGACTATTCACTGTTTTGAGCGGGTCTTGTAATTTCATTGGGCTATGACAAGGGTCGTGATACATGTATCTAACACCTTTAGCACCTTCTAACTTTATGCCCTTTTCTAGCAAGAACTCATGAATATCAACAATCCTGCAACCCGGGAAGATCTTGTCAAATTCATAACCAGATAACTGGTCGTAACATGTGCCACAAGAAACCACAACGGTTTTTATATCCAAATAATTTAGAGTGTTAGCCATACGATGGAAAAGCACTCGATTATCAGTAATGATCTTATCGGCCTTATCAAAATCACCAGAACCACGCTGAGGGTAACCACAACACAAGTAACCCGGTGGCAATACTGTTTGAACACCCGCATGCCACAACATCGCTTGCGTCGCTAAACCAACCTGTGAAAATAATCTCTCAGATCCACAACCTGGGAAATAAAAAACCGCTTCCGTATCTACCGAAGTTGTTTGAGGATTACGGATAATCGGAACAATGTCAGAGTTCTCAATATCTAACAAAGCACGCGCTGTTTTCTTAGGCAAGTTGCCAGGCATCTTTTTATTTACAAAATGTATGACCTGTTCTTGTAACGGTGGCTTACCCACTGTTGCACGCGGCTTAGCAGTCTGAGCCTTAGCAAACTTTTTCAAGAAATCGTGAGCCAACCTTTGAGCCTTGTAACCCCAGTCAATCATTAACTTACGTGTTAATTGAATCGTCTCTGGATTAGTTGCATTCAGGAAGAACATGGCTGCAGACGCACCTGGGTTAAAACGCTTTTGACCCATCTTGCGCAACAAGTTGCGCATATTCATGGTAACGTCACCAAAATCAATTTTGACCGGGCATGGAGTCACGCACTTATGACAAACAGTGCAATGCGCTGCCACATCATCAAACGCCTCCCAATGTTTCACTGAAACGCCACGTCTTGTTTGCTCCTCATACAAGAAAGCCTCTACTAATAATGATGTGGCCAAAATCTTGTTACGTGGGCTGTAAAGCAAATTAGCGCGAGGAACGTGTGTAGCACATACTGGCTTGCATTTACCGCAGCGTAAACAATCTTTAACGCTAGATGCAATATTGCCAATATCACTTTGCTGCATGATCAAAGACTCATGACCCATCAAACCAAAGCTTGGCGTGTAGGCATTTCTTAAGTCAGCACCAGGCATTAACTTACCCTTATTGAAACGACCCTCTGGGTCTACTTTCAATTTGTAAGATCTAAAGTCTTTAATTTCAGATTCAGTTAGGTACTCAAGCTTAGTAATACCAATACCATGCTCACCAGAAATGACGCCATTCAAAGATCTAGCTAACTTCATGATGCGATCAACAGCTTGATGCGCGTCTTGCAACATGTCGTAGTTATCAGAGTTCACCGGTATGTTGGTGTGCACGTTTCCATCACCAGCGTGCATATGTAATGCAACAAAAACTCGGCTACGCAACACTCGTTTATGAATTGCTTCACATTCTTTTAGGATAGGCTCAAATGAGGCGCCACTAAAAATTTTTCTCAGCTCAGCTCTAACCTCTAATTTCCATGACGCCCGCAAGCTTCTATCTTGTAAGCCAGAAAAATGCTGATTGATATTTCCAGCCCACTCAGACCATTCACTACGAACCGTGTCAATCAATTGCAATGCTTGTGAAACACGTCCCTCAAGCATTTCAGCCTCAGGTATGTCGTGACCATCATCAGACTTTCCTAAAGGCAGATTACCTTGTCTAAAAAAGCTTTCAAGCTCATTTAATAGTTGTAGCTTGTTTTTTAACGACAACTCAATATTGATTAACTCAATACCATCGGTGTACTCACCCATTCGATCCAAAGGAATCACAACGTCTTCGTTCACCTTGAATGCGTTTGTATGCTTAGCAATAGCAGCGGTTCTTGATCGATCTAACCAGAATTTTTTGCGCGCCTCTGGGCTAACCGCAACAAAACCTTCGCCCACTCTTGTATTGGCCAAACGAATCACTTCGCTTGCGGCTGTTGCCACAGCATTTTCATCATCACCAACAATGTCGCCAATCAATACCATTTTTGGCAAAACATTACGTTTTGATTTTGTGGCGTAACCAACAGCCTTCAGATAGCGCTCATCTAAGTGTTCTAAGCCTGCAAGAATTGCTCCACCCTGCTTGGTTTGTTGATCTAAATAAGCCTTTACTTCAACAATGCTTGGAATAGCATCTCTAGCTTGACCAAAAAACTCTAAGCAAACAGTTCGTATTTGCTTAGGCATGCGATGCAGTACCCACCTCGCACTTGTAATTAGACCGTCACAACCTTCCTTTTGAACACCAGGCAGACCAGCCAAGAACTTATCTGTAACGTCTTTTCCTAAACCTTCCTTACGGAAACGTTTACCCTCAATCCTTAATTCCTCAGTTTTGATAACTCGAAGACCTGGGGCATAAAGACCATCTGACCAAGTTAATTTGAATGTTGCAAAGTCAACATCATGAATCTTGCCCATATTGTGACCAATACGCTCAACATCCAACCAGTTACCTTCTGGATCAACCATTCTCCATGATGCTAGGTTATCTAAAGCAGTTCCCCACAACACAGCTTTCTTACCACCAGCATTCATGGCAATGTTTCCGCCAATGCAACTAGCTTCAGCAGAAGTTGGATCTACAGCAAATACGTTTCCAGACTTATCAGCAGCGTCAGAAACTCTTTTTGTCACGACCCCTGCGCCAGAGTAAATAGTGGCAACTTCATGATCCAAGCCCGGCAAACGCAGCATCTCAACAGAGCCCAGTGTCTCTAGCTTTTCAGTATTAATGACAGCTGACATCGGCGAGAGTGGCACAGCGCCACCCGTATAACCAGTACCACCTCCACGAGGAATAATCGTCAAACCTAATTCGATACACCCCTTAACCAAACCAGGTATTTCGTCCTCTGAGTCAGGTGTTAAAACCACAAATGGATACTCAACGCGCCAGTCAGTGGCATCTGTCACATGAGAAACGCGCGCCAGACCGTCATATGCAATGTTGTCTGTGGCAGTGTATTTACCCAATACTTTTTTTACTCGCTTGCGTAAAACAGCAACACGATCAAATTCAGCATTGAAAAATTCAACAGCATCTTTTGCACTACTTACCAACTTACCGACTTTGTCAGCCAAGTCAGTTGTCATACGCTTTTGAACTTCTCTTAGGCGGTGATGCAACGCCTCAATCAATTGTTTGCGACGATGTGGGTTATCCAGTAAGTCATCTTGTAAATAAGGATTGCGTTGCACAACCCAAATATCACCCAAGACCTCGTAAAGCATTCTGGCTGATCGACCTGTTTTACGACCTGACCTTAATTCATCTAAGATTTGCCATGCTTGCTCACCCAACAAACGAATAACAATCTCTCTATCTGAGAAAGATGTGTAGTTATAGGGAATTTCACGCAAACGCGGAGCATTTTGGGCATGCTCAGCAAAGCTATTCAGGGGCAAAGGTGCGTTCATATCACTGGCTTTAACTAAAACGCTATTTTAAAGGACTATGAGCCTAGTCGTCTCATTCTTGAATAACCCTTTAAAACATGCCCGTATTGCGGCGATCAAATTAGGCCCAACCATTGCCCAATAGCACTCCAAAAGCCATCCGGCACCATCAACAATGCATACGTCATGGTGAGATAACGCAAAAACTTACCAATAGCCATGTAAATTAAGCAAGGCACCCATGGCAACCTCAGCCAACCTGCCACAGCGCACAATGGATCACCCACTATTGGTAACCAAGACAAAAGCAGGGCTTGGGGGCCTAATTTCTCGAACCATTTCAATAACTTATGCTCTTTGGGGCCTAATAACTTCTCATGAGCTTTACTAGCCCCAAAGCCCATCAGCCAGTCCAACATCCCCCCCAAAGTATTACCAACTGTGGCAACTAATATTGCCACCCAAAACATATCGGGATTGAGCCTTAGATAGCCAAATAAAACAGGTTCAGAGCCCATCGGCAACAAGGTTGCTGATACAAATGAAACCGTAAATACTGCTGGTAACCCAACAATAGGTAACGAGAGCCAAACTAAAAAATTATGTAAATTGCTTTCCATGTTTGGTCATTTTAGGCTGATGACGTGATACGCTCACAGGATGCCAAAAGATTATTTAAGAAAAATTCTAACCGCTAAGGTATATGACGTTGCTCGGGAAACCGAGCTTGAGCTTGCCTCACACTTATCAGCTCGAATCAAAAATAAGGTCTTACTCAAGCGCGAAGATAACCAACCAGTGTTTTCATTCAAGCTCAGAGGCGCCTATAACAAAATGGCGCACCTTGGTTCAGCTGATTTAAAACGTGGAGTAATTGCAGCCTCAGCAGGTAATCACGCTCAAGGCGTAGCTCTTTCGGCTGCCAAATTGGGTTGCAAGGCCATCATTGTGATGCCTACGACCACGCCACAAGTAAAAATTGATGCCGTAAGATCTAGAGGCGGTAACTCTGTAGAAATTGTGCTTCACGGCGAGTCTTACAGCGATGCCTATCAACATGCTTTAGCACTTGAGAAAAAACATCACCTTACGTTTGTTCACCCATTTGATGATCCAGATGTCATCGCAGGTCAGGGCACGATTGCGATGGAAGTACTACAACAACATCAAGAACCTATTGATGCCATCTTCCTAGCAATAGGAGGAGGCGGTCTTGTTGCTGGTGTTGGCGCATACATCAAAGCTGTTCGCCCCGATATTAAAGTTATTGGCGTGCAAACAGTTGACTCCGATGCCATGAAAAAATCTTTAGAAGCAGGCAAAAGAGTTGAACTAAAAGATGTTGGCCTATTTTCTGACGGTACAGCAGTCAAACTTGTTGGCAAAGAAACGTTCAGGTTATGCCAAGAGGTTGTTGATGAAATCATTACCGTTGATACGGATGCAATATGCGCCGCGATTAATGACGTCTTTACTGACACTAGAAGCATTTTAGAACCCGCCGGCGCCCTTGCGCTTGCAGGCCTGAAATCTTATGTCGAACGCGAGAAATGCAAAGATAAAACCTTGGTAGCGGTTGCTTGTGGAGCAAATATCAATTTCAACCGCTTAAGATTCGTTGCTGAGCGCGCAGAAGTTGGCGAGGCTAAGGAAGCAGTTTTTGCTGTGACCATTCCAGAACAAAGAGGTTCTTTCAGGCGCTTTTGCGAATTGTTAGGCGACAGAAACGTCACAGAATTTAACTACCGGATTGCCGACTCTGATAAAGCACACATCTTTGTAGGCATTGCCACACAAAAAGCGACTGACAGCACACAAATAGCAAGGTCTTTCAAAAAATCTGGTTTTGACACAATTGATTTGACGCACGATGAATTAGCTAAATCTCATCTGCGTCATATGGTTGGCGGTCGATCAACGCTTGCAAAAAATGAATTACTTTACCGCTTTGAATTCCCAGAAAAACCTGGGGCGCTGATGAAGTTCCTAACGAGCATGGCTCCAAACTGGAATATCAGCTTGTTTCATTACCGGAATCATGGCGCCGACTATGGTCGAATTTTGGTGGGCATTCAAGTTCCAAGTAGCGATAAAAAAGAGCTGAAAAAATTCCTAGCAGGTCTTGGTTATCCTCATTGGGACGAAAGTGATAACCCTGCCTACAAACTTTTCCTAGCTTAAAAATGGCCTTCTCATTAGATGGAAAACTTGTTGTAGCCATCTCATCGAGGGCCCTTTTTAACTTCGAAGAAGAAAATCAAATTTTTGAAGCCACAGATGACAGCGCTTACATGCAATTGCAACTTGAGCGTATCGATCAAGCCGCCAAACCAGGTGTTGCGTATCCGCTAGTAAAAAAGTTACTTGGCTTTAACCAAGGTAAACAGCAAATGGTTGAAGTGGTCATTCTTTCAAGAAATGACCCAGTGAGTGGTCTGAGAGTTTTTAGATCTGCAAAAAGTGTGGGATTAGCTATCGAGCGTGGAGTATTCACTCGCGGCAGACCTCCCTATCACTACCTTAAATCATTACAAGCCAATCTATTCTTGTCTGCAAATGCAGATGATGTGCGAGCAACCCTTGATGCCGGCTTTCCTGCGGCAATGGTTTTTCCTCAAAGTAAGCAAATTGCAGAGTCCAATCCTGATGAGATTCGTATTGCCTTTGACGGAGATGCCGTGTTGTTTTCTGATGAGGCTGAGCAAGTCTTTCAAAGTAAAGGACTAGATGCTTTTGTGGCACATGAAAGCAAAAAGGTTGAAATACCTCTTCCGCCAGGCCCATTCAAGCCATTGTTAGAGGCTTTGCATCGCCTCCAGAACGCCACGAAACAAGATAATCGCCCGATGCGAATTAGAACAGCGCTGGTAACTGCACGATCTGCACCCGCGCACGAAAGAGCAATTAGGACTTTGATGGCATGGGGCGTGACAGTGGATGAAGCCATGTTTCTAGGTGGCTTAGCGAAAAAAGATTTTTTAAAAGAATTCCAACCCGATTTCTTTTTTGATGACCAATTAGGGCACTGCGAATTAGCTTCAGATGTTGCCCCAACGGGTCAGGTTCTATCTGGCATTGCCAATCAAATTAAAAAATAATCATGAGTCATTTAGAGCACGCTCCACTGGGTAAAAACTCAGAAAATCCGAACCAATACAGCCCAGATTTACTGTTTCCAATTAGTAGAGATGAAAATCGAGCCAAGCTAGGTATCCAATCTCAATCATTACCTTTTTTTGGCGTTGATATTTGGAATGCTTATGAATTAAGTTGGTTGAATGCCAAAGGCAAACCTCAACTGGCAATTGCCACATTTATGGTGCCAGCCAACTCACCTAATATCATCGAATCAAAATCTTGGAAACTTTATCTAAACAGCTTAAACAATCATCGCTTTCACTCTAACGATGAATTAATTGACACGCTACGAAAAGATTTATCAAAGGCAGCTGGCGCCACAGTTACAGTGCAACTCCACAGCCCAGAATCTCAGAGCGCTGGCGGGATGAAAGAGCTCCCAGGAAAACTTTTAGATCGATTAGATCTTGAAATTAATCCTTCGCAAAAACCAACATCAGATTTACTAAGCTCCGACCCAAGCTTAGGTTTAGTAGAAGAAACTTTGGTAACTCACCTACTTCGCTCAAACTGCCCAGTCACTGGTCAACCAGACTGGGCCAGCGTACAAATTAACTACGTAGGCCCCACGATTAATGAAGAGGGTTTACTACGTTACTTGCTCGCCTTCAGAGAGCATCAAGAGTTTCATGAGCATTGCGTAGAAAAAATATTCATCGACATTAAAAACAAATGCCGCCCTAACAAACTATCGGTTTATGCCCGATACACTCGCAGAGGCGGCATTGACATCAACCCATTCAGAGCTGATTACAACGCAGAGTGGCCTGATAACAAGCGCCACTCACGTCAATAGAAATTAAAACGGAATATCGTCGTCTATATCACCAAGACTAGGACTACTCATTGGCGCAGAGGATTTAGGCGCTGCCATTGATGGTGAGCCACCATCTGAAGAGCCTGGTGCACGACCACCTAACATTTGCATTGTTTCGGCAACAATTTCAGTAGAGTATTTTTCTTGACCACTTTGATCTGTCCACTTGCGTGTGCGTAAGCGACCTTCAACATACACCTGAGAACCTTTTTTCAAATACTTCTCTGCAACCTCGGCCACTTTGCCAAAGAATGCAACTCTGTGCCATTCTGTGTTTTCACGCATCTCGCCAGATTGCTTATCGCGATAACGATCTGTAGTTGCAATTGAAATATTTGTTACTGCATCACCACTTGGTAGGCGACGAGTTTCTGGATCACGGCCAACATTACCCACAATAATTACTTTATTTACTGATGCCATCTTTGTCTCCCGAAGAAAAAATTTGTTGTACCGAAATTAAATCATTTGTATCTATGTTAGATCCCCAAACTCAACCTTGAATAGGTTTTTGAGGCAACTCTCTCATAGATGAAGCAATTATAAGCCAGGCAAAAATCATGGCTGAACAGGCATAAAAAACTGATGCCTCACCCCAATTCTGTAATAGCCAACCGCCCAAGAGACCGCCTAAAAATAAACCAGTTGATTGAGTGGTGTTGTAAATACCCAAAGCCGTACCTTTTGCATGACTAGCCCACCTAGAAACTAGTGATGGTTGCATGGCTTCAAGAATATTAAATCCAATAAAGTAAACCAGTACCGCTAAAGCCAATCCAGGTAAACCAACAAAATTAGCCATCATTAATTGGGCCACTAACATGGCAGTAATACCCAAAATAAATGCCGGCTTCATACGTTTACGCTTCTCACTCATCATGATGATTGGAGCCATGAACGCAAAAGAGATTAAAACAGCAGGTAAATACAGTTGCCAATGCGCAGATAAAGGTAGATCAGCTCGAGCCAACAACCTAGGTAAAGTTAAAAATAGAGCAATTTGCGCGGCGTGTAAGACCAGTACGCCCACATTAAGACGCAAAAGATCTTTGTTAAAGAAAACTTCTGAAAACTTTGCTGTAAAAGGTGTTTGACTTAACTTGCTTTGCTCTGGCACCACGAATAAGGCTATTAACAAGGCTCCAATACCTAAAAAAGCCATGACATTGAACATACCATCCAAACCTATTGATTCATGCAAAGGAGAGGCCACAACCAAGGACAGCGCGAAAGTAAGCGCAATACTGCCTCCCACCATCGCCATAGCTCGAGTTCTAGTCTCTTCCCTAGTTAAATCAGCCAACCATGCTGTTACAGCAGCAGAAATTGCACCCGCCCCTTGAATCGCCCTACCAACTGTTATCCAAACTAAGTCGTCATGGCTAGCCGCAATAAAGGCGCCCAAGACAAACAATGCCAAGCCAAGAACCACAACAGGGCGACGACCGTATTTATCTGACAGCATGCCAAGAGGTATATGTAAGCAAGCCTGCACAAAGCCATAGATGCCTAAAGCCAAACCTACTAAAAGGGCCTGATCCCCGCCAGACAAGGATTTGGCGTGAATACTAAATACCGGCAAGATTAAAAAAAGGCCCAACATGCGTAGGGCAAAAATGCCGGCTAAAGCCAAAGATGCGCGAAGTTCTGATTTTTCCATAAAGAAGAGCTATATTAACTGGTTACGCAAAGAAAAATCATGGATACGATAAAAATTAGGGGTGCACGCACCCACAACCTAAAAAGCATCAACCTAGATATCCCAAGAGATCAATTGGTGGTCATAACTGGGCTATCTGGATCAGGCAAAAGCTCTTTAGCTTTTGATACCTTGTACGCGGAAGGTCAACGTCGCTACGTTGAGTCACTTTCCGCCTACGCCAGACAGTTTTTACAACTTATGGAAAAACCTGATGTTGACTCTATTGAAGGTTTATCGCCCGCAATATCTATTGAACAAAAAGCAACAAGTCACAACCCGCGATCAACTGTGGGTACCGTCACAGAAATCCATGACTATTTAAGATTACTTTTTGCACGAGCTGGTACACCCCACTGCCCAGAGCACCATTTACCTCTAGAAGCTCAAAGCGTATCTCAAATGGTTGATACCGTTATGGCAAAACCAGAAGATACAAAGCTGATGATTTTGGCTCCGGTGGTGAGTGAGCGAAAAGGTGAGCACGTTGACCTATTTGAAGATCTTCAAGCCCAGGGATTTGTACGTTTTAGAGTTCGCTCAGGTGGCGGCACCGCACAACATGCCACCGCAAAAATATATGAAGTAGACGATTTACCAAAATTAAAAAAGAATGAAAAGCATTCCATTGATGTTGTGATTGATCGCATCAAAGTTAAGGCGGATATACAACAACGCTTAGCTGAATCATTTGAAACAGCGTTAAGACTTGCAGATGGCAGAGCTATTGCGCTAGAGATGGATTCAAACGAAGAGCAACTCTTCTCCAGCAAATTTGCATGCCCTGTTTGCTCATACTCACTGCAAGAACTTGAGCCAAGATTGTTCTCATTTAACAACCCAATGGGCGCTTGCCCAAGTTGTGATGGCTTAGGTCACATTACTTTCTTTGACCCAAAACGAGTTGTTGCACACCCAGAACTATCTCTGGCATCAGGCGCAATCAAGGGATGGGATCGTCGTAATCAGTTTTACTTTAGGCTCCTACAAAACTTAGCAAAACATGCCAATTTTGATTTAGAAACGCCTTTTGAAGAACTGCCCAAGAAAGCTCAAGACTTAATTCTTTTTGGTTCAGGCAATCAAGATATTCCATTCGAATATCTCAATGAAAAGGGCAAAGTCATTGTGCGCGAGCATGCCTTTGAAGGCATTGTTGCAAATTTTGAAAGACGCTACAAAGAGACAGATTCAGCAACCGTTAGAGAAGAGTTAGCCAAATACCAAAACAATAAACCTTGCCCAACATGCGAAGGTACACGTCTGAGAACAGAGGCAAGAAACGTCAAAGTGGGTGATGGCTCCCAGTCTCGTGCCATTTATGAAATTAGCAATCTCCCACTCGGCAAAGCCCTCACCTATTTCAAGACACTAGAACTAAAAGGTGCAAAAAAGGAAATTGCTGGAAAAATTATTTCAGAAATCAGTTCCCGCCTAAGTTTCTTAAATGACGTTGGGCTTGATTATTTATCCTTGGACAGAAGTGCAGATACGCTGTCAGGTGGCGAGGCCCAGCGTATTAGATTGGCATCACAAATTGGTTCAGGATTAACTGGCGTCATGTATGTTCTTGATGAACCTTCTATTGGTCTACATCAACGCGATAATGATCGCCTCATTGGCACACTCAAACATTTGAGAGATTTAGGTAACTCTGTTTTAGTTGTTGAACATGATGAAGACATGATTCGCGCCTCAGATCATGTGATTGATATTGGTCCAGGTGCTGGGGAGCATGGTGGAAAGATTATTGCCCAAGGTACGCCAAAAGAAATTCAGGGACACCCCACATCACTAACGGGCGCATACCTGTCTGGCAAAGAATCAATCGCAGTACCTAAAAATCGCACTCCCATTGGCGATAAAAACTTAAAAATTATTGGTGCCACTGGTAACAATTTAAAAAATGTTGACGTTGAAATTCCTCTAGGTTTATTAACCTGCGTCACAGGTGTATCAGGCTCAGGCAAATCAACCTTAATCAATGACACACTTCATCATGCTGTTGCTCAGCATCTTTACGGCTCAAATGCAGAACCTGCTGAACACAAAGAAATTCAGGGCTTAGAGCATTTTGATAAGGTAATTAACGTTGATCAATCACCGATTGGTAGAACACCAAGATCCAATCCTGCAACATACACAGGATTGTTTACTCCAATTAGAGAGTTATTTGCTGGGGTACCTGCAGCTAGAGAAAGAGGCTATGAGGCTGGCAGATTCTCATTTAACGTTCGTGGTGGCAGATGCGAAACCTGTGAAGGTGATGGCGTTCTAAAAGTTGAAATGCATTTCTTGCCTGATGTTTACGTTCCTTGTGATGTATGTCACGGTAAACGATACAACCGTGAAACATTAGATATTCGCTATAAAGGCAAAAATATTCACGAAGTTTTATCCATGACAATCGAGCAGGCGCACGAGTTTTTTGATGCCGTTCCTACTGTCAAGAGAAAGCTAAAAACACTTCTTGATGTTGGTCTTGGTTATGTCAAGCTAGGTCAAAGTGCAACTACCTTATCTGGCGGAGAGGCTCAACGTGTCAAGCTATCACTTGAGCTATCTAAACGTGACACAGGTAGGACCTTATACATTCTTGACGAGCCCACCACTGGACTACATTTCCACGATATTCAACTGCTTTTAAAAGTAATACACACCCTGAAAAAGCATGGGAATACAATTGTCATCATCGAGCACAACCTCGATGTAATTAAGACGGCTGACTGGATTATTGATTTAGGCCCTGAAGGCGGTGGTGGTGGTGGCGAAATTATTGCCGTAGGAACCCCCGAAAATGTTGCTAAAGTAGCAAAAAGTTATACCGGCAAGTACTTAGCCCCCTTATTGAAATAAGGCCAAAGACATATACTTCTGTTATGAACAAGCAAACCGACCTGCAAAGACAAAGAGCCATTGACCTTGCTAGAGAAACTTTAGCTATTGAAGGCGAGGCCATACTAACCCTGCAGAAAAATCTAACCAATCAGAATGCTGAGCAATTTGCTCACGCGATTGAAATTTTATTAGCCTGCACTGGTCGCGTAGTGGTTTCAGGAATTGGTAAATCTGGTCACATTGGCAGAAAAATTGCTGCAACTTTTGCATCTACTGGGTCACCGGCATTTTTTGTACATCCAGCAGAAGCAAGTCATGGCGATTTGGGCATGGTTACACAACATGATGTATTTGTAGCTTTCTCAAACTCTGGTGAAACAAGTGAGTTAACAGCTATTGTTCCAATCATTAAACGCACTGGGGCCAAACTAATTGCTCTCACTGGCAATCCAAATTCATCTTTGGCAGTACTAGCTGACTCGCACCTCAATGTAGCTGTTGAAAAAGAAGCATGCCCACTTAACTTGGCCCCAACGGCCAGTACAACTGCCGCACTAGCCATGGGCGACGCATTAGCTGTGGCTCTTCTTGATGCTAGAGGATTCAAACCAGAAGACTTTGCAAGATCGCACCCTGGTGGCAGCTTAGGTAGAAAATTGCTCACTCATGTCAGAGATGTCATGAGAAGTGGCTCAGAAGCTCCCAAAATTAATATCAATGCCAGCATCACAGATGCCCTATTAGAAATCACAGCAAAACGAATGGGCATGACTGTTGTGACAGATGATGAAAATAAAGTTTTAGGTATTTTTACAGATGGTGACTTGCGTCGCTTAATCGAGAAAAATATTCAGTTCCAGAATACTTCCCTTAAAGCTGCCATGACTGCAAACCCCAGAACAATTTCACCTGATTTATTAGCAGCTGAAGCTGTTGAAATGATGGAGCGCCACCGCATTAACCAATTAGTTGTCGTCGATGGCCAACATCGTCTACTAGGCGCGCTTAACTTGCATGATCTTTTTGCGGCCCAGGTTATTTAATATGACAAATGCATTTAATCCAATGGTAACCAACCCTCTCACAAATCATCCACAAGCCATTGAGAGAGCTGCCAACATCAAATTACTTGTTCTTGATGTTGATGGTGTACTTACAGATGGAAGTCTACTTGTTGGGTCAGATGGAAAAGAGTTCCTAAAAACATTTGATAGCTTGGATGGGCACGGTATCAAACTACTTCAATCAACAGGCGTTACTGTTGCGATTATCACTGGTAGATCGTCTGGCATGGTCGAAGGTAGAGCCAAGGAACTCGGCATCAAAGAAGTACAAATGGGTGTTAGCAATAAGTATGAAGCCCTTCAACTTTTATTGAAGAAAACTGGTCATCAGCTATCAGAAACTGCTGCAATGGGTGATGATTGGCCAGATTTATCGATCCTGCCAAAAGTTCATCTAGCCGTTTGCCCAAATCAAGCACACGACGAAGTAAAGAAACGTACTCACTACATCACACAAAAAATTGGTGGTCACGGAGCCGTTAGAGAGTTATGTGACCTAATCTTGAAGGCACAAAATAATTACGAGCGGTTACTTCAAGAGTCTTTATAAATATGAGACTGATGGCATCAGCGCTTAAGTTTTTACCCATTTTCTTAATGGGTCTACTAACGCTCGGCACATACTGGCTAGTTCAAATCAACACCCCAGATATTGAAATCATCAAAGGGAAAAGACATGTGCCTGATTACATCATGGATGGTATTGTTGTAACAACTCTTGGCCCACAGGGTAACGCCCTATATCGCGTTGTCGGACAACGGCTCATTCATTATGAGGATGACGCAAGCTCAGAAATCTTCCAGCCCATCGCCAGACGTTTTCATGCTACCAAGCCACCCATCACGGTGCGCTCTGATAAAGGTTTTTTGAATGGCGATATGACGGTGTTGGATATGGTTGGCAACGCAAATCTAACAAGACCTGCACAAGTGGCCACCGCAACTCAAGTAGGCAGTGCTCGCTTACTAATGAGCTCCAATAAATTTACAGTTCTAATGAATGAGGACATTGTTAAAACAACGTTACCAGTGGTCTTAGAGCAAGGTTTATCAGTGATGACCTCACAAGAAGGTGCCATCTTTGACAATGTTCAACAAAAGCTCACCATGATTGGACAAGTTAAGGGACGTATTGAATCTGAGAATGCTGGCGGTAGCAGATGAAATTTTTATTCGCACTAAAAGCTTTATTCATGATGGTAGCAATCACCAGCATCACCCATGTCCACGCCGAAAAAGCTGATAAAGATAAGCCCATAGCGCTCAGCTCGGACAAGGCTCAATTTGATGACGTCAATCAAATTTATCACCTAGAGAATAATGTTCTTCTAATTAAAGGCACTCTCATTATTCGAGGCGAAAAAGCACACGTCAAAATTGATCCAGAAGGTTATCAATTAGCCACCATTTTTGCTAAACAAGGTGGCATAGCCACTCTAAGACAAAGGCGTGACACTGGCTTAGATGAGTACATTGAAGGTCAAGCTGACTGGATTCAGTATGACGCCAAATCCGAAACAGCTGTTTTAGTGGGCAAAGCTAAAATGAGTCAACTAAGCGGCACAAAAGTATCAGACCAAGTGAATGGTGATCGCATTCATTACGATGGCCAAACAGAAAAATATAATGCCCTCTCTGAGAAACTAGTTAAATCAACTTTATCTCCGCGCAGAAAAGAATCTTCAAGGAACATCTCACAATGAGCTCACAATCCGTTTTAACAGCTTTTGGCTTGCAAAAAAAATATGGTGCACGCACTGTTGTTAGAGATGTTGGTATTGAGGTTAAAAGTGGTGAAGTGGTTGGACTACTCGGACCCAATGGCGCAGGTAAGACAACTTCTTTTTACATGATTGTTGGCCTTGTTCCTTTAGATGGTGGCGAGATCACACTAAATAACCAAACTATTACCCACCTACCAATTCATGAGAGAGCCAAGCTGGGCTTGTCGTATTTACCACAAGAGGCATCGGTATTTAGAAAGCTAAACGTTGAGGAAAACATTCAAGCAGTACTAGAGCTACAAGAAGAGAATGGTCAACCTCTCTCTAAAAATGAAATTCAAAGACGTTTAGATTCTTTATTACAAGAATTACAAATATCCCACCTACGCAGTAATCCTGCCATGTCTTTATCTGGTGGCGAGCGTAGACGCGTTGAAATTGCCAGAGCGCTTGCATCTGAGCCAAAGTTTATTTTGCTCGATGAGCCATTCGCAGGTGTTGACCCAATCGCAGTTGGTGAAATTCAAAGAATTGTTCGTTTTCTTAAAGACCGTCAAATTGGCGTCTTAATCACAGACCACAATGTTCGAGAAACCTTAGGCATTTGTGATCACGCCTACATCATTAGTGAAGGCAAGGTCTTAGCATCTGGCAAGCCTGAATCAATTATTGGAAATGAGGCCGTTCGAAAAGTGTATTTGGGCGAAAACTTCAGAATGTGATTTTGATCAATATTTAATAAGCAAAATTCATACCAATCTATGATTAGCAGTCTAAAATGGCTGCATCATGAAGACTTCTCTCAATTTAAGGTTCTCACAAAACCTAACACTGACCCCCCAGCTGCAGCAATCAATCAAGCTGTTGCAATTGTCAGCAATTGAGTTAGAACAAGAATTAATTCAGGCTGCAGAGCAAAACCCACTGATTGAATACCAATCAGAATCATCAACCGCTCCCACAGATCCCATATCTCAGTTATCACACTTGAGTATTAGCTCACCAAGAAATCATGCTGAATGGGATGAAGAGGATGATCGCTTTGCAAAAATAAAAGCTCCGGAAACATTGTTAGATCACTTGCTAGGACAAATAAGAGTCCTAAGAATTTCTGATCAAGAGAAGGCATTGGTAGGTTTACTAGCTGGCAACCTAGATGACAGAGGTTATCTTGGTACAAGCTTAGAGGAATTGGCCGAAGAATTGTCCCCATACATAGACTTGGAGGATGGCAGCGAGCTAGAACAAACCAAACGTGCACTATCGAGACTTCAGCATCTTGACCCACCAGGCATCGGTGCAAGAGACTTAGCGGAATGCCTAAAACTTCAATTAGAAAATTTCAAAGACGCTGATCAATCAAATAAGTCTTGGCAAGTTGCGCACACTATTTGCCAAGACTATTTGGAAATCATGGCAACCAGAGACTGGTCCAGACTAAAGAAAATTCTCAAAATTTCTGATGCGGAGCTTGAATCTGCGGTCTCTTTAATCAAAAGCTTAAGACATAACCCCATTGAAGAATTCAATGAAGCAGTCGATAGCACACTGATTCCAGATGTCATTATTAAAAAAAATAACGGGGTTTGGGTGGCGGTGAGTAACCCTGATGCAACACCTCGAATTAGCATTCACGAAGAATATGCAAAAGTCATCAGAGAAAATAAAGGTCGAGACGGCATAGAGGGTATTAACCAAAAACTACAAGAGGCTAGATGGTTGGTTAAAAATGTGCTACAAAGAAGTGAAACCATCTTAAAAGTGGCAAGAGCTATCGTGGATAGGCAGCAAAATTTCTTCAATCATGGCGAAATAGCCATGCGACCGCTGGTTTTGCGAGAAATTGCAGACACCATTGGCATGCATGAATCTACAGTCTCGCGAGTCACCACTCAAAAATACATGGCAACTCCAATGGGGTGCTTCGAGTTTAAATATTTCTTCGGCAGTCAAGTAAGCACAGACAGCGGTGGGTCAGTTTCCTCAACTGCTATTCGAGCCCTTATTAAGCAATTAGTTGAAGAAGAAAACCCTCTTAAACCTTTATCAGACACACAAATTGTCGATCTTTTGGCACAAAAAAGTTTTGTCGTTGCCAGAAGAACCATCGCCAAATACAGGGAATCCCTACGCATCCCTGCTGTTCATTTGCGTAGGAAATAAAAAAGGGAAAAAACATGAATTTAAAAATCACAAGTCATCATGTAGAAATCACCCCAGCCATGCGCTCACACCTAGAAGATAAGCTTGCGCGCGTACTAAGCCATTTTGATCAAGTTCAAACGGTTTCGGCGATTCTTGCAATTAATAATGAAAAAGAGAAGGAATTGCGAAATCACGCAGAAATTACTATTCATCTCAAAGGTAAAGACATTTTTGCTGAGGCTCATCATGCCGACATGTACCACGCTATGGACCTAGTGGTAGACAAATTAGATCGCCAAATCATCAAACATAAAGAAAAAGTTCAAAATCATCACCATCAAACGATTAAAAACACTTGATTAAATAGGCCAAGGCAATCTTATAATGCACTGCACACATGAACGCCTTGGCCCAACTAATCACCCCCACCAATATCGCCCTTGATATTGATATTTCTTCACAGGAAGAATTATTCGCGTTTGTTGGGTCATTATTTGAAAAAAACCACGGTATTTCAGCAGCATTGGTTCAGTCTTGCCTACAAGACAGAGAATCATTAGGCTCCACAGGCTTGGGGAAAGGGGTTGCCATACCCCATGGTAGGGTTAAATCACTAACCAACGCTCATATAGCCTTTATACGCACTAAAAACGGTATTGACTTCAAGGCACCAGATGGCGAACCAGTCAAGGTATTGGTGATCATGCTTGTACCTGATGCAGCCACCCAAACACACTTAGAAATACTCTCCCACGTAGCTCAAACGCTTTCTGACACCTCTACAAAAGAATTGCTCTTCTCCGAGTCTAGCCCTGATAATATTTATCAATTGCTAACCGCTTGGAACCAATGAGATGACCCAGCCTTTAAATTTAGCAGGCGTAACAGCGCAATCGCTATTTGATGACAATTTCTCTGAGCTCAAACTAAGTTGGATCGCCGGCTTAGAGGGTGCAGATAAAAGCTTTGATCCAGAAGCAGTTAAGTTGGCATCCTCATCATCAGATTTAGTTGGTCACTTAAATTTAATTCACCCCGACCGAATGCAGGTCTTTGGCGTACCTGAAATTAATTATTACGAGAAACTAGATTCTGAGAATCGTAAACGCCAATTAGCAGGACTTATCTCTCTAAAACCACCCTGCCTGATCGTGGCTGATGGGTGCGAACCTCATGATGACATTGTTTTATATTGCCAACGCTCATCAACACCACTATTTAAATCACCAACCTCTGCAGCAACAGTCATTGATCGACTGCGCACCTATCTAACAAAGATTGGCGCACCCCGCGTCACCATGCATGGCGTTTTCATGGATATTCTTGGGATGGGGGTTTTAATCACAGGTGACTCAGGTTTAGGAAAAAGTGAATTAGGTCTAGAACTCATTTCCCGCGGTCACGGCTTGGTAGCAGATGATGCAGTAGATTTTGCTAGGCTTGGACCAGACTATATCGAAGGTCGATGCCCACCTATCCTAAGAGATCTCTTAGAGGTTCGTGGTCTAGGTCTTTTGGATATCCGCACGATTTTTGGTGAAACAGCGGTGCGTCGTCGAATGAAACTTCGCTTAATCGTGCAATTGGTTAGAAGGAACGATGGCGAGTTTGAAAGATTACCGATTGATGGCCAATCTATTGATGTATTAGGCCTTGGCATCAGAAGTGTAAAAATTCAAGTGGCAGCTGGTCGCAACTTAGCTGTTCTTGTTGAAGCCGCCGTTCGAAATACTATTTTGCAATTACGCGGAATTGATACTCTTAAAGAGTTCATGGAAAGACAGCGTAAATTGATGGCCACAGATGATTCAAACAAAAATCAAAATCGCCTTATTTAACTAACATGCGCGTCTTCATCATCACAGGGATATCTGGCTCAGGCAAATCAGTGGCCTTGAATGCCTTAGAAGATGCTGGCTACGATTGCGTTGACAATCTACCAGTTGATTTTATTCAAGATCTAATCCAATCATTAGGCAAACAAAATCGTGAAAAAGTGGCTATTGCAATTGATGCAAGACGTGGTCAGTCAATCAAAGATCTGCCTAAAACCATTGATGAGATAAAGAAATTTCATGATGTCAGAGTTCTGTTTTTAAACGCCAATACCGAAACTTTGGTTCAAAGGTATTCCGAAACAAGAAGAAGACATCCGTTATCTCAGTCAGACGACACACGCACACCACAAGTAGCTTTGATTGATGCCATCGAAAAAGAGCGCCTACTACTATCCGATCTAGCAGAAACAGCTCACAACATCGATACAAGCCATATCAAAGCTCACACTCTCAGATCTTGGATACAAGATCTATTGAAAGATGAAAGACCTGGGCTAACCATACTATTTGAGTCATTCGGTTACAAACACAGCGTACCCAGAGATGCCGATTTGGTTTTCGATGTTCGATGCTTACCCAATCCGCATTACGACCCTCAGCTAAGACCTCTGACAGGAAATGATCCTGAGGTAGCCAACTTCTTAAGAGAACATCCAGAAGTCCAGGCTATGGGTGACGATATTCGTCGGTTCATTGAAACGTGGCTACCCAAATACCAAGCTGATAGAAGAAGCTATTTAACGATTGCCATTGGATGCACTGGTGGCCAACATCGATCCGTGTATTTAACAAATTGCTTGTTTGATTATTTTGAGAAAAAAGCCACTCTGTCTAGCGAAAATACTTTTCACCTTCTCAAGCGTCATCGTGAGCTAGATCTTGGCTCTTCAAAAACGCACTAACTGGCTTAGGCAAACCAAGTTTTAGCGCATCACCTAAAGGCACCCAAGCTTGATCAACTTTAATTTTTTTGGGTTGGCTTGATAACAAAATTTTGTAGGGATGAATTTTTAAGTGGCGATGCGTTAATACATGTTTCACAGAATTTAATTTTTCAGCATCATTTTTATTAAAAATATTTTGCTCAGGGAAACTCCACAAACTTGCCCATATTCCATTCTCAGGGCGCTTCTCCAAAAAGACCTTACCTCTATAAATATAAATCCACCAATCCATCTCAATTTGCTGGACATTTATTTTTTTTACCTTAAGCGGTATTTGATTAACTTTGTTACTTAAGTTAGCTTGGCAACGATTTTTAAATAGGCATTCTTTTTTATCCAGGCGCATACAAACAGGTTGGTACTGTGTGCAATGTGTTGCACCAAAATCCATTAACCCCTGGGTATAAGAAACCAAGTCAGCGGATTTATTTGGCAATAATTGTTCCGCATGTGCCCACAAAGATTTAACTGCAGCACTTTTGCTCAAGTCATCGCCCACGCCCCATATCCTAGCTAACACTCTTTTGACGTTGCCATCCAATATTGCAGCCCGAACCCCATATGAAAAAACAGCAATGGCTGCTGCTGTTGATTTACCTATCCCAGGTAAACGCTCTAACAGCAAAGGATCGTTTGGAAAATTACCGTCATATTCATTAACTACAACTTGGGCACACTTATGTAGATTTCTGGCTCTTGTGTAATAGCCCATACCGCTCCATTCAGCTAAAACATCGTCAACCGATGATCCTGCTAAGACCTGGATATTGGGAAAGCGTTTTAAAAATGATTGATACCTATCAACCACCGTTGATACTTGTGTTTGTTGCAACATAATTTCAGACAACCAAACTCGATAAGCTGTTCGGTTGACTTGCCATGGTAGATGATGTCTACCCTGAGCTCGCTGCCAAGAAATTAAATCCTCAGTGAAATTTTTAATCTCAATAAACTTCATTATTTCTTTTGGCATTTAGAACAAAAATATGTAGATCTTTGTCCTTGCGTGATTTGCTTAATGGGTGTATTGCACTGAACACATGGCAATCCAGCCCTGTCATAGGCTTTAGTCTGCAACATAAAATGGCCTGGGTCACCGTGACTATCAACAAAATCTTTTAGGCTGCTACCTCCAGCCTTAATTGCCCTTGATAAAGTGTCTTTGACTGATTCAGCTAATTTTTTCGCACGGGGCAAGGTCAGCTTGCCCGCAGGCATCTCTGGATGAATACCTGCCATAAACAAGCTCTCAGAACAATAAATATTTCCAACGCCCACCACTGCTTGGCCAGACAATAGCCACTGCTTAATTGCAATCTGGCGCCCCTTGGCATGCTCATATAACAAATGACCAGCCCGATCACCACTAAATTCGTCAGAGAATGGTTCAACTCCTAATTTAGCAATCAATGGGTGTTTTTCTATCTCACCATCTTCATCAGGAGACCACAAAACTGCTCCAAACTTTCTGGGGTCATGTAGACGCAATAATTTTTTACCAAAAGCAATTTCCACACGATCGTGTTTTTTCAATTCATCTTTGGATGTCATCACTCTTAAAACGCCAGTCATACCCAAGTGAATGATTAAATGTCCATCATCCATCCTGAATAAAAGATACTTACCACGTCTCTTAATTTGATGAACTTTTTGCCCTATTAATATTTTTGCCAAATTTTTGGGTACAGGCCATCTCAGCCGTCCATCGTAAATTTTGACGTCTGTAACTTTTTGTCCTTGAATATAAGGCTCAATACCCTGTTTGGTAACTTCAACTTCTGGCAGTTCTGGCATATACCAATTGTAGGCTCTGAGATTAGAATGTGCTTATGACTAGAAAACTCACTATTTGGCTTTGCGCAATATTAATAATTGGTGGCGCTCATAACGCCTCATACGCTGCAAACGAAGGCTTGACTGCAGAACAAGTATTTCAAGTTTTAGCCTCTGAGATCAGTCTCCAACGGGGTGAAGCAGGTATTGCCTACCAAACCTACATGAGCATGGCTAGGAATTCATCTGATGGCAAGCTGGCTCAACGAGCCATGGAAATTGCAATTGCTGCCAATGCCCCTGAATTAGCGCTGGATGCAGCCAAACTTTGGGATCAAACCAACCCCAAAGAAGCAAAAGAAATTTTGATTACGCTATTCATGCTCAATCAACGCTGGGCAGAAAGCATCAAACCGGCTCAAGATTTATTAAAAACCCAGAAAAATCTAGCCAGCAAAGAAAAGCTAATTAATTCGTGGAAGCCCTTGTTAGCTAGAGCTCAAGATGAAGAGGCGAGCTTACTGGCTTTTTATCAAATACTATCAATATCGATTTCTCAAATTCAAGACATCGATATTCTTTATACATTTGCACTTGGCGCAGAAAAAACTAAGCAATATGACGCCATGGAAACAACTTTGCGAAAAATTATTGCAAAAAATCCCAATAATAAAAATGCTCTGAATGCTTTAGGTTATTCGTACGCCGATAGAGGCATCAAGCTAAATGAAGCTGTGAGTCTTCTGACTAAAGCTTATCAAGCTGATACAAACGACATGTACATTCTTGATAGCTTGGCTTGGGCTAACTATCGCTTGGGTAACAAAACGCTTGCCATTAAACAACTACAACAAGCCTTTATTACCAAACCGGAGGCAGAGATTGGCGCCCATTTAGGTGAAGCGTTATGGTCTACAGGTGATAAATCTGGAGCAGACAATGCATGGCGCAAAGCTGAAAGCTTAGATGCCAATAACAAAACTCTTAAAGAAACTCTCTCTCGTTTGTGGCCTGATCGAACACCAAGCAATAACTCAAAAGAAAAAATTTGGGATGGTCGATTCTCAGTCAAAGTACAAGGTAAAGACTCTAATAATGGCGGTAGCGGGTCTTTTACTTTAACCAGTGAAGCACAAATTGATATTTTGGATATTCGAAATCCTATCGGTGGCGCTATGGCAAAAATCACCATCAACCCCTCTGGTGCAAAACTTGAAGATGGCGATAAAGTGTTTGAAGCTCATGATGCAGACTCTTTGGTTCAAGGCTACTTAGGCTTGCCACTGCCCGCTAGAGGGCTATCTAAATGGTTAAGCGGGGAAGCCAGAACTGGCGCCCCAGCAAGCATTGAGCGTGATGAACAATTTCGTACTAGCAAAATGATTCAAGATGGCTGGCTGATGGCATTTAAGTGGACCGCAAAAAATCAACTCGAGAGAATGGAATTAAAGCGTAACTCCTCTTCAGGCGTCATTGAAATTAAATTAATTTTTGAACCTATTGATGACTAAGCCACTTCAATTAAAAGCGCCTGCAAAAGTTAATCGCTTTTTACACATCACCGGCCAAAGGCCTGATGGTTATCACCTTCTTCAAACTGTTTTCCAGCTTATTGACCTAGAAGACCACGTTACTATCGATTGCAGATTGGATGGTGCCATTGTCAGAACCAATGGCCCTTCTAATGTGAAGCCAGATGACGACCTAGTCATACGTGCAGCTAAATTACTAAAAGAAACCTCCCAAACCCCATTGGGCTGCAACATTCATCTAGAAAAGAATATCCCTATGGGAGCAGGCCTTGGGGGCGGCTCATCAGATGCGGCCACAGTACTTTGGGGGTTGAATGAGTTATGGAATACAGGGTTAACTCGCCAAGAACTGATGAATTTGGGTGTTCGATTAGGTGCCGATGTTCCATTTTTCTTACTGGGTCAGAACGCGTTTGCTGAAGGAATTGGCGAAATACTCCACCCAATTGAGTTACCAGAAACAACTCTATTAGTCATTTATCCCAAGGTTCACATCCCAACTGTTGATATCTTTAAAAGCCCTGATTTGACGAGAAATCACCCAGCCGTTACAATGTCAGACTTTATTGAATCAGCAAATTTTGACCAATTCGGCAGCAATGATTGCGAAAAGGTGGTGGTTCAAAAGTATCAGGAAGTTGCAGCAGCATTAGATTGGCTTCACCAAAAGGCTCCGTTATCGAGCCCAAGGATGTCTGGATCAGGTAGCAGCGTTTTTACAGCACTTGAGCCAAACTTAGCTAAAATTTTGCTAAATCAATTACCTAATCAATGGATCGGGTTTGTAGTAAGAGGGCTTCATCGCCATCCGTCATACAATCCAAGTTCATAGGAGTAGATGCGAGAGGGGAGTCGCCAAGCTGGTTAAGGCACCGGATTTTGATTCCGGCATGCGAAGGTTCGAATCCTTCTTCCCCTGCCAACACTTGTCGCATAATCTAACTACTCAATCAAAAATACCAAATATGACAAGAGGCCCCATGCAACATGAGACCATGATGGTTTTTACAGGCAACGCTAACCCTGCTTTAGCTAAAGCCGTCGCCGACCACCTACAACTACCTTTAGGCAAAGCCGAAGTAGGTAGATTCTCAGATGGGGAAATTCAGGTAGAAATTCAAGAGAACGTTCGCGGAAAGCATGTTGTGGTTCTTCAATCCACCTGTGCACCAGCAAACGATAACTTGATGGAGTTAATGATTATGGTTGATGCGCTAAAACGAGCATCTGCCGGAAGAATTACCGCAGTGATTCCTTACTTCGGTTACGCCCGTCAAGATAGAAGGCCCAGATCTGCACGCGTGGCTATTTCTGCGCGCCTTGTTGCTAATATGTTGCAACAAGTTGCCGGGGTTGATCGCGTGCTAACAATGGATCTCCACGCCGACCAGATCCAAGGATTCTTTGATATCCCAGTAGACAATATTTATGCTTCACCCATTTTGCTGAGCGACTTGCAAAGCAAAAAAGGGCCTGATTTGTTAGTGGTCTCGCCAGACGTTGGTGGTGTTGTCCGCGCTAGAGCCCTAGCAAAACAATTAGGCTGTGATTTGGCCATTATTGATAAACGCCGCCCTAAGGCAAACGTTTCCGAAGTTATGCATGTGATTGGCGAGGTAGACGGCCGTCACTGTGTAATCATGGATGACATGATCGATACAGGGGGCACGTTATGTAAAGCCGCTCAAGTTCTTAAAGAGCGTGGCGCAAAGAGTGTTGTAGCCTACTGTACACACCCTGTTTTATCAGGTGGCGCTGTAGGCCGAATTGCAGAGTCTCAACTCGATGAAGTTGTTGTTACGGACACCATCCCTTTGAATGATGATGCCAAAAAACTCAATAAAATCAGAGTATTATCCACAGCACCATTGCTTGCAGAGACACTCTCTCGCATCAGCACAGGTGATTCTGTGATGTCACTATTTGCTGATTCTTAATTTAATCGCTTAAAAACAAGCTTTTTGAGCTAGAATAGAGGGCTTTCCTGTTTGGTCGCGAACAGAAAAGCCCTTAATTTTTAACTATTTGGAGTTCACATGAAAGTTGTCGCTTACGAACGTAGCGTACAGGGAACGGGTGCGAGCCGCCGCCTGCGCAATGCCGGTAAAACACCTGGCATTATTTATGGTGGTAATGAAGCCCCTCAAGCTGTAGAGCTAGATCACAATGCACTTTTTCACGCTTTGCGTAAAGAAGCATTTCACTCATCAATCTTGGATATCGAAGTTGCTGGCAAGAGCCAAAAAGCTCTTTTGCGCGACTATCAAATGCACCCTTTCAAACCATTGGTTTTGCATATCGACTTCCAACGCGTAGATGCTAAACAAAAGATTCACGTTAAAGTGCCTTTGCACTTTGTTAATGCTGAAATCGCACCAGCCGTTAAATTGGGTGGCGCATTAATCAGTCATATTGCTACTGAAATCGAAGTAAGCTGCTTACCAGCAGACTTGCCAGAATTCATTCAAGTTGACTTGAGCAAAATCGAAGTGGGTCACGCTATCCACGTTAAAGATGTTGCCCTACCAAAAGGTCTTTCACTTGTTCCTCATCTTGAACATGAAAACCCAGTGGTTGTTAATGCTCGCGTTCCAACAGTTAAAGCGGAAACAACTGAAGCTCCAGCTGCTGCGGCACCTGAGGCAGCTAAAGAAGAAAAGAAATAATTCTTCTTGGCTCATAAAAAACCCGCGCATGCGCGGGTTTTTTTTCGAAGTGAAATTAGTCTAAAGTAACGCTATGTTCAAATTAATTATTGGCCTTGGCAACCCAGGCACAAAACATGAGAAAGATCGTCATAACGCTGGCTTTTGGGTTGTGGATGAACTGGCTCGTGCCCATGGTAGCCATTGGCAATTAGACAATAAGTTTTTTGGTGAAATTGCCAAAATTAAACTCAATGGCAACGACACATACCTACTTAAACCTAATACCTTCATGAATAGAAGTGGTCAGGCTGTCTCAGCAATTTGTCGCTTTCATAAGATTGTGGCTAAAGAAATTTTGGTTGTTCACGATGAGCTTGATTTAAAAGCTGGCGTAGCTAGACTGAAATGGGCTGGCGGCTTAGGTGGTCATAATGGTCTTAAAGATATCAGCGCTCACCTCAGCACAAATGACTACTGGCGCCTAAGAATTGGGATTGGTCACCCAAGAGATAGTCAGGATGGCGCTAAGAATCTAGATGTTGCGGACTATGTTCTAAAAAAACCGCGCCTTGAAGAACAAATTGATATCGACCGGGCTATTTCGTGTTTTTTAAAGGTTATGCCAAAGATATCAACTGGTGACATTAACAACGCCACCATGGAATTGCACAGCAATACTTAATTAGTTTTCTTTGCCAGTCAGCGCACGATACTTTGTCATTAACTGATCGTGGGTCTCAACGTGCTCTGGGTGTAAAGGGATGCAATCAACTGGACAAACCTGACGGCACTGCGGCACATCATAGTGCCCAACACACTCAGTACATTTATTAGGGTCAATCTCGTAGATTGTTAAACCCATAGTAATGGCGTCATTGGGGCACTCAGGCTCACATACATCACAATTGATGCACTCATCCGTAATCATTAACGCCATAACTTACCTAAACCCCATCAAATCTTTTTTGCGAGCCATTTTTCAACAGATGGGAAAACAAACTTACTAACATCGCCACCCAATAGGGCAATTTCACGAACAAAGGTTCCCGAAATAAATTGGTATTGATCCGATGGAGTTAAAAACAAAGTCTCAACATCAGGCAACAAATATCTATTCATACCGGCCATTTGAAACTCATACTCAAAGTCAGAAACCGCACGCAAACCACGAACAATTACTCGAGCATTGTTTTTTCTCACAAAGTCTTTCAAAAGACCGCTAAAACCCTCAACTCGAACATTACTGTAGTGACCCAATACTTCCTTAGCGATTTCTAGGCGCTCTTCCAAATTAAATATTGGTTTTTTATTTTTACTATCCGCAATACCAACAACCACCTCATCAAAAATTGATGAGGCCCTACGCACCAAATCTTCGTGCCCACGTGTAAACGGATCAAATGTGCCTGGATAAACTGCTACTGCCATAAATTCTCCCTTAGCTTTAAGTCAGTTTATATGGCTTTTGGAGCCAATAAACTACCAATTGCCATCCCGGAGCGTATGGTACGACGAATTTCCCATAAATCAGCATTTTTTGAAATTTCTTTTAGAAGTTGCTCAATAACAACATTTTTGGGATGCTCAACGTAGATAGCAGAACCAGTTGTTTTTCTATTAATTCTTACAGCCTGGGCTAGCGCTTTTAAATATAAATCTTCTTGAGAAAACGGTGGGTCAATAAAGGTGATATCGACTGATTCCTCCAACATATTTGCTACTTGATGAATAGCATCACCACGCATCAAATTTAATTCGCCTAGCACGCCATCTTGACTCAACAATTGATAATTTTCTTTAATTGATTGATGCGCTTTAGGAGATTGCTCAATCATATGAACTAGTTTGGCCCCCCTAGATAAAGACTCAAAACCGAGAGCACCTGTCCCCGCAAACATATCTAAACAAGTTAAACCATCGACACGCTGACCCAAACAATTAAACAAAGTTTCACGCGTTCGATCAGCTGTTGGTCGAAGCCCTAATACATCTGCAACCTTAATGCTTCTGCCACGCCAAGCACCACCAATGACCCTAACCTTACCGCTACTCATGGCGCACCAACTACTACAGTGGCCATGCGATTCATATCCAGATGTGCTTTAAAAGCTGCATTTACCTGCTCTTTGGTCACAGCTTTTAATTGATCTCTCCAAGTATCTAGAGTATCCAAAGGCAAATCATTCCAAGCGATACTAGCCACATTCTCTAGAATCTTACGATTACTATCAATTCTGAGCGGAAAGCCATTGATCAAATTGTTCTTTGCCGCCATCATCTCTTCATCAGTGGGGCCATGATCAATAAATTCAGAAATTGTTTTTTTCATCACATCAACTGCAAGATCTGCCTGAGATTTTTGCGTCTGCATACCTGCCACATAGGGGCCAACCTGACGACCTGGTGACACATAGCTATACACGCTGTAAGCGAGGCCTCTCTTTTCGCGAACCTCCTTAACCAACCTAGAAACAAATCCACCACCACCTAAAATATAGTTGCCTACTAGCATTGGAAAATAATCAGGATGCTTTCTAGAAATTGTAGGCATACCCATTGAAATATGGGCTTGTTGAGCGTTATGAGGAATTTTTATAATTTTTGAAGAATTAGGCTGAAACAAAGCTACCTCGGCAACACTTTGCTTGAGCTTTGCTTCTCTAGGAAGGCTAGACAAAAGTTTTTTCACCAACTCATCTGCTGATGCCTTGTCGATATCCCCAACAATGGATACCTTAACGCCTTTTTTAGCATATCTGTTGAAATAAAAATCTCTGACATCCTTCTGAGTAATAGCTTGAACTGTATCTATGCTTGTACTCAACCCGTATGGATGGCTACCATATATTTGACGATCAAACTCTTTACTCAAAATAACTTCTGGTTTGATTTGTGCCTCTTTAATCCCCATGATGGTTCGATCTTTTTCTCGGCTCAATACTTTTGAATCAAATAATGGCTCTTTTAGTATTTGCGCAGTCAAACTAATTAGTTCATTGATGCGCTTTACATCACTCAAACTCCTAATCCTCATACTAGTCCTCTCGGCTCCAGCATTAAAACTTAACACTGCGCCAAGATCCGCCAACCTATCTGAGATAGCAGCCTCGGTTAATACTTTTTTATTAACCACGGCTCCTTTATCAATCAGTGCCGCAGTCATCGAAGCTAATCCGATTTTTAACTGCGGATCACTAGCAGAGCCAACAGGCCAATCAACTTGCACATCAACCATTGGAATCGTCTTGGCCTCTACCAAATAAATAGAAACACCGTCGTGATTAACCCAATGCTCAATAGCAGTACTTGCTTGCACGGAAAACGATGCAATCAATCCAAGAAAATAAATCAGATATCTCATCTTAGTGCCTCATACCAGCTGGCGCTCTTTGTGCCGCTGCATTTTTTTCTTTAATGGATTGTGGCTCCAATGTAGCCACTGTTAGGGCATCATCAATGAAATATTTCTCTACAACTTTTTGTATGTCTGCTGATGTAACAGCTTGGATATTGAAAAGAATTTCATCTAAATACCTCCATGAGATCCCATTCATTTCTGACATGCCAATTTCCATTGCTTGCGCAAAGATTGAATCTCTTTTGTAAATTTGTGAAGACAATAATTGAGATTTCACACGATTCAACTCAGCCTCAGTCACACCTGATTGTCTAATTTCATTCAGAATCAATCTAATTTTTTTCTCTATCTCGGCAATCGTTTTACCTTTTGCTGGGCTTGCAGAAATACCGAATAATTGTGGCCCCCTACCTGTCATACCATACGATGCATCAACGCTATCAGCCAGACGCAGGTCTCTTACTAGGCTTCTATTTAGCCTTGAATTTGCATGCCCATCCAGTATTCCAGCAAGAACGCTTAAAGCATATGGGTCAATCTGCTTGACATCTGATGGCTCAATCTTAGGCACTTTCCAGGCAAACGTAACATCTGGATTTTCTGCAGGCGCTTTCACTTGAATGCGACGCACCCCAATTTGAGGTACCTCGTTTTGGGGCTTTCTATCCCTAATTTTTTTTGTAGGAATGACGCCATAGTATTTCTGCGCTAGAGCAAGAACCTCTGTTGGCACAACATCACCAGCCACAACCAGTACAGCATTATTAGGTGCATACCAATCTTGGTACCACTCCAAGGCATCCCGATAAGTCATGTTTTTTAGGTCATCCATCCACCCAATAATTGGGTTTCTATATGGGCTATTGATAAATGCTGCAGCTATTAATTGCTCATAAACTATTGCAGATGCTTGATCATCCGTTCTTAAACGACGCTCCTCCATCACCACCTGAATTTCTTTGGCAAACTCGTCCTCACTAATTTGCAAATTAGCCATTCGATCAGACTCTAATGCCATCATTTTTTCTAGATGACTTTTTTCAATTTGCTGAAAATACGCCGTGTAATCTTTACTTGTGAAGGCGTTATCTCTGCCACCTACTGCTGCCACTTGTTTTGAAAAATCACCTGGCTTTAATTTTTTAGTGCCCTTAAACATCATGTGCTCTAGCACGTGTGCAACGCCTGTCTTGCCGTTAACTTCATCAATTGAGCCTGCTCTATACCAAACCATATGCGCAACTGTTGGGGCTCGGTGATCTTCTTTGACAATCACCTTCATGCCATTAGAGAGCAAAAATTCATGGGTATTAGCCGTCTTTAACTCTTTCGCCTGAATGCCAATGCTTAACAAAAGGATTAGGCCAATTGAAAAAGTTAGGGCTAAGGTTCTCAGGGTTGTTAATATGCTCATAATTAATCAATTGTATCGGTCATGTTCGGATTACGTAAAACACTATCAAGCCTATTTAATAGGCAAAAAATTGACGAAGATTGGTATGAGTCTTTAGAAGAAACCTTGCTTTTGGGCGATGTTGGTATGAACGCCACTCAAAAACTCATCAAACAACTTCGATCCGAGGCCAAACTCCAAAAGGCAGAAACCGTCGACGACCTCAAAAATATTCTAGCCACACTAGTTCAAAGCAGTTTGAGCAAGCTTGAAAGACCCCACAATCCATTGGTTAATTTACCTAAGGATCCTAATTACCCACAAATTTGGTTAGTTGTTGGTGTTAATGGAGCCGGCAAGACAACGAGTATTGGTAAGCTATGCCATCACCTACAAAATCAAAATCATCGCGTCTTGCTAGGCGCTGGTGATACCTTTAGGGCTGCTGCAAGAGAGCAACTCATTGCCTGGGGCGAAAAAAATAATGTTGCAGTCATTGCGCAACAAAGTGGTGATGCTGCCGCTGTTGCACACGATGCCGTTAAAGCTGGTCAGTCACGGAATCAAGATATTGTGATTATTGATACGGCTGGACGCTTATCTACTCAAGCCCATCTAATGGATGAGCTTAAAAAGGTTAAACGGGTAATCACTAAAGCTCAAGACAATGCCCCGCACGAAACTGTCTTAGTCATTGATGGCAATACTGGGCAAAATGGCCTATCGCAAGTCAAAGCCTTCCACGAGGCATTGGAGCTATCAGCGATTATTGTTACCAAGCTTGATGGGACAGCTAAAGGTGGCATTCTCTGCGCAATTGCTGAAGAGTTTAGTGATAATCCGCCGAGCGTTTTAGCTGTTGGACTTGGTGAAAAGCTAGAAGATTTAAAACCATTTAACGCCTCTGATTTTGCTAAATCCTTGATTCCGCAGTAGTTTTTATCCATATAAATCATATGGTTACAGGCTAATTAGCACTCTAATCTGAGGAGTGCTAATATAGCGGTATGACACAAATGAATGCCTTAATTCCAACGCAACTAAATGTCGGCAGCTTAGATGCCTACATTTCTAGCGTCAATCGTTTGCCCATGCTAAGCGCTGCAGACGAGATACGCCTTGCGCGCGAATTCAGGGACCATGAAAACCTAGAAGCTGCTCGCACACTGGTGATGTCTCATTTGCGTTTAGTCGTATCTATTGCTCGCCAATATCTTGGGTATGGCCTACCTCATGCCGATTTAATTCAAGAGGGCAATATTGGCCTAATGAAGGCAGTAAAACGCTATGACCCTGAGCAAGGTACCAGATTGGTTACTTACTCTATTCATTGGATCAAAGCTGAAATACATGAGTACATTCTTCGCAATTGGAGAATGGTCAAAATTGCCACAACCAAAGCTCACAGAAAGCTATTTTTTAATTTGCGTAGCAATAAGCCTAGTCTTAATGCTCTATCTCCAACTGAGATTCAAAATCTAGCTCATGCACTCGATGTTCGCAATGAAGATGTGCGAGAAATGGAAAAGCGCTTATCTGGTGGCGATGTTGCAATTGAATCAAACGATGTCAGCGATGAAGATAGTTTTGCACCAATCAACTGGTTGTCAGATAACAGATATGAACCATCTGAAGTTATCGCTCAAGAACAACACCGCCAACTACAAGGCCCAGGTCTAGAAAAGGCTCTAGCAAGTCTTGACGAACGCAGCAGAAAAATAGTGTCGGCAAGATGGCTAGATGTATCAGATGACGGATCTGGAGCAACAACTCTCCATGACCTAGCTGCTGAATTTAATATTTCTGCAGAGCGAGTTCGTCAGATTGAAACAGCTGCTCTTAAAAAAATGAAGTTAGCACTTTCTGCCTAACTTCATTTCAAAAATTACTTAAGAAGCTTTTTTAAATCCTCAGCAATAGGCTTAGGGCCTTGCTGGTGCTTTAAAAACAATCGTAACTGTCCTGTGGTATCAAACACGTAACTGCCAGCAGTGTGGTCAATCGTATAAGTGCTTGCAGTTTTGCCAGGCACTTTGTTGTAAAAAACTTTAAAGTCTTTAGTGATTTTTTCAAGCGCAGCGGCATTTTCTGGGCGAAGACCTAAAAACCGCTTATCAAAAGAAGGAACATACTGAGATAAGAGTTCTTGTGTATCTCTATCTGGGTCAACGGTCACAAACAAAACTTGTACCTTGTCTGCATCTTTACCCAATAAATCCATAACGCCTTGCATCTCAGTCATAGTGGTCGGGCAAACATCTGGGCACTGCGTGTAGCCAAAGAACATGACAACTAAGCGGCCATTAAAGTCAGCCAACTGCCTCTTTTGTCCATGGTGGTCAACTAAGGAAAAATCTTTACCGAAAGCTTTGCTGCCAGTAATGTCCACATTGTTAAATTTGATAGCTTCTTGTGAGCAAGCTACAAGAAATGCACTAGCCAAAATAATTGCGATGGTTTTTATCAAAGAGATTTGGTAATTTTTCATGGCTTATAAATAATGATCAATGAGTAAGGCTGCAAACAATAGCGACAAGTAGATGATTGAGAACCTAAAGGTCTTTTTAGCTAAGTCATCGCTATATTTTTTATATAGGGCAATTGCATAAGCTAAGAAACAGCCCCCTAAAATCAGCGCACTAGCTAAGTAAAAGTACCCGCTCATTTGATACACAAATGGCAAGATGGTTGCCGCAATTAATATCAATGTGTAGAGCAATATATGCAATAAAGTAAACCTCTCACCATGCGTTACTGGCAACATAGGCAAGCCCGACTGCTTGTAGTCTTCTCGGCGATAAAGAGCTAACGCCCAAAAATGAGGTGGCGTCCAAGTAAAAATGATCAATACCAACAACCAAGCCTCAGCAGGAAAATCATTTGCAACGGCAGCCCAACCCAAAGCAGGTGGCATAGCGCCGGATAAACCACCAATCACAATGTTTTGAGGTGTTGCTGGTTTTAGCAATAAGGTATAAATAATTGCGTAACCAATAAATGTTGCCGCAGTAGCCCACATCGTTAATGGATTGGCAAAGTTCCATAAAAGAATCATTCCTGCAGCACCAATTACTAGAGCAAAAATAATTATTTGTACGTCTGTGATCTCACCCGTTGCAGATGGCCGCCATGCAGTTCTGCGCATTTTGGCGTCGACCTTTTGCTCAACCAAACAGTTCACTGCAAAAGCCGCTCCCGCTAAAAGCCAAATACCCAACGAGCCACCAATTAAAACTGGCAATGGCACCATGCCTGGTGTTGCTAAAAACATTCCAATAATGGCGCAAAACACAGCCAACTGCGTGACTCTAGGCTTTGTTAAAGCCCAATACTGGCGCCATCTTGGCATTACTTGCAGAGTATTTTTAGCCACGATCAAACTCCTCTGCACTCAAAGTTAACATTCTGACGAGAACCACGAGTATTGCTGCGGCACCACCAGTATGAAGTAAAGCAGCAATTAATGGCCAATCCAAAATAATGTTACTCATACCTGTAATTAATTGAATGATGCATAAACTCAATAATGTAAATGCCCAACGTCTTAGCTCTGGATTTGCTGAAACAATTGCTGCTCTCAAAGTTTTAAAACCTAAATAAAACAAGACACTCAATGCAAAAACCGCACCCACTCGATGAACCCAATGTATAGCTCTTAATCCATCAATACTTAAATGTGCACCATCCACCGTTTTACCTAACTCTCTCCACAAACCAAAACCTTCTGAAAAGCTCATTGCGGGAAATAATGATCCATGACATAAAGGAAAATCATCACATGCTAGGACAGCATAGTTAGTACTTACCCAACCACCCAAGAATATTTGGATGATTAACACCATCAGAGCAAACCAAATAGAACCTCTATTCATGCGATAAGTGCTAACTTTTTGATGTCCATATATGCCATGCTCTAACTTAGAACTTAAGCTTGATAAATAAGTTAAGAATGCCAATAGAGTCAAACCCAACATCAAATGTGTCGTAACAATAATTGGTTGCAACTTCAAGGTAACGGTCCACGCACCAAATGCACCCTGCACACAAACCAACAGCAAAATAAAACTAGCGGTGCTTGCAATGCGCATACCGAACTGCTGACGCTTTAACCATGCCCAAACTGTAATAACAATGATTAAGAAACCAACACCCATCGCAAAATAACGATGTAGCATTTCAATCCATGCCTTGCTGAGGGTAACGGGCCCTGTTGGCATTAAATTTTCTGCCGCGCGTATTTGATTAAGAGCTGCAACAGGATTGGATAAGCCATAGCAACCAGGCCAATCAGGACAACCAAGACCAGAATCAGTCAAGCGCGTGAATGCTCCAAACAATATCAAATCAAATGTGAAAAAAACTGTGAGCAATACCAAGCGGTGAAAACTAAATGTTTTAGATTTCCACCACAAAGCTAACAGTAAACATGCCCCGATTGCAAAACCAATTAACAGAAGCTGTATCCAAACAACCAAACTCATATCAATTAACCTTGCCTGTTGGATTCCACTTTAGTAACTTTTCCATATCTTTGGACATTTTCTTAAAGTCAGGAGCGTCAGGATTTGTGGCAAAGCGCATCATCCTGTCTCCATGAGGATCAATCAAATGAATTGCTGCTGATGCGTTATCTAACTGCAACCATTGCAATAACTTTTCTTTTTGAACTTGATCTTTAGGTAGCCGCACAAAAGTGAATCCTGCAACCTCTTTGTCATACGCTTTTTGCAATTCAGGATTTATTGTTTCGCCATCAGTTACCAACCATATCAATTGCAAACGTTGGCTCTCTTTACCCATCGCGACTCTTACCTGTCTCATCAAATATAGCAATGACACACAGGCATCATTTCCAACTTTGCACTCAGACGCAGGGCGAGCCAATAATAGGGTCCATTTACCTTGTATCTGAGCATCTAGTCCATCAATTGGCATCGACTGTACGGGGCTAACCAATTGCCCAATATTTGTTTTACCACCCTGTGGCTTGATAACGTAAAAAGTAAAATATGAAGCCAATACTGGTGCTGCGCATACCAATAACAGAAGAATCATCTGTATACGACCACGCTTTGTCGCAGCATCAATCCTTTGGCTACCGTTTGCGGGGATGAGTGGATCTAAATTATCTTTTTGCATCAAACTTTTTTCCTTAATAACCCACTAAATAACCAAAAAAAGATGGTTAATGTAGCTAACGAGAACCACTGAAATGCGTAACCTTTATGCTTTTCTGAACCATCTTGCATAGGCGCCCAATCACGTTGCAACCCATCATCTAAACCGCCATGCACTTGTCTTAATATAAATGGCAAATATGGCGTATTTAATTGTGCAGATTGTTTTTCAATATCAAGATTTTGCTGAATTTTTTGCTTCTGTGCCAAAGTATCCAAATTACCCACATTCATAACACGGGCTGGATGCTCAAAGACCAATCCCTCCACCTCCACCACACCAATTGGAGTAATTAAAGGCGGGACCTTTTCACGATCCAGGCCATCCCTCGGCACCCAACCTCTATTAATCCATATCAACTGATTGCTGTATTGCAACTTCAAAGGGGTTAAAACATAAAAACCAACAGTTATCCCTGTTTTAGGATCTCGCCCCTGTGGATGTGGGCGGTTTTCTAACCAAACTGTTGCATCTGGTATGTAAATACCTCTAGCAACCATGCGATGATGTTTGGCCTCTTCATATGTCCAATGTTTTGCATTTGCCAATAATGGTGCCGAACGTTCTTTTTTTGCTATATCTGCAGCTAAAGATAACTTTTGATCCATTCGATCAAGCTGCCAAAAACCCAATGCCATGGCAATAGCAAATGTCACTAAGGCGGAAAAAGTTGCGACAGGTCTTAATAAAACTAACTGTTTAAACATAAAGCAATGATACGATGCATACCTATGAATTGGATTATCCCTATCGCTTTTTTATTAATTTTAGGCAGCCTTGGCTCAGCACTCTTTTACATGATGCGTGACAAAGGCAAAAGCTCTAAAACCGTTTACTCTTTAATGCTAAGAATTGGCCTATCTATCGCCTTATTTATTGGCATATGGATAGCGCACTCTTTAGGATACATACAAAGCACTGGCATCAGAGTTGCTGGCTAGCTCCAAATTACTTACTCAGCTTTAATCTTTTTATTACTTAGCATTAAAAAACGCCGCTTAAGCGGCGTTTTTTAATGTGTGATTGTTTACATCCAGTAAACAACTACGTACAAACCTAACCAAACCACGTCCACAAAGTGCCAGTACCATGCAGCACCTTCAAATGCAAAGTGATTTTCAGGTGTGAAATGACCCTTCATTGTGCGGAACAAAACGACTGCCAACATAATGGCACCCATTGTTACGTGAAAGCCATGGAAACCAGTCAACATGAAGAATGTTGAACCATACACGCCAGAACTTAACTTCAAGTTTAGATCGCTATAGGCATGAATGTATTCATACACTTGGAAGCACATGAAAATTGCACCCAAAGCCACTGTAGCAGCCAAACCTTGAATCACTTGCTTGCGATGACCTTCACGCATAGCGTGGTGAGCCCAAGTAACAGTTACACCAGAACTCAACAACAAGATTGTGTTGATGGTAGGGATAGGCCAAGGACCCATCGTCTTAAAGCTATCTACCAAACCTGCTGGGCCAGCATTAGGCCATGTTGCAGCAAAATCAGGCCACAATAATTTGTTATCAATATCGCCCAACCATGGCATAGCAATGCTTCTTGCGTAGAACAATGCAGAGAAGAATGCACCAAAGAACATGATTTCTGAGAAGATGAACCAAGCCATTGACCATCTGTAAGATACATCAACGTTAACGCTATTCATACCAGTTTCAGATTCGTGAATAGCATCACCAAACCATGTGTATAGAGATGCGATTGTCCAAATCACACCAGCAAGACACAACAACATACCAAATGTGCTGCCATTAACCCACATGGAAGCACCGTAACCAAAACCTAATAAACCTAGGCTGGTAACAATTGGATGACGTGTTGGAGCCGGTACGTAGTAGTAAGGGGCTTTTGAAACACTGGAAGACATTCTCTCTCTCCTAAAAAATCAATTCGCTACAACTGCTTTGACAATCAATAACAAAACTGTCATAAAAATTACTGCGCCTAATATGCCCGCAAGAACAATATGAACAAAAGATACAGAAGACATATCTGCATCTTGACCAGATCTCTTACGTACTCCTAAAAATCCCCACAAGACTGCTCTCATAGAGATTAAAAACATCACGATGGAATTACGACTTTGCTTTTCCATACTTATATTTTCGATGGCTTACTGTTATGTTCGCCTGTAATTACTTTTTGACCATTACCCACCTCAAAGAAGGTGTACGACAAAGTAATGTTCTTTACGTCTTTAGGTAAAGCTGGATCAATTACAAAAACAACTGGCATCTCACGCGACTCATTGGGCTTAAGTGTTTGCTGCTCAAAGCAAAAACATTCCAACTTCGTAAAGTGCTGTGTTGCTTGTTTTGGCGCATAACTTGGAATCGCTTGCGCTGATACTGCTCTACCTTGTGTGTTTACAACTTCATAAACAACTTGAATCATTTCACCAGGATGAACCTGCATTGAATTTTTAACGGCACGGAATCTAAAAGGACCCTGTGTGTTTGAGTCAAATTCAACGGTGATCAAACGACTTTCATCAACTTGAGTGTTCTTGCTAACCGCTTTAACTGCGCGTGTACCGTAATCATTCTTACTGGTAACAACATTAATACCTGTTACCTCGCACAAAACCTTATACATTGGAATCAAGGCATAACCAAACGCAAACATCGCTGAGCTAATCACCACTAGCTTAAGCAGCATTTGACGGTTGTAATTGGTCAGATTAAAAGCCATTGATTAACCGAATATTGCTTTCTTAGCAAAAATACCAACAAAGAAAACCAAAACAACAGTAAACAAAACTAAGCCCAAGCGGCGATTACTCGCGCTTGGGTTTGTTTTATCTTGAACCGATTGACTCATAAGTTTCCGAATTCGGATTACTTAACTGTTGGAGGTGTTTCAAAAGTATGGAATGGTGCTGGAGATGGAACAGTCCACTCTAAGCCCTCTGCATTTTCCCACGCTTGCGCTTCAGCTTTCTTGCCACCACGATATGTTGGCAATACAACGAATAACAAGAAGTAAACCTGCATCAAACCGAAACCAAGGCCACCAATTGAAGCTACAGCATTGAAGTCTGCAAACTGAACTGGATAGTCAGCATAACGACGTGGCATACCAGCCAAGCCTAAGAAATGCATTGGGAAGAATGTTAGGTTGAAGAAAATCATTGAACCCCAGAAGTGAACCTTACCGCGGAATTCATTAACCATGAAACCTGTCCACTTTGGCGCCCAGTAGTAGAAGCCAGCAAATAGTGCAAACAATGAACCAGCCACTAACACATAGTGGAAGTGTGCAACCACGTAGTAGGTATCTTGAATCATGATGTCAATTGGAGCCATCGCACACATCAAACCTGTGAAGCCGCCCATTGTGAACACGAAAATAAAACCAATAGACCACAACATTGGGGTTTCAAATGTCATTGAACCCTTCCACATTGTTGCAACCCAGTTAAAAATCTTCACACCAGTTGGAACAGCAATCAACATCGTTGCATACATGAAGAACAACTGACCAGTTACTGGCATACCAGTTGCAAACATGTGGTGAGCCCAAACGATAAATGACAAGATCGCGATTGAACCTGTTGCATAAACCATTGAGCTGTAACCAAACAATCTCTTACGTGCAAATGTTGGAATAACTTCACTAATAATGCCAAACGCTGGCAAGATCATGATGTAAACCTCTGGGTGACCAAAGAACCAGAAAATATGCTGATACATCACAGGGTCACCACCACCTGCTGCTGAGAAGAAGCTTGTACCAAAGTGACGATCTGTAAGAACCATAGTGATCGCACCAGCCAAAACTGGCATCACAGCGATCAATAGATAAGCAGTAATTAACCATGTCCAACAGAACATTGGCATCTTCATCAATGTCATGCCAGGAGCACGCATATTAAGAATCGTCACAATGATGTTGATTGAACCCATGATGGATGAAGCACCCATCAAGTGAACAGCAAAAATTGCCATATCCATACCAGGACCCATTTGCACAGATAGGGGTGCATATAGCGTCCAACCGGCAGCAGTTGCGCCACCAGGAACAAAGAATGATGACAACAACAATGATGCTGCTACAGGCATGATCCAGAAACTAAAGTTATTCATACGAGCAAACGCCATATCTGAGGCGCCCACTTGTAGTGGAATCATGTAGTTAGCAAAACCAACGAAGGCTGGCATGATGGCACCGAACACCATCACTAAACCGTGCAAAGTTGTTAACTGGTTGAATAATTCAGGACGAATAAATTGCAAACCAGGTTGGAATAATTCCAAACGAATCAAAAGCGCCATCACACCGCCAGCCATCAAGCTAACGAATGAGAAGATTAAATATAAAGTTCCGATATCTTTATGGTTGGTTGCAAACAACCAACGGCGCCATCCATGTGGATGGTCATGTGCGTGATCATCGTGATGATCGTGTGCGTGGCTTACTGTGCTCATAGTCGCTCCAATTACCTATCTATATATGTTTATTTAGCTGCGCGTGCTGCAGTGAAGTCTTTAGGCTGGATTAATTCACCTGTCTTATTACCCCATGTGTTGCGTGTGTATGTCATAACGGCTGCCAACTCAACATCATTTAATTGATTCCACTTTGGCATTGCATTTTTACCGTTCAATAAAATTTTGTATTGACCTTCTTTAGCGCCCAAAACAACTTTTGATCCATCTAGTGCTGGGAATGCGCCAGCACCCTTACCATTAGGTTGATGGCAAGCTGCGCAGTTTGCGGCATAAACTTTTTCGCCACGTTGCTTCAACTCATCCATTGTGAATGTTTTGCTTGGGTCATCGGCCAAAGCTGCCAATTGTTTTTTCTTTTCAGAAACCCATGTTGCATAGTCTGTATCTGAAACAACTTTGACAACGATAGGCATGAACGCGTGTTCTTTGCCGCACAACTCTGAACATTGACCACGGAAAGTACCAACTTTTTCAGCACGGAACCATGTATCACGCACAAAACCAGGAATCGCATCTTGCTTTACGCCAAACGCAGGAATTGTCCATGAGTGAATAACGTCGTTAGCAGTTGTTACTAAACGGATTTTTTTGCCAACAGGAACAACCATCTCATTATCAACTTCCATGAGATATGTATCGCTCTTCTCTGCTTGGTTATTAATTTGTTCACGAGGTGTTGACAATGTTTGCAAGAATGAAATGCCTTCGCCTTCACCCTTGATGTAGTCGTAACCCCATTTCCACTGGTAACCAGTCACTTTGATTGTGATGTCAGCATTAGTTGTGTCTTTCATTGCAACAACAGTTTTTGTTGCTGGCAAAGCCATACCAATCACAATTAATAGTGGAACAACTGTCCAAATAATTTCTACAGTTGTGCTTTCATGAAAGCTCGCTGATTGATGGCCTAGTGATTTACGGTGCTTGTAAATCGAGTAAAACATCACGCCAAACACGGCTACGAAAATCACCACACAGATAATCAACATCATCCAGTGTAGAACTGCTACTTCTTCAGCAACTTTTGTCGCAGCTGGATGTAGGTTTAACTGAAAACGTGCTGGACCACCCGGCATGTCATTGATAGCCCAAGCTAAATTAGCTTGGAGCAAGCCTACTAAACCAAATAGCAAACCGGCTAATGATGTGCGTTGTTTCATCTTGATTCCCATTTAATAAATTCTTGATCTATTGCATCGCACGATTACCTGTGCACGTAATATCCGGTGATTATATTTGGTGAATTTGATCTAGCGCAATAAATTACTAAGCATTTTAGAGATTTAGATAGTAACCCTTAGCCAACAGGGTGTGTGAGCACTCGCTTACTTAGCGCTTTACTCTAACAATTTGATCGGGGCTAATTGTTGCAACACCGCCCTCGACCTTAGCCAAATCACTGGCTGGGGTCCACGCATGCCCATAAACCACTTCTAGAGTAATTTTTAAGGCCAAATCTGCGGGTAAATCTGAGCATTTAGGGGTTCTAGTATTTATCAAACCCAAATCAAAAGCATCAGCAATCAATAAATCTAAGGTTTCATAATCCAAGGTGATGTACTCCATGTCCATCACAGGCTCGGAAAATCCAGCCTTTAATAAAGCATCGCCCACATCATGCATATCCCATGGACTTGGGATACTTTTCAAATCTTCACTATCGAAGTAATTTGACATTTCTTTACCGGTGTCTGGTCCCAAGTAACTGAACATCAATAACGCATCTACTTTTAACAGCTCGCGCCACTTTTTAATTAGTAATCCAGGAGTCTTGTCATGCTGCAGCTCAAGGTTTGACCAAATTAAATCCACCTTACCTGCAACAGGTTCAAGACAAGGTCGATTCATCAAGTTAAGAAAGGCTTTTTTAAAGCCTTTTGCTATCAAATAAGGATTGGTCGAAAAATGCTTTGCCTTTGGATATCGTCTGCCAAGCAGCTCAATGTCAACTTGCCCTACGTGACAAATTGTTTGCGGCTCCATCCTGACAATCGACAGCTTATCTTCCATGCGCTTAGCAATCTCAAGCGATAGAAATTTAGGTAAGGTGTTAGACACTGTCGAGATTGTGGGCATATGCATGAGTATACTCAGCGACCCATGAAATTTCTGCTCCCAACTGCATGTATTGGCTGTAGCGAATTTCAAGCATCTAGGATTTGCGAAAAGTGCACCAACTTACTAAAGTCACATCAAAAAAACAGATGCTCACAATGCGCCCTGATTTGTGATGAAGTGCGTGGAATTTGCACTAATTGTGAAATTCAAACTCCACCATTTGATCAAACGATTTGCATTGACTGTTATGGTGGCTTACTAACCAATGCGGTTCATGACTACAAATACAAACATCAAGTAGCAATTGCTCGTGGCTTAGTTGACGCTTGGTTACAAATTCATCAATTTAATGATTTAACAAGCAATGTTGATCTTTTAATCCCAATACCTATGAGCTCTCAGAAATTAAATCAAAGGGGTTTTAATCAATCATGGGAATTGTGTAAATCGTTTTCAAAACAATTGAAGCTAGCGACCTCATCATCGCTTCTTTACAGAAGCCATATTGAAGGTAATCAAGCCCAAGCCACGCGTAAGGAGCGTATGGAAAGGCTTAAAACTGTATTTCATATTAATCAAGACAAAGTCAATATGATCAAAAATACTCGCGTTGCCTTGGTCGATGACGTCATGACAACTGGGGCCACATTCAGCACGATTGCTAAATTACTTAAAGATTTTGGCGCCCAAAGTGTTCATAATTGGGTAATTCTGAGAACTCCATATAAATAAAATGCTAAACGTTGTACTAGTCGAGCCAGAAATACCTCCCAATACTGGCAACATTATTCGCTTGTGCGCCAATACAGGCGCAAAGCTACATCTGATAGAACCACTTGGGTTTCCACTAGAAGATTCTCGACTAAAACGAGCTGGCTTGGACTATCACGAATACGCCAATATGAAAGTTCATGCCAATTGGCAGGCATTTTTAGAATCAGAAAAACCTTCGCAAGACAGAATGTTTGCCATTACCACCAAAGGCAAGGCACATCTTTCAGAATGCAAATTTCAAGAAAATGATTACCTGGTGTTTGGCTCGGAAACTAAAGGCCTCAGCCAAGAAGTGCGTGATTATTTTTTACCTGAAAGAGCTCTAAGACTACCTATGCGAGCCAACAGTCGCAGTCTTAATTTATCGAATGCAGCAGCCATCATGGTTTATGAAGCCTGGCGCCAGATGAATTTTATTGGCGGCGAATAATTTATCGAGACTCAGCTCGTGCGTCACGACTCATTAGTAATTTCACGGCTGAGGCAACGTCTTGTCCATTAAATAAAACTTCACACACCATATGCGTGATCGGCATCTCAATGCCTTTTGTTTTCGCCAAATCATTGACAGCTTGAGCGCATCGAACACCTTCTGCAACATGACCCAAAGCACTTAATACTTCGGATAATTTTTTGCCTGAGGCTAACTGCAAACCAACCTGTCTGTTTCTAGAAAGATCACCAGTTGCCGTCAGGATTAAATCTCCAACACCGGTTAAACCCATTGCTGTTTCAGACTTTCCACCCATCGATATGATCAACCGCATCATCTCTGATAAGCCTCTTGTGAGCACTGCAGCTCGAGCATTTAAACCAAGCCCCAGGCCATCACCAATACCTGTTGCTATCGCCAATACGTTTTTAATAGCGCCGCCTAACTCAACACCTACAACATCATCACTACCGTACACGCGCATATTGCCATGGTGAAAAACTTGTTGAATCAGAGTTACCAATTCTGCTGAACCACTTGCTGCAGTTAATGCACAAGGCATCCCTTTTGCAACTTCACTCGCAAAACTAGGGCCTGATAAAACGGCTAAATGGATACCACGATCCAAAGCATTAGCAAGCTTTAACTCCCGCTCAATCACTTGATGCGGCATGAGGGATGTACCTGGCTCTAAACCTTTGCATAACCAAACCCAATTTTTAGGAACGTTACTGAGTTTCAATAAGGCGTGAACAGTATCTTTAAGACCTGCAACTGGGGTTGCAATCACTACTAAATCTTGTTCGCTTGCATGAGTAAATATTGCTTCCCAATTACTACTAATTTTTAGTTGAGGAGGAAGATCAATGCTTGGTAAATATTTTTGATTACGATGAGTTTTACTCATCTCATCTGCCAAAGACGATGAGCGACTCCATAAAGCCACATCACAGTCCTTAGGATTCTTGGAGGCGTGCATGGCCATTGCTGTACCCCATGCACCAGCCCCAAGAAAAATCACTTTCATATTAATTCGGCAAAATAATGCCGCTATCGTTTGATGCAGGAGCTGCGGCAGCCTGCTGCAAACGCTGCTCATAAAGAGCGTGGAAGTTAATCTCAGCCAGATGAACTGGTTGGAAACCAGCGCGACTGATCATGTCTGCGATATTCGAACGCAAATATGGGAACAAAATAGTTGGGCATGCAATGCCTAATAGCGGATCAATCTGCTCTGGTGGCATTTGGCGAATTTCAAAAATACCGGCTTGATGAGCCTCAACCAAGAACAAAACTTTATCTTCAATTTTTGTTGTAACAGTGCCAACCAACGTGATGTGAAAGTTGTTCTCGTCTAGTTGGTTAGCCTGGATATCAACTTGAACTTCTAATTTAGGCTCACCTTGATTTAAAAGAATTTGTGGAGCATTTGGCTGCTCCAAAGAAATGTCTTTAAGGTAAATACGTTGAATTTGAAAACTTGGATTGTTGTCCGCTGTATTAGCTGAACCGTTTGCTGCTTCTGTCATGTTTTTCCTATTTATTTACTTTTATTTACTTATTTACCTAACAATGGGTCTAATTTACCCGCTTTATCTAGTGCTGATAAGTCATCAAATCCGCCCACATGAGTTTCATCAATAAAAATCTGCGGAACAGTGCGACGCCCAGTTCTAGTCATCATCTCTTCTCTTTTCGCGAGATCCTTATCCACCAAAATTTTTTCTGTAATGACTGCGCCCTTAGACGTTAATAATCTTTCAGCCATCACACAGTATGGGCAAACTTGTGTGCTGTACATAGTAATTTTTGGCATTTTCGACCTTTTATTACTTAACCAATGGCAAACCAGCCTGATTCCAAGCTGAAATACCACCTTCTAGACACATAATTTCTGAAAAACCAGCTTTTTTGAACTTTCCAATAGCGCTACTTGCTCTAGAACCACTTAAACAAACTAAAATAATAGGCTTATTTGTATCGAGTTTTAGATGTTTAAAGCCCTTTTCAAGCTCTGAAACTGGTAAATGTTTAGAATTTGCTATGTGTCCTGAACCGTATTCTTCAGCACTGCGTATATCAACAATTTGAGCCCCTTGTTGATTGACTGACTGAACGGCTGCATGAACGCCTAGCCATTGTTGATTAAAGCGACCCAATAACTGGGGCAAAGCCAAGGCCAAGCCAGAAGTTACTAAAGTTGCTAGTAGTAATAGATTATTTGTATTTGTAAAGAAGTCCATCAGTAAATTATAGAATGTGAATATGAAACAACTCGTACTTATCCGCCACGGCGAATCCCAATGGAACCTAGAAAACCGTTTTACCGGCTGGGTTGATGTAGATTTAACACCAACTGGTGTTCAACAAGCTATCCAAGCTGGTGAGAGTTTAAAGGCTGCCGGCTATGATTTTGACATTGCTTACACATCTGTGCTGAAGAGGGCAATTCGTACTCTTTGGCATGCTCAAGAAGCCATGGATAGATTGTGGTTACCAGTTGTTCACAGCTGGCGCCTTAATGAGCGTCACTATGGCGCCCTCGCAGGCCTCAATAAGGCTGAAACTGCTGCTAAGTATGGTGATGAACAGGTACATATTTGGAGACGCTCTTACGATGTAAGACCGCCACTATTGGACCCTAACGATCCAAGAACCTCATATAACGACCCACGTTACGCCAAACTAAAACGTGAAGAAATACCTTTGGGTGAGTGTCTTAAAGACAATGTTGCTCGTGTTTTACCGCTTTGGGAAGAATCAATCGCTCCGGCGCTTCGCTCCGGCAAACGGGTATTAATTGCAGCCCATGGCAACAGTATTCGATCACTAGTAAAGTATCTAGATGAAGTTTCTGATTCAGACATCATGGAAATCAACATTCCAAACGGCGTTCCATTGGTTTATGAACTAGATGACAACCTAAAACCCATTAAACATTTCTATTTAGAAAAGTAAATTATGTATCGGTCAATTAAGAGTATTGCCCTTGTTTGTACAGGCCTGATTGCAGGTGTTGCGCTAACTCTGCAACTTTCTGCAACAGCTCAACAGGGCAACTCTAATTTGCCGCTTGATGAGCTACGCAATCTGTCGAATGTTTTTGGGCAAATTAAACGAGATTATGTTGAGCCTGTCGAAGATAAGAGATTATTAACCGATGCAATCAAAGGCATGGTGAGTGGTCTTGATCCCCATTCTTCATATCTAGACAAAAAAGATTTTGCTGAGATGCAAGAGCACACTCAAGGCAAGTTTGCTGGCTTGGGTATTGAAATCACATCAGAAGATGGTGTTGTTAAAGTTCTAAATCCAATTGAAGATACCCCAGCTGCTAGGGCAGGACTTCAGTCGGGCGACTTAATTACCAGACTAGATGACAAACCTGTTAGAGGCATGACTCTAGACCAAGCTGTCAGACGTATGCGAGGTGAGCCTGGCACAAAAATCACTTTAACTATTTTTAGAAAAAGTGAAGATAGAACTTTTCCTGTAACGATTACACGCGCTGAAATTAAGGTTCAATCTGTTAAAGCTAAGTTACTTGATGCTGGCATTGCGTATGTTCGTATTACAAGCTTTCAAGAAAGAACCATCCCTGATTTAGCTAAGAAGCTCAACGAGCTAGCTGCTAAAGATTCTCAAATCAAAGGTCTCGTATTAGACCTAAGAAACAATGGTGGCGGCCTGTTGCAAGGTGCAGTTGGTGTATCAGCAGCATTCTTACCAACTGGAACTTTGGTGGTATCAACCAAAGGTCAATCTGAAGATGCCAAACAAATATTTAAGGCTAATGTAGATAACTACAGATTATCTGAAAACAATGACGTATTGGCCGACCTAGCTCCAATCTTCAAAAAAGTACCGATGGTGGTATTGGTAAACGCCTTCTCTGCATCTGCATCAGAAATTGTTGCAGGCGCACTCCAAGACCACAAACGCGCAACAATCATTGGTAAAACAACTTTTGGTAAAGGCTCAGTACAAACAGTTCGTCCACTTAGCGCAGATTCCGCTCTTAAATTAACAACTGCTTACTACTACACACCATCAGGTAAATCTATCCAAGCGTTTGGTATCAAGCCTGATATTGCCGTTGATCAAAATGCAGAGGGTGACCCAGACGACGTTCTCATTACCAGAGAAATCGACAGCGAAAAGCATCTTAAAAACAAGCAATCTTCTGAAGAAAAATTAATCAATGAACGTGAAAAACGTAGACTTGAAGAATTGCAACGCATTGAAGAAATTAATGCGAAAAAGACTCCAGAAGAAAAAGAGAAGGATCGCAAGAAGCGTCCTGCTGAATTTGGCTCTGCTGAAGATTTCATGCTGACACAAGCTGCTGCTTATCTAAAGGGTCAGCCTATCAAGAAATCTAAATCTCGCTTGGAATAATTAGAGCGACGCATGAACGACCAAGACCTTCTTAGATATTCACGCCACATCCTACTTGATGATATTGGCATTGAAGGTCAAGAAAAAATACTGGCCGCTCATGCGATAGTGATTGGCGCCGGAGGTCTAGGATCAGCAGCCGCGCCGTATTTGGCTGCGGCAGGCGTCGGCAAAATTACCTTGATTGATCATGACACTGTGGATTTAACAAATCTACAACGTCAGATCATGCACAACCAAAACTCTGTGGGTCAAGCCAAAGTTCAATCTGGTAAAGCTATGCTTCTGAATCTAAATCCTCATGTTCAAGTAAATGCTTTACAAGAGAAGGCTACTGCTGAATTATTAGATCAGCTATTGCCTACAGCAAGTGTTGTTTTAGATTGCAGCGACAATTTCACCACCAGACACATGGTAAATGCCGCATGCGTTAAACACAAAGTGCCTCTTGTCAGTGGGGCTGCGATTAAATTTGATGGTCAAGTAACTGTTATTGATCCACGCCAAACAGGCACTCCGTGCTACGCATGTTTATTTCCAGCGGACCAAGAATTTAATGAAGTTCAATGCTCAACGATGGGTGTATTTTCACCGCTAGTGGGCATCATTGGTAGCATTCAAGCTGCAGAAGCGCTTCAAGTGATTATGCAAATTGGTGAGCCTTTGGTGGGTAAATTACTACTGTGGGATGCGAGGTCTTCGCAAGTTGATCAAATTGCATTACACCAAAGAGATGATTGCCCCATCTGCTCAAGGCATCAATAAGTACTGGTCTATACAGCGTTAATTTTTTGTAAAGCTGCTTGTAATTCTTCTGGTTCAATAGCGTTCAATAATTCATCTACTGACTGCTTCAATACACTCATATCTGATCTAAGAATCTCTTTCTTCACAGACAAGAGTTGATTAAAGTGCATTGAAAAATCAGTTAAGCCCATGCCTAATAAAACTTTGGTCATTGATGGCTCGCCTGCCATCTCGCCACATACAGAAACCGGCATGTTGGCAGCCTTAGCCTCTCTGATAACCCCTGCAATCAATCTCAACACTGCGGGGTGCAGTGGGTCGTATAGATGCGCAACAGCATTGTCAGCCCTATCAATTGCCAATGTGTACTGAATTAAATCGTTTGTGCCAATTGATAAAAAATCCAAACGGCGAATAAATAATGGCAATGAAAGCGCTGCCGCAGGAATCTCAATCATTGCACCCACTTGTACATTCGGGTCAAAAGATACGCACTCATTTTCAAGTTGTTTCTTTGCCACATTGATCAATTCCAAGGTTTGATCAATTTCCTGGGCATGCGCCAACATTGGAATCAAGATTTTCATCTTGCCGTATGCAGACGCACGCAAGATGGCTCTGATCTGAATCAAGAACATCTCAGGCTCAGAAAGTGACCAACGAATAGCGCGCAGACCTAGTGGCGACAAATAATGACCGCCCTCATCCTGACCATCTAGCGGTTTATCAGCGCCAATATCAATTGTTCTGATGCTAACTGGCAAACCCTTCATAGCCTCAGCGGTTTTTCTGTATGCCCAAAACTGCTCTTCCTCGCTAGGCATATCACCTTTGCGATTCATGAATAAGAATTCAGATCTAAATAAGCCAATACCTACCGCACCAGAATCTAACGCCTGCTCAGCATCATCTGGCATCTCAACGTTAGCCATCAAATCAATTGGCACACCATCCAAAGTAAGTGTTGGCGTGTACTTGAGTCTTAATAATTTTTTCTTTTCTAACTTACGCTCTGATTGAAGATGTCGATACTCTTCCAGAATCAATGGACTAGGGTCAACAATCACGATGCCGCGGTCACCATCAATAATGATCCAATCATCTTGACGGATTAATTCACTTGCCCTTCTAACACCCACGGCCGCTGGGATATCCAAACTCCTAGCAACAATTGCAGTATGAGATGTACGACCACCCAAATCTGTAATAAATCCGCCAAATGCTAAATCTTTAAAACGCATCATGTCAGGCGGTGCAATATCATGCGCCACAACAATGACTTCGCTTAGCTCACGATTTTCTGAAACGGTTTTATAGAAGGATGAAAGTGTTTGATGATTTTCACCATGATGGAGAACTTTCATCACTCGCTCAACAACTTGCCTAATATCTGCAGCGCGCTCACGCAGATATTCATCTTCAATTTCAGCAAATTGCTCTAATAAATCCTCTAACTGTGTGGCTAACGCCCACTCAGCGTTATATCTTCGACCCTTAATCAACTCTAACGGCTTTTCGGTCAGAGTGGGGTCAGCCAAAATCATGCCGTGCACATCTAAGAATGCGCCCATTTCTTCTGGAGCGGCATCAGGCAAGCTGGCTCTTAAACTTTTTAATTCCTGTCTAACAACTTCAAATGCATTGAGTAAGCGTGTTTGTTCTACTTGTTCTGCACCTTCATCCACCAAATAATGCTTCACATCCATGGCAGACGGCGCAATACGTAGCGCCTTGCCAATTGCAATGCCGTTGGTAACAGGAATGCCGTGCAGCGTAAATGACAAACTACTCACCCTCTCCGAATCGATCGTTGATCAATGCTTCTAAGGCGGCAAAAGCCTCTTCAGCTTGCTCACCTGTTGTCTCAAGCACAACAGAACTACCCATACCAGCAGCCAACATCATGACGCCCATAATACTTTTTGCATTAACCCTGCGACCACCCTTAGATAAAAAAATCTCACAAGGGTACTTTGCCGCTAACTGCGTTAATTTGGCAGAAGCTCTAGCATGCAAACCCAATTTATTAATAATATTAATTTCTGCACTAGGCATTTTTTATTCCTTAACTTCCGAAGTCTTATTTGATACGGCATCCGTAGCAGGGGTTAAATGGCCAATCGGAATAATTCCCTGCTGACCGCCATACATGGCTTTTTGCATAGCAGAATCTAAAGAATCCGCTCTATATGAAATCGCGCGCATTAACATTGGCAAGTTAACTCCAGCAATCACTCGCACACGGCCATTGAATTCTGGTTTATGAGCCAAGCGGTTTGCAACGTTGGCTGGAGTCGCCCCCATGATGTCGGTCAAAACCAACAACCCATTTTCAGAACTAATCGTATGTGCAGCTTCCACAGCTCGCTCTAACGTGATCTTTGCATCTTCGTGCGCCATCACATCAACTGCTACCAGCCGACTAGGAACTTCGCCATAAACATGTTTAGCAAACTCTTTGAGAGCTGAAGCCAAAGGAGCATGGGCAATGATTAGTATTCCGGCCATATTAATTTAATTTTTTTTCTAAACTCTTTAACCACTGACTCGCAACATCGTGTCCAGTTTGGTTCGTGATTTCTACAAAACATGTTGGACTTGTAACGTTAATTTCTGTTAAGTACTCACCAATAAAATCCAAGCCAACTAAATGCAACCCTCGCGCAGCTAATTGTGACCCAACTTGATGAGCGATATCAAATTCTTTTTGCGTTAATTTTTGTGCAACACCTTTACCACCGGCAGCTAAGTTACCTCTGACCTCACCACCTTGAGGAATCCTAGCTAATGAATATGGCACAGGCTCGCCATCTATTAATAAAACTCGCTTGTCACCATCAACTATCTCAGGGATAAACTTTTGCACCATTAATGCTTTACTACCATTCTCACCTAGCGTTTCAACAATACTAGCAAGATTCAAGCCATCAGCCTTAATCCTAAACACACCCATACCACCCATACCATCTAAAGGTTTAATGATGATGTCTTGGTGCTGCTGATGAAACTCCTTTATATCTGCTAAGTCTCTAGTAATAATTGTTGGCGGAGCAAACTGCAAAAACTCTAATAACGATAACTTTTCAGAGTGGTTTCTGAGGGCTTCGGGGCTATTAAAAACACGCGCACCTTCTAAAACTGCCGCCGACAAAAACCAAGTGGCCGTTACGTAAGCCATATCAAAAGGCGGGTCCTTACGCATCACAACAGCATCAAAGTCTGCCAAGCGCTTGGTGGCAGTTTCTAATGGGATAAACCAATCTTGAGCACCACGATTTAATTCAATATGCAAACATTCAGCTTTAATTGATGATGCAACACTTTTGATGTCATAAGTATGACAATGCCATACCTGATGTCCAGCCTTTTGGCAGGCATCCATCATTGCCAAAGTACTATCTTTTTCAACTGCAAACTCAATTAATGGGTCTGCAATAAATAGTATTTTTTTCATTAATTTTCAGCCTCAGGGTCTGTCCGCTCAAGCTCAAGAGAAGCCGCTAACAAGGCCAATCTAGCTACCACACCATATAAATAGAAGCGGTTCGGTACAGCCACACCTGGTTTAGCTGCCACATCAGGTATTGCGTTGTGATCAAATGCCAAAGGCACAAAATGCATACCTGGTGCATTAAGATTTTCATCAACACCGCGGCCTGTATGTACTCGGTAAAAACCACCAACCACATATCTATCCATCATATAGACAACAGGCTCTGCTACAGCTTCATTAATTTTTTCAAAGGTGTAAACACCTTCTTGCACAAGTACGTCAGCAACCTCTAAACCCTCTTTGACAACGCTCATTTTGTTGCGCTCTTTACGGTTTAGATCTTTGACCTCACTAGCATCTTTAACTGTCATGATGCCCATGCCATAGGTGCCAGCATCTGCCTTAACAATCACATATGGCTTTTCTTTAATGCCATATTCACGATATTTACGAGTGATTTTTTTCAAGATGCTGTCAACGCTCTCTTGCAAACATTCTTCTCCAACACGCTCATGGAAATTAATACCGTTACATTTCGTAAAGAATGGATTAATCATCCAAGGATCAATATCAATCACTTTTGAGAATTTTTTCGCCACATCATCATAAGCATCAAAGTGATTTGATTTACGACGCACAGCCCAACCAGCATGCAATGGTGGCAATAGGTACTGCTCATACAGGTTTTCTAATATCGGCGGAATACCACCTGATAAATCATTATTTAAAAGAATCGTGCAAGGATCAAAATCTTTTAACCCCAAACGACGACCCTTCATACCGATTCTCGACAAAGGCTCAAGAATTAATCTCTGGCCATCAGGTAAATCAATTGGAGTAGCTTTTGTAATTTCTTCTGAAAGGGTCCCCAAACGAACATTCAAACCTGTTTGACGCAAGATTGATGCTAAACGTGCCACGTTCTGTAAATAGAACATATTGCGCGTATGACGCTCAGGTATTAACAATAAATTTTTAGCATCTGGGCAAATCTTTTCAATCGATGCCATCGCTGCTTGAACAGCCAAAGGCAACATTTCTGGTGAAAGATTATTAAATCCACCAGGGAACAAGTTGGTGTCAACTGGAGCCAACTTAAAGCCCGCATTTCTAAGGTCAACAGAGCAATAAAAAGGAGGTGTGTGCTCTTGCCACTCGAGCCTGAACCAACGCTCAATTGCAGGCGTAGCTTCTAAAACCTTTTGCTCTAATTCAAGCAAAGGACCATTTAGGGCAGTAATTAGATGTGGGACCATATTGTCATTCTAAGACAGATAAAAAAAGAGCGGGTTCTTATTCAAGAAACCGCTCTTTAAATCCCCAATAATGCTGCAATTATTGGGGTTATTCCACACTACATTTCTACAGATTTACTACAAATACTGATTAAGCCTCGTATGCAGTTTCACCGTGAGAAGTAATATCAAGACCTTCACGTTCTTCATCTTCTGGCACACGTAGACCAATCACAAGATCAACCAACTTGTACGCAACAAGAGAAACCACACCAGACCATACGATCGTTGTTAATACAGCCTTAGCTTGAATAAACACTTGGCCAACAATTGAATAGTCAGGAGCCACTGCGTTAGCAACGTAGTCGTAGATGCCTGTACCACCCAATGATGGGTCAGCAAATACACCAGTCAATAGAGCACCTAAGATACCGCCAACACCGTGAACGCCGAACACGTCCAATGAGTCGTCTGCGCCCAAGATTTTCTTAAGACCAGTTACACCCCACAAGCATAGGAAACCAGCGATGAAACCGATTACCAAAGCACCTGCTGGGCCTACGAAACCAGCTGCTGGAGTAATAGCAACCAAACCAGCTACCGCGCCAGATGCACCACCCAACATAGATGGCTTGCCTTTTGCGATCCATTCAGCAAATGTCCATGCCAATACAGCAGCAGCAGTTGCCAAGAATGTGTTCACGAAAGCTAATGCAGCGCCACCGTTTGCTTCCAATGCTGAACCAGCGTTGAAACCAAACCAGCCAAACCACAATAGTGAGGCACCAACCATGGTCATAGTTAAGCTATGTGGCTTCATTGCTTCTTTACCGAAACCGATACGCTTACCGATTACATAAGCACCCACCAAACCAGCAACCGCTGCGTTGATGTGAACTACAGTACCGCCAGCAAAGTCTAGTGCGCCCATTTGGAACAACCAACCTGCTGTTGCAGTTGCCGCTTCAGCAGCTTTTGCATCAGTAAATGCGTCAGGACCAGGCCAGAACCAAACCATGTGAGCAACTGGTAGGTAGCTGAATGTGAACCATAGAACAATGAACAACAATACTGCTGAGAACTTAGCGCGCTCTGCGAATGCACCGATGATCAAGCAGCAAGTAATAGTTGCAAATGCGCCTTGGAATGCAAAGTAACCAAACTCTGGCACAACAACACCTTTACTAAATGTTGCAGCAACTGAGTCAACCGTAATGCCTGATAAGAGGATACGATCAAATCCACCAAAGAATGCGCCACCTTCTGTGAACGCAATACTGTAGCCATAAACCGCCCACAGCACTGCTACTAGTGAGAAGATCACCAAACATTGCATCAACACAGACAACATGTTTTTGCTACGCACTAAACCGCCGTAGAACAAACCAAGGCCTGGCAATGTCATCAAAATAACTAATGCTGTTGAGATCAACAACCAAGCTGTGTCGCCCTTGTTAGGAACGGCAGCTGGTGCTGCAGGAGCAGCAGGTGTTGCAGCAGCTGCAGCAGGAGCAGTAACCGCTGGCTTAGCGTCATCTGCAGCATAAGCTGTTGATGAAACTGCCATTGATACTGTACCTAGTGCTAGCGCCGCTGCGCCGGCTGCGAGTAGACGTTTAATCCAATGTGTCATTTTCTTACCTCGCTTTAAAGGGCAGACTGACCGGTTTCACCGGTACGAATGCGGATAACTTGTTCAACAGATGAGACAAAAATTTTGCCGTCACCAATCTTGCCGGTCTTAGCTGATTTTTCAATCGCTTCGATTGCTCGCTCAACAATGCCATCATCAACTGCTGCTTCGATTTTGACCTTTGGCAAGAAATCAACAACGTACTCAGCACCGCGATACAACTCAGTGTGACCTTTTTGTCGACCAAAGCCTTTAACTTCAGTAACGGTAATGCCTGAAACGCCAACTTCTGATAGCGCCTCACGCACTTCGTCAAGCTTGAAGGGCTTGATAATTGCTGTGATTAATTTCATACGTTTCTCCGTGAGATCGCTGGGTTAGAAAGCTTTGGTTAGAGATACTGCTACGCCGTCTTTGTACAATTTTTTTGTAGAAGGCGATGTACCAACTGCCCAATCTTTTGTACCAGCACTCAAATCATTCCAGTAATACTTCACCCCAAAAACAAATCCGTTGTAATCGTATGCCAAACCAACGTTGTAATCAGAATATCCAACCTTACCTGTATAGCCAGTATTTCTTGCTCCTTCTTTAAAGTCTGTATAGCCAGCATGTGCTGATGCTGTTAACTTAGGTGCAACTTCTTGAGCTAATGTTAAATCGTAGTAGACAGTACCACTTGCATCACCACCACTTTTTGTAGTGCCAAAATAATTTTTACCAATTACATATGACACCTTCAATGTTGCAGGACCATAGCCTAAACCTACATAAGCCTCTTCAGTATTTACAGCGCCAGATTGCAATGATCCAGGGTATTTATATGAAATCAAGCCAAAGTCTGTTGCCACTCCAGCAATTTCCGTCTTATACCCACCATATAAATCCAGCTCCAATGAGCCTGCTGTTGTAGCAGCAAATGAAGACACGTTTGAACCCCATGTTCCAATATAGAAACCAGAGCTATGTGCCACATCAAAACCACCTTGGAAAGCTGGGTCCAAATCGTTTTGTGAAATACCACGGAAACGGTAATCGCTGGTGATGCCGAAGTTACCAGTTACCACGAAGTCTGGTGTCGCAGCAGGTGCTGGATCAGCAGCCATTACAGCGCCAGAAGATAAAGTTGCAGCTGCTGCTAATGCGATCGCTGAGAGAGTTAAGTAAGTTTTCATGTGTTGCACTCCTAATAAACAATCAAAGGGAAATTCCTTGCAGGTTATTAAGCAAAAGGTGTGCCAGTTATTTTTTTATTATTAAATTCATATACTTGCACCAAATAAATTATTTTTATTAATTTTTGGCTGTTGCTTGCACCAAATTTGTTAATGCCTCATGCACCAATATTGTGCCTCATTTTGGTGCATCCTTTTTTCGTAAATTTGGTAAAAAGAGAACATTAAAGATTTATCTGGAGACACCATGAATCCGCAAGACATCATGCAGAAGATGCAAACTATTGCTAACGATATGCAAAACAAGGTTGGTGATGCAATTCGACAATCGCCTGCAAAAGACATGGAAAAAAATGTTCGCAGCCTAATGACTCAAGGTTTTCAAAAACTTGATTTAGTTACCCGCGAAGAATTCGATCTGCAAACTCAAGTGCTAGCAAAGACTCGCGCAAAACTTGAAGAGCTAGAAGCTAAAGTGAGTGCTTTAGAAAATAAGAAATAATTCTTAGCTTTAAATTAGTTTTGGTTTGGTTTATTAGGTTTCGTTAGGCTTTGTTTGGTAATGTTTTAGCTGCCCGCCAAATGGTGTTTGAGTGGCTTGGGGTAAAACAAGAACCAAAGATATGAAATCACTTGCAGTATCAAAAATGCAAAGAATACTTGCCTGAAGGCATCTGGTTTAGTGGCGCCCGCTGCTGTTAATACATCAATGCCCCAACCAATACCCCATTGGAAAATAAATGCCCCAACAAAGATGAGCAAGTTATAGCTGGTACTTGCTATACCTGCATTACGTGTTGGGAAAACAGTAATCACAGTACTCTGCCCCAAGATATGGCCCGTTGCTGTCACAGCTAAGAGTATCCACAGTATCCAGCTATATTGAATGGTTAATGTAATAGCAAACAACTGAGCAACTAATCCAACTGCTAACAACCACTTGACGTAATTAAGTGTTTTGTACCCTTTGCTATTTGCCCTTGGAATGAACCATGCATTGAATGCATAACCAAGCAACATCACACCATTAAATAAAAATAGTATCTGCGCACTCTGTTCTGGGTCATATCCCAAAACCTGAATCATCCATGGACCAATCCATAAGGTTTGTAATGACAAAAAACCACCATGGTTAACAATGCCGATTGGCAACATTCTGATAAAGAATGAATGCTTCAGGATATCTTTTAAGCTAAACGATTTTTCTTCGGCGCTTGAGTTTTGATTATTCGATATTGGATGATCATCAAATGTTGGCAAACCAAATCTGATTGCAATAAAACTCAGGGCTACTAACAAAGCAGTTACCCAAAACACTCCTCGCCAACCTATATGAGGTAAAGCCAACTGTACGGGCACAGTTGTAACCAATGCCCCCATAGTGCCAAACACCAACATGGCAGAAGCTAACTGTCCTTGCTGCTCGATTGCGAACCATCTGCGATAGGCCGTAAAGGATGCCATCAAGCAAGCAGAGACCCCAACACCAATCAACAACCTACCAACAGTTAAACCTAGTAAGCTTTCTGCGTAAGCAAAAGTAATTGCACCTACTAATGCAATTAGCAATAAAACACTCTCAGTACGTCGCGCGCCAAATTTATCAAGAGCCACACCAAGTGGAATTTGCATAGTTGAAAAACCAATGAAATAGGCAGCTGACAGAAGCCCCAACTGTGAGTTGCTGATACTCAAATCTTGCATGAGCTCAGGAGCAATCACAGCATTAACTGATCTAAACGCATATGACAAAAAATATCCGAATGCAAAACAAGCAAAGACTCTAAATGCCCATACTCCTCGCATTGGTAGATTTGGTTGATTAGTCATATTTGTTTTATCTTTTTTTAGGCTTTGTTAATACGGCTTAAAACCTGTAAAGAACATCTCGTGCTCGTCAGATCGCAGTATTTTTTCAACAGCCAGATTGTTCTTAAGGCTTTGCAAAATACTTTGCTGATAAATCTGTATCTGGCCATCAGGCAAATTACGCTGCACCACTCTAAATCTTAATAATCGTTGCTGCCCATCGGGGCCAAGGCCTTGAATCACCCACTCTTGTGCTGGCAAGTCATAGCTGGGTTGTCCTGCTGTTTTAATGCTGATAGTTTTTGGCGTTGGAGCTTGATTGGTCTTGAGGTTACTCAACATACCGTTCTGTAAAAAATCTTTGAGCACCTTCAGATCAATGCCTTTTGCAGTAGCTGGAATATTAATAACACCAACAGCAAATAGTGTGGCATTTACTCGAGATGCTTCCATGGTCATGGTTAATTTTTGACTGTTAAACATGACTGTTTTTTCTGCTCGACTTGGCTTGCCTGGATACAAGGCTTCATACAGCAAATCATCAGAACGAACCGTTCTCCAATCCAAAGATGGCGTACAGGCCACTAGTGATATGCCAATTAGTATTGAGCTAAATAATTTGAACAACATGGAATGTGTAATTTGCATAAAATAGGATTATGCCCACTCCCATGAATTTGAGCGTATTTATGAATATTCGTCAGTTTTTTCTAGTTGTATTAATGTCTGTAGCAGGCATCTTGGTTGGTTGCTCATCCAATACACAACAAGTGATGCCAACATTCAAGGTATCTGAAATTTCTGGCAAAACAATCACTCAAGATAACTTCAAGGGCAAAGTTACCATCATCAATTTTTGGGCAACTAGCTGCACCACCTGCGTTAAAGAAATGCCTAAACTTGTAGAGACCTACGATAAATACAAAAGTAATGGCTTAGAGTTCATGGCTCTTGCCATGTCTTATGACCCACCAATGTATGTTGTTAATTTTGCAGAAACCAGAAAACTGCCATTCATCGTCGCAATGGATTCTGATGGTAGTGCAGCAAAGTCTTTTGGAAAGATACAGCTAACGCCAACCACCCTTGTAATTAACAAACAAGGAAGAATTATCAAACGTTATGTTGGAGAACCTGACTGGTCAGAGTTTTATCAAGTGATTGAGAAATCTCTAGCTGAGAACAGCTAAAGATTTCTGAACTACCAAATAGCTTGTTATTTAATTAAACAACGCCCGCTTTGTGGGCTTGTTGGTCTGCGTGATAACTAGAGCGCACCATCGCACCTACTGCAGCATGCGTAAAGCCCATCGCATAGGCTTCTTTTTCAAACATAGCAAACGTATCAGGGTGCACATAACGGCGCACAGGCAAATGGTGGCCTGATGGCGCCAGATACTGACCAATAGTTAGCATGTCAATATTGTGAGCACGCATATCCTTCATCACCTCTAGGATTTCTTCATCCGTTTCGCCCAAGCCAACCATCAAGCCACTCTTGGTAGGCACATCTGGATAACGTTCTTTAAAGTCTTTCAACAACTTTAATGAATGCATGTAATCAGAACCTGGTCTTGCTTCTTTGTACAAGCGAGGCACAGTCTCTAAGTTGTGGTTCATGACATGAGGTAAGCCATTCGCAAAAATATCTAGCGCTTTATCTAAACGGCCGCGGAAGTCAGGAACTAAAACTTCAATTCTGGTCTCTGGCGACAACTCATTAGTTTTAGTGATGCAATCAACAAAATGTTGTGCGCCACCATCTCTTAAGTCATCACGGTCCACACTCGTTATCACCACATACGACAACTTTAATGCTGCAATTGTTTTAGCCAAGTTAAGTGGCTCATCCACGTCTAAGGGATCAGGGCGACCATGGCCTACATCGCAAAATGGGCAACGACGCGTACATTTATCACCCATGATCATGAATGTAGCCGTGCCTTTGCCAAAACATTCACCAATATTCGGGCAGCTAGCTTCTTCACATACAGTGACTAACTGGTTATCACGCAATATTTTCTTGATCTCATGAAAACGAGAATTACCTGAGGCTGCCTTTACTCGTATCCAATCTGGCTTTTTAAGCACCTCTTCAACAGGCACAATCTTGATAGGTATGCGTGATGTTTTATCTGCAGATTTTTGCTTTTGATTTGGATCGTAGGCCTTAGTCATGACCGCACCTCTAATTGTTGAGATAAATGGCTCAATATGTTTTTTGCCACAATATTGATATTGTCGCTCACACCAAGGGTGCGCAGATCAATTGTCTTTAAACCCGCATAACCACAAGGGTTGATTGCCTCAAATGGCTGTAAATCCATTGCCACATTTAATGCCAAGCCATGATAACAACATTGTTTAGTTACCTTTAAACCCAATGCGGCTATTTTTGCGCCAATTAAGTCGGGAGGAATATCGCTACCCTCATCTAGGTAAATTCCGGGCGCGCCAGGCTTTCTAATCCCTACAACTCCAGAATCAGCCAAAGTATCAATAATGGCTTGCTCAATACGATTAACTAGGTCTCTCACAAATAAGCGGCGACGGCGCAAATCAAGAAGCAAATAAACAACCACCTGGCCTGGGCCGTGATAGGTAATTTGCCCTCCACGATCAATCGGCACTAAAGGTATATTTGTATCAGGCTTTAGTAAATGAGCAGGATCTCCAGCCTGCCCCAAGGTGTATGTCGGCGGATGCTGTAATACCCAAATCTCATCCGGGGTCTCTTCTGTGCGAGATGCCGTGAAGGACTTCATTGCTTCATAAGTAGGCAAATACTCCTGCACCCCTAAATGCCGAATTATTATTTTCATTATTTATAAGACAACACTAACCATCGGGTGTGTTGATAAGGTGCGATAGAGTTCATCTAACTGCTCTCTACTAACTACTCTAACTGTCACGGTTAAACCTAAGTAGTTACCATTTTTAGAGGGTCTACGCTCAATGGTCCCAACATCAAACTCAGGATCAAAGTTCAAGACTACTTTTTCAATTGCTTCTTGATAACCATCAACAGCCTTACCCATTACCTTAATTGGGAAATGACAAGGGTATTTAATGAGAGATTCTTCGACTGGAATATCCATCACTTACTCTCATTAACTGGAGTTGGTTGACCATGCCACGCACGAACAATCAGATCTCTGATGCAATGCAACTTACGATGGAAAAAATGATCTGCACCAGGAATAACTTGAACAGTAAGCTCCTGAGGTCTAGCCCAATCAAGAACACTTGTTAACGGAATAACGTCATCCACCTCACCATGTATCACAATCGTATCTTTTGGAACAGGTGCGACATCCCACTTACTTGTAGCAGATCCAACCATAATCAATCGTTCTGGCGCTTCATTCTTTTCGGTTAACTCTTTAACCACATAGCTACTGACATAACTACCAAATGAAAAACCTGCCATCGCTAATGGCAGCTCATCGACAAGCTGTGGCCATGCATGCCCTTCTAATTCTTGAATGCCCTGCCAGCTAAACGGATCTTTCATCCATGCTATTACAGCAAGAAGATCTTGGGCTTCCCCTTTGCCATCATCATGCACACCTTCGGTAGCACCAACACCTCTAAAGTTAGGTCTTAATGTGACATATCCAAGTTGTGCAAAGGTACGCGCCAATGTCTGTGCCACCTTGTTATCCATCGTGCCACCCAACAAAGGATGAGGATGGGCCACCAAAGCAATTCCTCTAGGTCTGTAGCTACCAGGCGCATGCCTCACTTCATCAGGCAAGTCTAGCGATGCCTCAATGAGACCAACTGGTCCTTGAAAATTAATTTTGATTGTGCGACTCACTCAGTACCTTATCAACTGATTAATCAATTTTTAAACGTTCTACTACTTTTCCGTTAATGAAATGACTATCAATAATTTCATCAATATCTGTTTGATCAACTGCCGTGTACCAAACACCCTCTGGATACACAACCATCACAGGACCATGTGCACATCTATCTAAGCAGCCTGCTTTGTTGACTCTGACCTTGCCTGCGCCGTTTAAGGATAGCTCCTTGCAACGCTGTTTGGCATAGTCAAACAAGCCAACCGCATTGTGGGCAGCACAACAGTCGTCACCGTTTTCACGCTTGTTTAAACAAAAAAATAAGTGGTATTTGTAATAGCTCATATTGAAAATTATATAGATGACCTAGCTTTTAGGCCTTTTACCAAAGATAAAGCTGCACCAATAGGCCAAATCCACGCCAACCAAGACATTAAATGGTTGAAATGAATCAAGCGCCCCTGACGCCACTCTTGGATTGTGACTAAATAGTAGGGATTTTTTGGAAATACATTCACCAAAAATATCATCAACCCTAAAGATAAAATCGCTAACCCGTATTGCCAAGATCTCTTGAGTTGAATTAATCCAGCTAACAAGATACTTGAAAAAATCATCCCCCAAAATGCTGGTGGTGTTAGCCAAGAAAAACTCTTATCTATGCCAAACTGCATGCCAGAAAATAAAGCCTTAAAGATGATTGTCATTAACAGTAGGGCTAACAATATTTTCAACTTTGGCGCAGCTGGCTTCATCGACAAGCTAATACACAAACCAGCGCCTAGCCACGCTAGCATGGTCGTGATCATCTCAATAGCAGCAAAATTAAATGAAGTATTTTGTATAACAGGAATCAACCAAACAAAACCCCAATCACCCATTGCCAACCAAGCTTGCTGAGGATAAATTTGAGACCAAGGAAATGCTAAAACTAACAGAATTCCACTAGTTCTAAATCCAAACCACTCAATCCTACGACGCTGAAAGCCACTGCCAGACAACCATTTTGGATCTAGAGGCATTGCTAATAAAGCACCCAATATAGCGCCACCAATATTTGCAAACCAATCAACATTACTAGGTATGCGAGTGCCCAACCAGGTTTGTAGCGACTCTAAAATTCCTGATAAGAGTGCGCCCAACAACATGGCCACAATCAGAGCTCTGTATAGCTTTAACCTTGGATAAACAGCAAATACCGTAAAAAAGCCTAAAGGGACGTAACCCAAAATATTTGTAAATACATCAAACGATGTGATGTATTTAGGTATTGGTGCGGTGACCCAATCCAATATACCCGCTCCAACACTCACATTAAAGTTATACGGATAAATACTCGCATAGATAATTAGCAAGACATACCCTAACCCAATCATTCTGGCGGTGGGCATCGGTAAATCTGGCCAATTTAAGCGTTGTGGTCTTTGAAAATTGTCTGACATATGCACATAGTACCTACAATACAGATATGACTATTAATTGGATCTTAGAGCGCGTCGAAGAAAGTGCCTCAACCAACGAAGACCTAATGTCTCGTTGGAGAGATGGCGCACTCTGGGAACCCGTTGCTAGAGTAGCCGCCAAACAGTCTGCAGGACGCGGCAGAATGGGTAGATCATGGGTAAGTCACGCCAACCAAGCGCTTACTTTTTCCGTTGCTTACCCATTCAAAAAACCTATTGCAGAGTTGTCGGGGTTAAGCCTTGCCTGTGGGCTTGGTGTTATTAAAGGCATTAGTGAAGGCACAGGCATTGCAGAAGAATCTCTAAAAGAATTGGGGCTAGGTCTCAAATGGCCTAACGATATCTTTTTAGGTGAGGCCAAATTGGGTGGCATGCTAATTGAAGGCGGCCAAATTAATACAACTCAACCTACTTGGCTTGTAATTGGCATTGGCATAAATTTAATAACAGATTTAACAATTGAACAGAATATTGGTAGATCAATGGCAAGCACCAGTCAAATAACTAATGCATCAAAAATTGATGCTGATGTATTGTGGCTCTCAATCATTAAAGAACTTGGCAACATTCTTGAAACTTTCGAGAAGAGTTCATTCAAAGCTTTTCAGAGCGAATGGAATGAATGGGATATTTTTAAAAATCAGGTGTGTCAAATTTCTCAACAAGATAAAATTTCCATCGAAGGAATTGAACGTGGTGTTGATGATGCCGGCCACCTACTCATTGAAACCGCCAATGGCGTTGAACGAGTGATTAGCGGCGATGTATCTTTGAGGAAATCTTCATGAGCATTTTGTTAATTGATGCCGGAAATACTCGTATCAAATGGGCTATCTCCTCTGGGGCTTCCAGTGAGATTAATGTCGGCTTTAAAACTTCTGATGTTTTTAACAACTTAAGTTCTGAGGATCTCTCAAGCGTACCCAACTCAGCGGAAATTACCCACATCATTTGCTCAAGCGTTATTAGCAAAGAAAAGACCCTAGAGCTCAAAAACATTTGTCAACACTTGATGCCATCAGCACATTGGCATCAAATTACTGGCACCTCTGCACTCAATCAATTGCCTACGAAATATAAAAACCCAGAGCAATTGGGGGCTGACAGAAGAGCCATGCTCTTAGGCGCACAACAACTATTTAGTGGCAAAAATATCTTGGTTATTGGTACTGGTACAGCAACAACTATCGATCTACTTGCAAATCAAGAGCACCTAGGCGGATGGATTCTTCCAGGCATCACACTGATGGCAGAAATGCTTTCTAGCAACACCGCCAACTTACCAAACATTTTTGAAAAAATTAGGTCTTTATCTAAGATTGAGCCTGCGCTCAGCACCGAAGAAGGTATTCACCATGGTATTTTTGCCTCGCAGGCAGGAGCCATATCTATCGCTGAACAATATGCGAAACATAATAATATTCAGTTGGATTTAACTGTTCTAAGTGGCGGGAATGCAAACCTTATTAGCCACCACCTAGACAACCAAAATATTCTTGTGACGGAGCCTCAATTAGTACTTAAAGGACTTTTGGCTTGGTACCTAATAAATAATGCATCTTGAATATGAAACTCAAAGTAAGCTTAATTATTACGATCAGTATTGCTAGCATCTTAGGCCTACTGATGATGCTTGCGCCATTATCAACACAACAATTAATAGCATCGTGGCTAGAAACTGCTTATCAAGAATATGTAGCACCAAGTGATGCCAATCAAATTAAGTTATTAGGCCCCGCCAGCTCAAGATCTAATCTTGTTAAGTAAAGCTGTTGTTGATCGATCATGAATAAATGGAATGGCATATGCCTTGCCGCCCCAAGTTTTAACTAAAGCAGTCTCAGCCAAATCATCAATTTGATAGTCGCCACCCTTGACGTAGATATCAGGTTTTACCTTAGCGATTAGCTCTACTGGTGTTTTTTCACCAAATAGCACAACTAGATCAACAGAATCAAGTGCAGCCAAGAGAGCCATTCTGTCTGCTTGTTGATTTAAGGGGCGATCATCTCCCTTGCCCAACAATTTGACAGAGCTATCTGCATTTACACCTACAACCATGCTCGCACCCAAGCTTCTAGCTTGAGCAAGATAACTCACGTGCCCCCTGTGCAAAATATCAAAAACACCGTTTGTAAAAACAATTGGTTTTGGCAATTGGCTAAGCTTGCTCTGTAAATCTTCTGCGGAGCAAATTTTCTTCTCAAATGCGGGCAAAGGTAAATTATTCAAGTCTAATGATGTCATAGGTAACATCTTACAACCGACTAGATATTTTCTAAATTATTTAATAAATATTGAGCATGTTGTTCTATCTTATGCTGCTCAGCCACATCAATTTTGTTGAGATTTGCCCTCATTAATCGAGTTCTTGGATTTTTCTCTAGCTCAGCTTTGTGCTTGATTAAAAAGTTCCAATACAGGCTAGTCATTGGGCATGCGTTTTCACCATATCGCTCACTTGGCTTATACGCACAACTATCGCAATAATTACTCATACGCTTAATGTAGGCTCCACTTGCAATGTATGGCTTGCTAGTAAACCTAGGTCCATTTGCAAACAATGCCATTCCTGAAGTATTTGGCAACTCTACCCACTCAATTGCATCGACATACACAGCCAAATACCAAGCACATACGTCTTTAGGCAATATTTCAGCCAACAAAGCAAAGTTACCTGTAACCATCAAACGCTGTATGTGGTGTGCATAACCAAACTTCATGGTTTGATTAATTGCATCTTGCATGCATGCCATTTTAGTTTCGCCACTCCAATACCACTTAGGCAAGCTTCTTTGATGATCATAGAAATTCGCTTTTGCCATTTTTGGCATATCTAGGTAATACATGCCTCGAACAAACTCTCTCCACCCAAGTATTTGACGAACAAATCCTTCCACGGCATTAATTGAAATATTTTTTTGTTTCCAAACCTTAATGGCTGCATCTACCACTTCTTTTGGATCAATCAACTTCAAATTCAAAGATGCCGACAATATCGAATGCCAACCAAATGGCGTATTGGTCCACATAGCATCTTGATACTGTCCAAAAGATGGCAGGCGATGCTCCATGAAATGCTCCATGGCTTTTAATGCTTGATCTCTAGTAACAGGCCAGCCAAAGTTTTCAAGTTGCCCAGGATGATTGCTGTACTGTTCTTTTACTTCAGCAATCACCTCTTTGGTTATGTCATCTGGCTCAAACCATAATGGATCAATGATTAAACCTGGACCTTTTTTTGAATATGCACCTCGATTTTGATCATCAAAATTCCACTGGCCACCTTCGGGCTCATCGTTCGCCTGCATCATGACTTGATGCTTCTTACGCATATACCGATAGAAATATTCAAGCCTTAATTCTTTTTTATCTCCTGCCCACTTTTTAAATTCATCTACCTCACAGTAAAAGTGGTTGTCTTGCCTTAAATCCAGATGAATGTTTAATTCATGCGCCAGACTCTCTAGATCGGCCTTGAGCCTTAACTCGCCTGGCTCGACGCATATTAAATGGGTAAATTGATTTTTTTGTATATGTTGCTTTAGCTCTGCAACAATCGGTTGTTTTGATTTCGCTATATAAGTGAGGGGATATTTCTTACTTTTTAAGTCTTTAGCAAAGTGCCTCATGGCTGACAAAAATAATGCGATCTTTGCTTGGTGAGACCACACATAATTCGCCTCACAGACAGACTCAATCATGATCACATGATCATTTTCTGGGCTGAAATTATTAAAGGCCGAACTATCGGCCTTTAATTGATCTCCTAAAACTAATACAAGCTTTTTCAACTTGTTAGATATCCGAACGCTTGGATCGCCAATCTTTTACATTAAATGAGATGTCATTTAATGCATTAATTACCTTGATTCCCTCTGGAGCACGTTTACGTAGGGCTTGATTTTCACCACCAACCCATAACTCAATACCTGGCGCTAGTTTTGACTTAAGCTCATTTAAGCCATCCACTACCTGATTTTGGTTCATCTGTGATGAAAATGACAACGCAATCACATCAGCTTTTTGTGCACGTGCTGCTTGAGCGATTTCTAGAATTGGTGTTTGTGTTCCTAAAGAAACACATACACAACCTTCTAATGCCATCAGAGCTTCAGCCATTAACAAGCCCAAACTGTGATGCTCTTGCGGGAATGTCGTTAACAAAATTCTTGGTCTAGCCAAATCTTCACTTTGACCCGTATGACCTCGTGGCACCGAATTAATTGCTGTTCTTAATAGATGTTTGATTTGTTCAGTAAAGAGATGCTCTTCATGGATCTCTAATTTGCCGTCTGCCCAGTAATCACCAATATTTTTAATGAGGGGCGAAACCACTTCAATCACAAAACGATCTAAACCGATTTTCATGAGAGTAGTTGATAAGGCTAGACGCAAAGCTTCAGTTTGATGCGATCTCAGTAAATCTAAATAGCGATCCATTTCTTGCTGAGAAATCACCATACCCACGCTTTGAGTAGGCTCTGCTTGCAATGACTTGGCACTTAATTCTTTTAAAGCTTCTATTGGTAAAGGAACAACTCTTCCTGGGCGATGACCTAGATCCAATAAACGCTTTAAAAGACGTAACTTTTCAATTTGATCAGCAGGATAGACCCGATCATCATTGCTATCCCTAAGTGGATTAGGGAAGCCATAGCGTCTCTCCCAAACCCTAAGGGTGTCTTTGGCGATACCAGTGTCACGCTCTACTGCGGCGATGCTGAGCATGTCTGGCAAATTAGTAAATCTAACATTCATATGTGAATACTCACGATTAGCCGCCAGGTTAATACCTGGATCGACAAGCAAATTCTACACTGTCCTAGACATTATTTGCATTTTTTTTATTTTTTATGTAATATCGAGTCATATATGTTTTTCGTCCTAGACAAAAACCATTCTTGTCTAAGGGTCTTTAAACAAAAAAATAATACGGGTCGAGGAGACAAACCCAATGTTGGTCGATTTTAAAAAAAGACCGTTTATCCCGCAACAGGCCACAGACCTGGGGAATTTCTTTTACAAAATTAACTTTATCGCGTTGATTTTGATAGGTTTAATGTGGTTTTCTTGGCCCAAGGAGGCTCGAGCTATGAGTTGTCCAGCGTCACTTTCGTTCACCTTCCCAAGACTTCAGGACGAAGCTCCTCAAAACCTATGCCAATACCAAGGGAAAGTAATCTTGGTCGTTAACACAGCAAGTTACTGTGGATTTACTGGTCAATACGACGGACTTGAAAAGCTCTTTGCACAATACAAAGACAAAGGTTTTGTAGTGCTAGGGTTCCCGTCTAACGATTTTGGTAAGCAAGAACCAGGATCTAACAAGGAAATCGCTGAGTTTTGCCACAACACTTATGGGGTGAAATTCCCAATGTTTGCCAAAACATCTGTGAGTGGTAACGACGCCAACCCTCTATTTAAATTATTAATTGAAAAAACAAACACCAAGCCACGCTGGAATTTTTATAAGTACTTAATAGATCGTCAAGGCAATGTGGTTGAGGCATACAGCAGCATGACCTCACCTAGCAGCAAAACAATGACTGCTCAAATCGAAAAGTTACTTCAGGAAAAATAATCATGAATGCACCAGAGAACATTTTTCTACCGGACGTTCAGGCAAGTCTTGATGAACGCAACATTGTTATTCAAAAGGTGGGCATTAAATCGGTACGCCATCCAGTAACTCTGCAAACGCAGACTGGCACACAACCCAGTGTTGCAATGATTGATATGACTGTGATGTTGCCCAGCAATGTTAAAGGTACTCACATGTCTAGATTTTTGGAAGTTCTACAAAATCACCATGAACCTCTTAATCTTGCCAGCGTCAAAACAATGATGGTGAACATGCTCAATAGGCTTGAGGCGGAAGAGGGGCATTTAGATTTGAAAATGCCACTTTTTTTAAAAAAGGTGGCTCCAGTATCTGGCGTTGAAAGTCTTTTGGATTATGACCTTCACATTAAAGCTGCCTTTAAAGATGGCGGCTTGAAATACACCTTGCAAGTGCAAGTGCCAGTGACTAGCTTGTGCCCTTGCTCTAAGAAGATTTCTGAATACGGCGCACATAATCAGCGCTCACACATAGTTATAGCCGCAGAGTTAACTGAGGATATGGCTGCAGAAGATTTAATCAAAATTGCTGAACAAGCAGCATCTTGCGAATTATGGGGATTATTGAAGCGCCCAGATGAGAAATACGTCACAGAGCGAGCATACGACAATCCTAAGTTTGTTGAAGACCTAGTCAGAGATATCGCTGTGGCTTTAGAGCAAGAACGCAAAGTCATCGCATACGAAGTGTCATCAGAAAATTTTGAATCTATACATAACCACTCAGCTTATGCGTGGCTAAGTAACGATAAGAGAAATAGACACTAACCCTTTTAAACCACAAGACATGAAACCTGCTGAGCACCATTTCTCTCCCTCCCTTTTTATTGCTCACAGGCGTCTTGTGGTTTTCTTCTATTTAGCGCAAAGTGAATCAACATGAAAATCGCCGTTGTAGGTGCAGGCATATCTGGTTTAGGGTGCGCATACGCTCTTAGCAAATTACCAAATGTTGAATTAACAATATATGAGGGTGGCGACCATATTGGCGGCCACAGTAATACTGTTGATTTAACTTTAGATACTGGCATTGGCCCAGTCACGCATGGCATTGATACAGGTTTTCTAGTTTTTAACCAAAGAACTTACCCAAGACTTCTAAGGCTCTTTCATGAAATTGATGCCCCCATAGCAAAATCAGATATGTCATTTTCTGTATCCATCCCCAACCCGGATGGACAAAATCTGGAATGGGCTGGCACAGATTTAAATTCGCTATTTGCGCAAAGAGAGAACCTATTTAACTTTAGCTTTCTAGTAATGGTGAAAGACATCATTAGGTTTAATAGCCTATGCACAAAGCTAGCTTTAGATAAAAAACTGGATCAACTTAATTTAACTGTTGGCGAATTCATTAAAAAGCATGGGTTCAGCCAACAATTTCAAGATTGGTATTTTTTACCAATGGTAGGTGCCATCTGGTCTTGCCCTGTTGAGCAAATGCTGGAATTTCCTATTTCCACTATGATTCGCTTTTGTCACAATCACGGTTTGATAAAAATTACTGACAGACCTCAATGGCTCACTGTTTCAGGCGGATCAAGAGAATATGTCAAAAGAATTTGTGAAAAAATAAAAATTTCTGGTGGTAATTTTAAAAGACTAAAAGTTGATTCAATTAAAAGACTGAACAATCAAGTTCAAGTTTTCACTAGCCAGTCATCTGAGATTTATGACCATGTTGTGATGGCAACGCATAGTGATGAGACACTACAAATGCTTGCCGACCCAAGCAACGATGAACACTCAATCCTTAGCTCGATTAACTACCAAAAAAATCGCGCTGTATTGCATACAGATGCATCTGTATTACCAAGCGAAAAAAGATGCTGGGCTGCCTGGAATTACACCACTGATGCCTCAACAAAGACACAAAATCAACGCGTTTGCGTGAACTATTTAATTAATAAACTTCAGCCATTGCCCGGGGCTTGGAACAATCAACCAATCATTGTTAGCCTTAACCCGGTAACGGAACCTGCATCAGAGACCATCAGGGCCGATATTGAATATGCTCACCCCATATTCGATCAAGCAGCAATCAATGCGCAATCTAATTTGCCACTCATTCAGGGCACGAAAAATACTTGGTTTTGCGGAGCTTGGACAGGTTATGGTTTTCATGAGGACGGTTTACGCTCAGGGGAGTTGGTTGCTGAAGCAATTCACGAACTACTCCACTTACATCACCACACATCGGCACTTGCATGAGCATTGCAAAGATTTGCTTCGGTCAGGTTAGACATGCACGCTTAAAGCCGGCCAAGAACTCTTTTGCATATTCAGTTTTTACTTTGCGCATCCCCATGCGTAAAAGAATGTATAGCCCTGTTGGCATAGGTCAATTTGGTTTAGGTGACAATCAATTTTCATGGCTATCTTTTTACGATAGAGATCATGGTGATGGTAGAGATAACTCTCTTGAGTGGGCAACTAGCTTAGTTAAGAACCAAGGTATTACAGATATTGATGGTGAAGTTTGGTTACAAACATTCCCTCGTGTACTGGGCTATGTTTTTAACCCAGTTAGCTTTTGGTTTTTTGAAAATGCAATAGGTCAGACCAAAGCAATTTTGGCAGAGGTAAATAATACTTTTGGCGAGAGACATTGTTATTTGCTAGCCCACCCAGATAGTAAAAATATTGAGTGGGGTGAAAGCCATGTATCCAATAAAGTTTTTCATGTTTCGCCATTTTGCGAAGTAAAAGGCCATTACGTTTTTAGGTTTTTTTCAAAAAATTCGCCCAAACAGCACGTTGCACGTATTGAGTACCATGATCAAGGGCCGCTACTCATTACTAGTGTTAATGGTGTTGAGCACAATATCAGTATTAAAAATTTAATCTGGTCCGCCATCAGATATCCCGCAATGAGTATTGGTGTTATTGCACGAATACATTGGCAAGCATTACGTTTATGGCTAAAAGGGGTGCAATTTCATTCCAAGCCAGAACCACCATCTGTGGAAGTTAGCAAATGACCTCAAATATTCATGCTGTTTCAAATGTATCGGCAACGCTTCCTTGGCACGCAAGAACCATTTTGTCGTTATTGGAAAAAATTCGGGTAGGGCAATTAACTCTTGTTAGCCCAGATGGTGAAAAATTTATATTTAGAGGCTCACAGTCAGGGATTGAGGCAAGCATCCAAATTCATGATTGGGCAGTTTGCAAGGCCTGCTTAAAATCTGGCGATATTGGCTTAGCAGAAACATATATTGATGGTCTATGGGACTCAACTGATGTCCAATCACTACTGAGATTATTCCTTGTCAACCGACAAGTAATTGAAAAAGCAATTTACGGCAGTTGGTGGGGCAGGTTGGGCTACCGCATCAAACATTGGCTCAACAAGAATTCAAAAGCTGGTAGCAAAAAGAATATTCATGCCCACTACGATATTGGCAATGCCTTTTATTCCTTGTGGCTGGACCCTGGCATGACTTACTCGAGCGCATGCTTTAAGGATCAAGACACATCACTGATTGAAGCTCAAGAAGCAAAATACCAACGCATCATTGATTCAATAAATGTTAAGTCTGGCGACAATATTCTTGAAGTAGGTTGCGGCTGGGGTGGATTGATGGAAGCTGCATCTAAGAAAGGTCTCCACATTGATTGTCTGACTATTTCTAAAGAGCAGGCAACTTACGCGCAAAACCGCGCAGAACGCATCAAATCAAATACTTCTGGCGATGTAAACATTCTGATTCAAGACTATCGTGACCATGAAAAGCAATATGATGGTATTGCCTCGATTGAAATGTTTGAGGCAGTTGGCGAGAAATATTGGGCCACATATTTTGAGATGATTCAAAGATGTCTCAAGCCTGGTAAAAAGGCTTGTATACAAACCATTGTTATTGCAGATAATCTGTTCGATAAATATCGCAGAAGCTCAGACTTTATTCAACAATATGTTTTCCCTGGCGGTATGCTGCCCTCAATCACAAAATTTAAAGAGGCGGCACAAAGCAAAGGATTGATTGTTGAAGATGTTTATCAGTTTGGGCAAGATTATCAAAAAACACTTTGTTTATGGCATCAAAAATTTAATCATCACTTGCAAGAAATTAAACAACAAGGCTTTGATGAAAAATTTATACGTCTTTGGAACTTATATTTAATGTATTGTGCAGCTGGATTTGCAGAAAAAAGTACTGATGTAGTTCAGTTCACCTTATCTAAGCCAGCAAACAATGCCATTAAATAAGCCCGTTATTAGCTTTTATAACAAGCGCATTTGGGTTATCGGCGCATCAAGTGGTATTGGCCTTGCTTGCACAAAAGACTTCTTAAGTCACGGCGCAAAGGTCGCCATCAGTGCTCGCAGAGCAGATCTCATACAAGACATTAATGATGCCTATCCGAAAGATCAAGTTTTAGCCTTAACGCTGGACGCGCGTAATCATTCTGAGCTAACTAATGCCTATAAAACTATTAATGCTAAATGGGGCGGTTTGGATTTAATGGTTTTTGTTTCTGGCATCTATGAACCTATGCGAGCTGATAATTTTGATTTATCTAAGGCAAAAAATATCATCGACCTAAATGTTTTGGGGCCTATGTCAGCATGTGAGGTGGTGCTCCCTGACTTTATAGCCAATCAATCAGGCGGGATTGCTATAGTTAGCAGCGTGGCTGGTTACAGTGGGTTACCAAAAGCACTTGCCTATGGCCCCAGTAAGGCAGCCATGATTAATTTCTGCGAAAACCTCTATTACGACTTAAAACCAAAAGGTATATCTGTCTATATGATCAATCCTGGCTTTGTAGCTACTGATGCTACAGCCAATAATGATTTTCATATGCCAGCTTTAATCACACCAGAAAAAGCCTCTGAATATATTCTTGATGGAATTCAAGCGGGTAAATTTGACATTCACTTTCCAAAAAGGTTTTCGTTATTTCTTAAATTCCTGAGAATTTTGCCGTATTCAATTTATTTTTATTTGCTAAAAAAATTCATAAGAATATAAATGACTAGCTTGCGTATCCAAAATGTAATTGCTCAATTTGAGTCACTAAGCCCTGAATCCATCAATCAATTAACCAATCTATACGCCAACGATGCACTCTTCAAAGATCCATTCAATGAAGTTAGCGGGCATAACGCAATAAAACACATATTTCTACATATGTTTAATCAGGTTAATAACCCAAGATTTGTCATCAAAAGCGTTTTGGAAGATGGCCATCATGCATCACTCACTTGGGAGTTTGAATTTCAATTTAAGTCTTCGCCCAATCAGTCAGAAATCATTAAAGGTTGTACTTGGTTTACCTTTGATCAGCAAGACTTAATTATTGAGCACAGAGATTACTGGGATGCCGCAGAAGAACTCTACGAAAAACTACCTCTAATTGGTAGCTTGATGAGGTGGTTAAAAAAAAGGGCCAAGCATTAAGCTTAGCCCAATCATTAGTTCATTGATTACCAATCAACGTTTTTCTTTTCTGGCTTTCTCGACCAAATAATCCATCACCTGAATGGCTCTTGCTTTAGAGCCACCGGCTATCGAAGGCGATGTGATGTACTTACCTTGTATTGCCACAGTTGGCACACCATCAATCCTGTAGGCTTGAGCAATTTGATTGCCAGACCTAGCCTTTGAAGTTACCGTAAAAGACTTGAACGCTTTTAAAAAAGCTTGCACATCAACGCCTTGAGACCCAACCCAATCAGTGATTTCAGCCTCAGACAATAATTTCTTTTTACTAACATGCATTGCATCCATCACTTTTGCATGTAAATCAGATCTACCCAAAGACTCCAAAGCATAGAAGAGTTGACTGTGAATCAGTAAGTCATCTCTAAATGCAACTGGGACTTTTCGCACAACAACATCCTTACTTTGTCGTTTGATCCAGGCGCTTAGCTCAGGTTCAAAATCGTGACAGTGAGGACAGCCGTACCAAAAAAATTCTAAAACCTCTACTTTGCCTTTTTGTTCAACTACTTGGGCTACCGGCAAAGTTCTGTAATCAAAGCCCTCTTCAATGGGTCGACCCTGAGCCAAGACCAATCCAGCAGAGCAAATTAAGAGAAAACTTATTAAAACTTTTTTGGCTAGTATTTGCATATCAAGACTCTTTGTTTTGATAAATTAATTATTTTTGTTTATACGAATAACTGTCGCAGCAATGCCAGCACCCTGTAATCTTGAGCGCGCTTTTGCAACATCCTCTTGCAACACAAATGGCCCAACACGAACTCGCCACAACACTGCACCTTCAACTTCTCGCTCCGAGATCAACGCCTCTAAACCTTGCATAGCCAAAGTTGCTTTTTGTCTTTGAGCTTCATCTTGATTTCTAAAGGCGCCTGTTTGTAACCAATACTCAGGCCCTTGAGTCGCCGCTGCAATATTAGCAATAGGATCTTTACCAGCCACCTCGCTTGGTAGCGGCACCTTACTTTGCAGTGACTTATTTAAGTTAGGTTTCTCTTCAACCTGAACCTCACCTTCCTCAATTGCCTCAGCGGGTTTCGCTTTGCCGTTTAATTCTGGTGCACGTAAGTTTAATTTTGGCTCAGGAGCACCTTTAGTCAAAGTAACCGCAACTCCCACTGCAATTGCTAGACCCAACAATAAACCCAACACAAAACCCATCAAAGTTCCACCTGATGATTTATTTTGCAGTCGGTTATCTGTTTGTTTATTTGTATTCATAGAGCTATCTTACCTCTTACATCTTCTCTGGTGCAGATACACCCAAAATAGCCAGGCCATTTGCTATTACCTGCTTGGCTGCTGATAACAAAGCCAATCTTGCCAAGCGCAATGCTTCATCATCGACAAGCACACGATCAGCGTTGTAGAAAGTATGGAAGTCACCAGCTAAATCTCTCAAATAGAAGGCCACTGAGTGCGGGGTCATTTCCTTGGCTGAATCAGTCAACATATCTGAGTACTCAGCCAAACGTCTTAACAAGGTATCTGATGCAGGACTATTTAAACCCTCTAATGAAACATTTTTTAATGACGCCTCATCACCCGCCCATTGACGCAAAATTGAGCAAATACGAGCATGCGCATATTGAACATAAAAAACAGGATTTTCATCATTTTGTTTTAAAGCCAAATCAACATCAAAGACAAACTCTGTATCAGCTTTGCGAGAGATTAAGAAGAATCTAACCGCATCTCTACCTTTGCGAATTGCATCATCTCTCTCTGAGGCCGGGGTTTCCTCAGAAACGCCACCTGACCACTCGATCAGATCTCTCACCGTAACATATGATCCAGCGCGCTTAGATATCTTGACCTCTTCGCCACCCTTCATCACCGTTACCATCTTATGCAACACATATTGTGGGTAATCTTTAGGAATATCCCAACCACGTTTTTGTGCGACGCCCTGTATACCTGAGCGAACTCGAGCAATCGTTCCATGGTGGTCACTACCCTGAATATTGATCACGTGTGTAAATCCGCGAGACCACTTGCTTGCATGATAGGCAACATCGGGAACAAAATAGGTGTAACCACCATCGGATTTACGCATGACGCGATCTTTGTCATCGCCATCCTCAGTGGTTCTTAACCATAGCGCACCCTCTGACTCATAGCTTTTATTAATTGATTGCAAATCGCCAACAACTGCCTCGACACTACCATCGCTGTACAAAGATGACTCAAGGTAATAGCAATCAAATTTGACACCGAATGACTGCAAATCAATATCTTGTTCACGACGCAAGTAAGCCACTGCAAATTTTCTAATTGATTCAATATCATCAATCTGGCCTGAACCTGTAACAGGTTCACCATCAGAGGCAACCACGGTCGACTTAGCCAAGTAGTCTCTTGCAATATCAGCAATGTATTCGCCGTTATAAGCAGATTCAGGCCATGCTGCATCACCAGGCTTTAGACCTTTTGCTCTAGCTTGAACGGAAATAGCCAAGTTCTGAATTTGTACACCAGCATCGTTGTAATAAAACTCTTTATGTACAGACCATCCCTGAGTTTTTAATAAATTTGATAATGCATCACCCAAGGCAGCTTGCCTACCATGCCCCACATGTAAAGGACCTGTTGGGTTAGCTGAAACAAACTCGACTAAAACCTTTTTACCATTTTCAGATTGCTGACCAAAGCAATTGCCCTCAGCAAAAATTTTATGAATAACTTGCAACTTAGCTGCTTGAGTTAAACGCAAATTAATAAAACCTGGACCAGCAATTTCAACACTAGCTAATAAATCTTTATAACCAGGCTGCGCTTGCAATTGATCCACAAAAGCCTGTGCTAACTCTCTCGGATTTGTTTTCCAATTTTTGGCTAACTGCATCGCGATGTTTGTAGCTATATCACCATGCTCCGCCACTTTTGGACGCTCCAAATGAGGAGTAGGCAAAACATCCAAGGAAACATCTCTGCTCTTGGCAATCTCAGCCAATGCGCTTTGCATCAATGTAGTAATTTGTTGTTTAATGACTGGTAGCATAGATATTCAGTTTATCAGTTCGCTTTAATGTTAATCTTTGACTATGTTATATAAATTTCAATGCAAAAAATCTGCTGACGTTTTAATGCTAGAAGATCTCACATCTAGAATCTTTGAGATTCTAGATAGACCACTTGAGGCAAGAGGTGTTTTTCTGATTGAACAGTTGCCCGTTGCCATTGAAAAGCTCGAAGCAGCTATTGCAGAAGACGAAAAACTAAGAAAAGAAATGCTTGAGGAAAAATCAGAAAACAAAGAGGGTTCACCCCCCAAGGTTAAACATGATCGATTGGGGCAAAGAGCATTCCCATTCATACAATTACTCAAAGCAGCCTTAGCTAATCAAGAAATGGTTATTTGGGGCGTCTAGCAAAATCATCTTGCTGATCCTCACCAATACGGCCCACATCAAAATATTGCGCATGCGGACTAGCTAGATAGAAACCGCTAACACTAGATGCTGGCGTCATAGCCATTGACTCTGTCAAAGCCATATCAATCTCACCCGCACTCAAGCACTCAAACATTTCCTTCTTGACCAAATGATCTGGGCAAGCTGGGTAACCTGGCGCAGGTCTGATACCTTGATATTTTTCCTGAATCAACTCTTCATTTGTCAAAGACTCCGAAGCAACATAGCCCCAAAGCTCAGTTCGCACCCGTTGATGCATTTTTTCAGCAAAAGCCTCGGCCAATCTATCAGCCAACGCTTTAAGCATGATTGCACTATAGTCGTCATGCTTAGACTCAAATTCTTTCAACTTTTTCTCAATTGCATGACCAGCGGTTACCGCAAACATACCTACATAGTCAGCAACACCAGAATCTTTTGGCGCAACAAAGTCAGCTAAACAGCGATTAGGTTTTTTAACCCCGTCAACCACAGGGCGATCTGCTTGCTGCCTATAGTTCTTCCAAGTCAACAAAACCTTCTGGCGTGATTCATCAGAATAAATTTCAATATCATCGCCAACACTATTAGCTGGATACAAGCCTACCACTGCATGCGCTTGCAGCCAACGCCCCTGAATAATTTTTTGAAGCATGCTTTGTGCGTCTGCATAAACTTTTTTGGCAGACTCACCAACCACTTCATCATCTAATATTTGAGGAAACTTTCCAGCCAAGTCCCATGTTTGGAAAAATGGCGTCCAGTCTATGCAAGTCGCAATTTCTGCCAAATCATAATTCTTAAAAACACGGCGCCCAATAAACTTTGGCTTAACAACAAGCTCTTTTGACCAATCAATTTTTTCTTTATTGGCGCGCGCCTCTTCTAAGCTAATTGTTGGCAACTGCTTTTTATTGGCATGTTGATCACGTATACGATCATATTCAGCATTTAAATCGTCAATGAATTTCTTAGCGCCATCGTCTGACAACAAGCCTGAGGCAACAGATACGGCTCTAGATGCGTCCGGCACATAGACAACAGGACCTTCATAATGTGGTGCAATTTTTACTGCGGTATGCACACGTGAAGTTGTCGCTCCGCCAATCATTAGAGGCATTTTTTTGCCTCTAAAATAATCGTCTCGCTGCATCTCTTGAGCAACATAAGTCATTTCTTCGAGAGAAGGTGTAATCAAGCCAGATAGGCCAATCATGTCAGCCTTTTCTTCTTTTGCTTTATTCAAAATTTCATTACATGGCACCATGACACCCATGTTCACAACGTCAAAGTTATTACATTGCAATACAACCGTAACGATGTTTTTACCGATATCGTGAACATCACCCTTCACTGTTGCCATAATAATTTTTCCACGTGAGCGCACATCGCCGCCACGTTGCAAAATTTGACGCTTCTCTTCCTCAATATATGGCACCAAATGTGCGACCGCTTGCTTCATTACGCGCGCACTCTTAACCACCTGTGGCAAGAACATCTTTCCCTCACCGAACAGATCGCCAACCACATTCATGCCGTCCATTAAAGGACCTTCAATTACCTCAATAGGTCGACCACCGGCGTTGGCAATTTCCAAGCGCATCTCTTCAGTGTCTTCAACAATATGAGACGTGATTCCATGAACCAAGGCATGCGTTAATCGCTCCCGCACCGAAGCCTCTCTCCAGGCTAATGTTTCTTCAGCTTTAGCACCACCACCCTTGTATTCATCGGCAATCTCTAAGAGTTTTTCCGTCGGGGTCTTACCATCTTTTTCTTTAAAACGATTCAAGACCACGTCTTCAACGCGCTCTTTTAACCTCTCGTCTAAGTCAGCATACACACCCAACTGACCGGCATTAACAATACCCATATCCAAACCAGCACGTATAGCGTGGTAAAGGAATACTGTATGTATCGCTTCACGAACAACGTCATTACCGCGGAATGAGAAGCTGACATTTGAAACGCCACCGCTGACTTTGGCGCCAGGTAAATTTTGTTTAATCCAAGCCGTAGCATTAATAAAATCATTGGCATAGTTATCATGCTCTTCAATGCCTGTGGCTATAGCAAAAATATTTGGATCAAAAATTATGTCTTCTGCCGGAAAGCCAAGCTCATTAACCAAGATGTTGTAACTGCGCTGGCAAATTTCAATTTTGCGCTCGTATGTATCAGCTTGACCCTTTTCATCAAATGCCATCACAACAGTTGCGGCACCATAACGTCGTATTAATTTGGCTTGTTGTCTGAATGGCTCCTCTCCTTCTTTCATGGAGATAGAGTTAACAATCGCTTTACCCTGCACGCATTGCAAACCAGCCTCAATAACTGACCACTTTGATGAGTCAATCATCACTGGCACTCTTGAAATATCTGGCTCAGATGCAATCAAATTTAAAAAACGCACCATCGCAGCTTTTGAGTCCAACATGGCTTCATCCATGTTGATGTCAATAACTTGCGCGCCATTCTCAACTTGCTGCCGTGCAACTGACAAAGCTTCGTCATATTGACCATTCAAGATCATTCTTGCAAATGCCTTTGAGCCTGTCACATTGGTACGCTCGCCAACGTTAACAAAACCAACGTGAGCGCTGATGTTGCATGGCTCAAGACCTGATAAACGCATCGGTGGAATCTTGACTGTACTCATCACACAGACTCCTTGTATGCATCCCAGCGACGTGCGGGTCTTTTTGATACAAGCTCTGCAATAGCCTTAATGTGGGCAGGAGTTGTACCACAGCATCCGCCCACCAAATTCACTAAACCATCTTTTGAAAATTCATCTAGAAGTCTTGATGTCATTTCTGGCGTTTCATCAAATCCTGTATCACTCATTGGATTCGGTAAACCAGCATTTGGATAACAAGAAACAGCAACATCACAAACCTTGGCTAACTCAGCAATATATGGTCGCATCAAAGTGGCGCCCAATGCGCAGTTCAAGCCAAATGTGAGTGGCTTAGCATGACGCAAGCTATTCCAAAAAGCTTCAACTGTCTGGCCAGACAAGATTCTGCCGGAGGCATCAGTCACAGTTCCAGAAATCATGATTGGCAATCTAACGCTCGACTCTTCGAAGAACTCATCAATGGCAAACAGGGCAGCTTTTGCATTGAGTGTGTCAAAAATTGTCTCAACCAACAGCACATCTGCACCACCCTCATACAAAGCCTGAACTTGCTCTTTGTAGGCCACCCTTAATTGTTCAAAGGTAACGTTTCTGGCACCAGGATCATTTACATCAGGCGAAATGCTGGCAGTTTTTGGAGTAGGGCCAACAGCACCAGCAACAAAGCGCGGTTTTTCCGGCGTCGAGAACTCATCACACGCTTGTCTTGCCAGTTTTGCCGCTGCAATATTCATTTCTCTGGCAAGCTCTGGCATCTTGTAATCATCTTGTGCAACTGTTGTTGCGCCAAACGTGTTGGTTTCAATTAAATCTGCACCAGCTGCCAAATATTGTCTGTGTATATCAAGAATGATTTCTGGGTGAGTTAAGTTGAGTAATTCGTTGTTGCCCTTAAGGTCAATTGGATGATTCTCAAAACGCTTAGACTCTGGCAAGCCACGGTAGTCTTGCTCCGACAATTTACGTTGCTGAATCATGGTACCCATAGCACCATCCAAGATCAAAATTCGATCTTTTAATAATTGAGGCAAAACAGCGCCACGCGTATAAAGCATAGGTAAAAACTCTTGATTTAGCAGCAAATGATTGCGGCAAATGGATTAAACCTATATTTTATCGGTATTACGCATATTTATCTGATTACATTAACTTTTTTATTAAGGGAGTCATCATGTTTGGTGCTATGCCGGATTTCAACCAAAGCCTTGAAATGTTTAAAACAATGTGGGGTAACTCACCGACTCCTGGCGATTTGAGTGGGTTTGGTGCAGGCATTGGCGGTGGCGCAGCCATGCCAACCCTAGACATTGAGGAACTAGACAAGCGTATTCAGGACCTAAAAAGCGTAGAAAACTGGCTTCAACTCAATATGAGCGTGCTCAGAAGCACCATCCAAGGCCTAGAAGTACAAAGAGCCACCCTGGCTGCCCTGAAAAGCTTTAGTGCAGCTATGACACCAGAAGCTATGGCAGAAGCTAGCAAAGCAGCACAAAAAGCAGCCAATCAAGCAACCCAAGCTGCCACTGAAATGGCCAAAGAAATGGCTACTGGTAGCTTTTCTGATAAAAAAACTGCCAAACCCCGTCAGAAGAAACCTCGCGCGACAAGCACCCGACGCGCCACAGGTAGTTAAGATGCGCAATGGCTTCGCCCATTGCAAACGTTAACTGATGTAGATCTAACTCTCTTTTGAACAAAACGGGAATCAAATCTCTCGCAGTTTGAGGCGCTTGCTGACAGGCAGCCATTGTGTCAGCAAGCCTATCTTGATGATGCTTCTTTAATTGCTCAACCCGCAAATGGAGCCCCTGAAATGGCTTGCCATGGGAAGGGAGCACCAAGATTTGTAACGGTAGACCTACAAATCGCTCCAAAGACGATAAATACAAGCCCAAAGGATCGGCATCTGGCTCGGTATCAAAAACGCTAACGTTCGTTGAAATTCTGGGTAAAACCATATCCCCAGAAATCAATAAATTATCTTTAGCGTTCCACAAAGAGGCGTGCTCTGGGGCATGACCATAACCTGATATGACCTGCCAAACGCCATCACCTATGATGATTTCTTCACGGTCAATAATTCTTCTAAATCTTGGGGGCACACTAGGAACCATTTGGCTGAAATAGTTCGCCCTAGCTCTGATTTTTACCAAATCATCTTCTTGATTTAGTCCGTGCTTAGCAAAATGATCTGCGGCACCGCCACCTCCAGCCGCCGAACCAATATTTGCCCCTTCAGGGCTTGATAGCCATTTTGCTAGCAAGTAATCCGTCATGGTCATCCATAGTGGCGCAGACCACCTTTCACACAACCAAGATGCAAGGCCTATATGATCAGGATGCATATGAGTAACGATTACCCTAACAATCGGCAAACCTTCTAACTCAGACTTAAAAATACTTTCCCAGGCATCTTTGCTTGCTTGATTAGCAACCCCACAATCAACCACCGTCCAACCGTGTTGCCCATTAAAAACATCTTTAATCAGCCACAGATTGATATGGTCTAAAGCAAACGGCAAGGGCATCCGCAACCACTTAACGTTTGCATCGATCTTTTTAGAACGCCCCAATAGAGGCAATTCATCATTAAATGGGTATGTAAGTGAACTCATCAGTAACGTTATATCAAATAAATAAACCACACCCTATAAAGACATTAAGTCATGAAAAATTCCGCCGAAACCTAAAGTCACTGTAACATTCTTACTGTGATGCCAATATTGCAATAATCTATTTGCCAACAGATAAAGATTTAATTATGACGACATCAAATAATCCATACATCCTATCCAAGTTACTTGAAAATAATCAGGATTGGGTTGATTCCGTCACCAAAGCTGATCCTAATTATTTTTCTAGACTAGTCGATCAACAAGCGCCTGAGTACCTTTGGATTGGTTGCTCAGATTCAAGAGTTCCTGCCAATCAAATTACGGGACTAGCCCCCGGCGAAGTATTTGTTCACCGCAACATAGCTAACGTTGTTGTTCATACAGATTTAAACGCACTATCAGTGATTCAGTTTGCCGTAGACCAAATCAAGGTAAAACATATCATTGTTGTAGGCCACTACGGATGCTCAGGAGTTCGTGCGGCACAAATCAAGGCACGAATTGGTATTGCAGATAATTGGATTCGACATGTTCAAGATGTTCAAGATAAACACGGAAAATATCTTGGGCAAGTACTAAAAGAAACTGATCAATTTGATAAATTATGTGAATTAAATGTCATAGAACAAGTGATGAATGTATGCCAAACAACCAGCGTCCAAGATGCTTGGTCAAAAGGGCAAGAAATCACCATTCATGGTTGGATTTATGACTTAAAAGATGGGCGCGTTAGAGACTTGGGTATCAGTATTAAAAATGCCACAGAACTCTCTAATAGATATCAAGCAATCTTGGAAAAGAACTACCCTCAAAGTGAACAGCGTTAATACGCCGCAAAGACCAGCATCTCCTTGCATTAACTTATGCAAAATGGATGATGCCGATCAATATTGCCTAGGCTGCCAAAGAACTTTGGACGAAATTGCAGCTTGGTCTGAATTAAGCGATGCAGAAAAAGAAGTGATCTGGACCGAATTAGATAAGAGACGCACTAATTTGCATGAATGAGTTCGCGCTTCCAACAGGAATAAAAGTTTTTGAAAGAGGTTGGCTGTCAGCCAACAATATTTTATTTTGGTCAAACGATGATGTATCGATCGTAGATACTGGCTATGTTGCTCACCAAGAGCAAACTCTATCCTTAGTTAGAAACGCTCTCAAAGCTGAAGGCTTATCCAAGCTAGATAAAATTGTTAACACGCACCTTCACTCAGACCACTGTGGCGGAAATGCAATTTTGGTTAATGATTTTCAATCTAGCATCTATGTACCCGCTTATGAATTTTCTGCCGTTTATGACTGGAATGAAAATTTATTAAGCTTTAAAAATCTTGGTCAAAACTGCCCCGCTTTTCAATGTCACCATTCTTTAGAACCGGGCAAAAGAATATTGCTTGGTGCATACATGTGGGAGATTCTTGCTGCACCAGGGCACGACCCCCACTCAGTTATTCTCTATCAAGAAGACCATCAATTACTTATCTCAGCCGATGCACTCTGGGAAGATGGATTTGGCGCAATATTTCCTGAACTTGATGGGGAAGATGGATTTGAAGAGGTGGCTAGAACACTCGATTTGATCGATCAATTAAAAATTAAGTTAGTAATTCCAGGTCATGGGAAGTTATTTACAGATGTCAAAACATCACTAGCCAAGGCAAGAAGTCGCTTGGATTACTTAGCTACTGACAAAGCAAGAAATGCTAGGCATGCCGCTAAAGTTTTACTTAAATTTAGACTACTTGAGTGGCAATCACTAGAACTACATCTTGTGCACGAGTGGATTAAAGAAACACCACTTATGAAAGCCATTGCGAAAGAATTGAATCAGTCAATTGATCAATTGGCTGATTGGCTGCCACCAGCTTTAACCAAAGCCGGTGGCGCCAAAATAGATCAAAACATCTTAATCAATCAAGATTGATTAGTCGGCGTATACACCAGCCTTTTTAATGATTGGAGTCCACAAATCAATTTGAGCTTTTAAGTGAGCTTTGTGTCCTTCAGGGCTAGCATTTTTATCATTAGGTACGTTTGCACCCAACTCTGCCATCTTAGCTTTGTAACCCGCATCATTGATGCCTGCCTTGATTGCAGCTGATAATTTATCTGTAGCTGCTTTTGGTGTACCTTTTGGCGCATAGACACCATGCCAAACGTTCACTTGGAAGTTTTTCAAACCTTGCTCATGCAATGTTGGAATATCTTTAAATGCAGGAATACGTTGCATCGTTGTCGCACCGTACGCTTTAACAGAACCCGCCTTTAGTTGGCCTGCCAAATTAGTTGTTTGGTCACACATCAATTGAACTTGACCACCAATTAAGTCTGTTAACGCTGGCGCTGTACCTTTGTATGGAACAGTTGTCATGTCCTGCTGAATGGTGCTCATGAATAACAAACCGCATAAATGGCTAGCTGAACCAATACCTGCATTGGCATAAGCTACTTTGGATGCATTAGCTTTAATGTAAGCAAGTAACTCTGTGTAATTTTTTGCTGGCAAATCTTTATTTGCCACCATGACCATTGGTACATCAGCAACTTGACCTAAATGTTCATAGTCAGTATTAGGATCAAAACCTAAATTTTTATACAAAGCTGGTGCAGTAGACATACCAATGTGGTGAATCAATACTGTATATCCGTCTTTAGGTGCATTAAGCACTTTCTTTGCTGCAATAGTGCCGCCAGCACCAGGTGAGTTATCAACAATCACTTGTTGCTTGAGAGTTTTGCCCATTGCTAAAGCAAGTTCTCTAGCCACTTTATCTGTTGGGCCACCAGCTGCAAATGGAACAACCATCGTAACTGGTTTGTCTTCTGGGAATGCAGCTTGAACACCGCCTGATAGAGCAGTTGCTACGACGCCCATTGTTAGCATCGCATGACGAATTGTCTTGTTCATATATATCTCCTTAATTGTTGTCGCTGTACAAAATTACTAATTTGACTCTTTAATTGTAAGGAATTATTAAGGGAAGTTGCAAAAACATTAAGTCCAAATTACTAGAACTTACCCTTATAACTCAGCGGTTTTTAGCGAAAAATCATCTGAAAAAACCCTATTGTGGTCAGAGGTAATCACAACACCATCTTTTTGTGCGCGTTTTGCAATTTTTAAAACCATCTTATCTTTACTGATAAGCATCGCTGGTTTGAGGGTGTAGGCTAAGTTTATAAATACTTGATCATCCCTGTCTTTACATTTCCAAGGGGCAATATCTAGCACTTCATCATTTATTAATCTTGACCATGAGCGCCACTGAAACATGATTTCATCTTGCTTCTCTTGTGATAGTAAAAATTGTTGACGCCCAATCACATCAAGAAACTCTGCCAAAGTTTTTTGTGTCGCAACAGCATCTAAGCTTCCTGCCATAAGAGCAGCTCTTAATGGATGAGCCCTGCTGTCATCAAAAACCAAAACATCCAAAAGAATATTTGTATCTAAAACAACAACTGGCTTCACTCAACTGTCACCGATTTAGCCAGATTTCTTGGTTTATCGACATCAGTGCCTCTGGCGCAAGCCGTATGATAGGCAAGCAACTGCAAGGGAATAACGTGCAATATTGGAGACAAGTCGCCGTAGTGCTCAGGCATACGAATCACATGGATGCCATCCTCAGCAACAATGTGGGTATCAGAGTCTGCAAAGACATATAAACGTCCGCCACGCGCCTTAACTTCTTGCATATTAGATTTAAGTTTTTCCAATAATGCATCGTTAGGTGCCACTGTTACCACAGGCATTTGCTCGGTGACCAAAGCCAATGGACCATGTTTTAACTCACCGGCTGGATATGCCTCAGCATGAATATAAGAAATTTCTTTTAATTTGAGTGCGCCCTCTAAAGCTATTGGATAGTGCAATCCACGCCCCAAAAATAAAGCGTTTTCACACTTAGCAAATGCCTCACTCCAAGCAATGATCTGTGGCTCTAAAGCCAATGCAGCATTGATAGCAGATGGCAGATGGCGCAAACGACTAAACGCATCATGCTCTTGATTGTTAGTTAGTTGCTTTTTATTTTTTGCCAAAGTAAGTGCTAGCAAATACAAACCAACTAGTTGAGTAGTAAATGCTTTAGTTGATGCAACTCCAATTTCGGTGCCTGCATGCGTTAAAAAACGATATTTTGTTTCTCGCACCATCGCACTTGTTGCAACATTACAAATGGCTAAAGTTTCTGTATGCCCTAAAGATTGCGCATGTCGCAAAGCCGCTAGCGTGTCTGCAGTCTCACCTGACTGAGAAACAACGACCACCAAAGCATTAGGATTAGGCACTGTTTTTCTGTATCGATATTCACTAGCAATTTCAACCTGAGTAGAAATTCCAGCCAAATCTTCTAGCCAGTACTTAGCAGTACTAGCCGCATAGTAACTGGTGCCACACGCCAAAATTAGTATGCTATTAATTTTTTCTAAATCTTCAGGCTTAGCATCAAACAATGATGAATCAGCACTTTGCGCATGCCCCAAAGTATCAGCAATAGCTCTTGGCTGCTCAAATATTTCCTTTTGCATGTAATGCTGATATGGACCCAAATCTACTGCGGCAGTTTGAGCGGGTACTGGTTTTTGAATCCTTGTTTGAGGATTTCCAGCAAGATTAGTAATGCTAATACCATCAGTTGTTAAAACAGCAACATCGCCTTCTTCCAAATAAGCCATGGCTGTAGCATGCTCTGCTACTGCCAGCGCGTCGGATGCCAAGAAGTTTTCTTCTTTGCCGTAGGCCACTACCAATGGTGAGCCAGCCCTAGCGCCGACCAAAACATCAGGGGCGTCTTGCGCAATCACGCCAATTGCATAAGCTCCATGCAAACGAGGAATCACAGTTCGAACAGCAATAGCCAAATCACGAACATTCATCTTTGTATATGCTTGATGAATTAAATGTGCGATGACTTCTGTATCCGTTTGAGAAACAAATATATATCCTGATGCCTGAAGCTCCTGGCGAAGCTCTTCATAGTTCTCAATAATGCCGTTGTGAACCAAACCAATTAGGTTGTTAGAAAAATGTGGGTGGGCATTAACTGTGTCTGGTTTGCCATGGGTCGCCCATCTAGTGTGGGCAATACCAATATTGCCCGACATTTTTTCACCTTGCTCACCCAAATCAGCAACGCGCTCTGTAGTTCTTGCTCGAACTAATTCATTATTTGAAATTAATGCAAAACCGCAAGAGTCATAGCCACGATATTCCAAACGACGCAGACCTTCGACAAGAACTTCAACAATATTTCTTTTAGCTATCGCGCCCACAATGCCGCACATGACTGCTTCCTATCAATTAATCGTTCTATTTACTTTTTTTAACGGGTCTTTGCCATTTAAGTGAGACTTGCTTAGCTCTTGTAACAGTTAGCTGATCTGGTGGAGCATCTTTTGTTAATGTCGTACCAGCGCCTAGAGTAGCACCCTTACCAACTGTAACTGGAGCTACTAATTGAGTATCTGAGCCGATAAAAGCTTCGTCTTCAATAACAGTTCTATGCTTATTAACACCATCGTAATTACAAGTGATTGTTCCCGCACCCACATTAACTCTTTTACCAATCGTTGCATCACCGATGTAAGCCAAATGATTTGCTTTACTTTGTGAGGCTATTTGACTGTTTTTAACTTCCACAAAATTACCAATGTGCACTTCTTCAGATAATTCTGTACCAGGACGTAATCTTGCATAAGGCCCAATAATGCTATTTGCACCAACTTTGGCTTGATCAATATGTGTATAAGCGTTAATTACCGCACCTTGTTCTATGTGAGCATCACGAACGACACAATAAGGTCCGACTGATACACCATCAGCCAAAGTAACTTTGCCCTCAAAAATGCAGCCAACATCAATTTTGACATCTTGACCACAAGTCAATTCGCCACGAATATCAATTCTTGCAGGGTCCAATAAAGTGACCCCCAAATCTAACAATCGATTAGCAAGCTCTAGTTGCCAAGTACGCTCAAGCTCTGCCAACTGAGCTCGACTGTTTACACCAACAGTTTCCCAGCCAAATTCTGGGGCAGTAGAACAAACAGGCACACCCTCTCTAACTGCCATCTCAATAATATCGGTCAGGTAATACTCGCCTTGCGCATTATTAGGGCTGAGCGCGCCTAACCAACGCTTTAGGTGAGCAGTTGGAACAGCCATTAGACCTGTATTTATTTCTTTAATAAGCTTTACTTCAGGACTAGCATCTTTTTCTTCAATAATTGACTGAATACCACCATCCTGATTTCTAACGATTCGACCATACCCCGTAGGATCAGCCATCTCTTGGGTTAGCAAAGCCAAAGCGCCTGTTGATGCCAACTTTGATAATTTTTCAAGAGTTTGCGTTTGAATTAGCGGCACATCACCGTAAAGTATTAATGTGTCTTTCGCATCATCTAAGAAATCAGCCGCCTGCAAAACAGCATGGCCCGTACCCTTTTGCTCTAGTTGATACGCAGTTTTAGTAACCACCCCTGATTTTTCAAGGTAGTCTTTAACCAAATCTCCACCATGCCCCAAAACAACAACTGTCTGATGTTCACCCGCCATAGCTTCTGCACTTGCAATAGCGTGTGCAAGCATCGGTCGGCCCGCAATTGGATGGAGCACTTTTGGCAAAGAGGAGCGCATGCGCTTTCCTTGTCCAGCGGCTAATATGACGATATTCATTGTTAATAATTATATGAGTTTATTTAAAGTGCACCAAACTCTTAGATGGCTGGCTCTTGGGGCAATTACAAGCCTCCTACTTGCCTGTAGCGCGGTACGCTTTGCCTACAACCAAGGTGATGTGCTATCGCGGTGGTGGATTGATGACCATATTGGTCTGACACAAGAGCAAGATTACCTTATCAGAGAGGCCCTTGATCGTCATTTTTGGTGGCACAGAACAGCTCAACTACAAAACCTTGCTGTAACACTTGAAGAAATTGAGCAAAAACTTAGCAAAAACATCTCAAAGAAAGATGTCGCCTACTTTTATGGAAATATCAAAAATCATAGCTATACGATTGCATACAAAGTAACGCCAGACATAGCTAGACTTTTCATGAGCCTTGAAGCTTCTCAAATTGAGAATGTTCAAAAACGAATGGCACAAAATAATGAGAAATTTATCAAAGAGTGGCTGCCCAAGGATAAAGCCGACCAAATCAGGGTGCGAATAGAAAAAACCATTCAAAGAGCTAAGTGGCTATTCGGGAAACTCAACAAAGATCAAGAAGAAAAAATTAAGTCACACATTATTGCCAATCCAATTGATATCAATTTAATTTATCAAGATAGATTGCGTCGCCAACAAGATTTGATTCGTGTAATGAGCGAAATCACTAGAAAGAAGCTTAATCAAAAAGAATCAGAAGCCTTGATTACTGATTACATCAAACATTTTGAATACGGAAGATCTAAAGAGCAGCAAGAGGCAACAAAGAGGCGCGAAGAAATCGCGACTGGGCTAGCAGTATTCGTTGTCGAAATCACAACCGATGATCAAAAAAGGTATGCTTCTGAAAGAATAGCCACTTGGTTAGGTGACATTAACTCTTTAATCAAAGAGTCATCTGCACTGGCTGCCAAGAGATCTGCTCTTCCAAATCGTTAGAGCCACTTGTATCAGTTAAATTTTTGAAATCAAATTGCTGCCCATCCATAAGATGTGATGGCACAACATTTTGCAAGGAACTAAATAAGCTCTCAACGCGCCCCGGGTATTTCTTTTCCCACTCACGCAACATGGCTTTCATGGCATTACGCTGTAAATTCTCTTGGCTTCCACACAAATTACAAGGAATAATTGGGAAAGCCATTTGCTCTGCATATCGCTCTAAATATTTTTCTGGCACATAAGCCAAGGGTCTAATAACTATATGCTTGCCATCATCTGATCTTAGCTTTGGCGGCATACCCTTAAGTTTTCCACCATGAAACATATTCATTAGAAGCGTTTCTAAAATATCATCACGGTGGTGTCCTAGAGCAATCTTTGTTGCGCCTAACTCTGTGGCAACGCGGTACAAAATTCCACGGCGCAAACGAGAACATAAGCCACAAGTTGTTTTACCCTCTGGAACAACTCTTTTCACAATGCCATATGTATCTTGTTCTTCTATATGAAATGGAATTCCCAGTTTCTTTAAGTAATTAGGAAGAATATCTTCTGGGAAGCCAGGTTGCTTTTGATCTAAATTAACCGCCACCAAATCAAAGTTAATCGGAGCACGCTCCTTGAGCTTCATCAATATATCCAACATAGCGTAGCTATCTTTGCCACCCGACAGGCAAACCATAACCTTATCGCCATCCTCGATCATGTTGTAATCAACAATAGCCTGCCCAGTTAGACGGCATAACTTTTTGTCTAACTTATTTTCTTCGTAAGCTACTTTGCGAGGATCTTTCATTCTTTAATCAAAAATATTTCAACGCCTACTGCGTCACAATCAGGGTATACATCTGGCTTAGCTGTTGATACTCTAACAGCCCTAACCCTTGGGTGCTTTAACATTATTTTTGCAACATCATCGCACAAGGTTTCTTGTAAGTGTATGTGTCCTTTTGATACGCGCTCCACTATGCTCTGGCGCATAAAATCATAATCAACAACCTCTTCTAGGCTGTCATGAGTAGGCGTGTTTTCTATTAATGGCACAAATAAGTCAACATTAATTAATACGCGTTGCTCGCCACGCTTTTCGAAGTCATGAACGCCAATGTTGATATAAATTTCGTAGTTACTTAAAAATAATCTACGACAGTCCATTAATCTTGGATGAGATAGCAAAGCCTGCATTTTTTACTCCGTCAAAAACATCACGTCTCGATCAGTCGACAATAAATGTTGGCCGCCGTCTACGTACAAAGTTGTGCCAGTTACGGCATTTGAATTAGCCAAGTAAATCACCGCTCCCGCAATATCATCGGGAGTTGATGACTTACCCAATGGCGTCATACTGTGAGCCTTAACAAAACCATCCTCAGACTGATCACCGGAAACCATCGTAATTCCTGGAGCCACACCAACTACCCTCAAGTTTGGCGCAAATGATTGTGCCAACAAAGTGGTTGCCGAGTGTAATGCAGCTTTCGATAGCGTGTAAGACAAAAAGTCTGGATTTAAATTAGCCAGCTTTTGATCCAACAAATTAATCACAACACCACTAGGGCCAACAGCATCTTGAGCCCTATTTTTTGCATGCAAGCGATATAAGTCTCTAGACAAAATTAGTGGAGCGGCTACGTTTGTCAACATATGTCGATCTAAGGCAGCATAACTAAAACTAGAGGCAACATCATATTGAAACAATGAGGCATTGTTAACCAGACAAGTTGGCAAACCTAGAGACTCAACACATCTCGCTATTAATTGATTAGCCTCATCCTCTTTTGATAAATCTGCCTGCAAGGCCACGCCACGCTGGCCAGTTGCAAGAATATCTTTAACTGTTTGCTCCGCCGCATCCTTAGAGTTTCCATAATGGATTGCCACATCCCAACCATCTTTAGCCAAGCCGATAGCTATCGCCCGCCCAACACGTTTTGCGGCACCTGTTACTAAGGCAATTTTCTGATTTTTCATAATTTTTGCAGCTTTATCTATAAGAGTTGTAGACTCGCGAGGTATGGATATTACCCCTAGTACAGCAGAAACGTTGCATAGCCAACTTTTGGCTCAAAAAATTCAGCAAGAAATTATTGCCAATAATGGGGCAATTTCTTTTTCTAAGTATATGGAAATGGCGCTCTACACGCCAGGATTAGGCTATTACGCGGCAGGCAGAACCAAGCTTGGCCAACACGGCGACTTCACTACAGCCCCTGAAATCAGCCCACTTTTTGGGGCAACAATCACACAAACACTATTACCGGTGATTGAGAAACTCAAGGCTGAAAATCAACCAGTAAATATTCTGGAATTTGGTGCAGGCTCAGGAGCCTTAGCTCAATCGATATTAGATGCTCTTGAAAATGAAGATGTCGTAATCGACAGTTACAACATTCTTGATTTATCAGCGGATCTAATTGAGCGCCAACAGAATAGGTTAAAAGGCCGCCCCGAAAATATTTGTTGGCTTAACCAACTACCAAAAAAATTTACAGGAATTATTCTGGCCAATGAGGTTTTAGATGCCATGCCCGTTGAATTAGTCACATTTGTTGATGGTCAATGGCATTACAAGGATGTTTGTATTAATCAAAGCTCCCTTGACTCTATTGCATTTACTTTTTGTCCTGGAGCCAAAGTTCCAAATGAGCTAATCCCAAATTATCTACATGCATCTAGCTTATTAAATGGCTACACCACTGAAATACATCCTCAAAGTCAGGCATGGATTAAGACTTTAGGGCAATGCCTTGATCAAGGCATTTTCTTGACCTTTGATTATGGCTTCCCAGAACATGAGTATTACCACCCACAACGCGGGCAGGGAACTTTGATTGGGCACTACCGTCATCACACAATTCAAGACCCATTTTATTTTCCAGGGTTATGCGACTTAACATCTCATGTTAATTGGACCTTGATTGCACAAACCAGTATTGAACATGGATTTGATTTTTCAGGCTACACCAGCCAAGCTTCTTACCTGATGGATGCAGGCATTGGGCAGCTGCTACTTAGCACGGCGAACCCAACAGACACACAAAACTTCATGCCACTAGCTAATGGCATACAAAAGTTGTTGTCTGAGGCTGAGATGGGGGAGCTATTCAAAGTTTTATGCGTATCAAAGAAGATGAATATCTCTGAAGCTGAATTACCAGGCTTTAGGTCTAGACCAAGGCCTCTTTAATAGCATCGCGCCTCGCATCATCAATCGCTCTCTTAATTAACTCTCCAGAGCCCTGCTGAGTAAAGCGTGCCGCAATATCGGCCACATTAACTTTTTTTGCAGCCACGTGTGATTGAAGCAATATATCCACAGGGTCACCAATTAATTGTGCAACCATAATTAATTCATTAAATCGATCTGGTTTTCTCCAAACATCTACCCGATCCAATATTTGCAATATATCTGCAGCGCTAGTTAACCCTCGCCCAATTGCTTCATGAATTTCACTGCCCAAAAGTGCGTAATCCCTACATTCAGAAGGTATGCCCCACTTTAAACACCAATCATTAATGCTTGCCCTGTTCAATCCAGCAAACAAAATAGCGCAACGCTGTTGCAAATTAAAATCTGATGATGCAGATTGGTCAATTAAGTCAAAAAACTTTCGATTGTTTTTAGTAAGTAACTCTGATGGGAAAAATTTCTCAAACACCCCAATGGTTTCCAAAACATCAAACATCCGAGAAGGTCTTTCAGAAAGAAAACCTCTCGAAAACTCTTGCCACACTCTTTCTTTAACTAATGCATCTAACTCGCCACTTTGGCCGATCTCCTTGAGTAATGCCAAGGTATTTGAAGCTACGCAGAATTCTGGGAATCGAGCTGAAAACCTTGCAATTCTTAATAGGCGAACGGGGTCCTCAGTAAATGCGTCACTGACATGTCGGAATATTTTGTCTTGTAAATCTTTTTGTCCGCCAAAAGGGTCAATCACTGGGCCAGTTACCAAGCCATTAGCGTCTACTTCTCTGGCCATTGCATTGATTGTTAAATCACGCCTAGCTAAATCTTCTTCTAAGGTCACATGCTGATCAGCATGAAAAACAAAACCTTTATACCCAGGCGCTGTTTTTCTCTCTGTTCTAGCAAGGGCATACTCAGCATGCGTATCTGGGTGCAAAAAAACCGGAAAATCTTGCCCAACAGACTTAAAGCCTTTAGCAATCATTTCTTGGGGCGTGGCACCAACAACGAGATAATCAAGGTCTTTAACAGGAAGCCCTAATAACTCATCACGTATTGCACCACCAACAACGTAGGTTTTCACTGAAGTAAAACTTCCAAAGGTTGCGGTGTTATTCCAAATGTTTTTTCAAGAGCATTCTCAGCCCCCAATGGCAGCACATTATCTTGTTGCATAGAAGCCAAATTATCACGTGACATCAATGTGGGTCCTGGCATAAATTCCAACATATAAGCCTGTAAATATCCCAACACACGAGGAATCGGCACAATCCAACTAGATTTTTTAACCTTCTCTCCTGCAAACTTAACCAATTCTGCCAAGGTATAAACCCTAGAACCAACCAGATCAAAAGTCTGCCCTATCGTGTTCCCCATATTGATAGCCCTAACAAATGCTTCTGCAACATCCCCCACATAAACAGGCTGAAACTTGGCGCCAGCTCCCGCTAACGGCATAACAGGGGCAAATTTTTGCAATGTGCCAAATAAATTGATAAATGAATCATCCTCACCAAAGATCACAGATGGTCTAAAAATAGTCCAATTCAGAGAACTATTTTTAACAAGTGCCTCACCCTCGCCCTTACTGCGTTGGTACATAGAACAACCAGCAGTATCCGCACCCAAGGCACTCATATGTATATAGCGGCACAAATGATTATTTGTCATTGCGGTAATAATTTTTCTAGGTAATTCAACATGATTTTTTTCAAAGCCCGGCCCATATGGCACGCCTTGTTTGTCATGAAGAACGCCAACTAAGTTAATGACAACGCCATCCTTACCAATGCGCTGACATAAATCATTTAAAACAACGGGGTCATGTACGTTAGCCTCTATAACTTGCACATTTGGCAACACCCACAAGTCTTTTGCATAAATTGATTTACGCGTTGGCAAAACCACTTTGTAGCCTGCGCTCGCTAATTTACTAGCAACTTGTCTACCTACAAAACCACTACCGCCAATTAATAAAACATTTGATGATGTCATGGCAACTCCGACAAAACAGAAGCCTTAGGCGAAACCATTCCTAATTTCTGTTTAAGGGATGGCGACTTTGATGATGATAAAGCTGTGTAGTAACTGGCATTAGCTAAAACATTTTTTACATATCCACGAGTTTCATTAAATGGAATAGTTTCAGCAAAAATTGCTCCCTCAACGGTTCTGGGAAGTTTTTCTCGCCAGAGTTTTGGTCGGCTAGGGCCAGCGTTGTATGCTGCTGAAGCCAATGCAAACGAACCATCCAAATCCTGCAAAACCATATTTAAATAATTACTGCCTAAGGTTAGATTTGTTTTCATATCATCTAACTCACTAACCTTAAAGTTGGTCATACCAATTTTCTTTGCCACATACTTGGCAGTTGATGGCATCACTTGCATCAAACCAGATGCGCCAACACTAGACTTTGCGGCCATGATAAATCTTGACTCTTGCCTGATCAAACCATATGCCCAATTTGAATCAAGACCAATCGAATTAGCAATCGGACTCAATGACTCTTTAAATGGCGTTGGATAACGCAAGCCAAAATCATGTTCAGCCTTTGTTCGATCAGCAGTGTTAACGGCTCGGTCATATAAACCAATTCTCTTTGCATGCTCTGCGGCTGCTATCAGCTGTTTATCACTTAACGTTCTAAGTTCCCAATTCCACTCACGATTACCCTCAAAACGTAAGCCCATGTCATAGAAGCGAACAGCCCTAGCAAAACCTTTGTTTTCACTCATCTGCTTAACAAGTGACTCGTCAGGAATAACTCGCTTTGGCACATGAATCTTCATACCCAAATCTTCTCTTGCTAACTGACCATAAAAATTGAATTGCTCAATTAAAGCTTGGAAGGTTTCTTTTGCTAAAGCTTCGTCGCCCAATTCTTTTTGGGCTCTTCCATACCAATATGTCCAAGCTGGGTCACGCTTTCTAATTGCTGGAGACATACCCTCAATAGACTCTTTAACCAGCCTCCAATCACCTTCACGCAGAGCAGTTCTAACTTTCCACTCCTGAGACTCTGGCGACAGTAATTGGTGATGGCCCGCCTCATGCTGCAAGCGATATGCCTTGATTGCATTTCTGTCTAATTTTTTTGCTAAAAATTGACCAATTACACCCCATGCAGCAGCAGTATTTTCTCGACCAGTGCGCCATTCTTTTTTTTCAAACTCTCTAAATGCCTGAGCAGGGTCAGTTCTCGCTTTTTTTACCGTATCAGCAATCGGGTCATCCACACCAAACTTCTTGGCTAGTCCTTCGTAATTATTTTCAAGCGCAATCCTGCCCATTGCTGCAACTTCTTGTTTTGACAATCCTCCAGCTCTATATATGCCTTGCGCAGCCTCAGGACAAGCCTCACCAAAATACTGGGCATCCAATAAAATATTTTTTAACTCGTGTCCTAACTGTTTTGAATCCTCGCCTTTCGCCTGCCTTGACTGTATGGCATAACACTTCACTTGAGTGTCATCATTCAAAACGAACTGAACATACTCTCTATCAAAGTTAGCCCAATCTTTTCTTTTGCCTAAAACTAAGAGCCAGTCATTGCGTAAACGATCAGCTATCGCGCTACCCGCATTAACTTTTAAAAATGCTTCAACTGCAGCATCTGCAGATGAATCAACCCTTGCTTGAGCACCCTTGTCATAAATCTGGGGTTTTATTTGGTAATACAGCACATAATCAGATAAGTCGTGACTCTCTAATTTAGAGCCTAAAGTTCTGGTCTTAGCGACATCATTTACTTTTGCAGCCTCTCGTAACTCAACAAAAAGCTTATCCTCAGCACTTAAGTCAGCCGCCGGAACAACCTTCTTGGGGGATGATGTATTTTTAACTGGCTTTGAATGTGAAGGTGCAGAAAGCGTTATGGCAGCCAAAAATAGGGCTGTGCTTAATTTATTTATTAATTTGGTGTTTTTTCGATGTAGCATACCCTTAATCATGCCTTATTTTTTCTACTTTTGAGTAGCCTGTGAAAACTTTAAATAATCTTAGACAAAACCTGCTAGAGATAAGACTAAGGTCTAACAGGGATGACGCCCAACGAAAATGCCTAGAAAATAAAGTTGCATCGTTTTTTGAACAACTTAATGATTGTTGCGTAGCTATTTATTGGCCCATCAACAGTGAGTTCGATTTACGCCCGCTTGCATTAAATTGGGCAAGATATCACCCCAACAGAGCAATTGCACTCCCAATAGTTCAGCTTAACGAACCTCTAAAATTTGGCCTCTGGACCGAGAGCACTGCAATGCAAAAAGGCCCCCAAGGAATTAACGAGCCTATTGTTAACTCTAACTATGCGCAACCAGACATCATCATTGCCCCTTGCCTTGGCTGGTCTGATCAAAATAAACAACTTTGGCGTATCGGATATGGTGGCGGGTACTACGATCGAACACTTGCGCTATATAAAAATAAGCAACATAACGTTCAATCAGTTGGCGTGGCTTACAACACTCAAAAAGTTGCAGAGGGCGATTGGCGTCCTCAAGAACATGACCAAGCGCTAGATTTAATAATCAGCGCCTAGCATTAAATTAAATTTAAGTTTTTAGCGATGTTTAATGTTGTATCAGCTTGATTGAGACTATAAAAATGCAAGCCTGGCGCCCCGGCAACCGTTAACTGATCGCACAAATCAGTCACAACATCCAAACCAAATGCTTTAATTGAAGCCGTATCATCACCAAACGACTGCAAACGCAAACGAATCCAACGTGGCACTTCAGCGCCACATGCATCTGAAAAGCGTAGCAACTGAGTACTATTTGTAATGGGCATAATGCCAGGAACAATAGGCTGATCAACCCCTAACTTAGCTGCCTCATCAATAAACCTAAAATAGGCGTCACTATTAAAAAAGTACTGGGTAATTGCAGAGTCTGCGCCAGATTTCATTTTGTTGGCAAACCTCAAAACATCATCGGTCATTGACTTTGCCTGTGGATGCATTTCTGGATAAGCGGCCACTTCAATATGAAAATGACTATCTGTTTCACTACGAATAAATGAGACTAACTCATCAGCATGATGAAATTCGCCATACTGGCCCATGCCAGAAGGCAAGTCACCGCGTAAAGCAACTATGCGGTTAATGCCAAGCGCTTTATATTGCGCGAGCAACTCTCTAATCTTTTCTTTCGAACTGCCAACACAAGATAGATGGGGCGCAGCCTGTTGGCCGGCCTCATGTATCTCTTTAACAGTTGCTAGCGTTCCATCTTGAGTGGAACCGCCAGCACCAAACGTTACTGAAAAAAACGTGGGCTTAAGCGCTGTCGCCAACTGTTCACGGACAGAACGTAACTTTGCAGCACCTTCTGCAGTCTTTGGCGGGAAAAACTCAACGCTCAATTCCATCTAATTTCTTTCTTTAGCATTAACTAATTAGTAACGATATGTTTCAGGCTTGTAAGGGCCTTCTTTCTTAACATTGATGTATGTTGCTTGCTGATCAGTTAACTCAGTCAACTGAGCATTCAACTTCTTCAACTGCAAACGCGCCACCTTTTCATCAAGATGCTTAGGTAGTGTATATACACCAACTGGATACTTACCAGTATCTGCAGTAGTCCACAATTCAATTTGAGCAATTGTTTGATTTGCAAATGACGAGCTCATCACATATGAAGGATGGCCTGTGCCACAACCCAAGTTCACTAAGCGGCCCTTAGCCAAAATAATGAGGCGCTTTTCTGGTTGACCATTGCTTGCAGGGAAAATCACATGATCAACTTGCGGTTTAATTTCTTCCCACTTGTATTTTTCAATGCCCGCAATATCAATTTCATTATCAAAGTGACCGATGTTACAAACAATGGCTTGATCTTTCATCTTAGCCATATGGTCATGAGTAATAACATGGTAGTTGCCAGTAGCCGTTACAAAGATATCAGCTTTATCTGCTGCGTAATCCATTGTTACAACACGATAACCTTCCATAGCTGCTTGTAGCGCGCAAATTGGATCTACCTCTGTTACCCAAACCTGCGCAGACAATGCGCGCAACGCTTGTGCAGAACCTTTACCCACATCACCATAACCAGCAACAACAGCCACCTTACCAGCCACCATTACATCGGTTGCACGCTTAATACCGTCAACTAAAGACTCACGGCAGCCGTACAAGTTATCAAATTTACTCTTTGTTACTGAATCATTAACGTTGATGGCTGGGAACTTTAATTCGCCTTTAGCATGCATTTGATATAAACGATGAACACCAGTTGTTGTTTCTTCTGTAACACCTTTTACTTTTTCTAGGCGCACTGAGTACCAAGTAGGATCTACTTTTAACTTGGCCTTGATTGAAGCAAACAAAACAGTTTCTTCTTCGCTAGTTGGGTGATTTAAAACTGATTGGTCTTTTTCAGCTTTTGTACCCAAGTGCAATAACATCGTTGCATCACCACCATCATCCAAAATCATGTTTGAATAGCCACCGTCTTGCCATTCAAAAATGCGGTGTGTGAATTCCCAGTATTGCTCTAATGTTTCACCCTTAATAGCAAAAACAGGTGTGCCGTTGGCAGCAATTGCTGCTGCAGCATGATCTTGCGTAGAGAAAATATTGCAAGAGGCCCAGCGCACTTCAGCACCGAGAGCCTCCAAAGTTTCAATCAATACCGCTGTTTGAATCGTCATGTGCAATGAGCCTGTGATGCGTGCGCCACGCAAAGGCTGACTTGCAGCGAATTCTTCACGAATTGCCATCAAACCAGGCATTTCTGTTTCAGCAATAGCGATCTCTTTACGACCCCAATCAGCCAAAGAAATATCGGCAATGGCACAGTCTTTAAGAATGTTTAAATCTGTAGGTTTGTTCATGTTCACTCCAAGCTATTAGGGAAGTTCTTGGAGAGCAAATAAAAAAGCTCGCCAACCAATCACTTCACAGGTTAGCGAGCGTCGTTGCTAAAGGCATTTGCCTCCCTCTAAGCCTAGGGCGTTTGGCTTTGCCAAACACCTCGCAACGCTCCTTAGAGGTTTTGAAAAATTATAAACCAGCCGCAGCTTTTAATGCTGCTGCCTTGTCTGTAGCTTCCCAAGTGAACTCAGGCTCTTCACGACCAAAATGTCCATAGGCTGCCGTCTTACGATAAATTGGTCTCAACAAATTGAGCATCTTCACGATACCTTTTGGTCTTAAGTCGAAGTGAGCACGCACCAACTCAGCAATCTTCTCGTCAGAAATCTTGCCCGTGCCATATGTGCTAACCATTACTGAGGTCGGCTGAGCTACACCAATTGCATAAGAAATCTGCACCAAACACTTACTCGCCAAGCCCGCAGCAACAATATTTTTTGCCACATAACGACCTGCGTAAGCAGCTGATCGGTCAACTTTAGAAGGGTCTTTACCTGAGAATGCGCCGCCACCGTGAGGTGCTGCACCACCATAGGTATCCACAATAATCTTACGACCGGTTAAACCGCAGTCACCTTGAGGTCCACCAATCACGAAACGACCTGTTGGGTTAACCAAATATTTAATCTCGCCTTTGATTAGCTCTTTTGGCAAAACTGGTTTGATGATTTCTTCAATCACAGCCTCACGCAATTTCTCTAAAGAAATGTCTGGTGAGTGTTGTGTTGATAAAACGATTGTGTCAATTGAATCAGGCTTACCGTCAACATATCGCAAAGTAACTTGTGACTTTGCATCAGGGCGCAACCAGTTTAAGCGGCCATCGCGACGCAAATCAGCCTGACGCTCAACCAAACGATGTGACAAATGAATTGGCAAAGGCATCAATTCTGGTGTTTCATCAACCGCATAACCAAACATCAAGCCTTGGTCGCCTGCGCCTTGATCCAAACCATCATCATGCGCTTTATCTACGCCTTGGGCGATATCTGGGCTTTGCTTGTCATATGCCACCAATACCGCACAACCTTTGTAGTCGATACCGTACTCTGTATTGTCGTAACCAATTTGACGAATCGTGTCACGCGCCACATTAATGTAATCAACGTTCGCCGTCGTTGTAATTTCGCCAGCAAGAACTACTAAACCGGTATTACAAAGAGTTTCAGCTGCAACGCGTGCGGTTGGATCTTGCGCCAAAATAGCGTCAAGGATTGCGTCAGAAATTTGATCAGATACTTTATCTGGATGACCTTCAGAAACTGACTCTGAAGTAAAGAAATAATTGTTAGCCATTTGCTGCTCCTTAGTTAAATAACCGACAACACGTGCCGAGTATTACTAAGTGCGGCGACGCTTTAGCGGATAGTTTTAATTCGCCCCGCAAGTTGTCTTAACTCGGCGAATAGCCTAAATTCTATAACATTCTCATTTTTGGGCGCAAGCCTGTATATTTACCCCTATGACAAAGCTAACTTTACGTTTTACCAAGATGCATGGCGCTGGCAATGATTTCATAGTGCTTGATGGCCTCTCACAAGACCTGTCTCAAATTACAAAGGAGCAGTGGGTAAAGCTTGCGCATCGCCAATTTGGGATTGGAGCAGATCAAATTCTCTTAGTTGAAAAGCCAACGGTACCCAATGCAGAGTTTCGCTATCGAATTTTTAACTCCGATGGCTCAGAAGTTGAGCAATGCGGCAATGGATCTCGTTGCTTTGTGCGTTTTGTTAGAGAAAAAGGGCTCACAAGCAATAAAACAGTCAAAGTACAAGTGGCTCACACCATACTGAGCCTTACTGAAACTCATGATGGTCAAGTTGTTGTGAACATGGGTGCACCTATTTTGACCCCCGCTGACATTCCATTCATGGATGCTGGTTTAAATTCTAAAAAAGAGGGCTCTACCACTCTGTATGAGCTACCACTATCAAATGGGTCGGCTTGGATCTCTGCCGTATCTATGGGGAATCCTCACGCCGTTCAAATCGTCAGCGATGTAGACTCAGCGCCCGTGACAACCGCAGGTGCAGAAATTGAAAAGCACGCAGCCTTTCCGAAGAAAGTAAACGCTGGTTTTTTACAAATCCTCAATAGAAACGAAATTAAGTTGCGCGTCTTTGAAAGAGGCTCGGGCGAAACTTTAGCCTGCGGTACAGGTGCCTGCGCTGCAGTGGTCTCAGGGATCCTTCGCGGTCAATTAGATTCCCCTGTCCTCGTGCATACACGTGGCGGAGATCTATCTATTGAATGGGATGGAAAAACATCCCTTCAGAGTGATGTGATGATGACAGGTCCAGCGGTAACTGTTTTCGAGGGTGTAGTTACCCTCGAATAATCTTTAATTAATGCCGTATTTGTCACGGTAAGCTTTTACTGCTGGCAAATATTGTTGCAATGCCGAGTCTTTGCTGGACTCTAAGAAGAGCATCAAGCTTGCTAAGTTTGCAATTGAGACTACTGGCATGCCAAATTCTTTTTCCACGTTTTGAACTGCTGACGTATCTGCAACTTCAGTGGCTGTGCCAGCTCTTTCCATCCGATCCAAAGCAATCAAAACTGCTGCAGGAGTAGCACCTGAGTGCTTAATGATGTCAACAGACTCTCTTACAGAGGTACCTGCTGAAATAACATCATCAATAATCACAACACGCCCCTTTAAAGGAGCACCAACTAATGTGCCACCCTCGCCGTGATCTTTAGCTTCTTTACGATTAAAGCAAAATGGTACAGGGCGCCCCATTCCCGCCAAAGCCACAGCCGTCGTGGCTGCAAGAGTAATGCCCTTATAGGCGGGGCCAAACAACATGTCAAACTGAATGCCCGAACTGATTAGTGCTTTTGCATAAAACTCACCAAGAGCCTTTAACAAAGCGCCGTCATTAAAGCCACCAGCATTAAAAAAATATGGGGATAATCGTCCTGCCTTTGTTTTAAATTCGCCAAAAGCTAGAACCTTGGCATCTAAGGCAAAATTGATAAATTCGTTTTTAAAGTTTTCTTGATTGGAAGTCATAACCGAGATGTTACGCATCATTACCGCCAACCTCAATGGGATTCGTTCAGCTGCTAAAAAAGGTTTCTTTGAATGGGTTGACGCTCAAGCCCCAGACATCCTTTGTATTCAAGAGCTTAAAGCTCAGGAGGCCGATTTAGATAGCGCCCTCCTAAGTCCAAATGGTTACCATGGTTTTTTTCAATATGCACAAAAAAAAGGGTACAGCGGGGTTGGTTTGTACTCAAAACAAAAACCAGACAGTGTAAAAATCGGCTTTGATGATGGTGAATTTGATGCTGAAGGGCGATATGTTGAAGCAAGATTTGGCAAGCTGATTGTTATTTCGGCCTACTTTCCGTCTGGATCTAGCGCACCTGAAAGACAGGAGGCTAAGTTTAGGTTTTTAGATTTATTTATGCCCCATTTGGAAGCCTTAAAAAATGAAGGGCTTGAAATCATTTTATGTGGCGATATCAATATTGCTCATAAAGAAATTGATCTTAAAAACTGGAAGGGCAATATTAAAAACTCTGGATTCCTACCAGAAGAAAGAGAGTGGATGACTCAACTCTTCGATCGTGTGGGCTTTATTGATGTTTACAGGCATTTACACCCAAATACAGAAGATGAGTGCTACACCTGGTGGAGCCAACGAGGGCAGGCTTATGCAAAAAATGTTGGGTGGCGTATTGATTACCAAATAGCAACGCCTACTATTGGCACCAAAGCACAAAGAGTTGAGATATATAAATCAGAAAAATTTTCTGACCATGCGCCCCTGATTGTTGATTACGAGAATCTATAAATCAAGGTTTGTAATTAGGCAAACGATCAATTGTGGTGTTCTTAGCTCGCGCATACAAAATTAAAGCATCCATCATGTTTCTTTGGATTTCATAAATACGCGAATCACCCGATGGGTGCGTAGATAACCATTCAGGTTGCTTATCTTTATCTTGCGATAGCTGACCCATTTTTTGCCATAAAGAAACTCCAGCACGTGGATCATAGCCAGCTCGAGCTGCTATATCCATCCCAACTAAATCAGCGTCTTTCTCATCAGCTCGCGAGAAACTCAAACCTAATATTTGCAAACCCTGGCCCAAGGCTTGACTACCCACATTACCCAAACCCAAAGCTGAGGATAAAACGTTTGCACCCAAATTACCTATTTGGGCTTTAGCAATTCGGTCGCGCGCATGCTCCCTTAAAGCGTGAGCAATTTCATGACCCATCACCGTAGCAACCTCATCATCATTTAGCTTCAACTTTTCCAGAATGCCCGTGTAAAAAGCAATTTTTCCACCAGGCATGCAAAACGCATTGACCTCATCAGAGACAAATAAATTAATCTCCCACTTCCATGCCTGAGAGTCAGGATTCCATGCGTACGCATGTGGAAGAATTTTTTTTGCAATCGCTCTTAAACGAATAACTTGGGGATGATTTTCAGGAGCCAATGCATTTTTTTGTGAAGCTTTTTGCTTCATGCTGTTGTATTGTTTTGTTGCAGATTGCTCTAACTGACTTGCCGGCACCATGTTTTTTAAACTAGATCCATCGCCAACTTTTACTCCGTCTGCGGGCCCAACATGCCTTGGCGATGAAGCACAAGCAGTCAAAATCACAAACAGTGCCGTAGCACTATATGTTTTCAAATTTTTAAAAAAATTAGCTGTCATTTAATTACGCGGCTTTTTCAAAACCAGACTGCTTTTCTTTATTCCAAGGTGCAATTTTAGGCAATAACAACAAACCAGGTATCGCCAAAATAAAACAGATGACAAAGAAGTTGGTCCAGCCTGTTAACTCAACAATGTAACCTGTTAAAGCATTAATAAATGTTCTTGGCACCGCAGATAAACTCGTAAATAGAGCAAATTGAGTTGCGGTAAATCTTGGATTAGTTTCCAGCGCAATATACGATGTGAAAGCGGCCGTTCCCAGCCCAACTGATAATGCTTCAAATCCAATTACCCAGGTTAGCACCCATAAATCCGCACCGGTTTGAGCCAAAATTGCAAAACCAATAATAGCAATCGCTTGTAAAAAACCAAACAACCAAAGCGCTTTATTAACGCCAGTTTTGAGCATCCAATAGGCTCCCAAGATACCACCCAGGATGCTTGCCCACAAACCTGCATTTTTTGCTACCAACCCGATTTCTGTTCTTGTGAATCCAAGCTCAATGTAAAAAGGTGTAGCTAATGCAGTAGCCATTGAGTCACCTAGTTTGTATAAAAAAATAAATGCCAAGACTAAAACCGCATGCTGCCATCCACGCCTTTGCATAAATTCATTGAATGGTTCTATCACGGCCTCTTTCAATGTTTTTGGTGCCGGACCATACATCTTTGGCTCAGATACCAACAACGTTGTCAGAATTCCTGGCAACATAAATAAGCCAGTAATTAAAAAGACCCAATCCCAAGTCATCAAATCTGACAATATTAAAGATAGTGATCCAGGAACTAATGTTGATAATTTATATGCATTAACAAAAAGTGCTGTGCCAGAACCCATCTGCTCTTCAGTTAACCACTCACGTCGATGCGCATCTACAACAACATCTTGGCTGGCTGACAAAAATGAAACGATGGATGCAAGAAAGACAACTGTCCAAATTTCAGTTCGTGGATTAAATTGCCCCATCAATATGACAGCAATCATCACTGCAACTTGAGTCGCAATCATCCACCCACGTCGACGCCCTAAAAAAGGCAAGTTAAATCGATCCATGGCGGGCGCCCACAAAAACTTCCAGGTATAGGGCATCCCAACCAGAGCAAATAAACCAATGGCTTTTAGATCTACGCCTTCGCTTTTTAACCAAGCTGACAAGAGGTTATAAAGTATGAATAAAGGTAATCCACTAGAGAAGCCTAGAAAAACACAAACTAATAATGCTTTAGTTTTACTTGGCCCGACGTGCTCGATAGATTGCAAGACTACCTCTTAAATTAGGTAAAAATTGAACGGCTTGGCCATCATGAAGGACAACTCTATCAAGCAACTGCAAACCAACGGCTGGTGCTAACGCTTCAAAATCTGCAATTGTGAGTACTCGAACGTTTGGCGTGTCATACCATTGGTATGGCAAAGATTTAGAGACGGGCATGCGCCCCAAAGCAACAGATGCCCGATGAGACCAATGTCCAAAATTTGGGAAAGACACAATGCACTCATTACCTACACGAGCAATCTCACTCAAGATTCTTGCAGTTTGATGTATGGTCTGCAATGTTTGAGACAAGATTACCGTATCAAAACTGTTGTCTTCAAATAATGCTAAGCCACCCTCTAGGTTTTGCTGAACAATATTGAGCCCTTTTTGTGCGCAAGCCAAAACCTTGTCATCAGCAAGCTCAACGCCATAGACATGGGCTGATTTTGACTCTTTCAAATAATTCAAAAGCGTGCCATCCCCACAGCCCACATCTAATACCTGTGAGCCAGGCTTAATCCACTTGGCAATTGCCGCAAAATCAGAACGCATCATGGATTAACTCCCATGGCTATTTGCTCAAAATAAGCTCTCACTAAACCGTGGTAACGAGGATCTTCTAATAAGAATGCATCATGACCGTGTGGCGCATCAATTTCACCATAACTAACATCTAGCTTGTTATCAAGCAATGCCTTAACGATTTCTCGGCTACGATCTGGCGCAAAGCGCCAATCAGTTGTGAAGCTCACCACTAAGAACTTCGCAACAACATCCTTCATCGCTGCACTTAAATTATTGGCATAAGCCTTGGCAGGATCAAAATAATCCAATGCTCGCGTAATTAAGAGATAAGTGTTTGCGTCAAAATAATCTGCGAACTTTTCACCTTGATAACGCAGATAGCTTTCAACCTCAAACTCAACATCAAAACTAAAGTTATATTCATCAGAGTCGCCTTCGGCTCGACGCAACTCTCTGCCGAACTTTTCAGCCATATCATCATCTGATAAATAAGTGATATGACCAATCATTCTGGCAACTCTTAAACCTCTGCGTGGCTTAACGTTATGCGCGTAATAATCACCACCATGGAAATCAGGGTCGCTCAAAATCGCGCTTCTAGCCACCTCATTAAATGCGATATTTTGTGCAGATAATTTAGGCGTTGAAGCCACTACTATGCAGTTGGCGACTCTATTGGGATACATCATGCTCCAAGCCATGGCTTGCATACCACCAAGGCTACCACCCATGACTGCCGCAAACTTTTCTATCTGAAAGTGATCCGCCACCCTAGCCTGAGCATTTACCCAATCTTCCACCGTGACCACAGGAAAAGATGCTCCATAAGGCTTACCCGTTGCAGGATTGATACTCATTGGCCCAGTTGAACCAAAACATGATCCTAGGTTATTAACCCCGATCACAAAGAATTTATTTGTATCTACTGGCTTACCAGGGCCAACCATGTTGTCCCACCAACCAATATTTTCTGGATCATCCGCACTAATGCCAGCAACGTGATGCGAGGCATTAAGAGCATGACAAATTAAAACTGCATTATTTTTCTCAGCATTTAATTGGCCGTAAGTTTCTACAACCAAGTTGTAATCGGCAATGCTTGCCCCGCTTTGCAAACTAAGTGGTTCTGCAAAGTGAAGGATTTCTGGCTTAACAACTCCTAAACTCATACTGAGAATAAAACTCTCATAGGTAAGTCACTAAACTCAGTAGGCGCCTTTTTAAAGCCGCTTCGCGCATAGCGATGCCAACGGCCGACCACATAACTAATCATCATCGCAGCTCTTGAGCTAACCTCATTGCCATCTGCCGACTGAGGGAAACGGCCTTGTGTTTGTGCGATACGCAAAGACTGCTTCAACGAAGACTCAATGCGCTCAAAAATTTGAGCAATACGGTCCTGCAAGCGCTCATCCTCTAACCACAAGGCGTCGCCTAACAAAACTCTGGTCATACCAGGATTCTTTTCGCCAAAACCCAGCAAAACCATCAAAATTTCCTGTGCCTGACGGTCTCCCGCCTCCTCGCGCTCAGTAATCTGATTAATTAAACCAAAGATTGTTTGCTCAATAAAGGCAATCAAACCCTCAAACATTTGGGCTTTACTTGCAAAATGTCGGTATAAAGCTGCTTCTGAAACCTCTAATCGCGCAGCCAAAGCTGCAGTTGTGACACGGTCCCCCTTGGGGTTCTCCAACATCTCAGCTAGAACCTGAAGAATTTGAATTCTGCGCTCACCTGGGCGCGGGCGTTTACGAACCGGCGCCTCCGCATCCTGGTTAGAGTCATTGGTCATAGGCACTTGATTAAATGGTGAGTTCATTTGAGTTTCTGCCAACTTTTAAATAATTGATGCATTGATTGTACTTCTAGAGATACATTACCTCGATTATGGGTGTAAGTCCTAACATGTCTTTTAAACCAGACTGTCTTTAAGCCCAATTTTGAGTATTCAGATAAATGCCCCAAGGTGTCATCCACTAAAACGGCTCTATGAGGGGCACAACGATACTTTCGAAGCAGTCTTCTAATCATTAAATGATCCGGCTTTGGGCGCCACTGCTGGTGAACCTCCATATCTTCAATGGCCTCAACCGCTTCAAAACAACCCACAATACCTAACTCTTGAAGAACTTTTTGAGCATATGCTCGAGGCGCATTGGTCAGCAAAATCTTACGCCCTGGCAACCTATTTAATAGCTGTCTAAGCCCCTTTTTACCGCTGACAATATTCGATAAATCATCTAGATGTGAGCCGCTTAACTCATCAAAGCGATGGGTTTCATATAAAAACTCATGTGGGTCTATCGCATGATGCTTTACCAACCCCAACAAAGTCGCACCATACTGTTGCCAGTAACGATTGCGTACTTGGCTGGCCGCTTCTCGATCTAAATGCAAACGACGAGCTACAAAGCTCGTCATTGCGTCATTAATGTAGGGAAATATATCGCTAGATGCGTCGTGTAGCGTATTGTCTAAATCAAAAAACCATAAAGGTCGACGCATGGAAAAATCAATGTGAACGAATCATTGTGCCAAAGGCTTGCTCTGTCAAAATTTCCAAAAGCAATGAATGCTCAATACGACCATCAATGATATGCACTGAATTTACGCCACTCTTAGCTGCATCTAACGCAGAAGAGATCTTAGGCAACATGCCACCTGAAATCGTGCCATCTGCAAACAATGCATCAATTTCTCTAGCTGTTAAGTCAGTTAACAAGTTTCCGTTTTTATCCATCACGCCTGGGATATTAGTCATCATCACTAATTTTTCAGCTTTTAAGATTTCCGCCATTTTGCCAGCAACCAAATCAGCGTTGATGTTGTAGGCCTGTCCATCTTCACCAAAACCAATTGGTGAAATAACTGGAATAAACGCATCGTCTTGCAAGGCTTTAACAACTGCTGGATTGATTGATTCAATTTCACCAACAAAACCAATATCGAGCATCTCACCCGCTTTTTCTTTGTTGGGGATCATCATCTTGCGCGCATGAATCAAACCACCATCTTTACCAGTTAAGCCAACTGCTTGACCGCCAAAATGATTGATCAACATCACGATATCTTGCTGAACTTCGCCACCAAGAACCCACTCCACCACTTCCATGGTTTCTTCATCAGTCACACGCATGCCCTGAATAAAAGTTCCTGCCTTGCCAACCTTCTTAAGAGCATCATCAATCTGTGGTCCACCGCCGTGAACAACCACTGGATTCATACCTACAAGTTTTAACAAAATTACATCGCGAGCAAAGCCCTCTTTTAGGCGCTCTTCTGTCATGGCATTTCCACCGTACTTAATCACAATGGTTTTGCCATGATATTTTTTGATGTACGGTAAAGCCTGCGCCAAAACCTCGGCTTTAATTGCAGGGGATACGTCTTGAAGTTCTTTTAGCGGTGCGTTCATGCGCGTGATTCTAAGACCAGAACCCCTACTTGGCTATATTTTTAAGACCAAAACAACACTTTTTTTAAAAAGTCCTGTCAAAAAGCAAAAAGGGGCACCTAAGCACCCCTTAAATCAGCTCTACAAGTACTTAGAATGAAGCTCTAAGCCCCGCTCGCAAACTTCTTGAGCCCACCATAGCAACATCTCGCATTACTGATGAGGCATTACGAGCAACTTCATTAGTCAAGTTATCTACCCGAACAAACCAATAGGCAGACTTAAATCCCTGAATAACAGTTTTATAAGATGCGCCCACGCCAACCATTGTGTAACTTGGCGTCGCCCCCAAGCTGTCGTCATAGCGGTTTTGGGAAGCGGCATAGCGCACATCTAACTGACTTGAGTATCTACCTTCTGTGTAAATGAGTGATGCGTCCAAACGCAATGGGGCAATTCTTGGCAAGGATCCTCCCGTTGTTCGGTTTTCTCCACGCACATAGTCTGCCTTCCAACTCAAATCAATCTGACCAGCCTTGGCAAAAACACCTTTTAACAACGGAAATCGACCATCCGCTTCTAAGCCATATAAACGAGCCTTGATGCCTTCGAATCTATATTCATCAGATACTAATTGCGGCATCAAACCAATGAAGTTTGAAAACTCTGTCACAAATGCACCCAATCTAGTTTTTGACTCTGCTGTTTTATAAGTAAGCGCTAAATCTAGCGTTATACCTTTTTCCATTTTCTGATTTGGGTCACCAATTTCATGCATACCTGTTGCATGGTGAAGCCCGTTAGAAAACAACTCATAGTACGTTGGTGCACGCTCGGTGTATGAGAAGTTCGATGTTGCAGTCCATAGACTATTTAGCCCCTGGCGATAACCCAATGATGTAGAAAACGGTTTAAATTTCTTCTCGCCAACGCTAGCGTCACCATCACTACCGTTACCAGCAATCCCCTTAATGCGCACATCTTCAACACGAGCACCCAAATTAACTGCGCTATCTTTACTAAAGCTTAGCTCCTCAAATATATAAAGAGCCCTAGTATTTGTATCAGCATTAGGAACAAGTGGAGCATCTCCAGTCATGCGCAGTTGACTACTTGATGCTTGGATTCCCCATGCGCCCTTTAATTGACCAAAGGCTGTATTAACAGGCACCAAAGTGCCGCCAAAGTGACCTTCCCAACCTTTATTTTTGAAAGTTGCCTCAATTGCGGAGCCTACCAATTCATCATGCTTGTAATCTGTGTGAGATATCGAACCATGTAATGAGCTAATTAATCCTAACTTGCCATCCAAGCTCCTTTGCTCTGCTGCAAAAGTTACTCTATCTTGCTGCATTTTGATGCGCGTAGGGCTACCATTTTCAAAAAGGCTTGTGCCGTAATCATTACGATATGTGTCCAGAGACAACCCCGCATAGCCATGTTCTGATGTGGCAGACGCCCCCACTGACCCAGACTGTTGATCAGAATTAGAGTTCAATAATTTTGACCCTTCTTTTATTGCATCAGACCTAAGTACATTTCCGGGAATGCGCAAGTTATCAGTTTTTCTGTATGCAGCATCGGCGTGTATTGCCAATTGGCCATTACCTGTATTTAAGAGTGCGGCGCCAGCTCTTTCCATCTCTGGGCCACCCGCACGAAACTCAGCTCGGCCATCAACGCCATTAATTGGAGACCTTGGTATACGGTTATCAATAATGTTCACAGCACCACCAATTGCACTGCCACCATACTGAAGTGCCGCTGGCCCACGCACCACCTCTATTTGCTCAACCAACAATGGATCGATAGCAACAGCATGGTCTGCAGATAATGATGAAACATCGAGGCTCGCGCCACCGTTGTTCATGATGCGCACACGATCGCCATCTAACCCACGCACTACAGGACGACTAGAGTTTGGCCCAAAGTTGGTCGAACTAATACCAGGCAAATGATTAAGTGTCTCGCCTAAGGTGCTACTTTGCTTTTTGGCAAGCTCATCGCCCCGCAAAACACTCACAGGCGCAACTAGATCATTAATATCACTGCCTAATGGATTGGCTGTCACCACAACCGCATCTAATGTTTGATGAGCAAAACTGGCTTGGTTACTAATCACCAACAAAACCGCTGTCGCAACGACAGAACGTTTTAATACTTTCATGTAAATCTCCTAACAATACGCAAAACGCCAGCTTGGCTGGCACTAGGTTTAAGCGTGGCTGTTAGGTGGGCCTCTGGCATCGAATGCGCTGTAGGCTTCTATCGAGGCTTGTTGTGATTCGTAAAACTTTTCCGCAACGTGTTTGGCATGACTTAGCAAGTTAGCCTCAGGTGTCCCTGCTAATGCATGTGCCAACGTTAATGAGTCATAAGCTGCGCAATGGTGAAAATCTTTTTGTTGGGCAGTTGGCTGATCTTGATTTAAATGACCATTTGATTCGAAAGAAACAACTTGCTCAATATGGTGTGCGTGCTCAATGGCGTGAGCAAAGCCTTGCCACTGGGCTTGTAAAAGCCCAATGCAAAGGAGTAACGCTATTGAAATTAGTCTAAGTGACCTAGTCACTTTGTTGCCTTACTATGGATTAGTTACCAAATAACTTCTGGCGCAACTCACGACGCTCTTGAGCCTCAAGAGATAAATTAGCAGTAGGTCTTGCTAATAAACGCGGGATACCAATTGGCTCACCAGTTTCTTCGCACCAACCATACTCACCAGATTCAATACTCAAAAGAGATTGCTCTACTTTTTTCAAAAGCTTGCGTTCACGATCACGGGTACGCAACTCAAGCGCGTGCTCTTCTTCAATCGTTGCTCGATCAGCTGGATCAGGAACCAAAACATTCTCACGCAAATGCTCAGTTGTTTCATTTGCATGCATCAAAAGATCAGCTTTGAGTGCCAATAACTTAGTTTTAAAAAACTCTAACTGAGCAGCGTTCATGTAGTCTTTTTCAGACATCTTCAACAAATCTGCTTCGGTCAATGGTTTCTTGCTCATTTCATGTCCTTTCAGGACTTTTAGTCTTATAACGCCACACTTTTCGACGCCCAAATATTACATAACTTATAAATGGCTCCGGGCGCGGAATTCTACTCTAATCCCATTAGATTACACCAAACATGTTTCTAATCCACCTAATAAAACATCTTTAGGTAAATCCGTCCCAATAAAGACCATTCTGGTTTCCTTCTTTTCTTTGCCCCATGGAGCCCCTAGGTCAGAACCCATCATTTCGTGAACACCTTGAATAATCACTTTGCGAGGCCCACCCTTGATATACAAAACTCCCTTATATCTCAACATCTTAGCCCCAAAAACAGACAATATTCCACCCAAAAAATCTTCTAATTTTTGCGAATCAAAAGGTCGATCACTCTTAAAAACAAATGATTGAATTTTGTCAGTATGGCTTTTTCGAACAAATTGAACAGCCTGAGTTTGGCCATGGTGATGATCATGGTTGCAATCTGGACCATGTTCATGATGATCGTGACCACAATTAGCGTGATCGTGATCGTCTTGCTCCAAGAAATGGGGGTCGATCTCCAATTTATCGTTAAGGTTAAAGCCTCTTAAATCAAGCACTTGATCCAATGGCACTCCACCTTGCGTAATTCCAGTAATAGGCGCCCGTGGATTCATATGCATTAGGCGATGTTTTAATGCGTCAACTGCATTTGCACTAACCAAGTCTGTTTTAGTAATAAAAATGCGATCTGCAAACCCAACTTGTTGCTGAGCCTCTTCATGTTTATCTAGTTGCTGATTGCCATGCTTTGCATCCACCAAAGTAACTACGGCATCAAGTATGTAATGGCTTGCGACTTCATCATCCATAAAAAATGTCTGTGCAACAGGGCCCGGGTTGGCAACGCCAGTAGTTTCAATAACTACTCGATCAAATTGAATCTTTTTATCTTTACGTTGCTCAAATAAATCATTCAGAGCATCAACCAAGTCTCCACGAATAGTGCAACAAACACAGCCATTACTCATTTGAACAATTTGCTCATTGCTGTCTTGAACCAGAATATCGTTATCGATATTTTCTTCTCCAAATTCATTTTCAATCACAGCAATCTTGTTGCCATGGTTCTCATGAAGAATGTGCTTTAAGAGAGTAGTTTTGCCACTACCCAAAAAACCGGACAAAATTGTTACTGGTATTAGTGCCATGCTGTAATCCTTGTTTAATTTTTTAATTATGAGGCAATCATTGCTTCTTAGCTATGCCCTTTGAAGCATCAAGCCTTTTAGATAATCACCCTCAGGAAAGCTTGTTAATAAGGGGTGATCGGCTCCCGAAGACAACCTCTTCATTAAACGAAAATCCATTTCAAAATCAGATGAATGAGTCATTGCCTCAGCACTTGCCATCGCCACAGTTTTTTCAAATAATGCTGAATCAACAGCCCCAGAACATGAGAACGTGAACAACAAGCCGCCAGGCCTTAACAATTGCATTCCTGCGCGATTAATTTCTTTATAAGCTCGCAAGGCTTTATCTAAATGATGTGATGATGGGGCAAACTTTGGGGGATCCAAAACAACAATATCAAACTGCCTACCTTCTTTTCTAAACTGGGTTAGAACTGCAAAGGCGTCAGAATCCAACCAAGTTGCACGACTTGCATCAAAACCATTCAGAACCATTTGCTTTTGCGCCATTGCCAATGCCTCACCAGATGAATCTACTGAGGTAACGTGCTTGGCTCCACCCTTTAAGGCCGCTAAAGAAAAGCCGCCTGTATAGCAAAACATATTTAGAACTTCTTTATCTTTTGCTAGCTGACTTAATAAGTCTCTACTATCTCTTTGGTCAACATAAAACCCGGTTTTATGTCCGTTCAATACATCAACGCTGTATAAAACTCCGCACTCATTTACCTCAATTGGTGCATCAGGCATCTCGCCAAATAAAACTCCAACATGTGGCTCCAAACCTTCTCTAGCTCGAACTGCAGCATCAGACCGCTCCACAATTCTCTTGCAATTGGTTTGTTTAACTAAGGCCTGCACAATGGCATCTTTCCAGTGCTCCATCCCCACAAATAAAAATTGGCAAACCAGCGTGTCAGCATACTGATCTACAACCAAGCCCGGTAAGCCATCGCTCTCGCCAAAAATTAAACGTATCGCATTGGTATTTTTAACCCACTGGGCGCGATGTTCTATCGCTTTTGAAACGCGCCCCTTAAAAAACGCATGGTCAATAACTTTTTTTTCATCCCAAGTCAGAATACGAACTCTAATTTGCGAACTAGGACTATATAAGCCCTTGGCAAGAAATTTTCCATCGTGACTTAATACGTTAACTGTTGAACCGGGATATACCTTGCCCTCAAAACGGTCGATAGCATTTGAATAAACCCATGGGTGGCGCCTCAATACAGGGCGCTCTTTGCCGGACTTTAATACGATACTTGCTTGCATTATTGACTCTTCTTGTTTTTAGCTCTGGGGTGCGCCAAATCATATGCTTGGGCCAAATGTTGGAAATCCAAAGCCGTGTAAATTTGTGTACTGGTAATGCTTGCATGACCCAGCATTTCTTGTACGGCCCGCAAATCACCAGACGATTGTAAAACGTGGCTTGCAAAACTGTGCCTCAACATATGTGGATGTACATGTGTTGGCAAGCCAGCTTTTATAGCCAATTCTGCCAAATGTTTTTGAATGGTTCTCGCAGACACTCTTTTGCCTTGCTTGTTAATGAATAAAGGCTGAGGGACTTCTTGTTGCTCATTAATATGGTCGGCTCTAACCGTTATCCACTCACGCAACGCATTAATCGCAGCTGTACCTACAGGCACAGTTCTTCTTTTTTTGCCCTTACCTAACACCATTACTTCACCAGCCTCAAAATCAATCCAACCAGCCGATGAATATTCTTTTGTGTCAACTGGAGTTAAATCAATACCAAGCAGCTCAGACAAGCGCAAACCTGAGGAATAAAGTAATTCAACAATTGCACGATCTCTAGCCCTTAAAAATAAATCATTTTGTATGGCTTCTTGATTGGCGCTCTCAACAAGGCTTATTGCATTTTCAACTGATAGAGCTTTAGGCAATGGCTTGGCTCTCTTAGGAGCTCTAACATCGCTCAAAGGATTTGTTTTAACCAAACCTTTTTGATTGGCCAACCATAAATAAAAGCCACGCCAAGCAGACAAGGTTCTAGCAATACTACGGGGTGCATGTCCTTCTGCGTGTAACTTTGCCACCCAGTTTCGAACTTGATCAGAGCTTAAATCTGAAAACTTCAAACCAACTTCTTGCAATCGACTCAATAGGTAGTCGAGGTCTTTCTTATAAGCAGCTATCGTATGCTTTGATACCTGTCGTAGAACATGAAGTTCGCGCAGGTATTCCTCCGCGAGGCTTTCGTTCATGTCTAATCCTATTCCTTAGATCTGGTAATTGCTGCCGACGCCAACTCACCGATTTGATCTAAATAGACACTGCCCATATCAGCGGTGAACTTTTCTGGGTGATGACTCGCCAACAAAATCTGAGCATTTACATTTGACAAATTAATCACTGCCAAGCTTTTTATCTCATCATTTAGATGAGGCTCAAACGCACTTCCAGCCTTATCTGCACTACCACAATAGCTTGGCAAATCGAGGCCATCAACTAACTTCACCAATTCAATACCAAACACACTTGCCAAGCCATCAGCAATCGTGGATCTGACGTCAGACTCTGACTTAGCCAAAAGCAAACTTTTTAACCAAGCAATCATCAGACCTTGTGTTTTGTCATTTTGACTACCGAATCTGAGCATCTCTGAAAGGCGCTGATTTAAGGCTTGATTTTGTTGACGCAAAACACCTAACTGACGCTCTTGCAATGAAATCGCTCTGTCACCATGCGGGTTTTTTAACTGAATCTCAGATAAAAGTTCTGCATGTCTGTCAAAAAAGCCCGGCGTTGCTTTGAGCCACTCAGCAACCAAAGCTTCACGCTCTTGTTGCTCAATCGAATTAGTTTCATTTTGTGTCATGTTTTGCTCAACTTATCTGTTAACAACTTATTAACTTGTTGTGGATTAGCCTTACCTTGAGTGGCTTTCATAATTTGGCCAATCAAAGCATTAAATGCCTTTTCTTTTCCAGCCCTAAATTCTTCAACTGATTTTTGATTTGCTGATAGAACTTGGTCAATAATTGCTTCAAGAGCTCCACTATCGCTAATTTGCTTAAGCCCCTTGGCTTCGATGATTCGATCAACAGCATCAACATCTGTTGCTCTCTCATCCCACATCACTGCAAATATTTCTTTGGCAATCTTGTTAGAAATAGTTCCATCAGCAATCCGCTCAATTAGCTTTGCTATTTGTTGTGGGTTTAATGGTGATTGATCTGCGCTAATGCCATCTTTATTAAGGGCAGATGCAAACTCTCCAGCCATCAAGTTAGCTGCGGCTTTAGCTTGATCTTTATTGAGCTGCTTAACCAACGCCTCGTAAAACTCAGCTGTCGACTTTTCTTGGGTCAGCACTTGGCAATCATATGCGGATAAACCAAAACTAGCCTGCCAACGTTCCGCCTTCTGAGCAGGTAACTCAGTCATTTCAGCACGTTCTTTAGCAATCCACTCTTCAGAAATGATTAATGGCAACAAATCTGGATCAGGGAAGTAGCGATAATCGTTAGCATCCTCTTTACTACGCATGCTACGAGTTTCTTTTTTATCTGGATCGTACAAACGAGTTTCTTGAATAACTCTGCCGCCATCCTCAATTAACTCTATTTGTCTTCGTACTTCATACTGAATAGCTTCTTCTAAAAATCTAAAGGAATTCAGATTTTTAATTTCGCAACGTGTGCCAAATTCAGCTTGCCCCTCTGGGCGAACAGAAACGTTGGCGTCGCAACGGAATGAACCTTCTTGCATATTGCCATCACACACACCCAACCAGACAACCAAGCTATGCAATGCCTTTGCATATGCAACTGCCTCTGCAGCACTTCGCATATCTGGCTCAGTCACAATTTCCAATAAAGGTGTACCAGCTCTATTAAGGTCTATGCCACTAGAAGGCTCACCATGTGGGCCACGAAAATCTTCATGCAGTGACTTGCCCGCATCTTCTTCAAGATGCGCTCTTGTTAATTGAACAGTTTTAGCAACGCCATCTAAAACAATATTGACCTTGCCACCCTGTACAACCGGAATCTCAAATTGACTAATTTGATACCCTTTTGGTAAGTCTGGATAGAAATAGTTCTTACGAGCAAAAATACTAAATGGCGCAACATGCGCACCCACAGCCAAACCAAATCTAATTGCGTGGGCAACTGCTTCTTTATTTAAAACAGGTAGCACACCAGGCAAGGCTAAATCAACAGCGCAAGCTTGACGATTTGGTTCCGCGCCAAAATTAATTGAAGCGCCACTAAAAATTTTTGAGTTTGTTCTTAGCTGCGCATGGGTTTCCATGCCGATCACAACTTCCCACTTCATCACAAACCACCTTTCTGAGAGAACGGTGATTGCGCCTTGTGCCAATCAGTCTCCAACTGATAAGCATGTGCAACTTGTAAAAGTTGGGCTTCGGAAAAATAATTGCCAATTAACTGAATACCGACTGGCATCTGATTGTCACCAAACCCACAAGGCATGCTCATTGCAGGCAAGCCAGCCAAATTCGGTGAAAGCGTATAAATGTCTTCTAGATACATTTGCGTAGGGTCTGAAACCTTTTCACCAATTTTCCCAGCAACTGTAGGTGCAACTGGGCCAGCAATAATGTCGCAAGACTCAAATGCATTCTGGAAATCTTGCGCAATAATTCTGCGGATACGCTGCGCCTTCAAATAATATGCATCGTAATAGCCATGTGATAGAACATAAGTTCCAATCATGATTCTGCGCTTTACCTCTGCGCCAAAACCTTCCGACCTTGATCGCTTATACATATCCAGTAAATCATCATATTTATCTGCGCGGTGACCATATCGCACACCATCAAAACGACTTAAGTTACTAGATGCCTCAGCCGGTGCAATCACGTAATAAACAGGAATCGATAATTCTGTTTTTGGCAAAGTAACTGGTACGCACTCTGCGCCCATTTTTTTTAGTTGTTCAATTGCAGCCTCAACAGCCTGACGAACATCAGAGCTAAGTCCATCACCAAAATATTCTTTTGGCAAACCAACTCTTAAGCCCTTTAAAGGCAAGCCGGCTTCACCACTCCAGGTCTTGCCTAAATTTTTTGTGTAATCTTCTTTTGCTCTATCCAAGCTTGTTGAATCTTTAGCATCATGCCCAGCCATGACATTCAACATGATTGCGCAATCTTCTGCCGTTTTTGCCATGGGGCCCGCTTGGTCTAGCGAAGATGCATAAGCAATCATGCCAAATCGAGACACTTTTCCGTAAGTCGGCTTTATCCCAGTAATGCCACATAGTGATGCTGGCTGTCTAATTGACCCGCCCGTATCGGTACCTGTAGCCGCAAGGGATAAACCAGCTGCAACTGCAATCGCTGAACCACCTGATGACCCCCCTGGGACTCTATCAATAGCCCATGGATTTTTTGCAACGCCTGCGTATGAACTCTCATTAGTTGAGCCCATCGCAAATTCATCCATATTCACCTTGCCCAAGCAAACCATGCCCGCTCCACGCAACTCAGCGACAACATGTGCATCAAATGGGCTAAGGTAATTAGTTAATATTTTTGAGCCAGCTGTTGTTTTCCAATGCTTAGTAACAAATACATCTTTATGAGCAAGAGGTATGCCCATCAACAATGACTTGTTTCCACTTGCCAGTTGCTCATCAGCCAACTTGGCCTCATGCATTGTTTGCTCTTCATTAAGGTCAACAAATGCATTTAATTCAGCAGCACCCGAGATGCGTTGCAAGAAATAAGCTGCCAACTCTTGACTGCTAACTTCTTTTGTCTGCAAGCTAGTAGATATCTCTTTAATTGTTTTGGTATGCCAGCTCATTCAATCACCTTTGGCACCAAAAACAAACCATCATGCTCTGCTGGCGCATTTTTCATATAAGCATCGCGCTGATCTAACTCAGTTACAACATCGTCACGCAACGGTTGCGCAATAGTCATAATTTGCTCAATTGGATGAGCTAACGGTTCAATGTCATCTGTATTGACTGCCTGCATTTGCTCTACCAAGTTAAAGACTTTTTGTAGTTGCTCAAGAGTTGCCTTAGCCTCATCTTCTGAGATGGCTAAATGGGATAAATGCGCTATGCGCTTAACGTCTTCGAGATTCATTTGTCCTGCTGCGGTATCATTAAAGGGTTCATTAACGTATTAATTAATCTATTTTCCCACTTATATTATGTTTGGTCTCTTTCGCAACTACTTTTCTAATGACTTAGCCATCGACTTAGGCACTGCCAACACCCTGATTTACATGCGTGATAAGGGCATTGTCCTCGATGAACCATCTGTTGTGGCAATTCGCCAAGAAGGCGGCCCTAACGGTAAAAAGACTATTTTAGCCGTTGGTAAGGAAGCCAAACAGATGCTTGGCCGCGTTCCAGGCAATATTGAAGCAATTCGCCCTATGAAAGATGGTGTTATTGCTGATTTCACCATCACAGAACAAATGCTTAAGCAATTCATCAAAATGGTTCACGAGACCAAATTGCTTAAACCTAGCCCTAGAATCATTATTTGCGTGCCTTGCGGCTCCACTCAGGTAGAAAGACGCGCAATTCGTGAATCAGCATTAGGCGCTGGCGCATCTCAGGTGTACCTCATCGAAGAGCCTATGGCCGCAGCTATTGGCGCCGGATTACCAGTTTCAGAGGCTTCTGGCTCGATGGTTGTTGATATTGGTGGCGGCACCACAGAAGTTGGTGTTATGTCCCTTGGCGGCATGGTTTACAAGGGCTCCATCCGCGTTGGTGGAGATAAATTTGATGAAGCCATCATCAATTACATCCGCCGCAACTACGGCATGTTAATTGGCGAGCAAACATCTGAAGCCATCAAAAAGACTATTGGCTCGGCCTTCCCTGGTTCTGAGGTAAAAGACATGGAAATTCGTGGTCGCAACCTATCTGAAGGTATTCCAAGAAGCTTTACCGTTACTAGCAACGAGATTTTGGAGGCCCTAACAGATCCTCTCAATCAAATTGTTACCGCTGTTAAGGTTGCACTGGAGCAAACACCCCCTGAGCTAGCATCAGATATCGCCGATCGCGGCATGATGCTTACAGGCGGCGGCGCGCTATTGAGAGACTTAGATCGTCTCTTGCTTGAGGAAACAGGCTTGCCAGTGCACGTTGCTGAAGATCCTTTGACATGCGTTGTTAGAGGCTCAGGCATGGCTTTAGAGCGCATGGACAAACTAGGCGGCGTATTCTCACAAGAATAAGTCGCCTAAGCAGCTACCGAGATTTAATTGCAGCTTAGTCCACCTCCACTATTTAAACAAGGCACGCCAGCTTTAATCAAGCTGGCTGCTTGCCTTTTGGTCAGCCTAATTTTGATGGTAGTGGATTATCAATTCAAAGCAATGGGGCACGTACGTTCAATTGCGAGTTTTCTGCTGACTCCTTTCGAAGCCATCATGCTTGCGCCAAGAGATGGTCTCATAGCCAGCTACGACTACCTAACCACTAAAGGTTCACTTGAGCAAGAAAACGAAGCTCTAACAAAGCGAGTGGCTGAATTAACCTTGCTGGCCAATCAATCTGAATTATTCATGTCAGAAAATGCACAGCTAAGAAAACTAATTGGTATACAAGAACAAACTCGCTTCAAAATATTAATTAGTCAAATTCTCTACAGCCCCAATAACCCGCTTTCGCAGCGAGTTGTGATTGACAGGGGTGCAAGTAGCAACATCACCCCGGGCCAAGCCGTTGCCGACCACCAAGGAATTGTTGGGCAAGTTGTTCGAGTGATGGAAAAAAAATCTGAAGTGGCTTTATTGGACGATCGTGACATGGTGATTCCAATTCAGGTTGCTAGAAACGGCTTAAGAGGAGCATTACACGGCAACGGCAGGGGTAGACCTTTAGAGTTAAGACACATGGCAGCTGTAAGTGATTTACAGGTCGGCGATGTATTAATGACCTCAGGTATAGATGGTGTTTATCCACCAGGATTTGCCGTAGCCACTGTCGATAAAATTGATCGTAATGTAGATAAAAATTTTGCTTACGTCTACTGCTCACCAGTAGGCGGGGTCAATCGTTTTAGGCACGTCATGATTCTTTTTTATGATGCAGGTTTTGGACCTAGACCAGACCCGTCTAAAGCTATTAAACCTGTAGAAAACAAATCTAACCGCTTATACAGAGGCAAGCCATGATTGAAAGCGGTTACATTCTTCGACCTGCCAACCCATTATTTATAGGCTTTAGCTTATTTGCAGCTCTATTGCTTAATTTTTTACCCCTGGGCAATGCTCCCTGGGTGCCCGACTGGTTATTAATTTGCTTGGTCTTTTGGACAATCTACCAACCTCGCAGAGTGGGAGTGGTTTGGGCATTTTCGTTGGGGCTCATTATGGATGTACACAACGGTAGCCTATTAGGCCAGCATGCATTTATGTACCCAGTAATCGCTTTCTTTGGTATTTACTGGCAAAGGCGTGTTTTAGGCTTTGCCAGAGTTCAGCAAGCACTACATCTTTTACCTTTGTTTTTTGCAGCCTCAATTTGGCCGCTTGCAATTAGATGGATTGCATCAGGTGAACTACCTCTGTGGGCGTGGGCTAGTTTATTTTCCGCTTTTATCGAGGCGCTATTGTGGCCTGTTGCAGTGTGGCTTTTGTTAGCCCCTCAAAGACGACCTACTGATGTTGATCTAAATCGTCCGATTTAATTGACTAAATGAATAGATTTGGCAAATCCCAACCAACGGTCAAGTCTTTCCAAGACAGGCTTGGCATTGCTATGCTGTTCGTTTTGGTGTGCTTCTCAATTTTGTTATTACGCTTCATCTGGCTTCAAGTATTTACTCATCATCGCCACTCTGCTGCAGCCGAAAATAATCGTATAGCGCTAGTGCCAGTGCCAGCCAATCGCGGCTTAATTATTGACCGTAATGGTATTGTGATTGCTAGGAACTATTCAGCATACACCCTCGAAGTAAATCCTTCGCAAGTTGAAACAAGCCTCACTGAGTTACTTGATGAACTCTCAACGGTTATTGATATTCAACCGAAAGATAGACGTAATTTTTTAAAGCTTGCTGGTGAATCTAAAACATTTGATTCTTTTCCAGTTAGAACTTTATTAAGTGATGTAGAGGTTGCCAGATTTACTGCTCAACGATTCAGATTTCCAGGGGTTGAGATTAGGGCACGCCTCTTTAGGCAATACCCTTATGGTGAATTAGCATCACATCTAATTGGCTATATTGGCCGCGTCTCGCAAAAAGATCGAGAAAAATTAATTGCTGAATTGGACTCGAGCAAAAGCTTAGACGAAGATTGGGCTCAAAGAAAAAATATTAATCTGCTTGGCATGCCTTATATCGGGAAGATTGGCGTAGAACAAAGCTATGAATATGCACTAAGAGGCTCTCCTGGCTTTGAACAAGTTGAGATTACTGCTGGGGGGCGCGCAGTTAGAACCCTTTCAACATCTTCATCTACTCCAGGTAAAAATCTTGTTTTGTCGGTTGATATCAAGTTACAAGCTCTTGTTGAAGAACTTTATGGAAAACGACGTGGCGCTTTTGTAGCGATTGAACCAGAAACAGGCGACATTCTCGCCTTCGTATCTAAGCCTAACTTCAATCCAAATGATTTCGTTGAAGGTATTGATGCAGGAACCTGGAAGGCTCTTAATGAATCACTTGAAAAGCCTCTCTACAACAGGCCTTTAAAAGGTATCTATCCGCCAGGCTCTACATACAAGCCATTTATGGCGCTAGCCGCTCTTGAAACTGGCAAGCGAACCCCAAGTCAATCCATTTCAGATCCTGGTTTTTTTACTTTTGGCAATCACACCTTCAGAGATGACAAAGTTGGTGGTCACGGTAGTGTAGATATGGCTAAATCCATTGTCGAATCTTGTGACACCTACTATTACCACTTGGCCAGAGACATGGGCGTCAACATGATGCATGACTTCATGAAGCCACTTGGATTCGGTCAAATTACCGGTATCGATCTCGAAGGTGAAATCCGTGGGATCTTGCCATCCACAGCTTGGAAAGAGCGCTCATTTAAAAAACCTGAACAACAAAAATGGTACGAAGGAGAAACCATTTCTCTCGGTATTGGGCAGGGATACAACAGCTTTAGTATTTTGCAGTTGGCGCACGCCACAGCAAATCTGGCCAATCAGGGTGTGGTGATGAAACCGCATCTTGTTAAGTCAATCGAAGATCCGATCAGTAAACAACGGACTCTTACAACACCCAAAGAGAGTTATAAGATTCCTCTTAAAAAAGAAAACATTGATGTAATTACTAATGCAATGCTTGACGTTAATAGGTTTGGAACTTCGGCGGCTGCTTTTAAAGGTGCCTCATACAATGCGGCTGGCAAAACAGGGACAGCGCAAGTATTTAGCTTAAATTCAAAGTCATACAGTCACAGTAGCACGCCAGAGTTTTTACGGGATCATGCTTTGTACATTGTTTTTGCACCAGCTGAAAAACCAAAAATTGCCATTGCGATGGTGGTAGAAAATGCTGGGTTTGGTGCAGCACAAGCGGCACCTATTGCTCGTAAAGCACTTGATTACTATATTGAAGGGCGTTGGCCTAAGGAGATTCCAGAGTGGAAAAACGCTCCTTAATTAGTCGCTTTGATTTTTTATGGTCTGGCCTAGATAAAACTCTTGGGCTAATAGTGCTTGGTTTAGTAGCCATCAGCATGGTGACATTCATTTCTGCAAGCAGCGGTACGCCTGTTAAATTCATTGATCAACTTCGCAATTTAGCTTTGGCCTATTCTGTGATGCTACTGGTTTCAAAAATTCCCCCTAAGTGGTTGGAAAAATCTGCCGTTTGGATATACAGCTTAGGTATTGCATTGCTGCTTGCTGTAGCTGCTTTTGGCTTAATCAAAAAAGGTGCGCGTCGCTGGGTGAATATTGGTGTAGTGATTCAACCATCAGAAATCATGAAAATTGCTATGCCATTGATGTTGGCCTGGTATTTTCAGCGCAGAGAAGGTGTGCTTAAAAACTGGGACTACGCAGTTGCTGTGCTTTTACTCGCATTACCAGTAGCATTAATTGCCCGTCAACCAGATCTTGGTACTGCTCTTTTGGTTGTAGCAGCAGGACTCTACGTGATTATCTTGGCAGGGTTTCCTTGGAAGTACATCATTCCGGTTGTTGCATTAGGAACCTTTTGTATTTTGCTAATCATTATTTTTGGATCATATATTTGCGATCCTCAACTAGCTTGGCCAATATTGCACGACTATCAAAAACATCGCATTTGCACATTATTAGATCCAAGTACTGATCCATTGGGTAAAGGTTTTCACACCATTCAATCAGTTATTGCAATTGGGTCAGGTGGCATCTTCGGAAAAGGGTGGCTAAACGGCACACAAGCTCACTTAGAATTTATTCCAGAAAAACATACTGACTTTATTTTTGCAGTCTTTTCTGAAGAATTTGGCTTAATCGGTAATGTAGTTTTATTAGCATTATTCGCAGCGCTAATCCAAAGAGGATTTGCCATATCGTCTAATGCACCAACCTTATTTACAAGACTGTTAGGCGGCTCTATTACTCTTATTTTCTTTACCTATGCTTTTGTAAATATGGGCATGGTCAGCGGACTACTACCTGTTGTTGGTGTACCACTTCCATTCATTAGTTATGGTGGTACTGCACTTGTGACTCTTGGGGTTGGGGTTGGCATCTTAATGAGTATTCACCGATACAGGCGCCTAGTTCAAAGCTAATAAAAAAGCCCAGCAATGCTGGGCTTTTTTTATCGCCACTTGGCTTATTTTTTGCGCTTGTTTACCGCATCTTTGAATGCTTTACCAGCTGTGAACTTAACAGTTTTAGCAGCAGCAATCTTGATCGCTTCACCAGTTTTAGGATTGCGGCCAACACGTGCAGCACGCTTACCTGAACCAAATGTACCAAATCCAATTAATTGAACGCTATCACCTTTAGTAACAGCTTTTTTAATGTTGTCCATAATTGAGTTCAAGGCAAACTCTGCCTTTGCTTTAGACAATTCTGATTCTTCTGCAATTGCAGTAATAAGTTCTGCTTTATTCAATTTATGCTCCTTATCAATCGTTGTATGATGAGTTGTACGTAATTAATACGCCGTTTAAATTGTAACCACAATTTTTGTAATATAAATGGCTTTTTTAATAGGTTTTATATAGAAAAATCCTGTTTTTCTATGCTCTTATATCAAAAGTAATAATGTCAAATCTTTTAGTGGGCGCCTTTATAGTTTTTTGCTCTGCAGCACTTTATGCAATCTTCTTTGGCCTTAACTCTTTTTTATTTCAATCCCTAATTTTTTCTTCAGGGGTCTCTTGGATTTTTCTCCCTGCAGGATTACGACTCGTACTAACTCTATTGTTCGGCGGCAAAGGTGCGCTAGGGATTTCAATAACATCTATATTAATTGGAATATTTTTTTACTTTTCAGATCCCATCATTGCACTTGGGGCAGGCATCTTGGGAGGTCTTGCACCATACATAGCTCGTTTAACTGTGTTCAAAGATTTGAACGTGATGACAAACCTAGCAAATCTTGATGGCTCTAAATTGCTTAACTGCATCTTTATTTACTCTCTTATCAGCCCCATATTGCATCAGGCTTGGTTCACTTTAACAATCCCAAACAATTATTTTTGGGATAACTTGGGGGTGATGATCATTGGCGATTTAATTGGCTCGCTAATCATTGTTTATCTATCCAAAGGTCTAATTTTTATCTCGAAAAAATATTCAAAGACCTGATCGCACCCACTAGCTATAAGCCCTGCTGTAAGTAGTGATTTTCAATGTTTTATGATTGAGTCTCTTTCAAAAGAAGAGAGTCAACATGACAAAACAAGACACAAAATTCCTCACAAAGGATAGCAGTCAAGAAACAGCTCAACTGATTGATAGCAAACAATTGGTTGGCAAACTGGGGTACTTAAATATTTTGCACGAAGGAGAGGTTTATCGCCTTCGTGTTACAAAATTTAGAAAATTGATTTTGACTAAGTAGTCACTCCACAACAATCACATCAGAAACAAAATGCCCAGTGTCACCAAAACAACTGGTGGGAACTCCCACGTGCTCTTTATAGACTAATGCAACGCGCTTACCCATACTGTCGTTAATTTTTTTGACAACCATCTCATCATGAACGGTAAAGTTAAATTTTTCTGTAAGAGTTCCTGGAATGTTAATCATTGCCAGCTCACCCTCCCAAGTTTTGCAAATCCAACCTTTTTTAGAAAATTTTTGCACGTAACCAGCACGTTCGCCAGCTGAGTAGTTCCACGTTAATGTCAACCAGGTATAAATGCAGAACAAGCAGGCTGCCAAAAAGATAATTGCTAAAAAACGTTTCATAGCTTCTCCAATGAAGCATCCTGCCATACAGGATGCTTTTGCATAATACTCAAGAACAATTCTGACTCCATCCAATCATTTAACCATTTTTTAAGAGGTTCTAATTGATATAGGCTAAACAATGTTTCATCAACCATATGAAACTGTCTGATAAATGGAAATATTGCTACATCTGCCATTGAAAGTTTGGCCCCAAGCAAAAATTGTGCTTTCATGAGTCGATCATTCAAAGGTCTTAAATGTTGATTCAAAGCACTTGTTAAAACATCCACAGGATTTAGTTCGGGAAACCTGCTCGGATATTTGTATTGATCTAATATTTTTTTAAATGAGCTATCGTTGGCGTCTATCAACGTATTTACATCTACAGTATTTTCATCAGTTAACCAACCGTCTGGATCATGTTGGGACAACGCCCACCTCATGATGTCTAAACTTTGCTCTAGGACCAAGTTGCCATACTGCATAACGGGCACAGTAGCCTTAGGAGATATCGCCACCATTGATGGGGGCTTTTCTTTAAGAGAAATTTCTCTAATTTCTACAGGTATACCTGCATAGGCAAGAGCCATCCTTGCCCTCATTGCATAAGGGCAACGCCGATATGAATACAGTATAGGTTTATTGGCTAACGGTATTAATGCCATTTTTTTCTAGCATTTTTACTAAAGCATAGATTGCTTGATTAGCAGATACACTCAAGCCGTACTCTGCCCCACGTCGAACAATTAACCCATTCAAATAATCTATCTCGGTAAGCTTACCTTTTGCCAAATCTTGTGCCGTAGATGATTTCTGACCTGACATGGTGACGCCAATTGCATGATTTACCTGGTCTGCCTCTGCAGAGCTAATTACGACACCTTCTTTTTCTGCAACCATTAAGCATTCTTTTGTAATTTGATTGATGAGGCTCACAACCTCTGATGTGCTCACCATCTTTCCATATTGAATTTGACCAATTGCAGAAATTCCGTTGTAACTACAGTTAACTAAAAACTTAAGCCAAAGATCTTTTTTGATATTGCTTGATATCTCGCAGGGTATCTTTGATTTCTGAAAAAAGTCTGATAGCTCATTCAATTCATTTGACTTACCGCCCAAGGATCCAAGAACAAGCTCACCACGACCAAAATGTTTTAACTTTCCTGGGCCAACCATTGCAGTTGCAACATAAACAACTGTTGGATAGGTCGGGTTATCTACTAGCTTGGTTATGCGCTCCGCATTATCTACACCATTTTGCAAGCTCAGTATCACAGCATTTTTATTTAAGTATGTCTTAACATGATTGATTACTGATTCTGTATCGGGAGATTTAACACAGCACAAAACAATGTCAGCGCTAGCAAGAGGCAAATAGTCAGATTGGGCCTTAACTGCAACATACTCTTGAAATCCTTGGCAATCCATATACAAACCATTTTTACTAATAGCCTCTACATGATTGGCTCTAGCAATCAGTGTTACATCATGACCAGCTCTTGCAAGCATTCCACCAAAGAAACAGCCTACCGACCCAGCACCCAGAACAACAATTTTGGGAGATTTATTCAAATTTAAGTTCTCAATAAATAAAAATTATTTAGTAATTAATTATTTCTGCTCTCAAGTTTTTCACTAAGCTCTTGCACGGTCGCAATCAACATGGCCAACTCTTTTTCTTTCATCATGTCTATTTTTTGATGCAGCAGCTCAATCTCTAACTCAGCCTTAACATTTACTTCAAAATCATTATTAGCTTGATGTCGATCTATATCAGCCTGCCTATTTTGACTCATCATGATTGCAGGTGCTGTATATGCCGCCTGAAAAGACAAAATCAAATTTAGCAAAATAAATGGATATGGGTCCCAAGGACCATTATTGATTGAATTAAATGATATCCAACCAATAATACAAATGGTTTGGCCAATGATAAATTTCCAAGAACCAACCGCTTTAGCTACTTGATCTGAAATTTTCTGCCCCAGAGTTAGCTCTGCTGGGCTATCAGCATGTAACTTTGTTTGATGTGGATATCTTTGTCGATGTTTGCGCCTATGTTCTCGCAAACCTTCTAGTATTTTTAACTCTTGTTGTGTTGGCGTAATTACTGACATAGCGAACTCCATTTAATTCTCACTATGTTTACTTTACGCCAAAAACAAAACCACCCGAAGGTGGTTTGTAGATTCTTGGTGGCCCGGGGCGGAATCGAACCACCGACACAAGGATTTTCAATCCTCTGCTCTACCGACTGAGCTACCAGGCCAAGAAACGAGGATTATATACGAAACCTTTGATTAAACCCTAAAATCTGGATTAATCGCCCTTGAAGTGCCCAACATCAATACCCAATGCTTTTAGTTTTCTATATAAGTGGGTTCTTTCTAGGCCAGTTTTTTCTGAAACCTTTGTCATACTGCCGGCAGCACCCGCTAAATGGTATTCAAAATAAGCTTTTTCAAACAAGTCTCTGGCTTCTCGCAATGGCAAATCAATATAACTAAGATTAAATGTCTCTGCTTCTGGCTGTTGTGGGGCTGCACTTTCTTGTTGCTTTAAATTTGTTGCCGCCACAGGTTGTGATTCAACCTTAGCCGGCGTTGCAAATAAATCTTTAGGTGGGGCTTTTTCTAGTGCCTGCTCAACTGTTTTAAGTAATTTCTGTAAAGCAATTGGCTTTTCTAAAAAATTAACAGCTCCAATGCGAGTGGCTTCAACAGCAGTATCTATCGTTGCATGCCCTGACATCATAACCACCGGCATAGTTAGTTGGCCGTTTGTAGACCACTCTTTCAAAAGAGTTACGCCATCAACATCGGGCATCCAAATATCCAAGAGTACTAAGTCTGGCTCTAGGTTCTCTCTTGCATTTCTCGCTTCTTGAGCATTTTGCGCAGCAATGACCGAATGACCCTCATCAGTCAAAATCTCATTGAGCAACTCTCGAATGCCCATCTCATCATCAACAACCAAAATACTTGCCATAACTTACTTTACTCTACCAGTTGATTGAAATATATAGAAACTTCTGCGCCTATAACTTGATTTTCTTCCATGCGATTTCGCAATTCAATTCTCGCACCATGTTCGTCAACAATTTTTTTCACCATTGCCAAGCCCAAACCCGTGCCCTTAGCTTTCGTCGTCACATATGGTTCAAATGCTCTACTCAAAATTCTTGGGGCAAATCCTGTGCCAGCATCTAATATGCTTAACTTAACAATTCCTGGGCCAGCATTTGCACTTTCAGGATATGGCAAAAACTCTGTTTTAACCAAAATAGCAAACTGATTATTTTGGTGTGCCTCTACACTTGCATCAATACCGTTCTGTATTAAGTTGTGAACAACCTGCCTGATCTGTGTTGCATCAGCCAAAATTAATGGGCAGGATGCGTCTAAGTCTGCCTTAACGGGGCTACCCTCATAAAGCCCCAAAACATCTATAACTAAATTATTGACAGACAAACTTTGTAAATTCGCTTCCGGAGTTTTAGCAAAATCTCTGAAGTCATTCACCATCTGTTTCATAGCTTGAACTTGCGTCACAATCGTTGAAGTGCTGCGTTCTAAAAACTCCTGCTGGTTGGCGTCCAAATGCTCTTTCAACTTTAACTGCATTCTTTCGGCAGATAACTGAATTGGTGTTAGTGGATTTTTAATCTCATGAGCTAGGCGCCTTGCAACTTCCCCCCAAGCAATTGACCTCTGCGCAGTTATCACCTCAGAAATATCGTCAAACACAATAATGTGTAAATGGCTTGGCAATGTTGTCCCTCTAACCAACAATGTGATTCCGTTTTCATGTTGTGCATCTATGGTCGCAGGGTCATCTAAGATGATTTGCTTTTGCCAATGCTCTGAGTTGTCGACGCTAGAAATCTTATGTTCGTTGAAAGCATCTTTAATAGCCGCTTCAAACTTTTGCAAGCGCTCTAAATGACCTAAGTTTTTTCCAATTAAATTATCTAAAGATGTACCAAAAATTCTAGAGGCGCCTGGATTTGAAATGACTAATTGATAATTTGCATCTAAAACGCAAACACCTGCTGTCAAATTTGATAAAACACTTTCAGAAAATGCTTTGGCGTCCTCAAGAGAATTTCGGGCTTCCAATAGTTGCCTAGTCATCACATTGAACTGCTTCGTTAATAGTCCAAGTTCATCACCAGTATTAATTTCAGGTTTTGGAGAAAGATCGCCCTCCGCAACCGCTTTAGTCCCCTTAAGTAACATAATTAAGGGGTAAGCTAATTGTCTGCCTAGCAGCAATGCCAAAGTCATGGCTATAAATAAAGCCAAGAACAATGTGATTGTTAGGGTGCCGATATACATTTTTCTGAGCCCAGTTCGACCCAGAGCTTTTTCCTGGTACTCAACATAAGCTTCTTGAACAGCTAGCGCGTTGTTACTTAGATTTACCGGCATCTCTTTAACTAACAACAAGAACTTGTCTTCTGATTGCTCACGCAGGTTAAATGTGCCCAAATTATTTGAGCCAGTTATAACAACCGGCATAACCAATTTAATCGTGTACGAAGTTTTATTAATGGCTTGGTTAGGCTCATCTACTTGAGAGAAATACCCCAAGGATTTTGCTTGTTGCAACTTATCGGCCTGAACCATTTCTGAAACATATGAACTCAAGCCCAAGCTAGCGCTAGAAATAACTTTTCCAGCACTGGTAAATAACGTGACCTCCTGAATGTCGATTAATTGGCGCTGACGTGATAACACCAAAGTCATGCCACCCTCACCAGATGATCTTGATGCAGATTGAATCTGATTAGCTAAATCTCGACCCTTAAGTAATAAATCTGCTTTAGCAGTTTCTATAGTTGAGCGCCCTAAATTTAAACCTGCCTCTAACGCCTTTTCAACCTTTACATCAAACCAAGACTCAATACTGCGAGACACAAACTGTAGAGATACGCCATACAAAATTGCTCCTGGCAACACACCCACCAAAGCAAAAAACATGGCTAATTTAGCAACAAGTCTTGCACCAAAGTATTTTTGTCTCCACCGGATAGCAATACTTGTTATCAAAACAATAATGACAGCAAGAAAAATAATGCCCACCAAAATATTTGCGGCATACAACCATGCAAAATATTCATCAAAAAATGAAGTATTTGCTGAGGCAACCGCCAAAAGACCCAGCAAAATCAAAGCTAAAAAAACAACTATGCCCACTAAGAATGGTTTAGCTAATAGCTTTAGCATGACTATTGTCCACCTAAAGCTTTAAGCGAAAAATCAAAGCGATACCACTCACTTTGTAGATTCCAAGACTTAGAGTTAATTGCATTCACCTGAAAAGGCTTAGCCAACTGATTCGTATCTAAGCGCATACGTATTGAGGCTTGGTATGTTTGTGCTGGGTCTAAAAGACCAGGCTCAATCACAACCCAGTCTTCTAGTGTTTTAACTGCAATTAATGCTTGCTTGAGTGAGGACGCACTAAAACTAAAGTTACCCAAAGTAACTCTATATTGATTAGTTAAAGCCTGATAAGAAATCTTTGAAACGCGCTGCGCCTCAAGCAGTTTTGCATCAAACCAATACCACCTTGATTTTGTGACATAAAAATCTGTCACGAAATGCAATGTAACGCCCTTGTTGACCAATTGCTCAAGCGTTGGATTGAGCTCTAGTGCAATATCAGCGTTTAAAGCCCAAGATTTATCTAGTTGCTGAAGGTTAACTTTATTAAAGATGATTTGATCTGCACGCACACTCCCCATCGATGCAATCATCGAGAATGTAATTACAAATATCAGCCTTAGTATTTGATGCATGCGTATTGGTTATTACTTTTTTTCTTTCTCAAACAGGGCATAAAAGAAGCCATCGTGCTCTTTAGATGGCAATATTTGTCCCGGGGCATCTAATCGTAACGCATTTGGCATAGAACTCAACCACCAGCGTGCTTGCAACTCCCCTTCTTCTGGAAAAACCGAACATGTCACATATAGCAACTTACCGCCCGGCTTAAGCAAAGACCAAAGTGCCGTTAATATTTTCCTTTGCATTACCTGTAAATTTTTAATATCTACTTCTTGGCGTAAATATGTAATATCTGGGTGGCGCCTAACAATTCCCGATGCAGAACAAGGTACATCAGCCAATATTGCATCATATAGCTCGCCATCAAACCAGCTTTCCGGTTCTGATGCATCACCTACCAAAACTCGAGCATTCTCTAATTTCAAACGATCTAAGTTTTCTTGAATTCTTTTAGCTCTTGCAGGATCAATCTCCAGTGCATCGAGTTGAATATCAAATAATTCTAGTAACTGAGCTGTTTTTCCACCTGGGGCAGCGCATGCGTCTAAGACCTTTGTACCCGGTTGTAAATTCAACAAGGTGCCGGCTAACTGTGCCCCTGCATCTTGAACAGAACATGCACCCTCAAAAAAACCAGGTATTTGACTTACCGGGACAGGTGTAATTAATTCAATCGCATTGTTTAACCGAAGTCCTGCAATTGAACTGATTTTTTTATGGCAAAGACCAGCATCATCAAGCCTTTTTAAATATAAGTCTTGTTGCTCTATGGCAGTCTGCCTTTGGTTAAGTCGCAACGTAAGAGGCGGCCGATCCTTCGAAGATTGAATAATATTTTGAGCCTGCTCAGAATATGCATGTTTAATTTTTCGCAACCACCAATCAGGATAAGAAGGGTTTTTGTCTTCTGATATCTCTTGATATAAGTTTTCGTTTCTTAAAACTCTGCGCAATACGGCGTTAATTAACCCTTTTGCATAAAACAAGTTTTTATCTAAATGGCAAACGTTGACTGCTTCATTAACCAGCGTATGCATTGCGTACATGGGTTCATGATCTTTTTCGGGAACCAATGCAATAGCAGCCCACAAAACATAAAGGGTTAGTCCTGATGGAGTTTTTTGGACGTACTGATTAAGAACTTCTTGTACCCAATAGCCTCGCCTTAAAGCCTGAAACGTAATACTTTGAACCGCAGGACGTAACCCTATTGGAACTATTTGTATAGCAGAGGTTAAAGATGTGCCATCTTGAACCTCTTGTAATACTTTGGCTGACTCAAAAAGCGCTTTTGATAGGCTTGCGCCTTGTTGTTTATTCTCAGACAGGGTAAGTTCCAGTTCTTGCCATTTCCATCAAGCGCGAGACTCTGTCATCGGTTGGTGGGTGTGTTGAAAAAAGGCCTGACAATCCTCCGCCAGAGAGTGGGTTCATGATCATCATTTGCGCTGTTTCTGGGTGATTCTCAACAGCATTAAAAGATCTATCGGTAGCATAACGGTGTATCTTTTCTAACGCCACCGCAAGCGACTCAGGATCGCCGCTAATTTCTGCGCCCCCTCTGTCTGCCTCATACTCGCGGGCACGAGAGATTGCCATTTGTATAAGGCTTGCGGCTAAAGGCGCCAATATAGCCACCAAAATGCTGGCAATTGGATTAGATGGGCGACCTTCAGAATCTCTACCACCAAAGAACATTGCAAAATTTGCTAGAGCAGACAATGCTCCTGCCATCGTGGCAGATATCGTTGAAATCAAAATATCACGATGCTTCACATGCGCCAACTCATGCGCCATCACTCCACGAATTTCTCTCTCAGAGAGTATTCGAAGAATTCCAGTTGTCGCAGCAACCGCAGCATTTTCAGGGTTACGACCAGTAGCAAATGCATTGGGTGCATCTTCTTCAATTAAATAAACTTTTGGCATCGGCAGCCCCGCTTTACCCGCAAGCTCTTTGACCATTCGATAAAAATGGGGCGCGGTCACCTCATCTACTTCCCGCGCATTCATCATGCTAAGAACCATCTTGTCGGAGAACCAATAGCTGAAAAAGTTCATGCCAAAGGCTAAAAGCAGCGCCATCAACATGCCTTGCTCACCACCAATCATTCCGCCAACAACAATAAATAGGGCGGTAATGCCTGCCATCAATATGGCCGTCTTAAACCAATTAAACATCTTGCAAATCTCCGCTAGGTGAATTCCTGTAAATTCTAGATTCAGAAAATGGCTCTAGCATCATATGTGTGTAATTGTTGATTTATTCAAGGGGTTGTTAATTTAAAACATCCCCAACTTGCCACCCCATAGCCTTGGCCAGCTGATCGGCTGGCGCTTTCTTGCCACCCGGCTTTTGTAGCTCTACTAATAGAATGCTGCCTAAACCAGCCGCCACCTCAACCCCGTCACGACTTATGTCAAGAATTTCTCCTGATGGGCGCGACATATTATTTGTAGATGAAAGTTTTGAGAGCCAAGCCTTAATCATTGATTCATTTTTTTCAAACAAAGCTCCTGGGAAAGGATTAAAAGCCCTAATTTTTTGATCTATTTCTTTTGCTTTGGCTGTCCAATCGATTCTGGCTTCTTCTTTTAATATTTTTTTAGCGTAAGTAACGCCATCAATTGCCTGAGGCTTGCTGACTAACTCACCATTAAGCTCAAAGTCATTCAATGCTTTCACAATCATTTCACCACCAAGTAATGCCAATGAATCATGCAATGAGGCTGTGGTTTCTTTGTCTGAAATGGGTATTTCCTTCATGGATACCACTGGACCAGTATCAAGGCCCAAATCCATTTGCATGATGGCAATGCCTGTCGCACTGTCACCAGCTTCAATGGCTCTATGTATTGGGGCGGCACCCCGCCACCTAGGCAACAACGACGCATGTATGTTTAAACAACCAGCCCGATTTGGTTTTTCTGCTATCTCAAAAACCTCTTTCGGCAAAATCAAACCATATGCGGCAACAACCATGACATCAAATTCACACTCACTTAATTCTTTCAGCGCATTAGTTGCTTCAGCAGAGCACTTGCCATCCAACCTTAAAGATGTGGGCTGTATAACTTTAATTTGTTTTTCTACCGCAAACTGCTTGACTGGGCTGGCCTGTAGGTTCATGCCTCGGCCCGCTGGTCTATCAGGCTGAGTCATCACCATCACAACCTGATGGCCGGAGCCATAAATGTGCTCTAGAGCAACCCTAGCAAATTCTGGTGTGCCGGCAAAAACCACTCTGAGCATTAAATCTCACCCGCTTTAGATTTCTTCTTGAGTTTTCCAGCAATTCGCATTCGCTTTAATGAAGATAAATACTCAACAAAAACTTTGCCCTTTAGATGATCCATTTCATGCTGAATACAAACAGCCATTAAACCATCGGCATGTATCTCAAAAGACTTACCATCTATATCTAAGGCCCTAACCTTCACCTCTGAAGGGCGCAATACCTCGTCATAAAAATCTGGCACAGACAAACATCCCTCTTGCCACACTTTCTTTTCTTCACTAGCCCAAGTTATTTCTGGATTAATAAAAACCTGCAATTGATTTCTCTCATCCGACAAATCTATAACAATGACTTGCACATGGGCATTAACCTGCGTTGCCGCCAAACCAATGCCTGGGGCCTCGTACATTGTTTGCGCCATATCAGAAACCAATTGCTTAATCTTTTGATTTATTTCAGCAACGGGTTTAGCCACAGTATGTAAGCGTGGATCAGGGTAATGAAGGATAGGTAGTACAGCCATTTCAGAAAATTCTTACATAAAGTTCAGGGATTGCTGATTGCTTGAAAAAATAGAATTCCAGACAATTTAGTGATGCTTCCAATTATCTCAATCAATCAAAAACACCCCTATTATCCAAGCAGATTACTAGATTTGTCTGATGCCCCGAAAGAAATTTACTGTCTAGGCAACATTAAGGCGCTAAAAATGCCCAGTGTTGCAATTGTCGGCTCTCGCAAAGCATCTAATCAGGGTCTTAAATATGCCCGAACCTTTTCACAGGCACTAGCTAATCAAGGATTTTGTATTGTTTCTGGTTTAGCCGAGGGCATCGACGCAGCAGCTCACCTGGGAGCATTAGAATCTAACCACCCAATCCCAACAATTGCTGTCTGTGGCACTAGTCTGGATAAGTGCTACCCCAACAAGAATCGAGCTTTATTTCAACAAATCAATCAAATGGGCCTACTAATTTCAGAGTATCCAGTAGGCACCGCCACAAAACCATTCTTCTTTCCCCAAAGAAATAGGTTAATTGCTGCATTGTCTTTGGGCACACTTGTGGTGGAAGCCGCCATTAAGTCTGGGTCATTGATTACTGCAAAATGTGCCAATGAGCTTGGTAGGGAGGTTTTTGCCATCCCCAACTCAATCTCACGACCGAGCTCAGCTGGCTGCCACCATCTCATTAAAGATGGCGCAAAGTTAACCGAAAAGCCCTCTGACATCGTTGATGAAATGAGATTTTTTCTTAAAACATGGTCCTATAAATAGCAATTTTTTGAATTTTTTCCTAATTTTGCATTTATCGGTTAATAATAAAAAAAGGAAATTAATTTAATTTGACCCCTCGGGAAGTCTTTAACGTGGCAAAAACTAGCACTCAATCCGGGCCCAATAAGGCTTTAATCATTGCTGAAAAACCATCAGTTGCGGCTGACATTGCTCGTGCTTTGGGTGGATTTACTAAGCATGAGGATTACTTTGAAAGCGATGAGTTCGTCGTTTCATCTGCTGTAGGCCATCTTTTAGAGATAGCCGCTCCAGATGCGTATGAGGTTAAACGTGGCAAATGGTCTTTTGCAAACTTACCCGTTATACCGCCTCACTTTGACTTAAGACCCATTGCTAAAACTGAAGCGAGACTAAAAGTTTTACAAAAACTGATCAAACGTAAAGACATCAATCGTTTAATTAATGCATGTGACGCGGGGCGTGAAGGTGAGTTGATTTTTAGATTGATTGCGCAACATACCAAGGCACCTCAAAAAATTGAACGCTTATGGTTACAGTCCATGACACCTCAAGCGATTCGTGATGGTTTTACAAAATTACGTAGTGATGAAGAATTACATAACATAGCAAATGCAGCGCGCTGTCGTTCAGAATCAGATTGGTTGGTTGGCATCAATGGCACGCGCGCCATGACTGCATTTAATAGCAAAAGCGGTGGCTTCTTTTTAACAACAGTAGGACGCGTACAGACGCCAACCTTATCAATTGTGGTTGAAAGAGAAGAACTTATCAGAAAGTTCATTTCTAGGGACTACTGGGAGGTAACTGCTGAGTTCATCTGTGCTGCTGGCATATATCAAGGCAAATGGTTTGACCCTAAATTTAAAAAAGAGTCTAAAGATACTGCGGTAGATCCTGAGAAAAAAGACAACCGCTTGTGGAGTGAGGCTGCGGCTGCAAGTATTGTTGCCGCATGTCATGACAAGAGTGGCAAAGTCACTGAGGAATCAAAACCTAGCACTCAAGCAGCGCCACAACTATTTGATTTAACTAGCTTGCAAAGAGAGGCGAATGCCCGATTTGGTTTTTCAGCAAAGAATACTTTGGGTCTTGCACAAGCGCTTTACGAAAAGCATAAAGTTCTGACATACCCAAGAACTGACTCACGAGCGCTTCCGGAAGACTATTTACCTACAGTTACAAGCACGTTAGAAATGCTTGCCGATAGTTCAGACAACTATTACCCATTTGCGTCACAAATTTTGAATAACTCTTGGGTAAAACCAAATAAAAAGATTTTTGATAACAGCAAAATTTCTGATCACTTTGCCATTATTCCAACGCTACAAGCACCCAAAAATCTTTCTGAACCAGAGCAAAAGTTATACGACCTAGTTGTGCGCCGCTTTATGGCAATATTTTTCCCTGCGGCAGAATTTAAAGTTACCACCCGTATTACTGAGGTCAGCGGTCATTTATTTAAAACAGACGGCAAAATTTTGACAAGCCCCGGCTGGTTAGCTGTTTATGGCAAATCCATACAAGATGACAAAGAGTTGGTGCCTGTTGCGCCAAACGAAAAAGTTCAAACAGAATCTGTCAGCCCTGTACCACTAAAAACAAAACCACCCGCACGGTATACGGAAGCCACGCTACTTTCTGCCATGGAAGGTGCGGGTAAATTAATTGATGATGATGACTATCGTGAAGCGATGTCAGAAAAAGGCCTTGGTACACCAGCAACCAGGGCAGCCATCATTGAGGGCTTGCTTGCTGAAAAATATATGGTTCGAGAAGCTAGGGAATTAATACCTACAGCCAAAGCTTTTCAATTGATGACTCTATTGCGTGGACTTGGCGTTGAAGAACTTACCCAACCTGCATTAACTGGCAATTGGGAACATAAGCTTGCCTTAATGGAAAAAGGCCAAATTGACCGCAACACTTTCATGCAAGAAATTGCTCAAATCACACAACGTATCGTCAAACGCGCAAAAGAATATGACAGCGACACGATTCCAGGTGATTATGCTGACCTAAAAACCCCTTGCCCGCACTGTGGTGGATTGGTAAAAGAAAACTACAGGCGCTTTGCTTGTGAAAAGTGCGGTTTTTCTATTAGCAAAATACCTGGGGGCAGGGCCTTTGAATACGATGAAGCTGAGGCTTTAATTGCCAACAAAGAAATTGGCCCACTTCAAGGCTTCAGAAGCAAAATGGGGCGCCCATTTGCTGCCATCATTAAATTAGTAACAATTCCAGAAGATGACAAAGATTATCCAAATGCTGGCTTCAAATTAGAGTTTGATTTTGGCAATAGCCAAGATGACGATACTGAGGAGGTGGATTTCACGGGTCAAACTGCTTTGGGGGCATGCCCTAAGTGCTCCGGCGCAGTCTATGAACATGGCATGAAATATCTATGCGAACGCAGTGTTGGGCCGAGTAAGTCATGTGATTTTTCAACAGGTAAAGTTGTTTTGCAGCAAGAAATTTCTCGAGAACAAGTTGCTAAGTTGCTAAGCGAAGGTAAAACAGATTTACTAACCAACTTTAAGTCTTTGCGAACAGGCAGAGGATTTAAAGCTTATCTTGCTCGTCAGGCAGATGGAAAAATTGGCTTTGAGTTCGAGGCGCCAGCCAAAAAACGCGCCGGCAGCAAGGCTGAGGCTAAATCATCTGATAAACCTGCGCCGGCCAAGCGCGCCCCAGCTAAAAAACGCTCATCAAAAAAAGCTGATTGACGCAACTCTTCTGTCAGGTGTTCAGAATACATCTGGCAGGCTAGGGCGGACCACATTACCCCTCTAGAACCTAATGCAGTTAAAACATATAGGCCGGGGTGACCCTTAACTGGCCCCATCACTGGTAGTCGATCTTTGGCAACGCATCGGATTCCAACAAATGCATCTATTGGCTTTAGCTCTGAGCCATCATATAAATCACCAAACATTTCCTGAATTAGCGTTTGGTTTTCTAAATGACTTTTTTTCCACATTACCAAGTCATCTTCGTTTTCATCATACGTTGAACCAACCGACCAATGATATGAGCCGTCATCTTGTTGTGTTGGTGGCAAGCAATAAACTTTCCCTGATATCGCAACAACTGGTTTTGTTTGCGCCCAAGTACTATTAGGTCCATAGCTAAATGTTGATAACTGTCCCCTAACTGGCTTTAAGGGCAACTCAATTCCAGCGCTTGCGGCAACAGTTCTTGCCCCCAACCCATTTGCTAGAAATATTCGCTTGGCCGATCCAATCAACTCTTGGTTGACTCCATAAACGTGCCAATATTTATCTTTGTATTGAATACCTGTGACAACACAAGACCATCTTTTTTGTTTTTCTTGTAACTTGCCCAAATGGTCCTCAGCAATTTTTTTTAAATTAACCCAGCCCCCTTCAGGAAAAAACGTGCCCGCTAAGGATGCACCTACAATACCCAAGGATTCACTTGCTTCTAATGGCCTAGCCATTTCTGCATTAAACCCCTGAGATAGCAAGCGCTCACTCATTATTTTTTTATCAAACCCTTTTGGCTCTCGAGGCAAATGTAAAACCCCAGATTTTGACCAATAATCCGTCCATATTTCTCGCGCCTCTTTGAATGCAAGCATAGTCAAACGTTGCAATCTTGATGCACCACGACCGATATATGGGTGACATAGAGCAAACCCATGCCCACTTGTACCGCAGCCTGGACCAGGAGCCCCGTCAACCACCAAGAAACTTTCTATGTCATTGTTTTTTATAGATTTTACTATAGCTGCACCGGCTACTCCCGCACCAATAACAATTGCATCATAGGGTTTTTGGTCTTTTGGAATATTCATGGCTGCCTTTATAATGCATCTCTTAACGTATTGAACAATATTCATGCAATTAATGTGGGTCTCTGGTCCAACGGGCCGGGTTAGAAAGATATCTATTACTTTGAGAACGGTCTCGATGGCCGTAGGTATTTTTGCAGCCTTCTTAATTGCAGTTGGTGGCATTTTGCATTTTGTTGGCTTAAGAATTGCTATTGAGGCTAGACCTGAGTTAGCCCGCGCCATGGGCGGGGTTTTAACTCAAGCAGAGCAGGACAAAATTGAAGAGTCCTACAAAGAACGTTTACGCCTAATCCAAGAAAAGCTTCAGGCAACCACCGATGAAATCACTCAAATCCAAAAGCTCAAAGATCGCTTTATGGAAATGGCAACGCCAGCTGCGGTTAAGTCACAAATTCCAACGTCAACTAGTGGGCGAGGCGGCCCCCTAAAACTAGTTGATAACAAGAACAAAGCTCCGGTAGATTTAATTGATGCTCTAGATGAGTCGCTGCAAGACGTCAATGAGTTCAAGCGTAGCGTTGCTGAAATTAATGCCCTGTGGGCAAAACAACTAACTTGGCTCAATAGTCTTCCAACAGGCACCCCTATCAAGGGCGCTTACAACCTGAGCAGTGGATACGGCCTAAGAATCGACCCTTTTACACAAGCCATGGCTAGACATGAGGGCTTAGATTTTTCTGCATCTGTAGGCACGCCTATAGTTGCATCAGCGGCTGGAGTAGTTAGTAGATCAGGTTGGGACTCGCAATATGGCAATGTAGTTGAGGTAAATCACGCTGAAGGTTTTAAAACGCGGTACGCACACGCTAGCCAGCTAGTGGTTCGTGTTGGGCAAACCGTTAAACGCGGTGACGTGCTAGCAAAGGTTGGCAATACCGGTAGATCCACAGGACCTCATTTGCACTATGAAGTTATTAAGGCGGGCGCGCATATCAACCCCGTCAATATGTTTCCTAAAAATCGTTAATTTGTCGTATTCATATCAAACAAAAAGCCCCATCTAGGGGCTTTTTGCTATTTACTACACCAGGCTCTATTAATTCGCTAAGCGAGCCTCTAGTGCATTTTTAGTTTCTACCAACTCTTTTGGCAAGTGGTATGACAACTGTTCAAATAGCTGATCATGTAACTTCATTTCTTCTTGCCATGCAGCTTTATCAATAGATGTTACTTTATTGAATTGGTCTGCACTGAAATCTAAGCCAGTCCAATTGATGTCGCTGTGTGTTGGTGTTGTACCAAAAATGTTTTCTTGGCCTTTTGCTTTACCTTCAATACGCTCAAGCATCCATGCCAACACGCGCATATTTTCACCATATCCAGGCCACACAAATTTGCCAGCCTCATCCTTGCGGAACCAGTTAACGCAGTAGATGCTTGGCAACTTCGCGCCTTCAGACTCTAGCTTTTTACCCATGTTCAACCAATGTTGGAAGTAGTCGCTCATATTGTAACCAGCAAATGGCAACATGGCGAACGGGTCACGACGCACAACGCCTTGCTGACCAGCGGCGGCAGCTGTGGTCTCAGAGCCCATTGTGGAAGCCATGTATACGCCCTCTACCCAGTTGCGAGCTTCAGTTACTAAAGGCACCGTTGTTGAACGACGACCACCAAAAATAAATGCATCAATCGCAACACCGTCTGGATTATTCCATTCTGGATCAATCACTGGATTATTGGTTGCCGCCACAGTAAATCGGGCATTTGGATGAGAAGCTTTTCTACCTGCAGCCGAATCAGCTGGAGTCCAATCCTTACCCTGCCAATCAATTAAATGATCTGGGGCTTTGTCTGTCATGCCTTCCCACCAAACATCACCATCATCTGTTAATGCAACGTTTGTGAAAATTACATTTTCATTTAGTGATGCCATGCAGTTGGCATTGGTTAAAGTATTTGTGCCAGGAGCAACACCAAAATAACCGGCTTCTGGATTGATAGCAAACAAACGTGTTTTGCCTGTCACAGGGTCTTTACGTGGCTTAATCCAAGCAATATCGTCACCAATCGTTGTTACTTTCCAGCCTTGGAAACCTTGTGGCGGAATTAACATCGCAAAGTTTGTTTTTCCGCATGCCGATGGGAATGCTGCTGCAACGTGATACTTTTTACCCTCTGGAGATGTCACGCCCAAAATCAACATATGTTCAGCTAACCAACCTTGGTCGCGACCCATTGTTGATGCAATACGCAAAGCAAAGCACTTTTTACCTAACAATGCATTGCCGCCATATCCTGAACCATAAGACCAGATCTCACGAGTCTCTGGATAATGCACGATATATTTAGTGCTATTGCATGGCCAAGATACGTCTTTTTCGCCAGCCTCTAATGGTTTGCCAACTGTGTGTACGCAAGGCACAAAATCACCGTCGGAACCTAAAACATCAAACACACCCTTACCCATGCGCGTCATGATGCGCATGTTAATTGCAACATATGCGCTATCAGATAACTCAACACCAATATGTGCAATCGGTGAGCCTAATGGTCCCATTGAAAATGGCACAACATAAAGAGTTCTACCTCTCATGCAACCTTGGAATAAAGGCTGAAGTGTCTTGCGCATTTCTGCTGGGTCCATCCAATTATTTGTAGGACCAGCATCTTCTTTATTTTTTGAACAAATATATGTTCTGTCCTCAACACGAGCAACGTCACTTGGGTCAGAGCAAGCTAAATAAGAATTTTTTCTTTTTGCTGGATTTAGCTTTTTTAGCGTTCCTGCGGCCACCATATTGGCGCATAAACGGTCGTATTCTTCTTCAGATCCATCACACCAATAGACGTTATCAGGCTGTGTTAATGCGGCAATTTCTGCCACCCAGTCAATTAACTTCTGATGTTTAACATAAGACGGCACGTTAAGGGCGGCCACACCTTTCATCGTAGGTTGATTCATGGTTAAGTTAGTAGTTTTGGAATACCGTAAGGATACCACTTGGGACCCTTTTTAGCCTTACAAAGGACAGTTAAGAATTCTCTTAACTAACCAAGCAAACCACCCGAAAATGCAGTCTCTGCATCGGCTCTACCTTGCTGATAAGTCAGGGGCATCAACTCATGATGAGCGTAATCCCAGCTAGAAATTGGTACTGGGCGGGACGGCTGAACATAAGTCAGCCTGAGACCCGGTAACTCTTTGATTAAATAGTCGGGCTGAGAGTATCTTCTTGTTAAAAGCACCAACACTTCACTTCGTGGCATTCCCTCTGGGGCAGGGCTTAAACCATCAATTGGGACGTTATCCACTAAACCACCATCTAATACAGCTTGCCCACCTCGATACATGACAGGTGTAAATGGTGGCGTACATGATGATTGCAAAATCAATTCGATTAAATCATCTTCACTTGAACAATCTTGGGCTCGGATAAATTCACGGGTAAAGCCTATAGTCTTGCCCAAAGTGGGGTGCAAGCTCTTTTTAAAATACTTCTCTAAGTTATAGACAGTTAATCCAACAGCCACCGAAAGCCTTGGCCCTAACCATGCGGGTGTTTTAGCCAAGCCAATTTCTATCTCTGGGCCTCTTTTAATTAAATCAAAGCCTCCACCAAGAATATTTTTTAGGGCTGTGCGATAAATTTGATGGTGCGGAAAGACCGGATCAGATGAAAACAAATTTGCCCAATTTGCGTTTTTCCTAACTTTTTCCAAGGCGTGAGCATAATAATTTAAACCCCACTCAGCGCCACTTTTTCCTGGTCGAGCATAAAAAAGGCACGCCGTCGCTGCTCCCGCACTTATTGCAATTAACTTTTTTGGTGTCTGAGGGATTTTTTCGTTAAGCACATGCCAAAAACCTGCCTGCCACCAACAACGATTACCACCGCCCGCCAGTACCACTTGATCAAATTGGGAAATCACCGCTTACTTACCAATACAAAAAGTACTAAAAATTTTGCCTAATAAATCATCTGGCAAGAACTCTCCTGTAATTTTTGATAATGCGTCTTGAGCCAAACGCATCTCTTCGGCCGCCAGATCAACGGAAGCTGTTTCTCTCTTTAGTAATACCAAGGCATTGTTAATAAACTGCTCTGCCTCCAACAACGCTTCAATATGTCGTTGACGCGCAAGTATTCCACCTTCGGCATCTGGTTGCCAACCAGCCACACTTAATAACTCTTGCTTTAGAGCCTCCAGACCAAGGCCTGTTTTAGCAGAAACATAAAATTCATTTTGAGTATTCTTGTGACAGCTTGAAGCTCGGTCTAACTTATTCCAAACTATCTTTATCGGGACTTGTTTCGTCGCTATGTCTTTAATCTTATTAATTAGCTCTTGATCAAGCGCTGAAATTTCAGCACCATCACTAACATCCATTAGATGCAACACTAAATCAGCTTGCTCTATAGACTTCCAGGTTCTTTCTATGCCAATTTGCTCAACACTGTCGGTTGTTTCTCTTAAACCAGCGGTGTCAATAATATGTAATGGCACACCTTCTATTTGAATTGTTTCTTTTAGACGATCTCTGGTTGTGCCAGCAACTTCAGTAACAATTGCCACCTCTTCGCCAGCCAATGCGTTCATCAATGAACTCTTACCCACATTGGGCTGACCAACCAAAACAATCGTTAAGCCATCTCTAATTACTGCACCTTGTTGAGCAGATTTTTTAACATCCTGAATATTGCTAAGAATATTTTTTAATCGATTGAAAACATCGTGTTGCTCAATAAAATCTATTTCCTCTTCTGGGAAATCAAGCGTTGCCTCCGTAAGTGCGCGCAACTCAATTAGTGCCTCTAAAAATATTTGGATTTTTTTAGAAAACTCGCCCTTTAAAGACTTTGCCGCTCCTTTGGCAGCCAGTGCACTACTGGCATCAATTAAATCTGCAATCGCCTCCGCTTGCGCCAAATCAATCTTATTGTTTAAGAAAGCTCGCTCCGTAAACTCTCCAGGTGCGGCCAAGCGCAAACGATGAGGTTTACCAATTTTCAAACAGTGTTCAATTAAAAGATTTAATGCAGCAACACTGCCATGACACTGGAGTTCCAACACATCTTCACCCGTGTAGGAATTAGGCCCCGGAAAAAATATTGCTAAGCCCTCATCTATTAAATCACCTTGATCATCTTCAAAGGTTAAGAGAGTGGCATGGCGCGGATGAAGATCTTTGTGGCAAAGGGCTTTGCTAATCTGCAAAACCCCTTCGCCAGATAAACGAATAATTCCTACGCTAGCGCGACCCTTCGCTGTTGCTAAAGCAATGATGGGATCGCGTTGTCTATTCATTGTTATGCGGCTTTACTACCACCATAAATTTTATTAATTTGCCACTGTTGCGCAATCGACAAAATGTTGTTTACAACCCAATACAGAACCAAACCTGCTGGGAAGAAAAAGAACATAAATGAAAACACAATTGGCATGAGCATCATCAACTTAGCCTGAACTGGGTCTGGCGGAGTTGGATTAAGCTTAGTTTGTACAAACATAGATATTGCCATCAAGATTGGCAGCAAGCCTATTGGGGCACCAAACCAAACGCCAAACAATGTATCTGGTTTTGATAAATCCTGTATCCACCCCAACCATGGTGCAGCACGCATTTCTACTGACGCCAATAAAACCCAGTACAAAGCAATAAACACAGGAATCTGAATTAGCACAGGAAAACAACCGCCCAATGGATTGATCTTCTCTTTGCGATACATTTCCATCATTGCTTGATTCAATTTTTGTGGCTCACCCTTATAGCGCTCTTTCATTTCTAAAAGTCTAGGCTGAACTTCCTTCATTCTTGCCATTGACTTATAGCTTGCGGCTGATAGCGGGAAGAAAACTAACTTAATAAAAACAGTTAATAAAATAATTGCCCAACCCCAGTTGTTTACAAGAGCGTGGATTTTTTCCAATAACCAAAATATCGGTTTTGCCAAAATGGTTAACCAACCATAGTCTTTTACTAACTCTAGTCCTGGCGCCACGTTTTCTAGCACGCGCTCTTCTTGTGGGCCAACAAATAATTTAAATGTTTCTACTTTTTCTTGCCCAACACCAAACGCATCTAATTTAGATTTAACGCCAACACGAAATTGATTCTTGTCTAATTTTTCAACATACAAATCTTTTGAGTAGGTAGTAGGGGGAACCCATGCGGAAACGAAATAGTGTTGCACCATCGCTACCCAAGCTGTCTCTCCAGCTGGCTGTGTAGATGGAACTTTTGATTTTCCTTTTTCAATATCAGAAAAATCAATTTTGTGGAATTTTTCAGCATCTGTATAAACAGCTGGGCCAGTAAAAGTGCTGTAGAAAGAGCTCTCTTCAACCTTGCCCTTAAATGATGGTTTGCCACCGTCTCGCACAAGCTCTGCATATAAAGTTGCATCTAAATTTTGAGCACTAATATTTTTAACTGTGTGCTTTGCCTCTACAACATAAGAGCCCTTATTTAAGGTATAGGTTTTTTCTAGGCGCACACCATTTTTTTCTGCAACTAGTGTGATTGAGTTATTGGCCTGATTTTTTGTAGCAGTAAAAACTTGGGTATGGTTTGGTAGCTCCGCACCTGAACCAGATACCAAGCCAGTTCTCGCAAAATATTTTCTATCGTTGCTGCGGTCAAATAATAGAACTGGTGATTTATCTTCTTCTAAATGCTTTAACAGGCGCGCCTTACTAACTACGCCACCCAATGTATCTACTTCAAGCTCTAAAACATCATTTTTTAAAGTTAAAAGCTCTCCTGATTTAGGGGCGCTTGTTTGCGTTGGTGCAGCCAAGGCAGTTCCACTTGGCTTTGGCAAATCTTTAGTCCCATTATCTGTAGCGACCGCTTGTTGTTTTGCTGGTGCAGTTGATTTTGAAAACAAGGAGCCTTGGCCTGTTTGCTCTTGCCATGCATTAAATAACAATAATGCGGAAATAGTAAAGATGGCCCAAAGTAGCGTTTTTCTGATGTCCATTGAATTTTTTCTGTATTTAATTACGTAAGCGAGAATTGTAGTGTGAGATTGTTACTTCTTAACGGTCTTTTCTGGAACCGGATCAATGCCGCCTTTTGACCAAGGGTTGCATCGCAAAATTCTATAAATTGCCAACCCCGTTCCCTTTATTGAACCATGCTTTTGTAACGCCTCTATTGCATAACAAGAGCAGGTTGGATGAAATCTGCACTGTGACCCCCAAAAAGGACTCAGCGTCAGCTGATACAACTTAACTAAACCTTGAAGAAACTGACTTATCACTTGCGCAACCTTAAAGAAGCAAGTTCTTTACGGATTTCTAATCGCTCAGACTCTCTCAATTTGTTCTTTGTTTTATCCCCAATTTTTTTTCGCAACCTCAATACCACTGCTTGCGCCGCCTCAGTATCTGGAGACTGCCTGTAAGCCTCTCTCATCAACCGCTTTATCTTATTTCTGTCGACGGCTCTTTTAGCCAGTTTCTTAGGAACAGTTAAAGCAAAGCCATCATATTCATTCAAAATATGACACGCAATAAATTTTGTGGTTTTAGGTTTTTGAGCTAATACTGCTCGTATTAGTGTTGCGTCAGAAAGACGTGTAGAGCGAGGCAACGATTTGCTCGCTCTACAGTTTTCATTACATTGCTGCTGTTTAAACAGCGAGGCGTTTACGTCCCTTGGCACGGCGCGCATTCAAAACATGGCGACCACCTTTTGTTTTCATGCGAACACGAAAACCGTGGGTGCGTTTACGACGAGTTACGGATGGTTGATATGTACGTTTCATAATTATTTCCTAGCGAACCTTAGATTCTCGCTTTTTAATATGTGTTAGTCAATAGATATTTGCATAATATATTTTTATTCACAACCATATCCTGTTGTTTTTAATATATTTTTTAGGTTATTAACAAGTTATCCACAGGTTATCCCCTGACTTATCCTTTGTGGATAACTTTTAAGAGCATCTACAATCCATCCGTGATTACTAATACTCTAATAAATTCATCCTTAAAAACAAATTCGGCTCTTGAGTCATTTTGGGAATTTGTGACAAATTCTTTTTCAAAAGAGCTTTCGCCCCAGCAATTTAAAACCTGGATCAAGCCCCTGTTTGCCTTAAATTTTGATGAATCAACCAATATTTTAGAACTTGCGGCACCCAACAGGTTTAAGCTTGATTGGGCAAAAAATCAATTTAATCAAAGATTTATTGAACTGGCTCAAAATCATTTTGGCAAAGCTATTGTGATTGAGTGGGTGCTAGACCCAAAAATCAAATTGCTAAACACGGAAGAAAAACACCCTGAGTTCATCAGCGAAACAAATAGTGATGGATCTCAAATATCGGTGGGCGTTAATGAGCCTCCAAACGAAATTAATGAATTACCAAGTATTGGCATAGATGGCCGATCAAGGCTCAACCCAAACTTAACTTTTGATAGTTTTGTTACTGGTAAAGCAAATCAGCTTGCCAGAGCTGCTGCTATACAAGTTGCCAACAATCCTGGCTCGTCATACAACCCCATGTATTTGTATGGTGGTGTGGGTCTTGGTAAAACCCATCTGATTCATGCGATTGGCAATCACTTGTTACAGGAAAAGCCTAAAGCAAAGATTAGATACATCCATGCTGAACAATACGTATCGGATGTGGTCAAGGCCTATCAACAAAAGTCGTTTGACAAATTCAAGCAGTATTACCACTCACTAGACTTGCTTTTAATTGACGATATTCAATTTTTTGCTGGAAAACCAAGATCTCAAGAAGAATTTTTTTATGCCTTTGAAGCGCTAACTGCCAATAAGTCTCAGGTCATCATGACCAGCGACACCTATCCAAAGGAAATTTCAGGAATTGATGATCGTTTAATTTCGCGTTTTGATTCTGGCTTAACTGTAGCAATTGAGCCGCCAGAACTAGAAATGCGAGTGGCTATCTTAATGAAAAAAGCCCTATCTGAAGGATTACCTCTAAGCGAGGATGTTGCTTTTTTTGTTGCAAAGCATCTGCGTTCAAACGTTCGTGAATTAGAAGGCGCTTTAAGAAAAATTTTGGCTTATGTTCGTTTTCATGGCAAAGAAATCACGATTGATGTTGCCAGAGAAGCCTTAAAAGACTTGCTTTCGGTACAGAACAGACAAATTTCAGTTGAAAACATTCAAAAGACTGTTGCTGATTTTTATAATATAAAAGTTGCTGACATGTACTCAAAAAAACGTCCTGCTAACATAGCACGACCTAGGCAAATTGCCATGTACATAGCAAAAGAATTGACTCAAAAAAGCCTACCTGAAATTGGTGAGCTTTTTGGTGGTCGTGATCACACAACCGTATTACATGCCGTAAGAAAAATTGCTGATGAACGATCTAGAGATAGTCAGTTAAATCATGAATTACATGTGTTGGAACAGTCTTTGAAAAACTAGTTTTTAGGGTGTGGATATGTTTGTGGACAGCTTATGTATAACTATGGGAATAAGTACTTGGATGAGTTGTTGATAGATTGTGGACAATTCATCTATTCATGCAAAAATGGAGAAGTTATTAAACTTTATCCAAAGGCTATCCAAAAGATATCCACAAGGTTTTAATGAAGGTAAAATACTGATTAATAAATGTTTTTTTAGTTATCCACAGAATTTAGCTGCTTTACTAACTACTACTATAAATATATATACATATAAACAATTACAGGAATAAGAACCATGGAGCTGGTCAGCACATCAAGAGACAAATTGCTTAAGCCACTACAACTAGTCAGTGGTATTGTTGAACGCAAACATACGTTGCCAATTTTGGCTAACTTGCTTTTCAAAAAAAATGGCAATGCTGTTTCATTAATTTCTACAGACATTGAAATTCAAATTACAACTCATGCAGATTTTGGAGTTGGTGCAGACAACTTAAGTACAACAGTTGGTGCTAGAAAATTAGTAGATATCTTGCGTGCTTTACCAGAAGGGCCAATGAGTCTTTCTTTGAAAGATAGTAAGATGGTTGTGCAAAGCGGAAAAAGCCGTTTTACTCTGCAAACATTGGCAGCCAATGAATTTCCAATCATGTCTGAATCTACAGATGTTTCTGCTAGCTGGGAAATGTCTCAAAAATCATTGAAGCAATTGATTAGCCAAGTACACTTTGCTATGGCTCAACAAGATATCCGTTATTACTTAAACGGTATGTTGTTTGTTTTAGAAGGCCAAAGAATTATTGCTGTAGCAACAGATGGACATAGATTGGCTTACAGTCATGTTGATTTAGACAAAGCACCTACAGGTAATGGACAGAAGCAAGAAGTCATTATTCCTCGTAAGACTATTCTTGAGTTACAACATTTGTTAGATGACTCAGATGATCCAGTGGTTATTTCTTTAGCAAGTAATCAAATTAAATTTAACTTTGGTGACGTTGAACTACTTTCAAAATTAGTAGAAGGTAAGTTCCCAGATTTCCAACGCGTCATTCCAAAAGGTCAAAATAATAAATTGGTCGTTGATAGAGAAGCTTTGCAAGCCTCTTTGCAACGTGCTGCAATTTTGACAACGGATAAATTCAAGGGTGTGCGTTGTGTTCTTTCTGATAATTGTTTGACTATCCAATCAACCAACGCAGAACAAGAAGAAGCGCAAGAAGATATTGAAACTCAATACAGTGGTGACAAAATTGATATTGGTTTCAATGTTTCATACTTGTTAGATGTATTAGCCAATTTAAAGAGTGAGTCTATTCAGATTAGCTTAGGTGACTCAAACAGTAGCGCAGTTATTACCCTTCCAGACCAAGAAGGTTTCAAATACGTAGTAATGCCAATGCGTATTTAATAGATTTAGTAGAAAAGATTAATCAATGACCGCTGAAGTAAAAACACCAGAACAACAGTATGGCGCATCCTCTATTCAAATTTTAGAAGGTTTAGAGGCAGTAAGAAAAAGACCAGGTATGTACATCGGAGATACATCTGATGGCACTGGTCTTCATCATTTGGTTTTTGAGGTTTTAGATAACTCAATCGATGAAGCGTTAGCAGGACATTGCTCTGAAATTACCGTAACAATTCATACTGATAATTCAATATCCATTATTGATAATGGTCGAGGCGTACCAACAGGTATTAAGTATGACGACAAGCACGATCCAAAGAGAAGTGCTGCTGAAATCGTTATGACTGAGTTACATGCAGGCGGTAAGTTTGACCAAAATAGTTACAAAGTTTCGGGCGGTTTGCATGGTGTAGGTGTTAGTTGTGTCAACGCATTATCCAAATGGTTACGTTTAACGGTAAAACGTGATGGCAAAGTTCATTTTATGGAGTTTGCTAGAGGGGTTGTTCAAAATCGTGAGTTAGTTGAAGAGTCTGGAGGCATGACTTCGCCAATTAAAGTTATTGGTGAAACTGACAAGCGCGGTACAGAAGTACATTTTTTAGCGGATGCTGAGATTTTTGGTAACGTTGAATACCACTATGAAATCCTTTCCAAACGCATCAGAGAACTTTCTTTCTTAAACAATGGCGTACACATTCGTTTAATTGATCAAAGATCAGGTAAAGAAGAGAATTTTGCTTTTTCTGGTGGCGTTAAGGGTTTCGTCGACTACATCAACAAAAGTAAAACAGTTCTACATCCAAATATTTTCTATGCTGAGGGCGAACGCCCGTCTGACTTAGGCGGAACAATTACTGCAGAAGTTGCCATGCAGTGGAATGATGGCTTCAATGAACAAGTGCTTTGTTTTACGAACAACATTCCTCAACGAGATGGGGGAACGCATTTAACAGGTTTGCGCGCAGCAATGACTCGAGTCATCAATAAATATATTGATGAAGAGGAATTGGCTAAAAAAGCTAAAGTTGAAATCACAGGCGACGATATGCGCGAAGGTCTAACTTGCGTGCTATCAGTAAAGGTACCTGAGCCTAAATTTTCAAGTCAAACTAAAGACAAATTGGTTTCAAGTGAGGTTCGTGGGCCAGTTGAGGAAATTGTTAGCACCTTGTTAACAGACTATTTGCAAGAAAACCCTCAAGACGCAAAAATTATCTGCGCAAAAATTATTGAAGCTGCAAGGGCCAGAGAGGCTGCGCGCAAAGCGCGCGACATGACTCGTCGTAAAGGTTTATTGGATGGTTTAGGACTGCCGGGTAAATTGGCTGATTGCCAAGAAAAAGATCCCGCAAATTCAGAATTATTTATTGTCGAGGGTGATTCAGCGGGTGGTTCTGCAAAACAGGGCCGCGATAGAAAATTCCAAGCAATTTTGCCGCTCAAAGGAAAAATTCTTAACGTTGAAAAAGCACGCTTTGACAAAATGCTTAGTAGCCAAGAGGTGGTTACATTAATTACTGCACTTGGAACTGGTATTGGTAAAGAGGAATACAACGCTGACAAGCTGCGTTATCACCGCATCATTATCATGACCGACGCGGACGTTGACGGTAGCCACATCAGAACATTGCTTTTGACTTTCTTCTATCGTCAAATGCCAGAGTTAGTTGAGCGCGGGCACATTTATATTGCTCAACCACCACTATATAAAGTTAAGCAAGGTAAAAATGAGCAGTACATCAAAGATGATGTTGCTTTAAATGCTTACTTGCTAAATCTAGCACTAGAAAACGCTAGCATTGTTTTGGCAAACGGTTCAATTATCGATAACGAGCGTCTAACAAGCTTATCTACTGACTATCAAACGATTCAAAGCATTGTTGATCGTTTGTCTAGAACTATGGATGAAGGTGCATTACGCGCTATCGCTAATGGCGTGCGCCTTAATTTAGATACCGAAGAACAAGCGAATAAGTCCGCAGAGGAATTAAACAATTATTTCTTGGCCCTAAATGATCGATTGGCAAAGCCACAAATCATTGTGCAAAAGGATGAGCGCACTGAGCGCTATCGTTTGATGCTATCGCGTAGAGTTCATGGCAACACGAAGTTATCAATTATTGATTCTGACTTTGTACATGGCGCAGATTATGAAGCCCTGGCTAAAGCATCTGCAGCATTAACGAATGTCTTGGGTGCGGGCGCTACTGTTAAGCGTGGTGACCCAGATAAGTCAATCAAAGAGGCGGCAGTTAAAGACTTTAGAGAAGCAATGGAGTGGTTGTTGGCAGAAGCAGAACGAGGTGTTAGCCGTCAACGATACAAAGGTCTTGGTGAGATGAATCCTGAACAGTTGTGGGAAACCACCATGGACACAAATACTAGAACCTTATTAAAGGTACAAATTGAGGATGCTATTGCCGCCGACCAAGTATTTACTACTTTAATGGGTGATGAGGTTGAGCCAAGAAGAGCCTTTATTGAAACTAACGCTTTAATTGCAAGAAATATTGATGTCTAAAAAATCTAAGCTTGAACAGTTAATTAAAGTAAAACAATCAGAGGTTCATGGCAAAGGTGTTTTTGCTGTGACCGATATTCCTAAAAACACAAAAATTATCGAATATACGGGCGAGAGAATTTCTTGGAAGGTAGCAGAAGAACGCCACCCACATGATCCAAAGCAACCAAATCACACGTTTTATTTTGGTCTAGAGGATGGGTCAACCATTGATGCAAAGTATGGCGGCAATGAGGCTATGTGGATTAACCATTCTTGCAAACCCAACTGTCAGGCGCTAGAAGAAGACTTTGGTAAAACCACAAGAGTTTTTTTGTATGCCAAGAAAAAAATTAAAAAAGGCGAAGAGCTTTTTTATGACTATGGCTTAGTTGTTGATGAAAAAATGACAAAGCAACTTAAAAAAGATTATGAGTGTCGCTGCGGAGCTAAACATTGCCGCGGTACTATGTTGGCAACAAAATAAAACAGCGATGCTGTTCATTTCTATACAAGATCTTGAATTAGCCATTAATTTTTGGCGTAACAAATCACCGTCGCAGGGTGAAGCTCTTCAATTGTGTCCGCAAGCCTCCGCGTTGGCGAAGCCTTATGCCCTCATGATTATTCAGGGGGCGCAGCGTTTACCGATAGAGGCTTTAAGCGATAACGCAAAATTAGCTTGGGCTGAATATTTGCAAAACCGAGATCGCTATGGCGCAGGCCAATAATCAAGATCAAATCTTTGATCAACCATTTGATTACATTATTGTTGGCGCGGGTAGCGCTGGATGTGTATTGGCAAATAGGCTTTCAAGCAACCCCAGTCTTCGAGTCTTATTAATTGATGCTGGTTCCAAGGATGCCTACCCTTGGATACACATACCGGTTGGCTATTTGTATTGCATTAACAACCCTAAAACTGATTGGCTATTTAAAACATCTAATCAACCAGGTTTAAATAATCGAAGTCTTATTTATCCTAGAGGAAAGGTGCTTGGAGGATCTTCCTCTATTAACGGCATGATTTACATGCGCGGCCAAGCAGAAGACTATAACGCCTGGGCTGAAACAACTGGCGACTCATCTTGGGGGTGGGATGCCGTATTGCCACTTTTTAAGAAGATGGAAGATTATCATGGTGGTGCTAATGAGTTTCATGGGGCCGGTGGGCCTTGGCGCGTAGATAAACAAAGATTGAGTTGGAAAGTTTTAGATGTCTTTCGATTGGCTGCATCACAGGCTGGCATACCTGCTGTAGACGATTTCAATCGTGGCGATAATTTTGGATCATCGTATTTTGATGTTACTCAAAAAAATGGCTGGCGTCTAAACGCATCCAAAGCGTTTTTAAATCCGATTAAAACTAGGAAAAATTTAATCGTGCTGACCAATGCATTGGTTGACCATCTGGTAGTGGATGGCAAGCGTTGCTCAGGAGTGAAATTCAAACATGCCGGTCAAACATTTTTTGCTAAAGCATCTAAGGAAACTTTGTTGTCTGCCGGTGCGATTGGTTCTGTACAAATATTAGAGCGCTCTGGAATTGGTAACGCAGACCATTTGAAATCGATAGGTATAAATGTTGCTCATGATTTACCGGGAGTTGGAGAAAACCTTCAAGATCATTTGCAGATTCGAATGGTTTATAAAATCAATCGTCTCAAAACACTAAATACTATTGCCTCAAATTGGTGGGGAAAACTATTAATTGGGTTGCAGTATTTATTAACAAGATCTGGCCCCATGTCTATGGCGCCCTCACAACTAGGCTTGTTTGCTCATTCATCAAGTGAGCATGTTCGCCCCAACATCCAATACCATGTACAACCATTATCCTTAGATAAGTTTGGCGACCCTTTGCACACATTTAATGCTTTCACCGCCAGCGTTTGTAATTTAAGGCCAACATCAAGAGGGTCTGTTCATATTCGATCAAAAGACCCCGAGGCTTCGCCGCTCATCAATCCAAATTACTTGGATGCTAACGAAGATAAAAAGGTGGCCGTTGATGCGGTTAGATTTACAAGGCAAATTATTGCGCAGTCAGCGTTTGCTCAATATGCCCCAACAGAGCTAAAACCAGGGAAACAATTTACTACCGACAAGGAATTGTTGGGGCAAGTGGGTGAAATTGGCACAACCATTTTTCATCCGATTGGCACTTGCAAAATGGGTAAGCCAGATGATCCGATGGCGGTAGTAGATTCAGACCTAAAAGTTATTGGACTAACTGGCCTGCGAGTGGTTGATGCAAGTGTTATGCCGACTATTACCTCTGGAAATACGGCAGCCCCCACTATGATGATTGCAGAAAAAATTTCTGCCTTGTTGTTGGCCCAGTAAATTGATGGAAATTGATTTATTTAACTGGGGCACTCTACTCCTTCTTTTTGCGGCTGGGTGTGCGGGCTTTATTGATGCGGCCGTTGGCGGGGGTGGTCTCATACAAGTCCCAGCTTTATTTGCCGCCTTGCCTCAATCGATGCCCGCAACCTTACTCGGCACCAATAAATTAGCATCGATTGGCGGAACATTAATTGCCGCTAAAAAGTATTTAAAAGCAGTTAAATTACCTTATTTCATTCTAATTCCTTGCATTGTGACCGCATTTGTTGGCTCCTTTGGGGGCGCATATGTGGTCCGCAACATTGCCTCCGGTCAGTTTAGGGTTGCATTGCCAGTCATTTTGTTTGCCTTATTTATTTATACCTTGCTGAGACCCTCAATTGGATTAACCCATGCGCCCTCAGATCTTGGGGTAAAAAAGATTTTTCAGGCGATAGCAATGGGCGGGGTTATTGGCTTTTATGATGGTTTTTTTGGACCCGGTACGGGGAGCTTTTTGCTGATGGGCTTTATTCGGATATTCGGATTTGATTTCTTGCATGCATCTGCCGCTAGCAAGTTGGTAAATGCGGCAACAAATTTAGCAGCCATCATTCTATTTGGCGCATTTGGGCACATAGTAGTCTTTTTGGGTTTGGCGATGATGCTAGCAAATATGGTTGGTGGTTATGCTGGGTCGCACTATGCTTTGCGTTATGGCAATGGTTACATTAGAGCATTATTTATGTTTGTGGTTGCGCTGTTGATTCTTAAAACCGGTTTTGATGCATTGGGCACACTTAAGTTATAGCCTGTTAGTTGTTTCACGTGAAACAAACCGGAGTTTAATGATTGAGGGCTTTTGCTTTGGGTGATATCATCGCCGCCCTAGCTTGGTGATTTTCTATGGACTTTTCAGTTAAATTTGATGTGATCGTAATTGGTGGTGGGCACGCTGGCTCGGAAGCTGCTTTGGCAGCAGCCAGAATGGGTTGCCGCACCCTATTATTGACTCATAGCATAGAAACCCTGGGTGCGATGAGCTGTAATCCTTCAATTGGCGGCATTGGTAAGGGCCACCTAGTTAAAGAGATTGATGCCTTGGGCGGTGCCATGGCAGAAGTAACGGATTTGGCTGGAATTCAGTTCAGAATGTTGAATTCCAGTAAGGGCCCCGCTGTAAGAGCCACTCGCGCACAGGCTGATCGAGCTTTATATAAAACTGCAATGCGCAGTAAATTAGAGAATCAGAAGAATTTAACAATATTTCAAGCGGCTGTTGATGACTTAATTGTCAATGGTGACGAAGTTTGTGGCGCCATAACCCAGTTGGGGTTGAGTTTTTATGCCTCAAAGGTTGTTTTAACCGCAGGAACTTTTTTGGATGGCAAAATTCACGTAGGATTGGATAATCATTCTGGCGGTCGCGCTGGTGATCCAGCTGCTATTAGGCTGTCTAGTAGGCTTAAAGAGTTAAAACTGCCCCAAGGCAGGCTAAAAACAGGTACCCCTCCAAGAATTGACGGGCGCACCATTAATTTTTCCGTAATCCAGGAGCAGCCTGGAGACTTGGATCCACTACCTGTTTTTTCATATTTGGGTCGACCAGAGTTCCATCCGAAGCAACTGCCCTGCTGGATTACGCATACAAATCAAAAAACGCATGACATTATTCGTGGTGGTCTAGATCGCTCCCCAATGTATACGGGTGTTATTGAGGGCGTTGGGCCAAGATATTGCCCGTCGATTGAAGACAAAATCCATCGTTTTTCAAGTAAAGATAGTCACCAAATTTTTTTAGAACCTGAGGGCTTAACAACCCATGAGTTTTATCCGAATGGCATTTCAACAAGCTTGCCATTTGATGTTCAGTGGGATTTGGTCAGAAGTATTCGTGGGCTAGAAAATGCGATGATTGTTCGCCCTGGATACGCTATTGAGTATGACTATTTTGATCCGCGAGGCCTTATGCCAAGCTTGGAAACCAAGGGAATCAAAGGTTTATTTTTTGCCGGACAGATTAACGGTACGACTGGATATGAAGAGGCGGCAGCACAAGGCCTGTTGGCTGGTATCAATGCAGCTCTGAGCGCTAAAGGCCGTGAGGCTTGGTATCCAAAGCGCGACCAAGCTTATTTGGGCGTGTTGGTAGACGATCTAATTACCAAAGGTGTTCAAGAGCCCTATCGAATGTTTACCAGTCGTGCAGAATATCGTTTAAGTCTCCGAGAAGACAATGCAGACGATCGTTTAACAGAAATTGGACGAACATTGGGCCTTGTTGATGATCGCCGATGGGAGTTTTTCTGCCGCAAAAAAGAGGCTGTTTCACGTGAAACACAGCGGCTTAAATCAACTTGGGTGAGTCCAAAGCTGATTAGCCCTCAGGAATCAGAGCTTTTACTTGGGCAGGTCATCACACACGAGTACTCTTTGGCTGAGTTATTAAAACGACCTGGGATAACCTATGAAACACTCACCACGGCATTTGAGGGTCGGTGGGCTGCCGAGCCACTTGATCAAGATGTTGTTTTAAGGGATCAAATTGCCGAACAGGTTGAAATAGGCGTTAAATATCAAGGGTATATTGATAGGCAGGCAGCTGAGATTGCCCGGCATACATTTCATGAGGAAATGGTTTTGCCGGGCGACATTGATTACGCCAGCGTCCTTGGCTTATCAAAAGAAGTGCAGCAAAAGCTCAATTTACATAAACCAAGCACCTTAGGCCAGGCATCAAGAGTATCTGGGGTTACACCAGCAGCGATTTCATTGTTGTTAATTCATCTTAAAAAAGGATTGGGTCGTCGCCCAATGGCGCATTAATGTCAGATGACTCAACAAAAAAAGCTCTTCTAATAGACCTACTGGCGGGTATACAAAAACTAAATATTGATGTTAACCAGGAGCAGGCAGAGACATTAATAGATTATTTGCTTGAGTTTCAGCGTTGGAATAAGACGCATAATTTATCGGCAATTCATGATCTTAATGATTCCCTAGTTTTGCATTTGTTGGACTCCCTATCAGTTCTGGGATATCTAGATGCTTATGTTGCAAGCATTGACGACCCATCTTCATTCAGTCTCGCTGATTTAGGTACTGGCGGTGGTTTGCCAGGCATCCCTCTAGCAATTTGCCGCCCCAATTGGCAACTGCATTTAATGGAGGCGGTGCAAAAGAAAGCGGTATTTTTGCAACACATTGTTAACAAGCTGTCATTGGCAAATGTTATGGTGCACGCAGCCAGAATCGAGGTTAGCTCGCCAGCTCTTGAAAATCAGATAAGCTGTTGTATTTCAAGGGCTTTTTCAGATTTTGGCAAGTTTTTGACCTTGTCTGCGCCGATGTTAAAAGCCGGTGGCTTGGTGTGGGCTATGAAGGCTAAGTTATTGGAGGATGATTTGAAAACCATTCCTTCAGATTGGGAAATTAAGAAAAATTACCTCTTGAGCGTACCTGGTTTAACAGCAGAAAGAAGGCTATTCGAGTTGGGTCGCGTGAGAGAATTGAGTGCTTGAGTTAATAATTAAATAAAGATTTTCATGGCAAAGATTTTTTGTGTAGCAAATCAAAAGGGTGGCGTAGGAAAAACCACAACTACAGTTAATTTAGCTGCGAGTTTGGCTGCTCAGAACCAACGCGTTTTGGTGGTGGACCTTGATCCTCAGGGCAACGCTAGCATGGGCTCGGGTATAGATAAAATGGGCCTAGAGCAAAGTGTCTATCACGTTTTAATCGGCATGTCTGATGTTGCTAGTGCCAGAGTCAAATCTGAAACAGGTGGTTATGACGTATTGCCAGCAAACAGAGATTTGGCTGGCGCAGAGGTTGAGTTGGTTGAGTTTGAGCAGCGCGAGGAGTTATTAAAAAATGCGCTAGCCCCAGTTTTGGCCGATTATGACTTTGTCTTGATAGATTGCCCCCCGGCCTTATCACTTTTAACTTTGAATGGTCTATGTGCAGCTAATGGCGTAATCGTGCCTATGCAGTGCGAGTACTTTGCTTTAGAGGGCTTGTCTGACTTGGTTAATACCATTAAGCAAGTTCACGCTAATTTGAATCCAAGTTTGACCATTATTGGTCTGCTGCGGGTCATGTTTGATCCTAGAACAACCTTACAGCAACAGGTTTCAGACCAATTAATGGCGCATTTTGGCGATAAGGTTTTCAATACGATTATTCCAAGAAACGTTAGATTGGCTGAAGCCCCCTCTTATGGAATGCCCGGTGTAAATTTTGATAAGAGTTCGCGCGGTGCGCAAGCTTATATGCAATTTGGCGCTGAAATGATTCAGCGCATTAAAACTATGTAATGGAAAAAAATGACTGCAATTAAGAAAAAAGGTTTGGGTAGAGGCTTAGAGGCATTGTTAGGTGCAAACGATAAGCCTGCGACATCAAATCAAGGTGTTGCAATGCTTAAGTTGGGGCAATTGCAGGCCGGTAAGTATCAGCCTCGTAAAAATATGGTTGATGGACCTCTTCAAGAGCTTGCACAAAGCATTAAAGAACAAGGGGTTATGCAACCATTGTTGGTTAGACCGATTGCGGGCGGCAAGTATGAAATTATTGCTGGTGAACGCCGCTATCGCGCAGCCACAATAGCTGGTCTAGCCGAGGTGCCAGTGCTCATTAAGCAGGCTGATGATCAGGCAACGGCTGCAATGGCGTTAATCGAAAATATTCAGCGTGAAGACCTAAATGCCATAGAAGAGGCAAATGGTCTTCTAAGGTTGATAGATGAGTTTGGTTATACCCATGACAAGGCAGCGCAAGCTGTTGGAAAGTCCCGTAGCGCTGTCACGAATCTTTTGCGCTTAGTTCAGTTGACTAATCCTGTTCAGCAAATGCTTATAAAGGGCGAGATAGACATGGGCCATGCCCGCGCCCTTCTGCCTTTAGATGGTGCCCAGCAAGTTAGTTTGGCCCAAAAAATTGCCATTCAGCAGCTATCCGTCCGCGATGCCGAAAAATTGGCAACCCAATTTGTTTTAGCGAAAAAATCTCCCGGCAAGGCTAAGCAGTCTTTAAAAGTAGACCCGGACTTGAAAATGATTCAGGACAAGCTTTCTGATCAGATTAATTTGGCTGTAGAAATTAAGCAAAAACGTCGTGGCGGTGAAATATGTATCAAATTTAGTCAATTTGATGAGTTAGACAGTCTATTCAAGCGTTTAGGCATCGAATAGCGCTAATCTTTATGAATTACATTGACCCCAAGCCTGTAGATTCTGTAAAATCTGCGGGCTTTATGTCTGGAGATGAGCAAAAAGCTCAATCTGTTAGAAATGCTAATTGGGACAGTGAGTTAGAGGGCTCGGAAGAGTTTCCACCGCCACTGAGTAAGGCTGAATTAGAAGCCCTTTTGGGCTCAAATGCCTTAATACCGAGCAAGATAACAGTTAAGCGTTTGTTATTTCTTCAGGGCTTAGTTACTCTGCTCTCGTGGATAGCATGGTCAGCAAAGGGTAAGCCGTTTGGCTTAGACTCTGCCGCCATATCTGCATTGTTAGGTGGTTTGGCGGCAATAGTTCCGGCAACGCTATTTGCAATGCGAGCAAAGGTACTAAGTAGTAGAACAAACGTTATGGGCGCCTCGGTTTTTGCGCTGGTAACAGGAGAATTAATAAAGATCATTGCCACCGTAGCAATGTTCGTTTTGATAATAGTTTTGTATCCAAAGTTGGATTGGTTACCGCTGTTATTAACTTATGTGCTGGCGCTAAAGTGTTATTGGTTAGCTTGGGTACTAAGAAAATAATGGCATACAAGGATAGAGGGAAGTAAACGATGGCAACAGAAGCGACTGGAAAGGCGTTAACGCCTACGGAGTACATTGCTGAGCATTTGCAAAACTTAAATACTTTGCATGCTAAGCAAGAGGCTATTGTTGATTTTTCAGTTATTAACTTAGACACAGTATTTTGGTCATTGTTAATGGGTTTGTTGGTGGTAGGCTTTTTATTGTTGGCGGCTCGTCGTGCAACATCAGGTGTACCGGGTCGTTTCCAAGCATTGGTTGAGATGCTAGTAGAAATGGTTGAGTCACAATCTAAGAGCATTGTTCATGGCGACCGCTCTTTTATTGCTCCTCTAGCATTGTTTGTTTTCTGTTGGATTATCTTGTTGAACACATTGGACTTGGTGCCAGTTGATTGGGTTCATGGCATTAATGGTTTCTTAGGAATTTTTGGCCATGTGCATGTTCCACACCACAAGCTAGTTCCGACAACGGACTTAAACGGCACATTGGGTTTATCAATGTCAGTTTTAGTATTGATGATTTTCTATAGCTTTAAGGCTAAAGGTGTGGGCGGTTTTGTGCATGAGTTACTTTCAGCCCCGTTTGGAGCTAAGTGGTACTTGGCGCCATTTAATTTAGTGTTAAACATTATTGAATTTATTGCTAAGGCCGTTTCATTGGGTATGCGGTTATTTGGCAACATGTATGCAGGCGAATTGGTTTTCTTGCTAATCGCTCTGTTAGGCGGCATCTGGCATTTTGGTGTCGACTTGTCTGTTCTAGGTTTTGTCGGCCACGTAATTGCTGGTTCAGCCTGGGCAATTTTCCATATTTTGGTTATTTTGTTGCAAGCCTTCATCTTCATGATGTTGACGTTGGTCTATATCGGCCAGGCACATAGTCACCACTGATTTTTTATTAACTGTTTTTTTACTTAGGAGTCAACATGCAAGCATTTCTAGCGCAAATTCAAGGTTTAACAGCAATCGGTATCGGCATCATCATTGGTTTGGGTGCTATCGGTGCCTGTTTAGGTATCGCATTGATGGGTGGTAAGTACATTGAAGCTTGTGCACGTCAACCAGAATTGATGGAGCCACTACAAACTAAGATGTTCTTGTTGGCAGGTTTGATCGACGCTGCGTTCTTGATCGGTGTTGGTGTTGCAATGTTGTTTGCATTCGCAAACCCATTGTTAGCAGTAATTAAGTAATTAGCGTAGTTATTGACGGGCGCAATTTGAGCGCCCGTGGATATTTGTCATCGTGACCGAAAGGAACTAAACGTGAACCTAAACGCGACGCTATTCGCGCAGATGGTCGTCTTTTTCATTTTATGGTGGGTAGTGGCTAAATTTGTTTGGCCTCCACTAGTAAAAGCATTAGACGAGCGAGCCACAAAAGTGGCAGATGGTTTAGCAGCCGCAGAGCGCGGCAAGGCTGATCTCGAGTCTGCAAAAAAACGCGCTGAGCAAGCATTATCAGAAGCACGTAACGAAGGTACTCAGCGTATTGCTGATGCAGAAAAACGCGCTCAACAATCAGCGGAAGAAATTAAAGCTAACGCACAAGCAGAAGCAGCTCGCATCATTGCCCAAGCTAAAGCAGAAGCAGAGCAACAAGTGTCTCGTGCAAGAGATGCGCTTAGAACTGAAGTGGCTACTTTAGCTGTTAAGGGTGCTGAGCAAATTTTGCGTCGTGAAGTAGATGCTAAAGTGCACGCTAGCTTGTTAGATCAGTTAAAGGCAGAGCTCTAATATGGCAGATTTAGCCACCATAGCCCGCCCTTATGCTGAGGCACTTTTCCGTAGTGCAAAGCCTGCAGATTTATCTGCATGGGCTGAGCAGTTAGAGGAGTTGGCTCAGGTTGCTGGTAATGCAGATTTGTTAGCCGTAGCTAATAATCCAAAGTTGTCTTCAGCAGATTTGCTACAAATTTTATTGAGTAGCATCAAAGCTAAGCCGTCAGACGTGGTCAAAAATTTTGTTGAAGTGTTGACGCAAAATCACCGTCTATTAGCTTTGCCAGAAATCTCTGCTCAATTCACAGCTTTGAAGAATGCTCAAGAAGGTGCTGCAGAAGTTCTGATTACAAGTGCATTCCCGCTTAATGGCGAAGAATTGAATGCTTTGTTATCAACATTGAAGAAGCGCTTTGGTGGAAAAGAGCTACGTCCTACAGTTACTGTAGATCCAGAATTGATTGGCGGTGTTTGTGTACAGGTGGGTGATGAAGTTTTAGATACTTCAGTTAAAGCCCGCTTAGTTTCAATGCAAGCCGCTCTTAGCGCATAACCGAATAAGATCCCAGGAGTAAGCAAATGCAACTCAACCCATCAGAGATCAGTGAACTGATCAAGAGCCGAATTAGCGGTGTAGGCGTAGGCGCCGAAGTCCGTAATCAAGGCACAGTAATTTCCGTAACAGACGGTATTTGCCGCGTACATGGCCTTTCAGGCGTTATGCAAGGTGAAATGCTTGAGTTCCCAAATAACACATTAGGTCTTGCGCTTAACTTAGAGCGTGATTCTGTTGGTGCTGTTATTTTGGGTGAATATGAGCACATCAGTGAAGGTGACCCAGTTAAATGTACTGGCCGCATTCTTGAAGTTCCAGTTGGTCCAGAGTTGTTGGGTCGTGTTGTTAATGCATTGGGTCAGCCTATTGATGGTAAAGGTCCAATCAACGCTAAGCTAACAGACGTTATTGAAAAAGTTGCGCCAGGCGTTATTGATCGTCAATCAGTTAGCCAGCCAGTGCAAACAGGTTTGAAGTCTATTGATGCGATGGTACCTATTGGTCGCGGCCAACGTGAGTTGATCATTGGTGACCGTCAAACAGGTAAAACAGCAGTAGCCGTTGACGCGATCATTAACCAAAAAGGTAAAGGCGTATATTGCGTTTACGTAGCGATCGGTCAAAAAGCATCAACAATTGCAAACGTATTGCGCAAGTTGGAAGAGCACGGCGCGATGGAGTACACAGTGATTGTTGCTGCTTCTGCTTCTGAATCTGCAGCGATGCAATATTTGTCAGCATATGCTGGTTGCACAATGGGCGAATACTTCCGCGATCGCGGTGAAGATGCGCTAATTGTTTATGATGACTTAACAAAACAAGCTTGGGCATATCGTCAAGTTTCATTGTTGTTACGTCGCCCACCAGGACGTGAAGCTTATCCTGGCGACGTATTCTATTTGCACTCACGTTTGCTAGAGCGCGCTGCTCGTGTTAACGAAACTTATGTTGAGAAGTTCACTAATGGTGCCGTTAAAGGTAAAACAGGTTCATTGACAGCGTTGCCTGTTATTGAAACTCAAGCTGGTGACGTTTCTGCATTCGTTCCAACAAACGTGATTTCTATTACTGACGGCCAAATCTTCTTGGAAACAGACTTGTTTAACGCGGGTGTTCGCCCAGCGATTAACGCGGGTATTTCTGTTTCACGTGTGGGTGGTGCAGCTCAGACTAAAGTTATTAAGAAGTTGTCAGGCGGTATTCGTACTGACTTGGCGCAGTATCGTGAATTGGCTGCATTTGCGCAGTTTGCTTCTGATTTGGATGAGGCAACACGTAAACAGCTAGAGCGCGGTCGTCGTGTTACTGAATTGTTGAAGCAAGCTCAATACCAGCCACAACAAGTTTGGCAATTGGCAGCTTCATTGTTCGCAGCTAATAATGGCTTCTTGGACGATTTGGATGTGAAACATGTATTGGCCTTCGAAAAAGGTTTGCATGACCATCTTAAGAGCAAGTTTGCTGCTTTAGTTGGCCGTATTGAAGATACTAAGGATCTCTCGAAAGAAGACGAAGCCGCATTGCGTGCTGCAATCGAGGACTTTAAACGTTCAGCTTCTTTCTAAGAAGCGAGGAGAGCCGAGATGGCCGGAACAAAAGAGATACGGACAAAGATCAAGAGCGTACAAAATACGCGCAAGATCACTAAGGCGATGGAAATGGTCGCCGCATCTAAGATGCGGCGTGCCCAAGAGCGCATGCGCAATGCCCGTCCTTACTCTGAAAAAGTAAGGAACATTGCTGCCAATTTGGGTAAAGCTAATCCAGAGTACCGCCCTGCTTATTTAGTAGAACGTGAAGTTAAAAAAGCGGGTGTGATTGTTGTAACAACTGACAAGGGTCTATGCGGTGGTTTAAATACCAACGTATTGAGAGCTTTGACAAACACAATGAAAGACCTTGATGGTCAAGGTGTTGAGTTGTCATGTACAGCAATCGGTATGAAGGGCTTCCAGTTCTTAAATCGAATTAAAGCGAAGCTTGTTTCTCATGTAACTCAAATGGGAGACACGCCTCACCTAGAGAAACTCATTGGTGCTATCAAAGTTCAATTGGATGCATATGAGAATGGTGAAGTGGATGCTGTTTATTTGGCATACACAAAGTTCATCAACACAATGAGACAAGAGCCAGTGGTTGAAAAACTATTGCCTTTGTCAGGTGAGCGCTTAGAACAAACAGCTGAAGAGTCTCGTGAGTATGGTTGGGATTACTTGTATGAACCAGATCCTCAGTCAGTTGTTGACGAATTGTTGAAACGTTATGTTGAAGCATTGATTTACCAAGCAGTTGCAGAAAATATGGCATCTGAGCAATCTGCTCGTATGGTTGCCATGAAGGCTGCTTCTGATAATGCGAAAAACGTGATTGGTGAGTTGCAGTTGGTTTACAACAAAACACGTCAAGCAGCCATTACCAAAGAGTTGTCCGAGATCGTCGGCGGCGCTGCGGCAGTTTGATAACGAATATTGTAAAAAATTAGTGATCGGAGAAATACGATGAGCAACGGAAATATCGTTCAGTGCATTGGTGCGGTGGTGGACATTCAGTTCCCACGTGACAACATGCCTAAAGTTTATGATGCATTGGTGTTGGAAGAAAGCACTGAAGCTTCATTTGCTGAAAAGGGTTTAACTTTTGAAGTGCAGCAGCAATTAGGTGACGGCGTTGTCCGTACGATTGCTCTAGGCTCAAGCGATGGCTTGCGTCGTGGCATGGCAGTTTCAAATACAGGTAAAGGTATTTCTGTGCCAGTAGGCCCAGCTACTTTGGGCCGTATTATGGACGTGTTAGGTCGCCCTATTGACCAAGCTGGTCCAATTGGTACAGATGAGCGTCGTGCGATTCACCAATCTGCGCCTAAGTTTGATGAGTTGTCTCCTTCAGTTGACTTGTTGGAAACAGGCATTAAGGTTATTGACTTGGTTTGCCCATTTGCTAAGGGCGGTAAAGTTGGTCTGTTCGGTGGTGCGGGTGTAGGTAAGACCGTTAACATGATGGAATTGATCAATAACATCGCTAAGCAACACTCAGGTTTGTCAGTGTTTGCTGGTGTGGGTGAGCGTACTCGTGAAGGTAACGACTTCTATCACGAGATGAAAGACTCAAACGTTTTGGATAAAGTTGCGATGGTGTTCGGTCAGATGAACGAGCCACCTGGTAACCGTTTACGTGTTGCGTTGACAGGTTTGACAATGGCTGAGCGTTTCCGTGACGAAGGCCGTGACATTTTGTTCTTCGTTGACAATATTTATCGTTACACATTGGCTGGTACTGAAGTATCTGCTTTGTTGGGTCGTATGCCATCAGCTGTGGGTTACCAACCTACATTGGCTGAAGAAATGGGCCGCCTACAAGAGCGTATTACTTCAACTAAGACTGGTTCTATTACATCTATTCAGGCCGTTTACGTTCCTGCGGATGACTTAACAGACCCATCTCCTGCTACAACATTCTTGCACTTAGACTCAACAGTTGTGTTGTCTCGTGATATTGCTGCTTTAGGTATCTATCCAGCGGTTGATCCACTTGACTCAACAAGCCGTCAGTTGGATCCACAAGTGGTTGGTGAAGAGCACTATAACGTTGCACGCGGTGTTCAAACAACATTACAACGTTACAAAGAGTTGCGCGACATTATTGCTATTTTGGGTATGGACGAATTGTCACCAGAAGACAAGCAAGCTGTTGCACGTGCTCGTAAGATTCAACGTTTCTTGTCACAACCGTTCCACGTTGCGGAAGTATTTACTGGTTCTCCAGGTAAATATGTTCCATTGAAAGAAACAATCCGCGGCTTCAAGATGATTGTTGATGGTGAACTTGACCACTTGCCAGAACAGGCATTCTATATGGTTGGTGGCATCGACGAAGCTATCGAAAAAGCTAAGAAGTTGCAGTAATACCAAGGAACGCACATGTCTAACATCCACGTTGATGTAGTGAGCGCTGAACAATCTATTTTCGGGGGCGAAGCTAAATTTGTAGCTTTGCCAGGCGAAAGTGGTGAGTTGGGTATCCTTCCAGGACACACCCCGCTGATCACAAGAATTCGTCCAGGCGCTGTACGTATTGAAAAAGCTGACGGCGAAGAAGAGTTTGTTTTCGTTGCTGGTGGCATTCTAGAGGTTCAACCAAATAAAGTAACAGTACTTGCTGATACTGCTATTCGTGGGCATGACCTTGATGAAGCTAAGGCACTAGAGGCGAAAAAAGCTGCTGAAGAAGCAATGCAAAATCGTAGTACTGATATTGATTTTGCTCATGCTCAATCAGAGTTTGCAATGGCTGCTGCTCAATTGGCTGCTATTGCTAAGTTACGTCAAAAAAGATAATTGGCTTTAATTAACGATCGATTCCTGCGCGCATGCTTAAAGCAGTCAACAGATAGAACTCCTATTTGGTTGATGCGCCAGGCAGGTCGTTATTTGCCTGAATACAACGCAACGCGTGCTGTAGCTGGAAGTTTTCTCGCGCTTGCAAAAAATCCTCAATTAGCAACAGAAGTTACATTACAGCCTTTGGATAGATATCCATTGGATGCTGCCATTCTATTCTCAGATATTTTGACAATACCCGATGCAATGGGTTTGGGTTTAACTTTTGAGGCCGGTGAAGGGCCTCGTTTTAGCAAACCCTTGCGAGATGAGCAGGCAGTCAATAACTTGAGAGTTGCTGATCTTAATGAGTTGAAATATGTTTTTGATGCTGTTTCAGAAATTAGAAAAGCATTGATACAAGATGGTCAGCAAAGAGTTCCGTTGATCGGATTCTCAGGTAGCCCATGGACTTTGGCTTGTTATATGGTTGAGGGCTCTGGCTCGGATGATTTTAAGCATACGAAGGGCATGCTTTATCAGCGTCCGGACTTGATGAAGAAAATTCTAGATGCAAATATTCAATCAGTAGCAGCGTATTTGACAGCTCAAGTCGATGCGGGCGCACAAGCGTTGATGATATTTGATACTTGGGGTGGCTTGTTACCAGATGGTTGGTATCAAAAAACCTCGTTAGCTAGCATGAAAGCTGTCATTGATTTATTGCCCCGTGAAAAAGATGGCCAAAGAATTCCTATATTAGTTTTTACTAAAGGCGGTGGAATTTGGTTAGAAGACATAGCTTCTTCAGGCGCAGATGTTATTGGCTTGGATTGGACGGCCTCTGTTGCCAAATCACGTAAGCGCTTACTAGCAGTGAATAAGCCGTTGGCGCTTCAAGGAAACTTTGATCCTTTGGCGTTGTTTTCAAGTCCTGAGCAAATCAGTCAAGAGGCAAAAAGAATTTTAGATGAGTTAGCAGAGTCCCCATCTTTGGGTTCTGGATTACATTCATTGGATGGACATGTGTTTAATTTGGGACATGGTATCTCACAATTTACCAACCCAGACCATGTTACCGCTCTAACTGAAACTGTTGTGAGCCACTCAAAAACACTTAGAAATCAATAAAATTTCAGCATGTGAGTAGTAACTTATGCACAGGTTAAGTTTTGTGCAGCGAAGCAATTAATAAATCATAAAAATGGCTTCAAACCCTTTTGTGATTTTATAAAGTATTGATTTATATGAGTAAAAATTTACTTTTTAGAAATCAATTAGCTAATAAAAAAGTTTTAGCCGATAAAAAACTGTGATAATTAACCACTTATCCACAAGGTTTTCCACAGATAAATTAAGCTTTTAAAAAAGTCATTAGCCCCAATGCTCTTCATCGTAGACTTAAAGTAAAACATGAGCTTTTTGCAAAATTCCGAAAAACAAATAATTGTTGAGGTGGCTTTAGATAACCCGATCAATAAACTATTTGATTACAGGTGGAATAACTTATGTCTAGATATAAAACCACAAAGAGGTCAAATTATTGCAGTCAACTTCGGAAGAAAAGATTGTGTTGGCGTTGTCATGAGCATTAAAGAGCGCTCTGATTATGATTTAGATAAATTAAAAGATGTTCAAGGCTTAGCCCCAATAAGTCCTTTGTCAGAAGACTTATTGGGAATGTCAGAGTTTGCGGCTAGTTATTATCAGCGCACGATTGGCGAAGTTCTATTGCCCGCCATACCAAAGTTGTGGCGTCAAAAAAATAAGTGGGATCTCCTCAGTAAAGAAAAAAGAAAAAAGAAAAAAGAATTAGATATAAAAGAAACGTCAACTAAAGAAATTGCGTTAAATACACAGCAGCAAGAAATTGTTAGTAACTTAATAGCTAAAACCGTTAGTCAAGAATATTCATGCAATTTATTGCAAGGAGTAACGGGCAGCGGTAAAACGTTAACGTATTTACGCTGGTTGGAAAAAGTATTGGAAACACCCGATTCACAGGTGTTAATCATGGTTCCGGAAATCAATTTAACTCCTCAAATGGAGTCAACCATACAAGGCGCTTTTCCGAATAAAAAGGTGGTGGTGCTGCACAGCGGATTAACTGACAGGAGTAGAGCCGATCATTGGGCCTGTGCGCACGCTGGAGATGCACAAATTATTCTCGGAACTCGCATGGCCATCATGGCATCAATGCCCAATCTGAAGGCCATTGTTGTAGATGAAGAGCACGATCTATCTTATAAGCAACAAGAGGGTGTTAGATACTCCGCTAGAGATCTTGCAATTTGGCGAGCTAAAAAATTATCGATACCAGTGCTCTTGGTATCCGCAACGCCTAGTTTAGAGACTTGGTTTCATGCAGAAGAATCAAGATACCAAAAGCTAACTTTATCGAACCGAGCCGCAAAAGATTCTGAGCCACCTATTATTGAGTTGGTCGATATAAAGCAAGATAGAAAGATTAGCCAACAAAGCGATCATGGTTTTAGCGCCTATCTATTAGAGGCATTGCAAAAAAATATTGATCTTGGTTTGCAAAGCCTTATTTATATTAACCGGCGTGGTTATTCACCGGTTATATCTTGCGAAGCATGTGGTTGGATTTCAGATTGTCAAAAATGTTCTGCACATATGGTCCTGCATAAGATTGCTGAACATAAAAAAAATCTGTGCTGCCATCACTGTGGACTAATAAAGCAAATACCAAAAGCATGCCCAGACTGCGGCAATGCTGATTTGCAACCTATTGGTAAGGGAACGCAAAAAGTTGAGGAATTTTTAGTTAAGACTTTTCCACGGGCAAAGATATTGCGTATAGATGCTGACACAACTCGCAAAAAAGGAAGCGCAGATAATCTTTTTGGTGCGATACATGATGGTGATGCTGACATCATTGTTGGAACACAAATGATTACTAAGGGGCATGACTACAAGGCAGTATCTTTGGTTGGTGTAATCGATGCTGATGCCAGTTTGTTTTCACAAGACTTTAGAGCTGGTGAGCGTTTATTTGCCCAGCTAATGCAGGTGGCAGGTCGTGCGGGACGTAGTGAAAAAACTGGTCAGTCAAAAGTGATTATTCAAACACGATATCCAAATGCTGCTCCATATACATACTTAAAGACAAATGATGTAGATGGTTTTTTAGAAGAGCTTAAAAATGAAAGAGAGTTAGTTGGGCTGCCACCATTCTCATATCAAGCCCTCGTTCATGCAGAGCATAAAACAATAATGGCAGCGATTGACATGTTAAGAGAGGCTGTTAACTTTTCAAAAGCTGATCAAAATTGGCCACAAAACGTTTCACTAAGTGATGTTATACCCAGAGCAATGGTGCGAGTTGCTGGAAAAGAACGTGCTCAGGTCTTAATTGAAAGTGGTAATCGTCAGTCTCTACAACTGGCAATTCAAGTGATGCAACATTACCTAACAGAGCAAAACACAAAAAGAAAAGGGGTCGGCTGGTATATCGAGCGCGACCCCATATTGATCTAATAAATCTTTAGATTACGCGTATTCTGCAATTGGAACGCACGTGCAGAAAAGATTTCTGTCACCGTAGACATTGTCTGCTCTACCAACTGGTGGCCAGTATTTATTTTTTCTCAAGCGACCAACCGGATAAGCGGCTTCTTCTCGGCTGTATGAATGATCCCAATTATTAGCCAAAACCACCTCAGCTGTGTGCGGAGCATTCTTCAAAGGGTTGTCATCCTTATCATAAGCACCGTTAACAACTTTTTTGATTTCTTCTGCGATAGTAGTCATTGCTTCAATAAAGCGGTCTAATTCAAATTTAGATTCACTTTCTGTTGGCTCAATCATTAATGTGCCAGGCACTGGAAAGCTCATAGTTGGCGCATGGAAACCAAAATCCATTAATCGTTTAGCAACGTCCTCATTACTGATGCCAGACTCTTTTTGTTGTGGTCGCAGATCCAGAATACATTCATGTGCAACCAAGCCAGCATTGCCTTTGTATAAAACAGGGAAGTAGCTCTCTAGTTTTTTGGCAACGTAGTTAGCAGAAAGAATCGCTGTTTCTGTAGCTTTAGCAAGGCCGGCAGAACCCATCATGGCTACGTACATCCATGAGATAGGCAAAATAGAAGCTGAACCGAATGGAGATGCACTAATACGCATCCAATCTAAATCATTCCACTTTGAGGCAGTGCCTGCTGTAAATGAGCATGGCAAAAATTTGGCTAGATGAGAGCGAACGGCAACTGGTCCAACACCTGGGCCACCACCACCATGAGGTATGCAGAAAGTTTTGTGTAGGTTGAGATGGCTAACGTCACCGCCAAAATGGCCTGGTGCTGCTGTGCCAACCAAAGCGTTCATGTTGGCGCCATCGATATAAACTTGACCGCCGTGTTGGTGAATGATGTCGCACAATTCTTGAACGCCTTCTTCAAACACGCCGTGAGTACTTGGATAAGTAATCATGATTGCTGCCAAATTATTTGAGTGCTCTTCTGCTTTTGCCTTTAGGTCAACTAAGTCAACGTTACCATTAGCATCACAGTTGACCACTACCACTTGCATACCAGCCATTTGCGCCGACGCAGGATTCGTTCCGTGCGCTGAAGATGGAATAAGACAGATATTTCTGTGACCTTCGCCACGAGACTCATGGTAGGCATGTATTACCAATAGACCTGCGTACTCACCTTGAGACCCGGCATTTGGTTGTAAAGAAACTGCATCGTAACCGGTAGCCGCACACATCATCCGCTCGGTGTCTTCAATTAGCTTTGCGTAGCCAGCCCATTGTGATTCCGGTGCTAATGGATGTATTTGAGAAAAGCTTGGCCATGTGACTGGCATCATTTCGCTAGTAGCGTTAAGTTTCATTGTGCAAGAGCCCAATGGAATCATGGTTCTGTCTAGCGCTAAATCTTTATCAGCCAAACTACGGAGGTAGCGAAGCATTTCGTGTTCTGAGTGATAACGATTAAAAGTTGGATGTGTTAAGTATTCACTGGTTCGAATTAGCGAATTTGGAACTGCATTTGTAACTGTTGCATCAAGAGCATCAATGTCTAATGCACCCTTTCCGCCAAAAATAGACCACAATAAATGAAGTTCATTGCGGCTAGTGGTCTCGTCAATAGAGATACCAACATGTTGATCATCAATGAATCTTAAATTGCACTCTGATGCTTCAGCGGCTTTATGGATTTTTGCTGCATCACTTGTCTTAATAGTGAGAGTGTCAAACCAATGTTGGTTAACAATTTCAAACCCAAGCTTTTTAAGAGCCAAGGCAATAATGCTCGTTTGACGGTGAACCTTAAGCGCAATTTTCTTTAAACCGCTAGGGCCATGGTAGACCGCATACATACTTGCCATTACTGCAAGTAAAACTTGGGCGGTACAAATATTTGAAGTGGCTTTTTCGCGGCGTATGTGTTGCTCTCGAGTTTGAAGCGCTAAACGGTAAGCGGGCTGACCTTGTGCGTCAACTGTTACACCAACCAAGCGCCCAGGCATACTTCTTTTTAGGGCATCTTTTGTTGCTAAATAGCCAGCAGATGGTCCACCAAAGCCTAATGGAACGCCAAAGCGTTGTGCGCTGCCAATTGCAACATCTGCGCCCCACTCACCCGGTGGAGTTAAAAGAGTTAGTGCTAATAAGTCAGCCGCTGCAATTAACAAACCACCTTTGGCATGAACAGCTTCAGCAATTGCTAAATAAGTATCTTTTTCTTCAATAGAGCCATCAACGCCTGGATATTGAATAAGCACGGCAAATGCATCAGCCGTTAGGGCGTCATTCAGATTGCCAACTTGAATGTTGATGTTTAAAGGTTTTGCGCGCGTTTTGATTACTGCCAAAGTTTGAGGGAGTACATCATTGGCAACAAAAAACGTTGTCGATTTTGATTTGCAGGTTCTGAGTGCTAATGTCATTGCCTCGGCTGCTGCCGTACCCTCATCAAGCATAGAGGCATTGGCAATATCCATGCCTGTTAAATCAATCAACATTTGCTGAAAGTTAACGATGGCTTCTAGACGACCTTGAGAAATTTCTGGTTGATATGGTGTGTACGCTGTGTACCAGGCAGGATTTTCAAGAATATTCCTTTGAATCACACCAGGCGTGATGTTGTTGTAATAGCCTTGACCAATAAAAGATTTAAAAACTTTATTTTGATTGGCAATACTTGCCAATAACTCTAGAGCTTCAGTCTCGCTTTTTGCATCACTGTAAGCGCCAAGGGGTAGCTTATCTTTGCTGCGAATTTTGTTTGGAATAACAGAATTGATTAAATCTTCACGCTGGGTAAATCCCAAAAAATTCAACATAGATGCTTCATCATTAGATGATGGGCCAATGTGGCGCCCTAAGAAAGCATCGTGATTTTCTAGAGTGGTCAAAGAGCTTTTCATTATTTATGCACCAATATTTTTGCCATAAGCTTCTGCGGTTAGCAAGCCATCAACTTTGCTAATGTCAGCAGGTTTGATTTTGAATAGCCAAGAATCATATGCATCAGAGTTGACTGCTTCTGGAGTTGCTGTAACGGCATCGTTAATTGCAATAACTTCGCCTGCAACCGGCGCATAGATATCACTCGCAGCTTTTACAGACTCAACAACTGCACAAGCATCGCCTGCGTTAAAACTTTTGCCCACTTCTGGCAACTCTAAGAAAACAATGTCACCTAATGCTTCTTGAGCATGATCAGTAATGCCAACAGTGATAGTGCCATCGGCTTCTTTGCGAATCCATTCATGTGATTCTGTGTAGTGTAGGTTTTGAGGGATATTCATAGGTTTCTCCAAAAATTAAACCAAGGCTTTGCCATGGCGTACGAAAGGGGCTTTTACAACAATAGCGTTAAGTTCTTTGTCGCGAATAACAACTTGGACAATATCGCCAACTTCGCTATTAATTGGCAATTTTGCTAGTGCAATAGATTTTTGTAGGGATGGGCTAAATGTACCGCTGGTAATTTCACCTTGCCCCTTAGTTGATTTAACAATTTGATGGGCACGCAAGACACCTTTGTCTTGTAGGATTAATCCCATAAACACAAATTGTTGAGGCGTTTTTTCAAGAGCTGATCTGCCAATGAAATCTCTATCTGTAGATCTATCAATGGTCCAAGATAAGCCAACGTCTAATGGGCTGGTTTGATCATTCATATCTTGACCATACAGATTCATGCCAGCTTCGAGTCTTAATGTGTCTCTTGCGCCTAGGCCCGCAGGCTGGGCGCCAGCATCGACGAGTAGATCCCATGCTTTAGCGGTGTTTGCTAGAGGTATTAACAATTCAGCGCCATCTTCACCGGTATAGCCAGTTCTGGCAATCATGATTTCGCCCAAGGAAGTTTCTACGCATGCCGCATGAAAAACTTTTAATTCGCTGGCTGAATTCGCTAGCTCTGGAATAGCTTGTTTAATTAAATTCAATGCATTGGGTCCCTGAACGGCAATCATGCCTTGGGGATTCTGACTATTATTTAAATCCGCCCGGCGAGGTATTAATTTGACGTCGCCAAAAGCACTTGCTTGCTTTGTGAGCCATTCAAGATCTGTGTGAGCAGTTGCTGCATTAATAACTAGTCTGTAATTTGGATCTAGACGATAAACAATCAAGTCATCAATGACGCCAGCGTGCTCGTTCAATAGGCATCCGTATAGAGCTTGACCATTATTTTTTAGTTTGTTGACGTTATTGGCGACTACTTTCTCTAAGAAAGACTTTGCATCTTTACCAATTACGTCTACCGCAGCCATGTGTGATACGTCGAAGATACCGCAATTTGTTCGTGTAGCAAGATGCTCTTCGATTTGCGAGCCGTAATTAACCGGCATTTCCCAGCCACCAAAGTCAACAAGCTTGGCGCCAGCATTTTTGTGAGTTTCAAAAAGAATTGTGCGTTTTAGATTTGTAGGGACAGCCGACATCCAAACTCCTTAAAGGAATTGATGCCCCCCTGTCCTGTTACCTGAGAGATTGAGGTACGCAAACCTTTTGAGTACCTTTAGCCCCTTCGGTGGGCAATTTAATGCCGCTCTCCAGAGTGTAAATATCGACGGTCCATTTGCCTGAGCGTTCATGGGCATTGCGCCTTCGGCGTTGGGTAAACCAAACTCTCCCATCGATGCAATATTGTACCTAAGGTCTCTTCATCCACCAAAAATCCTTTTTTGCACATTATTGGTGCAAAAAGTGCCAAATTGATGAACCGGGGCAATTCATAATCCATACGTTTGTTAAAGCCTTACATGGAGAAGCTTTATGGAAAATTTTAAAACTGGTGTAGATGCCCTTTTTATTATGACTGGCGCCATTATGGTGCTTGCTATGCACGCAGGATTTGCATTTTTAGAACTTGGAACAGTTCGTAAAAAAAACCAAGTAAATGCTCTCGTAAAAATATTGATCGATTTTGCAGTTTCTACGATCGCATACTTTTTTATTGGTTACAGCATTGCATACGGCGTTAATTTCTTTGCTAGCGCAGAGGTATTGGCTCAAAAAAATGGTTTTGAGTTAGTTAAATTCTTCTTTTTATTGACGTTTGCAGCAGCAATCCCAGCAATTATTTCTGGGGGTATTGCAGAGCGTGCAAAATTTAATCCTCAATTGATCGCCACATTTATTTTGGTTGGTTTTGTATACCCAATTTTTGAAGGCATGGTTTGGAATCAACAATTTGGTTACCAGGCTTGGATCAAGGCAGTAACCGGTGAGGAGTTCCATGACTTTGCTGGTTCTGTGGTGGTTCATGCTGTGGGTGGTTGGATTGCCTTGCCGGCTGTAATTTTGTTGGGTGCTCGCCATGGTCGCTATACAAAGGATGGCCGAATTTCAGCTCATCCGCCATCAAATATCCCATTTTTAGCCCTGGGCGCTTGGGTGTTAGCGGTGGGTTGGTTTGGATTTAATGTGATGAGTGCGCAAACAGTTGATAAGCTAAGTGGCTTAGTAGCTATGAACTCATTGATGGCGATGGTTGGCGGAACCTTGGTTGCATGGTTATTAGGTAAAAATGACCCAGGATTTAGCTATAACGGGCCTTTGGCTGGTTTGGTGGCAGTTTGTGCGGGCTCAGATTTGATGCATCCAATGGGCGCACTGATTGTTGGCGGTGCGGCAGGAGGTTTGTTCGTTGTAATGTTTACATTGGTACAAAACCGTTGGAAGATTGACGATGTGTTGGGTGTTTGGCCCCTACATGGGTTATGCGGTGCTCTAGGCGGTATAGCTGCAGGCATATTTGGACAAAAAGAATTAGGTGGTTTGGGTGGCGTTAGTTTTTCAGCCCAATTAATCGGCACACTTACCGGCGTTGCTTTTGCTGCAATAGCAGGTCTTGTTGTTTATGGTGTACTCAAGACGGTTTTGGGTTTGCGTCTGAGTCAAGAAGAAGAGTTTGATGGTGCTGACTTAGCTATTCACAGAATTACAGCCACCCCTGACCGTGAATCTAACTGGTAATTTTTTAATTTATTTGGATAATCGGAGCTATGACTTTAAAAGTACTCATAGTTCCGGTAACCCCTTTTGAGCAAAACTGCTCAATATTGATTTGTGAAGAAACCAATCGTGCTGCGATTGTTGATCCTGGTGGCGACATTCCTAAAATATTAGATGCATTAAATAAGTCAGGCGCCACACCAGAAAAAATTCTCTTAACGCATGGCCACATAGATCATTGTGCTGGAGCTGTGGCTTTAGCCAAGGAATTAAACGTTGAGATTGAAGGGCCACACAAAGACGAGGCATTTTGGCTAGATCAATTACCACTTCAAAGCCAGCGTTTTGGATTTCCTAAGGCTGATGCCTTTGCGCCCAACAAGTGGTTAGATGATGAAGATGTTGTTAGCGTGGGAAAAGTTTTGTTAACCGTTAAACATTGCCCAGGTCACACCCCGGGACATGTGGTTTTTTATAGTCCTGAAGATCATTTGGCAATTGTTGGAGATGTCTTGTTTGCAGGCTCCATCGGACGCACAGATTTTCCGCGCGGAAATCATGCAGATTTAGTGGGCGCCATTAGAGGCAAATTGTTCCCGCTGGGTGACAATATAGCCTTTGTCCCTGGACACGGGCCGATGTCTACATTTGGTGATGAAAGAAAGAACAACCCCTATGTTGGGGATGGCGCGTATTAAGCTTTTGCAGAGCCTGTGCGGTGCGTTCTGTTGTATAAACAACTAGCGCAAATCCAGCGTTGTTTACGATTGCTTGTAGGTATCCATGTACCACCTTCAAGGGGTTTTTCTCTGCTGCAAGAAGAGCAAAATTTCATGACTCTTGTATTGCTTTCCAAGGTGGTTGGTGGCGTTGACATATGAACTTCTCTATTAGTATTAGCCATCTATTTTAACGGCTTTTTAAAAAACGCCCTTTCGGGCGTCTTTTTGTCTCTATTTAACTTAAAACTACTTTTATTGAATCTGCTGTTTTGTTGCCTTCGAAATCAAGCCAGCACTTGTTTTCAGTGTCATAGAGCTTGCAAAGTTTGGCAGTTTCAAAGTACCAAGCCCATGAGAATTTTTGCACAATAATGCGGCCCGGCAACATGGTTTCAAGCTTTGATTGAGCTTGCTTCAATTGATAAAGGGGTACGCTCATATCAACGTGATGAGCAGTATGTTCCATGATGTGGTGCATCCAAGCACCCCACTTGAATGGGAACGCTAAATGAACTGTTGTTGATACAAATGGTTGCGCGCGTAGCCATTCGGATTTATCTGAATACCAAGAAACACTTGGATGAGTGTGGTGCACATAAACCACAAAGCCAATCATGGCATTCCAGAAAATGAAAGGAATGACAAAGCCCATCACAATCGTAAGTAAAACAGATTGATCTGTAGCAAGTGCCGCATAAATTAGTGCTGCGTTCCAGATCACTGCAAACACTGAAACTAAAACGTTATCCCACAAGAATGCTGGGCGAGTTGCAGGCATGTTTTTCTTATTTGGGAAAAACATTTTTTTCCACCAAATTTCTAGGAAGTAATAAAGGGCTGGGCCCCAACCGCTTCTGTAGTGGCGTTCAAGAGCCTTTTGACCATCAGTAAGGTTGTTGTATTCCTCAAGCGATAGTGGCGCCCATACAAAGTCAAAACCTTTTAAATTTGTTTGGCCATGGTGAACTACGTTATGACCAACTTCCCACAAGCTGTATGGTGTAAGAGATGGTAAAAATGCTAGGCGACCTAATAATTTGTTCAAGCCTCTGTGAGGTGTAAAGCTTTGATGACAGGCATCATGACCAAGAATGAAAATGCGGCCAATCATGAATCCTGAGAATAGAGCTAAAAAAAGCTTTACTAAAAAAGATTCGAAGTAAACGGTGCCAACGATGCCGGCTGTCAAAATAACCGTGTCGAGTAGCTGTAAAGCGATTGCTTTAACTACAACTCTTTCTGTTAGTGGTGTTAGCCAAGACCTAATTACCTTACGATGTGGAATTGGCTGGCCAACTGGTATTGGTTGATCAATATTTAATTCAGCTGTATTTGATGACATGGCGACCTTTTATAGCGCGGAATTCAAGATAGCGGTATTTTAAGGGTTTTTAGGCAAGTTTGCCTTGTTTCATGGGTATTTATTGAGCTAGGTCATGGTGCGACCGACAGGAATCGAACCTGTATCGAGAGCTTCGGAAACTCTAATTCTATCCATTGAACTACGGTCGCAATATGTAAGATTGTAAGGCTGACAATGATTATCCTCGCTATAATGTCGCGAGCTAGATAAAAAGGGAAATCCGAAATGAGTGAAGAACACGGAAATTTGATTAAATCTCCTAAACAGTTGGTTGTAATGGTTTTTGCGAGCTTTTTTGTGCCATTAATCATTATTGCCCTATTAATGGTTTATGTTGGTAGCGGTAAAAAACCAGGTGCCAATCCCGATGCAGCAGCTGAAGCAGCTAATCAATTAATCAAACCAGTAGCCTTGTTAGACTTTAAGGATGCCTCTGGCCCGAAAGTATTCAAAACAGGTGAAGAAGTTTATAAACAAGCTTGCGCCTCATGCCACGCCTCTGGCGCGGCTGGAGCCCCGAAGTTTGGTGATGCGGGTGGTTGGTCTGCTCGTTTAGGCCGTGGTTATGACGGTTTACTAAGTTCTTTGGTAAAGGGTAAGGGTGCTATGCCAGCTCGTGGGGGCACAAATCCAGATGATATTTCTGATTATGAGTTAGGTAGAGCTGTTGTTTATTTAACAGCTTCTGCTGGTGGCAAGTTCGCAGAGCCTAAGGCGCCAGAACTGCCTAAGGCTGCTGAAGAAAAGAAATAAGTTTCCTTGCATGGTTAAAACCCCCGAATTCGGGGGTTTTTTTATGACTGCTTTAACTCCAGTAGATGTTTATATGCGTCCTTTTTGGGCATTCCAGTCACTTTAGAGATTATTTCTGATAGATCTTTGTGCCCTATTTCATTATCAATCGCTTTAATCCAAGCCAAGGTTGCTTCATCAAATTCGGATTCGACTGGCTTTTTGGGGGAAGCCTCAACACCAAGAACGTACTCACCCTGCCAAGATTTAACTTGATTTAACCATTGGGTGATTTCATCAGATTTAAGAATCGTTATTTCTTCAAAAATTTTGGTGAGTTCTTTTGCAATAAATATTCGCTGAGTTGCAGCAGTTTTTTCAGCAAGAGCTTTTAAGGTGGCTTCGATTCTGTGGGGCGCCTCGTAAAAAAAGCTGGCAACATTTGAGTTAACTGCAAAGTTAATCATCGCGTCTCGTTGCGTCGCCTTGGCAGGCAAGAAGCCTAGAAATTGAAATGAACCATCGCTATTGTTTAGAAACTCACCTGACGCAGATATTGCGGTGATAACTGCGCATGGACCAGGCAATGGAATAGCCAAGAAGCCAGCTTGCCTTACCTCGTCACAAAGAGTGGCACCCGGGTCCGATATTCCGGGTGAGCCCGCATCAGAGATGTAAGCCCATCTCTCCCCTTGTGCCAACTTATTAATAATGTGTTGGCTGGCTGACTTTTCATTATGTTCATGCACGGCGTATAAAGGTTTAGAAATCCCATAGGCATTTAATAGCGCGCTGCTGTGACGCTTATCCTCACAAGCAATACCGTCGACTTGCATAAGAATATGTAAGGCTCTAATAGTGATGTCCGCAAGGTTTCCAATTGGGGTTGCAACAAGATATAAGGCGCTAGTTGGAAAGTTTTGGCCTTGTGCGTATTTAAAGAGATCCATTCTGCTACCCGTTTTATTGGGCCAAATTAATTGAGTAAAACTGATGATGCATCAAAGATCGTGCGCTTGCAATTTTCAGGGTAATTTGACGTAAGATGTCGCTAGTGTCGCTTTCTTGGGGGCATAATCTAGGCATGAATATGGATACCAAAAATAAATTAGGGCAACGCATACAAAATCACTTCGAAGATAGCATTGCTACAAAGCAAAAAGCTGCAGAGGTGTTGCCCTCAAAAATCATTGATGCAATTAACTTGATGTATTTGGCCTTAATGTCAGGTAAAAAAATCTTGGCGTGTGGTAATGGTGGTTCTGCTGCTGACGCGCAGCATTTTGCCGCAGAGTTGGTTGGTCGTTTTGAGCGTGAAAGACGAGAGCTTCCCGCTATTGCATTAACAACAGACTCGTCTATTTTGACGGCAATTGGCAATGATTACAGCTACGACGTGATCTTCAGTAAGCAAGTAAATGCCTTGGGTCAAACTGGTGATATTTTGTTGGGCATATCTACATCTGGTAACTCTAAAAATGTTATCGCTGCAATTGAAAGTGCGCATGCTAAGGGCATGAAGGTTGTTGCATTTACAGGTAAGGACGGCGGCAAAATTGGAGCCCTTTTAAAGGATGGCGATGTCCATTTGTGTGTCCCTGCAAATAGAACTGCACGTATACAAGAAACCCATTTGCTTTTGTTACATTGTTTATGTGATGGCATAGATCATTTAATGCTTGATTAAAGAAGAGGAAGAAATGAATAAGAATTTAAAGCGTCAAACGATAAAGTTGATGGCTGCTTCATTAAGCGTGACTGCATTGGCTGGTTGCTTCCCTCTTGTTGCCGGAGGCATGGCTGGCGGCGCTCTAGTAATCGCAGACAGAAGAAACCCTGGTACGCAATCTATTGATAGAGGCATACAGTTGGAAGCCGAAAGTTTTTTGATTAAAAAATATGGCGATAACGTTCACGTTAATGTCAGCGTATTTAATCGTCGCGTCTTGTTAACTGGTGAAACTAGAACAGAGCAACTAAAGTCAGAGGTTGCAAGTAGCGTTAAAGCAATGAAAAATGTTTCTGATGTTTTTAACGAGTTAGTTGCTGCCCCATTAAGTGGATTAAGCGCACGCACCAACGATGCTTATTTAACAACAAGAATTAAAGGCGCTTTCTTGGCAGATAAAAATGTGCCATCAAACTCCATGAAAGTTGTCACTGAGGCTGGCAAAGTTTATTTGATGGGTATTGTTACTGAGGCTGAGGCTAACGTAGCAGTTAACATTGCGCGAGAAGTTCCAGGTGTTAAACAAGTAACAAAAGTATTTGATTTAATTTCTGAGGCGGATAAACGTCGCTTAGATGGTGCGAATAAATAAAACCTAGCGACCATTAATAAAAAAGCTCAGAAATTTCTGAGCTTTTTTATTTGGGTGATAGTGCAAAAGATCTAATTTGAGAAATTAAAAATTTAGAGTGCTGAATATTTTTCTTAACCGCGTAATCAATGTCAGCAGCTTGTGCGTGAACAGCCTCTGCAACAATGCTGCTGTTGTTTGGTTTGGCTAGTTTTAAATATGCATCCGCCTCGCCATATGAAAATTCGATTTCCATCCCTGCTTTTTCAGCGATGTGCATCATCACCTTATTTCTAGATAAGCAGTGCACGTACAGAATTTCAATATTGGTATTTCTTGCATGAGTTGCTGCACGTTTAAATAGAGCAGAGCCAATACCCATGCCGCGCCCCTCTGTGCTCACAGATACGCCAAATTCAGCAGTTCTATTGGTGGCTTGTTTCAAGGCGGGGTAAGCTAGGTGTGCGCATGCAATCAAATTAAGTTGCTTATCAAATACCCCAAAAACTGAATCGTTTGAAAAATCGATGTGTGCGACATAGTTGTTAATAACCTCATCGCTTGTGTGTAGGCCAAACCTTAGGCTTCTATCCTTATCGGAGAGCGCCAAAAGATGTAAGCGAATTTTTTCCCTGTGTCCTGGGTGCAATTCCCTGACCAGAATATTAGGTAATTTAAGTGTTTTGGCTATTTCAAACATATTGCCCCTTGAGTGTTGCGGTGCAGTATCAATTTTAGGCTGAGAATCAACGAAAAACTAGGTAAATTTAAGGGTTTACCCTAATATTTTTATATCCCTATGTTTTTAAAGAGAAATATTTGTAAATTTAGTAATAAATAAATTTTTTTTGAGCAAATTAGTAAATATTTCTGCAAAAGGTGTTGACATGTTGTTTTAGGTCAGGCATAGTCTCGTTTCTCTGCTGAATGCGTTTTGAAATAAACAAAAAGCAAACAGCCTTCTTTAAAAAGTAGTCAACCGATAAATGTGGGTACTGAGAAAAGACATCCAGTCCTTCGGGACAGATATAAGCAGTACTCACAAAACAGTAAATTTGGTTCCGGTCGAAAGACTGGAGTCGATTCTGAATGAGTGAGCGACGATGCAGTAATGCATCACAGGAATTAAACTGAAGAGTTTGATCCTGGCTCAGATTGAACGCTGGCGGCATGCCTTACACATGCAAGTCGAACGGCAGCACGGGTGCTTGCACCTGGTGGCGAGTGGCGAACGGGTGAGTAATATATCGGAACGTACCTTATTGTGGGGGATAACGCAGCGAAAGCTGTGCTAATACCGCATAATCCCTAAGGGGGAAAGCGGGGGACCGTAAGGCCTCGCGCAATTAGAGCGGCCGATACCTGATTAGCTAGTTGGTGAGGTAAAGGCTCACCAAGGCAACGATCAGTAGCTGGTCTGAGAGGACGATCAGCCACACTGGGACTGAGACACGGCCCAGACTCCTACGGGAGGCAGCAGTGGGGAATTTTGGACAATGGGGGCAACCCTGATCCAGCAATGCCGCGTGAGTGAAGAAGGCCTTCGGGTTGTAAAGCTCTTTTGTCAGGGAAGAAACAGCAGCTCTAACACAGTTTGCGAATGACGGTACCTGAAGAATAAGCACCGGCTAACTACGTGCCAGCAGCCGCGGTAATACGTAGGGTGCAAGCGTTAATCGGAATTACTGGGCGTAAAGCGTGCGCAGGCGGTTATGTAAGACAGGCGTGAAATCCCCGGGCTTAACCTGGGAATTGCGCTTGTGACTGCATAGCTAGAGTATGTCAGAGGGGGGTAGAATTCCACGTGTAGCAGTGAAATGCGTAGAGATGTGGAGGAATACCAATGGCGAAGGCAGCCCCCTGGGATAATACTGACGCTCATGCACGAAAGCGTGGGGAGCAAACAGGATTAGATACCCTGGTAGTCCACGCCCTAAACGATGCTGACTAGTTGTTCGGGAATTTATTCCTGAGTAACGTAGCTAACGCGTGAAGTCAGCCGCCTGGGGAGTACGGTCGCAAGATTAAAACTCAAAGGAATTGACGGGGACCCGCACAAGCGGTGGATGATGTGGATTAATTCGATGCAACGCGAAAAACCTTACCTACCCTTGACATGCCACTAACGAAGTAGAGATACATTAGGTGCCCGTAAGGGAAAGTGGACACAGGTGCTGCATGGCTGTCGTCAGCTCGTGTCGTGAGATGTTGGGTTAAGTCCCGCAACGAGCGCAACCCTTGTCTCTAGTTGCTACGCAAGAGCACTCTAGAGAGACTGCCGGTGACAAACCGGAGGAAGGTGGGGATGACGTCAAGTCCTCATGGCCCTTATGGGTAGGGCTTCACACGTCATACAATGGTGCATACAGAGGGTTGCCAACCCGCGAGGGGGAGCTAATCTCAGAAAATGCATCGTAGTCCGGATCGTAGTCTGCAACTCGACTACGTGAAGCTGGAATCGCTAGTAATCGCGGATCAGAATGTCGCGGTGAATACGTTCCCGGGTCTTGTACACACCGCCCGTCACACCATGGGAGTGGGTTTTGCCAGAAGCCGTTAGCCTAACCGCAAGGAGGGCGACGACCACGGCAGGGTTCATGACTGGGGTGAAGTCGTAACAAGGTAGCCGTATCGGAAGGTGCGGCTGGATCACCTCCTTTCTAGAGAAAAGATGTTGATTCTTTAGTGCCCACACTTATCGGTTGATAAAGAGAGAAATGCCGCGGGTCTGTAGCTCAGGTGGTTAGAGCACCGTCTTGATAAGGCGGGGGTCGAAGGTTCAAGTCCTTCCAGACCCACCACAGATTAGCAGCAAGCCTGGCAATAAGTATTAGCTGGGGGATTAGCTCAGCTGGGAGAGCACCTGCTTTGCAAGCAGGGGGTCGTCGGTTCGATCCCGTCATCCTCCACCATCTACTTATAACGGCAAAGATAAGTGCATCAAGGTGTATTTATCTTTGCCATTAATTGGCTGTTCTTTAAAAATTTGAGTAAGCAATGCGTATATTGAATTTATTGAGAGTTCAATATACATGGGTAGTTGATTAAATCAACAACAAATAGTTCTTCAAGTAATTAGTTTTACTTGGATTACGGCACAAACATATCGCAACAAGTAGTTAGTAATATAGAGAAGAACTTATAACTTGTACCAGTGGTGCTCGTTATAGGATCAAGCGAATAAGTGCATGTGGTGGATGCCTTGGCGATTACAGGCGATGAAAGACGTTATAGACTGCGATAAGCTACGGGGAGTTGTCAAATAAGCTTTGATCCGTAGATTTCTGAATGGGGAAACCCACCTCTTTTGAGGTATCCGTAACTGAATACATAGGTTACGCGAAGCGAACCTGGTGAACTGAAACATCTAAGTAGCCAGAGGAATAGACATCAACCGAGATTCCCAAAGTAGTGGCGAGCGAAATGGGAGAAGCCTTCTAGTATTAATTAGTCTGTTATCAGAACGGAATGGAAAGTCCGGCAATAAAGGGTGATAGCCCCGTATGGGAAAACCGATTAATCGAACTAAGCTAGAGACAAGTAGGGCGGGACACGTGAAATCCTGTCTGAATATGGGGGGACCATCCTCCAAGGCTAAATACTCGTAATCGACCGATAGTGAACAAGTACCGTGAGGGAAAGGCGAAAAGAACCCCGGGAGGGGAGTGAAATAGATCCTGAAACTGCATGCATACAAACAGTAGGAGCCTCGTAAGGGGTGACTGCGTACCTTTTGTATAATGGGTCAGCGACTTACATTCAGTAGCAAGCTTAACCGTATAGGGGAGGCGTAGCGAAAGCGAGTCCGAATAGGGCGCTAGTTGCTGGGTGTAGACCCGAAACCAGTTGATCTATCCATGGCCAGGTTGAAGGTGCGGTAACACGTACTGGAGGACCGAACCCACTAACGTTGAAAAGTTAGGGGATGAGCTGTGGATAGGGGTGAAAGGCTAAACAAAACTGGAAATAGCTGGTTCTCTCCGAAAACTATTTAGGTAGTGCCTCGTGTATCACCTTCGGGGGTAGAGCACTGTCATGGTAGTGGGGTCCATTGCGGATTACTGCGCCATAGCAAACTCCGAATACCGAAGAGTGCGAGCACGGGAGACAGACGACGGGTGCTAACGTCCGCCGTCAAGAGGGAAACAACCCAGACCACCAGCTAAGGTCCCTAAAACGGGCTAAGTGGGAAACGAAGTGGGAAGGCTAAAACAGTCAGGAGGTTGGCTTAGAAGCAGCCATCCTTTAAAGAAAGCGTAATAGCTCACTGATCGAGTCGTCCTGCGCGGAAGATGTAACGGGGCTAAGCCAGTTACCGAAGCTGTGGATCACGTAAGTGATGGTAGGAGAGCGTTCTGTAAGCCTGTGAAGGTGTGGTGTGAACCATGCTGGAGGTATCAGAAGTGCGAATGCTGACATGAGTAGCGATAAAGGGGGTGAAAAGCCCCCTCGCCGTAAGCCCAAGGTTTCCTACGCAACGTTCATCGGCGTAGGGTGAGTCGGCCCCTAAGGCGAGGCAGAGATGCGTAGCTGATGGGAAACAGGTTAATATTCCTGTACCATTGTTAAATGCGATGGGGGGACGGATCGCGGAAGGTTGTCCGGGTGTTGGATGTCCCGGTCCTTGCATTGGAGAAGGCTAGTAGGCAAATCCGCTAGCGTAATTCAAGGATGTGAGGCGAGCGAATTTATTCGCGAAGCAATCGGAAGTGGTTCCAAGAAAAGCCTCTAAGCTTCAGTTTAACAAGACCGTACCGCAAACCGACACAGGTGGGCGAGATGAGTATTCTAAGGCGCTTGAGAGAACTCAGGAGAAGGAACTCGGCAAATTGGTACCGTAACTTCGGGATAAGGTACGCCCAAGTAGCTTGACTATGAACAATAGAAGGGCAAAAGGGTTGCAATAAAATGGTGGCTGCGACTGTTTAATAAAAACACAGCACTCTGCAAACACGAAAGTGGACGTATAGGGTGTGACGCCTGCCCGGTGCTGGAAGATTAAATGATGGGGTGCAAGCTCTTGATTGAAGTCCCAGTAAACGGCGGCCGTAACTATAACGGTCCTAAGGTAGCGAAATTCCTTGTCGGGTAAGTTCCGACCTGCACGAATGGCGTAACGATGGCCACACTGTCTCCTCCTGAGACTCAGCGAAGTTGAAATGTTTGTGATGATGCAATCTACCCGCGGCTAGACGGAAAGACCCCATGAACCTTTACTGTAGCTTTGCATTGGACTTTGAACCGATCTGTGTAGGATAGGTGGGAGGCGTTGATATCAGGATGCTAGTTCTGATGGAGCCGTCCTTGAAATACCACCCTGGTTTGTTTGAGGTTCTAACCTTGTCCCATTATCTGGGTCGGGGACAGTGCATGGTAGGCAGTTTGACTGGGGCGGTCTCCTCCCAAAGTGTAACGGAGGAGTACGAAGGTACGCTTGGTACGGTCGGACATCGTGCCTAAAGTGCAATGGCAAAAGCGTGCTTAACTGCGAGACCGACAAGTCGAGCAGGTGCGAAAGCAGGTCATAGTGATCCGGTGGTTCTGTATGGAAGGGCCATCGCTCAACGGATAAAAGGTACTCTGGGGATAACAGGCTGATACCGCCCAAGAGTTCATATCGACGGCGGTGTTTGGCACCTCGATGTCGGCTCATCTCATCCTGGGGCTGTAGCCGGTCCCAAGGGTATGGCTGTTCGCCATTTAAAGAGGTACGTGAGCTGGGTTTAAAACGTCGTGAGACAGTTTGGTCCCTATCTGCCGTGGGCGTTGGAAATTTGACGGGGGCTGCTCCTAGTACGAGAGGACCGGAGTGGACGTACCGCTGGTGTACCTGTTGTTTCGCCAGAAGCATCGCAGGGTAGCTATGTACGGAAGAGATAACCGCTGAAAGCATCTAAGCGGGAAACTTGCCTGAAGATGAGATTTCCCGGAGGTTTAACCTCCATGAAGGGTCGTTGAAGACCACGACGTTGATAGGTCAGGTGTGGAAGCGCAGTAATGCGTTAAGCTAACTGATACTAATTGCCCGTTAGGCTTGATCCTATAACCAGCACATTTGGTGCTGATATGTAGTGCCTGTTTTTGATAGGTCACTACCCAATTGCTTACTCGAATTTGGTTATTTGTTGATTTAACAAGTAACCTACCCTCTATGCCTGGTGACAATAGCGAGTTGGAACCACCCCTTCCCATCCCGAACAGGACCGTGAAACGACTCTACGCCGATGATAGTGCGGATTACCCGTGTGAAAGTAGGTAATTGCCAGGCACCTTTTAGAAACGCCCAGATCAAGCTGATCTGGGCGTTTTGCTTTGTATTTTGTTAGTGAGTTTTACGTCGAGATATTTGACAAAAGTTGTTGATTTAAGTAATAATATGCGGTTCACGGGGAGGTGCCCGAGTGGCTAAAGGGGGCAGACTGTAAATCTGTTGGCTTACGCCTACGTTGGTTCGAATCCATCCCTCCCCACCAGTTGTATGTAGTTGTAGTTGAGTTGTTGTTGTGGGTGAGTGAAGTGCCTGGCGGGTGTCGTATAACGGCTATTACCCTAGCCTTCCAAGCTAGAGACGAGGGTTCGACTCCCTCTACCCGCTCCAGTAATGGTGGCATTTAGTTTGCTCATGTGGCTCAGTGGTAGAGCACTCCCTTGGTAAGGGAGAGGTCGGCAGTTCGATCCTGCCCATGAGCACCAGAGTTTAGTATTCATTTAATTGAGGCTGAAAAAATGGCAAAAGAGAAATTTGAGCGGACGAAACCGCACGTAAACGTAGGCACAATTGGTCACGTTGACCACGGTAAAACAACATTAACTGCAGCGATTGCTACAGTGTTGTCAGCGAAGTTTGGTGGCGAAGCAAAAGCTTACGACCAAATTGATGCGGCACCAGAAGAGAAGGCACGCGGTATTACGATTAATACAGCACACGTTGAGTACGAGACAGCAAACCGTCACTACGCACACGTTGACTGCCCAGGTCACGCTGACTACGTTAAGAACATGATTACTGGCGCGGCCCAAATGGACGGCGCTATTTTGGTTGTGTCTGCAGCAGACGGTCCTATGCCACAAACACGTGAGCACATCTTGTTGGCACGCCAAGTGGGCGTTCCATACATCATCGTGTTCATGAACAAGTGCGACATGGTTGACGATGCAGAGTTGTTAGAGCTAGTAGAAATGGAAGTTCGTGAGTTGTTGTCTAAGTATGACTTCCCAGGCGATGACACACCAATCGTTAAAGGTTCAGCTAAGTTGGCTCTTGAGGGCGACAAAGGCGATCTAGGCGAAGGCGCGATCATGAAGTTGGCTGAAGCATTGGACACATACATTCCAACACCAGAGCGTGCTGTGGATGGCGCGTTCTTGATGCCAGTTGAAGACGTATTCTCTATTTCTGGTCGCGGTACTGTTGTGACTGGTCGTATTGAGCGCGGTATTATTAAGGTTGGTGAAGAGATTGAAATTATCGGTATCAAGCCAACATTGAAGACAACATGTACAGGCGTTGAGATGTTCCGTAAGTTGTTAGACCAAGGTCAAGCTGGTGACAACGTAGGTATCTTGTTGCGCGGTACAAAGCGTGAAGAAGTTGAGCGTGGTCAAGTATTGGCTAAGCCAGGTTCTATTACGCCACACACACACTTCACAGCTGAGGTGTATGTATTGAGCAAAGATGAAGGTGGTCGTCACACACCATTCTTCAACAACTATCGTCCACAGTTCTACTTCCGTACAACTGACGTAACAGGTTCTATCGAATTGCCAAAAGACAAAGAGATGGTGATGCCTGGTGATAACGTTACGATTACAGTGAAGTTGATCGCTCCGATCGCGATGGAAGAAGGTCTTCGTTTCGCGATCCGTGAAGGCGGCCGTACTGTAGGCGCTGGTGTTGTTGCTAAAGTTTTAGATTAATGAACGTAAGGGGCGTAGCTCAATTGGCAGAGTGTCGGTCTCCAAAACCGAAGGTTGGGGGTTCGATGCCCTCCGCCCCTGCCACAGCAAACTGAAAAATATGTCGCAAACATCAGTCGAACAAGAAAATAAAACTAGCTGGATGATTATCCTGGCTGGTTTTATTGTCATTCTTTCTTTAGTCGCTTATTACACGTTAGCTTCTCAAACTATTTGGGTGAGATTGGCTGTGCTATTGGGTGGCTTTGCGGTAGCAGTTGTTCTTGCTGCTGTGTCGGCTGATGGAAAGCGCTTTTTGGCTTATGCCAAAGATTCAGTTGCTGAGGCTAAAAAAGTTGTATGGCCAAGTCGTAAAGAAGCAACGCAAATGACGCTAGTTGTTTTTGCATTTGTTGTTGTTATGGCTTTGTTCTTGTGGGCAGCTGACAAACTCATTGAGTGGTTGGTTTTCTCTGTATTCCTCGGTTGGAAGTGAGTAAAAGATGTCTGAACAAGCAATCATCAATACACAAACTACTGGCAATATGCGCTGGTATGTTATTCATGCTTACTCTGGTATGGAGAAGAGTGTGCAAAAAGGTTTAACAGAGCGTATTGCACGTTCTGGAATGGCTGATAAGTTTGGCAAGATTTTGGTGCCATCTGAAGAGGTTGTAGAAATCAAGAGCGGTCACAAGGCTGTTTCTGAGCGCCGCTTCTTCCCTGGTTATGTTCTTATCGAAATGGAAATGACTGATGAGACATGGCACTTGGTAAAAAATACGCCAAAAGTGACTGGCTTTGTTGGTGGAGTTAGAAATAAACCATCACCAATTTCACCAGCTGAAGTGCAAAAGATCATGGATCAAATGCAAGCTGGTGTTGATAAGCCAAAACCAAAAACATTGTTTGAAGTGGGTGAAATGGTTCGCGTTAAAGAAGGTCCATTCACAGACTTCAACGGCAACGTAGAAGAAGTTAACTACGAAAAATCTCGTTTGAGAGTTTCAGTAACAATCTTCGGTCGTGGCACACCTGTAGAGCTAGAGTTCGGTCAGGTAGAAAAGATGTAAAGATTTACAGGCCTGTGAAAACAGGTTTGTATGAGGAGCTGAGTTAGGGTCGCCGCTCTAACAAGGCGTTTTACTCAACGGTGGTCTTTTTAAAAAAGATGCGCCTAAATTGGAGTGTAAAAATGGCAAAGAAGATTATTGGCTTTATTAAGCTACAAATCCCAGCCGGTAAAGCGAATCCATCGCCACCAGTTGGTCCTGCGTTAGGTCAACGCGGTTTGAACATCATGGAATTCTGTAAAGCGTTTAATGCTCAAACTCAGAGCATGGAGCCTGGTTTACCAATTCCAGTAGTGATCACTGCGTTCGCAGACAAGAGCTTCACATTTGTGATGAAGACTCCTCCAGCAACAGTTTTGATTAAGAAAGCTGCCAAGTTGGAAAAGGGTTCTGCACGTCCACATACAGACAAGGTTGGCAAGATTACTCGCGCTCAAGCTGAGGAAATTGCTAAGGCAAAAATGCCTGACCTTACAGCAGCAGATATGGATGCAGCTGTTCGCACAATCGCTGGTAGCGCCCGCTCTATGGGTATCACTGTGGAAGGACTCTAATCATGGCTAAAGTTTCTAAACGCGTAGCTGCTTTTCAAGCAAAAGTAGACCGTAACAAGTTTTACCCAATTGATGAGGCATTAAGCCTTGTTAAAGAATTTGCAACAGCTAAATTTGATGAGTCTATCGACGTTGCTGTGCAATTAGGTATTGATGCTAAGAAATCTGACCAAGTTGTTCGTGGTTCAGTGGTGTTGCCTGCTGGTACAGGTAAATCAGTTCGTGTTGCAGTATTTGCTCAAGGTGAGAAAGCTGAACAAGCTAAAGCCGCAGGTGCAGAGATTGTTGGCATGGATGATTTGGCTGATCAAATTAAAGCTGGCAAGATTGATTTTGATATTTTGATTGCATCTCCAGATGCGATGCGCATCGTGGGTACATTGGGTCAAATTCTTGGTCCAAGAGGTTTGATGCCTAACCCTAAGGTTGGTACTGTGAGCCCAGACGTTGCTGGTGCAGTTAAAAATGCTAAAGCTGGTCAGGTGCAGTTCCGTGTTGACAAAGCCGGTATCGTTCACGCAACGATTGGTCGTCGCTCATTTGAACCTGGTGCGTTGAAAAATAACTTATTGGCATTGTTGGATGCTTTGAACAAAGCTAAGCCAGCTGCTAGTAAGGGTGTTTATTTGAGAAAAGTTGCCGTAAGCAGCACGATGGGTGCTGGCGTACGTGTTGACCAAAACTCATTGGCTGCTTAATAGCGGCCATTAAAAGAACTTTGGGTTAAGCGCAAAAGAAATTTTGCGCTTGAACATCAAAGACCGTTGGTGAGTTAGAGATAACTCTTAATGCCAGAAATGGTGCCAACGCAGATGGCGATCCTGAAAAGAATTCGCCTGTGTGCAACCCCTAACTGGTAACAGTTAGGTTAATAGGAGTTAAACAGTGCCTTTAAATATGGAAGACAAAAAGGCGGTCGTGGCTGAAGTGAGTGCAGAAGTTGCACAAGCTCAAACCATGGTGCTAGCTGAATACCGCGGTATTCCAGTGGGCGAACTGACTACTCTTCGAGCTCAAGCTCGTGCAAATGGTGTTTATCTTCGCGTTATGAAGAACACATTGGCACGTCGTGCAGTTCAAGGTACGTCATTCGAATCATTGGCCGGTGAGATGGCTGGTCCGCTTATTTACGGTATCTCCGCAGACCCAGTTGCGTCAGCAAAAGTTTTAAACGACTTTTCAAAGACGCAAGCAGCTTTAGTAATCAAAGCGGGTTCATACAACGGCAAGGTGATGGATGCAGCAGCAGTTAAAGCTTTGGCATCTATTCCTGGACGTAATGAACTTATCGCGATGTTGCTTGGCGTTATGCAAGCCCCAGTTTCTGGTATGGCTCGTGTATTGGCAGCGGTTGCAGAAAAGAAAGCTAAAGAAGCTGCGTAATTGCAGTCTTACTTTAATTAATTAAAGAAATTTGAATTAGGAGTTTTAAAAATGGCAGTTACTAAAGACGACATTCTAGAAGCCGTTGGCAATATGTCTGTAATGGACTTGAACGATCTAGTAAAAGCATTTGAAGAAAAATTTGGTGTATCAGCAGCTGCAATGGCTGTTGCTGCTCCTGGCGCAGGTGGTGGTGCCGCTGCTGGTGCAGCTGAGCAATCAGAGTTCACAGTTGTGTTGGCTGAAGCTGGCGCAAACAAAGTGAGCGTGATTAAAGCTGTTCGCGAAATCACTGGCTTGGGCTTGAAAGAAGCTAAAGACTTAGTTGATGGCGCACCGAAGCCAATCAAAGAAGGCGTTGACAAAGCAGCAGCTGAAGACGCTAAGAAGAAGCTTGAAGAAGCTGGCGCTAAAGTCGAACTTAAGTAATAGGTTTGATGGGCAGCTTTTGCTGCCCGGTTTGCTTAGAAGGCAAACCAGATATTAATTAGTTGGTATCTGGTTTGCCTTTTGATACGACTGCAAAAGGCAAGTTTGGTCGGGTTATGCATCTGCATACCGTCAGCCACGATTGGTAGAGGCCAATCACCAAATCTCTGTTCAGTCGCTTAAATTCGGAGATGACATGGCTTATAGTTTCACCGAACGCAAGCGTATCCGTAAAAGCTTCGCGAAGCGCCCTAATAATCATCAAGTACCTTACTTGTTGACAACACAACTTGAGTCTTATGCAAAATTTTTGCAAGAATCAAGATCACCTGCTGAACGCATCAATGAAGGTTTGCAATCTGCATTCACTTCGATATTCCCAATCGTGTCAAACAATGGTTTTGCGCGCATGGAATTTGTTCAGTACAACCTTTCAACTCCACCGTTTGATGTTAAAGAATGTCAACAACGTGGTTTGACATATCACTCAGCCTTGCGCGCAAAAGTTCGCTTGATCATTAATGATCGCGAAGCGCCTACAAAGGTAAAAGAAGTAAAAGAGCAAGAAGTCTACATGGGTGAAATTCCATTGATGACTGATACTGGCTCATTCGTAATCAATGGTACAGAGCGTGTAATTGTTTCTCAGTTGCATCGTTCTCCTGGCGTGTTCTTTGAGCATGACAAAGGCAAGACACATAGCTCTGGAAAATTATTGTTCTCAGCACGTGTGATTCCTTACCGTGGTTCATGGTTAGATTTTGAATTTGACCCTAAAGATATTTTGTATTTCCGTATTGACCGTCGTCGCAAGATGCCAGTCACTATCTTGCTTAAAGCAATTGGTATGAGCGATGAGCAGATTTTGGAAAACTTCTTCGGCTTTGATGATTTCAAGTTGCAAGCAGCTGGCGCGCAAATGAACTTTGTGGCTGAGCGCTTAAAAGGCGAAGTTGCACGTTTTGATATCACAGATAAGTCAGGCAACGTTGTTGTTGCAAAAGACAAGCGTATTAACGCAAAAAATATTCGTGATCTTGAAGCAGCAAAAACAACAGCCATTAATGTGCCTGATGACTATTTAATTGGTCGCGTTGTTGCGAAGAACATTGTTGATGCAGATACTGGCGAAGTATTGGCAACAGCAAACGAAGAAATTACAGAAACTCTATTAGCCAATTTGAGAGAAGCTGGCGTTAAAGAGTTACAAACAATTTACACAAACGATCTAGATCAAGGTTCATTCATTTCTCAAACATTGCGTATTGATGAAACTGCCGATCAAATGGCTGCTCGTATTGCTATTTACAGAATGATGCGTCCTGGTGAGCCTCCAACAGAAGATGCTGTTGAAGCTCTATTCCAGCGCTTGTTCTACAGTGAAGATACATATGATCTTTCACGTGTAGGTCGCATGAAGGTTAATAGCCGTTTAAACCGTCCAACAATGGATGGCGCAATGGTTCTTTCTAATGAAGACATCTTAGACACGATTAAGTTGCTTGTTGACTTAAGAAACGGTAAAGGCGAAGTAGACGATATCGATCACTTAGGTAATCGTCGCGTTCGTTGCGTTGGTGAGTTGGCTGAGAATCAATTCCGTGCAGGCTTGTCACGTGTTGAGCGTGCTGTTAAAGAGCGCTTAGGTCAAGCTGAAACAGAAAACTTGATGCCTCATGACTTGATTAATAGCAAGCCAATTTCTTCTGCTATTCGTGAGTTCTTTGGTTCATCACAGTTGTCACAGTTTATGGACCAAACTAACCCATTGTCAGAAATCACGCACAAGCGTCGTATTTCAGCGTTGGGCCCTGGTGGTTTGACACGTGAGCGCGCAGGCTTTGAAGTGCGTGACGTGCATCCGACACACTATGGTCGTGTTTGTCCGATTGAAACTCCAGAGGGTCCAAACATTGGTTTGATTAACTCTTTGGCTTTGTTTGCTCGTTTGAACGAACATGGTTTCTTGGAAACTCCATATCGCAAAGTTGTTAATAGCAAAGTAACAGATCAAGTTGATTACTTGTCTGCGATTGAAGAAGCTAAATACGTGATTGCTCAGGCAAACGCATCGATTGATAAGTCAGGTAAGTTAACAGACGAGTTAGTTTCTGCTCGTGAAGCTGGCGAAACAATGATGGTAAGTCCAGAGCGTATTCAGTACATTGACGTTGCGCCAAGTCAGATTGTTTCTGCTGCGGCTTCATTAGTGCCATTCTTAGAGCACGATGACGCGAACCGTGCGTTGATGGGTGCGAACATGCAACGTCAAGCTGTGCCATGTTTGCGCGCAACTAAGCCATTGGTTGGTACTGGCCTAGAGCGTACTGTTGCAGTTGACTCAGGTACTGTCGTTATGGCAACTCGTGGCGGTAAAGTTGATTATGCTGATGCCAACCGTATTGTGATTCGTGTTAATGACGAAGAAACAGCTGCTGGTGAAGTTGGTGTTGATATTTACAACTTGATCAAGTACACGCGTTCTAACCAAAACACAAACATCAACCAACGTCCTATCGTTAAAGTGGGCGACATGGTTGATCGTGGTGACGTGATTGCTGACGGCGCATCTACAGATTTGGGCGAGTTAGCTTTGGGTCAAAACATGGTTGTGGCATTTATGCCATGGAACGGCTACAACTTCGAAGACTCAATCTTGATCTCTGAAAAAGTTGTATCTGACGATCGCTACACATCTATTCATATCGAAGAGTTGTCAGTGGTTGCTCGTGACACAAAACTAGGACCTGAAGAAATTACACGCGATATTTCAAACTTGGCTGAAACTCAGTTGAGCCGTTTGGATGAAAGCGGTATTACATACATTGGTGCTGAAGTAGAAGCCGGTGACGTGTTAGTTGGTAAGGTAACGCCTAAGGGTGAGACTCAGCTAACTCCAGAAGAAAAACTTTTGCGCGCGATTTTCGGTGAAAAAGCTTCTGACGTTAAAGACACTTCATTGCGTGTTCCATCAGGTATGACTGGTACTGTGATTGATGTTCAAGTGTTTACACGTGAAGGTATTGAACGTGATGCACGTGCTCAGTCAATTATTGATGAAGAATTAAAGCGCTATCGTTTGGACTTGAATGACCAGTTGCGTATTGTTGAAGGTGACGCATTCAGCCGTTTAGAAAAATTGTTGTTAAACAAGGTTGCTAATGGCGGTCCTAAGAAGTTGGCAAAAGGTACAAAGATCACTAAAGATTATTTAGCTGATCTTGAGAAATATCATTGGTTTGATATTCGTCCTGCCGATGAAGATGTTGCGGCTCAGGTAGAAGCTATTAAAGAAGCTATCGAAGCTAAGCGTACACAATTCGATCAAGACTTTGAAGAGAAGCGTAAGAAGTTAACGCAAGGTGACGAATTGGCTCCAGGCGTTATCAAGATGGTTAAGGTTTACTTGGCTGTTAAGCGTCGTTTGCAACCTGGTGACAAGATGGCTGGTCGTCACGGTAACAAGGGTGTGGTTTCAAAGATCACTCCTGTAGAAGACATGCCTTACATGGCCGATGGTACGCCGGTTGATATCGTGTTGAACCCGTTAGGCGTTCCTTCACGTATGAACGTAGGTCAAATTCTTGAGGTTCATTTAGGTTGGGCTGCGCTTGGTATTGGTAAGCGTATTCAGGACATGTTGAAAGCTCAAGCCAAAGCTGAGCAATTACGCAAATTCTTGAAGCAGCTTTATAACGAAACTGGTCGAGTAGAAGATATCGACAGCTTTACAGATGAGCAAGTTCTTGAGTTGGCAAATAACTTAAGAGATGGTGCTCCATTTGCAACGCCAGTATTTGATGGTGCAACTGAGGCTGAAATTGCCAAGATGTTAGAAATGGCTTATCCAGCAGAAGTGGCTAAAGAGTTAGCAATGACTCCATCACGTCAACAAATTACATTGTTCGACGGTAGAACTGGTGATGCGTTTGAGAGATCTGTAACTGTTGGTGTAATGCATGTCTTGAAACTACATCACTTAGTTGATGACAAGATGCATGCTCGTTCTACAGGCCCTTACTCATTAGTAACGCAACAACCATTGGGCGGTAAAGCCCAATTTGGTGGTCAGCGTTTCGGTGAGATGGAAGTTTGGGCTTTGGAAGCCTACGGTGCGTCATATGTGTTGCAAGAAATGCTCACAGTTAAGTCAGATGACGTTAACGGTAGAACCAAAGTTTACGAAAACATCGTTAAAGGCGAGCACAGCATTGATGCTGGCATGCCTGAGTCCTTCAACGTGCTGGTGAAAGAAATCCGCTCGTTAGGTATCGATATCGACATGGAGCGCAGCTAATATGAAAGCATTGCTAGATCTATTTAAGCAGACGCATGGCGAAGAGCAGTTTGACGCCATTAAGATTGGTTTGGCTTCACCAGAAAAGATTCGTTCATGGTCTTTTGGTGAAGTTCGCAAGCCAGAAACAATTAACTATCGTACGTTCAAGCCTGAGCGCGACGGTCTTTTCTGCGCCAAGATTTTTGGCCCTATTAAAGACTACGAATGCTTATGCGGCAAATACAAGCGCTTGAAGTATCGCGGCGTTATTTGTGAAAAGTGCGGTGTTGAAGTTACTTTGGCTAAAGTGCGTCGTGAGCGCATGGGCCATATTGAATTAGCTGCCCCTGTTGCGCATATCTGGTTCTTGAAATCATTACCTTCTCGTTTAGGTATGGTTTTGGACATGACTTTGCGTGATATTGAGCGCGTTCTTTACTTTGAAGCATATGTGATTGTTGATGCAGGCTTAACGCCAGAAGGCGCTATGCGTCGCGGTCAAATCATGTCTGAAGATGAGTACTACGCCAAATTAGAAGAGTTTGGTGAAGGCGCATTTACAGCCATCATGGGTGCCGAAGGTGTTCGTGAATTACTACGCTCAATCGACATCGATCGTGAAGTTGAAGTATTGCGTGCCGATTTGAAGGCAACTGGCAGTGAAGCAAAGATCAAGAAATTTGCTAAGCGTTTGAAAGTGCTTGAGGCATTCCAACGTTCTGGTATCAAGCCAGACTGGATGATCATGGAAGTATTGCCAGTGTTGCCGCCAGAGTTGCGCCCATTGGTGCCTTTGGATGGCGGTCGTTTTGCAACTTCTGACTTAAACGATTTATATCGTCGCGTTATCAACCGTAACAATCGTCTAAAGCGTTTGTTAGAGTTGCGCGCACCAGAAATCATCGTACGTAACGAAAAGCGTATGTTGCAAGAAGCCGTTGACTCATTATTGGATAACGGTCGTCGCGGTAAAGCAATGACAGGTGCTAATAAGCGTCCGTTGAAGTCTCTTGCAGAGATGATTAAAGGTAAGGGTGGTCGCTTCCGTCAAAACTTGTTGGGTAAGCGTGTTGACTACTCTGGTCGTTCAGTGATCGTTGTGGGTCCAACATTAAAGCTACATCAGTGCGGCTTGCCAAAATTGATGGCTCTTGAATTATTCAAGCCATTTATTTTTAACAAGTTAGAAACATTAGGTATTGCTACAACAATTAAGGCTGCCAAGAAAGAAGTAGAAAACCAAACGCCAATCGTTTGGGATATCTTGGAAGAAGTGATTCGTGAGCATCCTGTCATGCTTAACCGTGCGCCTACATTGCACCGTTTAGGTATTCAGGCATTTGAGCCAATGTTGATTGAAGGTAAAGCGATTCAGTTGCATCCGTTAGTTTGTGCGGCATTCAACGCCGACTTCGACGGTGACCAAATGGCTGTACACGTGCCTTTGTCATTAGAAGCTCAGATGGAAGCTCGTACATTGATGTTGGCTTCTAACAACATCTTGTTCCCAGCTAACGGCGAACCTTCAATTGTTCCTTCACAAGACATCGTGTTGGGCTTGTACTACACAACGCGTGAAGCAATTAATGCTAAGGGCGAAGGTATGACTTTTGCTGATATTAGCGAAGTAATCCGTGCCTATGAGAACAAGCAAGTTGAGTTGGCTACACGTATTGCTGTGCGTATTACAGAATATGATTTAGTTGATAAAGATGCTGAAGGTGATGCTCGTTTTGCTAAGAAAGTGACATTGCGTCATACAACAGTTGGCCGTGCCATGTTGTCTGAAATTTTGCCTAAAGGCATGTCATTTGACAGTATCAACAAGCCACTTAAGAAGAAAGAAATTTCTCGCTTAATTAACTTGTCATTCCGCAAGTGCGGCCTAAGAGAAACTGTAATTTTTGCTGATAAGTTATTGCAATCAGGTTTCCGTTTGGCTACTCGTGCTGGTATCTCAATTGCAATTGATGACATGTTGATTCCAGCTCAGAAAGAAGCAATTATTTCTGAAGCGGCTGGTAAAGTGAAAGAGTATGACAAGCAATTTATGTCAGGCTTGGTAACTAACCAAGAGCGTTACAACAACGTGGTTGATATTTGGGGTGCAGCTGGCGATCAGGTTGGTAAGGCCATGATGGAACAGTTGTCTCAGGAAAATGTGATTGACCGTAATGGTAAGCAAGTAAAGCAAGAGTCATTCAACGCTATTTACATGATGGCTGACTCAGGTGCTCGTGGTTCTGCTGCTCAGATTCGTCAGTTGGCGGGTATGCGTGGTTTGATGGCCAAGCCAGATGGTTCAATTATTGAAACTCCAATTACAGCTAACTTCCGTGAAGGTCTGAACGTTCTTCAGTACTTCATTTCAACTCACGGTGCGCGTAAAGGTTTGGCTGATACGGCGTTGAAGACAGCTAACTCAGGTTATTTGACACGTCGTTTGGTTGACGTGACACAAGACTTGGTTGTGTTGGATGATGATTGCGGTACAACTAATGGCGTTTCTATGAAAGCCTTGGTTGAGGGTGGTGAAGTTATTGAGCCATTAAGCGATCGTATCTTGGGCCGTGTATGTATCGGTGATGTTGTAAATCCTGATACACAAGAGACTGTGATTTTCGACGGCACAATGTTGACTGAAGATGATGTTGAATTAATCGACTCATTAGGTATCGACGAAGTTAAAGTTCGTACACCTTTGTCATGCGCTACACGTTTTGGTTTGTGCGCTAAGTGTTATGGTCGTGACTTGGGTCGCGGCACAATGGTTAACTCTGGTGAGGCAGTGGGTGTTATTGCTGCTCAATCAATCGGTGAGCCAGGCACACAGTTGACAATGCGTACGTTCCACATCGGTGGTGCGGCGTCTCGTGCGGCTGTAGCAAATAACGTTGAAGCAAAATCAAACGGTGTATTGCGTTTCACACCAACAATGCGTTTTGTGACTAATGCTAAGGGTGAGCAAATTGTTATTTCTCGCTCAGGTGAAGCATTGATTACAGACGACAATGGTCGTGAGCGTGAGCGTCATAAGATCCCTTACGGTGCAACATTGGCGCTAAAAGAAGGTGCTGCTATTAAGGCTGGCGCAACTTTGGCAACATGGGATCCATTGACTCGCCCAATCATTACTGAGTACTCAGGCGTTGTTCGTTTTGAAAACGTTGAAGAGGGTGTAACAGTTGCTAAGCAAGTTGACGAAGTAACTGGCTTGTCAACATTGGTGGTTATTGATGGTAAGCGTCGTAGCGCGGCTTCAAAGGGTGTACGCCCAATGATTCGTCTATACGATGCTGCTGGCGCAGAAGTATTAATCGCTGGCACAGACCATCCAGTAACTATTGGCCTACAAGTGGGCGCCTTGATCACTGTTAAAGATGGTCAGACTGTTCACGTGGGTGAGGTGTTGGCTCGTATTCCTATTGAAGCTCAAAAGACTCGAGACATTACGGGTGGTTTGCCTCGTGTGGCAGAACTATTCGAAGCTCGCTCTCCAAAAGATGCGGCAATTTTGGCGAAAGTTACAGGTACTGTTTCTTTCGGTAAAGAAACTAAAGGTAAGCAACGTCTTGTTATTACAGACATGGACGGCGAATCACATGAGTTCTTGATTCCAAAAGAGAAGCAAATTTTGGTTCACGATGGTCAAGTTGTTAACAAGGGTGAAATGATTGTTGAAGGCCCTGCTGATCCGCACGATATTCTTCGCTTGAAGGGTATTGAGGAGTTGGCAACTTACATCGTTGATGAGGTTCAAGATGTTTACCGTTTACAGGGTGTGAAGATTAACGACAAGCACATTGAAGTGATTGTTCGTCAAATGTTGCGTCGTGTTCAGATTACTGACGCTGGCGATACAAAATTCATCACTGGTGAACAGGTTGAGCGTTCAGACATGTTGGATGAAAACGACCGCATGATTGCGGAAGGTAAGCGTCCAGCTTTGTATGACAACGTACTTTTAGGTATTACAAAGGCCTCTTTGTCTACAGACAGCTTTATTTCTGCTGCTTCCTTCCAGGAAACAACAAGAGTTCTTACAGAAGCTGCCATTATGGGCAAAGTCGACGGTCTTCGTGGCCTCAAAGAAAACGTCATTATTGGTCGTCTCATCCCTGCCGGTACCGGTTTGGCTTACCGTCGCGCACGCAAAGTACGCGAACAGTTGGACCGTGAACGTGCAGAAATGATTGCTGCTGAAGAGGCTAAATCTGAGGAAATTGCAGATTTAGAGTCAACAGGAGAGGCTGAATAAGGCCAAAAAAGGACTAAATAGACCTAAAAAGTCAGCTTTTGCCGTCTTGACGGCAGGAGCTGACCGGTCTAGAATGTCGAGTTCTTCGCAAACCGCAGAATTTTCTGCTTTGAAAGTAAGCTATGCCAACAATTAACCAATTGCTCAGAAAGCCTCGTACTTCTGAGATCGTAAAAAGTAAAAGCCCAGCGCTAGAGAATTGTCCTCAGCGCCGCGGTGTATGTACTCGTGTGTACACAACTACTCCTAAGAAGCCTAACTCGGCTTTGCGTAAAGTAGCTAAAGTACGCTTGACCAATGGATTTGAAGTGATTTCCTACATCGGTGGTGAAGGCCACAATTTGCAGGAACACTCAGTGGTTCTTATCCGCGGTGGTCGTGTGAAAGACTTGCCAGGTGTGCGTTATCACATCGTGCGTGGTTCACTTGACTTACAAGGCGTTAAAGACCGTAAGCAATCTCGCTCCAAATATGGTGCGAAGCGCGCTAAGAAAGCTTAATAGCTTTTTTGCGTATGTAGCAAGCTCAATAAGAGCTTGCTAAGTAAGTGGTTACTTCGGATCAATTGTGATCTAGTTGAGTAACTTTGAGGAATGGTCCTCTAACTGAATAAAATTAGGAGTTGTAATGCCGCGTCGTCGCGAAGTACCCAAGCGTGAAATTCTTCCGGATCCAAAGTTTGGAAACGTAGAAGTTGCTAAATTTATGAACGTTTTGATGTTGGATGGTAAAAAATCCGTTGCAGAACGTATCGTTTATGGCGCTTTCGAGCACATCGAAAAGAAAGCCAACAAAGAACCCCTAGAAGTTTTCTCAATTGCAATGGGCAATGTAAAGCCTATCGTTGAGGTTAAGAGCCGTCGTGTTGGTGGTGCTAACTACCAAGTTCCTGTTGAGGTTCGTCCATCACGTCGTCTAGCCTTGGCTATGCGTTGGTTGCGTGAAGCAGCTAAGAAGCGTGGCGAAAAATCTATGGCTCAACGTCTTGCTAATGAGTTGATCGAAGCGTCTGAAGGACGCGGCGGTGCAATGAAAAAGCGTGATGAAGTTCACCGTATGGCAGAAGCTAACAAAGCTTTCTCTCATTTCCGTTTCTAACAGCTCAGAAAAGACGAGGACAAAGTGGCACGTAAAACCCCGATTGAGCGATATCGCAATATTGGTATTTCCGCACACATTGATGCAGGAAAAACTACAACAACAGAACGTATCTTGTTTTACACAGGCGTTAATCACAAGATTGGCGAAGTGCATGATGGCGCAGCTACCATGGACTGGATGGAACAAGAGCAAGAGCGTGGTATCACCATTACTTCAGCAGCTACAACAGCTTTCTGGAAGGGTATGGCTGGTAACTACCCAGAGCACCGCATCAACATCATCGATACCCCAGGCCACGTAGACTTCACAATTGAAGTTGAGCGTTCAATGCGCGTATTGGATGGCGCTTGCATGGTTTACTGTGCGGTGGGTGGTGTTCAACCACAATCAGAAACAGTTTGGCGTCAAGCAAACAAGTACAAAGTTCCACGTTTAGCGTTTGTAAACAAGATGGACCGTACTGGTGCTAACTTCTTCAAGGTTTACGATCAAATGCGTTTGCGTTTGAAAGCAAATCCAATTCCTGTGCAGATTCCTATCGGTGCAGAAGAAAACTTTAAAGGCGTTGTTGACCTTATCAAGATGAAGGCGATCTTCTGGGATGAGGCATCACAAGGTACTAAATTTACTTACGAAGATATCCCTGCAGAATTACAAGCTAGTGCTGCTGAGTGGCGCGAGAAGATGGTAGAGGCTGCAGCTGAATCATCTGAAGAGTTGATGGATAAGTATCTTGGCGGTGAAGCGCTAAGCGAAGAAGAAATTAAAAAAGCATTGCGTACACGTACGATTGCAAGTGAAATCGTTCCGATGATGTGTGGTACAGCATTTAAGAACAAAGGCGTGCAAGCTATGTTGGACGCCGTGATTGATTTCATGCCTTCTCCAGTAGATATTCCACCTGTAACAGGTGAATTGGAAAATGGCGAGCAAGGTGACCGCAAGGCTAGCGATGATGAGAAATTCTCAGCGTTAGCGTTCAAGATCATGACTGACCCATTTGTTGGCCAGTTAATTTTCTTCCGCGTTTACTCTGGCGTTATTAATTCAGGCGATACGATTTACAACCCAATTAAGGGTAAGAAAGAGCGTATCGGACGTTTGTTGCAGATGCATGCAAACCAACGTGAAGAAATTAAAGAAGTTCGAGCTGGTGACATCGCTGCTGCTGTAGGTTTGAAAGAAGCTACAACAGGCGAAACATTGTGTGATCCAGATAGCATCATTATTTTGGAGCGCATGGTATTCCCAGAGCCAGTTATTTCTCAAGCGGTTGAGCCAAAAACTAAGGCTGACCAAGAGAAGATGGGCTTGGCATTGAACCGTTTAGCACAAGAAGATCCTTCATTCCGCGTTAAGACTGACGAAGAATCTGGCCAAACAATTATTTCAGGTATGGGCGAGCTCCACTTGGAAATTTTGGTTGACCGTATGAAGCGTGAGTTTGGTGTTGAGGCAACTGTTGGTAAGCCACAGGTTGCATACCGCGAAACAATCCGCAAGGTTTGCGAAGAGGTTGAAGGTAAGTTTGTTAAGCAGTCTGGTGGTCGTGGTCAGTATGGTCACGTTGTGTTGAAGTTAGAGCCACAAGAGCCAGGTAAAGGTTATGAATTCGTTGACGCTATTAAAGGCGGTGTAGTTCCACGTGAATACATCCCAGCGGTAGACAAAGGTATTCAAGAAACATTGAACAATGGTGTATTGGCTGGCTACCCAGTTGTAGACATCAAAGCAACATTGTTCTTCGGTTCATACCATGACGTTGACTCAAACGAAAATGCTTTCAGAATGGCCGGTTCTATGGCGTTCAAAGAAGGTATGCGTAGAGCTAACCCAGTATTGTTAGAGCCAATGATGTCTGTAGAAGTTGAGACACCAGAAGAGTTCATGGGTAACGTAATGGGTGACTTGTCATCTCGCCGCGGTATTTTGCAAGGTATGGATGACATTCCTGGCGGCGGCAAGATTGTTCGCGCTGAAGTACCTTTGGCTGAGATGTTTGGTTACTCCACTGGATTACGTTCATTGACTCAAGGTCGTGCAACTTACACCATGGAATTTAAACATTATTCCGAGGCTCCTAAGAACGTGGCTGACGCAGTGATTGCTGCAAAGTCTAAGTAATTTTTAATTAACAATTATTTGAATTAAAGGCTGAAAAAATGGCAAAAGAGAAATTTGAGCGGACGAAACCGCACGTAAACGTAGGCACAATTGGTCACGTTGACCACGGTAAAACAACATTAACTGCAGCGATTGCTACAGTGTTGTCAGCGAAGTTTGGTGGCGAAGCAAAAGCTTACGACCAAATTGATGCGGCACCAGAAGAGAAGGCACGCGGTATTACGATTAATACAGCACACGTTGAGTACGAGACAGCAAACCGTCACTACGCACACGTTGACTGCCCAGGTCACGCTGACTACGTTAAGAACATGATTACTGGCGCGGCCCAAATGGACGGCGCTATTTTGGTTGTGTCTGCAGCAGACGGTCCTATGCCACAAACACGTGAGCACATCTTGTTGGCACGCCAAGTGGGCGTTCCATACATCATCGTGTTCATGAACAAGTGCGACATGGTTGACGATGCAGAGTTGTTAGAGCTAGTAGAAATGGAAGTTCGTGAGTTGTTGTCTAAGTATGACTTCCCAGGCGATGACACACCAATCGTTAAAGGTTCAGCTAAGTTGGCTCTTGAGGGCGACAAAGGCGATCTAGGCGAAGGCGCGATCATGAAGTTGGCTGAAGCATTGGACACATACATTCCAACACCAGAGCGTGCTGTGGATGGCGCGTTCTTGATGCCAGTTGAAGACGTATTCTCTATTTCTGGTCGCGGTACTGTTGTGACTGGTCGTATTGAGCGCGGTATTATTAAGGTTGGTGAAGAGATTGAAATTATCGGTATCAAGCCAACATTGAAGACAACATGTACAGGCGTTGAGATGTTCCGTAAGTTGTTAGACCAAGGTCAAGCTGGTGACAACGTAGGTATCTTGTTGCGCGGTACAAAGCGTGAAGAAGTTGAGCGTGGTCAAGTATTGGCTAAGCCAGGTTCTATTACGCCACACACACACTTCACAGCTGAGGTGTATGTATTGAGCAAAGATGAAGGTGGTCGTCACACACCATTCTTCAACAACTATCGTCCACAGTTCTACTTCCGTACAACTGACGTAACAGGTTCTATCGAATTGCCAAAAGACAAAGAGATGGTGATGCCTGGTGATAACGTTACGATTACAGTGAAGTTGATCGCTCCGATCGCGATGGAAGAAGGTCTTCGTTTCGCGATCCGTGAAGGCGGCCGTACTGTAGGCGCTGGTGTTGTTGCTAAAGTTTTAGATTAATTAGTTTTGTAGAAAACGGTGGCGTGAATGTTGCACGCCACCGAGCTCTTTAAGTTATATCGCGACAACATCGCACTGCTCTTTAGGATAAAAAATGCAAAATCAAAAAATTCGTATCAGATTAAAAGCTTTTGACTATCGTTTAATCGACCAGTCAGCAGCTGAAATCGTAGACACAGCCAAGCGCACTGGCGCGGTTGTTAAGGGTCCAGTACCTTTGCCAACACGTATTGAGCGTTTTGACATCCTACGTTCACCACACGTTAATAAGACTTCACGTGACCAATTAGAGATCCGCACGCACTTGCGCTTGATGGATATCGTTGATCCTACTGAAAAAACTGTTGATGCGTTGATGAAATTGGACCTTCCAGCTGGTGTAGACGTAGAAATTAAGCTTCAGTAAGCAAAAAACTGCTATTGCGGGGTCTTAAAAAAGGCGCTACAATAGCGGGCTTTCCAGAAATATCTGGAAAAAGTAGTTAATTAAGCATTATTTATAAATTTCCGCTGACCAATCGTAGTCAGCATTGGAGTAATGATATGAGCCTAGGCTTAATCGGCCGCAAGGTTGGTATGACCCGCCTCTTTACGGATGAGGGTGATGCTGTACCGGTCACAGTTATCGATGTTAGCGATAACCGCATTGCGCAAGTAAAAACCGAAGAAACTGACGGTTATACAGCTGTTCAGTTGGCATTTGGTACTCGCCGTGCTTCACGCGTTGTAAAACCTCAAGCTGGTCACTATGCAAAAGCAGGTGTATTGGCAGGTAGCGCATTAAACGAATTCAGAATCGATGCAGCTAAAGCTAGTGAGCTTAAAGTTGGCGACGTTATCGGTCTTGATACATTTGCAGTTGGCCAAAAGGTTGACGTGCAAGGTACAACGATTGGTAAGGGTTACGCCGGTACTATTAAGCGCTACCACTTCGCTTCTGGTCGCGCATCACACGGTAACTCACGTTCACATAATGTTCCTGGCTCTATCGGTATGGCTCAGGATCCAGGTCGTGTTTTCCCAGGTAAGCGCATGACAGGTCACTTGGGTGACGTGACACGCACAGTTCAAAATCTTGAAGTTGCTCGTATCGATGCAGAACGTAAATTGCTCTTGATTAAAGGTGCAGTTCCTGGTTCTCGCGGTGGCAAAGTCATCATCACACCAGCAGTGAAAACTGCTGCTGCTAAATAAGGAGCGCGCACATGGAATTAAAGCTCCTACAAGCTGACGGAAAACTGGGTGCAGGCGTTGCTGCTTCTCCAGAAGTTTTCGAGCGTGAATATAACGAAGCATTGATTCACCAGATCGTTGTTGCTTATCAAGCCAACGCTCGTAGTGGTAATCGTGCTCAAAAAGACCGTGAACAAGTTAAACATACTACTAAGAAGCCATGGCGCCAAAAAGGTACTGGCCGTGCTCGTGCTGGTATGTCATCTTCACCATTGTGGCGCGGGGGTGGTCGTATATTCCCTAACTCACCTGAAGAAAACTTTTCACAAAAAGTTAACAAGAAGATGTATCGCGCAGGTATGCGTTCAATCTTCTCTCAGTTGGCTCGCGAAGGTCGTTTAAACATCGTTGAGAGTTTTTCAGTTGATGCTCCAAAAACTAAGTTGCTAGCTGAAAAAGTTAAAGCAATGGGCTTGGAGTCAGTTTTGATCATCTCTGATAAGGTTGATGAGAACTTGTATTTGGCTTCACGTAACTTGCATAAAGTTGGTGTAGTTGAGGCGCAACATGCTGATCCGCTTTCATTGATCCACTTCCAAAAAGTGTTGATCTTGAAATCTGCTGTTGCTCAAATTGAGGAGATGCTCAAATGATCGCTACACGTAAAAATGATCATCGCTTGATGCAAGTGTTGGTTGGCCCAGTTATTTCTGAGAAGGCAACATTTGTTGCTGACAAGAATGAGCAAGTGGTTTTCCAAGTTATGCGCGATGCTAACAAGTTAGAAATCAAAGCTGCAGTTGAACTATTGTTCAAAGTGCAAGTGGAATCAGTGCAGGTTGTTAATCAAAAGGGTAAGGCTAAGCGCTTTGGTCGTTTTGAAGGTCGTCGCAACCACACTAAGAAGGCTTATGTTTGCTTGAAGCCTGGTCAAGAAATCAATTTTGAAGCGGAGGCTAAGTAATTATGCCGCTAATGAAGACTAAACCGACTTCACCTGGACGTCGTTCCATGGTGAAAGTGGTGAATCCAGATTTGCACAAGGGTAAACCTTTTGCAGGTTTGTTAGAGCCACAACATCAAAAATCAGGTCGTAACAACAACGGCCACATCACTACTCGTCATAAGGGTGGTGGTCATAAGCATCACTATCGTATCGTTGACTTTAAGCGTAACGATAAAGATGGTATTCCAGCAAAAATTGAACGTCTTGAATACGATCCTAACCGCAGCGCAAACTTAGCATTATTGCTATTTGCAGACGGTGAGCGTCGTTACATCATCGCTCCTAAGGGTGCGGTTGTTGGTCAAGCGATCATGAGTGGTTCAGAAGCGCCTATTAAAGTTGGTAACAACTTGCCATTACGTAACATTCCAGTGGGTAGCACAATTCACTGCGTAGAAATGTTGCCTGGTAAAGGTGCTCAAATGGTTCGTACAGCTGGTGGTTCAGCCGTTCTTTTGGCTCGTGAAGGTGTTTACGGTCAAGTACGTTTGCGCTCTGGTGAAGTACGTCGTGTACACATTGAGTGTCGTGCAACGATTGGTGAAGTAGGTAATGAAGAGCATAGCCTACGTCAAATCGGTAAAGCGGGTGCAACTCGCTGGCGCGGTATTCGTCCAACAGTTCGCGGTGTTGCAATGAACCCAGTCGATCACCCACATGGTGGTGGTGAAGGTCGTACAGGTGAAGGTCGTGTTCCAGTATCTCCATGGGGCACACCAACTAAGGGTTACAGAACACGTCGCAATAAGCGTACGACAAGCATGATTGCTCAACGTCGTCAAAAGCGCTAATAGAATAAGGAAATAGACATGACGCGCTCAGCTAAAAAAGGTCCATTCTGCGAAGTAACCCTTGTTAAAAAGGTTGAAACTGCAGTAGCCAACAAAGATAAGAAGCCCATCAAGACATGGTCACGCCGTTCGACCATTCTTCCAGACTTCATTGGTCTCACAATTGCCGTCCACAATGGTCGTCAGCATGTACCTGTGTACATCACTGAAAACATGGTTGGACATAAATTAGGTGAGTTTGCCCTAACGCGCACCTTCAAAGGTCACGCGGCAGATAAGAAAGCGAAGAAGTAAGAGGACGATGATGGAATCTAAAGCTATTCACCGCAGCGCCCGCATTTCAGCGCAAAAAACACGTTTGGTTGCTGACCAAATTCGTGGTTTGCCAATTGCACGCGCTTTAAACATTCTCACTTTCAGCCCTAAAAAAGCTGCATTCATCATGAAAAAAGTAGTTGAGTCTGCTATCGCTAACGCGGAGCACAACTCAGGTGCTGATATTGATGAGTTGAAAGTGAAAGCAGTCACAGTTGATAAGGCAACATCGCTCAAGCGTTTCACAGCTCGTGCTAAAGGCCGTGGCAACAAGATTGAAAAACAAACTTGTCACATCACTGTGACTTTGAGCAATTAAGGAAGAGACATGGGTCAGAAAATACATCCAACCGGATTTCGTCTCTCGGTAAGCCGTAACTGGACTTCACGCTGGTACGCTAACAGCACCGACTTTGCAAAAATGTTGCAAGAAGATGTTGAAGTTCGTAGCTACCTTAAGAAGAAATTGAAAAATGCATCAGTTAGCAAGGTTGTGATTGAGCGTCCTGCAAAGAACGCAAAGATCACAATTTATAGCTCACGTCCTGGTGTTGTTATTGGCAAAAAAGGCGAAGACATCGAAGTATTGCGTAAAGAGTTGCAAAAGCGCATGGGTGTTCCAGTTCACGTCAATATCGAAGAAATTCGTAAGCCAGAAGTTGATGCTCAGCTAATTGCTGATTCAATTACTCAGCAACTTGAAAAACGTATCATGTTCCGTCGCGCCATGAAGCGTGCGATGCAAAGCGCTATGCGTCTTGGTGCTCAAGGTATCAAGATCATGAGCGCAGGTCGTTTGAATGGTGCTGAAATTGCTCGTACAGAATGGTATCGTGAAGGTCGTGTGCCTCTTCATACATTAAAGGCTGATATTGAGTACGCAACTTCAGAAGCTGAAACAACATACGGCATTATCGGTGTGAAGGTTTGGGTTTACAAAGGCGACACATTGGGTCGTGCAGATGTAAACGCAGTAGCACCTGCAGCACCAGAAGCAGATCAAGAGAAAAAGACTCGTCGTCCAAGCACACGTGCTCCACGTAAAGCTAAGGAAGACGGAGATAAGCCAGCAGCTGATGCTAAGCCAGCAGTAAAACGCGTGCGCAAAGTAACTAAGCCTGCTGAGAAGGCTGGAGAATAATTATGTTGCAACCAAAACGTCGTAAGTACCGTAAGGAACAAAAAGGCCGTAACACTGGTGTTGCCACACGTGGTAGCAGCGTGGCTTTTGGTGACTTTGGTTTGAAAGCAGTTGGTCGTGGTCGATTGACAGCTCGTCAAATTGAATCAGCGCGTCGCGCAATGACACGTCACATTAAGCGTGGTGGTCGTATTTGGATCCGTATTTTCCCAGACAAGCCAATTTCTCAGAAGCCTGCAGAAGTTCGTATGGGTAACGGTAAAGGTAACCCAGAGTACTACGTAGCTGAAATCCAACCAGGTAAAGTTTTATACGAGATGGATGGTGTTGACGAAGTATTGGCGCGCGAGGCATTTAGACTTGCTGCAGCTAAGTTGCCTATTCAAACTACATTTGTTGTGCGCCAAATCGGCGCCTAATCTGGACGGGACAAAATGAAAGCTTCCGATTTAAACGCTAAAGACGTTAACTCTTTAAACAATGAGTTATCTGAATTGCTAAAAGCCCAATTTAAATTGCGTATGCAAAAGGGTACTCAGCAACTTTCAGATACTAGCCAACTTGGCAAAGTAAAGCGCGATATTGCTCGTGTTAAGACTGTTATTGCCCAGAAAGCGAGCCAAAAATGACTGAAACTAAAAAATCATTACGTCGTACTTTGATCGGTCGCGTAGTAAGCGACAAGATGCAAAAGACTGTAACAGTATTAGTTGAGCGTCGTGTTAAGCATCCTTTGTATGGCAAATATGTTGCTAAATCAAAGAAATACCATGCTCACGATGAGACAAACCAGTACAAAGACGGTGATACGGTTGAGATTTCTGAATCAAAACCAATTTCACGCAGCAAGTCTTGGGTTGTTACACGTTTAGTTGAAGCAGCTAAGGCTGTTTAAAAACGAACAAAACAGGCTTGCAAGTATCTTGTGAGCCTGTTATAGTAGAGGGCTTTCCAAGGCTTTATTTTGGAAAGAAATTGATTCAGTAGTATAAATCCGGGGTTTTGGTCGCAAGACTGGGATCCCTCAACGGAACCAAGACTGAATGCCTATGGCGCTCAAGTTGGGGATAAAAAGATGATTCAAACTGAAAGCAGACTAGAGGTTGCCGATAACACCGGTGCCCGCGAAGTATTGTGCATCAAGGTGCTCGGTGGTTCAAAACGCCGTTACGCCAGCATTGGTGACATTATTAAAGTGACGGTTAAAGACGCCGCTCCGCGTGGTCGTGTTAAAAAAGGTGATATTTATAACGCCGTGGTGGTTCGCACTGCCAAGGGTGTACGCCGTCCAGACGGTTCACTAATTAAATTTGACTCCAATGCGGCTGTTTTGCTTAACGCAAAACTAGAGCCTATTGGTACACGTATTTTCGGGCCAGTAACACGCGAATTGCGTACTGAACGCTTCATGAAAATCGTTTCTCTCGCACCAGAAGTTATCTAAGAGGTCGATATGAACAAGATTCGTAAAGGCGATCAAGTAGTAGTTATTACTGGTCGTGACAAAGGTAAAAAAGGTACTGTGACGCAAATCCTCGAGGGTAAGTTACTCGTTGAGGGCGTTAACGTATACAAGAAGAACGTTAAACCAAACCCAGCTGCTGGTACAACTGGTGGTGTAGTTGATAAGACTATGCCTATCGATGTATCTAACGTTGCTTTGGTTGACGCTAACGGCAAACCTTCACGTGTTGGCATTAAAGAAGCTGACGGCAAGAAGGTTCGCTACCTCAAGACAACTGGCGCTGTATTAGCTGCCTAAGACGAGGATTATTAAATATGTCAGCACGTCTACATAACTTCTATAAAGAAAAAGTTGCAGCCGACTTGATGCAAAAGTTTGGTTACAAGTCTGTTATGGAAGTTCCACGCATCACAAAAATCACATTGAACATGGGTTTGGGTGAAGCAGTTAACGATAAAAAAATTATTGAGCACGCGGTTGGCGATCTAACAAAGATTGCTGGTCAAAAGCCTGTTGTTACTAAAGCGCGTAAAGCTATTGCGGGTTTCAAAATCCGTCAAGGCTACCCAATTGGTGCAATGGTTACTTTGCGTGGTCAAACAATGTACGAATTCCTTGATCGTTTTATTACGGTTGCATTGCCACGTGTACGCGACTTCCGCGGTATCTCTGGTAAAGCATTCGACGGTCGTGGTAACTACAACATTGGTGTTAAAGAGCAGATCATTTTCCCTGAGATTGAGTACGACAAAATCGACTCACTTCGTGGTTTGAATATCAGCATTACCACCACAGCTAAAACCGACGATGAAGCAAAAGCTCTTTTGTCGGCCTTTAAATTCCCATTCCGCAACTAAGAGGTCATCGTGGCTAAATTAGCATTGATTGAACGCGAAAAGAAGCGTGCCAAGACTGTCGCTAAGTACGCTGGTAAGCGTGCAGAATTGAAGGCGATCATCGATGACGTCTCAAAAAGCGAAGAAGAACGTTATGAAGCTCGTTTGAAATTACAACAGCTTCCACGTAACGCAAGTCCAACTCGCCAGCGTAATCGCTGTGCATTAACTGGCCGTCCACGCGGCACGTTCCGCAAGTTTGGCTTGGCCCGTAGCAAAATCCGTGAGATCGCCTTCCGTGGCGAGATCCCTGGTGTAACCAAGGCCAGCTGGTAAGCGGCGAAAGATTAGGAGAACACATGAGTATCAGCGATCCAATCGCCGACATGTTGACGAGAATCCGCAACGCGCAAGCGGTGCAGAAGCCTTTCGTTGCCATGCCTTCTTCAAAACTTAAAGTAGCAATTGCTAACGTTCTAAAGGACGAAGGCTATGTTGACAGCTTTGAGATTGCTGGAGAAGCGGCTAAACCCGTATTGAAGATCAATCTTAAGTATTACGCAGGTCGTCCTGTTATCGAGCGCATTGAACGCGTTTCAACACCAGGTTTGCGTATTTACAAAGGCCGCCATGACATTCCGCAAGTGCTGAATGGTTTAGGTGTAGCAATCATTTCAACGCCACAAGGCGTGATGACTGATCGCAAAGCTCGCGCTAATGGCGTGGGTGGCGAAGTTATCTGCTACGTAGCTTAATAGGGAGACTAAGATGTCAAGAGTCGGTAAGAGTCCTATTGAGTTGCCAAAAGGCGCAGAGGTACAAATTGCAGCAAGCCACGTGACTGTTAAAGGTCCATTGGGCACGTTGTCGCACACATTGCATCCACTAGTTGGTTTGCAACAGCAAGACGGCGTATTGCAAGTGGTTTGCAATGATGAATCAGCAGAATCAAATGCTTTGTCAGGCACAACACGTGCTTTGGTAAGCAACATGGTTAAAGGCGTTACAACAGGCTTTGAGCGCAAGCTTAGCTTGGTAGGCGTTGGTTACCGTGCTTCTGTTCAAGGTAATGCATTGAAATTGCAATTAGGTTTCTCACATGATGTGATTCATGATTTGCCAGCAGGTGTTAAGGCAGAAACTCCATCACAAACTGAGATCATTATTAAAGGTGCCAACAAGCAACAAGTTGGCCAGGTAGCTGCAGAAGTTCGCGCATACCGTCCACCAGAGCCATACAAAGGTAAGGGTGTTCGTTACGTGGATGAAGTGGTGCGCCTCAAAGAAACCAAGAAGAAGTAATCGGGGTTAGATATGAACAAAAACGAAACACGAGTTCGCCGCGCCCGCCAAACCCGCATCAGAATCGCGGAACAATTGGCGCATCGCTTGACGATTTATCGCTCGAATCAGCATATCTTTGCTCAGCTATACAGCCCATGTGGCACCAAAGTTCTTGCTTCAGCTTCTACTATGGAAGCCGATATTAAAAAAGCATTGAACGGTAATGGTGGTAACAGTGCTGCTGCTCAGCAAATTGGCAAAACTATTGCTGAACGCGCCATCAAGGCAGGTGTTACAGAAGTAGCATTTGACCGTGCTGGTTTCCGTTATCACGGCCGCGTGAAAGCGTTGGCAGAGGCTGCGCGTGAAGCCGGCCTTAAGTTCTGATCGCGAAGGCTCAAGGAAATAATATGGCAAAGATGCAAAATAAAGTTCAATCTGAAGAGCGTGATGATGGTTTGCGTGAAAAGATGATCGCTGTAAACCGAGTGACCAAAGTTGTTAAAGGTGGTCGTATTCTCGGTTTCGCTGCACTAACAGTAGTTGGTGATGGTGATGGTGGCATCGGTATGGGTAAAGGCAAATCAAAAGAAGTGCCAGTAGCCGTACAAAAGGCAATGGACGAAGCACGTCGCAAGATGTTTAAAGTTTCTCTACGCAGTGGCACATTGCAACACACAGTGGTTGGTGAGCATGGTGCATCACGCGTTTTGATTTCTCCAGCTAAAGAAGGTACTGGCGTTATTGCTGGTGGCCCAATGCGTGCGGTGTTTGATGTGATGGGTATTACTAACGTGGTTGCAAAATCACTTGGTTCAACTAATCCATACAACATGGTTCGTGCAACATTGGATGGCTTGCGCAAAATGAGCACTCCTTCAGAAATCGCTGCTAAGCGTGGTAAGTCTGTAGAGGAGATCCTAGGTTAATCGCCGGGAATGAAAATATGAGCACAGTAAAAATTCAACTTGTACGTAGCCTTATTGCTACACGTGAAGATCATCGCGCAACAGTTCGTGGTTTAGGTTTGCGTCGCGTGAATTCTGTTTCTGAATTACAAGACACGCCAGCTGTACGCGGCATGATTAACAAAGTGTCTTACTTGGTAAAAGTAATCAAGTAATACTTAGGGATAGTTATGGAACTCAATAAAATTAAACCAGCAGAAGGTGCTAAGCACGCTAAGCGTCGCGTAGGTCGTGGCATTGGCTCAGGCTTGGGCAAAACAGCTGGTCGTGGCCATAAAGGTCAAAAGTCTCGTTCAGGCGGTTTCCACAAAGTTGGTTTCGAGGGCGGTCAAATGCCTTTGTACCGTCGTTTGCCTAAGCGTGGTTTTATTTCTCTAACAAAGCAATTTGATGGCCAAGTAACTTTGGGCGCTCTACAAAAGCTTGGTTTGGCTGAAGTTGACTTGGTTGCTCTTAAAAAGAGTGGTCTAGTTTCTGGCTTAACAAAGAGCGTAAAAATCATCAAAACTGGTGAGTTATCAATGGCAATCACGGTGCGTGGCTTATCAGCTACAGCAGGTGCTAAAGCTGCCGTTGAAGCTGCTGGTGGCAAATTTGTTGAAGCAGCATAAGAGTTAATTAGTTTATATGGCCATTGCGACACCTAACGCATCAAGCTTGAAATCAGGAAGCAAGTTCGCCGACTTACGTCGTCGCTTGATGTTCTTGGTTTTGGCTTTGGTCGTCTATCGCATTGGTGCACATATTCCTGTTCCTGGTATTGATCCAGACCAGTTAGCTCAGTTGTTCAATAGCCAAAGTGGCGGTATTTTAGGTATGTTCAACCTGTTTTCAGGTGGCGCACTTTCTAGATTTACTGTTTTTGCTTTGGGTATCATGCCTTACATTTCTGCATCAATCATCATGCAGTTATTGACGATCGTACTTCCTTCGCTAGAGTCATTGAAGAAGGATGGTCAGGTAGGCCAAAGAAAAATTACGCAGTACACACGTTACGGTACTGTTGTATTGGCTACATTCCAAGCTTTGGGTATTGCGATTGCATTAGAAGCGCAGCCAGGCTTAGTGATCGACCCTAGTTTTGTATTCCGCCTAAATACAGTTATTACTTTGGTAACTGGAACTATGTTCTTGATGTGGTTAGGCGAGCAAATTACTGAGCGTGGTCTAGGCAATGGCATTTCTATCATCATTTTTGGTGGTATTGCAGCTGGCTTGCCAAATGCTCTTGGCGGTTTATTTGAACTAGTTCGCACTGGATCAATGAGCGCTATTTCTGCGATTTTGATTGTTGCAATCGTAGTTGCAGTTACATATTTTGTGGTTTTTGTGGAACGTGGTCAGCGTCGTGTGTTGGTTAACTACGCTAAGCGTCAGGTTGGTAATAAAGTGTATGGTGGCCAATCTTCACATCTACCTTTGAAGTTAAACATGGCTGGTGTTATCCCGCCAATTTTTGCTTCATCTATTATTTTGTTCCCAGCAACAATTGCTGGTTGGTTTACAGCAGGTGAAACAACTAACCCTGTTACTTTGTTTATTAAGGATTTGGCTGCAACTTTGTCGCCAGGTCAGCCTGTATATATTTTGATGTATGCATTAGCAATTATTTTCTTCTGTTTCTTTTATACAGCGATGGTTTTCAACAGCCGTGAAACAGCAGATAACTTGAAAAAGAGCGGTGCGTTTGTTCCTGGTATTCGTCCTGGTGATCAAACTGCTCGTTATGTTGACAAAATTTTGACACGCTTGACCTTGATTGGTGCAGCTTATATGGTTTTAGTGTGTTTGTTACCAGAGTTTTTAGTGTTGCGTTGGAATGTGCCGTTCTACTTTGGTGGTACATCACTTCTCATCATCGTAGTCGTAACAATGGACTTCATGGCTCAAGTTCAGTCTTACATGATGCAGCAACAATATGATTCACTATTGAAGAAGGCTAACTTCAAGATGGGTAACTCGTAAGCTATATGGCAAAAGATGATGTCATTCAAATGGCTGGCGAGATTGTGGAAAACTTGCCTAACGCTATGTTCCGTGTGAAGTTAGAAAACGGTCATGTAGTGTTAGGACATATCTCGGGAAAAATGCGTATGCACTATATCCGCATTCTTCCTGGTGACAAAGTTACTGTGGAGCTTACTCCATACGACTTGTCAAAAGCGCGAATTGTGTTCCGCGCGAAGTAGTAACTAATTGTATAGAAGAGGTTAATTATGAAAGTTTTGGCATCTGTAAAGTGTATCTGCCGCAACTGCAAGATTATTAAGCGCAAGCGCGTGGTTCGAGTGATCTGTTCATCAGATGCTCGTCATAAGCAGCGTCAAGGTTAATAAAAAGGAACGTTACACATGGCACGTATTGCTGGGGTAAATATCCCTAATCACCAACACACCGTTATTGGTTTAACTGCTATTTTTGGCATTGGCAACTCACTTGCTCGCAAAATTTGTGATGCATCAGGTGTTGCTATTGATAAAAAAGTTAAAGATCTTAGCGATGCTGACTTAGAGAAGCTTCGTGAAGAAGTAGGCAAATTCACTGTAGAAGGTGATTTGCGTCGTGAAGTGACAATGAACATTAAGCGCCTAATGGACTTAGGTTGCTACCGTGGTCTGCGTCATCGCAAAGGCTTGCCAATGCGCGGTCAACGCACACGTACTAATGCTCGTACACGCAAAGGCCCTCGTAAGGCCGGTATTGCACTTAAGAAATAATTAGGAAGAGCTGACAATGGCAAAACCACAACAAAATAACGCGGCTCGCGCCCGTAAAAAAGTTAAAAAGAATATTGCTGACGGTATCGCACACGTTCACGCATCATTCAATAACACAATCGTGACTATTACTGATCGTCAAGGCAATGCATTGTCTTGGGCTACATCAGGTGGTCAAGGTTTTAAAGGCTCACGTAAATCTACACCGTTTGCTGCTCAGGTTGCTGCTGAAGTTGCAGGCCGTGCTGCGATTGAGTGTGGCATCAAGAATTTAGCAGTTGAGATCAAAGGCCCAGGCCCAGGTCGCGAATCTGCTGTTCGTGCTTTGAATGCTCTTGGCATCAAAATCACGGAAATCCAGGACGTTACGCCAGTTCCACACAATGGCTGCCGTCCTCCAAAACGTCGTCGTATCTAATTTTTTAATCAAGACCACCGTCCATTGCTTGTAAAGAATGGACTCACCCTCAGTTCTTGAACTGAAGGCAAAGAAAGGAAGCAATCGTGGCACGTTACATAGGCCCTAAAGCCAAACTATCTCGTCGGGAAGGTACCGACTTATTCTTAAAGAGCACACGTCGCTCTTTAGCCGATAAATGCAAGCTTGACACTAAGCCAGGTCAACATGGCCGCACATCAGGTGCGCGTACATCTGACTACGGTAATCAATTACGTGAAAAGCAAAAAGTTAAGCGTATCTATGGTGTATTGGAGCGTCAGTTCCGTCGCTATTTCGCAGAAGCTGAGCGTCGCAAAGGCAACACAGGTGAGAACTTGCTCGTGTTGTTAGAGTCACGCTTAGACAACGTTGTATATCGTATGGGTTTTGGCTCAACACGCGCTGAAGCACGTCAATTGGTTTCTCACAAAGCTATTTTGTTGAATGGTAATGTTGCAAACATTCCTTCAATGCAAGTTCGTCCTGGTGACGTAGTAGCGATTCGTGAAAAAGCCAAGAAGCAAACTCGTATTCAAGAGTCTTTAGGTCTTGTTGCTCAGTCTGGTCAAATCAGCTGGGTTTCAGTAGACGCAACTAAATTAGAAGGCACATTTAAGCAAGCGCCTGATCGCGACGAAATCGGTGGCGATATCAATGAAAGCTTGATCGTCGAACTTTACTCACGTTAATGTGTCGCCCTCTTAAGGAATAAATATATGCAAAACACACTGCTGAAGCCGAAAATTATTTCTGTTGAAGCGCTTGCAGAAAACCAAGCGAAAGTTGTTATGGAGCCGTTTGAACGCGGCTATGGCCATACCTTGGGTAATGCCTTGCGCCGTGTGCTTTTGTCGTCCATGGTAGGTTGTGCTCCAACTGAAGTCAGCATTGCTGGCGTAGTTCACGAGTATTCAACAATTGACGGCGTTCAAGAAGATGTCGTTAACCTACTTTTGAACCTCAAAGGTATCGTTTTCAAATTAGAACAACGTGATGAAGTAACAATTAACTTGCGCAAAGAAGGCGCTGGTGTTGTTACAGCAAAAGATATTGAATTGCCACACGATGTTGAAATTATCAATCCTGATCACGTAATCGCACACTTATCTGCAAATGGTAAGTTGGACATGCAAATCAAGGTTGAAAAAGGTCGTGGTTACGTTCCTGGTAACGTACGTAAGTATCAAGATGAGTCTTCAAAGACTATTGGTAGCATTGTTCTAGATGCATCATTCAGTCCAGTGCGTCGCGTAAGCTATGCAGTTGAATCAGCTCGTGTTGAACAACGTACAGACTTAGACCGTTTGGTTATGACAATTGAAACTAACGGTGTTTTGACGCCTGAAGAAGCAATTCGTCAATCAGCAAGCATTTTGGTTGATCAACTAGTTGTGTTCGCACAATTAGAGGGTACACAAGCTACAGGTGATTCAGCTCCAAATCGTTCACCAGCTGTAGATCCAATGTTGATGCGCCCAGTTGACGATCTAGAGTTGACAGTTCGTTCTGCTAACTGCTTAAAAGCTGAAAACATTTACTACATCGGTGACCTCATTCAACGTACAGAGAACGAGTTGTTAAAGACTCCAAATCTTGGCCGTAAATCATTGAATGAAATTAAAGATGTTTTGGCCGCTCGCGGTCTGACCTTGGGCATGAAGCTAGACAACTGGCCTCCTGCTGGTCTTGAGAAATAATAGAAAGGAAGAGCCACCATGCGTCACGGAAACGGACTTCGTAAATTAAATCGTACATCCTCACATCGTTTAGCGATGTTGCGCAACATGTCTAATTCATTGTTGCAACATGAGGTTATTAAAACAACTTTGCCTAAAGCTAAAGAGTTGCGTCGTGTTGTAGAGCCACTTATTACTTTAGGTAAAAAAGACAACTTGGCAAACCGTCGTTTGGCATTTGATCGTCTACGTGACCGCGAAATGGTTACTAAGCTTTTCACAGAGCTTGGCCCACGTTACGCAACACGTCCAGGTGGTTATTTGCGCATTCTTAAGTTTGGCTTCCGCGTTGGTGATAATGCACCGATGGCGTTAGTTGAACTTTTGGATCGCCCAGAAGTTGCTGAAGAAGCTGCAGCAGAGTAATTTTTACTCTGATCCAAAAAAGCCTGGTTTTTGCCAGGCTTTTTTGTTTGGATGATAATAAGTTATGGATTCGATCTATTTGCTCATAACTACAGTCGCCAGCGCAGAAGAGGCAAAAAATTTGGCGCAAAAAACTGTTGAGAATGGTTTGGCAGCCTGCGCCCAGGTTCAGGCAACATGTCACTCAGTTTATAAGTGGCAAGGAAAGCTAGAGTCCGCTACTGAATACCCGATTCATTTCAAAACAAATGAATCTAAAAAATGCGCTTTGTTTCAATTTATTAAAGAGCAACACTCTTACGATGTGCCAGAAATTATTTCTCTGAAATTAGATGATGTTGATCCTATGTATGCAACATGGCTCAATGCGCAATTGGCCACAAAATAAATGATTAAAAAAATATTAGTTTCATTAAGTTTAATTTTTGCTTCACTGGGTGCGTGTGGGCAAAACTTTTTGCCTCCAGAGGAAGCTTTCAAAGTTGTTGCTGAATATGCTACTGCTGATCAAGCACTGCTCACGGTAAAGCCAGCTAAAGGCTACTACATTTACAAAGAATCTTTGAAGTTTCAGATAACTAAGTCAGAGACTGGTGTTACGTTGGGAGTTCCTGGGCTTCCGCAGGGAAAAATAAAGTTTGATGAAAACTTTGGCAAAAATTTAGAAACATATCCAAAAGAATTTGGTATTACTTTACCCATAGTAGGTAATAAGAATGCTTCAGGATTTGTTTTACAAATGGAGTTACAGGGTTGCGCTGAAAAGGGTATCTGTTATCCGCCAATGACACTCACGGTCACACTGGCAAGTTTGCATGCAATTGTGGATGGTGTTTTGCAAGAAGATGTTGTCGAGCCAAATAAGCCAATTCAAAGTTTTGGCTTGATTGATTTGTGGTCGGCAAGAGATGATGCAGGCTTATTAGCAACAATGCTGCAAAGCATATCGCCTGTAATTTTATTGGGCGCATTTTTTATATTAGGTTTGGCGATGGCATTGACGCCTTGCGTTTTGCCGATGTTACCGATTATGTCGAGTGTTGTTTTTGGCTCAAAAAATAACCAGCATCAAAGTGTTTCAAAAATAAGGTCATCGATTCTGGCTATTTCTTATGTGTTAGGAATGGCCATCATGTATAGCTTGGCCGGAATGGCCGCGGCAGCCCTTGGAGCAAATATTCAGGCGTGGTTATTGAATCCTTGGGTTTTAGGAATCTTCGCCCTCATGTTAGTGGCCTTATCAGCTAGTTTGTTTGGTTTTTATGAATTGCGATTGCCCCAAGCTTGGCACAATAAAATTGATCGTATTGCAGGTAAGCAAGAAGGCGGCAGTGTGCTGGGTGCTTTTTTCTTAGGCGCGATTTCAACATTAATTGCGAGCCCTTGTGTTACGGCGCCACTAGCTGGAGTTTTAGCATTCATTGCGCAAACTGGATCAATCCCTCTCGGCGGTCTTTTGTTGTTTGTTATGGCCTTGGGTATGGGTTTGCCGCTAATGCTATTTGCGATTGGTGCAAGAGGTTTGGTTCCTAAGGCTGGCCCATGGATGATTTTGGTACAAAGAATATTTGGTGTTTTGTTATTGATCCTGGCTGTATGGGTTGTGTCTCCAATTTTTATGTCTAATAAGAGTGCTGACTCAATAAACACTCATCAGATCAAATCTGGTTTGATATTCGATCGAGTTTCAACATCTGCACAATTAACTGCTGTATTAAAGAGTTCGGCAGCTAATGGCCAACCTGTATTGTTAGATTTCTATGCTGATTGGTGTGTTACATGCAAAGAGATGGAGCTACTAACTTTTTCAGATCAAGAAGTCACAAATGTATTAAAGACATATCGATTGGTACAAATTGATATGACGAAAAATACTGCTGACCATCAGGTTATTTTGAAACAGTATGGTTTGTTTGGACCGCCTGCCATTCTGTTTTTTGACAAGCAAGGGCAAGAAAAAAGCTCCAAGAGAGTGATTGGCTTTATGAAAGCCGATCGATTCTTGGAGCGATTGAAATAGCTACTGGTTATTTCTGCTGCAAAAGACGCGCTGCATCTCTAGCAAAGTAGGTCAAGATACCATCAGCCCCGGCGCGTTTAAATGCTAATAGTGATTCCATCATCACGGCATCGCCATCTACCCAGCCATTAATTGCTGCTGCTTTAATCATGGCGTATTCGCCGCTAACTTGATAGGCAAATGTTGGGTAGCCAAGCTCATCTTTAACTCTGCGAACAATATCTAGATAGGGCATGCCTGGTTTAACCATAACCATGTCAGCACCTTCTTCAATATCAAGGCTTACTTCACGAATGGCTTCATCAGAATTGGCCGGATCCATCTGATAAGTTTTCTTGTTGCCTTTACCTAGGTTGCCGGCTGATCCAACTGCATCCCTGAATGGGCCATAAAAAGCTGAAGCGTATTTTGCAGAGTAGGCCATGATTTGAGTGTGTATAAAACCATGTGCTTCTAATGCATCACGAATGGCGCCGATTCTGCCATCCATCATGTCTGAAGGCGCCACCATATCAACACCAGCATGTGCATGAGTGAGTGCTTGCTTAACTAGAGCCTCAACTGTGATGTCGTTAATCACATACCCATTCTCATCAATAATGCCATCTTGACCATGGCTTGTATAAGGATCTAAGGCAATGTCAGTCATGATGCCAAGGTTAGGAAAATGCTTTTTAAGCTCTTTAACTGCTAAAGGAATTAGGCCGTTCGAGTTATAGGCTTCTTTGCCATCAGCTGTTTTAAGTTCAGAGCTAATGACTGGAAATAGAGCCATCACAGGGATGCCTAATTTGACGCAGTCTTCAGCTATCGGCAAGAGTAGATCCAATGAAACTCTGTTCACCCCTGGCATTGATTTAACCTCTTCTTGACGATTTTTGCCCTCAAGTAAAAATACAGGGTAAATAAAGTCATTAGAAGAAAGTTGATTTTCTTGAACTAGGCGGCGTGACCAATCTGTTCTGCGAAGTCTACGAGGACGGTGAAAGAGTTGCATATAAAACCTTATGAAGAAAGTTGGGGTTTTAGATTTTTAGAAATACGATTTTCGTTACTGGTATGAGCTGATGACGGCTCAATCCCTAGCCATCCAGAAATCATGGCATCTGCCTCAACTAAACCTATTCTTTTGGTGCTTGAGAACAGTTGGGCTGTATACGGCCCGTGTGGATTAAGCTCTTTGAGCTTATTTTGAAGCTTTTTAAGCGCAAGTCTACTTTCAGATTGATTCAGTTTGTCGCACTTAGTTAGTAATACATGGATAGGTCTGCCAGTTGGACTGAACCATTCAATCATTTGTTGGTCCAAATCAGTCATTCCCCTGCGGGAGTCCATGATCAAAATCATGCCCTTCAAATTCGGTCGGGTTTGAAGGTAGGTGGACAAGAGATTATTCCAGTGAGACTTAGTTTTGAAGTCTACTTGAGCAAAACCGTAACCCGGTAAATCAACTAAATTCGCTAAATTGGTCTTATCTTTCGTTAAAATACCGAAAAAGTTGATATGTTGCGTTCTTCCTGGGGTTTTACTGGCAAAAGCTAGACGATTTTGTTGGCAAAGCACATTAATTGCAGTTGATTTGCCCGCATTCGAGCGACCAGCAAAAGCCACTTCAGGGATTTCCCAGGTCGGCAAATCCACCAAATGGTTAATTGTTACGAGAAATTGTGCTTGATGTAAGGTAGACATAGGTGTTTAAAAGGTTAGACCTATTGTAAAATCTCTCGCTGATAATTAGTTGTTTAATTGAAAATAAAGATTAAGCAATCATTCGCATCATAAACATAGGGTTATAAGACCATGCGTCAAACAATTTCTGCCACATTTAAAACTTTAGCCATGACATTGGGTTTGGCTATGGCTGGTGTTACTTATGCTAACGAACCAGCTGCTGCACCAGCTAAACCGGTAGTAGATGCTGCTAAGGGTGAAGCTTTGTACAACTCAGGCGACTCAAAGCGCGGTATTGCTGCTTGTATGGGATGCCACGGTGCTAACGGCGTGAGTGGCGGTGGCGCGTATCCTAAATTGGCTGGTCAGCACGCGGCTTACATTGTGAAGCAGTTGAAAGATTACAAAGGTGGTAAAGAGCGTCCTAATGCAGTTATGTCAGCGTTTGCAGGCTTGTTAAGCGATGAAGATATGCAAAACATTGGTGCTTACCTAGAGAAACAAACACCAGGTTTAGGTACTGCTAAAAACAAGGCAAGTATTGAATTGGGTCAAAAGATTTATCGTGGCGGTATTGCATCTAAGCAAGTAGCTGCTTGCGCAGGTTGTCACGCTCCTAACGGTGTGGGTATCCCAGCGCAATATCCACGTCTTTCAGGTCAGTGGGCAGAGTACACAGAAGCGCAATTAGTTGCGTATCGTCAAGGCGATCGTAAGAACAGCGCGCAGATGACTGGAATTGCATCTAGAATGTCAGATGCAGAGATCAAGGCTGTAGCAGACTACATCGCTGGTCTACGTTAATAGTCTCTCTGTAGTTACTAGCTCTCAGTAAGAAGAGCCCACGAACTAAGTTTGTGGGCTTTATTTTTTATAGATAAGGTATGGCAATTAGTTCTATAGCAGCAGATGGCTCTTTGAGAAAATTTAACCGCGCAAGCGTAGAGCTTTTGTCATCTATGCGCTTTGCGATAGCGTTGCTAACCATCATTTCAATTGCTAGTGTGATTGGTACGGTTATTAAGCAGGGTGAGCCCTACAACAATTACGTTAATCAATTCGGACCATTGTGGGCAGAAATATTCAATGGCTTAAGCCTTTTTGCTGTTTATACAGCATGGTGGTTCTTATTAATTTTGGCATTTTTGGTGGTGTCAGTTTCATTTTGTGTGTTGCGTAATGCGCCAAAGATGTTGGTAGATATCAAAGCATGGAAAGATCATGTGCAAGAGGGTGGTCTGCGTGCGTTGCATCATCATTTTGAATTTCCAATCCAGTCATCTCATCAAAATAGCGCAGAGCAGATCGCTAAGCGATTAGCAAAAGATGGTTACGCAGTCAAAACATTAATTGCTGAAGATCATTCAAAAGTGGTTGCTAAAAAAGGCGCTGCAAATAAATGGGGTTATATATTTGCCCATAGCGCCATTGTTTTAATTTGTTTGGGCGGCTTATTGGATGGTGATTTATTCACCAAGGGCCAAATTTGGTTTGGCGGTAAAAGTGTTTTACCGCCTAGCACTCAAGGAATGTTGATTGCAGATATTCCTAATAATCATAAGTTGAGTGCAGCGAATCCAAGTTACAGAGCAAATATTTTTGTGCCAGAGGGGCAAGTTAGTACAACAGCTCTTTTGAATGCAACAAACGGCAGCATTATTCAAGAGCTTCCTTTTTCAGTTGCTTTAAAGAAATTTCATGTTGAGTATTACAGCACCGGAATGCCCAAACTCTTTATGAGTGAAGTTGTTATTAAAGACTTAGATACGGGTAAAGAAACTGAAGCAAAAATTAAAGTGAATGAGCCACTGATTCATCGTGGTGTTGCCATTTACCAATCTAGTTTTGAAGATGGTGGTTCAAAATTAAAGTTACGCGCATATCCAATGCACGGGCCAGCTAACTCTGTTAAATCAAGTTTCATCATTAATGGAGAAGTTGGTCAAAGCACGGTACTTAAATCAAGCGATGGAACTTCGTACACATTAGAGTTCACTGGTTTTAGGCCGACCAATGTTGAGAATATTTCTAACGCATCAGGTCAGGTAGATGCCAGAGGTGTAGCTAAGAAGTCAGATGATCAAGGTTTGGCAAAAACCCTGAATGATCGACTAGGTTCTGGTGCAAAAACTAGCAAACCAACAGAATTAAGAAATGTAGGGCCGTCTGTGCAATATAAGTTACGTGATGCGGCGGGGCAAGCTCGTGAATACAGTAACTACATGCAGCCACTTTCAATTGATGGCATGCCAATGTTCTTGTTAGGTGTGCGTGAGAGTTCTGCTCAAGAATTTAGATACTTGCGTATACCAGCAGATAGCAATTTGTCTTTGAATGAGTGGCTAGCACTAAGAAGTCTTTTACAAGATGCAGGTGCACGACAAAGAGCTGTACAGCGTTTTGCTAATGCGATTGGTCAGCAACCGGGGTTCTCCGGTTCTCCGCAAATGATTACACAGTTAAAGGAAAGTGGCAGCCGATCAATTGAGTTATTTGCTGGCGCTACTAAATTTGCTGCTGATCAAGCCAAAGAAGCTGGAATAACTCCAGGTGGCTTTGCAGCGCTTGGTGGGTTTATAGATAAGGCAGTGCCTGAGGCTGAGCAACAAAAAGCTGCAGAGGTTGTATTAAAGGTCCTCAATGGGGTTATTTGGGAGTTGTGGCAAGAAGCTAGATCTCAGCTTGGTTTACCGCCTGCAAAAAATAATGAAGAAAGTCAGCGTTATATCCAAGCGGCCACTTCAGCTTTGTCAGATGTTAATTTTTATCCTGCGCCGCTCAGTTTTCAGCTAGATGATTTCACGGAAGTCAAAGCCAGTGTCTTTCAGGTAACAAAGTCACCTGGAAAGAATATGGTTTATCTGGGTTGTTTATTTCTTGTGCTTGGCATCTTTGCCATGTTCTATCTCCCGGAGCGCAGAATTTGGGTAAGAAGTTTGGCAAATGGGAATAACCTTTTTGCCATGTCAACTTCGCGCAAAACTCTCGATTTTGAGAAAGAATTCCAAAAGTATCAGAAAGACTTTAAATAATGGAAACTAAATACGTTAGTCATATTCAGGGTGGTTGGGCGCAATCTCTTAAGCAAAATTTCTTTGGAATTTTTAAGGCTTTAAAGGTTGTTGATTACATCTTTGCATTTGCATTGGTTGCTGGTGCTATTTTTGCGGAAATGCGTTTTTCTGAGCATATGGATGCCTATGAGCAGGCTATCTTATTTGCCTCTGTGCCAGTATTGGCTATTCTGGGTTGGGCATGGGCGCCAATTAGAAACTTAATGGTTGTATCCACCATATTAAGTTTTGTAGCGATCTATTTTTATCAAACACCTGAAGGTGGGTCCTTAGCCAGAGCTGAGCAGGCTTTCTTTTTGAAGTACATGTTATCTAGCCAGTCTGCCATTTTGTGGATGAGCGTGTTCTTTACTTTGAGCACATTGTTTTACACATTAATGTTGGCATTTCGTTCTCAGTCGATGGGGCCTGCGGCATCTAAGCTTTGTTGGGCAGCTGTATATATCGGCTTAACAGGTATGTTGGTGCGTTGGTATGAATCTTATTTGATGGGCGTAGATATCGGCCATATTCCGATTTCTAATTTGTATGAAGTCTTTATTTTATTTTGCTTAATTACAGCATTGTTTCACCTTTACTATGAGGCTCGTTATCAATCGTTGGTATTGGGCTCATTTGTTTTGTGGATTATTGCAGCCGCTGTAGGTTTTATTCTTTGGTACAGCGTTGCTCGCGATGCGCACCAAATTCAACCTCTAGTACCTGCTTTGCAAAGTTGGTGGATGAAGATACACGTACCAGCTAACTTTATTGGTTATGGCACATTTGCGCTTGCTGCAATGATTGGTGTGGCTTATTTACTCAAGAGTAAAAACATTTTGGCTGATCGCTTGCCTAGTCTTGAGCTATTAGATGATGTGATGTACAAAGCCATCGCAGTTGGTTTTGCATTCTTTACGATAGCAACTATCTTGGGTGCTTTGTGGGCAGCAGAAGCTTGGGGCGGTTATTGGAGCTGGGACCCTAAAGAAACTTGGGCATTAATTGTTTGGTTAAATTACGCTGCCTGGTTGCACATGCGCTTAATGAAAGGCTTGCGCGGAGTTGTTGCCGCATGGTGGGCTGTGGTTGGTCTATTGGTAACCACTTTTGCTTTTATTGGTGTCAATATGTTCTTGTCAGGCCTGCATAGCTACGGCACTTTGTAATACAGAACAATTGGTGTGAAAAGGTTTTGCCTGAGTTTTTTAATAATTAATCTGGCAAAACTTTTTCGTTGGCGAACAAGCTCTCAATAGTTTCTCGCGCACGAATCAAGTGCACCTGAGATCCATCTACCATCACTTCGGCAGCTCTACCTCTGGTGTTGTAATTAGAGCTCATCGTAAATCCATAAGCACCAGCAGAAAGAATGGCTAACTGATCTCCAGGCTCTACTGCTAAAGAACGATCTCTACCTAACCAGTCACCAGATTCGCAAATAGGGCCAACAATGTCATATGTAACGGCAGGCGCATTGCTATTTGATTTAACTGGAACGATTGCGTGGAATGCCTCATACATGGCAGGACGCATTAAATCATTCATAGCGGCATCAACGATGCAAAAGTTTTTTGTTTCGCCTGGTTTTAAATATTCAATGGTGGTTAACAATAGACCAGCATTGCCAACCAAGGATCTGCCAGGCTCAAAAAGAACCTCTAAGTGACCAAAACCTTTTGACTCAATATGGTTGAGTAATGTATTTGCGAACTCTGTAATGGCCGGTGGAGTTTCATTGGTATAGCTAATGCCTAGACCGCCGCCAATATCTAAATGATGAATCTTGATACCACATGCGTCTAATTGCTTAATCAGATCTAGAACGCGATCGAGCGCATCCATGTATGGGCTGATCTCTGTAATTTGTGAACCGATATGGCAATCGATGCCAACAATTTGGCAGTGAGGCATTTTGGCTGCTTCTTGATATGTTTTGATTACATCGTCATAAGCAATACCAAATTTATTACCTTTTAAACCAGTAGAGATGTAAGGGTGTGTCTTTGGATCAACATCTGGATTAACGCGCAGAGAAATAGGAGCTTTAACGCCTAGGCTGCCTGCCACAGAATTTAAACGAGTTAACTCTGGAATAGATTCCAAATTAAAACATTTGACCCCAGCTTTTAGTGCCGCAGTCATCTCTTCGGTGCTTTTGCCAACACCAGAAAATACGACTTTGTTAGCAGATCCCCCGGCAGCCAATACACGAGCTAATTCACCTGCGCTCACAATGTCAAAGCCAGCCCCCAACTTTGCAAACAAGTTCAAGATGGCCAAATTGCTATTTGCTTTCATGGCATAGTGAACGCGAGCGCGTCGCTCGCCATTGGGGCGAACACAAGCTGCCTCGTAAGAATTAAATGCATCGCTGAGTGCTTGTTTGCTGTAAACGTATGTTGGAGTACCAAATTTTTGCGCGATAGCACTCAATGGCACGTTTTCAGCATGCCATTCTTGATCTTTGATGCAAAAACCGTTGAGTGAGGGAATTAAGCTCATTTTGAATCCTTGGCTGGAGGCCATTGTTTTTCTGTGGGCTCAGCCTTTTCAGGGGCAACAGGCGGTGGTGGAACCTTTGGAAGAACAAGAGGTCCACGAATCCCGCAACCTAGAAGGGATATTGTTGCGCAAAGAAGGCAAGTCCTAGATACAATAAAACGCATATTCATTAGTTTAAAAGTGATCGCTGACTATAGCATGGCGGATATCAAAAATATGAACAAAACCACTCAAGTTGTAGAAACTTTATCTGACAGTAGTTTTCACGCTATTGCCGAAAAAACATTGAAGGCGATTGAAATGTCGCTTGAAGAGGCTTTTCAGGAATCGGATCTTGACTTAGATATTGCTCGCCAAGGCGGTAATGTTGTCAATATCCAATTTGAAGACAAGAGCGTTATTGTGGTTAATACACAAGCGCCACTACAAGAAATTTGGGTGGCCGCCAAAGAAGGTGGATTTCACTATCGTTGGGCAGGAACATTGGCAGCACCATTATGGTTAGACACTAAAAGTGGTGCGGAATTATTTTCAGAGTTGAGTAGATTGGCGAGCCAACAAGCAAAAACACCACTGCAAGTGGTGTATTGCCCCTAATTAATCAAGTACTGTTGTTTTGCCAAAGAATGGCGTGAACTCCGGAATGGTCCAATCACCATCTTGTTGAACAACGCCAGAGGGAACTGCTCTACCTGACTCAGGTGTGCCGTTAAGTGCAGTTTTCATGTAACGAATCCACATTGGTAGAGCTAGTCCACCACCTGTTTCTCGATCACCTAAGCTCTTAGGTTTGTCAAAACCAATCCATGCCACCGCAACAACATTGGGGTTATAACCAGCAAACCACGCATCCATCGATTCATTGGTGGTGCCTGTCTTACCTGCAATATCGCTTCTGCCTAAAGCAGGCCTAGAGCTTGCCGCAGTACCTGTCTTGGTAACTTCTTGTAAAAGACTATCCATCACAAAGGCAGTTCTTGAGTCCAACACTTTCAATTTGCTATCACCTGCAATCGACGGTGTTGCTTCGAATAAAACATTACCTTTTGCATCAATGACTTTACTAATTAGGTAAGGTTCTACTCGATAACCACCATTAGCAAAGACACCATAGCCCGTGGCAAGTTGTAACGGAGTAACAGATCCAGCACCTAATGCCATGGTGAGATAAGCAGGGTGTTTATCTGCTTCAAAGCCAAAACGTTGAATGTAGTCTTGAGCGTAACGGGGACCTATTTTTCTAATTACCCGAACAGACACTAAGTTTTTAGATTTTGCTAGAGCAGTGCGTAGGCGCATTTGACCTTCGAACTTACCATCGTAGTTCTTTGGTTCCCACATCTGACTGCCTGTTTCTAAGCTGCTAATTGACAGCGGCGCATCATTAACAAGAGTATTGGGCATGATGCCTTTTTCAAGAGCTGCTGCATACACAAATGGTTTGAATGATGAGCCTGGTTGGCGTTGTGCCTGTGACACATGATTGAATTTGTTGCGGTTATGATCAAAGCCACCAACTAAGGCTCTGATGCCACCATCGTGAGCATCCAAGGCTACAAAAGCTGCCTCAACTTGTGGCATTTGCGCAAGAATCCAGCGTCCATCAGAAGGTAGTACACGAATAATTGCCCCTGGCCTAATTTGTTGCTTCGGTTGAGCCTTATCCGATAGTGCAACTGAGCCAAGTTTCAAATCTTCACCTTTGATTGTGACGGTGTCCCCGGTGGCAATCACTGCCTGAATTTCTTTAGGTGTGGCCTGTATCACCACGCCAGCTAATAAATCATCGCTACTTGGGTGATCACTTAGTACATCGTCAATTGCGCGTTGTCTTTCGGTATTGTCATCAGGAAGTTTGATGTAACCCTCAGGACCACGATATTTATGACGTAACTCATAATCCATCACACCTTTACGTACTGCTGAGTAAGCGGCATCTTGTTCGGCACGACGAATCGTTGTGATGACAGTCATCCCTTGGGTATAAATGCTGTCGCCGTATTCGCTAATGAGTAGTTGGCGCACCATCTCTGCTGCATAGTCAGCCTTAGTGGCAAACTCTTTGCCAACGCCACGAACATGTAATGTCTCTGCAAGAGCTAATTCGTATTGATTAGGCGTAATCATCTTTAAATCACGCATTCTTTGCAAAATGTATTCTTGACGGATTTTGGCGCGACGATAGTTAACAACTGGGTTGTATGCAGATGGAGCTTTAGGTAAGCCAGCTAACATGGCAGCTTCGGCAATTGATATTTCTCTGACATCTTTGCCGAAATATATTTGTGCAGCACTACTAAACCCGTAAGCTCTTTGACCCAAATAAATTTGATTCATGTAAAGCTCAAGAATTTGTTCTTTAGATAGATTGGCTTCAATCTTCCACGCTAGTAATACTTCATAAATTTTTCTGCTGAATGATTTTTCGTTACTCAAGAAGAAATTTCTGGCAACTTGCATGGTGATGGTCGAAGCGCCTTGAGCTAGTCTGCCTCGTAAGTTGGCAAGGGTTGCTCTTAAGACCCCCCAGTAGTCAACGCCACCATGTTCATAAAAGCGCTCATCCTCAATTGCAACCACTGCATTTTTTAAATACGATGGAATTTCATTGATGGCAATCACGTTACGGCGCTCTTCACCAAATTCGCCAATGAGTGCATTGTCTGCCGTATAAATTCTGAGAGGAACTTTAGGTTTGTAGTCAGTGATTGTGTCTAAATCAGGCAAGTTAGGTCTTGCCACGATCAAAGCATATGCAATCACCAAGCCAATCAGTATTAGTCCTGCGCTGCCTAGAAAAAATCCCCAACGAATAAAGTAAGCTCGCCAGTCGCGAGATTCATTTCTACGATGACGACCGCTACCTATGCGTGATGGTGGACGTACGGGCTGACGAGATTGGCTCATGTGGTGATTATAGAGATAGCTGTGAAAACAGGGGTATTAAAAATGAGTAGGATTTATCTGTATTAAAAATCAGAAAATTCTGACAAAAAATCAGCAATTGGCTGATTTTTAAGCTTTAAACAAGTCTAGACAATAGACCTATGTTTAAACGATCAATTACCGCTGATTTATATGCCCCCAAAAATATTGCTGATGAGCTTGACGCTAAATCACCGGGTTTTCAATACTATTGGCGCAGATTCATCTTAGATAACTGGCAAAAATATCAATTGCCCCTTGCAGCTGGAATATTTTTAGTGGTTCTTTGCATCGTTTTCTTGCTTGATCATATTCGAACAGTTGCGCAGCAAGAGTTGAGTCTAATGATTCAGCGTCAGCAATTACAAATTCAAGCACTGCAAGCAGAAATGAAACAGCGTGCTATCAAACAATTCACTCAAAATGATGCAGTCAATGATGTAAATAATGATGATGAGTTAGCGATCCCAGAAGTTAAGTACTGGGGCATGATGCGTGTTGGGTCTTCTACAAAAGCGCTTATAGAAATAAACCATCACCAAAAGTTACTAAAGGTGGGGCAAGAAGTTGATGATGGTTGGCTCGTTAAAAACTTTGATCAAGAGTTGATTTGGTTTGAGTCCAAGCAAGGCCGTTTATTAAAAATTTCTATGGAGGTGCCATCTTGAAGAGTAAGAGGTTATTAATGCAGATGGCATTGTTTGGATTTTGTTGGTCAATTGGTGTTCAGTCAAAAGGCTCGAAGTCAGTCTTAGACGAACTACAGCCAATCACGCTGAATTTTTCGTCCATTGATTTGAGGCAGTTATTTCAGATCCTGGCAGAGATGCGAGGTATCAACTTAATCTTGAGTGAAAAAATTCAGGGTAAAACAAACATACATATGAACCAAGTGCCATGGCAAACAGTTTTAGATAGCGTTGTTGCTAGTAAAACCTTGGGATATAAATTGGACAATGGTGTTTTGTGGGTTGCTCCTTATGAGGAGTTGGCTAATTTTGAAAAAAGGATAAAAGACCGACTGCAACAAGAAGATCAGGCTATTCAGTCAGAAACTGGTTTGCGGCAAATCATGATTGAAGCAAGAATTGTTGAGGCTGAGAGGCGCTTTGCGCAAAATCTAGGAGCCAAGCTAGGTTATCAAGATCCTTCAGGACAGATCAAAATTGGCAGTCAATTGCCTGCAAATGGTTTAAATGGTTTTGGAGCGGGAACTGCAGCAATAAGTCTATTGGGTAAGCAAGCATCTCAAGCTTTGCACATGGAGCTATCAGCTCTTGAGTCGAGTGGTTTGGGAGACATTATTTCTAACCCACGTGTTTTAGCAGCTGAAAATAGTCAGGCTTTGATTGAGCAAGGTACAGAATTACCCTATCAATCATCTGCGGGGCAGGGCGCCACAAAGGTTCAATTTAGAAAAGCCAATCTGCGCTTAGAGGTTAAGCCCAGGATCCAGAAGAATCAGATGATTGTCCTAGAGGTCGACATCAATAAGGATAGTGTGGGTTTAAAAACTGAGCAGGGCTTTGCTATTGATACAAAACACGTCAAGACTCAAGTTTTGGTAGAAAGCGGTGGCACCGTGATTTTGGGTGGAATTTTTCAAGAGATGGAGCGAAAAGATGATGCCAAGGTGCCTTTTTTGGGGTCAATTCCAATCTTGGGAATGCTATTTAGGCAAGAATCAAAATTCAAAGATAAAACCGAGTTATTAATTTTTTTAACGCCAACTTTGGTTTCTAGTCAAAAGGCTCAGTAGAATCACACTTGTGAACAGTATTCCTGAAAATATCTTTTTAGTCGGTGTCATGGGGGCGGGTAAAACCACCGTAGGACGTTTATTGGCTAAAAAGTTGGGTAGACGTTTTGTAGATTCTGACCATGAGATTGAGGCTCGCTGTGGCGTGCGCATCCCAACCATTTTTGAGATGGAAGGTGAAGAAGGCTTCAGAAAACGAGAAGCTCAGGTTATAGATGATTTGACGCAAGAAAAAAATTTGGTTTTGGCTACTGGTGGTGGTGCAGTCTTATTGCCAGAAAACCGCCAACATTTACACGAGCGAGGGGTGGTGGTTTATTTGAGAGCCACTCCACACGAGCTGTGGTTAAGAACTAGAAACGATAAAGGTCGTCCTTTGTTGAACAACAATGATCCAAAGGGTACTTTAGAAAAACTCTTTGCTATTCGTGATCCTTTGTATAGAGAAACTGCTCATCATGTGATTGATACTGGTAAGCCCAGTGTTACGCAGTTGGTGAATACATTAATAATGCAATTTGAGTTATCGGCATGAACACACTTCAATTAGATCTTGGTGAGCGTAGTTACCCAATACATATTGGCGCAAATTTATTGGCGCAGCCTGATTTATACAAAAAACACTTAAAGGGCTCATTAACTGCCGTGGTCACCAATGAGACCGTTGCTCCTTTATATGCTGATAGAGTTGTTAAAACACTTGAATCTCTGGGCCAAAAAGTAAAGCTGATTGTTTTGCCAGATGGTGAGGTATTTAAAACCTGGGAAGTTTTGCAAAAGATTTTTGATGGTTTATTGGAATGCTCTGCAGATAGAAAAGCCACTTTAGTTGCATTAGGTGGAGGTGTGATCGGCGATATGACTGGTTTTGCTGCTGCTTGTTACATGCGTGGCATTCGTTTTATTCAAGTACCCACAACTTTGTTGTCTCAAGTTGACTCATCAGTGGGTGGTAAAACAGGGATTAATCACCCCTTGGGTAAAAATATGGTGGGGGCTTTTTATCAGCCTCAAGCAGTGATTGCAGACTTGGATACATTAAAAACATTGCCACCTAAAGAGTTGGCGGCTGGTTTGGCTGAGGTTATCAAGCATGGCGCTATTGCTGATGCAGAGTTTTTAACTTGGATAGAAAACAATCAAAATGCGCTGAATGCGTGTGATCCTAAAGCCATGGAACATGCTGTGAGACGTTCTTGTGAGATTAAATCTCAAGTTGTTGCTCAAGATGAAAAAGAGGGTGGGCTGCGCGCTATCCTAAATTTCGGGCATACCTTTGGTCATGCCATTGAGGCTGGCATGGGCTATGGCCAGTGGCTGCATGGTGAGGCTGTTGGATGTGGCATGGTTTTGGCAGCAGACTTATCGGTGCGTGTAGGCCTTTTGTCAGAAGCTGATGCGTCACGCCTTAAAAAAATCACAGCTGCATTGCGCCTACCAACGGTGCCGCCAAAGCTAGGTATCAATCGCTACATGGAACTCATGAGTGTTGATAAAAAGGCTGAGGGTGGTGAGGTTCGTTACATTTTGCTCGACGGATTTGGGCGAGCAAAAATTCAAGCCGTTGATGATGCCTTGGTGATACAAACGCTTCAAGCAGCTGGTGCAGGCTAAATTTATTACTTATGAGTTTGGCATGTTACGCAGCTAAGCCTCATGAAACTCTTGGTCGACTTCACCAAGAGCCGACCGAGCCGACTCAATCAGGGCGTAATCCTTTTCAACGAGACCGTGACAGAATTATTCATTCAACGGCATTTCGTCGCCTCGAATATAAAACCCAAGTTTTTTTAAATCATGAGGGCGATCACTTCAGAACTCGCTTAACGCACAGTTTAGAAGTGGCTCAGATTGCCAGAGCTGTTGCTAGGCGTTTACAACTCAATGAGGATTTGGTTGAGGCAATATCTTTAGCTCATGATTTGGGGCACACCCCGTTTGGGCATGCTGGGCAGGATGCTTTGAATGACTGTATGAAAGACCACGGTGGTTTTGAGCACAATCTTCAAAGTTTGTGGGTGGTTGATTTTTTAGAAGAGCGTTATGCCCTGTGGAGTGGTTTAAATCTTTCGTTTGAAACTCGTGAAGGCATTTTGAAACATTGTTCAAAAAACAATGCACAAAAACTCGGTTTGTTGGGCGAGCGTTTTATACATGGCCATCAACCAAGCCTTGAGGCTCAGTTAGCAAATTTGGCCGATGAAATTGCTTATAACAATCACGACATAGATGATGGTGTTCGTTCGGGGCTACTGAGTATTGAGCAGCTCGATGAGGTTGCATTGTGGCGTGGACAAAAAGAAAAAGTGTTGAAAAATTTCCCAGATTTATCCGGGCGCCGTTTGGTTTATGAGGTGGTGAGACACATCATTCACATACTTGTAGATGATCTAGTCAAAGAAACTCAGCATCGTATATCACAGGTTAATCCAGGGTCGATTCATGATGTCAGGGTCGCTAAACCTTTGGTTGGGTTTTCTGCAGAAGTCCGTGAGCAAGCAACGGAGATGAAGAGGTTTTTATTTAAAAACCTATACAGACATCCTCAAGTACAGGCAATGACGCAAGAAGCCAGCGGCATGATTAAGGCATTGTTTGCTCATTACGAACAATTTCCAAATCACCTGCCACAAGTTTTCCGCGTGGAGGATGATTTGTATCGACGCATATCTCATTACATTGCTGGCATGACAGATCGTTTTGCTAGCAAAGAGTTCCAAAAACTACTGACTACGCAACATGGCTAGACTTCCTCGAGTCGTCTTGGCAGGATATCCGCTTCACATCATGGTGAAAGGGCATAACTCACAACCTATTTTCACAAACGATGAAGAAAAGCGTTCTTATCTAGAGTGGCTAAGAGATGCTGCAAGAGAGTATGACTTAGCTATTCATGCTTATGTTTTGATGCCTAATCACGTTCATATTCTCGCCACACCAAAAAATGAGGTGAGTGCATCGCGTGTCATGCAATCGGTCGGGCGCCGTTATGCCCAAATGTTTAATCACGCACATGGCACAACTGGTACGGTTTGGGAGGGGCGTTATCGATCTTGTTTGGTCGACCCTGATGCTTATTTTCTTTTGTGCCAAAAATTTATTGAGCAAAACCCTTTAAGGGCAGGATTGGTTCAAAAACCAGAAGATTGGCATTGGTCTAGTTACCGCCATCATGTTGGCGCTGAAACAATCCCATGGATTTCAGATCACCCTAGTTACTGGGCCTTGGCTAATACACCTTTTGAGCGCCAGCTAACTTGGCAAAAGGCAGTATTAGAGATAATTAATAAAACAGAAGTAGAAAAAGTAAGTAGTCACTTAAATTTCGGCTGGCCATTAGCTTCTGATCAACTACTTAAGCAATTGACGCCGAAAATCAATCGACCAGTGGTGCCAAGGCAGGCTGGCAGACCTAAAAAAGTCACTAACAAGTAGCAATTTGTCACAAATTGGTGCAAATAATTGACTATCCTGAACGACTATGTCCCTAATTTTATTTATCGATTGCGCTGCAGATAATAAATTAGTGACAGACACCAATTATTTTCTATTGCGCATGCACGGGTAATCCCCTATAGTTCATCAAAACCTCAATTTTTACGGGGATAAGTCTCCTAAAAGAGACCATTGATTACTTATCAAGGGAATACCGTGACTACTTCACCTTCAATGCGCCCAGCTGCGCAAGGTCTATATGACCCAGTAAACGAACATGACGCCTGTGGCGTGGGCTTTGTTGCCCACATCAAGGGAAAAAAGAGCCACGACATCGTGACTCAAGGTCTCAAGATTCTTGAGAACATTGATCACCGTGGCGCCGTGGGCGCTGATCCTTTAATGGGTGACGGTGCAGGTATCTTGATTCAGATTCCAGACCAGTTCTACCGTGAAGAAATGGCCAAACAAGGTGTGACCTTGCCTCCTGCTGGTGAGTATGGTGTTGGTATGGTTTTCATGCCAAAAGAAAGTGCATCACGATTAGCCTGTGAGCAAGAATTAGAAAGAACAGTTCGTATTGAAGGTCAAGTGGTGTTAGGTTGGCGTGATGTGCCAGTTGATGCGAACATGCCAATGTCGCCAACAGTACGCAAGACTGAGCCAGTGATTCGTCAGATTTTCATTGGTCGCGGACGTGACATCATGACAACCGATGCCCTAGAGCGTAAGTTGTATGTGATTCGTAAAACAGGTAGTCATGCGATTCAAGCACTACAGTTACAGCACGGTAAAGAGTATTTTGTTACTTCAATGTCAGCACGTACAGTGGTGTACAAAGGTTTGCTATTGGCTAACCAAGTGGGTGCGTACTACGACGATCTTAAAGACTCAAGAGTTGTTTCTGCATTAGCACTAGTACATCAACGTTTCTCAACCAACACATTCCCAGCATGGGAGTTGGCTCACCCGTATCGCATGATCGCTCACAACGGTGAGATCAATACGGTGAAGGGTAACGTTAACTGGATCAACGCTAGAACAGGAGCAATTAGCTCACCTGTTTTAGGTGATGATTTACAAAAATTATGGCCATTGATTTATCCAGGTCAATCAGACACAGCTAGTTTTGATAACTGTTTAGAGTTGTTAGTGATGGCTGGTTATCCAATGGCTCACGCCATGATGATGATGATCCCTGAAGCATGGGAGCAACACACATTAATGGATGACAATCGTCGTGCATTCTACGAGTACCATGCTGCGATGATGGAGCCATGGGATGGTCCTGCAGCGATTGCATTTACTGATGGTCGTCAAATTGGCGCAACGCTAGACCGTAATGGTTTACGTCCAGCTCGTTACTATGTCACTGATGATGATTTGGTCATCATGGCTTCTGAGGCAGGCGTTTTGACTTTCCCAGAAAACAAGATTGTTAAAAAATGGCGTTTGCAACCAGGCAAGATGTTCTTGATCGACATGGAACAGGGTCGCATTATTGATGACGTTGAATTAAAAGATGCTTTGGCTAAAGCCAAGCCATATAAGAGCTGGATTGATGCAGTTCGTATCAAGCTAGATGAAATTGATGTTGCGCCTGAAGATAGCAAGTCAGATGCACAAAATATTCGTCCAGCAGCTAGCTTGTTGGATCGCCAACAAGCATTTGGCTACACACAAGAAGATTTGAAGTTCTTGATGGCGCCGATGGCTTCATCAGGTGAAGAGGCTATTGGTTCTATGGGTAATGACAGTCCATTGGCTGTTTTATCTAACAAAAATAAAACTCTTTACAACTACTTCAAGCAATTATTTGCGCAAGTAACAAATCCGCCAATTGACCCTATTCGTGAAAACATGGTCATGTCATTGGTGTCATTCGTGGGTCCAAAGCCAAACTTATTGGACACAAATAACATCAACCCGCCGATGCGTTTAGAAGTGTCACAACCAATTTTGGATTTTGATGACATTGCTAAGATTCGTCACATTGAGCATTACACAGGTGGTAAGTTCCGCTCATACGAGTTGGATATTTGTTACCCATCAGCATGGGGCAAAGATGGTGTTGAAGCTCGCTTAGCATCTTTGTGTGCTGAAGCAGTTGATGCTGTGAACTCTGGTTACAACATTTTGATCATCAGCGATCGTCAAGTGGCAGCTGATCATGTGGCTATTCCAGCATTGTTAGCAACATCAGCCATTCATCAACATTTGGTTGAAAAAGGTTTGCGTACTAGCACCGGTTTAGTTGTTGAAACTGGTAGCGCACGCGAAACACATCACTTTGCATTGTTAGCTGGTTATGGTGCAGAAGCAGTTCATCCTTACTTGGCAATGGAAACATTGGTAGATATGGCCAAGGGTCTAAAGGGTGATCTATCAGCTGAGAAAGTGGTGAAAAACTTTACGAAGGCTGTGGGTAAAGGTTTGCAAAAAGTTATGTCTAAGATGGGTATTTCTACATACATGTCTTACACGGGCGCGCAGATTTTTGAAGCCATCGGCTTGTCATCAGAGCTTATTAATAAGTACTTCAAAGGCACAGCTTCTAACGTAGGCGGCATTGGTATTTTTGAAGTTGCTGAAGAAGCATTGAAGATGCACAGTTTGGCGTTCGGCAATGATCCAACCTTAACTAACATGTTGGATGCTGGTGGTGAGTATGCCTTCCGTATTCGCGGTGAAAACCACATGTGGACTCCAGACTCAATTGCTAAGTTGCAGCACTCAACACGTCAGGGCCCAGAAAAGGGTGGTTACCAGACATATAAAGAGTATGCAAACATCATCAATGATCAAAGCAAGCGTCACATGACTTTGCGTGGTTTGTTTGAGTTCAAGATTGATCCAAGCAAAGCAATTCCATTGGATGAAGTTGAGCCAGCAAAAGAAATTGTTAAGCGTTTTGCTACAGGTGCGATGTCATTGGGTTCTATCTCAACTGAAGCGCACGCAACTCTAGCGATTGCCATGAACCGTATTGGTGGTAAATCAAATACTGGTGAGGGTGGTGAAGATAACAAGCGTTATCGCAATGAGCTTAAAGGAATCCCTGTTAAAAAAGGCGAGACTCTTGCAAGTATTCTTGGTGATGATGTTATTGAAGCAAACATCCCATTGAGTGAGGGCGATTCTTTACGTTCTAAGATCAAGCAAGTTGCATCAGGTCGTTTTGGCGTAACTGCTGAGTACCTAACATCTGCTGATCAAATCCAGATCAAGATGGCTCAAGGTGCTAAGCCAGGTGAAGGTGGTCAGTTGCCAGGTAGCAAGGTATCGGATTACATCGGTAAATTGCGCTATTCAGTACCGGGCGTAGGTTTGATTTCTCCTCCTCCGCATCACGATATTTATTCAATTGAAGATTTGGCTCAGTTGATTCACGATTTGAAGAATGTGAACAGTAAAGCTGATATTTCAGTGAAGTTGGTGTCTGAAGTTGGCGTTGGTACTGTTGCAGCTGGTGTTGCTAAAGCTAAAGCCGATCACGTGGTGATTGCTGGCCATGATGGCGGTACAGGTGCATCACCTCTATCTTCAATCAAGCACGCTGGTAGCCCATGGGAACTAGGTCTTGCAGAAACACAGCAGACCTTGGTATTGAACGGCTTGCGTAGCCGTATTCGTGTTCAAGCAGACGGTCAAATGAAAACCGGTCGTGACGTTGTGATTGGTGCTTTGTTGGGTGCTGACGAATTTGGTTTTGCTACTGCACCATTGGTGGTTGAGGGTTGCATCATGATGCGTAAGTGTCACCTCAATACATGCCCAGTAGGTGTTGCTACTCAAGACCCAGAATTGCGTAAGAAATTCTCAGGTAAACCAGAGCATGTTGTGAACTTCTTCTTCTTTATTGCTGAAGAGGCGCGCGAGATCATGGCTCAATTAGGTATTCGTACATTTGACGAATTAATTGGCCGCACAGAGTTCTTGGACACGAAGAAGAGCATTGAGCACTGGAAAGCACGTGGATTAGATTTCACGAAGATTTTCCAAGCGCCAGCAGTCGAAGCTGGTGTGCCACGTTTCCAAGTTGAAACTCAAGATCATGGTTTAACAACTGCGCTAGACCATACCTTGATTGAAAAATCAAAAGCAGCACTTGAAAAAGGTGAGCGCGTTTCATTCATTCAACCAATCAAGAACGTTAATCGTACGGCTGGTGCAATGTTGTCTGGTGAAGTGGCTAAACGATATGGTCACGAAGGTTTGCCTGATGACACTATTCATATTCAATTGAATGGCACAGCTGGTCAAAGTTTTGCTGCCTTCTTGGCGCATGGTGTGACCATGGATTTGGTTGGTGACGGCAACGACTACGTTGGTAAAGGTTTGTCAGGTGGTCGTGTGATTGTTCGTGCACCGCATGAGTTCCGTGGCGATACATCGCAAAACATCATTGTTGGTAATACTGTTTTGTACGGCGCAATCGCTGGTGAGGCATTCTTTAATGGTGTTGCGGGTGAACGTTTTGCTGTTCGTAACTCTGGCGCTATCGCTGTTGTTGAAGGTACAGGCGACCACGGTTGCGAGTACATGACTGGTGGCACAGTGGTTGCGCTTGGTTTAACAGGACGCAACTTCGCAGCTGGTATGAGCGGTGGTATTGCTTATGTTTATGACGAAGATGGCTTATTTGCTAAACGTTGCAATACAAGTATGGCAACTTTAGAGGTGGTTCTAACTTCTGCTGAACAAGAAGCAAAAGTACCTAAGTCTGAATGGCATGCGCCAGTGAACGTTAAAGAAGGTGGCGAGCGTCTAACAGATGAAGCAATCTTGAAGAACTTAATTGAGCGTCACTTCAAACACACAGGTTCAGAACGTGCAAAAGCAATTTTGGCTGACTGGGATAAGTCACGTGCACGTTTTGTCAAAGTATTCCCAACTGAATACAAGCGCGCGTTAGGTGAGCTTTGGGAGAAGTCTCAAGGTAGCAAGCAAGCGGCTTCCGTTTAAGTGACCTGTTAAGAGATAAAGGAATAAAGATGGGTAAAGTTACTGGATTCATGGAATATGATCGCTTAAGCGAGCATTACGAAGAGCCAAAAAAACGCGTTAAGCATTACAAAGAGTTTGTAATGACTTTGACTGATGATGAAGCAAAGGTGCAAGGTGCCCGTTGTATGGACTGCGGTATTCCGTTCTGTAATAACGGCTGTCCTGTTAACAACATCATTCCTGACTTTAATGATTTGGTGTATCAGCAAGATTGGAAGAATGCTATTGATGTATTGCATTCAACTAACAACTTCCCTGAGTTCACGGGCCGTATTTGTCCAGCACCATGTGAAGCAGCTTGTACGCTAGGTATTCATGAAGAGCCTGTTGGTATTAAATCAATTGAGCACGCCATCATTGATAAAGCATGGGCAAATGATTGGGTAAAACCTCAAGTTGCTAAACAAAAGACCGGTAAGAAAGTGGCGATTGTTGGTTCAGGTCCTGCAGGTATGGCGGCAGCTCAACAATTGGCGCGTGCAGGCCACGACGTTACTCTTTATGAAAAAAATGATCGCGTTGGTGGCTTGTTGCGTTACGGCATTCCTGACTTCAAGATGGAAAAAGGTTTGATCGACCGTCGTGTTGAGCAAATGAAAGCTGAAGGCGTCAAGTTTGAAACTGGCACTTTTGTTGGCAAAGATACTTTAGGTAAAGAAGTAAAAAATTACTCTAAGAAAACAGTTTCTCCAGAGCAGCTACAAAAAGATTTTGATGCAGTTGTGATTACTGGTGGTGCTGAGCAGCCACGTGATCTACCAGTGCCTGGTCGTGAGTTATCAGGTATTCACTTTGCTTTGGAATTCTTGATTCCTCAAAATAAAGAGGTTGCAGGTGATAACAAAAATGAAATTCGTGCTGATGGCAAGCATGTGGTGGTGATTGGTGGTGGCGATACTGGTTCAGACTGTGTTGGCACATCAAATCGTCATGGCGCTGCTTCAGTAGCCCAGTTCGAATTGTTGCCACAACCTCCAGAGCAAGAAAACAAACCATTGGTATGGCCTTACTGGCCAACTAAGTTGCGCACCTCTTCATCGCATGATGAAGGTTGTGATCGCGATTGGTCTGTTGCAACAAAACGTTTTGAAGGCAAGAACGGTAAAGTTGAAAAATTGATTGGTGTTCGTCTTGAGTGGAAAGACGGCAAGATGCAAGAAATCCCGGGTAGCGAATTTGAAATGAAAGCTGACTTAGTATTTTTGGCAATGGGCTTCGTTTCTCCAACCCAACAAGTCTTGGATGCATTTGGTGTTGAAAAAGATGCCCGCGGTAATGCAAAAGCATCTACAGAGGGTGAGAAGGCTTATTACACCAATGTGCCAAAAATCTTTGCAGCTGGCGACATGCGTCGCGGTCAATCATTGGTAGTTTGGGCGATTCGTGAAGGTCGTCAATGTGCTCGTGCCGTTGATGAGTTCTTGATGGGTAGCAGCGTTTTGCCACGTTAATTACCCAATACCGACACGGTATTGATACACTGCCACTATGAGTCTAAGGATATCGTAGTGGCAGAACCAACAAAACATATGAATCAAACTGATTCCATCGTCTCGTTAAAAGGAGTTGATTTTTCATACGCTCCTGGTGAGAGGACCATCCTTTCTGGTTTGAATATGGAGTTTCCTCGTGGCAAAGTAGTTGCTGTGATGGGTGGTTCTGGCTGTGGCAAAACCACAGTTTTGCGCCTTATTGGCGGTCAAGTGAATGCCCAACAAGGCCAAGTCTTATTTGAGGGGCAAGACGTTGGTCAAATGAACGCCCAGCAGTTGATGGCAGTAAGACGTCGCATGGGAATGTTGTTTCAGTTTGGCGCGCTGTTTACAGATATGAGTGTTTTTGAAAACGTGGCTTTCCCATTAAGAGAACACACGAAGGTTAGTGAAGAAACATTGCGTGACTTAGTTTTAATGAAATTAAATGCTGTGGGTTTGCGTGGTGCTAGAGATTTAATGCCATCACAAATTTCTGGTGGTATGGCAAGACGTGTAGCCCTGGCAAGAGCTATTGCATTAGATCCTCCACTAATCATGTACGACGAGCCATTTGCTGGCTTGGATCCTATTTCTTTAGGTATCACTGCGCGTTTAATTCGAGACATGAACCAAGCTTTGGGTGCTACGAGTATTTTGGTAACTCATGACATTCCTGAAACTTTTGAAATCGCTGATTACGTTTACTTCATCGCTAATGGAAAAATTGCAGCAGAGGGAACGCCAGATGATCTTAGAGCATCGACAGATCCATTTGTGCAGCAATTTGTTTCTGCAAATCCAGATGGTCCTGTGCCTTTCCACTATCCAGGCAAAACATTGCTAGAAGATTTTGGGGCAAGCGTATGAGTATCGTTCTAAATACATTAGCAACTTTAGGTGCATTTGTTCGTGAGAACTTAGTGGGTCTGGGGTATGCAACACGTATGTTCATAGCCATCATGCGTCGTTCGGCACTTTTGTTGAAAAGACCACGTTTAGTGACAGATCAAGTTCACTTTGTTGGCAATTACTCATTTGTGATTATTGCTGTATCTGGCTTATTTGTAGGTTTTGTATTGGGCTTGCAGGGCTATTACACCTTAAATCGTTATGGTTCAGAGCAGGCATTGGGTTTGTTGGTGGCTTTATCACTGACAAGAGAATTAGGACCCGTTGTAACAGCATTGTTATTTGCAGGTCGTGCCGGCACTTCATTAACTGCTGAAATTGGTTTGATGAAAGCTGGTGAGCAATTAAGTGCCATGGAAATGATGGCAGTAGATCCTCTAAGTAGAGTGATTGCGCCGAGGTTGTGGGCAGGCATTATTGCTATGCCAATTCTTGCAGCTATTTTTACCGCTGTGGGTGTTATGGGCGGCTATTTGGTGGGTGTACCACTTATTGGAGTTGATGACGGTGCTTTTTGGTCTCAAATGCAAGCCGGTGTGGATGTGGTTAAAGACATTGGTAATGGCGTCGTTAAAAGTATGGTGTTTGGTGTTGCAGTGACTTTTATTGCTCTTTACCAAGGTTTTGAGGCAAAGCCAACTCCTGAGGGTGTTGCAAGAGCCACTACTAGAACCGTTGTGATTGCGTCTTTAGCCGTTTTAGCCTTAGATTTCTTATTAACCGCAGTGATGTTCTCAAGCTGATAAAGTCTTATAAAATCTGTAAACAAATATGAAAAAACAATCTTTAGATATCTGGGTCGGTTTATTTGTAGCCATGGGGCTCTTGGCCCTGCTATTTTTAGCTCTAAAAGCTGGCAACATGAGTGCCTTTACATTTGAGCCAACTTACCAAGTAACCGCACGTTTTGACAATATTGGTGGATTAAAGCCACGTGCACCTGTTAAGAGTGCTGGCGTGGTGGTGGGTAGAGTTACTGAAATTAAATTTGATGATCAAACTTATCAAGCCACTGTGGTGATGACTTTGGAGACACGTTATAAGTTTCCCAAAGACAGTTCAGCAAAAATCTTGACCTCTGGCCTCTTAGGCGAGCAATATATTGGCTTAGAGGCTGGTGGCGATGAGAACATGATTGCGCAGGGTAGTAAGTTGACGCAAACTCAGTCAGCAATTGTTCTTGAGAACCTAATCAGTCAATTCTTATATAGCAAAGCATCTGATGGCGCGCCATCAGATAAAAAATAAAATAGGCGGATTGATAACAGTGATGTTTGGACAGCTGAACAAGAAATTAATCAAAATACTCATGTGGGTGAGTGTTGCTTTGGTTGCTGGTTGTGCAACAACTCAGCAAACAGAGCGAGTTGCCAAAATTGATCCATTTGAGTCTATTAATCGCGCAGTTTTTACTTTTAACGAAAATGCAGATGAGTATGTGATCAAGCCTGCTGCAGAGGCTTATCAATTTGTTTTGCCAGAATTTGTAAGAACTGGCGTTACTAATTTCTTTAGCAATATTGGTGACATCTTTGTTGCTGTAAATAATCTATTACAAGGCAAGCCTGGTAATGCCGCTAATGATATTGGTCGATTCTTAGTGAACTCAACCATTGGTATTCTGGGCTTGTTTGATGTGGCCACAGAAGCTGGCTTAGAAAAAAATAAAGAAGACTTTGGCCAAACTCTTGGGGTATGGGGTGTGCCATCCGGTCCTTATGTGGTGTTGCCATTATTTGGCCCAAGCTCAATTAGAGATACCGCTGGTTTGGTGGTTGATATCAAAACTGACTTTATTTTGAACAGCAATCAGCTCAATCATGACCAAAAGGTTGGTTCAACAGTGCTAAGAGTTGTGAACCAGCGCGCTAATTTGCTCAACGCGAGCCAATTGTTAGAAGACGCAGCATTTGATAAATACTCATTCTTGAGAGATTCGTACTTACAAAGACGATTCAATCAGGTGCATGACGGCAATCCGCCACTATCAGCTGACTAATTCGATATCTGGCTAATTGGGCTAAGTGGTTCAATTAGCAATACAATTTAACTATTCACATTATTTAACTCATTAATTTATGCGCGTTTCTTTGTTTAAAGTATTTTTTGCGTTTTTAGGACTTTTTATTTGGTCTAGTTCAGGCATTGCTCAAAATACCAATACACCTGATGGTTTGGTGAAGTTTGTTGTTGAAGACGTTATGACCGTGATCAAAAACGACAAAGCGATTCAAAGTGGCGATTTAAGAAAAATCAATGCTTTGGTTGATCAGAAAATTTTGCCTTACAGTGACTTTCAAAAAACAACTCAGTTGTCGATGGGTAGAAATTGGTCGAAAGCTTCGCCACAGCAACAAGCTCAAATCACTCAAGAATTTAAAACTCTTTTGATTCGTATTTATGGCGGAGCATTGGCTCAAATTAAAGATCAGAAAGTTCAATACAAACCATTTAGAGCGGCAGCAGATGACACAGATGTGATTGTTAAAACTGTTGTGATTGGTAAGGGTGACCCAATTCAACTCGACTACCGCCTTGAGAAAACTGCTAATGGCTGGAAAGTCTATGACATTAATATTTTGGGCGCTTGGCTAGTTGAGTCCTATCGCAACCAATTTAATGATCAGGTGAGTAAGGGCGGTATTGATGGCTTGATTCAGTTTTTGCAACAACGCAACAACGCCTTATCTGCCGCAAAATAAAAGTATTTATGACGACTCAATTTCAACTTCCAGTAGAGATCTCTCACGGTAATGTGGAAGCGGTCCTTGCGCAGGGTATTGCTGCGATCGATACATTGCAAGGTGAAAATCAGTTAACAATAAATTGCCAAGCTCTTTCAGTCTTTGACTCGAGCGCATTGAGCGTAATTTTGTCGATGCGTAGACACGCACAGATCAAGTGCGTTGATATCAAGTTGCAATCAATTCCAGAAAAACTAGCTAGTCTTGCCCAAGTCTACGGCGTAGCTGATGTCGTGCTTGTATGAGTGCGATTTCTTTTAAACATCTCACCAAAAATTATGGTTCTTTATTTGCTCTAAACGATGTTAGTTTAGATATTGAGGAAGGCGAGTTCTTTGGTTTACTTGGCCCCAATGGTGCAGGTAAAACTACTCTTATATCAATTTTGGCTGGATTGTGCCGACCAAGCGCTGGATCGGTTGAGGTGATGGGGCATGATGTTCAGACAGATTTTCGGGCAGCAAGGCGCTTACTTGGCATCGTGCCACAGGAGCTTGTTTTTGACCCATTCTTTACCGTTAGAGAAACACTTCAATTTCAGTCAGGTTATTTTGGAATAAAAAATAATGGTGATTGGATTGACGAGATTCTTCATCATTTAGGTCTTGCGGATAAGGCCAACAAAAATATGCGTGCTTTATCAGGCGGCATGAAGCGACGTGTGTTGGTGGCGCAAGCCCTTGTTCACAGACCGCCTGTGATTGTTTTGGATGAGCCAACGGCCGGTGTTGATGTGGAATTGCGCCAATCATTATGGAAGTTCATTAGTCGTTTAAATCAAGAAGGTCATACGATTGTTTTGACGACCCATTATTTGGAAGAGGCCCAAGAGTTATGTGGGCGCATTGCCATGCTTAAGAAGGGTCAAATCGTAGCGCTTGATACCACTGCTAATTTATTGGCAAGAGTCAATAATTCGCAAACCAAGGATGGTGACTTAGAAGATGTCTTTATGCAAATCATGAGTGAGGGGCGTTAATGGGTCAGCTACGTTCATCCCCATTTGCATACGCTAGCGGTTTCCAGGCTCTTTTTTATAAGGAAGTAAAACGCTTTTGGCGAGTTAGCTTCCAAACAGTGGCTGCGCCAGTTTTGACAGCGATTTTATATTTGATGATTTTTGGGCATGTGCTGGAAGATCACGTCAAAGTTTATGGCGCCATTAGTTACACCTCGTTCTTGATTCCTGGTTTAGTCATGATGAGTCTTTTGCAAAATTCTTTTGCAAACACCTCTTCGTCATTAATTCAATCAAAAATTACAGGTAATCTAATTTTTGTATTGTTAGCACCTTTATCGCATTTGGAATTTTTCATGGCCTACGTTCTGGCCGCTATGGTCAGAGGCTTGGTAGTTGGCTTGGGTGTATTTTTAGCGACTTGTTGGTTCACAGATATTTCATTTCAGATGCCGCTATGGATTTTGGTATTTGGTTTATTAAGTGCTGCGGTGTTAGGTGCACTAGGATTAATTGCGGGTATTTGGGCAGAAAAGTTTGATCAGTTGGCAGCTTTTCAGAATTTCTTCATCATGCCTGCAACCATGTTGTCGGGCGTTTTTTACTCTATTCATACTTTGCCTACAATTTGGCAAAGTATTTCTCACTTCAACCCATTCTTTTACATGATTGATGGATTTAGATATGGGTTCTTTGGTGTTTCAGATGTATCGCCATGGTTTAGCTTAGCAATTGTGGGCTCATTTTTCTTATTGGTTGCTATAGTAGCCATTAGATTGCTAGCAACTGGATACAAGTTACGTCACTAATCATTTAAAGAACTAACAAGTCGTCAGAAGAGATAGATAAAATGTTGCCAACACCAGAGCAAGTCAAAGAGTACATTGCCAAGGGAATTAACTGTTCTCACTTGGAGGTTGAGGGTGATGGACAGCATTTTTTTGCAACGATTGTGAGTGTTGAGTTTGATGGTTTGAGGTTAGTGCAACGCCATCAAAAAGTTTATGCAGCGTTGGGTGATCGCATGAAAGCAGAAATCCATGCGTTGTCATTTAAGGCATTAACGCCAGCAGAATATGCTGCTGGTAAGTAATCAAAAAAGGTTAAAACAGAATTGGATAAGTTATCAATACAAGGTGGTCAACCCTTAAAAGGTGAGATCACTATCACGGGTGCAAAAAATGCAGCTTTGCCAATTCTGTGCGCAGGTCTTTTAAGTGCTGAGCCAATTACTCTGCGTAACTTGCCAGATTTACAAGACGTTAGAACCATTCTAAAAATCTTGGCGCAAATGGGTTTGAAGGTGACCTTCCCCAATCCTGATGATCGCTCAGTAGTGATTTTGGATGGCGCGGATATTCACACGCCAGAGGCTTCGTATGATTTAGTGAAGACTATGCGTGCCTCTATCTTGGTATTGGGCCCTTTATTAGCGCGATTCGGTCACGCTAAAGTATCTTTACCAGGTGGCTGTGCGATTGGTGCACGCCCAGTGGATCAGCACATCAAAGGCTTAAAAGCCATGGGCGCAGATATCCATATTGAGCATGGCTACATTGAAGCCAAATTTGGTAAAAATCCAAATGCCTTGGTGGGCGCCAAGATCTTGACAGACATGATCACGGTGACCGGTACCGAAAACTTGATGATGGCTGCCGTATTAGCTGAAGGCGAGACCGTTTTAGAAAATGCCGCTCGTGAACCAGAAGTTACAGATTTGGCTGAGTTACTCATTAAGATGGGCGCCAAAATTACCGGCGTAGGAACTGATCGCTTGGTTATTCAAGGTGTTAAGAAGCTTCATGGAGCTGAGCACAGCATCATCGCCGACCGTATTGAGACTGGCACATTCATGTGTGCTGCTGGTGCGATGGGTGAGATTGGCGCTGATTTGATGATTAAAAATGCACGCCCTGATACATTGGAAGCAGTGATTGATAAGTTACGTGAAGCCGGTTTACAGATTGAACTCGGTAAAGACTGGATACACGTTAAGATGAATAAAAGGCCTAAAGCTGTCAGCTTTAGAACTTCTGAGTACCCGGCATTCCCGACTGATATGCAAGCCCAGTTCATGGCTATGAACGCCGTGGCAACAGGCACCTCTCGCGTGACTGAAACCATCTTTGAAAACCGCTTTATGCATGTCCAAGAGTTAAATCGCTTGGGCGCACAAATTGTGATTGAGGGTAATACCGCCATTACTGAGGGTGTAGATGGTTTATCTGGTGCGATTGTGATGGCTACAGACCTAAGAGCATCAGCCAGTCTTGTGATTGCTGGATTGGCTGCCCAGGGTGAGACCATTGTGGATCGTATTTATCATTTGGATCGCGGTTACGATCGAATGGAACGAAAATTGGCCGCAGTAGGCGCTAACATCGTTCGCGTGAAATAATAGAGCTATGTCTAATATGATTACCTTAGCCCTATCAAAGGGCCGCATCTTTGATGAAACTTTGCCAATGTTGGCAAAAGCTGGCATCACTGTTTCTGAAGATCCAGAATCTTCTCGCAAATTAATCTTGCCAACCTCAAGCCCTAACTTAAGGGTCATCATTGTTAGAGCCTCTGATGTGCCAACTTATGTGCAGTACGGTGCTGCCGATATTGGTGTGGCTGGATATGATGTTTTAGCTGAGCATGGCATGGACGGCTTGTATGCTCCGATTGACTTGGGTATTGCTAAATGTCGTTTGTCTGTGGCGGTCAGAGATGGTTTTGACTACGTTAGCGCAGTGCGTCAAGGCGCACGCTTACGCGTGGTAACAAAATATGTAGAACAAGCTAGAGAGCACTTTGCCAATAAGGGTGTGCACGTCGATCTAATCAAGTTATATGGTTCGATGGAGTTGGGCCCATTAGTTGGCTTGGCTGATGCGATTGTTGACTTGGTTTCGACAGGTAATACGCTTAAAGCTAATCAACTCAAGGAAGTTGAAGTGATTAGCCAAATCAGTTCACGATTGGTAGTTAACCAGGCTGCGTACAAACGTCGTCGTGAGCAATTGCAACCTTTATTGGATGCATTTTCAAAGGTTTAAGACAAAAGATGTCAGTTAATTTAGTTCGCCAACTCAATAGTCATGATGCTGACTTTGCTCAAGCACTAAAGAAGCTCTTGGCTTTTTCTGCTGCAGATGATGCAGCGATTGAGGCGGCGGCGGCAAAAATTTTGGCAGATGTGCAAGCCCGCGGTGACGAAGCTGTTCTTCAGTACACCCAGCAGTTCGATCGTTTATCGAAAGACCAAGCTAATTCAGTTAAAGCGCTAGAAATATCAAAAGCTGATTTGATGGCAGCACTTAATGCTTTGCCTCAAAATCAACGAGAAGCATTAGAAGCTGCTGCACAACGAGTAAAAAGTTATCACGAGCGTCAAAAAATTGAGTCTGGGTGCCATAGTTGGGACTATGCCGATGAAGATGGCACAAGACTTGGTCAAAAAGTCACTCCGCTAGATCGAGCTGGCTTATATGTGCCAGGTGGAAAGGCGGCGTATCCCTCATCTGTGCTCATGAACGCTATACCTGCCAAGGTAGCGGGTGTGAGTGAAGTCATCTTGGTTGTGCCAACACCTGATGGTGTGCGTAATCAATTGGTGTTGGCTGCAGCAGCGGTGGCAGGAGTTGATCGTGCATTTACGATAGGTGGCGCGCAAGCGATTGGTGCCTTGGCGTATGGCACGGCAACTATTCCTGCGGTTGATAAGATTGTAGGCCCAGGTAACGCGTATGTGGCTGCTGCGAAGAGACGGGTATTCGGTACGGTGGGCATCGATATGATTGCTGGCCCATCAGAAATCTTGGTTTTATGTGATGGCAAAACGAATCCTGATTGGGTGGCGATGGACTTGTTCTCACAAGCTGAGCATGATGAATTAGCGCAATCAATTCTTCTTTGCCCAGATCAAGGGTTTATTGATCAAGTACAAAAAAGTATTAATCAATTTTTGCCAGAAATGCCAAGACAAGCAGTGATTAAAAAATCGTTGCAAGACCGTGGAGCAATGATTTTGGTCAAGGACATGGAAGAGGCTTGTGAGATTGCCAATTCCATTGCTGCTGAGCATTTAGAAATCTCAGCAGAAAATCCACGCAAGTGGGCTGAACTTATTCGTCATGCGGGCGCCATCTTTATGGGCCCATACACCAGTGAATCCTTGGGTGATTATTGTGCTGGTCCGAATCACGTATTGCCAACTATGAGAACATCTCGGTTCTCATCGCCACTCGGTGTTTATGACTTTATCAAGCGATCAAGCATGATTGAGGTGAGCGATCAGGGTGCGCAGCATCTTGGAAAAATTGCCAGCACTTTAGCTCATGGCGAAGGCTTGCAAGCTCATGCAAGAGCAGCAGAGCTTAGACTCAAGAAATAGAAATCAACAAAAACTATCCATAAAGTAATGGCACACAATTCGTGTGCCATTACTTTTGGCGATTTGATTTTTTGCTTATAAAAAATATAAAATTATTTTTTAGGAGACATCAAATGAGTGCGGTCATTTTTAGTACCTTGCAATATGCCAAAACATTGCAAGCAGTTGGATTTACGAAAGAGCAATCCGAGACCTTATCTGAAGGAATTGGGTATAGCTTGCACACTACCCAGGACTTGGCAACAAAAAATGAATTGTATGAAGTGCGAGATCAGTTAAATCAAAAAATAGATGAGAAGTTTCACTATTTAGATGAAAAGTTTAATCATCTCAACGATAAGTTTAATTACCTCGATAACAAAGTTGGCCACCTGGAGGAAAAAATGGACTGCATGCCTGATTTGTTAACGAGTAAATTATTTAATCGTTTGGGTGGCTTGATCGTAGCTTGTATGTCTGTAGGTATTAGTGCTTTAGCCTACTTCACAAGAGCAATTTAATTAATAATTTCTTTAAGTGCTTCAATCAGTTTGGCACACTGCTCATCAGTGCCAATCGTGATGCGCAAGTGTTGGTCAATGCGTGGCATCTTAAAGTAACGCACGATGATGTGCTTGTCTCTTAGAGATGTCGCAATCTTGGAAGCATCATGCTGAGGGTGTTTGGTAAAAATAAAATTAGCGCTGGATGGGATTGTTTCAAACCCTAATTGATCTAAAGACTTCACTAGCTCAGTTCTTGTTTGAATAACTGCTTGGCTAATTTTCTGTAAATAAGCTTGATCTTCAACTGCGGCGATGGCGCCAGCCATCGCTAGTTTGTCGATTGGATAAGAGTTAAAGCTATTTTTGACTCGCTCTAAACCTTCAATGAGCTCAGGGTGACCCACTGCATAGCCCACACGTAGACCTGCGAGAGCATACGATTTAGAAAGAGTATGCGTTACCAATAGATTGTCATATTGATTAACAAGTGAGACCGCAGATTCTGTTCCAAAATCAACATAAGCTTCATCAATTACAACGACGCTATTTTTATTGCCGTCTAAAAGGTCTTTGATATTTTTTAAGCTAAGAGCACGCCCAGTTGGTGCATTGGGGTTTGGGAAGATAATCCCGCCATTTTTGCCACCATTTTTATTTAAGTAAGCGTCTATGGAGATTGAAAAGTCCTCATTCAGAGGAACGTTTTCAAAAGCTATGTCGTAGAGATTGCAGTAGACAGGATAAAAGCTATAGGTGATGTCTGGAAACAAAATGGGTGCATCGTGTTTTAGTAAGCCTAAAAATGCATGAGCTAATACTTCGTCTGAGCCATTGCCAACAAAAATTTGTTGGGGGTTAAGTCCATGAACTTTGGCAATAGCTTGTTTTAGAGCATCAGAGTTTGGGTCTGGATACAGGCGTAAAGCATCTGTATTGGCGCTGGCAATTGCGGCCAGTGCCTTGGGTGATGGCCCGTAAGGACTCTCATTGGTATTGAGCTTAATCAGTTGGCTTAATTTGGGCTGTTCGCCGGGTACATACGGCGTTAATCCTTTGACAGTGTTGCTCCAAAAACGGCTCATCTTGATGGCTTACCTTATTAATCCAGTAGTTTTAACGATTTTTTAGCTAAATTCTTTAAGAATCAGCATCTTCAGAACAGTACCACAGGGTGGAAATTCATGAGGACGGTGATATTATGACGGCATGCGCACTGTAGATGTCACAAGAAACACTTCGGAAACCCAAATTCAGATTGCCCTCAATCTAGACGGCACGGGTAAAGCTCAACTTAATTCTGGGGTTCCTTTCCTAGATCACATGCTCGATCAGATTGCTCGTCACGGCATGATTGATCTTACTGTGACTGCAAAAGGTGACACACACATTGATGATCACCACACTGTAGAGGATGTTGGCATCACTCTGGGTCAGGCTATTGCCAAGGCAGTGGGCGATAAAAAAGGCATCACTCGTTACGGACATTCTTATGTGCCGTTGGATGAAACTTTGTCACGTGTTGTGATTGATTTCTCAGGGCGTCCTGGTTTGGAGTTCCATGTGCCATTCACACGTGCTCGTGTGGGTGACTTTGACGTGGATCTCACGATTGAATTTTTCCGCGGATTTGTTAATCACGCTGGCGTGACTTTGCATATCGACAACATTCGTGGCATTAATGCTCACCACCAAATTGAAACAGTATTTAAGGCCTTTGGTCGTGCTTTACGCATGGCTTTGGAATTAGATCCTCGTGCCAGTGGTGTGGTTCCTTCTACAAAAGGTAGCTTGTAAGCCTTTAATTACCTTTTAAGCATTAGGTTCAGACCTTGTCTAAAAATTCACCAAGCATTGCCATTGTTGATTACGGAATGGGTAATTTGCGCTCTGTTGCGCAGGCTTTGATGCATGCCGCACCAGAGGCTAATGTCAAGATTTCCTCAAGTGCCGCAGAAATTAAAGCAGCTGATAAGGTGGTTTTACCTGGTCAAGGAGCGATGCCTGACTGTATGTCGCATTTGCAAGAATCTGGTTTATTGGATGTTGTTCTTGAGGCGAGCCGCACAAAACCCATGTTAGGTGTTTGTGTGGGCGAGCAAATGTTATTTGAGACCAGTGCAGAAGTCAGATTTGACGCACCCAAAGGTACAGATGTCACGCCTGGCTTAGGTTTATTGCCAGGTAAAGTGATTCGTTTTGACTTGGCTGGTAAAAACCAAGCTGATGGTTCGCACTTTAAAGTGCCACACATGGGTTGGAACCAAGTACAGCAAACTAAACAACATCCACTATGGGATGGCATACCAGACAACAGCTCTTTTTACTTTGTGCACAGTTACTATGCAGTACCAGCAAATTCAGCTCATACTGTAGGTGCTACAGATTATGGAAATCTATTTACTTGTGCTGTTGCAAAAGACAATATCTTTGCAACCCAGTTTCATCCAGAAAAAAGCGCACACTTAGGTTTACGTTTGTATCAAAACTTTACTCGTTGGCAACCTTAATTTATTAAATATTCATCATGTTGTTAATACCTGCAATTGATCTTAAACAAGGCCACTGTGTTCGTTTAGAGCAAGGTGACATGGATAAAGTGACAACGTTCTCGGAAGATCCGGGTGCGATGGCGAAGCACTGGGTTGAGCAAGGTGCCCGACGTTTGCACTTGGTGGATTTGGACGGTGCTTTTGCGGGCAAACCTAAAAATGAATCTGCTATCAAATCCATTCTCAAAGCTGTGGGTGATGACATTCCAGTTCAGTTGGGTGGCGGTATTCGTGACCTAGAAACAATCGAGCGTTTATTGGATGATGGTTTGAGCTACGTGATCATTGGTACAGCCGCTGTTAAAAACCCAGGCTTCTTGCAAGATGCTTGTGTGGCTTTCCCAGGGCACATCATTGTTGGCTTGGATGCCAAAGAAGGCAAAGTGGCAACAGATGGTTGGAGTAAGTTAACAGGTCACGAAGTAGCTGATCTGGCTAAGAAATACGAAGACTATGGCGTAGAGGCCATCATTTATACCGATATTGGTAGAGATGGCATGTTGCAAGGTATCAATATGGATGCCACAGTTAAATTGGCTCAAGCCGTGAACATCCCAATCATTGCAAGCGGTGGCTTAACTAATATGAATGATATCGACGCTCTTTGTGCTGCTGAGCCTGAGGGCGTCATGGGTGTGATTGCTGGTCGTGCCATTTATACAGGCAGTCTTGATTTAGCAAAAGCGCAAAAATATGCCGATGAAAAAAGCAACTAAGCTAAGTTAATAAAACAAGTAAATACTCATGCTCTCAAAAAGAATCATTCCTTGTTTAGATGTCACAGCCGGTCGGGTTGTGAAGGGAGTGAATTTTGTTGAGTTAAGAGATGCCGGAGATCCAGTTGAAATCGCTAAGCGCTACGATGACCAGGGTGCAGATGAGATTACTTTTTTAGATATCACGGCGACATCTGATGAGCGCGATCTAATTTTGCACATCATTGAAGATGTGGCATCCCAAGTATTTATTCCGTTAACTGTTGGCGGTGGTGTTAGAGCTGTTACTGATGTGCGTCGTTTATTAAATGCTGGCGCCGATAAAGTCGGTATGAACTCTGCTGCGGTAGCCAACCCTGATTTGGTATCAGACTCTGCTGCGAAGTATGGTTCGCAATGTATTGTTGTTGCAATTGACGCTAAACAAACGGCGCCTGGTTTATGGGAAGTATTTACCCATGGTGGTCGCAAGAACACAGGCATCAATGCAGTTGCTTGGGCGCAAGAAGTGGCTAAGCGTGGCGCGGGTGAGATTCTGCTGACTAGCATGGATCGAGATGGCACTAAAAATGGGTTTGATCTGGAGTTAACTAGAGCTGTGAGTGATGCAGTGCCTGTTCCCGTGATTGCTTCAGGTGGTGTGGGTAACTTACAGCATTTGGCTGATGGCATCACCAAAGGGCATGCAGATGCTGTTCTGGCAGCAAGTATTTTTCACTTTGGTGAATATACCGTTGGTCAAGCTAAGCAGTTGATGGCAGATCAGGGCATACCTGTGCGCATTTAATTGATAAAGATAACGGAACCAATATGAGTAATAACACTTCGCAGCAAAATTGGTTAGACCAAGTTTCTTGGAACGAACAAGGTTTGGTTGCGGTGATCGCTCAAGAGTTTGATACGGGTGATGTCCTCATGATGGCTTGGATGAACAAAGAGTCATTGCAGTTAACCCTTGAAAAAGGTGAAGCTATTTACTGGTCACGTTCCAGAAAAAAGATCTGGCACAAGGGTGAAGAATCTGGTCATGTGCAAAAAGTGAAAAGTATTCATTTAGATTGTGATGGCGACACTATTCTGATCAAGGTTGATCAAAAAGATCGTATTGCTTGTCACACAGGTGCGCATAGCTGTTTTTTCTTGGATTTAGAAAAAACACCAGCAGGACCTGTTTGGAAAAAATAGTTTAGAGTGCTTGAAATAACATCAATTAAGCTAACTAATTAAGTCGACTCAAATAAAGACAGACAGCAATGACTGAACAAGCTAAAAATACTAACAACATGGATGCTATCAAACGACTAGCTGATGTGGTCGATGCACGTCGAGCTGATTTTTTGGCCGGTAAAGCTGACCCTGACATTTCTTATATTGCTAAATTGTTTAGCAAGGGTGATGACGCTATTTTGAAAAAAATTGGTGAGGAAGCTGCTGAAACGGTCATGGCTGCAAAAGACAGTCGTTTTGCTAATTTGGCCCCTGAGATGCAATCAAAATTAGTGGGTGAGATCGCTGATCTTTGGTTCCACTGTTTTGTGGCTTTGTCACAATTTAATTTGCGCCCTGAAGATATCATTGCAGAGCTTGAGCGTCGTGAGGGTGTTTCCGGTATTGCTGAAAAAGCAGCTAGAAAAGCTTAATTAGCCAATCAGCAGAGATCAGTAATGAGCCACGAACATTCAGAAAACTGCATTTTTTGCAAAATTGTTTCAGGTCAGATTCCGAGTAAAAAAGTCTATGAAGATGAGGAGCTTTTTGCTTTTCATGACATTAACCCATCTGCCCCTATTCACTTTCTGATTATCCCTAAGCGTCATTTTTCAAATTTAATGACAGCAACTAGCGCAGATGAGGCATTACTGGGTAGAATGATGACCATTGCACCGCGCCTTGCTCTAGAGCAAGGATGCCGCCCTGGCGACTCCGGGGGCTTTCGTGTGATGATCAATAACGGTGCTGATGGTGGTCAAGAGGTATACCATTTGCATATGCATGTGATGGGTGGCCCCCGTCCTTGGAAGAAAAATTAAATTAGGAGCAAATAATGGGTTCATTTAGCGTTTGGCATTGGATTATTGTTTTAGTGATCGTTTTATTGGTATTCGGTACTAAAAAACTACGCAACATTGGTTCAGATCTTGGTGGCGCTGTTAAAGGTTTTAAAGATGGTATGAAGGGCGCTGAAGAAAAATCAGCTGAGCCTACCCAAATTCAGGGTCAGAATGATGGTAAGACAGTTGATGTTCAAGCCAAGGATGTGAACAGGGGTTAAGTTAGTGGCCAGCAAAATGGCCACTACACCAACTGTTGATTCAATTCATCATATTTAAGCATCTAACATGATCGATCTTGGAGTTTCCAAGCTCGCCCTCATTGCGGTAGTCGCGTTGGTGGTGATAGGTCCTGAGCGTTTACCTAAGGTTGCCCGCATGGCGGGTAACTTAATGGGGCGCGCTCAGCGTTATATGGCTGAAGTTAAAAGTGAAGTTAACCGCCAGGTTGAGTTGGATGAGTTAAAGAAAATGCAGGAAGCTGCAACCAGTGCAGTTAAAGATGTTCAGTCCAGCATGAATGACATTGGCACAACACTCAATGAAGCCAAAAAAGATCTAGGAGATGCAAATACATCTCAATCATCGAGTGCTTTTGATAGCTATGATGACTTTTCTGATAACGGTGGTTACGCGATTCGTGAGCCGAAAACTAACCTCAGACAAGGTAGAGACAGTTGGGGGGTAAAAAAATCAGCGATGCCTCAGTGGTATAAAAAAACTGCTGGTGTAAAAACAAAGATTCAATCAGGCGCAGCAAGGGTAAAGCGTTTTAGACGTGCTGCTAGCCAACAAAAAGCACCTAAGTCATTTTTTTAGACTAATCGAAACAGTAAAACAAATAAAAAAATGTCAGCACAACAAACACCTGAGCAAACACCAGAGTCAGATAAGGAAGAGGGGATACAAGAAACCTTTCTGACTCATTTGTTTGAGTTGCGTGATCGTTTGATCAAATCAGTGGCAGCTTTGTTGGTTGTGTTTTTAGGTTTGGTTTATTGGGCGCCAGATATCTTCCATCTGTTTTCTAAACCATTATTAGACGCATTGCCCAATGGTGGAAGAATGATCGTGACAGATGTCACCGGCTCCTTCTTCGTGCCCATGAAAGTCACCATGTTGGTAGCCTTCTTAGGCGCCTTACCTGTCATCATGTACCAGTTGTGGGCTTTTATTGCCCCTGGTTTATACAAGCATGAGCGCCAATTAATATTGCCAATTGTTACCAGTAGCTACATACTTTTTATAGCTGGTATGGCTTTTGCCTACTTTTTGGTGTTCCCAACGGTCTTTCAGTTTATGGCGCACTACAACGCACCCTTGGGTGCGGACATGGCAACTGACATTGATAAGTATCTTAGCTTTGCAATGACCACCTTCTTGGCGTTTGGTTTAACTTTTGAGGTGCCAGTTGTTGTGGTTGTACTAGTCAAACTTGGTATGGTCAGAATCAACAAGCTTAAAGAAATTCGTCCATACATCATCGTAGGTGCTTTTGTGATTGCTGCTGTGGTCACGCCACCTGATGTTCTATCTCAGCTATTACTTGCTATACCACTCTGCCTATTGTACGAATTAGGTATTTTGGTGGCCAGGTTCTATGAGCCAAAGTTGGAATCACAAGAGTGATTTACCTAATTTGGTGAATACATCCTTCTAAGTAACTGATTTAATTATATTTTTCTAATTAAAAAATCTCTAACCTGGCAAATCAAATAAGTAGGCATTAAAAATCGTTGTTTTTTGGCAACAAATAACCCTATTTGACGGTTATGTCATCGTTTTATCATGCAAAGTGAGGCAGAATCAACATAGTACCTAGGAATCTAGGTGCGTTTATTTCACATTAATGGAGATTTACGAATGAAAAAATCACTTATCGCATTGGCTGCTTTGGCAACTGTTGCAACAGCTGCTCAAGCTCAGTCTAGCGTGACTTTGTACGGTATCGTTGACATGGGTGTTATGAGTTCTAATCCACATGACACAGCAGCTGGTAAAACAGGCTCTACACTTGCTACTACTTCTGGTGCTTTGTCTACATCACGTTGGGGTGTGCGTGGTACAGAAGATTTAGGTGGTGGCCTTAAAGCTAGCTTTAACCTTGAATCTGAAATTGCTGCCGGAACTGGCGTAGCTGGTGGATCTGTTGTTGCATCAGGCGCAACCACGACTGGTGTTTTGTTTCACCGTGCTTCAAACGTTACTTTAGAGAAGTCTGATTTAGGTTCTATTCAATTGGGCCGCATGAATCGCCTTGAGTATGATGCGGTGATTGCAAATGATGCGTTCGGCGCTGCTAACTTTGGTGGTGCGGTACGTGTTGCATATATCGGTTCTGGTGCAGTTCCCGGTACTGGTGATGTACGTACAGCAAACGCTGTTGTATTGAAATCAGCTAATTTAGGTGGTTTAGTTCTTGCTTACCAACATCAATTTGGTGGCCAGGCTGGCGATAATTCATATTGGTCAGGTGATGCAGTGTCAGCAACTTATACTGCGGGTAAATTACAAGGTGTTGCTTCATGGTCACAAAACAATAACGCAGGCGGCACAAAGAATGATAGCGTTAGAACTTTTGGTTTGAATTATGACTTCGGCGTAGTTAAAGCTTACGTTGGTCACATTGAAAGAGTTGTTTCTAATGACACTGATAAAGTTAAATCTCAGTATGTTGGTTTGAAAGCTCCAGTTACTGCAAAGATTTCTGCATTTGGTCAATATACTAAAGTTTCTAATGCAGCAGCAGCTACGGGTGACTACGCAGCAGTCGCTAATAACGATGCAAAAGTTTATGCGGTTGGTGTAACTTATGCATTTAGTCCTCGTACTACTGGTTATGCTATGCATGGCACATCTCAAAATGATGGCACTGCAAAAGTTTATGTTTCTAACTTGGCAGCAGGCGCAGCAGCGGGTAAAGATCAAACTGCGACAGTTATCGGTATCCGTCACTCATTCTAATTTCTCGCTGGTTTAACCAGTTAGATTTAGTTTGATTAAAACCCACTCTGAAAAGAGTGGGTTTTTTCATTTCTAATAATTAACAGTCCAAATATTCAAAAATTAACTGAGAAAAATAGCTACAAATACTGCTGTCTCAAAATGGAACACTTTTCCAATTTCAGTTGATCTAATAAGACCTTTAAACCCTATATTTCTTAAAGTTCTAGCCAAAAAACAGCCTAGCATTCAAAACAAGGGTTTTCCCTATAGACGCTATACGTCGCATCATTGATGATTCATTCATAAATGAAAAATTGCATATTTGCGATTTAAGTAACTTGTGGAGAGAAAGATGCAAAAATCGTTGCACATTAATGCTGATAAATGTACTGGTTGTCTGCAATGTGAAATGGCCTGTAGTTTTGAGAACTATGGCGTATTCAATACAGCGCAATCACGTATCAAAGTCTTTGACTTCCATCACACTGGTAAAAAAGTACCTTACACATGTACGCAATGTGATGAAGCTTGGTGTTTACACGCTTGCCCAGTAGAAGCTATTCAAGTCGATGCTGCTTCTGGTGCCAAAGTGGTTCATGAAGATATTTGCGTTGGTTGCAAAGTTTGCACAATCTCTTGCCCATTCGGAACAATCAACTACGTTCAGGAAACTGGTAAAGTTCAGAAGTGTGACTTGTGCGATGGCAATCCTGCCTGTGCGGATGCATGCCCAACTGGTGCAATCACTTATGTGGATGCTAACTGGACTGGTTTAGACAAAATGCGCGAATGGGCCGATAAAGTCGGTAACCAAGCAGCGGGCGCATAAGTAAACAATATTATTGGAGAATCAATATGGCATGGGCTGGAAAATTACTACGTGTAAATCTAACAACAGGTACATGTAAATCTGAACCCCTCAATATGACATGGGCCAAAGATTATTTGGGCTCACGTGGTTTGGCGACAAAATATTTCACGGAAGAAGTGGATGCGAAAGTTGATCCGCTATCAGTGGAAAACAAAATTATTTGGGCAACAGGCCCTCTAACAGGAACAATGGCTTCAACTGGTGGTCGTTACACAGTTGTAACTAAAGGCCCTCTGACTGGCGCGATTGCCTGTTCTAACTCCGGTGGTTACTGGGGTGCAGAACTGAAGTTTGCTGGTTGGGACATGGTGATTTTTGAAGGTAAATCACCAAAGCCTGTTTACTTATTTGTCGAAAATGACAATGCACAGTTGTTAGATGCTGACTACATTTGGGGTAAAACAGTTTGGGATACAGAACCTGCTATTAAAACTAAACACCAAGATCCATTGATTCGTGTTTCTTCAATTGGCCGTTCTGGTGAAAATGGCGTTTTGTACTCCGCGATTGTTAATGACTTGCACCGTGCCGCTGGTCGTTCGGGTGTTGGTGCTGTAATGGGCAGTAAGAACCTTAAAGCTATTGCTGTTCGCGGTACTAAAGGTGTTGGTAACGTTAAGAATCCAAAAGCTTTCATGGCTGCTGCAAAAGAAGCTAAGAAAGTATTGGCTGGTAACGCCGTAACAGGCCAAGGTTTGCCTGCATACGGTACGCAAGTATTGATGAACGTGATTAACGAAGTGGGTGCTTTGCCAACACGTAATCACAGAGATGTGCAGTTTGAAGGTGCTAAGGATATTTCTGCTGAAGCAATGGCAACACCAAGGGCAACAGACGGTAAGGCGCACTTGGTAACAAACCAAGCTTGCTTTGGTTGCACAATTGCTTGCGGCCGTATTTCTAAGATTGATGAAACACACTTTACGGTTCAAAACCGTCCTCAATATTGGGGTGCTAATGGTGGCTTAGAGTACGAAGCTGCATGGGCACTAGGTGCTGCAAACGGTGTTAAAGATCTTGAGGCATTACAGTTTGCTAATTTAATCTGTAACGAAGATGGTATTGATCCAATTACATTTGGTGCCACAGTTGGTGCCGTGATGGAATTGTATGAAATGGGTGTTTTGACTAAAGAGCAAATTGGTATCGAAGCACCATTTGGTTCAGCTGAGGCTCTTTGCCACCTTGCAGAAATCACTGCACGTAGCGAAGGTTTTGGTAAAGAGATGGGTTTAGGCTCTAAGCGTTTGACAGAGAAATATGGTCACCCAGATTTGTCAATGTCTGTTAAAGGTCAAGAGTTCCCTGCTTACGATGGTCGTGTGATCCAAGGTATTGGTTTGGGTTATGCAACATCTAACCGTGGCGCTTGTCATTTACGTGGTTACACGATTGCTTCAGAAGTTCTTGGTATTCCAATCAAGACTGAGCCAACAGATACAGATGGTAAACCAGAGTTGCTAAAAGCTTTCCAAGATGCAACAGCTGCATTTGATGCTGCTGGTATTTGTATCTTCACAAGTTTTGCTTGGACGCTAAATGATGTTGCTCCACAAGTTCAAGCTGCTTGCGGTGATGAGTTCACAGTTGAGAACTTGACACTCATCGGTGAGCGTATTTGGAATATGGAAAAAGACTTTAACTTGCGCGCAGGTTTCACACGTAAAGATGATGCATTGCCAAAACGTTTGATGACTGAAGCTGCTAAGACAGGTCCAGCCAAAGGCGTGGTGAGCGGATTGGATAAGATGTTGCCAATCTACTACCAAGTTCGTGGTTGGGACGAAGAAGGTCGCATCAAGCCTGAGACACGTAAGCGTTTAGGTTTGTAATCTTTTTCAGAAGTTTGAGGCGGCCTCTTGATTAATAAGGCCGCCTTTTTATATGGAGTTTTCTGATGAAACACGTAATTCTAGGTAATGGTCCAGCCGGCGTTATTGCTGCTGAAACAATTCGTCAACATAACCCTTCTGATGAAATCATCATGGTTGGTTCTGAGCCAGAGCCACCTTATTCCAGAATGGCAATTCCTTACTTGCTTGTTGGCAACATCAAAGAAGATGGTACCTACCTACGGAAGACAAAAAATCACTTTCAGAACTTGAATATTCAAGAGGTAAGTGGCTTAGCTGAAACTATTGATGTCAAAAATAAACAAGTTAAATTGGCCGGTGGTAAATCATTAGCTTATGACAAGTTATTAATCGCTACAGGTTCTCAACCTGTACGCCCTCCAATCCCTGGCATTGACTCTCCAGGAGTTCACCCATGTTGGACGTTGGAAGATGCTAGAGCTATTCAGAAGCTAGCTAAACCAGGTGCGCGAGTATTGCAAATGGGCGCTGGTTTTATTGGCTGCATTATTTTGGAAGCATTAGCAAGCCGTGGTGTTGATCTTACAGTTGTTGAGATGGGTAACCGCATGGTGCCTCGTATGATGACTGAAGGTGCGGGTACTCTAATTAAAGAGTGGGTGCAAGCTAAAGGGGTTGCTGTTTATACAGATACACGCGTTGAAGCAATCACACCAGTTAAATCATCAGGTGGCATTGTTTCTAAAATTGCTGGGGTATTTGGTGGTTCTAATGCGTCACCACTAGAAGTTAAGTTGTCTAACGGTAAAACAATTGAAGTAGATTTGGTAATTTCAGCAACTGGTGTGCGCCCAAATATTGCATATCTAAAAGACTCAGGTATTGAAATCAATACTGGTATCTTGGTTGATAACAAAATGCAAACATCAGTACCTGATGTGTATGCAGCGGGTGACGTTACTGAGAGTGTTGATTTCTCAACTGGTAAGCGCATTGTTAATGCGATTCAACCAAATGCTGCTGAGCAAGCAAAAATTGCTGGTGCAAACATGCTTGGCCGAAAGGCTGAGAGCCAAGGAACTATTCAGATTAACGTATTAGATACGCTTGGATTAATTTCTTCTTCATTTGGCCAATGGTGGGGTGTTGAAGGTGGCGATCATGTGGAGTTGCGTGATGCTAAGAACTTCAAATACATGCGCCTGGAATTTAATGGCGATGTATTGATTGGTGCAACGAGCTGTGGTTTAACAGAGCACGTTGGAGCATTCCGTGGTTTGATTCAAACACGAGTGCCACTAGGCGAGTGGAAAGATCACTTGATGCACGATCCTACAAAAATCATGGATGCATACTTAGCTAAGGCCCAAGCACGATCTCAGTGGATGAGTTAAATTAATGTGATGAAAATCACATTTAAGTTATTTGCAACATTATCTGATTACCTGCCGCCAGAGCGGCAGGGCAACATTCTTCCAATAGAAGTTCCTGAGGGAACTTCTATTATGGATATTGTTAATAAATTCCAACTACCAGTAAAACTAGTACATCTAGTTTTGGTTAATGGTAAATACATCAAAGCAGAAGAGCGAGATACATATCCTCTAAAAGAGGATGATGTTCTTGCTATTTGGCCTCCAGTTGCTGGTGGCTAATGTCGGAAGTTAATCAAGAGAACTTTCATCAATATCATAGATTGATGGGGTGCACAGTTGAAGAGCTAATCAGTTGGTTGCCAGCTGCAACCAACTACAAAGTATTCAAGATCAACCAACAATTCCCTAATCAGATTGACTTTCCTGAGGATGGCATCAAAATAGTAGCTAACCCACAGAAAAGTCGTCAAATTGCACTTTTAGTTATCCCAGTTCTCGCTGTGGTTTTTAGCTTTGACGCAAAATGGGATAAGCTGGCATGCGATCAATTCATGAAGCGTTTTGATATGTATACTCAGCGCGGTGGTGGATAAACCAGTTAAGAGATTACATAAAGAAATTTATTAAAAAATAAGCAGGAGCACTCATGAAATTAACAAAATTAATACCGGTTTTATTTATGAGCCTTTCGGCTTCCTTGACGGCGGCTCCATTTGCGTATGTTCCCAATGAGGGATCTGGCACTATTTCGATCATTGATACTCAAACTGATGCAACGGTAGGGGAGATTCCAATTGGCGGTAAGCCGCGTGGTATTGCCATCTCACCTGATGGTAAGAGGCTCTATGTTAGTGAGCAAAAAGGTGAGCATGTTGATGTCATAGATACCGCTACCAAAAAGTTTATTAAAAAAATACCAGTAGGTGATTCTCCGGAAGCTGTCTATGTCAATCAGGATGGCTCTTTGATTGCCGTAGCAAACGAAGAAGCTAATACAGTCTCACTCATTGATGCAAAAGCCCTAAAAATTAAAGCAACCATCAAATTGAGCGGTAAAAACCCAGAGCATGCGGTATTTAGCCCAGACGGTAAACTTATTTTTGCCTCAGCAGAAGAGGCTGATAAGGTCGATGTGGTGAGTGTTGAACAGAAAAAGCAAATTGCTCAAATTGATGTCGGTTTGAGACCCCGTGGTATTGCATTTACTCCAGACGGCAAGAAAGCATTCGTGGCCAGTGAGTTAGTTGATACCTTATATGCAATTGACGTTCAAACACTTAAGGTAATTGGCAAGGTAAAGACTGGGGTGAGAGTTAATGGTGTCACAATGCACCCCAATGGTAAAACTGTCTATGTAACGAATGGTGGTGATGCCAATGTTTCATTTGTGGATACTGAAACCCTAGGAATTAAAGCTAATGTGCCAGTAGGTAAGCGCCCCTGGAACATGGCTATTACTGCTGATGGTAAGAAGCTTTATGTTGCAGCAGGGCGTAGTGATTTAGTTAATGTGATTGATACCGATGCTGCCAAAACCATTAAAGAAATCCCAGTGGGTAAATTACCATGGGGTGTGGTAATCAAGTAAATATTTAGATATAAATATTAGAAAAACAAAAACAACAAAAAAAGGTCTACATATGTAGACCTTTTTTGTTACCCAAGAAATCATTTAATGAAAATCATGAATTAACACTTAGACCCTTGTCGGGATATATCTACCAATAGATTTAATTGAGGTTCTACAGTACATTTCCACCATCTTAAAAAGGCTTTGGAAATGAAAAAAACGTATTTAGCAACAGCCGTTGCAGCATTATTTGCTACATCAATTACATCAGCTATTGCAGCAGATACATTGCTTGATGATGTGGTGGTATCAAGCAGCAGGTCAGAGCAAAGAAGCTTTGATGCGCCTGCATCCATTCAATCAGTTAATCGAGAAGTTATTCAAGATTCTGGTCCTCAGGTAAATATGTCTGAGGCATTAAATAAAGTGCCAGGGGTTGTTGCTCTTAATCGACAAAATTATGCACAAGATTTACAGATTTCAATTAGGGGTTTTGGTGCCAGAACGGCATTTGGTGTAAGAGGTGTCAGAATCATTGCAGATGGTATTCCTGCGACCATTCCAGATGGCCAGGGGCAAAGTTCAACTGTTAGTTTGACATCAACAGATCGTATTGAGGTCTTAAGAGGGCCTTTAGCCCAGTTATACGGAAACTCTGCTGGGGGTGTTATTCAAACTTTTACACGTGAGGCACCTGAGAAACCAGAGTTGATGGCTCAAGGACATTTTGGCTCATATGACACATACAGAACAGATTGGCAGTATGCAGATAAGATTGGCCAGTTTGGATTGGTTGCTGACTACAGCACATTTAAAACTGACGGATTTAGACAAAATAGTCAAACCGAAAGAAACCAATTTAATGGTAAGTTGACTTATCAGCATAATGATCAAACTAAAATTGATGTGATTGCCAACATTTTTGATATGCCTTATGCATATGATCCTGCGGGCTTAAGCCAAGCGGATGCCATGGCTACACCCGAGAAATCAAACAATACAGCAAGGCAAAGAAAGATTATCAAACAAAGTCAAATTGGTACTGTTTTGACGCATTCTTTGGATGGTGTTTCAAAAATTACTGCTCGTTTGTATGGGGGTAACCGTGAAAATACTCATTACAACGCCGCAACAGCTTGGGTTGGTTTAGATCGTGATTATTATGGTTTAGGTATTAGCTACTCTACAAAATCAAAAGTTTTAGGAAAAGAGACTGCATGGATTGTTGGCTTTGATTTTGATAAATCTACTGAGGTTAATCAGGCTGGTAGTTCTACAAATGGGGAAAAAACATCAACCCTAACTCGAAATGAAGATCGTTTAGCCCAAAATAGAGATTTTTATGCTCAAGCCAGCATGCAATTAAATGAGAAGTGGTCTATGTTGGGTGGCGCAAGGTCAACAGAAGTAAAGTTGAGCAGTAGTGGGTTGGGTGGTTATACAGGTGCACCTATCGGCTCTTTGGGCGATGTTAGTTTTAATGCCACCAATCCTGTATTAGGATTGACATTCCATGCCCAAGATAACATGAATATCTATGCTAACTACGGGCGTGGTGTAGAGACCCCAACTTTAGCTGAGATGAGTTATGACTCTAGTCTTAACAATACATTTAATACTAATTTAAAAGCCTCCAAGAGTGATCACTATGAAGCTGGCATGAAGTGGTTGCCAAATAATAGAAGCCGCTTAGACGTAGCGGCATTCTACGTTAAATCATCTGATGAAATCATTACAGCAACATCATCAAGTGGCAAAACAGCCTTCACAAACTCTCCGGGTGGCACCACTAGAAAAGGGCTTGAGTTAGCCTATCAAAATCAATTTGTCCCTGCTATGAAATTTAATTTCACAGGCACATTAATTGATGCTGAATTCAACGATGGATTTACATACAGCTCATTTGGTACGAAAACTGTAAGTGCTGGAAATAAGATTCCGGGGATTCCTAATGGAATGATGCTATCTAGCCTACAGTGGTCATCAACTGATTTTAATCGTAATAAATACCGTCAAATACTTGGGACGCTAGCCACACTTGAGTGGTTTGCTGCAGGAGAGTTGCATGGCAGAGACACAAATGATCAAATTTATAAGGCTGGGGGATACTCTGGATACAACTTTAGATTAGCTCATCGTCTAGATGTGAATCGAATTACTTGGACAGCCTATACCCAGGCTAATAACCTGACTGACAAAAAATATATGGGCTCTGTGATTGTTGGCAATTCAACGCCTTTCGAGCCTGCGCCAGGGCGGAATTGGATGGTTGGTCTAAATGCAACAGCAAGGTTCTAAGCTATTTAAGGCTTAATCAAATCATGTCTCAGCGCAATCAAAGTCAAATCTGATTGTGTTGAGGCATTTAATTTTTGTTTGATGTTGTATAGATGTGTGCCCGTCGTTCTTGGAGAGACGTTTAATATCTCAGCTACATCATTTGCACTTGCACCTTTTGCAAGGTGTATAAAAACCTCAAACTCTTTCTCAGATAAAACATCAATCGGATTTGGGTCTAAATTTTCTTGCCGTTCTGCAATTAAATCCTTCAAATGAGGGTCAATAAATAACTGCCCTGCATTAATTGCCCTAATAGCTGTAATTAGGGAATCAGGCGCACTTCTTTTCGAAAGGTAAGCGCTAGCCCCTGCATGCATCATGTGACGGATATAACTTGGATCTTCGTGGGCAGATAAACCTAGTATTTTGGTATCTGGTTTGTGGCTAATGATTCTTCTTGTGGCTTCTATGCCGCTGATACCACCCATTGTTAGGTCAATTACCAAAACATCAAATTCAAGTCTCTGATTAAGGATGAGTTCACAGGCGGCTTCACCAGAATCAGCTTCTGCAATGACCTCAATATCAGTTTCGTTTTCAAGAAGCATCTTGAAGCCCATTCTGACGAGAGCGTGGTCATCGGCTAAAACAATCTTAATCATGATTTTGGTATTTTAAGTTGTACGATAAGACCGCCACTAGAGTGTATTTCAAAAGATAGCTCACCACCTAAAAAGTGAGCTCTTTCTTGCATGCCTTCAATACCAAAGTGACCAGTATTACTTAGTTGATTAGGTGATTGCCCATCATTCTTGATAGCTAAGATGATTGAGTCAGATGTTTCATCTAAGTTGACGTCAATCTTAGTTGGATTTGCATGCTTGAGAGCGTTATTAATCGCTTCCTGAGCAATTCTATAAATAGCTAACTCTATGTCTTCCGATTTTTTAGAAAAATTAACACTTAAGCTAAATTGCACATTTGAGTTTGCGGTCTTAAGGCGATTAAACATATCAAGTAGCGCGCCCTCAAGTCCTAACTGATCAATGGCAATAGGTCTTAATTTGGGTATAAGACGTAACATGCCATCGTATGTTTCACCGGCCGCCTGAACTAGTAGTTGAGTTGATTGTTGTAATTGTGGGTTATCTTTAGCTTGTTTATCTATAGAGCTAGCAATAGCTCTAATAGCTGTTAGCGATTGGCCCAGCTCATCGTGTAATTCTCTAGCTAAGTCTTTGCGTTCATTTTCAATATGAGTTTGTAGCTGATGTGCAAATTGCTTTTGACTGCTTAATAGAGCCTCGGCTTTAGCTTTTTCCTCTTTAGCCACGATGGTTTCATTTACAGATCCAACCATCTTGTTAAAAGCGTTGCCAATCGAGGATGCTTCTTTGCCATGCAGGTTATCAAGACGAATCTTGTGATTGCCTCTCTCAAGAGCTTGGATGGCTTCTCTGATTGTTTCAAAAGGTTTTACCCATCTACCAATAAAGAAGAAGCCAACAATATTTGTAATGAGTAGGGCAAATAAGCCAGAAATCATTAATTCAGTTAATTCATCCCAACCATCCAGTATGGCTCGCGAAGGATCGGGAGTAACTGTGATAACCCCATCATTTAAGACAATCACTTTTGGATCAACCTTGGGCATGATTAGGTCAGCGTAAAACTGAGGGGCAAATCTATCTTTTTTATAAGGTGATGGCGGTGATTGATAAATTAGGTTTTGTTGTTGGTCTCGGTATTCAATCTCGTTAGCACGCACCCGACCTAATTGTTGTAAAAAACTAACTACTTGCTTGTCATCTGAGTATCTATAAATGACACCTACTTGACCTAGTACTTGAGCGGCCACACGATTAGCTGCTTCGATCTCTTCCCATACGCTACGGCGCGTATTGTTAATTTCCCGCCCCATCATGATTGATACAAAAATGATGATGAGAACTGCGAAAAATAAGTTGGCTTTTAGTCTTAAGCTCATATGAATAAAAATGGGCAGATATATTTGTTATATCTGCCCATTATTTTATTTTGTTTAAGTTAATTATGGTGAAACAAACTTAACACTATGCTTTTTGAAGATATCATCTAACTCACCACTACGACGCAGCTGATCTAAAGCTACCGCAAGAGCTTCGCCTAAATCTGGGCGATCAGCTTTGATAGCCATACCCACAATCCAACCTTTTGGAGGAAGAATTGGTGACTCAACAGGCACTAATTGAGCTGATGAAAGCTTACTTAGGCTTGCTTCAAGTTCAGCGCGACGAGCAGCAATTACATCCACTTCGCCTTTGATCATCAAATCAGCACATTCTTGTGCGGTATTCATGATACGAACATACTTAGTTAAGCTACCGTTGTCCGTTACAAAGAAAACGTTAGCACCAGCCTCACCTTTGGCGGCACATAATTTCTTACCAACTAAGTCTTTTAGGTTAGAAAAATCAGGCACACGTTTAGTGTCGATTGCTAGTAAGACGCTTTCACGATAGTACGGTGCAAAGAAAGTCACCTGCTTATTGGCATTGGTTAGCAATGGATCAATAGGTACATGCAACATCACATCAGCTGGGCCATAACCTAAGTAGTGACCTTTCCAAACCATATTGCGTAGGTCGTCATTAAGATTTTCACCCGCATCAAATGGCAATAGAGAAAGCTTTACACCTAGCTTTTTAGCCAGTGCTTCAGCGATATCAACATCAATACCTTGAGGGGCAGTACGACCATTTGAGAATGGTGCAAAGTCGTTGTAGACAGCAACTTTTAGAATGCCTTTAGATTTAACGCTTGCCAAATCAGCAGAAGCTGTGAAGCTAAGCGTTAAACCAATAATGCCAGCAATCAAACTGTGTAATAGGTGTTTCTTATTCATGTACGTCTCTTGTCTCTAATTATTTAAAACAACAGTATTACTCAGTTTAGAAATTATTTCTCGCGACGTGTTTCTAAGTAAGCTTTAATCGCCCAAACAGCTTCTTGTTGCATCACACCTTCGAATGGAGGCATGTAAACGGCACCGTTACGAACGCGACCGTGAAGAACTGTAGTTTTAAAGTAGTTGTCGATTTCGTTAAAGCAAGCTGCTTTTTTAGCTGCGTCAGCAAGACCAGTACAGTCTGAGTCTAGTTTTCTTAAGTCTGGAGCAATACCGCCAGAAATAGCTTCTAAACCGTGGCAACGTGCACAGTTTTGGTTGTATGCAGATGAACCCACACGAACGATCTCACCATCTTTAGTATCTCTGTATGGATTTGTTTCTTTCCATGTTGCACCCAATTGTGGCAACTTTGATGTATCAACTGCTTGCGGTGTTACATCACCATGAGCAAAACTAACTTGGGCTAAAACAGCTAAACCCAAAGCTACTAATAATTTATTTAAAACCTTCATGAAACTCTCCCAACCAAGAAGTAATAATCGAAATTTGTAAAAGGCAAAAGCGCTTTTAAGACCCTCAATTTTGTCATATAAACAATATCTATATGGGCTTACAGGTGATTAGGGTAAATACTTAAATCAACCAAATTTAAGAATAAATCACGATTAATTTGATGAAATCGATGATTTGTTCATTTCTTGGGTTTCAATTTCGCGCCAAACACGCTGAATATTGAGTGGGTGAAGCCTTTTGTAACCCTTAATTTTGGCGAATTGTTCTAAATTGAGACACTTATCTGCATCCGCCTCATTTCCGCCTGCCAAAAAGTCTTTTCTAACGATTGACTCAAGTTCATTCAGATAGTCGTTGGTCAACTTTAGTTGATCTTGAGTTGTTTGAGATTGATTAATTTTGATATTTCTTAAGTATGGGCCTGTGCCGATAACCACTCGTGGGTTGAGTTCTTGCAGTTTATGTATTGCAGCTTGCCATTTGAGAACTGAACCATCAATTAAGTCTGGAATAGATTGATGACTGATTAACCCACCTGCAAACAACATTTTTAGTTGTGGATGCCACAAAACTAAATCACTTTCAGTTCTTGCCTGGAATTCAAATAATTGCCACTCTGGGTAGCCAGGTAAACCAAGACCAATGTTTAGAGCAATACTGGGAGTTTGTATGGCAGTCTTGGCGAGTTCAGAGTTATTGAGAGATTCTGATAAACGTTTTCTGCAATTAGGACAACGCTCAATCATGTTGGCTTGAGTAATTGATGTTGCATAAATCTGAGTTTGTGCATTCGAGAGGGTGCTGTTACCTAAAGCATGCTCAGGTCTGGCTACAGAGTTAATGATCACATCAGGATGACTCTTTAACCGAGGCTCTACTTTTTTAAGCGCTGATAACAGTGCTCTCGTATATCTGGCATCAGGTCCTGGATCAACCAACAAAAAACCGGAGTCATCAACTATTGCTAAAGAGCGTACGCCAATCTCTTGGCCTAGCTTCTGCAAATAGCCATTCGTTTCCTGAAGAACATAGACTCTGCGCTCGCCAGCATTGTTTGGGTGCTGATACTGTCCAACACGTTCAACATGAAAGTTGATCGGTTGATTTGGTGATGCATGCGTGAGAGATGTGCTGATGCTTAGTATTAAAAATAGCAAAAACGCATACATGCAAAGCTTCTTAAAAGTAACTTTTAAGAAGCTATTAATCTGAAAAATACTGAGACTGTCATACCAAATTACAAACATCATTCATCTTCGCACAATTTAGCTAATTGGCGTTAATAAGCGGAATTTTTGCAGATAGACCAAAGCCACCATGTTCAACTTGCGGGATGATGGTTAACTCGACGCCAATTGACCAGAGACGCTCTTGTAAACCAGCTAAACCATTGCCACGCTGTTGAGTGCTTTGGTTCCAGTCAGGAATTCCCACGCCATTATCTATAACCGACCAGTAGATATATGCAGTATCAGTATGTATATCAATAGTGACATGGCTGGCATTGGCGTGTTTGGCAATATTGGTAAGCGCCTCTTGGGTGATTCTAAAAACTGTTAAAGCAATGTTTTGCGCAAAATTAATATCACCTAACTCAATAGAGTAATTAAATTGGCATTCATTGCCAGTGGTTGATTGCCAACCGTTGATTAAATTGAGTAGTAAATTTTTTAAAGAATTGTTGTCAATATTCAACAAATGTTCTTGAGGTCTAAGCTCTTTTAATATTTTCTTTAATTCTTGATCAATATCTTTAGTAGCTAAAGTGATGTCATTGATAGCTTGGTTGGCATTATCGGTATTGGTGTCACCCAAGGTTTTTTGTAGGTAACTGGTGTTGTAACGAATCACAGCAATCTTTTGACCTAACTCATCATGAAGATCTCGAGAGATTCTTGCTCTTTCATCTTCTTGTGAACTCACCAATTTGGCACTTAACATTTGCCTAGAGTTTTCTAGTTGCATCAATGATTGAGACAGTGCATTAATAGCATCATTGACAGCTTTTACTTCTGAGATCTTTGACTCTTTTAAAACACCGTCATACTTATTGTGAGCTAAATCTTCTAATTGACCCAATGCTTCTTTTAGGGGGTTTAGGGCGCGTTGTAAAGTTAACTTAACACCTATGTGAAGTGCTGCTGTTAACGCAACCAACATTAAAAATGAGCCAAATAACGCAGCAGCAGCTTCGTTTTGTTCGCTGGCTGTGTCTGGGCTGATGTACACGGTAATAGTTCTATCTGGACCTTTAATAACCCAGGATGCAGAAACTAAATCATCAGTTGTGGGTTCATGAAAAATCCCAATCAATCGGCCTAACAAATTACCAGCAATAGTAATGTGTTTATCAGGATTACTTTGAGCAATGATTTGGCCCTTGGCATCTTTAAAAGTAATCTTGATATGCCTAAATTCATCAGATTGACTAAAAGCAATTAATTGATTGAGTTGAGGCGTAAAGTCATTGAGGCCAGCCTGTTTTAAGTGATCTAATTCTTGCGAGAGCAGTAGTAACTGCTCTGTGCCTTTTTTCTCTCGCTGAATGCTAATAGTTGCTTGCACTAGTGCAATTAATAAAAAAATACTCAACAAGGCAATAGCTAAACCAGCTAAGCGTTTTCCGATGTATTGGTTGAGCCTCATTGAATTAATTTAATTACTCTTCAGTAGCTTGTTTTGTATGGCGTACTGGGTCAGTTGTGCACCATTCTCAATAGCTAGTTTTTTATAAATTTGAGTTTGATAGTTGTAAATAGTTTTGGGGCTCAAATGAAACTGAGCTGCAATGTCCTTGGCACTGACACCCTCAGCTAACTTCAGAAGAATGCCGAATTCTCTCGCGCTCAATTGCTCATGTAGGGCGCCATCATTTGCTCCAAGTAATCCTTGTAAATCTTTGCTGATAACAACTTCATCATTCATTACATAGCTGATGGCGTTGATTAGTTCATCTGGCTCGCTACTTTTACTTAAAAAACCATTAGCGCCAAAATCCAGAGCTTGTTGAATCAATGTTGGGTTGTCGTGCATCGACAACATAATAATTTTTGTATTAATTTTTTTGGCGCGTAAGCGCTTTAGAGTCTCAAGCCCACCGACGCCAGGCATTGAGATGTCCATAATCAAAACATCAGCCGCATGATCCTGAAACCAGTTATAGGTGTCCTCGCCGTTATCAAACTCGGTAATAACCTCAATGTCGCTTTCTAGCGACAGTAGGCGCTTGTATCCAGAGCGAACCACGGGGTGATCATCAGTAATTACCACTAGCAAGGACATTTTGGGAACTTTTCCTATTTCTTTGTATCTATTCAAGAATTATCGTTCAAGCTTATTAAATTTGTCACATTTAGAAGAATCATGCAAACCTTAAAAAAAAATAAAAAAATAGCCTGTTTATTAACTCCAATTGCATTGGCTAGCGCTCAACTCATCATGACAACAGCTCATGCAGATGATGTTGTTGGTACGTTGCCAACTGTTGAGGTGGTTGGTGTATCTCCGGTGGCAAGTTTTAATATTCCTTTAAATCAATATCCAGGCAACATTCAAGTTCTAAGAGAAAACGATATTGAGTCACAAAAATCTAGCTCATTCTCAGAATTGCTAGGCAGAAGTGCTACTAGCGTTACATTGAATGAGATTCAAGGCAATCCATTCCAGCTAGACCTTAACTATCGTGGTCAGCGCTTGTCATCAGTATTGGGCTCTGCGCAAGGTATTTCAGCTTACTTGGATGGTGTACGTATTAACGAAGCCTTTGGTGACGTGATTAGTTGGGATATGTTGCCGGAGTCAGCTATTTCAACAATCACGATGATTCCTAGTTCAAACCCTATGTACGGTATGAACACTTTATCTGGTGCTCTAGTGATGACCACAAAAAATGGTCTAACGCACGAGGGCAATGAAGTTGAATTAACAGCGGGTAGTTTTGGTAGGCAAAGAGCTGATGTGGGCGTAGGCAGAAACCTTGGCAATGGTTACCACGCCTATGCAGCGGCTACAACATTTAGAGAAGATGGCTGGAGAGAGAAGTCAGACAGCAAGTTGACGAATGCTTTTATTAAGTTTGGTCGTGACACAGAAAAAACAAGTTGGAACGTCTCAGTAATGGGGGGCGCTAGTGATCTAAAAGGTAACGGCTTAGTCCCCCGCGATATGTACACAACTAACTATCGTCAAGGCTACACTTTCTACGACATCACAGAAAACAAATCACAACAAGTTAGCTTTGCTGGAACACACAAACTAAGCAATGAAGAAAAACTCAGCCTCACAACTTGGTATCGTCATGCAAAGCGTAAAGGCAACAATGGTGACGTGAACGAGGCTTATCGAGAATATTTGGAATGTACCGAAAACTTAAGTTTATATGATTCAACATGTGTAACTAAATTCGGTGGTACTGCTGCAAGTGGCGGCTCCGCTGGGGTTGCCGGTACTGAACCTGAAAATGCTGTCATCAACAAAAATGCCAGCAAACAAGAAACTTATGGCATTACATTTCAATGGGATAAGCAGTTAGGAGCACATAAGCTTCTAACTGGTTTAACAGTTCAGCAATCAATAACCCGCTATCAGCAATGGACGGCGGATGCTCAATTTGATAATTCTAGAGTTGCAATCATCGAAGGGGCTTTTCAAAATCAAGCAGATCATAAAGGTAAAAATAATCAATACGCATTATTCATTGGGGATGTATTCACGCCTGTACCAGGTACTTTGCTAATGGGTGCTTTGCGTTATGACTATGCAAAAGTAAAAAATGATTTAGTCAGTTGGGATGAAGCTGGAGATGATCATGCGACGGCAGAATCATTTACTTACAAAAAGCTCAATCCTTCATTTGGCTTTTCGCAAATCTTGAGTAAAAAAATTACAGTGTTTGGGAACTGGTCACAAGGCATGCGTGTTCCAACCGCATTTGAGTTGGGCTGTTCAAATCCTGACTATCCGTGCAGGGTGCCTACTGGGTTGCAAGATGACCCATATTTGAAACCAATTATTTCTCAAACAGCAGAAATAGGTTTGAGATTATTCCCCACAGAGAAAACTAGAGTGACGATTGCTGCTTTTAGTAACCTTAACAAGGATGATGTAATGTTTGTGCGTGCGCCAAATAATACAGTTGGCAATCAAGGCATCTTCCAAAATATTGGTAATACACAGCGTGATGGTATTGAGTTGACAGCACGTCATCGTGAATCTCGTTGGGAACTCGGGGCTTCTTATACATATTTGAAGGCTCGCTATAAATCAAACTTGGAGTTGCCATCGCTTGAGGGTAATATCAATGTCACGCCTGGCACTCGTATTGCTGGCTTACCTGAACATTTTTTTAAGTTTGCAGCTATGTACCGAGTTACTTCTCAAGTTCGTATTGGTGGTGATATTCAGTTATACGGTAGTCAAGTTGTTGCTGGTAATGAAACGAAAAATACAACGGCAGACAATAATCAGGCTATTGGCAAAAACAAGCTAGCAGGCTATAGCATCCTGAACCTGAATGCCAATTATGAGTATGTCAAAGGCTTAAATTTCTTTGCTCGTGTCAATAATGTATTCGACAAAAAATATGCATCATATGCAAGCCTGGGTTACAACATGGTCGAGAATGGGCAAATTGCAACAGATGCAGATCAAGTTAAAGGTTCAGTCTTCTACGCCCCAGGCGCACCAAGAGCAGTATTCGGTGGCGTACGTTACGAGTGGAAGTAATGACTATTTGATTACTTAAGGTTATTAATCATTAGTAATCTTTAAGGGCCGCATCGCGGCCCTTATTCTTTTTGAAAAATCTATTTATCAATCTGCTTGTCTAAAAAGTTCATAATCAGGAAAAATTCCCAATTTGAGCTTTTGTGAACAAACTATTTTTCTCTTTTTATGCTGGGTTATTTCTTTGTGCTTCTGCCTTAGCTGAAACCTCTATGGAGATTGAGGTGGGGCCAGGGTATGGTTTAAACGGTAATCCTAATTCAATGCGTTATGAGTTTCAGTTAGAGACGGATGTCTCTGAGGATTGGGAAGTGGATGTATTTCAAAGGGTGGCTAAACCTGTTGGTTACGCTAAGTGGGATCAGAAAACAGAATTTGGCATAAAGCGTTCTTGGGAGATGCCATTCTTTAGATTGGCATTTGGGCGTAATAGTGAGTTAGATAAAGCCTACAACTACTACAACTTGATGCCTGGAGTTGCTTTTAAGTTATCACCTGACTGGACGATGAAACTGGCTTATCGTTATATCCACAGTGTGCCTAGCGAATCTGAAACTACTATTTCAAGAACCTACAGAACTGCATTTGAATACCGCTTAGATAAAAAGAACAAACTAAAGCTTAAGTGGGATCACGAGCGTCGTGAGATGAACGAGTTTGCATTTGGTTGGGCTTACTCCTTTTAGATCATGGCTATCCTGGCTGCTAACAAGTTGATTTTTATATATTTGCGTATCAAATACTTAATAAAAGTCGCTAACTAATTAAGTGCTGAACTAAAGATTGCTTGTCACTGAGCAAGACAGTTGGCGTAATTCGCACTAATATAGTGCCAATAGTTGTGTGCTCAAGATAAGAGGTTTACTTTGATTAAGTTTGTAAAACATTTAATAACTGTTTTGGTAGTTGGAACAGGCGCATCGCATGTTGCTCTAGCAGCATCCGATTTAGCAAAGCTATCTGATGGGGATAAGTACGAGTCTTTGGCTTGGCCCCAACTCAAAAAAGACTACTTAAAAGGTGGCAAGGTTGAGTTTGATAAACGCATCATTGTTACTGGCCCTGATTTTGCTGAAGATGCGATGAACGTGCCTGTGCAATTTGACGCCACCAAATTAGAAAAAGTTGGTGGCGGCATCGAGCAAATTGTTGTTTTAGTTGATCGCAATCCAATTAAAAAAGTATTGGTATTTGAGCCAAATAAAGTTAAAGCAATTTTGTCGTTTCGATTTAAGTTAGAGCAATCTTCGCCAGTTCGTGTGGCAGTACAAACAAAAGATAAAGTTTGGCATGTGGGTCACACATGGGTAGAGGCATCAGGTGGTGGCTGTACGGTTAACGGCGCCAGCCGTAATGATGGCTCTTGGTCAAAAACATTAAATGAAGTGAGCACACGTTATTTCATGAGCAAGAATGGTGACAACATTCGTTTGCGTACACGTGTGATGCATCCAATGGATACAGGCTTAGTTGCTGGCGTACCAGCTTTCCACTTAGAAGACTTGGTCTTATTAGATGGGCAAGATAAAACTTGGATGCGCTTGCAAACATTTGAGCCTGTCTCAGAAAACCCTTTGTTTTCATTTGATCTGCCAAGCAATGCTCCGGTTGAGCGTTTACGTTTGGTAGGCAGAGACAACAACGGTAATAAGCTGAACTCAGCAGTTCGCTAATTAGATAATTACAAATTTGACACTGAGTTCGGCTTATTACAAATACAGATATTGATTGGTTGGTTATGCAACGTAACAAAACATCTACAAAAATAATTAAAACTGCGCTGGCAGTTTTTTACACATTCGCTTTTATACAGTTATCTTTTGCAGCCAACTTAGATTACAAATTAGATGCAAAGCAAATAGCAAAAGACACCTATGTATTTGAGGGTGTTAATGATGACTTTTCTAAATCTAATGGTTGCAACATCATTAATACGGGTTTCATTGTGACCAATGAGGGTGTTGTTGTTATCAATACAGGTGTATCGAAGTTGTATGGTGAGCAGCAACGTCAAGCGATTGCAAAAGTAACTAATAAAAAAATTAAATTAGTTTTAAACCTCAACTTGCACCCAGATTATTTCTTAGGTAACCAAGCTTATGCTGATGTACCTATTGCTGCATTGCCTGCATCGATTCAAGGTATGAAGGAAGAGGGGGCATCGTACACAGATAACTTGTACCGCATTTGTGGTGATTGGATGACTGCAACTGAGTCAAAGCCTGCTACACAGGTTATTCAACCGGGCCCTATGAATATCTCTGATGCCAATCATCAGTTGGAGTTAATTCAGTTCAATGGCCATACTGCTGCTGATCTTGTTTTATGGGATAAAACAACTGGCGTTGTATTTGTTGGCGGTCTTGTATTTGCAGATCGTGTGCCCACCACACCTCACGCAAATATTTCAGAATGGTTTAAGAGTTTAGAGACTGTCTCAAAATGGAACACATCTAAGCAAATCAAGGCTCTAGTGCCTAGTCATGGTCCTTACAACAAGGGCTTAGAAGGTATCGAACAGACCAAAGAGTACCTCACTTGGCTTGATCAAAGTTTCAAAAATGCTGCGCTGCAAGGAATGGATATCAGTGAGGTATTGCGCCTGCCAATCCCTTATAAATTCAGGGGTTTCGCGGCATTGAAGCCTGAGTATCTACGCAACGTTACGCACCTCTACCCAAGTTACGAAAAAGAAATATTCAAAAAATAACTAAAAGACTAGGGAAAGCACTTAGTTTGTTCAACTAGTTATTTTGGGAAAAATTCCTCACAATCGCTTCAAGTCATGATTTTCATGACTGGGATTTCTTTACTTAGGAGAGAAAAAAATGCGTAAATCGCTATTATCAGTATTGGTGCTAGCAGCTATCGGTTCAGGTGCAGCTAATGCAACTGTGACTGATGCAATGTTGGAAGGCAAAGACACTAAGAGTGTTTTGAACTGGGGTATGACACGTGACGGTCAGCGTTTCTCTACTCTAAACAAAATCAATGACAAGAACGTTAACAAGTTGGTTCCAGCTTGGTCTATGTCATTCGGTGGTGAAAAGCAACGTGGTCAAGAATCTCAGCCATTGATTCACAATGGCAAGATGTTCGTGACAGCTTCTTACTCACGTATCTTCGCTGTTGACTCAAAGACAGGTCAAAAATTATGGAAGTATGAGCACCGTCTACCAGACGGCATCATGCCTTGCTGTGACGTTATTAACCGCGGCGCAGCTTTATATGACAACCTAGTTATTTTCGGTACATTGGATGCGCAAATCGTTGCTCTTGACCAAAATACAGGTAAGGTAGTTTGGAAAGAAACAGTTGACGACTTCAAAGCTGGCTACTCAATGTCAGCAGCTCCATTGATCGTTAACGGCTTGGTAATCACTGGTGTGTCTGGTGGTGAGTTCGGTATTATCGGTCGCGTTGAAGCGCGTGATGCTAAGACAGGTAAGATGGTTTGGTCACGTCCTACAGTTGAAGGTCATATGGGTTACAAATATGACGCAGCTGGTAAAGCAATTGAAAATGGCGTATCAGGCACAACTGGTGCAACATGGCCAGGCGAAATGTGGAAATCAGGTGGCGCAGCTACATGGTTGGGCGGTTCATACGACGCTAAGACTGGTTTAGTGTACTTTGGTACAGGTAACCCAGGCCCATGGAACAGTGCTGTTCGTCCAGGCGACAACCTATTCTCATGCTCAACAGTAGCTATCGATCCTAAGACAGGTAAGATTGCTTGGCACTATCAAACAACACCACACGATGGTTGGGACTTTGACGGTGTTAACGAATTAGTTACATTCGACATGAACGGTAAGCGTATGGGTGCTAAGGCTGACCGTAACGGTTTCTTCTACGTTCTTGATGCTAAATCAGGTAAGTTAGAAAACGCTACACCATTCGTTAAGAAGATTACTTGGGCTACAAGCATTGACTTGAAGACAGGTCGTCCTAACTACGTAGCTGATAACCGTCCTGGTGATCCTGCTAAGAGCGCTGATGGCAAAAAAGGTAAGTCAGTATTTGCTGTACCTTCATTCCTAGGTGGTAAGAACCAAATGCCTATGGCTTACAGCCAACAAACAGGCATGTTCTATGTACCTGCTAACGAATGGGGTATGGAGATCTGGAACGAGCCAGTTAGCTACAAAAAAGGTGCTGCTTACTTAGGCGCTGGTTTCACAATCAAGACTTTGAATGACGGTCCAATCGGTGCATTACGCGCTATTGATCCTAAGACAGGTAAGATTGCTTGGGAAATTCCTAACAATGCTCCACTATGGGGTGGTGTTATGACTACAGCTGGTAACTTAGTATTCTGGGGTACTCCAGAAGGCTACTTGAAAGCAGCTGACGCTAAGACTGGTAAAGAATTGTGGAAATTCCAAACTGGTTCAGGCATCGTAGCTCCTCCGATCACTTGGGAACAAGATGGTGAGCAATATGTTTCTGTAGTATCTGGTTGGGGTGGTGCGGTTCCATTGTGGGGCGGTGACGTTGCTAAGAAAGTTTCTTTCTTAGAACAAGGCGGCTCTGTTTGGACATTCAAACTAGCTAAGTAGTAGAAGTAAAAACAACTAATTAGGGTTAACCCTAGTTAGTTGTTGTAAATAAGCAACAAATATAAGACCCTAGTGCGAAATCATTAGGGTCTTATTTAAAAGATTATTAACATTAATAATGTAGTAACACATTACATTTTTAAAAAGAGAGAAAAACACATGAAAAAACATTTATTAGCTCTTGCAGCATTGGCAACAGTGTCTGGTGCAGCTTTTGCACAAAGCAATGTTACTGTTTACGGTTTCATCGATGCCGGTATCTTGACAACAAACAATGCTACTGGTGGCAAAAATGCAACTATGGCTACAAGTGGTCAATGGTTCCCAAGCATGATTGGTTTCACTGGCTCTGAAGATTTGGGCGGTGGTTTGAAGGCAAATTTCAACCTACAAGGTAGTTTGACTAACCAAACTGGTGCTGCTGGTGATGCAACAAACTCATCAGGCACTAGCCTATTTGGTCGTTATGCAACAGTTGGTTTGTCAGGCGCATACGGTAAGTTAGATTTGGGTCGCCAGATCGATATTATGTTCTTGCAATCATTTGTAAATGGCGTAATCCCAACACATACAAACTCATTGGCTGTTAATGGTCTGTTGGCATACGGTACAGCTGCAAATACAAACTCATCAACATCAGGCGCATTCGTTAACAATGCTGTAGCTTATGTTTCACCAAGTTTTAACGGTTTAAAATTGCAGGTTCAAAGTTCCGTAGGTGGTCAAGCTGGCGACAAGACAAAAGCTAGTCAAACAGCAGGTATTTTGAACTATGACGCAGGCTCATTGAGTCTGTCAGCTGGTTACGAAGTTGCAAATGATGCATCTGGTGGTACTGCTGCTAAGAAATCTCTAGTAGGTGCTAAATATACTATTGGTCAAGTTTTGTTAGCGGCGCAATACCATACATATGAACAGGGCGTGGCTGCTGGTAAAACAGTTGATGCTCGTGGCTATGAAATTGGTCTTGGTTATCAGTTGACTCCAGCAACTTTAGTTGCTGTTAACTACGAAGATATGAAGGATGACAAAGCTACAACAGATAAGAGCCCTAAAATTGTTTCTTTGAAAGCTAAATATGACTTGTCAAAGCGCACTTATTTATACGGAACAGTAGCTAACTTTAATAAAGATGCAGCTGGTGCAATTTACCAAGGCTACGCATCAACTAAAGGTTCAAACACAAAATCAGCAAACAACATTGGTTTGGGCGTAGTTCACTCATTCTAATTTCCCCACAAAGGAAACAAGAAAAACAAACCACCCTCCGGGGTGGTTTTTTTACAAAATTAATTTAATTGTTTGATCATTTCAATTTATTTATTGGAGTTTTAAATGAAGACATTAATCAAATTAGCATTACCAGTAGCTATGTTGGTATCTGCTCCAGCATTTGCTGATCAAGCATTGGCAACTAAAAACGGTTGTACAGCTTGTCACGCTGCTGATAAGAAATTAGTTGGTCCTGCATTCCAAGACATCGCTAAGAAATACGCTGGCGATGCTGGTGCTGTAGATAAGATGGCTGCAAAGATTAAAGCTGGTGGTAAAGGTTCTTGGGGTCCAGTTCCAATGCCTGCACACCCACAAATCAACGATGCCGATCTTAAAACTTTGGCAGTATGGGCGCTAAAAGGTGGCCCAGCCAAGTAATACCTAGTATCCAAATAGAGACTACTAGCAATCCCCCTAGCCATAACTTTGGCTTCGGGGATTTTTCTTTTTTAAAGTTTTCTTCGTTTACTAACTCTTGCTCTGCCAATTCAATGACGTGATCAGGCATAAGCTTTAAAGCTAAAGCTATTAATATAGGCAATAGGATCATTTCATCTAGGTAACCTAGAACTGGAATAAAGTCCGGTATCAAATCAATTGGGCTTAGTGCATAAAGAACAATCAGGCCAATCAATAATTTCACATAAATTGGGCATTCAGGATGCTGATACGCAGTCCACAGCAATGTCACTTGTTGCTTAATCCGTTTAGCCCAGGCGTTAATTTTTTGCAGCATTGTTCTCTAGTTATAAATTATTTTTATGTGACTTGCTGGGGATATTTATTTGACCAAAATCGGCTCAATCTTAATATTGCCTTGTTTAGCATCTTGCACGTCAGAGCATGTCATATACGCCAAGCTGTCACCGAATCGATCAAACAGACCATTGTTCAATAAAAACTTGTTTTGAACCGCGTAAGCCAGTTTTTCTGATCTAACTGTATTGTCACAATCGCTGAAGATAGTGTCACCAAATTTTTTGTATTGCAGTACATGAACCATTTCATGAAGAAGAAATGATAGGTCTCTGGTTGAGTCCAGATCTAAAGTATTTTTTAGAAAAATTGTATTTTTAGGAATGTCATAGAAGGCCACCATGCCCGAACATTCATCTGGTTCGGTGGGGCATTGCATGGTGATAATCTCCTCTTGGGAGATGCTTTTAACCGCTGCCATTTGATCAGCCGGAATGGCAGGCAAACCAGATAAACGAGATGCTGCAATCATCAAGCTAACCATCACTGATTCGGTGACCATCGTTGCCTCTTATAAGAATAGTTAACTACTGCAAATGTTCTGAAACTATTCTATGACTAAACCAATTTCTTTGCAGACAGTACAAAAATAAGCTTGATAAAGTTAATAAGGTCGATAGTGTCGATAAGGCCTGCAGTATTGGATTACTTAACGCTGATTAAGTTATAGCTTAGCTTGCCACCCGTCATCGCGTAGCCAGGAACAGTTTCTTCACGGTCAAACTTAACCAAGCCAACACCTTTACAGTAGTACTCATTGCTAACTAATGGAACATCACTAAAGCCGTTGACTGGATCAGTAAAGATCTTGATGGAGGCGGTACCTTGTACGTGGATACAGTCTGTGAACTTGCCATAAGGCACTTCAACCTCTTGATTCAACGCCTCAATACGATAAGTCATGATAGCTTTGTGTGAGTTCTTGAGATGGTAGGGGAATTCATTAGGGTGTCTAACGAGGTAGGGCACTGTTAGAGCCTCCCAAGTGGTTCCCACTTGGATTGGGTTTTTGAAAATATATCTTCTTGCTGGATCTAATTGAGCCTGTTCTTGATTGTCTAGACGGCTCGCTACACGATAGATGCCAGTGTCATCTCTTCTGATGTAGTACTCCACACCATCAGCACTGCGACGAACCCAAGTAGTTTCACCATCAAAATTGATTTTTCTGTCAGTTGAAAGAGTAATGGTTGGATGTATCTCAGGATCTTTCATTTCTGTTTCGACTTCATAAACCCAAGCCTTGCCAGGTTTTAATGGGAAGTAGTCAGAAGAATCGATTTCTGATTTGCTGCAAGAGAGCAAAGATATTGCTGTTGCCAATAGCAACAGCTTTGGTAATTGTTGATGGATTGTATTAATCATTAGGTAGCCTCATGAGTTCGTATGTAGAGATACAACTCGGGATTATTTTTCTGGAAGTTGCGGAGCTGGTAAATCGCCTAATTTCACTTTAGGAGGTTCATCACCGCCAGATCTCAACCAGTTATTGCTCTTAGGCCCACGTAATGGCTCTAAGCTACCAATTTGAGAATTGCCGTTACGAGTTTTTTTCATGCCATCTTCAAACAAGCTATGAAGACCTTTTTCATATGGGAATCTAAATGCCCGTGGCTCACCCTGTGGTTTGTTATCAACCAACTCTTGTAACCAAACAAAAATTTCACCTTTGGTTTTGTCTTTAACAGGTTCTTCAATCACGGCTGCTAATAGAACAAATTTAGGTGGAATAGAGTCAGCAGTTGCCCAACCTTGCGTCATCTTCAAAGCATCAAAACTAATGAAGTAGGCAGCACTTGTAAAAATAACGAGCAGTAGCTTTACTTTTTTGTTAATGGGGCTAAACAAGCAAATACAAAGTAACAAAAATCCCAGTACTGCAAAACCAATGGATAAAGTCAGAATGACGTTGGCGTTCATTTGGAGTTCCTTTCAACAATTGTTTTTGGCAACGTGCTGGTGCCCAATACTTGACCTGTGCCATTGAGCGTAAATCTCACGGCTGTTCTTTCATCACCTTTTTTAGGTAATGTGACGTTGCCGTAATAAATGACCTCTGCACGGGGATTAACTTTCACGACAGATACACTCGCCTCAACAGGCTTTTGATTTTTACTGTCGTAATAATGAATATTGACGGTGTATTCACCTGCGGCAAATCCGCGGATGGTGACAACTTCTTGATTAAGTGGGTTAACAACTAACTTATTGTTAACCACAATCGAGTCATTGGCTAAACCTCGATCGTCACGATCTAAATGCATAAGACCAGCATCTCGATTTCTAAACCAAACTACATTGCCAGCTGGATCTTGTACCCAAGTATCTAAGTCATTGGGATCCATATCTGGCCAAGTAACGGAAATAATAAATTCTGCATGTGCAGGGATATCGCCACTTTTGCCAGATTTTGGATTAAACGCCAAGATCGCAATCACAAAACAAAAAACAAACGCTATCAACATGTTGAACAACATGTCGTAGAACGGATCTGTTTCAGTCTCGCGAGGAGTTTTTCTAGAAATGCCCATTAACTTAAGCCAAGCTTCTTTCTAGATCTTGTTCAACAGTTTCAATCGCGTATGCGGTTAAGTAATCAGCAAATCGATCCAAACGCATCAGTTGCAAACCTAAAAGCATATTGGCTGCTAAACCAGTCATGGTGGTAAGTAGTGCAATACCTAAGCCACCTGTTAGCGTTTTAAGAATCGTTGATGTTTGGCTAGCATCAAAGCTATCCAAAGAACCTAATTGCAAAGCCATGATTGAAAAACCAATCACCTTACCTAGCAAACCTAGTTTGAGTAGCACGCCGTTGATCCACCAAGTCATTTCATGGGCAGAGGAAGCTTTTTCTCCAAACAATGCCACTAGTTGAGAGTTATTGCGCCAGTCGGTTTTCTTATTAACTAAGCCAGTAAATAAATCTTTGATCCAGGAAGTTTCTTCTTGCAAGATAGTGTCTTTAGAAGATTGATCCGCAATCAATCTTCTAAAGCGGCAAACTTGCTCGTACTGCCAAGCTAAATGATGTGCTCTAAAGCCAACCCAAATTGTTGAGCCTATGAATAACACAATAATCAATGCTGTTAGGTAGGTTGGGTCTGCAGCTAATAGTGATGCCCAAACACCTTTGACATACAAAAGATAAAAAGAAAAGATTAAAAGGCCTGCGTAGGCTGCCCACAAATAGAAAATCGGTTCTGCTTTAAATGTTGTATCTGTTGCTACTGTAGGAGGACGTTTGAATCCAGGGAAGTAAATGAATTGGCTTAATTTCACGGTCCGCCTTTTTAAAGGGTCTAATTACTGATAACTAACAACTATCAAATATGTATAACTCAAAAATATACCTGAATTACCAATATCTTGTTGGCAGTGCACAAATTGAATGGGGTCAATAAATTCGGTTGCATTGCAACATTTAATTTCATAGCTAGCAGGATTCATAACCATCACTACTTTTTATGATTTAATCGGTTTAGTTGATTCAATAATTAAATACCTATTCAAATATGGGTGAACGAGGAGCGGTATGACAGATAGTTTGCGTAACCATCGATACACAACAGTAGCGATTATTCTTCACTGGTTAATTGGGCTATGCATCATTGCTGAGTTAGCTTTAGGTTTATGGATGGTTGAATTGCCCAAGTCACCACCAGGTATACGTGCTGAATACTTCAATCTGCATAAATCTATTGGTCTAGTGCTGATTGCCTTGATTGCTATTCGTATTTATTGGCGTGCTACCCATCGCCCACCAGAGCTTCCTGCAAGCATTGTGGCTTGGCAGGTCAAGCTATCTAAAGCCGTTCACCATTTGCTCTACGTATTGATGGTTTTAGTACCGGTAACTGGTGTTTTGGGTTCTATATATTCAAAATACCCAATCAAGTTTTTTGGAACACCGCTCCCAAGGATGGCTGAGCCAGATGCCGTTTTGAAAGAGTTATTTAGCGATACGCACGTCTTTTTGACAAAGATAATGATTGCAATTGTTGTTCTGCATATTGTTGCGGCATTGAAACACCGCTTCATTGATAAAGATGGAATTCTCCAAAGAATGTCACCATGCTCCAAGTGTTCAAAATAAATATTGTTTTTAACATTTAGAAGTATCTGAAAAAGCCAGTTTTCAAAACTGGCTTTTTTGCTATAGACAACCCCGCAAAGTAGCTATCTAAGGGTTTTGGAGTCGATATTTATTGGGTTTTTTGTGGTTTTTTCAGAATGAAAAGTTTTATCATTGTCGTATATGAAACAACTGACTATACGAGATATCCGCAAAAGTTGGCTCCAAAATGGTGTTTTACCAACGCCTGAGCAAAAGGATCTTTTGTCGTCTGCTATTTATCGTTCATGGCAGCGTTGTATCAGTCTAGGTTTATCAGCGCAGCATAACGTGGGATTGAGCCAAATTATTGAAGGCTCATTACTGCAAGCAAAAATTGAAAAAAACGAAGACTTCATTCGTTTAGCTGGCCCAACCATGAACTACCTCTATGGTTTGATTGCTGGATTAGGTGGAGTTGTTTTATTGGCTGATCATAAGGGCACCATCATTAAATCAATGGGCGACCCTGACTTTGTTGATAAGGCTGATCGCGTTCTACTAAAAACCGGAGCATCATGGTTAGAGTGCGATCGTGGCACCAACGCAATCGGCACTGCATTAGCAGAAGCATCAGCAGTGTTTGTAAACGGCACAGAACATTTTTTTGATGTGAATAGTTTCTTAAGCTGTGCGGCTGCTCCTATTTTTATGCCTGATGGATCTGTATCGGGTGTATTAGATATATCAAATGATAAAAATGTACATTGCACACACACCATGGGTTTGGTGATGGCGGCGGTACATTCAATTGAGAAGCAGTTATTTCAGCATCGCGAATCTGAATATTACTTGGTGGCGCATATTCATCCATCACGTGAAGGTTTGGGATCTATTGCAGAGGGCCTACTAGGTATTGGTGAAGATGGTTTGATATTGGGCGCTGATCGAATGGCTTTATCGTATTTGGGTCTAAAAGGTTTCGATATTGGCGCCGTGAAGATTCAGCAATTGATTAAGTGTCCTTTGAGCGATTTGTTCACACATGCTGGTAAGCCTAGTCATGATTCAATCACTTTGCCAACATTCATGGATAGACAGCTTTGTCTTCGTCTTAAATTTAGCAAAGCATACAAGGGTAATATCAATGCTGTTGTTCAAGAACCTCAGCAAAAATCTGCACTCGACTTATCCACTGATCTGACAATTGAGTCAGCATGTTTGAGAGATGTTTCTAAGCAAACAGTATTGCAAGTTTTAGAGCGCTCAAACGGCAACGTTAGTTTGGCTGCCAAAACCCTTGGCATTAGTCGTAGTACCTTGTATCGCTATCTCAATAAATAATTTTTAACAAAACATCAATCACAACAATTGTTGTGATTGATGTTTCATGATCATCGAACACTCTTCGGTTTAGGGCGTTTGCCGATTTGTATTTCAAGGTCGATATCTTTACCTTTTCTATTTACTAAAGCACTAGCTTTGCTGCCCGGCGCTAGTTTGGAGATGTTGTTGAGTAGCTCGGTAATATTTGAAACATTTTTATTGTCAATTTTCTTTAGGACATCACCTGGCTGAATACCTGCTTTGTCTGCAGGACCACCCTTTAAGACACCGTTGATTAAAACGCCATCGGTTTTAATGTTTAGAGTTTGTGCGACATCTGCGGTGATGTTTTGTGGTTCAACGCCAATCCAACCGCGAATCACACCGCCGTTTTTAATGATTGATTCCATCACCTCTTTAGCAGTGCTCACTGGGATCGCAAAACCAATACCCATTGAGCCGCCACTTCTTGAGTAGATGGCGGTGTTAATACCAATTAAATGACCTCTTGTATCAACTAAAGCACCACCTGAGTTACCAGGGTTAATGGCTGCATCGGTTTGAATAAAATTTTCAAAAGTATTAATGCCTAATTGTTCTCTGCCTAGTGCAGACACAATGCCTGATGTCACTGTTTGACCAACTCCAAATGGATTGCCGATCGCTAACACCACATCACCCACTCGAACAGATTCAATCTTTCCAAATGTAATTGGATTAGGTAAGTTTGGGACATTAATTTTTAACACTGCCAAATCAGTATCTGGGTCCCTACCGATTAATGTGGCGCGTGTTTTTCTGCCATCAGCAAGCGCAACTTCAATCTGATCAGCGCCCTCAATCACATGTTGGTTGGTGAGCACCAAACCTTCGGAGCTAACAATGACACCAGAACCTAAGCTTGGATTTGTGTCTTCACTATTCGGGGCTTGATCACCGAAAAAGAAGTTGAACCAAGGATCGTTTTGATGCGGACCATTTTGATTGTTAGATTTATTTCTTTTTTTCTCTTTGGCGATATTTTTACTGGTGAAAACATTGACCACTGCTGGCATTGAACGTTTGACTGCTTCATGATGTGATCCAGGATTTGGAGTGCTGGGGTCAATGTTGGATTCTTTCACGGTAACCGTGCTTAATAACCCGCCACCTAGATTATTAAAACCGCTACTATCTAACCAATGTGGTTTAAATGTGCCAACAATGAATAGAATAGCCAACAATGCTGTGACTATTTGCGCGAAGAGTAACCAGAGTCGTTTCACCATATGGCTAGATTAACGGATTACATTTAAAAAAACAGCTACTTAATCAATATTTAAAAAATGAAGACATCTACAAAAACAGTGAAGACATCAAAAAAGCCTCAATCATCTAATGATGGGGTGATTTCTAGGGATGATTTATCGGAGTATTTATTTGATTACTTGGGGGTAGCCAAAATCAAAGATTATTGCCCAAATGGTTTACAGGTTGAGGGTAAGCCTCAAATTAAGAAAATCATTACAGGAGTTACGGCAAGCCTCGCGCTCATTGAACGAGCCATAGGAGAAAAGGCGGATGCTATTTTGGTCCACCATGGTTGGTTTTGGAAAAGTGATGATAGTAGGGTGGTTGGCCAGCTACATGACCGCCTTAAGTTACTAATGTCTCATGACATTAATTTATTTGCCTACCACTTACCGTTAGATGTTCATCCTCAACTGGGTAATAACGCTCAATTAGCAAACATGATGGGGTGGACAGTGGCTAAACCATCAAAAAGATCCCCCTTGGCTACTTTGGGGGTGATGGATGGTCTCATTTGGGAAGGAAAGCCAGCAGCTAGCCAAAAAACTTTAGGGCAGTTAGCTAGAAGTTTGGCCAGTCGTTTGGGGCGTGATCCATTAGTGGTGGGGGACCAAAATCAACCCATTAAGCGTATTGCTTGGTGCACAGGTGGAGCACAAAATTACATTAAAGAGGCATCTTTGATGAAAGTGGACGCTTACATCAGCGGTGAAATATCTGAGTCTACTTTCCATGCTGCCAATGAAATGGGCGTGGCTTACATAGCTGCTGGTCACCATGCTACAGAGCGCTATGGTATCCAGGCGCTAGGCCAGCATTTACAAAAAACCTTCCGAATCAAGCATCAGTTTATTGATTTGCCTAATCCCGTCTAACTGATAGCGTCCACTACAAAGACTAAAACTAGATCTCTTCCAATGGCTGGTTTTCGTAAGCCTTTGTAAGTTGGCGACTTTTTTCCATTTTTTGCATGTTTTTTGGGCTTATGGGGTTTAAATCGGGGGGTCGCCTTCGCTATAATCTCCAGTTGACGTCAAAAATATAGCCCTACTATAGGAAAATCAGTAATGAGTGATCAATGCATGGATAAGAGCCGTCGTAATTGGCTCATCGCAACATCAGTTGCCGGTGGTGTAGGTACAGCAGCAGTGGCCCTACCTCTAGTGAGCACATTTGCTCCATCAGAAAAAGCTAAAGCAGCCGGTGCTCCAGTGGAAATGGACATCAGCGGTATGCAACCTGGAGAGCTACGCACAGTTGAGTGGCGCGGTAAACCTGTATGGGTTGTGCGTCGTACACCAGAAATGCTTGAGTCACTCAAGAAAATCGAAGGCGATTTAGCCGATCCTAAGTCTGAGCGTAATCCAAAAGATTTGACGCCTGCTTATGCTCAAAATTCACATCGTTCTATCAAGCCTGAGTACTTGGTAGCTGTTGGTATCTGTTCTCATTTGGGTTGTTCACCAATTACCAAGTTTGAAACAGGTGCTCAACCATCATTGCCAGACAATTGGACAGGCGGTTTCTTGTGCCCATGCCATGGTTCAACATTTGACTTGGCTGGTCGTGTATTTAAAAACAAACCTGCACCAGATAACTTGGAAGTGCCGCCACACATGTATTTGAGCGACACAAAGTTGTTAATCGGTGAAGATAAGAAAGCGTAAGGAGTAAACAATGGCATTTCATGAAAAAGAAGTTCCAGCGAATGCTTCGCGCGGACAAAAATTAATGGCATGGGTAGACTCACGTTTCCCATTAACAGCGACTATTGAAGGTCACTTAACTAAGTACTACGCACCAAAGAACTTTAACTTCTGGTATTTCTTTGGTTCATTGGCAATTTTGGTTTTGGCGATTCAGATCATCACAGGTATTTTCTTGGTGATGCACTACAAGCCAGACGCAGAAAAAGCTTTCCAATCTGTTGAATACATCATGCGTGAAGTACCTTGGGGCTGGTTAGTGCGTTACTTGCACTCAACAGGCGCTTCAATGTTCTTCGTGGTGGTTTACTTGCACATGTTCCGCGGCATGATCTACGGTTCATATCGCAAACCACGTGAGCTAGTTTGGATCTTTGGTTGCGCAATCTTCTTGTGCTTGATGGCTGAAGCTTTCATGGGCTACTTATTGCCATGGGGTCAAATGTCATATTGGGGCGCTCAAGTGATTGTGAACTTGTTTGCAGCTATTCCATTGGTTGGCCCAGATCTTTCATTGTGGATTCGTGGTGACTATGTGGTGGGTGATGCAACTTTGAACCGCTTCTTCTCATTCCACGTGATTGCAGTACCTTTGGTATTGATTGGTTTGGTAGCGGCTCACATCATCGCATTGCATGAAGTAGGTTCTAACAACCCTGATGGCGTTGAGATTAAAGAAAACTTGGATGCAAACGGTGTGCCTGTTGACGGTATTCCTTTCCACCCATACTACTCAGTACATGACTTGTTAGGTGTTGGTGTGTTCTTGATGGTGTTTGCATTTGTGGTGTTCTTTGCTCCTGAGATGGGCGGTTACTTCTTAGAGCACAACAACTTCATCCCAGCAGATCCTTTGAAGACTCCTCCGCACATTGCGCCGGTTTGGTATTTCACACCGTTCTATTCAATGTTGCGTGCCGTAACTTCTGAGTTCTTGATCCCAATGTGGCTTTTCGCTGCAGTGCTTTTGGGTAAAGTGATTCGCGGTACAACAGACAAGAAACTGCAAGGCATTTGTGCTGGTATCTTGGTTGCACTTGGTGCAGGTTTCTTCTTGTTTGATGCGAAGTTCTGGGGCGTGATTGTGATGGGTGGTTCTGTGGTGATTTTCTTCTTCTTGCCATGGTTAGATAACTCACCTGTTAAATCTATTCGCTACCGTCCACAAGGTCAAAAATACATCTACGGTGTATTTGTAGTGACATTTGTTATTTTGGGTTACTTGGGTATTCAGCCACCATCACCAATCGGTGAGAAGGTGTCTCAATTGGGTACATTGATTTATTTTGGTTTCTTCTTGGCAATGCCATGGTGGAGCAAGATGGGTCAGTTCAAACCAGTTCCAAGTCGCGTTAATTTTGTTGCGCATTAATCGCGAGCACCCATAAGGAAAATGAAAATGAAAAAAATCGTATGGCAAATCCTAGGTGGTCTCGCAGTCGCATTGACCATGAATGCTGTTCAAGCAAGTAGCAGCAGCTACCCATTAGATACAGCACCTAAGCGCGTAAATAGTGAAGCTGCTTTGCAAAATGGCGCAAAACTATTTGTTAACTACTGCTTGAACTGCCATGGTGCAGTGAGCATGCGTTACAACCGTTTGCGCGACATTGGTTTAACTGATGAGCAAATTAAGCAAAACTTATTGTTCAGCGGTGAGAAGGTTGGCGACATGATGACTGTTGCGATTTCACCAAAAGATGCAAAAGCTTGGTTTGGTGCAATGCCTCCTGATCTATCAGTGATTGCTCGCGCTAAAGGTACAGACTACCTTTACACATATTTGCGCACTTTCTACAAAGATGAGACAAAAGCAACTGGTTGGAACAACATGGCTTTTCCAAGCGTTGGTATGCCTCACGTGATGTGGGAATTGCAAGGTGTTCGCACAGCTAAATATGCTGAAGAAAAAGATCCGCATGATGCTACGAAAACAGTGCATGTATTTAAAGGCTTTGAACAAGTTAAACCAGGTAAGTTGAACTCTCAGCAGTTTGATGACGCAATGGGTGACTTGGTTGCTTATCTCCAGTGGATGGGTGAGCCTGCACAATTAGATCGTAAACGTCTAGGTGTTTGGGTATTGATGTTCTTGGCAGTATTTACAGTATTGGCTTGGGGCTTGAATAAGTCTTACTGGAAAGACATCCACTAAAAATAATTAGGAGATATACCCTATGATGGTTTTATATTCGGGCACAAATTGCCCGTTCTCTCAGCGTTGCCGTTTGGTTTTGTTTGAGAAGGGCATGGACTTTGAGATCCGTGATGTGGATCTCTTTAATAAGCCAGAAGATATTTCTGTGATGAACCCGTATGGCCAAGTACCTATCTTGGTTGAACGTGATTTGATTCTTTATGAATCAAACATCATCAATGAATACATTGATGAGCGTTTTCCACATCCGCAGTTGATGCCGCCTGACCCTGTTGCGCGCGCACGTGCTCGCTTGTTCTTGTTCAATTTTGAAAAAGAACTATTTGTACACGTATCAACTTTGGAAAATGAAAAAGGTAAAGCTGCGGAGAAGAATCACGAAAGAGCTCGTTTAGCGATTCGTGATCGCTTGACTCAGTTGGCACCAATTTTCATCAAGAATAAGTACATGTTGGGTGATGACTTCTCAATGCTAGATGTGGCGATTGCTCCATTGTTATGGCGTTTAGAGCATTACGGTATTGATTTGTCACGCAACGCTGCGCCTTTGATGAAATATGCAGAGCGTATCTTTAGCCGTCCTGCGTATATTGAAGCGTTGACTCCTTCAGAGAAAGTGATGCGTCGCTAATTAGGTAACTAATTAGCTATCACTGCTCAATGGATTTCATGAGCGAAGTTCCAAGTACTAAACCTTACCTGATCCGTGCGCTACACCAGTGGTGCGTGGATCATGGTTTTACGCCATACATTGCTGTGTTTGTGACTGAGCAAGTTCATGTTCCCATGGACTACGTTAACAATAATGAAATTGTTTTAAATATCAGTCCAGACGCGTGCCAACATCTATCGATGGATAACGATTGGATCACGCTCAAAGCTCGCTTTGCTGGTGTGCCTAGAGATATTCATGTTCCGATGAGTCATGTGATGGCGATTTATGCCAAAGAAAACGGTCAAGGAATGTCTTTCCCAGTTGAGAAAACAACGCCACCTGAACCAACAGCAGATAAAAATATAGGAATTTCTAAAGGAAGACCTAGCCTAAAGCTAGTGAAATAAGTTAGAATATTGGGCTTAGGTGATGTTCAAAGCAAATTGTTTTGAATATCCTAATAAGTAGCAAATAAGTAATAAATAAGTAATAAAGCGATCCAATAAAACCAGTTAAATCAGATGGTTTTACTCAATCGCCCCCTTAGTTAAATGGTATAACACTTGACTTGTAATCATGGATTGGCAGTTCGATTCTGTCAGGGGGCACCAAAAAATCCATATAATTCAATGTAAGTATCTCACAATGTGAGAAATATCAACTTTTTGATGCAGCGCAACAAAAAGACCTTGAATTGTCATATTTATTCCCTAAAATAGAGTTTGTGCAGTGCAATATGTGCGCTGCAAAAATATTAACCAACCTCATTGGAGTAAACATGAACCAAGATCAAATCACAGCAAAATTTGCAGAAATCCAAGGCGAGAGCTTGAACACAGCATTTGCATTGAGTACAAAAGCTTTAGAGCGCGCTCAACAATTAGCAGACATCAACTTCTCAGCTACTAAAGCTGTTATCGAAGAAGCTCAAGACGGTTTAGAGCAAGCTTTGACAGTTAAAGATCCACAAGCTTTCGTTTCATACGTACAAAGCGATGCATTGGCACCTTTAGGTAACAAATTAGCAGCTCATCAACGTGCTGTTGCTAAGATTGTTCGCGAAGGTCAAGTTGAGTTGGCAGAAGTTGCTGAAGCTCAATTAGAGCAGTTCCAAGAAGGCGTACAAAACTGGGTTGACACATTTGCTGCTAACGCACCAGCTGGTTCAGACGTTTTTGTTAACGCATTGAAAACTTCTGTAGGTTCAGCTTTGCAGGGTTTCGAGCAATTCCAAGCTGCTGCTAAAGAAGCTGCTGCAGTTGCTGAGCAAAATGCTGAGCAAGCTGTTGAAGCTATCCAAGGTTTTGCTAAGCAAGCTAAAACAGCTGCTGCTTCAGTTAAGCCAGCTACACGCGCTGCTGCAAAGAAGCCAGCTGCACGTCGCGGTCGTAAGTAATTAGCGACAAGCTACACCTCATCAGTGAGAGCTGATGAAATAAAAAAACCCGCAGAAATGCGGGTTTTTTTATGAGGAAAAATAAATCAATTAGTCATCATCAGCCACATCAGTTAACTTAGAAGGCAAAGACTTATTAGGTTTAACTCCCAATTTTTTAACATTCTCAGCCGTACGAATTAAATTGCCACGACCTGTCTTCAGTTTGCCAACCGCATCTGAGTAACTGATTTGGGCTTGCTCAAGACGTTGTCCCACCTTATCCAAATCTTCTACGAAACCAACAAATTTGTCGTAAAGGGATGCGCACTGACGAGCAATCTCTTGAGCATTGCGATTTTGTTGTTCCTGGCGCCATAAATGTGCCACTGTTCTAACTGTTGCCAATAGCGTGCTTGGGCAAACAATCACAATATTCTTTTTAAGGGCATCTTGATAAATCTCTGGAGCATGTCTCATGGCCGCTAAGAAAGCAGGCTCAATCGGAATAAACATAAGAACAAAATCAATTGAACCTACACCATACAAATCTTGATAGTTCTTGGCAGACAAACCTTGAATATGTTGCTTGATCGACAGAACATGGCTATTAAGTTCGCTGATCTTTACACTCTCATCATCTGATTGCATATAACGTGTATACGCAGTAATAGACACTTTGCTATCAATGACTAGATGTTTAGATTCAGGTAAGCGAATTACAACGTCTGGTTGCAATCTGGAGCCGTCACTGATTGTTTGGGTGTCTTGAACTACATACTCTTCGCCTTTGCGTAGACCCGAGTTTTCTAAAATAGTCTCAAGAACGAGTTCACCCCAATCACCCTGTGTTTTTGATTCACCTTTGAGTGCGTTGGTGAGCGCACGAGTTTCATCAGTCATGCGTAAATTAAGGCCAGCAAGCTTCTCAACCTCTTGCTTTAATGCAAAACGCTCCCTTGATTCTGACTGATAAGTTTCATCGACTTGTTTACGAAAATCGGTCAGTTTTTCTTGTAGGGGTTTGAGTAAGGTGTCTAGATTTTGCTGATTTTGCTCAGCAAAACGACGCGACTTCTCTTCTAAGATTTCATTGGCAAGATTTTTAAATTGATCTGATAGAACAGCTTTGGCTTCTTGGGCTGATTGCTGCAATGTACTTAATTTGTCAGCACTTTGACGACGTTCAGCCTCCAGTTCTGTTTCTGCTTTTACTCTTGCCTGGCTTTGTTGCCAGGCGTAGTAAAGGCTAAAAATAGCAATGAGACAAAAAAGGGCTAAAAGTGAAAAAGCGATAGTTGTATCCATATCGCTATGCTAAACCAATGCTAGCTCTTCTGAAGAGCTAGTTGAAAAAATTATGATTTCAGAAGCTGTTGTAATTCACCGCTTTGGTACATCTCAGTCATGATGTCTGAGCCGCCAATGAATTCACCTTTGATATACAGCTGTGGGATTGTTGGCCAGTTGGCATATTCTTTGATGCCTTGGCGAATATCTTCATCTTGCAACACATTGACCGTATAAGGATTGGTCACGCCACAAGCTTGCAAAATCTGAATAGCTCTACCTGAGAAGCCACATTGTGGAAATTGGGCGCTACCCTTCATGAATAGTACAACTGGGTTGCTTTCAACGATTTGTTTAATTTGTGCTTGAACGTCCATGATGCTTCCTTATGAATATGTCTTATTTTAGCCAAGCTTGGCTGAAGCTGCTCGCTTAATACCCGCAAGATCAAGGTGGGCTTTTATATCAACAAATTTACAATCAGTGAGTAACTGGCAAACCGCTTCTGATTGATCGTAACCGTGCTCAACCAAGATAAGACCGCCTGCATTTAAATGGGTCTGCGCTTGCTGAAATATCTGGCGATAAGCACTTAAGCCATCCTGATTATCGGTAAGGGCTGAGGAGGGCTCAAAGCGCAAATCACCCATCGATAGATGTTGATCTCCTCTTGGGATATACGGCGGATTACTCACAATTACATCAAATTTATCAGTGACACCATCAAACCAACTACCTTGATGAAATTGAACCGTCTTCAAATCTAACAATTCAGCATTCCTCTTGGCAATCGCTAGGGCACCAGTGCTGATGTCAACACAAGTTACAAGAGCACGCGGGATGTTCTTGGCAATCGCTAAACCTATGGCGCCACTGCCTGTTCCCAAATCTAAAACTTTGGGAGCGGAGATTTGGCAGCCATTTGCTAAATCTAAAAAATCAATCACTAACTCAACCAACAGCTCAGTTTCTGGTCTAGGAATCAATACACCTGGCCCAACAGTTAGCTCAATATTGAAAAACTCTTTTTTGCCTGTGAGGTAAGCAACAGGGTGACCTAATAATCTCTTTTTCTCAAGATCAAGCCAATCATCAACCAGTGCTTGCGGTAAAGAATCTCTATCCCTGCTAATTAGAGAAGATTTAGGCCAGCCTAAATGTTTTTCTATTAAATTTGCCAAGAGAACCTTGGCATCTACTTTATCTAAAGCAGTTGTTTGAAGAAGTTCGGAGATGCTTGGCACAAATATCAGATATCAAATATCAATTGACGATTAAATATCGCCTAAGCTGGCTAATAATTCTGCCTGATGTTCTGCAGCCAGTGCACCCAATAGTTCCTGAATATCACCATCCATCATCGCATCAATTTTGTACAAAGTTAGATTGATACGATGATCGGTGATACGGCCTTGTGGAAAGTTATAGGTTCTAATGCGATCGCTACGATCACCTGATCCCACGAGACTCTTGCGAGTTTCAGCTTCTTTATCGTGCGCAGCGCGACGCTTGGCGTCCATGATGCGCGAGACAAGCACTTTCATGGCCTGCTCTTTGTTACGGTGTTGACTTCTATCGTCTTGGCACTCAACAACGGTGCCAGTAGGGATGTGGGTGATACGAACTGCTGAATCAGTTTTATTAATATGCTGACCACCCGCACCAGAAGCTCTAAAAGTATCAATGCGCAAATCTGCAGGATTGATTTCAATATCGCTGATTTCATCTGCTTCAGGCATTACTGCAACAGTACATGCTGAAGTGTGTATACGACCTTGGGTTTCTGTTTGTGGCACACGCTGCACACGATGACCGCCAGATTCAAACTTAAGTTTTGAGTAAGCACCTTGACCAACGATGCGCAAAATCGCTTCTTTATAACCACCTAAATCAGACTCTGAGGCGCTCACTACCTCTACTTGCCAACGCTGACGCTCTGCATACCTTGTGTACATTCTGAAAAGATCTGATGCAAAGAGGGCGCTTTCATCACCACCTGTACCTGCGCGGATTTCTAAGAAGATATTTTTATCGTCATTAGGATCTTTAGGTAATAGCAGGCGTTGCAAATCAACTTGCATTTGTTCCATGCGGGTTCTTGCTGATTTAATTTCTTCTTCAGCAAAGTCCTTCATTTCAGGATCAGATTGCATGGCTAGTGCTGCTTGTTCGTCAGCCTCAGCTTGTAAATACAACTGAAATTGTTCGACAACAGGAGATATCTCCGCATGCTCACGATTGAGTTTGCGGTACTGATCCATGTCCTTGGTGATTTCTTCCTGGACTAACAATGAGTTTAGTTCTGCTAGTCGAGCATCTAACTGCTCGAGCTTAGCTTTCATACTTGGTTTCATCTATTTATCGGAGTTGGTTGCGCGGAATAAGCCTGGCAATATTTTCATGAGGGCTTCGCGTTCTTCGCCCTGTGCGTGTTGCAGTGCATGTAATGAGCCATGCAAAAACTTATTAGTTAAACCTTGAGCCAAAGCATCCAAAACAACTTGAGGATCTTCTCCTCTGGCTAGCAATTTACGAGCACGCTCAAGTTCATAAGAGCGCAGATCTTCGCCACGTTGACGCAAGTCCTGAATCAATGGCACTGTGCCACGAGTTTCTAGCCAGTGCATGAAGTGCGACACACGTGTCTCAATGATTGCTTCAGCTTGACCAACCGCTGCCTGACGAGAGTCAGCGCCTGCTTGCACAATATCGCTTAAATCATCAACGGTATAGAGGTATACATCATTGAGGCGTCCTACAGCAGCTTCAATGTCGCGCGGGACTGCTAAGTCAACCATCACAACTGGGCGATGACGGCGCGCCTTGATGGCATGCTCCACCATGCCTAAACCAATGATGGGTAGTGTGCTGGCAGTACAAGAGACAACAATGTCAAAGTCTTGTAGGCGAGTTGGCAAATCTGATAAACGAAGTGATTCTGTTGCTAGACCTTGCTCTGATAATTGATCGGCTAATTCTTGGCCACGTTCTAGGGTGCGGTTTGCAACAGCGACTAATTTAGGTTTACGGGCTGCAAAGTGCGTGGCGCACAAATTGATCATTTCGCCAGCGCCAATAAACAATACTTTTTGATCGGAAACGCTTTCAAAAATTCTCTCAGACAAACGCACAGCTGCTGCTGCCATCGAAATCGAGTGTGCGCCGATTTCAGTGGTACCTCGAACTTCTTTAGCTACCTGAAATGTTTTTTGAAATAGTTGATTTAAATATGTGCCAAGTGAACCAGCTTCATCTGCGCAACGCACCGCATCTTTGAGCTGACCCAAAATTTGAGTTTCACCCACCACCATGGAATCTAAACCGCATGCCACACGAAACGCATGGCGTACTGCCAGTGATTGAGGTAGCACATAAACGTGAGGCAACAACTCTTCGCTATCAATCCCACGAGACTTAGCTAACCATTCAATGGTTGTTCTTTTCAAAGCAGATGGCTCATGAGAGCTTTCATCATTGGCAGCGCAGTACAGTTCTGTTCTATTACAGGTCGATAGAATCGTTGCTTCTGGTAATTGTGTTTCAGATACACTCGCCAAATGATCTTTCAGATGATGTAACGCAGGCTGAATCATCTCAGGTGCGAATGCTACCTGTTCACGTACCTGAATCGGTGCCGTGTGATGATTAATACCCAGTGTCAAAATCTGCATAATGAAATTATAAGTTTTTCATGGAGTTAGGATGAGTTTTCTAGCATTTTTAGTCTTTGGCGGATTTGTTGGTTTTTTAGCTAGTTACTTGCATCCTAAAAAATCTAGCAAAAAGACATCCCTGTTCTCTCGAATCTTGATGCCAGCCACTCTTGGGGCAACATCATCCGCGATTGCATCGATTTTGGGTCAAAGCTTGGGATGGTTTAAGTCTGGCCAAGTTTTAGAGTGGTTAGGCGCAATGATATTTGCGATTTTCTGCGTTTTTTTGTTCAAAATAGGCCAAAAATGATCAAAAAACACCATGAAACAGCAAAAAACTGAAAAACGCTAAAAAGCAGGTGGAAATTTAAAAAAGGGCTCAAAAGAGCCCTTTTCAATCAAAACTTAACCACCTAAATCAGGCGGTACCTAATTAAACGTTGAATAAGAAGTTAAGAACATCACCGTCTTTGACAACATATTCTTTGCCTTCGGCACGCATTTTCCCTGCTTCTTTGGCACCAGCTTCACCCTTGTAGGTGATGAAGTCGTCATAAGAAATGGTTTGAGCACGAATAAAGCCACGTTCAAAGTCAGTATGAATCACACCTGCTGCTTGAGGAGCTGTGTCGCCAATATTGATTGTCCAAGCGCGAACCTCTTTAACTCCAGCTGTGAAGTAGGTCTGTAATCCTAATAGGCTAAAGCCTGCACGAATCACGCGATCTAACCCAGGCTCATCCATGCCCATATCTGCCAAGAATGCTTTCTTATCAGCATCATCAAGCTCGGCGATTTCGGCCTCAATAGCAGCGCATACAGCCACTACAGGGGCCTTTTCTTTGGCTGCATGAGCCTTGACTGCATCAAGGTGAGGGTTGTTCTCAAAGCCGTCTTCTTTGACGTTAGCAACGTACATCACAGGTTTGGCTGTGATTAAGCAAAATGGCTTTAAAAGAGCTAAATCTTCATCGCTCAAACCCATTGCGCGCACTGGCTTGGCTTCATTTAATTGAGCCTGTACCTTTGCAAGTAATGGAGCTAAAGCATTAGCTTCTTTGTCGTTGCCTGATTTAGCAGCTTTTGAGTAACGGGCGTAGGCCTTATCAACAGTACCTAGGTCAGCAAGTGCTAACTCAGTATCAATCACGCCAATATCTGAAATAGGGTCTACTTTGCCGGCCACGTGAATCACGTTGCCATCTTCAAAGCATCTCACTACATGAGTGATGGCATCTGTTTCGCGAATATTAGCTAGGAACTGGTTGCCCAAGCCTTCACCTTTGGATGCTCCAGCCACAAGACCTGCAATGTCAACAAATTCGACAACGGCAGGAAGAATGCGTTCAGGTTTGACAATCTCAGAGAGCTTTTCTAAGCGGGGGTCAGGAACCTCGACCACGCCCACATTAGGCTCGATTGTGCAAAAAGGATAGTTCTCTGCGGCGATACCAGCTTTGGTAAGCGCATTGAACAGGGTAGATTTGCCGACGTTAGGCAGGCCGACGATGCCACATTTTAAAGACATAGGGCGTTATTATTCCATGTATGAAGACTTATGACCTTATTATCGTTGGAGCAGGCATTGCCGGGAAGGCAACTTCGTTGCGTTTGGCGCAATTAGGTTTGAAAATTTTACACATAGCGCCAAGCTTTGATACTGGATTTGTTGGCAACGATGCACAGGTTTGGGATAGTCGTATTTACGCACTTTCAGCGAGTACTAAACAACTGCTTGAAAAAATACATGTTTGGGATGCATTGGATGCTGGCCGCATTCAGGTGGTGAGTGATATGCGCATTTATGGCGATAGTGGGGCGGTGGGAGATGAGTTACATTTCTCTGCCTACAGCGCCACAGTGCCTCAATTAGCTTGGATCGTTGAATCTGGACATATTGAAAAAACATTGGACCAAGCATGCAAGTTTCAAGGTTTGATAGAGCGCGTAACTGATAAGTTAGTTGATTTCAAATCTGATCAAGAATCTGTCACCGTCACAACAGAGTCGGGTGAAACCTATGGTGCTAAATTACTTTTAGCCGCTGATGGGGCGCGTTCATTGATTCGTGAAAAGTTGCAAATTGAAACAGCGATTAACGCGTATGAGCAAACCGCGATAGTGGCTAACTTTGAAATTGAAAAGCATCATCAAGGGGTTGCTTGCCAATGGTTTTTGCCAGGCGGAGAAATTTTGGCGCTATTACCTTTACCAGATAAAAAGGTATCAATGGTTTGGTCTGCTAAAACTGAGCATGCTGAACAATTAAAAAGACTTAGTGCAGATGAGTTGTGTGAAAAAGTAGCTAAAGCTGCTAGTGGTCAAGTTTTTGAAAAAACTGGGACTCTAAAAATGCTAACTGCGCAACAAGGCTTTCCTTTGCGGCGGATGAGGGCAAAGCGAGTCATTGCCCCTAGTGATTGCCCAAGAATTATTTTGATTGGTGATGCTGCTCACGTGATGCATCCCTTGGCAGGTCAAGGCTTGAACCTTGGATTGCGGGATGTGGCTAGCTTAGGCGAAATCCTAGAAAGTAAGGAGACGTTCCGAGAAATCGATAACCCTGTCATACTGCGAAGGTATGAGCGAGCTCGCAGCGGTGATACGGATATATTGTTATTTGTAACAGATCAGTTACAAAAAATATTTTCGTCAGAAGCCAGTCGTTTAAAAGAGTTGCGCAATATCGGAATGCGTTGGTGTAATCGTAGTAATTTCTTAAAGAGACAATTAATTAAAAAGGCATTATCTTGAACATTAAATTATCAAAAATATCCGTTCTATTTGGATTCTTAATCGCCTGTTACATGGGTGGTGCAGCTGCTCAGAGTAGCACTGAACAAAAAGTTAAAGCGGAAATGCAAAAACAAATTGGCGATCGCGCCAAGGTTGAAAGTGTTAGACCTGCACCTGTTGCTGGTTTGTATGAGGTGGCAATTGGTAAAGATGTTATTTACACCGATGCAAGTGCTAGATATTTGATTCAAGGTGAGATCGTGGATTTGAAGTCTGGCACCAACCTAACCGAGCAACGCATCAATGAATTGAATTTAATTAAGTGGTCTGACTTGCCATTAGCTGATGCCATCAAAACAGTGAAAGGTAATGGTTCTAGACAATTGGCAGTTTTTGCTGATCCACACTGTGGCTATTGCAAGCGTCTGGAGAAAACGCTGGCAGATCTTGAGAATGCAACTGTGTACACGTTCTTAATTCCAATGCTTTCTGCAGATTCTCATACAACATCAAAGAAAATTTGGTGTTCTGCTGATAAATCTAAGACTTGGTCAGACTGGATGAACAATGCTGTTGCACCAACAGGTAAAACAGACTGTACAAACCCATTGGAAAGAAACATTGCTCTAGGCAAAAAAATTGGTGTAACTGGTACACCAGCAATCTTCTTTACAGATGGTTCAAGAATCACTGGTTCAGTGCCGCTGGCTCAAATTGAAAAGAAACTTAAATAACTAATTTGATAAATGGTTTTTTGAATTGGCTCATTTAAGATATCGCATCAATCCAATTGATTTAAATGGTCACCGCTATGGGGTGACCATTTTTATTCCTAAATCATTAACAGTATCTCCGCTTAAGGTGCAGTTGCCATCTTGGATACCTGGTAGCTACATGATTCGGGATTTTTCAAAGCACCTAGAATCATTTATTGCTAAGCCAGCTGGCTCAAAAAACAAACCAATTGTCGTAAAAAAATTAGATAGTCATACTTGGGAGATTGCTGCCCAAGGTGATGTTGAGGTGTCATATCAAGTCTACGCATTTGATACATCTGTCAGAACTGCATACTTAGACCAAACTCGTGGTTTCTTTAACGCCACTAGTCTTTGCTTAAATGTTTTGGGCGCCTCACACCTACCTTGTGAGCTAGAGTTGGTTAAACCCCTCTCGAAGAATAGCTATGATTGGTCAGTCGAAACAACTTTGCCGGCGCGTCAAGTGGATCGTCAAGGTTTTGGTCTTTATAAGGCCGCTAATTACGATACATTGATTGATCATCCAGTTGCCATGGGCCAGTTCCAAGTTGTTAGTTGGACCTCCTATGGAACCCCGCACCGCATGGTTATCCAAGGTTTGATTGACTCTGTTGATCAAAAGCAATTGGCTAAAGATTTAAAAGCCATTTGTGATGCGCACATTGCCTTCTTTGATCCAGTTAAACCGCGCGCACCATTTAAGCAATATTGTTTCATCGTAAATGCAGTTGGCGATGGTTATGGTGGTCTAGAACACCGAGATAGTACGGTTTTGTTGTGTAAGCGGGATGATTTGCCGTATCAAGGCCAAAACCTAAAAAAACATCCGGCTTACGAGGACTTTTTAGGTTTGTGTAGCCATGAGTATTTTCATTCATGGATGGTTAAACGCATTAAGCCCCGAGCATTTGATCCTTATCGGTTAGATCAAAAGAATCACACGGGATTGCTTTGGTTATTTGAGGGATTTACCAGTTACTACGACGACCTTCAATTGTTAAGAAGTGGCCGCATTGATATAACTCGCTACTTAAAGCGGATTGAAAAAACTTGGAACATGGTTTTACGTGGACCGGGGCGCCATAAGCAAAGTTTGTCTGAGAGCTCATTTGATGCTTGGACAAAGTATTACCAGATGGATGAGAACACACCCAATGCTGTGGTGAGTTACTACGCCAAAGGTTCGCTATTGGCATTGGCTCTAGACATAAAAATTCGTGACCATACTAAGCAAAAGCAATCACTCGATGATGTGATGAGGCATTTGTGGGAAATGTATCAACTAACAGAAGCTGGTATGGCGGAAGATGATTTTGATCGCGCTATTGAGTTTGTGATTGGACCAAGTTTTACAAAAACATGGATGCAAATGAAATCTGATTATGTCGATGGTATGAAAGACATACCTTTGGATAGTCTTTTAACATCCCTTGGGTTGAAAGTTGCATTAAAAGAATCATTACCAAGTGAACACCCAGAAACTGCCAAGCAGTTATTGGGTATTCGAGTTACTACCCAGCAAGGTTGGGTTAAATTAACACATGTATTGGATGGTGGATTGGCGCAGCAGGCTGGCTTGGCCGCAGGCGATTACATCTCTTCCATCAATGGCGAACGTGCAACATCAGGTCGCTTGGATCATCTACTAACGCAATTAGTTCAAAAGTTGTCTAGAGGCCAAGCAGTTAAAGTGGTCGCTTACCGTCATGAACAAGAGTTTATTGCCACATTCCAAGCGAGATCGGATATCGCAGCTTGTCAACCAAAGCAATACACGATATCTGTAAAGTAATTCATGTCGATCATGTTGCCGACGTTTGCTATTGGTTCACACTTACCGCCCGATTGGAAAAAACTGATTGCTGAAGATTTAGAAAATCATCGTTTTGACCTATTAGAAAAACAAGTCAATCAAGCCTATAAAGATTTAGGTGAGCAAATTGCACCAACCCAAGAAAACATTTTTAGAGCTTTAAAAGAAACCCCTATTAATCAGGTAAGGGTTGTGATTCTCGGGCAAGATCCCTACCAAACACCTGGCTTGGCACAGGGCTTGGCGTTCTCGATTCCCAAAGAAATTAAGCCAGGATGGAAAGCATTCCCGAGTTCATTAAGAAATATCAGTAAAGCGTTGGCCTTGGATGGTTACCAAGCTTTATTGCATGGTGATTTGAGCGGCTGGGCTAAGCAAGGTGTTTTATTACTCAATGCCACACTAACAGTGCAATTGAATTTGGCTGCCTCACATGCACAATTTGGTTGGCAGGAGTTAACAGATGCTTTGCTATATCGCTTGGCTAAGACGCAATCAACGATTTGGTTATTGTGGGGCGCTCACGCTCAGAAGAAAAAAGCCTTAATTGAATTGGCGGCGCAAGAAAGCGGGCTGCATCAAACTATTTTGACCGCTTCACATCCATCAGGCTTGAGCGTTTATAAAACTGCTGAGCCATTTATCTATCCGGGTGACCAACAATCATGCAGCCACTTTAGAAAAGTGAATGAGCATCTTATCAATCAAGGTTTGACACCAATTCACTGGTCTTGATGTCACTACTGCAGCAATAAGTATTGCTTAAATTTTTTATTATTTGCCAAATAATTCAGCGAGTGCGATGCCCGGATCGGGTTGGCGCATAAAAGCTTCGCCAACTAAAAATGCATGCACTTGTGCAGCACGCATTAATGCCACATCCTCTTTGGTCAAAATACCACTTTCAGTGACCACTCGTTTTTCTTTAGGAATATCTTTTAGTAGCGATAGTGTTGTTTCTAGGCTAACTTCAAAAGTGCGAAGATTGCGATTGTTGATGCCTAGTAATGGGGTGTTTAGTTTGAGGGAGCGCTCTAGCTCATAGGCGTCATGAACCTCTACCAAAACATCCATGTTTAATTCGTGGGCAATGCTCTCAAAATCCTTCATCTGCGCATCATCTAATGCTGCTGCAATTAAAAGAATCGCATCTGCTCCCATCGCGCGAGCTTCATACACCTGATAAGGATCCACCAAAAAATCTTTGCGCAAGACCGGGATGGTGCAAGCTTGACGAGCTTCTCTTAGGTACCGGGCAGAACCTTGAAAATAATCTTTATCAGTTAGCACTGATAAACAAGCTGCGCCATTCTTTTCGTACGATTTGGCAATCTCTGCCGGATCAAAGTCCTCACGAAAGACCCCTTTACTCGGGCTTGCTTTTTTAATCTCTGTGATTACGCCAGCATGACCATTAGCAATTTTCTTTTCGATATTGGCTGCAAAACCTCTTGGCTTTAAAGAACTCTCTTGCAGGCTGGCTTCTGCATCAGAACGCAAAACATGCATTGCTACTTGCGATGAGGCTTTAGCTACCTCATCAAATTTAGTGGCCAAAATACGTTTAAGAATATCGCTCATGAAATTTCAAATATTTAATAACTATCTTAACTAGCGATAGAGGCTAATTGTTGTGTTGTTTGGATAAATTCATCTAGCTTGGCTTTGGCCTTGCCTGATGAAATTGAGTCTTTAGCCAACTCAATACCATGACCAATATCTTTAGCAATATCAGCGGCGTAGAGTGCTGCGCCAGCATTAAAGCAAACGATGTCTCTTGCCGGACCTGGTTCGTTGTTGAGTACGCCTAAAACAATTGCCTTTGATTCATTAGCATCGGCAACTTTAAAACTTTCTGTTTTTGTAACTTTGAAGCCAAAATTCTCAGGGCGAACTTCGTATTCTTTCACTTGACCATCTTTGAGCTCACCAACCATCGTTGGAGCTTCTAGAGATATTTCATCTAAACCATCTTTGCCATAAACCACCAAGGCATGTTTCATACCTAATTTTTGTAGCGCTCTAATTTGTAGCCCTACTAAATCAGGGTGAAAAACACCCATTAGCATGTGTGGCGCATTAGCTGGGTTTGTTAAGGGACCCAAAATATTAAAAATGGTTCGAACACCCATTTCTTTGCGAACCGGCGCCACATTCTTCATTGCTGGATGGTGATTGGGTGCGAACATAAAGCCTATGCCACATGTATCAAGTGATTTAGACACCTGAGGTGCTTGCAAGGTAATTTGTACGCCCATAGCCTCTAAAACATCAGCTGCACCAGACTTGCTGCTAACACTTCGGTTGCCATGCTTGGCTACTTTTGCACCAGCACCAGCAGCGACAAACATCGCAGTGGTGGAAATATTAAATGTGTGAGCTCCATCGCCACCTGTGCCAACAATATCTACAAAGTGGCTGTTATCGGCCACTTGAACTTTGGTGGCAAATTCACGCATCACCATTGCTGCTGCCGTGATTTCTCCGATAGACTCTTTTTTGGTGCGTAGACCAGTCAATATGGCAGCAGTTAGCATGGGAGATAGTTCTCCAGACATGATTGAGCGCATGATTTGCATCATGTCGTCATGTGCAATTTCCTGGTGCTCAATTAAGCATTGCAAAGCTTCTTGAGGGGTGATGGCCATAATGTTTTAAATAGAGTTAGGTTAAGCCAATGTTGCTTTGGTAGTTTTTAAGAAATTATGAAGTAATTCATGTCCATACTCAGACAAAATGGACTCGGGGTGGAATTGCACCCCTTCCACTGCAAATTTCTTGTGACGTACACCCATGATCTCGCCATCATCAGTCCAGGCAGTTACCTCTAAATCTGCTGGCAGGCTTTCTTTTTCGATTGCCAATGAGTGATAGCGCGTGACCGTGAAGTCTTTTGGCAAATCCTTAAAGACTCCTTGTTGAGTGGTGTGCACGGTATCTGTTTTGCCATGCATGACTCTCTTTGCACGAATCACCTTGCCGCCAAAAGCTTCACCAATAGCTTGATGACCTAAGCAAACACCTAAAAGCGGCACTTTGCCTGCAAAGTGCTGTAACGCGGCCACTGATATGCCGGCTTCTTTGGGGCTGCAAGGGCCTGGTGAAACACAGATGTGATCTGGTTTCATGGCTTCGATTTCAGCAATGGTGATTTCGTCATTACGAAACACCCGAACATCTGCACCTAGCTCGCCAAAATATTGAACTAGGTTATATGTAAAGGAGTCGTAGTTATCAATCATGACTAGCATCTAGACCTCCTTGAACCATTTCGGCTGCGCGCAATACAGCGCGAGCTTTGGCTTCTGTTTCTTTCCATTCTGATTCTGGGTCGGAGTCAGCCACAACGCCTGCACCTGCCTGAGCATGAACCATGCCGTCTTTAATAATTCCTGTGCGAATCACAATCGCCACATCCATGTCACCTGAAAAAGATAGATATCCTGCAGCACCACCATAAACACCACGTTTCACAATTTCCATCTCATCAATGATTTCCATCGCGCGAATTTTTGGCGCACCAGATAATGTTCCTGCTGGGAAGGTGGCTTTTAATACATCCATATTGCTAGCGTTATCAAGTAGCTCGCCTTCAACAGAACTCACAATATGCTGCACGTGAGAGTATTTCTCAATCACCATTCTGTCGGTTACTTTAACGCTGCCGTTTTTAGCAATTCTGCCAACGTCATTACGCGCCAAATCAATCAACATCACGTGTTCTGCAATCTCTTTTGGATCCGCAAGTAGTTCTTTGGCTAGTTCAGCATCATGCTCAGGGCTTGTGCCACGAGGTCTTGTGCCGGCAATAGGGCGAACAATCACAAAGCGCTTCTCTTTACCATCAACTTGACGTTGTTCTTGGCGAACCAAAATTTCTGGTGATGATCCAACTACTTGGTGATCGCCAAAATCATACAAATACATGTATGGAGAAGGATTTAGAGAGCGCAAGGCTCGATAAAGCGATAGGGGTGATTCTGTATAGGGTTGGCTAATACGTTGACCAATCACTACCTGCATGCAGTCGCCTGCCAAGATGTATTCTTTGGTGCGTTTCACTGCATCCATAAAATCTGCCTTGGCAAATTTACGAATCGCTTCCGTTTTTTGTGTAGCACCAGTGCTAGGTTTTTTAATAGATGCATCAAGGCTTGTGTGAAGCTCTTTGAGTCTTGCTTGTGCTGCCTCATAAGATTGAGGTTCCTGAGGGTTGGCGTAAACAATTAAATAAAGTTTGCCAGCCAAGTTATCAATGACTGCTAACTCTTCAGTCAACATTAGTTGAATATCAGGCGTATTAATTTCATCTGGCAAATCATGTTTTGCCAATCGTGGCTCGATATAACGAATCGTGTCGTAGCCAAAGTAACCAGCTAGACCTCCACAAAACCTAGGTAACCCTGCCTGAAGCGCCACCTTGAAGCGCGCATGGTAGTTGGCTATGAAATCCAACGGGTTGCCATGATCCGTTTCAACAACCTGACCGTCTGTAATAACTTGTGTGAGGGTATTGTTAGGTCCGCCAGATACCTTGATCAAGGTCTTGGCATGCAAACCAATAATCGAATATCTGCCAAAGCGTTCACCACCTACTACTGACTCGAGTAAGAAAGTATTGGTAGACCCATGTGCTTGGGTTAACTTTAAATAAAGAGACAGGGGAGTCTCTAAGTCAGCTAATGCTTCAGAAACTATAGCAACACGGTTATAGCCTTGTTTTGCCAAGGCATCGAAGTCTTTGCGTTGCATCAGGCTTTTCCTAGTTCCTCGCGCATTTTGTCGATGATGGCTTTGTAATCAGGTTTGCCAAAAATGGCAGAGCCTGCAACAAAAGTATCAGCGCCAGCTGCGGCGATTTCTCGAATATTCTCAGCCTTAACTCCGCCATCAACCTCTAGGCGAACTTTGCGACCTGATTGAGCCTCGTATGCCAAAAGCTTGGCTTTGGCTGCACGCAACTTATCTAGTGTGCTTGGGATAAATGATTGACCACCAAATCCAGGGTTGACCGACATGAGTAGCACCAAGTCCACTTTATCCAAGACGTAATCAAGGTGGCTTAATGGGGTGGCTGGATTAAATACCAAGCCAGCTTGGCAACCACTGTCTCTGATAAGACCTAAAGTCCTATCAACATGGCTGCTAGCCTCAGGGTGAAAACTAATCAAATTGGCACCTGCTTTAGCAAAGTCAGGCACGATTCGGTCCACCGGTTCAACCATGAGGTGTACGTCGATACAGGCAGGTTGACCGTCTTTAACAGCGTGGGAGCGAATAGCCTCACAAACTAAAGGGCCAATGGTTAGATTGGGCACATAGTGGTTATCCATTACGTCAAAGTGGATCCAATCGGCTCCGGCAGCCAAGACGTTCCTGACTTCTTCGCCTAGGCGGGCAAAGTCCGCCGACAAAATGGATGGGGCAATGAGGTATGAATTTGAGGTATTTGTATTAGCCATAGTGTGATTCTATCGTGGTCTGGCTTGCAGTAGCGTGTTCTATAGCGGAGAATCTCACACATGGAACAACATCAATTCAGTGTACAGGTCAAAGTGGCTTATTTGCCGGATGAGTCAGATGCCGAAAATCGCCAGTTTGCCTTTGCTTATACGATCACCATTAAAAATATTGGGCAGCTGCCTGCCCAGTTGATTGCGCGTCATTGGATCATCACTGATGGCGATAATGATGTTCAAGAAGTCCGTGGTTTAGGGGTTGTGGGGCAGCAACCATTATTACGCCCTGGAGAGCAATTCGAGTACACCAGCTGGGCCACTCTACCAACCCCTATGGGTACTATGAGGGGTGACTTCTTTTGCGTCAGTGAAGACGCTCAGTTTTTCCAGACTCCGATTCCTGAATTTGCCTTGGTCATGCCAAGGACTCTGCATTGATTGATCTGCTGTTGAGCGCGCCAGGAAGTATTATTTGTCTTTTCGGCCCATCATGGTCCAAACAACAATAATTACTAGTATGACTAAGGCAACACCCGCTTCTAAGGCAAATAAAAGCATGGGAAATTCATCGAATAAGTCGCTCAATTGGGGATTCCTTTCTGGAAATCATGTTTTATGCAGCAAGCATAGTACTTTTTCGAAGTTTAATTCTTTCCTTGCTTATGGTTTATTAAGCCTAGTTTTATCGTCTTGTGTCAGTCAACCCTCATACACACATAAGTCTGCTCAAAACACTGCATCTGAAGCCAGATCATCAAGTTATAGCTCAAACGTTGCAAAGTTAACTGTTGCTTCTTGGAGTGATTTACCTGGCTGGTATGACGATGATTTAAGTGCTGCTTGGCCAGCCTGGAAAAGAAGTTGTCAGGGACTTATGAAGCGCAACCCAAGTGGTTTAGATTGGCGTGCTGCGTGTAGAGCAGCAGAGAAAGTGAATAGTTCAAGCAATCAATCGATTCGTGATTATTTTGAATCTAATATGAAGGTCATGGAGATTCGCCATCAAACAGGATCTTCTGCTGGAAGTGCACATGGCTTGGTGACTGGTTACTATGAACCCTATTTAAATGGGTCAAGGCAAAAGGGTGGTGCATATCAAACGCCATTACACCGTTATCCAGATGCATGGAAAAAACGTAAGCCTAGCGAGCTACCGACTCGTGCTGAATTATTTTCAAGTGGGCAACTGAACGGTCAAGAAATTGTTTGGGTAGATGATGCTGTGGCTGCCGCTTTTATGCAGGTTCAAGGTTCAGGGCGCATTCGTATGACGGATGGCAAGATTATTCGTTTAGGTTTTGCGGGCACCAATGATCAACCCTTTAAATCTTTTGCACAGTGGCTTCTAGATCGTGGTGAGATTACTCGAGCTACTGCAACCATGCAGGGTATACAAGCTTGGGCTAAAAAGAATCCTAACCGTGTACAGGAGATGCTTAACGCCAACCCTCGCTATGTTTTTTTTAGAGAGATGCCAGCAAGCCCGGATGCAAATATTGGACCTATTGGAGCTTTAGGGGTGCCATTAACCTCTGAGCGCAGTATTGCTATCGATACCAAGGCTTTGCCCTTGGGCGCACCTGTTTACATTGCAACAACTTATCCGCTGACTCAAAAACCTTTACAGCGTTTAATGATGGCTCAAGACACTGGAACTGCCATAGTGGGTGCTGTTCGAGCTGATTTTTATTGGGGTACTGGGGATCAGGCTGGTGAGTACGCTGGTCGTATGAAGCAACAAGGCAGAATGTGGGTTTTCATGCCTCGCTGACACCTTCGTGACACAAGGTGCTAGCATCTTAGTAATCCTGCTATTTTTACAATTTCTGATTGTTCAAAGAAAGACAAATGATGAGTTACGAAACTATTTTGACTTCAACTGATGGCCGTGTGGGCGTAATTACTCTGAATCGGCCTAAGGCTCTTAATGCACTCAATGATCAATTGATGGATGAGTTGGGAGCAGCTTTGTTATCTTTTGATGCAGACAACAATATTTCTTGCATCGTTATTACCGGTAGTGAAAAAGCTTTTGCTGCTGGGGCAGACATTGGCATGATGTCTAAATATAACTTTACTGATGTTTATAAGTCTGACTACATCACTAAAAATTGGGAAACAATTCGCAAAATTCGTAAACCAGTGATTGCTGCTGTGGCTGGTTATGCTTTGGGTGGTGGTTGTGAGCTAGCGATGATGTGTGACTTCATTATTGCGGCAGATAACGCTAAGTTTGGACAGCCAGAAATCAAGCTTGGCATCATTCCTGGCGCTGGTGGCAGTCAGCGTCTACCAAGAGCTGTGTCTAAATCAAAAGCAATGGATATGTGCTTAACTGCTCGTATGATGGATGCGAATGAAGCGGAGAGAGCTGGCTTGGTTTCAAGGGTTGTGGCTGCTGATAAGTTGCTTGAAGAAACAATGGCTGCCGCAAAAATAATTGGCGAGATGTCTTTGCCAATTGTGATGATGGTTAAAGAAAGTATTAATGCGTCTTTTGAATCATCACTCAGTGAAGGCATTCATTTTGAGAGACGTCTTTTCCATTCAACCTTTGCTACTGAAGACCAAAAAGAAGGCATGGCAGCATTTGTTGAAAAGAGACCAGCTAAATTTAAGCACCAATAAACCTATTGAGTGTTATCTAGGCAACAATTAATGCGCTTTAGGGTTAGACAATTTATTGGTTTGGTGTGTGTGGCACTATTGGCATCTTGTGCCACGATGGAGTCCGGAGATACTCACGTTCCACCTGCCGAAAAGGTAGATAAATTTTCGAATTTAAACGAGGCGGGTAATTTGCCCAAAGCCTGGCAGGTTTGGAGAATTACCCCTCAGAAAAATAAAACCGAATACAAGCTAAAGCAGTATGAAGGTAAAACAGTTTTGCATGCGAGCGCCAACGTGGCCGCATCGGGTTTGGTGTTGCCTCTAAAGCCAAGGTCACCCGATCAGCTATTTCTTAATTGGGAGTGGAAGGCTCTTAGTTACATACCCAATGCAGATAATCACGATTCTTCTGTAGATGACGCTCCTTTAAGAATTTTGGTGGCGTTTGATGGTGACAAAACTAAATTACCAGTAAAAGATCAGATGATTTTTGAGATGGCAAAAATTGTGAGCGGTCACGATATGCCTTATGCCAGTTTGATGTATGTTTGGGCAGCTAAAACCCCGATTGAAACCATCATTACAAGTCCCAGAAGCTCAAGAATCAAAATGATTGTGGTTAATGCTGGCAAGGATGAACTCGGCCAATGGCAGCGCCATCATCGCGATTTATCAAAAGATTTTCGCGCAGCTTTTAATGAAATGCCAGGTAAGGTGATTGGCTTAGGTTTATTAACGGATACAGATAACACAAAGACACAAGTCGATGCTATTTATGGTGATATCGAACTGAGTAAAACACCAAATATTTCAAAGAGCAAATAACGGTTACGCTAAGTAACGTTGCACCAGTTTGACCCAATAGCTACTACCAAGAGGTAGCAACTCATCATTAAAGTCATAACAAGGGTTGTGAAGTTGGCATGGACCTAAACCATGACCCTGTGAGCGATGATCGCCGTCTCCATTACCAATAAAGACATAGCAGCCAGGTTTTTCTTGCAACATAAAAGCAAAATCTTCTGCGCCCATGGTTGGGTCAATTCTTGGGTTGACCTTATGCTCGCCAACGAGTTCTTTCATCACCTCAATAGCAAATTCAGTTTCATTGTTGTGATTGATTGTTGGAGGGTAATTTCTTGAAAACTCAACTTCCGCAGAGCAATCAAAAGCTTGAGCAACTGCTGCAGCTACTTGATGTAGACGCATTTCAATTAGATCTAACACTTCGTGGGTGAAAGTTCTGACTGTGCCACCAATCCAAGCGCTGTTTGGAATGATATTGCTAGCATCTCCTGCGTGGAATTGAGTAATAGATAAAACAGCTGCATCGATTGGGCGTTTGTTACGAGTAATGATGCCTTGTAGTGCGCTAATCATTTGACTAGCAGCAAACACAGGATCTGCGCTGGTATGCGGTAGTGCAGCATGACCACCTTTACCATTAACGGTAATTACAAATTCATTACTAGAGGCCATAATTGGACCTGGTGTCACACCAAACTCACCAACCGCTAGTCCTGGCCAATTGTGCATGCCAAAAATAGCATCACAAGGAAATAAGTCAAACAGTCCATCACGAATCATTTCTCGCGCGCCACCACCACCTTCTTCGGCAGGTTGAAAAATTAGGTGAACAGTTCCCTTGAAGTCACGATGTTTTGATAAATATTCTGCAGCACCTAGGAGCATCGCCACATGACCATCATGGCCACATGCATGCATTTTTCCTTCATGTTTTGAAGCGTGTTCAAAATGATTATGTTCTTGAAGCGGAAGCGCATCCATGTCGGCGCGTAAGCCAATTGATTTGCCTTTACCCAAAGATCCTTCAATTGTGCCAACAACACCAGTTTTACCGAGACCACGATGGGTTTTAATGCCCCATGCTTCAAGTTGTTTGGCAATGACTTCTGCCGTACGATTTTCTTGAAAGCACAACTCAGGATGAGCATGAATATCTCTCCTAATAGCCTTAATGGTTGCGGCTGACTCAAGAATTTCTGGTAGAAGTTTCATAAGAACAATCTTTAATGCCTAATGCTAAATCATATCTCTTATCAAGGATATTGACAGACAATTTGGTAATCCCTCTACTTTAGTGCAGTATTGAGTATGTGCCTATTTAATTCAATTTCTTAGCCCAATTGTATGAGTCAAGATAAACCATGGCTAGATAGTTATCCTGAAGGCGTACCTCATCAGGTTGACTATTCTCAGTATGAATCTTTAAACCATATGTTTGAAGATTCATTTGACCTATATGCCAACAGAGTGGCTTTTACTTGCATGGGTAAAACCCTCACTTATCAAGAATTAAATGTGCGATCTATGCAATTCGCAGCATATTTGCAATCTACTGGGTTAAATCAGGGCGACCGTGTTGCGATCATGATGCCCAATCTTTTGCAATATCCTATAGCTATCCTTGGTGCGCTCAGAGCTGGCATGGTGGTGGTGAGTGTTAACCCACTTTACACACCTAGAGAACTTCTTCATCAACTGAAGGACAGTGGCGCAGATGCGCTAGTCATCTTAGAAAATTTTGCCCACGTTTTTGAAAAAGTCCAAGATCAGGTTGATATTCAACATGTACTTGTAACTAGTATGGGTGAGTTGATGGGGGTCAAAGGAATTCTGATTAATTGGGTTGTTAGAAAAATTAAAAAGCTTGTTCCTAAATGGAATTTAGCCAATTACATCAGTTTTAAAAATGCTTTGGCTATTGGTGATCGCCACTCATATATAAAACCTCAAGTTGGTCATAACGATATTGCCTTTTTGCAATACACAGGCGGTACTACCGGAGTATCTAAAGGGGCTACTTTGCTACACCGTAATATTTTGGCCAATATCATGCAAATTGAGTTGTGGCTCGAGCCAGGCTTAAGAGGTAAAACAATCGACCAGCTAATTTTTGTTTGTGCCTTGCCGATGTATCACATCTTCGCTTTAACGGCCTGCTGTATGTTTGGTATCAGGGCAGGTGGTTTAAATATCTTGGTGACTAACCCCAGGGATATTTCAGGCTTTATCAAGTTACTCGCTGGATTGAAGACATTTCATATTTTCCCTGCGGTCAACACCTTGTTTAATGCTTTGATGAATCACCCTCAATTTAAAAAAATTAACTTCTCAAGTTTATTGGTAGCAATTGGTGGCGGGGTGGCGGTGCAACGCGTGGTGGCTGATCGTTGGTTGGCATTAACTGGTAAGTCAATTGCTGAGGGTTATGGCTTATCTGAAACTTCGCCAGTATCTTGTTGTAACACGCCTCTTATTGATGGCTTTACTGGACACATTGGTTTGCCATTGCCAGGTACTGATGTATCGATTCGAGATGATGCAGGGCGACAACTGCCAACAGATATGCCCGGTGAAATTTGTATTCGTGGTCCGCAAGTAATGGCAGGTTATTGGCGTAGCCAAGATGAAACTAACAAAGTCATGACGGTTGATGGTTTCTTGAAAACCGGAGACATAGGCGTGATGGATGCAAGCGGTTATGTAAAGATCATTGACCGCAAAAAAGATGTGGTGATTGTGTCTGGATTTAATGTTTATCCAAATGAGGTTGAGGAAGTGGTGGCGATGCTGCCTGGTGTCTTTGAGTGCGCTGTAGTGGGTGTGCCAGATGAACACTCTGGTGAAGTTGTGAAGGTCTACATTGTTAAGGGCGATGCCAACCTAACTGAGCAGCAAGTTATAGCGCATTGTAAAGAGCAGTTAACTAATTACAAACGACCTAAGTACATTGAATTTATCAACGAACTACCTAAAAACACAGTTGGAAAAACACTCAGGCGTGAATTGAGGAATCGCTAGGCAATTGAATAAAGCTGGCAGCTTTTGTTAAAGCCTCTTTGCTGTAGGGAGTTTTGATTTCTGATTGATTCAGTTTAGGAATCACACCTAGTAAGGGTGCTGGAATCAATGTTTTTAAAGTATCAATATTTTCATGAAGTAGTTGCATATCATTGTTGCAGTTAGCTACCCAACCAGCCAATACCAAGCCTCTATGCTCAATTGCCTCAACGGTTAGCAGTGCATGATTAATACATCCTAATTTCATCCCAACCACCAAGATGACTGGCAGCCCGATATCTTTAGCAAAATCGGCACTATTCTTGCCATCATGAAATGGCACCTTAAAGCCACCAACACCCTCAACAACCATGGCATCTGTTCTTTCTGCCATTTGTTGGTAACCACTTAGCATGACCTCATAACTTAGATGAATTTTTTGTGCTTGAGCAACAAGATGTGGTGCCGCAGGAGTGCTCAATTGGTAAGGGCATATTTGTTGATTTGCATCACTAAGATTACTTAGATAAGTTGATGCCATTGATAAAGTCATCAAATCTTCGTTTTGAAGTTGCCCATTGATTTCTTGAAGGCCGGCCACTACTGGTTTGTATGCGCCTACAAGAGAATGCTGTTCTTGTAGTTTCAGAATCAATGCGCCTGACACCAAGGTCTTGCCAACTTCAGTATCGGTGCCAGTGATAAAGAATCCAAATTTAGAAGGCATGCTCTACCTCACTAATTGCATTGATTAATTCATCAATTTGTTCTCTGGTGTGCGAAGCCGATAGTGTGATGCGAAGGCGAGCTGTACCTGCAGGTACAGTGGGCGGCCTGATGGCTGGTACCCAAATATTTTTTTTATAGAGCGCTTCTGCAACACGAAGGGCATCTTCATTTTGACCAATTACTATTGGTTGAATGGCAGTTGATGATTTAACCAATTGCCATTTATGTAACTTTAGATGCTTTCGCCAATAGGCAATATTTTGATGCAGGGCGTTTCGATATTGTTCTTGCTGAATCAATTCAAGGCTCTTGAGTAAGCCATGAGCAATTGCAGGTGGGCTTGCAGTTGTATAGATGTAAGCACGTCCTTTTTGTAAAATCCATTCTGTCAAATGCTTATGAGCAGCAATGAATGCGCCACTGAGGCCAGCAGCCTTACCCAGAGTGCCAATGTAGATGACTCTATTGGCTGAAGTATTCCCAGCATCAATCTTGAATGAGTCCAAAATGCCGTGACCGGAATCGCCCAGAACGCCAAAGCCGTGAGCGTCATCAATTAATAACAAGGCATCATATTTTTCAGCCAGTGCTAGCAGTTGATCAACGGGGGCGATATTGCCATCCATGCTGAAAACGCCATCAGTGACAATTAATTTAAATCGGCTCTTATCTTCTGAGAGTAATTTTTGAAGAGCACCTAAATCTTGATGAGGGTATACAAAGACTTTGGCATTATTTTGTTTGCTAGCAAGACGCACACCATCAATTAATGATGCGTGGTTGAGCTCTTCAGAAAAGATGCTCATCGTTTGGTTTTCACCTAAACCTGCAGAGATCCCTGTGATGGCTGCCATATTAGCCATGTAACCAGTGCTAAAAAATAAACCTTTGACGTTAGGGATGTGTTTGGCTTGGGTTGCTGCTAATGCTTGTTCCAGTTGATCATGAGCTGTGTAATGACCACTGATCATGTGTGAGGCGCCACTGCCCCCGCCGTAGATGTTGACGCCATCAATCATGGCAGACGCAATTTCTGGATGATTGGCTAAGCCAAGATAATCATTGCTGCAAAAAGTAAGTACGTCCTGACCATTGATTTTCATCACTGGCGCGCTAGGGCTATCGCTAACTTTCAGTTTTCTACGTAGTGATTGATTCTCTAAGTCATTCAGAAGAGATTCGTAGTGTTGAATATAGCGATTACTCATGTCTTTATTTTAGGCAGTTTGCCACATTAAGCATGATTTATTAAAACTTGCTCAAGCGTTGTTTGAATGCCTTTGGATAAGTGGCTTAGTTCACTATCACTTAATACGTAAGGTGGCATGATGTAGATTGTGGAGCCAATCGGTCTAACTAATACTTCATGGGACAAGGCTTCTTTGAAGAATGCTTTAGCAAAGCCATTTTTTAGTGCTGAAGCTTTTATATCAAACGCAAAAATCATGCCTTTTTGACGAACGTGCTCAATGCGCGCATCTTGCCTAGTCCAATCAAAAGCAGCAGAAATTTTTTGCGCCAATACTTCATTTTTCTTCAGAACTTGCTCATTCTCAAAAATATCAAGAGTGGCAAGGGCTGCTCTACACGCCAATGGATTTCCTGTGTAGGAGTGTGAGTGTAAGAACCCTTTTGTGATGTCATCGTGATAAAACGATTGATAAATCTCATCGGTGGTCATGACCAAAGAAAGTGGTAGGTAGCCACCACTGATACCTTTTGATAAGGCTAGGAAGTCTGGCCAAATATTGGCTTGCTCAACGGCAAAAAAAGTTCCAGTTCTGCCACAGCCAACAGCGATTTCATCAGCGATAAGATGCACTTGATATTGATCGCACAGCTCACGAGCACCAGTTAGATAGCTGGCATCGTACATCGCCATACCAGTGGCACATTGAACCAGTGGCTCTAATATCAATGCTGCAATGTTCCCTTGATGTTGTTGCAGAGTTTTTTCCAGATCAGCCAAGGCAAGTTTGGCAACATCAGACGCGGATTCACCATTTTTAGCATTTCTACAGTCTGGGCTTGCAACAATGTGTGCTTGTTTGGTGAGTGGGCCATAGGCGTCTTTAAAAATCGCTACATCAGTCACTGCAAGTGCACCTAGGGTTTCGCCGTGATAACTATTTTTTAAACAAATAAATTCTTTTTTGTTTTCAAAGCCACGATTACGCCAATAGTGAAAACTCATTTTTAAAGCAATCTCAATGGCTGATGCGCCATCGGATGCGTAAAAGGTATGCCCTAGTTGATGTTGCGTGAGAGCACTTAGTCGTTCCGATAATTCAACCACTGGTGGATGTGTAAAGCCTGCCAGCATGGCATGCTCAAGTTGGTCTAGTTGATCTTTAAGGGCTGCATTGATGGTCGGATTGGCGTGGCCGAATAAATTCACCCACCATGAGCTAACAGCATCTAAGTAGCGATTGCCATCTTGGCCGTAAAGCCATACACCCTGCCCATGAGAGAGAGCTACCAAAGGAAACTGTTCATGATGTTTCATTTGTGTGCATGGATGCCACACAGCTTTTAAGCTGCGTTCTACCCATTGGTTAGAGGTGAAAGCTTTTTTAATCATTCAGCTTTTATACCTGTTTCTTCAATTAATTTCGACCATCTTTTTGAGTCAGACTGTATTAATCGATTCAGTGCATCAGGACCTTGAGGGTTAGCTTCTAAACCAATGCTAGATAAACGTTTTTTAACTTCAGGAAGATTAAGAATTCTTTTGGTTTCTGCTGCTATCTTTTGTACATCTTCAGGACGCATACCGGCTGGCCCCATCAATGAGAACCATGACGTAACTTGAAAGTTCTTCAGTGCTGGAACACCAGATTCGCTCAGTGTTGGGATGTCTGGAGCATAGCTTGATCGTTGAAGATTGGTTATACCAATTGCTTTTAAGTCTCCAGACTTAATGAGCGGTAATGCGGATGCCAAATTATCAAAACTCATATCCACACGTCCACCTAATAAATCTGGCATTGCTTGAGCTCTTCCCTTATAAGGGATGTGTTTTATTTTTGTCTTAGTGAGTTGTTGAAATAATTCGCCAGATAAATGGATTGAGGTGCCAATGCCGGAAGATGAAAAACTTAATTGATTAGGTTTTGATTTGGCTAGCGCAATTAAACTTTTTGCATCGTGAGCTGGTACATGTTTGTTTAGTACCAATACATTGGGCGTGCTGGCAAGAAATGTAATGGGCTCTAAATCTTTATGAGCATCATAGTTAAGATTTTTGTATAGATAGGGATTGATCGTCAGTGTGCCAACCGTACCAATTAAAAGGCTATGTCCGTTGGGAGTTGCTTTGGCTACTAAATCGGTCCCAATATTGCCGCCAGCCCCTGGTTTATTTTCAACAACTATTTGATTGTTATAGTCTTTTTGCCAGTATTCGGCCAAAATGCGCGCAAGGATATCTGGGGCTCCGCCAGGCGTGAAGGTCACGATGATACGCACAGGTTCGCTTTGAGCGTTGGGCCATGATTTCTCGGCCATGGTTGCCGTGGTCAGGAATAGTAAAGAAATGAAAGTTAGGATATGACGCATAGGCTCTATTTGAACACTTCGACCTGTATCATTAGCAATTATTACTAAGAATTCCCCTAAAAAGCGTATGTCTACTTCTGTTGAACAAGTATTAGAACTTTATGAACTACCTATGAACGAGTTGATGGCTCGCGCTGCTGCCGTTCATCGTGAAAATTTTCCAGAGGGTGATATTGAGCTAGCTACTTTGTTATCAATTAAGACAGGTGGTTGCCCTGAAGATTGTGGTTACTGCCCTCAAGCGGCTCGTTATCAAACAGATGTCAAAGCAACCAAAATGATGGATGTAGAAGAAGTTTTAGAAGCGGCGCGTGCTGCTAAACAAGCTGGCTCTAATCGTTTTTGTATGGGTGCGGCTTGGCGCGAACCCAAAGATCGTGACATTGAAAAAGTAGTTGCCATGATCAAAGGAGTTAAGGATCTTGGTTTAGAAACTTGTGCAACTTTGGGCATGTTAGCTCCTGAGCAGGCCAAAGCATTGGGTGATGCTGGTTTGGATTACTACAACCATAATCTAGATACCAGTGAAGATTTTTATGGCTCTGTAATCAATACACGTCAGTATCAAGATCGCTTAGATACATTACAAAGCGTACGCAGTGCCGGTATGTCTGTGTGTTGTGGCGGCATTATAGGTATGGGTGAGACTCGCAAACAGCGCGCAGCATTTATTGCTAAATTAGCAAATCTAAATCCTTATCCAGAGTCAGTGCCTATCAATCATCTAGTGCCTGTAGCAGGTACTCCATTGGCCGAGCAGAAAGGTGTTGATCCACTAGAGTTTGTGCGCACAATTGCGATTGCTCGCATCACTATGCCTACGGCTCGCGTGCGTTTATCCGCGGGGCGTCAAGAGTTGGGTAGAGCTGTGCAAGCCATGTGTTTCATGGCTGGTGCCAACTCCATTTTCTACGGCGATAAATTATTAACAACAGACAACCCAGAAGCTGATGCTGATCGCGCATTGTTGGCAGAGCTTGGTTTGAAAACAAAAACTGCCTGTAAAGCAGAGGTTCTTGTTTAGTCGAACAATCTTAAAAAGCAACTTATTTAGACGGCGATCATTGGTCGCCGTTTGATTTTGCGCAACCAATTTCGTAATACCTCAACTGATCAATTCAAATGATTCAATAAGCGTATAAGATATTGCTATGGGTTCTGATGTCAAACTAAAACATAGTCCGCTCGATGGATTCATTATTGAATTTGATCGCGCCTTGCGCTCGATTGTGGGCGCTACACCAATGCGTAGACCTGTTCCTCAATCAGCACCTACGGAAAATCTCACTACTCAAGAAAAACAACATGCGGCTGGATTGATGCGTGTTAATCATGTGGGTGAGGTATGCGCTCAAGCTTTGTATCAGTCGCAAAAACTACATGCGAAAAGCTCTGATTTAAAAGATAAGTTAGAGCATGCTGCTATTGAAGAAGAAGACCATTTGGCTTGGTGCGAGCAGCGTTTGAGCGAGTTAGATTCAAGACCTAGCTTGCTTAACCCATTGTGGTACGCGGGCTCATTTGTATTGGGCAGCGTAGCTGGTTTGGCGGGCGATAAAGTTAGTCTTGGTTTCGTTTCTGAGACTGAAAAACAGGTTGAAAATCATTTAGATGGCCATTTGACGGAGTTGCCGACAAATGACTACCGTTCAATGGCAATTGTGGCTCAAATGAGAGAAGATGAGATCGCTCATGGTCAAATGGCCAGGGATGAAGGTGGTATTGATCTACCAAATCCAGTCAAAACTGCCATGAAAATGATGGCAAAAGTCATGACAAGTACAGCTTATCGCCTATAACCCTAAGCTAGTTTCTTAAGAGTACTTTCCACCCCTATGTTTTTATTGGAAATTTACCCTTAAAATATCATCAACATGAGCTCCTAAGTACTTGTTCTAGCTAAAGAATTTTCAAAAAAAGTACCTAAAACACTTGACCATGAATTACGCATCCTCTACAGTGGGGAAAAGTGTGAAAAAGTGGGGAAAAATACGTGTTTCAAGGTGCTTCTGCATTAACTCTCGATGCTAAGGGTCGCATGTCGATTCCTTCAAGGCATCGTGACGCCTTGCAATTGCAAGGTGAGGGCAGAGTTACGCTCACAAAACACCCCGATGGTTGCTTGCTACTATTCCCAAGATCTGAGTGGGAAGCATTTAGAAGCCGTATCGCACAACTGCCAATGGATGCACATTGGTGGCGCCGTATATTTTTGGGTAATGCCTCTGATGTTGACATGGATGGTTCAGGTCGCATCTTGGTGAGTCCAGAATTGCGCGCTGCTGCAAATATAGAACGCGATGTGATGCTTTTAGGTATGGGTAGTCACTTCGAATTATGGGATGCCTCAACCTATGCTCAAAAAGAGCAAGTTGCAATTGCACAAGGCATGCCAGATGCACTCAAGCAATTTACCTTCTGATGTTGGCCGACCATGACATACACCCATCGCCCAGTATTACTGGCCGAGGCAGTCACCTCGGTATTGGGGGATTCGACTTCATCAAGTGCCACATCAAAAATAATTATCGATGGCACATTTGGGCGTGGTGGTCACAGCAGAGAAATACTCAAGAATTTGAATCAAGCATCAAAGCTGATTGCCTTCGACAAAGATTTGCAGGCGATCGCCGAGGCAAACACGATTACAGATCCACGTTTTCAAATTATTCACGAGAGCTTTGCCTCGATGGGCGAGCACGTACCAGCCGAAACAGCAGATGCCATCTTGATGGATTTAGGAATCAGCTCTCCGCAAATCGACGATCCAGATCGTGGCTTTTCCTTTCGCCAAGATGGTCCTTTGGATATGAGGATGGATACAACTCGCGGTCAGAGTGCGGCGGAGTGGTTGGCAACAGCAGAACAAAAAGAAATAGCGAGGGTCATTAAGGACTATGGGGAAGAACGGTTTGCTGTACAGATTGCAAAGGCGATTGTTACTCGCAGAGAGCAAGGCGAGTCACTCACTAGGACAAGAGAACTCGCGTCGCTCGTGGCTAGTGTCGTCCGCACCCGCGAGGCGGGCCAAGATCCGGCCACGCGCACCTTTCAGGCTATACGGATTTATATCAACCAAGAGCTTGCCGACTTGGAGGGTGGGTTGAACGCAGCATTTAACTGCTTGAAACCTGGCGGCTTATTAGCCGTCATTAGTTTTCATTCTTTAGAGGATCGAATTGTTAAGCAATTCATGCAGGGCTTGTCACAGGTTTCTGTGCCAAGAGGTTTGCCGTTGACTGAAAACCAAATGCCAAAACCATTTGCTGAACTATTGGGCCGTATTAAACCTAGCGAACAAGAAGTTCAGGAAAATCCACGCGCACGTTCTGCCATTTTGAGAGTGATGCGCAAAATTAAAAATAAAACTGTGGGAGGTTTGGCATGAACCGTTCCACAATTATTTTGTTGGTTATTTTGATGTTGTGCGCATTGTCTTTGGTGGCTGCACAACAAAAGACCAGATCTTTGTATGTTGCCTTGGAACGCGCTCAAACAGAAGAGCGTCGCTTAAATCAAGATTGGTTACGTCTTGAATATGAGCAACGTAATTTATCTAAAGCAGCTAGGATTACCGATATTGCCCGCAAGCAATTGCATATGCAATTAATTAATCCTGGACGCACCCAATATGTGGTGGTGGATTAATGGCACAAATTTCATTTTCATCCACGCCTAATTTAGTTTTGCGCCTACCTATGTGGCGTTCAAGATTAGTTTTATTTTTAATCTTTGTTGGTTTTACAGCTTTGGTTGTTAGAGCAATCTGGGTTCAAGGTTTTGGTAATTCTTTTTACGAAGAAAAAGGTAATAAGGCGACACTACGTTCTATTGAGATGCCTGCTAGCCGAGGAAAAATCTTGGATCGTAATGGCGAGGTGTTGGCAACAAGCTTGCTTGCCAAAGCCATCATTGCCTTCCCAGAAGCTGTTCCTGAAGATTTGTCAAAAGAAAAACTTACTCAGTTAGCTAGATTGCTTGAAATTGGAGAAGGCGAGTTAAAGAAAAAATTATCGTCAGACCGTACTCAAATATTTTTGAAGCGTCAGGTTGATCTTGATGTAGCAAAACAAATCAAAGAGTTGGGTATACCTGGTATTGCGCAAAACAATGAGTACAAGCGCCTTTACCCTGAAGGTGAGGCGATGGCTCACATCGTTGGCTTCACGAATGTTGAAGATCGTGGTCAAGAAGGTATGGAGTTAGCCAAAGAAAAAGAGTTGGCTGGCCAACCTGGGCGCCGTCGTGTGATTCAAGACCGTCTAGGTAGGTATGTAGAAGGTTTGGGAATTATTCATCCACCTAGAGATGGTGCAGATTTACAGTTATCGATTGATAGCAAAGTGCAGTTCTTAGCTTTTAATGAATTAAAGGCAATTGCTGAAAAACACCGTGCAAAAGCTGCGGGTGCTGTGGTGTTGGATGTTCAGACAGGTGAAATTTTGGCATTAGCTAATTGGCCAACATACAACCCAAACTCCAGAACTAATTTAAGTGGTGAGCAATTAAGAAATCGAGTTCTTACCGATACCTTTGAGCCAGGTTCAACCATGAAGCCATTTTCAATTGCTTTGGCTTTGGAAAAAGGAATAGTTCAACCAAATACATCGATGGCAATTGGTAAATCAATTGTGATTGGTAAAAAAGCTATTACTGATACACACCCATATGGTGTGTTGACAGTATCTGAAGTGATTCAAAAATCAAGCAACATTGGCACAGCAAAAATCGCGATGCAACTTCAGCCTCAAGAAATGTGGGAAATGTTCCAAGCAGTCGGTTTGGGCCAGGCGCCAACAATTGGTTTCCCGGGCGCGGTAGCTGGTCGTTTGCGCCCATACAAAAATTGGGTGCCAATTGATCAAGCAACTATGTCTTACGGCTATGGTTTGTCTGCATCTTTATTCCAAATGGCTCGTGCCTACAGTATTTTTGCTCGCGATGGTGAGTTGGTGCCAACAACCATTTACAAAACCAATGCAACACCTAAGGGAACTCAAGTTATTTCTCCTAAGACCGCAATACAGATGCGCGAAATGCTTGAGTTGGTAACTCAAACAGGTGGTACAGCAACAACTGCCCAGACTCTAGGTTACAGAGTGGGTGGTAAGACGGGTACTGCTCATAAGGTTGAGGGCAAAGGTTACGCAGGTAACAAATACCGAGGTTTCTTTGTTGGTATGGCTCCAATGAGTGCGCCGCGCATTGTTGTTGCGGTGATGGTTGATGAGCCAAGTGCTGGTGGATATTACGGTGGTGTAGTAGCTGCACCAGCATTTGCAAATATTGTTGCTGGAACCTTAAGAAGTATGAATGTTTTACCTGATGCAGCAGTAAAGCAAATGGTTGATAAAGATTTACAAGGTTTGTCAGTAGGCGCAAGCCAAAAGGTCTCGTTTAGTCGATGAACGCTATGTTGCCTACTCACTCACTTCCACTTGATATGTTGTTATCGCAGCATGTGAGTGCGCAGGCGCAATTCACAAGTGATACACGCACGTTAAAAGCGGGTGATGTGATGTTGGCTTACCCAGTGGGTAATGCGCATCAAATTAGTGATAGCAGAATATATATTTCTCAAGCGCTGGACTTGGGAGCTGCTTTAGTCTTGTATGAGCCAAGCGGTTTAACTAAAGAGCAAGTAGAGATTTGCAAAGATCCTCGCTGCGTACCGATAGCAGATTTGGCAAAAAATGCTGGCAGCATTGCTGCTAATTGGTATCAAAACCCAAGCCGTCAAATGAGGGTGATTGGTATCACCGGAACCAATGGCAAAACAACAGTTAGTCAGTGGATTGCGAACGCATTGCATGATTCAAAGCAACCATCAGCCGTTGTGGGAACCTTGGGTGCTGGTTTATTAAATGAAATCAAACCCACAGGATTTACTACGCCTGATGCTGCACGTTTACAGTCTTTATTAAAGAACATTAAAGATCAGGGCGCTGCGAGCGTGGCGATGGAAGTTTCATCACATGCATTGGATCAAGGTCGCATTAATGGTGTTGAATTTGACACTGTGGTCATAACAAATCTCAGTCAAGATCATTTGGATTACCACGGCACCATGTCTGAATATGCTGCTGCGAAGAAAAAAATAATTAATTTGCCAGGCATCAAACATATTGTGATCAATGCAGATGATGCGTTTGGACGAGAGTGTCTACAAGACTTGGCAAATAGAGTTGCAAACACAAACATCACGGTTTGGGCTTATGGAACACAAGCGGAAAATTTATTAGCTTTGCCATGCTTTGTTAATAAAAATTACAAAAAAGTGTTGGCCAGCGATATTCATTTAATGAATCAAGGCATGAGTTTTAACCTGAATGTCTCTGGCGAAGATTTAGGCTTAGTGCAAACAAACTTTGTTGGTGCGTTTAATGTGAGCAATGCCTTAGCTGTTTTTGCTTGCATGGTTGCCGGTGGTAAGTCGTGTGATCAAGCCAAAGAAACTGTTGCTCAGTTAAAGCCGGTAAAGGGTCGTATGGAATTGGTAAGCCAATCTTCATCTACTCCAATGGCAATTGTTGACTTTGCTCATACGCCAGATGCTTTAGAGCAAGTTCTTAAAACACTCCAAGTGATGGCACGTGAGCGCAAGGGCCAGTTATGGTGTGTATTTGGTTGTGGTGGTGATCGTGATGCGGGTAAGCGTCCAATGATGGGGCGTATTGCAGAACGGTATGCAGATCAAGTAATGATCACAAGCGATAACCCACGTAGCGAAAACCCAGAGCAAATCATTGCAGAGATTTTGGGTGGTTTTGAAAATCCAGCTCGTGCACAGGTTAATCCTGATCGCGCCACAGCTATCTTGCAAACTGTTCGTCAGGCTAAGGCGCAAGACATTGTTTTAGTGGCGGGCAAAGGTCACGAGGAAACTCAAGAGATTGCCGGGAAGAAACATCCTTTTTCTGATCAGATGCATTTGCAACTAGCAATGGGAGGTTTGGCTAAATGAGCCAATTAATGACTCTCTCCCAACTTAAAGAGTATTTGCCTAATGCGCAGTGGATAAATGGTGTTGCTAGCGAACAAGAGATCAAACGATTTATTAGTGATAGCCGTCAAGTAACGGTTGGCGATGTTTTTATTGCTATTCGTGGTGAAAAATTTGATGCGCATGACTTTTTAGAAGATGTTAAGAGTCAAGGCGCAGTTGCTTGCATCGTAAGTTCTGTGGACAAACTACCCAAAGATTTATTAGGCATTTTGGTGAAAGATACCCAGCAAGCATTACAGCAGCTTGCTACCTGCTGGAAAAAGACTTGTGATCAGCAACAACTTAAGCATTCTGTTGTTGTTACGGGTAGCAATGGAAAAACTACTGTTAAGGGCATGATTCAGAGCATATTTAATGCTGCAGTTGGCGAGAATAAAGCCTTGGCAACGCAAGGTAACTTTAATAACGAAATTGGTTTGCCGTTGACTTTGCTACGCTTAAATTTGCAACACCAATTGGCTGTTATTGAGTTGGGCATGAATCACCCTGGTGAAACTGCACTTTTATCAAATATCGCTCAAGCAAATATTGCATTAATAAATAACGCTCAGCGTGAGCATCAAGAATTCATGGCAACTGTTGAAGCGGTTGCTAAGGAGCACGGTCTTGCTATTGAGGCTTTGCCAAGAAATGGCACTGCAGTATTTCCTGCTGACTCTGAGTACACCAATTATTGGAAAAAAGTTGCAGGTAGCAGAGCTGCGATTGATTTTGCATTTAATGCACCAGCCACTGTTAATGGTGAGTGGTTAGATTCAAGCGCCAATCAATTAAAAATTAATACACCTCAAGGCTCTATTAATGTGCGCTTGCAGATTTTGGGTGAGCACAATGCACGTAATGCCGTAGCGGCAACCGCGGTAGCAATTGCTGCGGGTATTCCTTTGGCAACTATTCAGTCTGGATTGGAAAAGTTTGAGCCAGTGAACGGCCGCATGCAAAAGCATCAAATTGATTCACACACAACAGTCATTGATGACAGTTACAACGCCAATCCTGATTCTGTTCGTGCCGCAGTTGATGTGTTGTCAACCATCAATATGCCTGCTTGGTTGGTATTGGGTGATATGGGTGAGGTTGGAGAGCAAGGTCCAGAATTTCATCGCGAAGTTGGCAGTTATGCTGGAGAAAAAGGTATACAAAAATTATTTGCTACTGGTGAGCTAAGTAAAGAGGCGGTGACTGCTTATGCAAATACGCCAAATGTAAAAGGAACTGCACATCATTTCTCTGATGTTCAAGACCTATGCGCGGAGCTTAAAAAATCACTAATTGCTAGAAGAAACAATGAAGAGACGACGATTCTTGTAAAAGGATCTCGTTTTATGTGCATGGAAAGAGTGGTTAAAGCTCTTGCTGAGGAGATTCACTGATGTTGTTATGGTTAGCCCAACTCTTGCAAGATGACTTAAGTTTTTTACGTGTCATTAATTACATTACCTTTAGAGCGGTGATGGCTACATTGACTGCAGGTTTGATTGGTTTGTTCTTTGGGCCTTGGGTGATTCGTCGCTTAACTGCCATGAAAGTTGGTCAAGCAGTCCGCACAGATGGACCACAGACTCATTTAGTTAAAACAGGTACGCCTACGATGGGTGGGGTTTTAATTTTGATTGGCATTGCAATCTCAACATTGTTATGGGCTGATCTATCCAATCGTTTTATTTGGATTGTTTTGATTGTTACTTTAGGTTTTGGTGCCGTTGGCTGGGTTGATGACTACCGCAAGGTTGTCTATAGAGATCCTAAGGGCATGCTTTCTAGAGAAAAATATTTCTGGCAATCGTTGATTGGATTATTTGCTGCTATTTATTTAGCTTTCTCAGTTTCAGAAGTTAATAACTTAAAAGTTCTAGAACTTTTCTTAAATTGGGTGCAAAGCGGTTTCTCAATCAACTTGCCAGCCAAGTCAAATTTATATGTGCCTTTCTTCAAAGAAGTTAGTTATCCGTTGGGTGTACTTGGCTTCATTGTGTTGACATATTTAGTGATTGTTGGCAGCTCAAACGCCGTCAACTTAACAGATGGCTTGGATGGCCTGGTAATCATGCCTGTGATTTTGGTAGGCGCAGCACTGGGTGTCTTTGCTTATGTCATGGGTAATGCAATCTATACGAAATACCTTTTATTCCCATACATTCCGGGCGCTGGTGAGTTAATGATTTTCTGCGGTGCCATGAGTGGTGCTGGCTTGGCGTTCTTGTGGTTTAACACTCATCCAGCTCAAGTATTTATGGGGGATGTGGGCGCATTGGCGTTGGGTGGCGCGTTAGGAACAGTTGCTGTGATTGTTCGACAAGAAATCGTCCTTTTTGTAATGGGTGGAATTTTTGTTGCCGAGACTGTATCGGTCATGTTGCAAGTTGCTTGGTTCAAGTTCACCAAAAAAATGTATGGCGAAGGTCGTCGAATTTTCAAGATGGCACCTTTGCATCATCACTTTGAATTAAGTGGCTGGAAAGAAACTCAAGTTGTGGTGCGATTTTGGATCATCACAATTTTGTTGGTATTGATTGGTTTGTCTAGCTTGAAGTTGCGATAGGAAATAAGAGTGATTCAGTTACAACATCCATTTGGCAAAGAGCGTACTCAGAATTTGAGTATCTTGGTGCTTGGCTTGGGAGAGTCGGGTGCTGCCATGGCTCGTTGGTGTGTCACTCAGGGTGCAATCGTATCTGTCGCTGACACTCGATCTGAGAATCAGCTATCTGAGAATGCTAAAAAATATCAACAGCAAGTCAAAGACCTTGGTGTTAAGAATATTCATCTAGGTGGTTTGTCATCAGATTTGCTGAGCGGAATTGATTTAATTGCTATTAGCCCAGGCTTGTCACCTTTACAAGAGCCTGTTCAATCATTCTTGGTAAATGCTACTGAGAAAGAAATACCAGTTTGGAGCGAGATTGAGTTTTTTGCTCAAGCCTTACAAGCATTAAAAGATGAGCAAAATTACTCAGCAAAAATTATTGCAATTACAGGCACAAACGGAAAAACAACAACGACTGTTCTGACGGGATTATTGTGCGAGCGTGCTGGCATGAGTGTTGCCGTTGCTGGAAATATTAGTCCTGCAGCGCTTGATAAGTTATTAGATATTGAAGTATTACCTAGCATCTGGGCCTTGGAGTTATCTAGCTTCCAACTAGAGCATACGTATAGCCTGAATGCTGATGCTGCGACTGTATTAAATGTCACGCAAGATCATCTTGACTGGCACGGTGATATGCAGCAATACATTGCTGCTAAAGCAAGAATATTTGGCGAAAACACTGTTGCTGTATTAAATCGTGATGATGAAGCTGTTGCAGACATGGCTAAAGATCTTAAGTCTCAGCGTATTGTTACTTTTGGTGTTGAGGCGCCGCTTGAAGAAGATGCTTTTGGTATTTTGCATGACACGGCTGCAGGTGGTATTGACTGGCTCGTTTGGGCTGAGCCTGACCTTGAAGCGCTTGAATTAAAAACCAAACGTCGTCGTAAAAAAACAGATGCTGATGATGAGCCTTTGCGTTTAAAACGTTTAATGCCTGCGGATGCTTTGCGTATCAAAGGTCGTCATAACGCTAGCAATGCTTTGGCAGCAGTAGCAATGGCAAGTTCTATTGGCTTGCCAATGAGTCCTTTGTTGCATGGCTTGCGCGAGTACGAGGGTGAAGCCCATCGAGTCCAGAGCGTATCAATTATTGATGGTGTTGAGTACATCGATGACAGTAAAGGTACTAATGTGGGGGCCACATTAGCAGCGCTTAATGGATTGGGTGATGCAAGTCAGCGCGCCAGAATTATTTTGATTGCTGGTGGTGAGGGTAAGGGGCAAGATTTTTCACCGCTATCTGATGCTATTGCTAGACATGCGAAAGCAGTAATTCTGATTGGTAGAGATGCGCCACTTATTAAGCAGGTGTTAAGTAATACAGCTGTGCCCCTGATTGATGCCGGCACTTTAGAGGTGGCGGTTCAGGAGGCTAATAAGTTGGCAGTATCTGGCGACTTAATTTTGTTATCGCCGGCTTGCGCAAGCTTTGACATGTTTAAAGACTACGCGCATCGCGCACAAGTTTTTATTGACGCAATTAATGAATTGGCAACTTTAAATGGACAGGTGAGCGCATGATTCAAATGTTCAAACGATTTAGTTTAAGTAGTATCAGTGGTGTAAAAGGTGGCATCAAAGAAAGTTTTGAAGATTTTCGTTTGGGTCTTCGTGATGCAACCACGGTTGTGCGTCCAACTCGCTCACGCATGATGGAATACGATCAACCGTTGTTGTGGGCTGTTTTATTGCTAGTAACACTTGGTTTAGTGATGGTTTATTCGGCATCTATCGCTTTGCCGGATGGTCCTAAATATGCAAAATACAGCAGCAGTCACTTTTTAGTCCGTCATGCCTTGTCAATTGCCATGGCATTTTGTATTGGCATCTTTGCCTTTAAGGTTCCGCTGAAGGTCTGGGATCGTTTAGCTCCTGCCATGTTTGCGCTGGCTTTTGTACTCCTTATATTTGTTCTGATTCCTGGTGTTGGTAAAGGTGTTAATGGTGCGCGCCGTTGGATTCCATTGGGCATCACTAATTTCCAACCATCAGAACTGATGAAGTTATCTGTGGTGTTGTTTACGGCCTGGTACACGGTACAAAGACAAGATTATTTGCATCACTTATTAAAAGGCTTAGCTCCTATGGGGGCAGCTGTGATTGCAGTGGGTGTCTTATTGTTATTACAGCCAGACATGGGCGCCTTTATGGTGATTGCTGTGATTGCCATGGGCCTTCTGTTCTTGGGTGGTATTAGTGGTAAGTTATTCAGCGCTTTGATTGGTTTAGCGATTGGTAGTTTTGCAACCATCATCATTTTCTCTCCATTCCGAAGAGATCGAATCTTTGCGTATCTAGATCCTTGGAACGAATCATTTGCTGCAGGTAAGGCATATCAACTGACGCACTCACTCATGGCATTTGGTCGAGGTGAGTGGTTTGGTGTTGGTTTGGGTGGCAGCGTAGAAAAGCTTCACTATCTTCCTGAGGCCCACACAGACTTTATTTTGGCTGTGATTGGTGAAGAATTAGGTTTTGTGGGCGTTACTGTTGTTATTGCGATTTTCTACTGGATTGTCAGAAGAGCTTTCTTAATTGGTAGAACTGCATTGCAGCTAGATCGAAGCTTTGCTGGCTTGGTTGCAAAAGGCATAGCGATTTGGATTGGCTGGCAAGCATTTATCAATATGGGCGTTAACTTGGGCTTATTGCCAACAAAAGGTTTGACATTGCCATTTGTTAGTTTTGGTGGATCTGGGTTGATGATGAATGCTGTTGCAATCGCCATTCTTCTAAAAATTGATTACGAAAACAGAATCTTGATGCGAGGTGGCAAGTTATGACCATTGCGCGCACTCCAACTTTATTGGTAATGGCTGGCGGCACAGGGGGGCATATTTTCCCTGGTCTAGCTGTTGCTGAATATTTGCGTGAGCAAGGTTGGAATGTGTCTTGGTTAGGTAATCCACAAGGCATGGAATATCGCTTAGTACCACCAAAAGGATTCAAGTTTGAAGGCATACAGTTTGGCGGGTTAAGAGGCAAAGGGCTTAAAACGATTGCTTTATTGCCATTCAATTTGCTACGTGCATTTTGGCAAAGTGTTCAGGTACTACGTCGTGTACAACCAGATGTTGTTTTAGGTATGGGTGGTTATGTGACTTTCCCGGGGGGCATGATGAGTGCATTGCTGGGTAAGCCATTGGTTTTGCATGAGCAAAACTCAATTGCAGGTCTGGCAAATAAGGTACTAGCTAAAGTAGCAGATAAAACTTTGTGCGCTTTTCCGAAGGCGCTGCCAGGTGCAACATGGGTTGGTAATCCACTGCGTGCAGGTATGGATGAAATTGCTACGCCTGCTAATAGATATGGTTCAAGAAGTGGACGCTTAAATATTCTTGTGGTGGGGGGGAGTTTGGGCGCCGCAGCGCTAAATGATGTTGTGCCACAAGCACTAGCAAAAATTCCAACTGAATCTAGACCTGTGGTGATTCACCAAGCTGGCGAAAAGCATGTTGAAGCATTACGTCAAAAGTATTCTGATTTAAATGTTCAGGCAAGTGTGCAACCATTTATTGATGACATGGTGTCGGCATATGCTGAAGCTGACTTAGTGATTTGTAGAGCTGGTGCGATGACTGTTGCTGAATTATCAGCCGTGGGTGTTGCCTCATATCTAGTGCCGTTTCCTTTTGCTGTTGATGATCACCAAACAGCAAATGCAAAGTTTTTATCTGATGTTGGAGCTGCAGTGTTGATGCCGCAATCACATATGACTGCTGATGCGCTAGCTGGCTATTTACAAACTGTGACTCGTTCAGATTTGCAAAAAATGGCAGAAGCAGCTCTTCGTCAAGCAAAACCTCGCGCTACAGAAGATGTTGCTGAGGTATGCAAACAGTTAACCAAGGAAGTTGTCCGCTAATGAAACATATTCTTCACCAAATTCATTTTGTTGGCATCGGCGGTGCTGGCATGAGCGGTATTGCTGAGGTGCTATTGAATCTTGGCTATAAGGTCAGCGGGTCTGATATTGCAGAGAGTTCAACGACTAAGCGTTTGCGCGAATGTGGTGCAGAAATTCATATTGGGCATGATGCTAAAAATGTCACTAGTGCAGAAGCTGTGGTTATTTCAACAGCTGTCACAGGGGATAACCCAGAAGTATTAGCAGCACGTGCTGCACGTATTCCAATTGTGCCAAGAGCTGTGATGCTCGGTGAGTTAATGCGCTTAAAGCAGGGTATTGCTATAGCGGGTACTCATGGCAAAACTACCACCACAAGTTTGCTAGCGTCTGTGTTAGCGGAGGGTGGTCTAGACCCTACATTTGTGATTGGCGGCAAATTAAATTCTGCTGGTGCAAATGCACGTCTGGGCACAGGTGATTTTATTGTTGCTGAAGCAGATGAGTCTGATGCTTCATTCTTAAATTTATTGCCTGTCATCGAAGTTATTACCAATATCGATGCTGATCATATGGACACATATCAGCATGATATGTCTAAATTAAAGCAGGCCTTTGTACAGTTCACTCAGCGGATGCCATTCTATGGTGTGGCAGTGCTTTGTGTTGATGATCAAAATGTTAGAGATATTCTACCGTTTGTGTCTCAGCCAATGCTTTGTTATGGGTTATCTGAAGATGCTGATGTTAGAGCTATTGAAGTTCAAGCAGATGGCTCTCAAATGCATTTTGTGGCCTTACGCCACACTGTGCGTCGTCATGGCGAAAAACCAGGCGCATTAAAAGTAACATTGAACTTGCCTGGTTTACATAATGTGCGTAATGCATTGGCAGCGATAGCGATAGCCACAGAGTTGGGCGTATCTGACGATGCAATCATTAAAGCACTGAAAGAATTCCGTGGAGTTGGTCGTCGCTTCCAGAAATATGGTGAAGTGACTCTACCCCAAGGTGGTACTTGCACAGTGATTGATGATTATGGTCATCATCCAGTTGAAATGGCAGCAACTTTGGCTGCAACCAGAGGTGCTTTCCCAGGACGTCGTTTGTTGTTGGCATTCCAGCCACATCGTTTTACAAGAACAAGAGATTGCTTTGGTGATTTTGTCAAAGTACTTCAGGGTGTTGATGCTTTAGCACTCACTGAGGTTTATCCAGCTGGTGAGGCACGTATTCCTGGTGCTGATGGCGAAAGCTTAATTAAAGCCCTAGGAAAAGCGAAAGACGCAAATCGTTTATTGGATGTCAACGCTACCCAATTTGTAAAAGATGTAAACGACTTGCCAGGTTTGGTTTTAAGTATGGCTCGTGATGGTGATGTTGTGATCACAATGGGTGCAGGCTCAATTTCTGCTGTGCCAGGTAAGTTAGCAGGAGGTGCGTATGCCTAATTCAATGACGCCATGGAGTGAGTTGGTACAAAAAGATTTGGCCCAAGTGAATGTTGCAAGCCTTGGCAAAGTAGGAGTTTTGCTTGGTGGCAAATCAGGTGAGCGAGAAATTTCTTTGATGTCCGGTAAAGGTGTTTTAGAGGCACTTCTATCTAAGGGTGTGAAGGCTCATGCTTTTGACCCAGCAGAGCAATCGATTTCTGATTTAGCTAAGCAGCAATTTGACCGAGTATTTATTGCTCTTCACGGGCGCTATGGTGAAGATGGGACCATGCAAGGTCTATTGGAGCAGATGAAGTTGCCTTATACGGGCAGTGGTGTATTGGCTTCTGCATTAGCAATAGATAAGCAAGCAACTAAGCGTTTGTGGTCTAGCTTTAATTTGGCAACACCTAAATTTGCCATGTTAAATGCTAATAGTGATTGGAATCAGATTGCAAAAGATTTGGGTTTGCCAATCATCGTTAAGCCAGCTAGAGAAGGTTCATCGCTTGGTTTAAGCAAGGTGACAAATGTTGCAGATTTACCAAAAGCCTATGAAATGGCAGCGAAGCTTGATAGAGATGTCATGGCTGAGCAATGCATCATTGGCGAAGAGTTAACTTGCCCGATTGTTGGTGATGGTGTCAATGCGCAACCATTGCCAGTGATCAGAATTGTTGCTCCAGATTCTAATTACGATTATCACAATAAATATTTCTCTGATGACACAAGATATCTTTGCCCAACTGGCTTAGATGTATCTTTAGAGAAAAAAGTACAAGACTTGGCATTAAGCGCCTATCGTGCATTGGGTTGCAAAGGTTGGGGTCGTGCAGATGTGATGATTGATAACCAAACCGGTCAACCATATTTATTAGAAATGAATACGGCGCCTGGCATGACTGGTCATTCATTGGTGCCAATGGCTGCAAGAGCCGCAGGTGTTGAATATGCTGACTTAGTCTTATGGTTATTAAGTAAGGCAGGTGTGAATTCATGAAATTCTTGCGCGCCGCCTTCTCTTTGATTGCTTCTATATCGGCCACTGTATTTGGCCCGATTTGGAGCCATCCAAGAACATTGCGCGCAATTTCAAATGTATTGTTGTTAATTGCACTTTTATCAACTTGTGCATGGTTACTTTTCTGGTTGGGGCAAAAGCCAGTATTTACTCTGAATCACCTCACTGTTGAATCTTTAGATGGCCGTGAATTAAAGCATGTCAATTTGCCAACCATTAAAGCAAGGGCTGTTGATCAGGTGCGCGGCAACTTCTTTACTGTTCGTTTAGATCAGGCACGTCAAGCATTTGAGAGTATGCCTTGGGTAAGAAGGGCCAGTGTGCGTCGTGAATGGCCTAACGGAATTGTGGTGGCAATCGAGGAACACCAGCCTTTGGCAGTTTGGGGTGGTAGTGATACACCTAAATTAATGAATACCTATGGCGAAGTCTTTGTTGCCAATATGGCTGAGGCTGAAGATGGTGCGTCATTGTTGAGATTCAGTGGCCCTGAAGGTAGTAATCAAGAGGTATTCAAAAAAGTACAAAAAATAAATACTTGGTTTGAGCCATGGAACGTCAAGGTTCAAGGTCTTGATTTGTCATCTCGTTATGCCTGGAAAGTAAAACTGAGTAATGGATTATTAATTGAGTTGGGTCGCGAATTAGATGAGCGTGACTCTAAGCAAATTCAATTAAGTGTTGAACGTTTATTAAAGAGTTGGCCGCAAGTAGAAGAGAAGTGGGGCCAGCGTATTGACTCAATTGATCTTCGTTATGCCAATGGCTATGCAATACATATAGGAAAAAAACTGTGAGCGTAATTAGTAAAGACACCAAAGATTTAATTGTTGGTTTGGATATTGGCACATCCAAGGTGGTTGCTTTGGTTGCTGAGTTAAATCCTGACGGTCAGTTCAATGTTGTTGGACTTGGTCAAGTGGCATCAAAAGGCCTAAAAAAAGGTGTTGTGGTCAACATTGAAGCTACTGTTCAGTCAATTCAGAAAGCGCTTGAAGAAGCAGAAGTGATGGCTGATCGCCGTATTGCACAAGTCTTTACTGGTATCGCGGGTAACCATATTCACAGCTTTAACTCAACAGGCATGGTGGCAATTAGAGATAAAGAAGTATCGCCAAGTGATGTAGAGCGTGTGATTGAGACTGCAAAAGCAATCAATATTCCAACTGATCAGCAAATTATTCACATCCTTACTCAAGAATTCATCATTGATGGACAAGAGGATGTGCGTGAACCTATTGGTATGAGTGGTATTCGTCTAGAGGTAAAAGTACATATTGTTACTGGTGCTGTAAGTGCGGCACAGAACATTGTGAAATGCGTACGTCGTTGCGGTCTAGAAGTTAATGACTTGATTTTGCAACCTTTGGCTTCGAGTGTGGCTGTATTAACAGAAGATGAAAAAGAATTAGGTGTTGTATTGGTTGATATTGGTGGCGGCACAACTGACATCGCCATTTTCAGCCAAGGTGCAATTCGTCACACAGCCGTGATTCCTATTGCTGGTGATCAAATTACTAATGACATTGCAATGGCATTACGTACACCAACGATTGAAGCGGAAGACTTAAAGATTCATTTTGGCATTGCTCGCCAAAGCATGGCAAATCCAAACGAAAGTATTGAGGTCCCAGGTGTTGGCGATCGTGAAGCACGCTCAATGTCACGTCAGGCATTGGCAGCAGTAATTGAGCCGCGCGTTGAAGAGTTGCTGAGCTTGGTGCGTCAAGTGGTTCGTGATTCAGGCATGGAAGATTTAGTTTCTTCTGGAATCGTGTTAACTGGGGGTACTGCATTAATGCCGGGCGTAGTTGAGTTGGCGGAAGAAGTTTTTGCTAAGCCGGCTCGCGTAGGTGTGCCTGAGTACAAAGGTCATCTGAGTGAAATTTTAAGAAGTCCTCGTTATTCAACGGGTCTAGGTTTGTTAATGGAAGGTCGCGTGCAGTTAGTACGTGGTCGTCGAGTTGCTCAATCAGGTACGTGGCAAAACATTATGTCGCGTATGCGTGAGTGGTTCATGGGTAATTTTTGATATTAAGAATTAAGTATTGCAGTTTTTATTTTGTCGTCGTCAACCGTAGTTATAAGGAGGTAGTATGGAATTTGAAATGTTAGATACAGAACCGGCGGGTAAGACCATTATTAAAGTGGTCGGCGTGGGCGGTGCAGGCGGTAACGCTGTGCAGCACATGATTCGTCGTGGTGTACAAGGTGTTGAGTTCATTTGCATGAACACAGATGCAGGTGCACTTCAACGTTCTAAAGCAGGTCTTAATATCCAGTTGGGTGCCACTGGTCTTGGTGCTGGCGCTAAACCTGAAGTAGGTGCATCTTCAGCAGTAGAAGCTAAAGCTCGTATTGCTGATGCTCTACAAGGTGCACACATGGTATTTATCACTGCAGGTATGGGTGGTGGTACAGGTACAGGTGCAGGCCCAATCGTTGCTCAAGTAGCTAAAGAAATGGGTATCTTGACTGTTGGTGTGATTAGCAAGCCATTTGACTTTGAAGGTTCTAAGCGCGCTAAAGTTGCTGAGGCGGGTGCTCATGAGTTGGAAAACTATGTAGATTCATTGATTGTTGTTCTCAATGAAAAACTATTTGAAGTAATGGGCGAAGATGCTGAGATGGATAAAGCATTTGGTTGTGCAGATGACGTATTGCATAACGCTGTTGCTGGCATTGCTGAAATCATCAATGAACAAGGTTTGATCAACGTTGACTTTGAAGACGTGAAAACTGTGATGAGTGAGCAAGGTAAAGCGATGATGGGTACGGCAACTGTATCTGGTATGGACCGTGCTCGTTTAGCTGCTGAAGCTGCTGTTGCATCACCATTGTTAGAAGGTGTTGATCTATCAGGTGCTCGCGGTGTGTTGGTAAACATCACTGCAAGTCGTTCTCTCAAGTTGTCAGAAACTCGTGAAGTAATGGGTGCTATTCGTGGCTACGCTGCTGATGATGCTACTGTTATTTTTGGTACTGTTTATGACGAAAGCTTGGGTGATGCATTACGTGTAACAGTAGTTGCTACTGGTTTGAATGGTGGTAAGCGTAAAGAAAAGCAACCAGAAGTAATTTGGCGTAATACACAAGCAACAGGTACTTATGATGCAGCGCCAACGATGGCTGACTTGAGTTCATTTGCTCCGCAAAGTGCTACTGCTTCAATGGCAATGGCAAATACTGCGGCCGCTCCTGCTCCAGTAATGCCAGCAAGCTCTGCTTCTGATTATGCTAAGTATGATGTGCCTAAGGTTTTTCGCAGCAATCGTGAATCTGCTGAACCACGTTTGGGTGCGAATAGCTCACCAGAAGCACAAGCAATGATGGATAAGGGTGCTGATTACTACGATATTCCAGCCTTTTTGCGCAAGCAAGCTGACTAAGAATACATAGTAATTTAGAAAATCTATATAAAACAAAGGCATACAGATGCCGATGGTAACGCGCCTCCTGCGAAATGACGACGCATGCGATACCATCGGTATTCTGGCAAATATAAATGCCAATAATTGCTATTAATAAATAGCCTTAATTTTTGATGGAGACAAAAAATGATTACTGTAGGACAACAACTACCTAATGCAACAATTCATGAGTTTTTAGAGGTTGCTACTGAGGGATGCTCTGTAGGGCCTAATGCTTTTGAAGTAAGCAAATTAACAGCAGGTAAGAAGATTGTTATTTTTGGTTTACCTGGTGCATTTACGCCAACATGCTCTGCACAACATGTCCCTGGTTATGTTGCTCAGTATGATGCGATTAAAGCAAAAGGCGTTGATGAAATTTGGTGTTTGTCTGTGAATGACGCTTTTGTGATGGGTGCTTGGGGTAAAGATCAAAAGGTTAATGGCAAAGTACGAATGATGGCTGATGGTTCTGGTGAGCTCACGAAAAAGTTAGGCTTGGAATTAGATCTAACAGCTCGTGGTTTAGGTGTTCGTTCACAACGTTATTTGATGATTGTTGATAACGGTGTGGTTAAACATTTAGCCGTTGAAGGACCTGGTAAATTTGAAGTGAGTGATGCAGCTTCTGCATTAAAAGCACTCTAATTAATATAAATAATGATGTTAAATCAACGCACCATTGCGGCTCCTGTTAAAACTGTAGGCATAGGTTTGCATACGGGCCGTAAGGTGACGTTGAAATTAAGCCCAGCCCCGATCAATACTGGAATTATTTTTCATAGGGTTGATATACCTAATTCATTAGGTATTAAAGCCCAAGCTCATGCAGTTACTGATACGCGCTTAGCCACTGTTTTGCAAAACGGTGACACAAGAGTGTCGACTGTTGAGCATTTGCTTTCAGGTTGTGCGGGCTTAGGTATTGATAACCTCATTATTGAGTTAGATTGTGAAGAAGTGCCGATCATGGATGGTAGTGCAGCTTCATTTTTGTTTTTGATTGAGTCTGCTGGTTTGCAAGAACAAGATGCTCCACGCCAATTTATTGTGATTAAAAAGCCAATTGAAGTTAGGGATGCCGGTAAATTGGCAAGGCTAGAGCCATTCAATGGATATAAGTTAGATTTCACAATTGACTTCAAGCATCCCGCGGTCGATAAGACTGGGCAAAGGCATGTGATTGACTTTGCTGATAGTACATATGCTAGAGAGATTGGCCGTGCTAGAACTTTTGGCTTTGCCCATGAAGTAGAGGCTTTGCGAGAGATGGGCTTGGCTCGTGGCGGTAGTCTAGATAATGCGATTGTTTTGGATGAGCACCGCATTTTAAATAACGAAGAACTACGTTATGACGATGAGTTTGTGCGCCACAAAATCTTGGATGCTATTGGCGATTTGTATTTGGCTGGTCATCCAATTGTCGGTGCTTATGTTGCTGAAAAATCTGGTCATGCCATGAATAATGCTCTATTGCGAGCCATGTTTGCCGACCCAACTTCATATGAAGTTTGTACTTTTAGTGAAGCAGACGCACCTAAGGCTTACATACAGGCAGGTAGACCTCTTTTTGCCTAGATTGGCTTTAAGAAGTTTTATTAACTTCTTTTAAGTTTACTTAAAAATATCTAAATACAGCTTTAATTTCATCTTCTTCGCTTAAGAAGATTTCTTACCGCAGCTTTGAGCGGTGATTCCCCATCTAGTTTGTCGAGTAAGCCCGCCCATGATTTTTGAGCAACTTCTGTAAAAACAGGCGGTTTATTGGAGTAATGATCGCTATTTAGCCCATCTATCGAGAGCTCTTTGGGAGACTGTTTGATGCTTAAAAACTGTACAGCCCAACCCTGTTCTTGAAGATTTAATAGGATTGAAGGCAGTTTTTGTTGCAATCTAGTGGCTACAGTGGAGTGATTGGTATAGATCTTTAGTTCTCCGTTGCCTTCAGAAAAACCACCAACTTTGACAAGGTCAGCAGCCTTCTCAAGCCCATTTTTATTGAGGCTGAGCCTTAAAGCCTGCTGCAAAAGAAGGCTGTTTTCAGCTTTTTGAAGAATTTCTCCTAGAGGGCTATTTTCTTCAATGCAATCTAATGCCTCGCGAGCATTCGCAGAACCCCTTCCGGGTGCTAAACTTTGAGGCTTAAATTTCCTCGCAAAAGTCATGGTTACTGGTCTTCTTAAGAAAATATTTGGCAGCCGAAATGATCGGCTCTTAAAACAATATAAGCGCATTGTCGCTCAGATTAATAGTCTAGAGCAGGGTATGACCTTGCTTGACGATGCTGCATTGCAAGCTAAAACAAGTGAATTCAAGTCCAAATTAGCTGCTGGTCAGACTTTAGATGATATTTTGCCTGAGGTATTTGCTGTAGTTCGTGAGGCGAGTAAGCGTGTGATGGGCATGCGTCACTTTGATGTCCAAATGATCGGTGGTATTGCCCTACACCAAGGCAAGATTGCAGAAATGCGAACAGGTGAGGGTAAAACTCTTACGGCGACATTGCCAGTTTATTTAAATGCACTATCTGGTCGTGGTGTACATGTTGTAACAGTTAACGATTACTTGGCACAGCGAGATGCTGAGTGGATGGCGAAGTTATATAACTTCCTTGGTTTAACTGTTGGGATTAATTTATCTCAAATGGATCACGAAGCTAAACAAAAGGCTTATGGTTCAGATATTACCTACGGTACCAATAACGAGTTTGGTTTTGATTATTTGCGTGACAACATGGTTCAGGACTTGGACCAGCGTGTGCAGCGTGGTTTGGCTTATGCGATTGTGGACGAAGTTGACTCAATTCTGATTGACGAGGCTCGCACGCCATTAATCATCTCTGGTCAAGCTGAAGACCATACAGATGTGTATGTCACCATGAATGCCTTGCCGCAGTATCTGACGCGTCAAATCGGTGAAGAAAAAGCGGATGGTACAGGCATTGTTACTCCTGGCGATTACATCGTTGATGAAAAGAGTCATCAGGTATTTTTGACAGAAACTGGTCATGAGAAAGCCGAGCAAGCGTTAACGAAGTTAGGCTTGATCAAAGAGGGTGAGTCACTTTACGCACCACAAAATATTACTTTGATGCACCATGTGTATGCAGCCCTACGTGCTCATACCTTATTCAATAAAGATCAGCATTACGTCGTTCAAAATGGCGAAGTTATCATCGTTGATGAGTTCACTGGTCGTTTGATGCAAGGTCGTCGTTGGTCTGATGGTTTGCATCAAGCAGTAGAGGCCAAAGAGGGTGTGGCAATTCAGCATGAGAACCGCACGTTGGCCACTATTACATTCCAGAACTACTTCCGCATGTACGGCAAGTTGGCTGGTATGACAGGTACTGCAGATACTGAAGCATATGAGTTTCAGGAGATTTATGGTCTTGAGACTGTCATTGTTCCTCCTAATCGCATCAATGCACGTATTGATAAGCAGGATCAAATCTATCGCTCATCGATGGAGCGTTACAACGCAGTTATTAAAGATATTCAAGATTGTTACGAACGTGGTCAACCAGTATTGGTTGGTACGACTTCGATTGAAAATTCAGAATTAATTTCATCTTTGTTAGACAAGGCACAGTTACCACATCAAGTGCTCAATGCCAAACAGCACGCGCGCGAGGCTGAGATCATTGCTCAGGCTGGTCGACCAAAGATGATCACGATTGCTACGAATATGGCGGGTCGTGGTACTGACATCGTTTTGGGTGGTAACGTTGAAAAGCAAGCAGCATTAATTGAAGCTGATGCTGCAATTGCTGATGCAGATAAAAAATCACGTATTCAAAAGTTGCATGATGAATGGCAAGGTCTACATGACCATGTGGTGTCTGCAGGTGGTTTACATATCATCGGTACAGAGCGCCATGAAAGTCGTCGTGTTGACAATCAATTAAGAGGCCGTTCTGGTCGTCAAGGCGACCCTGGTTCTTCAAGATTCTATTTGTCATTAGATGATGCACTGCTACGTATCTTTGCCGGTGAAAGATTAAAAGCAATCATGGATCGCCTGCGCATGCCTGAGGGTGAACCAATTGAAGCGGGCATGGTGACGCGCTCAATTGAATCTGCGCAACGCAAGGTGGAGGCGCGTAACTTTGATATTCGTAAGCAATTATTGCAATACGATGACGTGGCTAATGATCAACGTAAAGAAGTTTATAGACTGCGTAACGAAGTTCTAGAATCAAAAGATGTTGGTGAATTGATTGCTAATTTGCGCGAATCATATTTCACTGATTTATTTCATGAGTACATTCCGCAAGGCTCGGTTGTTGAGCAATGGGATGTTGCTGGCTTGACTCAAGTGCTAACTAGCGAGTGGGGTGTCAGTGTTGATCTTCAGTCTGAAATTGATGCGGCTGATTCAATTGAAACTGATGAGTTACTTGTTAAAGTGCTAGAAGCTGCTAAGAATGCCTATGACAGCAAAGTTGCAATGGTTGGTAGAGAATCTTTTGCTAACTTTGAGCGTTCTGTAACTTTATATAGTTTAGATACTCATTGGAGAGAACATTTAGCAGCATTAGATCATTTGCGCCAAGGTATTCACTTACGTGGATATGCTCAAAAAGATCCTAAGCAAGAGTATCGTCGTGAAGCATTTGAATTGTTTGCACGTTTATTAGATAGCGTGAAATTAGATGTAACACGTACGATCATGGTTGTGAAGATCCAAACTGCAGCTGAATTAGAGCAAGCCTCTGAATCTATCCAAGAAGATTTGGCTGATGTAAAAGGTGTTCAGTATCAACATGCTGATGCTAATTCTGCTGATGCAAATGAATCTGAAGAATCTACTCAACAAGCAGCGCAACAACCAATGCAGTCTGGTTCAAAGGTTGGGCGAAATGACCCATGTCCTTGTGGTAGTGGCAAAAAATACAAGCAGTGCCATGGCCAGCTTAACTAATAAAGAATGAATCAATATGTCAGTTAATTCTCCTTTACCGATTGCTAGTGATTTAAAACCGGTTAATGGTTTGCGTTTAGGTCATGCCGAAGCAGGTATTAAAAGACCTGGTCGCAAGGATGTATTGGTAATTGAATTGCCTGCTGGTTCTAGCGTTGCTGGTGTATTTACCAAAAATCGTTTTTGTGCAGCCCCAGTGCAAATTTGTAGAGAGCATTTGGCAGCTACAAATAAAGCTGGTCTTGAGGTTAGGGCTTTAGTTGTCAACACTGGTAACGCTAATGCGGGTACAGGTGAGCCTGGTTATCAAAATGCTATTAAGACATGTGATGAATTAGCAAAGCTGATGGGATTGAAGCGTGAACAGGTTTTGCCTTTTTCAACGGGTGTGATTCTTGAGCCTTTGCCCGTTGAGAAGGTTGTGGCTGCAATGCCTCAAGCAATTAGTCGTTTAGAGGCTGATAATTGGTTCAATGCGGCTGAATCAATCATGACAACAGATACTCAGCCCAAGGCTGCATCTAAGCAAGTACAAATTAACGGTCAAACAATCACTTTAACTGGTATCAGTAAAGGTGCTGGAATGATTCATCCCAACATGGCAACCATGTTGGGATATGTCGGTACCGATGCAAAAGTTTCTCAAGCGTTGTTACAACAACTAACTACTGAGGCAGCAGATTTATCATTTAATGCAATCACTATCGACGGTGATACATCCACGAATGATTCATTCATTGTCATGGCAACAGGTGCTAGTGGTGTTGAGATTCCTTCAAGTGGTTCAGCGTTTCATGCCTTCCGCCAAGCCTTGATTGAAATCAGTCAGCAATTAGCTCAAATGATTGTGCGTGATGGCGAAGGTGCCACTAAATTTATTACCATTCAAATTGATGGTGGCAAAACGGTAGCTGAGTGCAAACAAGTTGCTGAAGCCATTGCTCACTCTCCGCTCGTTAAAACTGCTTTTTTTGCTAGTGATCCTAACTTAGGCCGTATCTTGGCTGCAATTGGTTATGCAGGGATTGCTGATTTAGATGTTAGTGGCGTGCAGTTATGGCTAGATGATGTGTGGGTAGCTAAAAATGGTGGACGTCATCCTGACTATAAAGAAGAGGATGGTCAACGCGTGATGAAAAAAGCAGAAATCAAGGTAAAGGCTGATTTGGGTAGGGGTGCGGCAACTCAAACAGTTTGGACTTGTGATCTATCTCACGAGTATGTTTCTATTAATGCGGATTATCGTTCTTAAGCTGATCTAAAGTTATGTCTAATCAATTAGAGCGTCTTGATCACTTGTTGCAAAGACTTGATGAGTGGATGCCTAGGCAATTAACAGAAGATGATTGGAAGTCTTCTGTTGCCTTTCGCTGGCGCCGCAAAGATACTCTTTTTGGTAAGTTAGGGTACTTACAAGCTGTTAAACACACGTCGAATATTTCATTTAACGACTTACAGCATATTGATCGTCAGAAAGATCAAATTTATTCCAATACAAAACATTTTGTAGATGGTAGGCCTGCTAATAACGTTTTATTAACTGGCGCGAGAGGTACTGGTAAGTCATCTTTGATCAAAGCATGTTTGAATGAGTTTTCAGGCAAAGGGCTAAGACTGGTTGAAGTTGATAAAGAACATCTAACAGATTTGGGCGATTTGACAGATATTTTGGCTAATCGTCCTGAGCGATTCATTATTTTTTGCGACGACTTATCTTTTGAAGATGGTGAGTCAGGATACAAATCTTTAAAGTCAGCTTTAGATGGTTCTGTAGCTGCTCAAGTGGATAACATCTTGATTTATGCCACCTCAAATCGTCGCCACTTATTGCCTGAGTATATGAAAGACAATGAGTCTTATCGTCATACTTCTGATGGTGAGATACATCCAGGTGAAGTGGTAGAAGAGAAGATTTCTTTATCAGAGCGTTTTGGTTTGTGGATTTCATTTTATCCACCTAAACAGGATGAGTACCTAGATATGGTCGCTCATTGGTTAAAGCACTTTGGCTTAACTAACCAAAAGATTGACGCAGCAAAACCAGAAGCTTTAATTTGGGCTTTGGAAAGAGGTTCAAGATCAGGTCGAGTTGCATGGCAATTCGCCCGCCACTGGGCTGGCCAAGAATCCTAGGGCATATGCCGTCATCATCCCATCCGGAAGTAACTGCAAGTGGTCGACCTATTGTTGAGGTGGCTGTTGGCATCCTAATCAAACCAGATCAGTCCATTTTGCTTGGCCAAAGACCTGAAGGAAAGCCTTATGCAGGCTATTGGGAGTTTCCTGGGGGCAAGATTGAAATTGGTGAGACCCTGTTGCAAGCCCTACAGCGAGAACTTCAGGAAGAGATTAATGTGTCCATCAATGATGCGAGTGAATTCTTGGTCATTGAACATGATTACCCTCATGCATATGTGCGTTTACATATTTGTTTGGTGAGTTCTTGGGTGGGCGAGCCAAAGGGACTGGAAAATCAAGCACTATCTTGGATTTTTAAAAAAGATATTGCTAAGCCTAGTCTTGAGCCAATTCTGCCCGCAACCTTACCAATTTTAGAAAAGTTAAATGCTTTTTTAGAAGTTGCAAAGTGATAGCTGAAAGCTAACATCTTCACCAATAGGGCGTGGCTTTGTTTCGCCATCACATGTCATGAAGCGAGTCCACAGCATATATTTGTTGGCGCTAATTTCTGGAATCAAGGCAGGGTTCTCAATGCCAACACGCATTAGTTGATATGTTTTGCCAGACAACATTTGCTGATACGCTCCATTTGTAGCCACCATGCTCTCAGCCTTGCCTGAGCTTCTTAGAAGCTTCAAGAACATTTGGCTAGCATCTTTCCATGCTAATAATGGTGCAACGTAGTTTTTAAGACTTTGGCGACGTTGATCGGCAGGCGTGTATTGCCAAGCAAAATAGGCTGGCAAATCTACTGGGCTTGTGCCACCTGGAATACTTAAGCGTGAGCGAATGAGGTTGAGCCACTCGCTTTCAAGAATTTGTGCGTTTGTTTTACCAGTCTGGTTAATCTTGCCCCAGATTCCATCCATATCATTGAGGGTCTTGGATAAAACATCTTGATTAATTTGCGCCGCAGTTTTTAATGACATCAAACTATTTCTTTGGCGATCAAGTTCTTTCATTAAGCTTGATTTCAAATCTGCGCGTGCTGTGATTTCACCTAAATCGAAAAGAATAGCAATCGCTTGATGTTGATCACGAGCGTCATCTTTTTCGACAAAGTATTCAAAACGGTCGAACAGATACTCCAGTCTTAATAGACTGCGAACAAGTTCGTTGAAGGGGTATTCATAAATAATCACAGAGTTATATTCTAGACTGAAAATCTGTGATTTTTGGCAAAAAAAGAGTGTTTTTAGTGACTTTTCTGTCTTAAAAGTATCTGGTGCAGGCGCTTAGACTCCACCTCGAGTTCCCCTAGTGTGCCGTTGTTTTCTATCACGTAGTCAGCCACGCTAATTCGCTCGTGCCGAGTGGCTTGGCTGGCAATAATCTTCTGAATGGTTTCTACAGGCAACTGATTTCTGGCTTGTACCCTGGAAATCTGTAGTTCTTCGCTACAGTCTACTACCACTACATAGTCTATTTTTGCTGGTATTTGGTTAATCCACTGACCCGACTCAATCAATAATGGGACCATAAAGACAACATAAGGGGGCTGTTTTTTAATACCCTCCGATGCGATTTCTTGTGATTTTTGATGAATTAATGGGTGGGTAATGTGCTCTAGGGCTAATTTAGCTTTTGGGTCACTAAAAACTAGGGCCCGCATTTTGCCTCTATCTAATGATCCATCAGGAAGCAAAAACTCATCACCAAATGAGGTTTTGATGGCTGGCATGGCAAGACCATCCCGCCCAGTTATCTGATGAGCAATTAGATCCGTATCGATAACCAGTGCACCCATACTTTCCAAGTGGGCTGCAACGGCATTTTTCCCACAGCCAATGCCACCGGTTAAGCCAACTCTTAGTACATGCTTAAGTGGTTCAGGGGTGCGTTGAGTATTAGCCATATCAATGTGATGATGCCACCGAGTGCAATAAATGGTCCAAATGGAAAAACATGAGATGAGTCTTGTTGATGAACTTTAAGCCATATATAGCCACCTAGTAAACCAGTTATTGATGCGATGATTAAAATATATGGCAAGCTTTGCCAGCCAAAGCATGCGCCTAAGCCGGCGAGTAGTTTGGCATCACCCATGCCAATACCATGCATTTTTTTAATTTTTATATAAGCCAAGTTCAATAAATATAGGCTTAGATAGCCACTCACACAGCCTATTAGTGCTGATGGTGTATCTGTCCAACCTAATCCCAGTATGCCATTTGCTATTAACCCATAAGCAGCAAGAGAAATAGTTAGTGGATCAGGTAACTGGAATGTTTTGAAATCAATCCATGCTAAAGCTACTAGCAGGACTACCAAAACAATCACAGAAATTATTTCTATCAAAGAATTTGCCCCATTTGAAAGATGGGTAAGTATAGAGAAATAACCAAGGTGCCAATAATCAATCCCATGATGATCATTAGTATGGGCTCTAAGCTTTGAGTTAAGCCGTCAACCAACTCATCTAATTGGCATGATGCCTGATTCGATATGAGATCTAACATTGAGCAGAGTTGACCTGATGACTCGCCAACATTAATTAGTTGTAACTGAGCCTTATTTAAAAAATAGCCTGTGGCTTTGAGTTTCGCTAAAGAGTCGCTAAGAGACCACCCCTGACTTAATAAGCCATCTACATCTGAGCATAATTGAAATGTGACCCAGTCGTTTGATATTAAGGCAGTCTGTCTAATCGAATCTAAGATTGGCATACCGCTAGCTAGCAAGGTTGAAATGTTTTTGCTCCATTGGGTTAGCAAAGAAGCCTTTCTGATTGGGCCCGCAATTGGTAGTCGACATAATAAGAAATCAATTTTCTTTTGAAACGGTAAATATCTCTGCCATATCTGAAAAAATATAAATAGTGAAAAAATTACCGCTAAGCCCATTGGCATCCAAAATTCTTTAAACCAATGGGATGAGGCAATCAAAATTAAGGTTGGTGTTGGTAATTCTGCTTGAAAATTAGCAAACATTTGCTCAAAGCTTGGTATGACCCATATAAGCATCGCCCAAAGTATGGCGCATGAGATTAGTAAAACGATTGTAGGGTAATGGAGTGCTTTTTTAACTTTGCGATTTATCTCAATTTTTTTATTGAGGTAGGTCTCAATTTGTTTAAAGCTATTGGTTAATGATCCACTCATTTCACCGGTGTGTATTAGCCCAATACAGAACATATCAAAACCTAACTGCATAAATGACTGAGACAAAGAGTGGCCCTTTTTCAACTCATTGGCAATATCAGACATCTGCATGAGATTAATGGCATCAAGTAGCGGTAGGCCTGCGTCAAGCAATGTTGAAAATTGCTTACTGATAATTAGTTGTTCTGCTAGGTTTAATTGTTTCATGCGGCATATCTCATGGCTTCTGCCGCACTAGTAATACCCCTTTCAACTAATAACTGAGCGCTGTCTTGCAGGCTAATAATTTGATTTGCGTGACAGTAGTTATTGATGGCTGTTAGTGTCGCGCCTGATTCAATCATGATGCGAAGATCATGATTAATTGGAAGCACTTGATGTATACCTGTTCGACCTTTATAGCCTGTGCCATCGCAAACATGACATGACTGGTTATTCTCTGCGGTTAATTTTCCTGCGCAGTGATGGCAAAACAATCTAACTAGTCGTTGCGCTGTAATACAAATTAAATTATTAGCTAGTTGATCTGGGCTAATTCCAAGTTGCTTTAAACGCCATAAAGCGCTAGGGGCATCATTAGCATGCAAGGTCGCTAGGACTAGGTGGCCAGTTTCAGCTGCCTGAAAGGCTACTTCAGCTGTTTTTAAATCGCGAATTTCTCCAACCATAATCACATCAGGATCTTGTCGTAAAAGAGCTCTGAGTGCTGTATCGAACCTTAAGCCCGCTTTTTCGTTGATGTGAACTTGGTTCACGCCTTTTAGATGAACCTCAATCGGATCCTCAATGCTAGTCAGATTTTTGGTGTTATCCATCAATTCTTTTAAGCAGCTATATAAGGTGTGTGTCTTACCGCTGCCAGTAGGGCCGGTCACCAATATAAAACCTTGAGAGCGCGATAAGGCGTGCTTTAAATCTAATAACTGCTTATCTGTAAAGCCAAGCACATTTAGATTTAAATCATCAGCTGATTTATTCAAAATCCTAAGAACAATTTTCTCGCCATGCAAAGTTGGTAGTGTGGAAATGCGACAGTCAACGTTTGGGGAGTCTTGTTGATAGCCAATCAACATTTGACCGTCTTGTGGCAGTCGTTTTTCAGCAATGTCTAGACGCGCAAGAATTTTTATTCGACTAGCAATTCTTTCGTGCCAGTTGCAGGGTGAGCTGGTGAGGTGTTTGAGGTAGCCGTCAACACGCAGGCGTATGTGACTTACGCCATTCTCTGGTTCAATGTGAATGTCACTAGCTCTAGTTTGTAGAGATTGATTAACAACGTTTTGCCAGAAATGAATAATGACATCATCTTGCTCAGGCATTCGGTTGATATATACGAACGGTTTTGATAATTTGATCGTCAACCTGAATGATTTCCATTACAACCCCATCAATCTTGACGCTAACGTTGTTGTCTGGAATATCTTCGAGAGTTTCAATCAATAAGCCGTTTAATGTCTTAGGCCCATCTGTGGGTAAATTCAAATCAAGTAATCGATTCAAATCTCTTAAGCTTGATGACCCATCAGCTATGTAGGTGCCATCTGCTAACCATTTTGTTTTAATGGCTAAGTCGGGGAGTGATGTGGTGAACTCGCCAATCAACTCTTCAAGGATATCTTCAATTGTTACTAAACCTTGAACAATTCCGTACTCATCAACAACTAAGCCAATGCGTTCCTGATTTTCTTGGAAGAATTGAAGTTGTTGTAATACGGGTGTTCCGCTAGGAATGAAGTATGGTTCACTCAATAAATCTCGGAAATTCTGGTGCTCAAGTTCTTCATCGCCTAATAAGCTCAAAGCTTTACGAACAGCAAGAATGCCGATGATTTTGTCAGAATCCTCATCGCATACAGGTAACTTATTGTGATAACAAGTTTCTAACTGATGAATCACATCATCAATTGGTTTGGAAAAATCTAGAACTTCCATTCTGGATCTAGGGGTCATCACATCGTCAACTTGAATACTCTCTAAGTTAAATAGATTGACCAAAATGCTGCGGTGCTTATTTGGAATAAAGTGAGTTGACTCAAGTACCACGGAGCGTAGCTCCTCTGGTGTCATTTGTTGGTTGCTATTGGATTTGGTATCTACCCTAAAAATCTTTAATAAGCCGGTAACAAATAAATTAATTAACAACATCGCTGGCTTTAAGATCACGATCAAGGGTTTGATGATCCAGCTAGTGACGATTGAAATTCTTTCTGGGTAAGTAGCGCCAATCACTTTAGGTGTGATCTCGCAAAAAATAATGATGAGTACTGCAGTTACACCAGTGCTAATTGATAACACAGAGCCATTATTGCCAAATGCATGAATGGCAATTGCTGTTAGCAAGACGGGAACAATTGTGTTGACGACGTTATTGCCAATCAAGATGACAGATAGCAGTTCCTCAGTTTTGCCGAGTAGGTCTTGTGTGTTCTTGGCGCCACGATGACCTCGATTGGCCAAGTGTCTAATTCTGTGACGATTGGCTGCCATCATGCTTGTCTCTGTGATAGAGAAAAATGCAGATATAGCAAGCAACAAAATAACTACAGCTAACTGTGCCCACCACGGCCAATCATTAAGCCAAGAATCCATGAATGCTTTCCAAAGCAAAGAACATGAGAGTGACTATAGCAAACTCATATGAATCTGTATGGGAATAACGGCACAAAATAGGGTAATAAATGCTGAAAGTTTTGTAGGAACTTTCTGACGTATGATCTTAATAACCACTCTAATAAGAATAGTTCTCATCTGTGATAAAGTTTTCATCAATGCTTGATTAAGCATTTCTGACACAAGCAAGCCAGTTTAGTCGCCAGCCAGTGTATTAAATTGAAAGGCTGTTGTGTCTTCGAGTAAAACCATTCATTGGTTGGTGATTATTGCGGGCAGTTCATTTTCTGCCACATCATCAGCTTCAAATTTCAATCAAGCCCTGTACGCAGAATTAAGTTCTCTAGAACCAATTTCGGTCATTGCAACTAAAGGGGATCGTTTGATCACTGATGTGCCGCACTCTGTAGTTCTAATTGATAACAATGAAATTAATCGTAGAAATAGCAAAGATATCAAAGAGCTATTTAGTGAAGATTTAGATATTGAAGTGAGATCACAAACAGCACGATTTGGTGTTTCATCTGGAGTGGGGCGTACTGGGCAAGAAAGTATCAATATTAGAGGTCTTGAGGGTAATAGAGTGTTGATGATGATTGATGGTATTCGTATGCCTCATTCATTTGATTACTCCTCGGCTTCAGTTGGTCGTGGTGATTATGTTGAGTTGGAAGGTATTGGTCAGATAGAGGTGTTAAAGGGGCCTTCGTCAACACAATATGGCAGTGATGGCTTGGCTGGGGCAGTGAACTTTAAAACGATCACCGCTAATGATTTATTAAAAGGGGGAGATAGTTCAGCCGCTATCAAAGTTGGATATCGTTCAGTTAATCAATCATCAACTGGTGCTATCCATTGGGCAAGGAAAGGTTCTGACTGGAATGCATTGTTAGTTTCATCACTTACCTCAAGTTCTCAAATGAGTAACCAAGGTCAACTAGATACACCTGATGCTCTTCGCACAAAGCCAAATCCTGAAGATAACAATCAAAGATACCTGTTGGCTAAGCTAGAAAGGCAGTTCAGACCTAAGCAAAACATGCTTTTAACTCTAGAGGATGTTACAAAAAATCGTCACACGAATGTCTATACCGCTAGAACATCTAGCGTCTTTGATCATCAAGCAAAAGATTGGCTAAAGCGCCAGCGCATCTCTTTAGATCTGGTGACTAATCAAACCATATTTGGTTTTGAAGATGAGTCTTCATTCAAGTTGTGGTTACAAAAGGCTGCAGTTAACCAGCTATCAATTGAAGACCGTCAGATTGATAGAAGTAGAGATAACAATCTTTCTGACAATTCATTTGGATTGAATGCGCATTGGGTAAATTACAAAGAGGGGATTAACTTACAAAAGTGGACATATGGACTTGATATCCAACAATCAAAAATTGTCCAATCAGTTAAACGAACAGGTGACTACAACGATCAGGTGAAGTATTTCCCTGATACGCAAAGAAATCTTTTTGCCATATATGGTCAACTGGAGTTAGACACAGATAAGTTCAGTGTCATTCCAGGGATTCGATTAGATCATTATCAATTTAAGTCATCTCAAGCTGGCTATAGTTTGCCAATAGTCAATTTGAATGATTCCGCTATATCTCCTAGCATCTCAGGAGTGTGGAAGTTGCAACCTTATGCAAAACCATACATAACATGGTCAAAAGGATTTCGTGCGCCTACACAAGATCAAGTTAATAATGGTTTTAGCAATTTGAGGCATGGCTATACCAGTATCGGCAATCCAAATCTTCAATCAGAAAAAGCAAATAGTCTTGAGGTCGGTATCAAGGGTAAATGGCAGAAGTCGCGATATACGATTGCTGGCTACAGTAATCATTACAAAGATTTTATTGAGCAACAGATAGTTGGTGGATCTGGAAGATCCGGTGATCCATTGATTTATCAATACCTAAATCGTAGTCAGGCAACAATTCAAGGTTTGGATGTCAGATTTGAGACCTTGTTTAAACGTCATTGGACTCTAACTTCTGGGTGGGTTTATTCAAAGGGGAAGGCCACATCAAGTGGGGGTCAAAATCAACCCATAGACACCATTCAGCCTATGCGAGCATCTTTAGGCTTGAGCTATCAACGTCAAAACTGGGGTATTACCGGTCAATGGCTGCATACATGGTCGAAAAAACCATCGGATGTGGGAACGGTAACGGATACGCAAACGAGAATGCAAGTTGCCCAATATGTTGCTCCAGCATATTCAGTATTTAATTTGAAGGCGAATTGGCAACCTAGAAAAGATTTAAATCTAAATGTGGGTATTGGTAACTTATTCGATAAGAAATATTGGCGATGGTCGGATGTAAGGGGTGTAGAAGCTGCATCTCCAGTTCTTGATGCCTACACAGGTCCTGGAAGAAACATTTCTGTGACGCTGAGGTATGACTTATGATACTCGCCACCCGTCGAAATTTTTCAAAGCGTTTATTGGGGTTAGGATTATTAAGTCTAGTTAAGCCTTCTTATGCCAATCAAAATCGAGAGCGCCCAATAAGAATTGTTTCTTTAGGTGGTGCGATCACAGAAATTATTTATGAATTGAACTTGCAAAAATATTTGGTAGGAGTTGATGCAACATCTAACTATCCGCTAGAAGTTAGAAAATACCCAAGCGTAGGTTATGCAAGAACTCTATCCGTAGAAGGAGTTTTATCTTTGAGTCCTACTCATATATTGGCTACTGAAGACGTGGGGCCGCCAGCATTTGTTAGAGCAATAAAAAGTAATAAAAAAATCAATTTTCAAATACTGGATTCGGAATATAGCTTTAATGGCTTGATAAAAAGAGTTAGAGAAATATCAAGTATTGGTAAGGCGATAGTTTCCCAAGAAAAATTAATTCAGCGCTTAAATCAATCCTGGCGTGCGGCATATCTGAATCAACCGGTGATTAAGCATCCACCTAAAGTTCTATTTCTGCTATCACATCAGGCATCTCGTTTGTTGGTGAGTGGTCGAGATACGGGTGCAGCTGCAATGATTCAATATGCCGGCGGGATAAATGCCATGACCTCTTATGTTGGATACAAACCATTAAACGTTGAAGTATTTATTGAGGCTAATCCAGACATTATCCTGATGACAAAGCAAAGCGAGAACATCTTAGGCGGTTTGCAAGGACTATTAGAAAATCGTTCCTTAGGTTCAGTGGCAGCAGTAAGAAACCATCGATTTGTATCTATTGATGCTAATCAATTGCTGGGTTTTGGTCCGCGCTTGCCTGAAACTGTTCTTGAATTGAGGCGAGCGCTACTTGTCTAATAAGATCAGTACGACAGTTGGTTTGATGAGCCTTGCATGCATATTCATGCTAGTTGTCATCACGTCGGTTTTAATTGGTCCAGTTGAAATATCTTGGCTTGATATTTATGCCTTGTTGGACGGAAGAATTGAATCATCTAGATCGTTAGATGTTTTGATAGATATCCGATTGCCGCGAGTACTTGCAGCGATGGCTATAGGTGCTTCTTTAGGTTTATGCGGATCTCTAACACAAGCTTTATTTAGAAACCCATTAGCAGATCCTGCATTACTAGGAATCACAAGTGGTGCAGCACTAGCCATTGCCGTGATGATGATTTTTGCCCCTTCATCAAATTACTTAATTGAATCAGGTGAGTTCATTCAATATTGGCTTTATCCAGTTGTGGCATTTTTTGGCTCTGCATTGATGTGCCAGATTTTGTTATTACTCTCAAAAGTCATGTCCTTGGTTTCTATATCTAGCCTATTGTTATGTGGGCTGGCATTAAATGCCTTGGCTTCAGCCATGATTGGATTGTGTATATATCTGGCTAATGATCAACAGTTACGAAGCTTCACATTTTGGACTTTGGGGTCGTTGTCGGGTGTTAACTGGGCTTCATTCTGGATACTGATAGTCGGACTTCTAGTAGGGCTTGGTGTGGTTATTAGATTGGCCTCGCAATTGAATGCTTTAGCCATGGGTGATGCTGTGGCACAGCACATAGGAGTTAACTTACCTCGTATCAAAGTTGTAACCATTTTGTGCATTGCTTTACTTTGTGGACTTTGCGTTGCTACAAGTGGTGTTATTGGTTTTATTAGTCTCATTGCTCCGCAAATTGTCAGAGTTCTGTTTGGCGCAGATCACCGAATTGTTTTGCCCATCTCGATGTTGATGGGGGCACTTTTGTTAGTCATCGCAGATACCCTAGCTAAAAACTTAGCAGCACCTACTGAAATGCCAGTAGGGATTTTCACGGCATTGATTGGTGCGCCGTATTTCTTATATTTGTTAAATAAAAAGAATCATTAAGTCTTGGATTAAGAAATGATTAATTCTATTTCTCAAAGTAAGTATCTTCAGATTTTAGGCATTAAGAAAACTTGGCATATCGACCAGGCTTCTGATAAGTCTAATAGGTCAGGCATTTATATTGCTGAGTTGCATGTAGAAAAGGGTGAGCGTATTGCAGTGCTTGGTCCTAGCGGTTCAGGTAAATCTACTTTTTTAAAGCTATTAGCAAAAGATATTGATCTAGATTTTGGTGAAATATATTTTTTAAATAAGTCGATACTTGATTGGTCATATCAAGAGCTGAGTTTCTATCGGGCTGTATTGCCTCAAGCGCAAGAGATTGGCTTTGATTTTTCAGTTGATTTAATTGTTGGGCTTGGATGCTTAAATCAGAAAAATATATCTGAACCGGAAGTTAAAAAACTAATCAAAAATTCTCTCAGTAGTGCCATGGCATCTCATTTAGCAGGGCGACCATATATGACTTTGTCCGGTGGTGAAAAGGCTCGCGTACAACTTGCAAGAATTTTTGCCCAAATGTGGACTGTGCGTGAAGGTCTTTTACTGGTCGATGAGCCTTTTGCTGCCTTAGACCCTTATTTACAAATAGCTTTACTCTCAAATTTATGTGATTTTGCCAAGCAACGAGCTTTAACTGTGATCGCAATCTTGCATGATGTTAATCACGCTTTACATTATTTTGATCGGGTAATTTTTATCAAAGAAGGGCTGATGAACTTTGATCAACCCATGAATAAAGTTAACCGTATAGATTTGGAAAATCTATACGGAATAAAATTTTTAGAACTAAAGACTAATGATGGTGAGAGCTACTTTTTCCCAGAGGGGTCAAACAAACTATGTTGACCGCTTGAGAGAATAATCACACAAGTCAATCAAGCTCTGAGTGGCTTCATTTTTTGGGAAACAGGCTAGAGCTTCTTTAGCCAATTGAGCTTCTCGTTTTGCTGTTTCTTCTGTATATGTGATTGCATTTGACGCCATGATGGCTTCATAAACTTGTTGGAACATGTCCTCTGGCAACTCATCAGCTTGTTCAATCGCGTGACGCACTAATTTCTTTTGCTCGGCTGTGCCGTGATCAAGTAAATAGATGAGTGGAAGTGTAGGTTTACCTTCTCTTAAATCATCACCTGCATTTTTACCCATTTGTTCTGCGCTAGCGGTGTAATCCAAAATATCGTCAACCAATTGGAATGTTGAGCCAATATGTCTGCCATAAGCTTCTGCCGCAGCATATTGTTCCGGAGTTGCTTTAGCAAGAAGTGCGCCTAATGCTGCAGATGCTTCGAATAATTTACCTGTTTTGTAATGAATTACTTGCATGTAACGTTCTTCATTCACATCAGGGTCATGCATGTTCATGAGTTGCAGTACTTCACCTTCGGCAATCGTATTGGTGGCATCAGCCAAAATCTGCATGATTTTTAATTCATTGGGCGCCACCATCATTTGGAACGCTCTTGAATATAGAAAATCTCCTACTAGAACACTAGCGGCATTCCCGAATGCAGCATTTGCAGTTGCGCGACCACGACGTAAATGAGACTCATCCACTACGTCATCATGTAGCAATGTAGCGGTATGAATAAACTCAACAACTGCCGCCATGTCTAAATGATGTTGAACTGGTTGACCGTTAGCTATGGCCTGACTGGTTAATAGCAATAATGCTGGTCGAATTCTTTTGCCGCCTGCTTCAATAATGTAGGCAGATATTTGATTAATAAGAGCAACTTCTGAGCTCAAACGATCTCTAATAACCCCATTGAGGGCCTGCATATCCCCTGAAATTGGGCTGAGAATTGTTTGTAAGTTAGTGCTCATTAACATTTTATCTTTGATGTTTTCTAATTAACTGCAGTTTAACTCATTGAATTAATTAAGTTTTATTATAAAAACTAGCAATAAATCAACTACAGAGGTATCAATTCTACTTTTTGACTAGAAATTAAGCTAGGGCTATAATCTAAGGCTCTACTCGACATGGGGTCGGGTAGTTATTTAATAGAAAGATTTCAATATGTACGCGGTCATAAAAACCGGTGGCAAACAATACAAAGTTGCTGCTGGCGAAAAATTGAAAATAGAACAGATACCAGCGGATGTAGGCAGCGAAATCACTCTTGACCAAGTTCTCGCCGTAGGCGAAGGCGAATCACTAAAGTTTGGTGAGCCGTTGGTTAGTGGTGCAGCTGTTAAAGCCACTGTTATTTCTCAGGGTCGTCATGACAAAGTGAAGATTTTTAAGATGCGTCGACGCAAGCACTACCAAAAGCGTCAAGGTCATCGTCAGAACTTTACTGAAATTTTGATTAACACCATCAAGGCCTAATAGGCAGAGGCGGAGTAGAAAATGGCACAGAAAAAAGGCGGCGGTTCAACACGTAACGGCCGTGACTCAGAGTCAAAACGATTAGGCGTTAAAGTTTATGGCGGTCAAGCCATCAATGCAGGCGGCATCATTGTTCGCCAACGCGGTACACGCGTTCACCCTGGTGTGAACGTTGGTTGTGGTAAAGATCACACATTGTTCGCATTGGTAGATGGTCATGTTCAATTTGGCGTTAAAGGTGCAGATAAGAAATCTTTCGTTTCTGTACTTCCGAGCGCTTAATTAGCCTTAACTGAGATAACGAAGAACATTCAGAACTCAGCATAAGGCCTCGCCAAATAGCGAGGCCTTTTTTATTGGATCTTATGAAATTTATCGACGAAGCCCGTATTGAAGTAGTTGCAGGCCATGGTGGTTCTGGCAGTGCTTCTATGCGTCGCGAAAAATTTATCGAATTTGGCGGTCCTGACGGCGGAGATGGCGGTCGGGGTGGTAGCGTGTATGCAATTGCAGATAGAAATATCAATACCTTGGTTGATTACCGCTTTGCAAAAAAACACTTAGCTCAAAATGGTGAGCCTGGTCGTGGTTCAGATTGTTATGGCAAAGCTGGTGAAGATATTGAGTTGCGTATGCCAGTTGGCACAATCATTCATGACATGGATACCAACGAGGTGATTGCTGACTTGACGTATCACGGTCAAAGATTGTGTTTAGCCAAGGGTGGTGCGGGCGGTTGGGGTAACTTGCATTTCAAGAGCAGTACCAATCGTGCGCCAAGACAAAAGACCAGTGGGTTGCCTGGCGAAGAACACAAGCTCAGATTAGAGTTAAAAGTATTAGCCGATGTTGGTTTATTAGGTATGCCAAATGCTGGTAAATCTACATTGATTACAGCAGTATCTAATGCACGTCCAAAAATTGCAGATTACCCATTTACAACCTTGCATCCTAATTTAGGTGTGGTGAGGGTTGGAGCGGAGCGCAGTTTTGTGATTGCGGATATTCCTGGTTTGATTGAAGGTGCAGCAGAAGGCGCAGGCCTAGGCCATCGCTTTTTAAGACACTTGCAACGTACAAACTTATTGTTGCATTTAGTCGATATGGCACCGTTTGATGAAAACGTTGATATTGTTGGTGAAGCAAAAGCGATTGTGAACGAGCTTAAAAAGTATGATGAGTCTTTATACGACAAGCCACGTTGGTTGGTTTTAAATAAAGTCGACATGATTGCTGAAGAAGATCGTGCAGCAAAAGTAAAAGCATTCATCAAAGCATATGGTTGGAAAGGCCCTGTATTTGAGATCTCTGCATTGACAGGTGAGGGTTGCCAACAACTTTGTTACGCGATCCAAAAAGATTTGGATGCAAAGCGTCAAGAGCGTGATGAGGCTGAAGAACATGATGCGGATGTACGTTTTCAGAGTAATGATGCTGACGACGAAGAAATTAACGACTAACTATAAAAGTTATAGGAGCAGTTGGTGAGCAGAGCAATACAAGATGCCCAGTGCATTGTGATTAAAGTAGGTTCAACATTGGTAACTAATCGTGGCCAAGGACTTGATCATGATGCGATTGGACGTTGGGCTGCTCAAACGGCTGAACTGCGTAACATGGGCAAGCAAGTTGTTATGGTTAGCTCAGGAGCAATTGCTGAAGGTGTGCAACGCTTGGGTTGGTCAAAAAGACCAACAGATATTCATGAGCTCCAGGCTGCAGCAGCAGTGGGTCAAATGGGCTTAGTGCAAGTCTATGAAACATCTTTTGCAAAGTATGGCATTCGTACAGCGCAGGTGTTGTTGACTAATGCTGACTTGGCAGATGAGCAGCGTTACCAAAATGCCCGTATGACATTGTTAACTTTGATGAAACATGGTGTTGTGCCAATCATCAATGAAAACGATACAGTTGTGACTGATGAAATTAAATTTGGTGATAACGACACATTGGGCGCTTTAGTAACAAACTTAATTGAGGCAGATGCTTTAGTTATTTTGACTGATCAAGGTGGTTTATATAGCGCTGATCCTCGTAAAGATCCTCGAGCTACATTAATTCAGGATGCTGTAGCGGGTGATGCGCAATTGGAAGCTATGGCAGGCGGTGCCGGTAGTGATATTGGTACAGGTGGCATGTTGACCAAAGTATTAGCAGCGAAGTTGGCAGCTAAGTCTGGAGCCAGTACTGTGATTGCTTCTGGCTTGGAAACTAACGTCTTAGTGCGCCTAGCTAATGGCGAGTCAATTGGTTCTCAATTGACTGCTAAAAAATAAAAACTAATTAAGTAACTAAGGTTTTAAAAACGGAATAATTTCTTTCGCACTTCTGCGAGGAATTGAATTTTCACAAAATGCGTCTTGTATTAAAGCTGAGTGATAGCGGTTATAGCTATTGCTTCTAACTGCTTGCCAACGACTATTTGGTGTTTTGACCCATTGATCATCTTTTTGCATGGTTGCATATAAACGCCACTCATGAGTTTCACAGCGGATACCCTCGTAAGTCACTTGCTTGGCGCCGGCGGGGCTAGTGATAACAATGACGTAACGAATTACATCATCTTTTCCAAAAGCAATTGAATTGGCATCAATAGCAAATGTTAGAGGTGTGTTTGGTGACACATAAAAAGGTTTTAAATCTTTTGATGGTGGCGCAGTTGGAATCTTGACTTGAGTTTCTTCCCAAAAGCGTGGGGCATCCGGATCATTTTCATCAGCAGGATCTGCAGTTCTGTATTGAGCTGCAGCGCTTAAGCTAATCATAGCCAAAGAGCACAAAAGATATTTCAATAAATTCATATATGGTTGATTCTTGATCAAGAGTTCTCCGAATCTTTTTTCGCATCATGTGGGTTTGATCTATAAAGATCCAATGGGGATCCCCATGGCATCATCATCATTCTTGGGCCCCGCGCAATGTATCTGGCTAGCTCTGATAGAGCTAATTCATAAACCTCGCGCTTAAAATCAATCACAACATCCAATGGAATCCAATAGGGGCTCCAACGCCATGCATCGAATTCTGGGTGGTCAGTGGCTCGTAGGCACACATCGCTATCACGACCTACCATGCGTAATAAAAACCAAATTTGTTTTTGACCTCGGTAAGCTTGACGGGTCGTACGGCGACCTGATGAAGAATTAGATCGACGCAGGAACTCAGCTGGCACGTCATAACGCAGCCATTCACGAGTACGTCCAATAATTTGAACGTGTTGCGGCTCTAAACCGATCTCCTCATGCAACTCACGATACATCGCCTGTTCTGGGTTTTCACCGTGTTGAATGCCGCCTTGCGGGAATTGCCAAGAATGTTGGCCAACACGTTTCCCCCAAAATACTTCGTTACGTTGATTGAGTAGAACGATGCCGACGTTGGGTCTATATCCCTCTCTGTCGAGCATATTCGTGCCCTAATCCTTTAATCCTTTAAAATCAATAAATTGATTATAGCTATATAGCTAACCCATATATTTTATAAAGTGAACCATGAAAGCATCTCAGTTTTTTATTAGAACCTTAAAAGAAGCCCCAGCTGACGCAGAAATCGTTTCTCACAAGCTTATGATGCGTGCTGGCATGATCCGTAAATTGGGTGCCGGTATCTATAACTATATGCCCATGGGTTTAAAGGTTATCCGTAAAGTCGAGGGCATTATTCGAGAAGAAATGAATCGTGCCGGTGCTGTTGAGTTATTGATGCCGGTGGTTCAACCAGCTGAGCTTTGGCAAGAAACCGGTCGCTGGGACAAGATGGGGCCTGAACTTTTACGCATCAAGGATCGTCATGACCGTGATTTTTTGATTCAGCCAACCTCTGAAGAAGTAGTGACTGATATTGCTCGTCATGAAATCAAAAGTTATAAGCAGTTGCCAGTGAACTTCTATCAAATTCAGACTAAATTCCGTGATGAACGTCGCCCTCGCTTTGGCATCATGCGTGGTCGAGAGTTTTGTATGAAAGACGCATACTCTTTTGACCGTGATGTTGAAGGGATGCAGGTCTCATATGCGAAGATGTTTGAGGCATACACACGTATTTTTAAGCGTTTAGGACTTAACTTTAGAGCAGTTAATGCAGACAATGGTGCCATTGGCGGTACAGGTAGCCAAGAGTTTCATGTGATTGCAGAAACTGGTGAGGATGCGATTGCTTATTGCCCTACATCAGACTATGCAGCCAATATTGAAACTGCGGAAGCTTTGTCACTGATAGCTAATCGTGCCGCACCAACTCAAGAAGTCACTTTGGTGCCAACGCCAGGACAAAGCAAGTGTGAAGATCTTGCTAAATTCTTAAAGCTACCTTTAGACAAGACCGTTAAATCGATTGTTCTAGCTGTTGATCAAGAAGCTGGCCCACAATTATTTTTGTTATTAGTTCGCGGTGATCATGAATTAAATGAAGTTAAGGCAAGCAAAGTGCCAGGTTTAACTGATTTCCGTTTTGCAACTGAAGCAGAAATCATTGACTACTTTGGTACGCCTCCTGGTTATTTAGGGCCTGTGAAAACGAAAAAACCGTTAACTGTTGTGGCTGACAGAACTGTTGCGCAAATGAGTGATTTTGTTTGCGGAGCTAACCAAGAAGGACATCATTTAACTGGTGTTAACTGGGGTCGTGATTTACCCGAGCCAATCATTGCAGATTTGCGTAATGTGATTGCTGGTGACGCATCACCAGATGGTAAGGGCACACTTGAGATTTGTCGTGGTATTGAAGTGGGGCACGTATTCCAATTAGGTACACGTTATTCAGAATCAATGAATGCTGTTTACTTGGATGAAAAAGGGCAATCTCAACCAATGGTGATGGGTTGTTACGGTATTGGTGTGACACGTTTATTAGGTGCGGCGATTGAGCAGTGTTTTGATGATCGCGGCATCATGTGGCCAGTATCAATTGCGCCATTCCAAGTGGTGTTATGCCCAATGGGTTATGACCGTTCTGACATGGTGCGAGAGGCGGCTGACAAGCTGTATCAAGAATTAACTTCCGCTGGTATTGAGGTAATTTTGGATGATCGTGGCGAGCGTCCTGGTGCTATGTTTGCTGATTGGGAGTTAATTGGTGTGCCATATCGTGTTGTGATTGGTGAACGTGGTCTTAAAGAAGGTCAATTAGAGTTCCAAGCTCGTACTGATACAGAGGCCACTAATGTTCCAGTTGCTGAAGTAGCCAACAAAGTGATTGACTCAGTCAAGGCAAAATTGGCCATTAACTAATCCACGTTAATCACACGTATTCAGCATTAACAAAAAAGCCTGTCAATTTCAAACTGACAGGCTTTTTTGTATTTGAAAATACTTAAATTAGCGTTTAAACATCCCGCCCATGCCTTTGGCCGCCATGCCACCAAGCATGCGTGCCATCTTGCCGCCTTTAAATTGTTTCATCATGGTTTGCATTTGTTCAAATTGAGCCAAAACTCGATTCACTTCTTGAACTTGTACACCTGCACCTGCGGCTATGCGACGTTTGCGACTTGCCTTAAGAAGTTCTGGTTTCATTCTTTCTTGAGGGGTCATGCTGTCGATAATGCCTTGAGTGCGACGCACCTGCTTATCAGCAACACTCATATCTTGTTTGGCTGCAGCTTGAGCAAATTGAGCTGGTAACTTATCAATTAAATTGCCAAGACCGCCCATTTGTCGCATTTGACTGATTTGCATGCGGAAATCATTTAAGTCAAAACCACCTTTTTTTACCTTATCAGCTAGTTTTTGAGCTTGCTCGATATCCACATTCTTTTGTGCTTGCTCAACAAGCGCCAAGATATCACCCATGCCCAGAATGCGGCTGGCCATGCGTTCAGCATCGAAAGGTTCTAAGCCATCTAGTTTTTCAGCAACACCGGCAAATTTGATCGGTACACCAGTGATCTGTTGAACAGATAAAGCTGCACCACCACGAGCATCACCATCTAGCTTTGTCAGAACCACGCCAGTGAGGGGTAGTGTGTCATTGAATGCCTTCGCGGTATTAACGGCATCTTGACCCAACATGGCATCAACCACAAACAATGTTTCGACTGGGTTGAGCAATTGATGCAACGATTGAATCTCTTGCATCATGGCTTCATCGATGCCTAATCGACCGGCTGTGTCGACAATCAATACATCATGGTAGTGACGTCTTGCCCAATCAAGAGCATCTCTCGCAATTTCACTTGGCTTTTGTGACTCAGTACTTGGGAAAAAATCTGCTCCAGCTTGCTCTGACACCATCTGTAATTGAGCAATCGCAGCAGGGCGATACACGTCACATGAGACTGTTAATACTTTTTTCTTTTGAGTATCTTTGAGCCATTTGGCTAACTTACCAACAGAAGTTGTTTTACCTGCACCTTGTAGACCTGCCATCAAAATAATGGCGGGTGGTTGTGCAGCTAAATTCAGTTTGCCAGCAGTAGGGTCACCCATGATGGCTGTGAGTTCTTTTTGAACTACACCAACCAAAGCTTGACCAGGGCTTAAACTGCCAATAACTTCTTCACCAAGTGCTTTTTCTTTAATTTTGGTGATAAGTTCTTTGACAACAGGCAAAGCTACGTCAGCTTCTAATAAAGCTAAACGTACTTCGCGCAGCATTTCCGCAGTATTTTCTTCGGTAAGCCTAGCTTGGCCGCGCATGGTTTTAACCACACGACTTAAACGGTCTGTTAGATTTTGAAACATATGAGCATTAAACTGTAGATATGAATATTTTAGGTCACCCCAGCCTCGCATGGTTACCCAGCATCTTATATTTCTTGTTTTTTTGGCAAGAAATCAGGGTTTACTCTCCAAAATCTGAGCAGAATCAAGGCTCTCCACTGGTATCAAACCAGTCTCAGTGGCTTTTATTACCAGTCATTGTGCTGCATGGCTTGATTCTGCATGAGTCTATTTTTACCTCTCAGGGATTTATTTTTGGTTTTGCCCAGGCTTTATCCATGATGGCGTGGATTGGTGTGACTTTTTTTTGGTTTGAGAGTTGGTATTTGCCAATGAAGGGTTTGCGTGCGGTGGTTTTGATTGCCGCAAGTATCTGTGGCATCTTGCCAGTATTGTTTGCAGGCTACTTATTGTCTGAAAGAGCTGTTCATGATCCTTGGTTCAGAGCGCACTTCATTGTTGCGAATATTGCCTATGGTTTATTAAGTTTGGCAGCCTTGCATGCAATCTTGATGCACTGGCAGGATCGTCATCTACATATGCCAACCCATGACAAGGGTAATAGCTTTTTTGCAAGATGGGGTAATCATTTACCGCCATTGATGACCATGGAAAGCATCTTGTTCAGAATCTTATCTGTTGGATTCGTTTTATTAACCCTAACTGTTTTTTCTGGTTTATTTTTTAGTCAAACCTTGTTCGGTAGAGCTTTGTTTTGGGATCACAAGACAGTTTTTGGCATTTTGTCGTGGGGGATGTTTGCTGGATTATTGATTGCGCGTTGGCGCATCGGTTTACGAGGTCTGACTGCCGTTCGCTGGGTTCTAGGTTCATTTGCCGTATTGCTGTTAGCGTACGTAGGTAGCCGTTTTGTTTTGGAAGTGTTAATTCAGCGATGAAATGGCTGTTATTCACTTTAATTCTGACGGGCCTAGTTATTTGGTGGCGTTACGCTCAGCTAGAGCAAAATAAACGATCAAGTGCAAAACCTGCATCAGAAAAACGCGCGCAAGCCGCTATGCAGCAATGTCCCCACTGCGGATTAAGATTTCCTCAAGGTGAAGGATTTGGCGCATATTGCTCTAAAGAACATCGTGTAGCGATTGATCCAAAAGGTTGGTGGGGTGAGGCAGAGTGGGTTAAGTCACCAAACTACGATGATCGACCACAGGGTATGCCTGTTGAATTGGTGTTAATTCATCACATCAGTTTGCCACCTGGTCAATTTGGGGGTAATTACATCGCTGATTTTTTTCAAAATAAGTTAGATCCCAAAGCTCACCCATATTTCGCAGAAATTGCGGATCGCCAAGTATCGAGTCATTTCTTAATTAAACGTGATGGTCAGGTGCAACAATTTGTATCTACCTTGCACCGCGCATGGCATGCGGGAGTATCAAATTTCTTTGGTCGTGAGCGATGCAATGACTTTTCGATTGGCATTGAGTTAGAGGGAACAGATGATTTGCCGTTTCAGCCAGCACAGTACCAATCTCTAAAAAATTTGATTCATGTTTTGAAAAAAGCATACCCAATTGCAGCGTATGCGGGTCACAGTGATGTGGCACCTGGTCGTAAAACAGATCCCGGAATTCATTTTGATTGGCAACATTTTTCAGCCATGGCTGATATTCCAGAAAGACAACTTCCTTATGGTCTGAATAACAGATCGTAATGTCTCAATCAGTATCTATTAGGCTGCTAGGTTAGCAAGCACTAACACACTATTTTCAGTCAATTTTTATCCCCAAAATAGTGCCAAAAATACCCAATATTTGGCCCAATACTAGGGATTCCGATAGGTATTTTTATTAAAAAAACGCTTATCAAATGTCACATAAATATCCTATACTTAGTACCGTTGTCGCTAGTAAAACACTAAATGTAGTGTTCTAAACGGCGAATAGCCATTGAAAAACCCCAAAAAGAACAGCTTTTTTGCCTAATTAATACATATATATAGATATAGGAGTCCGAATGACCTACGTAGACCCACAAGTTACTGGCCAAACAACAAGCCCATTTGCTGGCCAAGCTGGTCAAGTTAGTCAAACCCCATCGCAAGGATTTACTGCAGGTGGAGTTGGTGGTGCACAAGCAACACAATTATCTGATTACAAAATTATTCGTCGTAATGGTTCAGTGGTGGCATTCGAGCCATCAAAAATTGCGATTGCAGTAACTAAAGCATTTTTGGCAGTAAACGGTGGTCAAGGTGCAGCTTCAGCACGTGTGCGTGAACAAGTTGAACAGTTAACTCAAGTGGTTGTGCGCGCATTGTTGCGTAGCCGACCAAATGGCGGCACGTTCCATATTGAAGATATTCAGGACCAAGTTGAGTTGGCATTAATGCGTAGTGGTGAGCACAACGTAGCTCGTGCTTATGTTCTTTATCGTGAAAAGCGTAATCAAGAGCGTGCAGCACAAGTGGCAGCACAACCTGTTGCACCAGTGATTGATCACCCAGGTTTGAATGTGACTGATAACGGTGTGGTTAAGCCATTAGATATGGCAGCACTACAAATGGTGATTCAGGCAGCATGCGAAGGTTTGGGTAATGCAGTGAATGCAGAGCCAATCATCAAAGAAACAATCAAAAACTTGTACGAAGGCGTGCCAATGGCTCAAGTCTATGACTCAGCTATTTTGGCGTCACGTACTTTGATCGAAAAAGATCCTGCATACAGCCAAGTAACGGCTCGTATCTTGATGCACACTATCCGTAAAGAGATCTTGGGTCGCGAAGTACCTCAGGCTGCGATGGCTGCTGAGTACATCAACTATTTCCCACAATTCATCAAAAAAGGTGTTGATGCGGAATTGTTGGATCAAAAGTTATTAACATTTGACTTGGCTAAGTTGGGCGCCGCTCTTAAAGCAGACCGTGACTTGCAATTTAACTACCTTGGTTTGCAAACTTTGTATGACCGCTATTTCTTGCATATCGAAGATCACCGCATTGAAATGCCACAAGCTTTCTTCATGCGTGTGGCGATGGGCTTGGCTTTAAATGAAGTAAACCGTGAAGATCGTGCCATTGAGTTCTATGAAATCCTTTCAACATTTGATTTCATGTCAAGCACGCCAACATTGTTTAACTCTGCAACATTGCGTTCACAGTTATCTAGCTGCTACCTCACAACAATTCCAGATGATTTAGATGGTATTTATGAAGGTTTGAAAGAAAACGCTCTGTTGTCTAAATTTGCTGGTGGTTTGGGTAACGACTGGACAAGCGTGCGTGCTCTAGGTAGCCATATCAAAGGTACAAATGGTAAATCTCAAGGCGTGGTGCCATTCTTGAAGGTTGTGAATGACACAGCTGTTGCTGTTAACCAAGGTGGTAAACGTAAGGGAGCAGTTTGTGCTTACCTAGAAACATGGCACTTAGACGTTGAAGAATTCCTAGAATTGCGTAAGAACACAGGTGACGATCGTCGCCGTACGCATGACATGAACACGGCGAACTGGATTCCTGACTTATTCATGAAGCGTGTGATGGAAAAAGGTGAGTGGACATTGTTCACGCCATCAACATGCCCAGATTTGCATGATAAGTTTGGTCTAGAGTTTGAAAAAGCATACTTAGCCTATGAGCAAAAAGCTGCTAATGGCGAAATTAAGCCATTTAAGAAGGTTAATGCCTTGGATATGTGGCGCAAGATGTTGGGTATGTTGTTTGAAACTGGCCACCCATGGATCACTTTCAAAGATCCTTGCAACGTTCGCAGCCCACAACAACACGTTGGCGTGGTTCACTCATCTAACTTGTGCACAGAAATCACGCTCAACACCAATGATTCAGAAATTGCTGTTTGTAACTTGGGTTCTGTGAACTTGGCGGTGCATTTGAAGGCAGACGCTAATGGTCAATTAGTTCTTGATCATGAAAAACTACAAAAAACGATCCGTACAGCAATGCGCATGTTGGATAACGTGATTGATATTAACTATTACGCTGTTGCTAAGGCTCGTAACTCTAACTTGAAGCATCGTCCAGTGGGTATGGGCATCATGGGCTTCCAGGATTGCTTGCACATGTTGCGTATTCCATACGCTAGTGATGCAGCAGTTCAGTTTGCTGATGAGTCTATGGAAGCAGTTTGCTACTACGCATACCTAGCTTCTACAGAATTGGCAGAAGAGCGTGGCACTTACCAGACTTATAAGGGTTCATTGTGGGATCGCGGCATCCTGCCACAAGACTCTGTGAAGTTGTTGGCTGAGCAACGCGGTGGCTATGTAGAAGTAGACATGTCTTCTAAGATGGACTGGACAAGTTTGCGTAGCCGTATCAAGCAATTTGGTATGCGTAATTCTAACTGCGTAGCGATTGCACCAACAGCAACAATTTCTAACATTATTGGTGTTTCAGCTTGTATCGAACCAACTTATCAAAACCTTTTTGTGAAATCTAACCTTTCTGGTGAGTTCACAGTGGTGAACGACTACTTGGTGCGCGATCTGAAGGCTCGTGGTTTGTGGGATGAAGTGATGATTGCTGACTTGAAGTACTTTGATGGTTCATTGTCAAAAATCGATCGCATTCCTCAAGATTTGCGTGACTTGTATGCAACAGCATTTGAAGTGGAACCAAAATGGTTGGTTGAAGCTGCTTCACGTCGCCAAAAATGGATTGACCAAGCTCAGTCACTCAACATTTACATGGCTGGTGCTTCAGGCAAGAAATTGGATGACACATACAAATTGGCCTGGTTGCGTGGTTTAAAAACAACATATTACTTGCGCACGATTTCAGCTACTCACGTTGAGAAGTCAACTGTGAAAGGTGGTGCATTGAATGCAGTTTCAAACGGTGATCCAACTTTGTCAGCAGCTCCTGCAGCAGTTGAGGCGGATGGTCCAGTTTGCACAATGCGTCCTGGTGATCCTGGTTTCGATGAATGCGAAGCTTGCCAATAAGTCGTATAGTTAAAAAATAATTGCAGTTAAGAAAGAATTTGGAGAAGACATTATGTTGAATTGGGATGAAGAACCAGCGGCAATGCCAGTTGCTAGCGCGGCTCCCGTAATAACACCGGCCGCAGCGGTAGAAAGCAATTTATTGCCTAACCGTCCGATGCCAATGCCAATGGCATCAGCTTCGGCGCCATCAGCAAGTATCAATCCTGAAGATGCGGCTGCTCGTCGTGTAAACGTGGCTGACAAACGCATCATCAATGGTTCGACGGACGTGAACCAGTTGGTGCCATTTAAATATAAGTGGGCTTGGGAAAAGTATTTGTCTGGTTGTGCTAACCACTGGATGCCTCAAGAAATCAATATGACGCGCGATATTGCTCTTTGGAAAGACCCTAATGGTCTAACCGATGATGAGCGTCGCATCATCATGCGTAACTTGGGTTTCTTTGTGACAGCTGACTCATTGGCTGCGAATAATATTGTTTTGGGCACATATCGTCAGATTACTGCTCCAGAATGCCGTCAATATTTATTGCGCCAAGCATTTGAGGAGGCAATCCATACGCATGCTTACCAATACATCGTGGAATCTTTGGGCCTTAACCAAGCTGAAATCTTCAATGCATATCACGAAGTAGCCTCTATTCGTGACAAAGATGAGTTCTTGATTCCATTTATCGACGTTTTGACTGATCCATCATTCAAAACTGGTACGCCAGAGAATGATCAGAAGCTATTGCGCTCTTTGATTGTGTTTGCTTGCATCATGGAAGGCTTGTTCTTCTATGTTGGTTTTACGCAAATCCTAGCGATGGGTCGCCAAAATAAGATGACTGGTGCTGCTGAGCAGTATCAATACATCTTGCGCGATGAATCATTGCACTGCAACTTTGGTATCGACATGATCAATCAGATTAAGTTGGAGAACCCACATCTATGGACTGCAGAGTTCAAAGAAGAGTTGCGTGGTTTGTTTGAGAAAGCAGTTGAGTTGGAGTATCGCTACGCTGAAGACACCATGCCAAGAGGAGTTCTTGGTTTGAATGCGCCGATGTTCAAAGGTTATCTCCGTTACATTTGCAATCGACGTTGTATGCAAATAGGACTTGACGCAATGTTCCCAAATGAAGAGAATCCATTCCCATGGATGAGTGAAATGATCGACTTGAAGAAAGAAAGAAACTTCTTTGAGACTCGTGTCATTGAATATCAAACTGGTGGTGCGTTGAACTGGGAGTAAATTTTTTTAAAATTTTTGATGACAACGCATCTCTTAAGTTGTAGTATCACGAAAGTTACAAAAACTAGGAGAAGAAACGGTTGATAGGTAATAGCCAACAACTTGAGTTCCAAACCAAGGCTCTGAAACCTCAGAGAGAGATGTCATCTCTTTCTTTCAACCGTTCTAAACATTCTTCTTACTCATTTAAAAAGCCGTCGCCTCTTGAGGTCACGGCTTTTTTTCCAGGATTCATTAGCGTGCGACGTGAAGTGAGTGGCGCGCCGATGAATGGCTCGCTCACACGAAATTGGTGTGGTCGGGTCTCTTTAATCAGTAGTATTAGTAAATCACTCTCACGTGAAGGAGATTAATATGGCAACTGCCAAGAAAAAACCTGCTGCAAAGAAACCAGCTGCTAAGAAAGTAGCTGCAAAGAAACCAGCTGCTAAGAAAGTAGCTGCTAAGAAGCCTGCTGCTAAAAAAGCTGCTGCTAAAAAGCCTGCTGCTAAGAAAGTAGCTGCTAAGAAGCCTGCTGCTAAAAAAGCTGCTGCTAAGAAACCAGCTGCGAAAAAAGCTGCTGCTAAAAAGCCTGCTGCTAAGAAAGTAGCTGCTAAAAAGCCAGCGAAAAAAGCTGCTGCTAAGAAGCCTGCTGCTAAAAAAGCTGCTAAAAAAGTAGTAAAAAAAAAGTAAGTAAGCCAGCTGCTAAAAAACCAGCAGCTAAAAAGCCAGTAGCTAAAGCTGCCTCTGCTTCTGCAAAGACAGTTTTGAATCCAGCTGCTGCTTGGCCTTTCCCAACAGGTTCACGTCCTTAATTCGTTAGGGACTGATTCCTGGAAGGGAATCAAACCCGCTAGAGCTTAACGCCTTAGCGGGTTTTTTCTTTGGTAATTAAAAAGTGGAAAACCCGAAAATGTCGGGAGATTCATTAATAGCTGTAGCCGAAGGCTTGTTTGAACTGTGCTTTGATTTGATCTTGAGAGGGTTGGTGATTTTGTGGACCTTGGCTGGCGATTTTGATAGATCCCATCAAACTTGCAAGTCTGCCAGTTGTCTCCCAGTCAAATCCTTGCTCTAAACCATAAAGTAATCCGCCTCTGAATGCGTCACCACATCCAGTTGGGTCAATGGCTTTTGCAACAGGAACTACTGGAATATCAATTTTCTTACCTTTTGCATGGATTTCAGCGCCTTGAGCACCTTTGGTCACAATCAGGGCTTCAACTTGCTCGGCAATTTTTTCTAAAGAGAGACCTGTTCGCTGAGCCAGCATCTCACCTTCGTAGTCATTCACGGCAACATAAGTAGCTTGATCAATAAAACCAAGCAGATCTTTGCCATCAAACATTGGCAAACCCTGACCTGGATCGAAAATAAATGAAATCTTGGCATCAGCTAATTGTTGGCAGTGCTCAATCATGCCTTGCCTGCCATCTGGAGCCACAATCGCAATTTTAGGTAGGCTTAGTTGTTTTGCTTGGCGATGAGTGATGACATCGGCAACTTTATTTAGATGAGACTCGCCCATCGCACCGGGGTGGAATGCTGTGATCTGATTGTTGTCACGATCAGTGGTGATCATGGCTTGAGCTGTAAAAGCCTCTGGTAGCTCACGAATGTGATCGGCACTGATGTCATATTTGGCTAATTGATCATAGTAAGAACCCGCATCACCTCCAACTGTTGCCATGATGATTGGTTCGCCACCCAAGAGTTTATGGTTGTAAGCAATATTTCCTGCGCAGCCACCAAATTCACGACGCATGCTTGGAACTAAAAATGCCACATTCAGAATATGGATTTGGTCTGCCAAGATTTGATCTTGGAAGCGACCTTCAAAATTCATGATTGTGTCGTAAGCGATTGAGCCGCAAATTAAGCTAGACATGCTATTCCTTCGTTGAAGATGGGGTTTGTTGAGGTGAAGATTCTTTTGACTCTTCATTATTAATCTGGGGTGGATTGTCCCTGGCATAGAGCAAGCGCACTCTGAAACCTGCAGCGGTGGTGGGTAGACTCATCAAAACATTGCCAGCGACTTCCGCGGGCCCTTTAGAGCCTTTTGGGTTAATTGATGGATCATCCTCTGGTAACCAATCTTTTGGACTTAATAGTTTTTCAGTGACTACAGCATCGTTGGCATCAGTAATTGATAAAAGAATATGTGGCCAAGCGACATAAGCATTCAATTTATTTCTAATTTGTAGCTCTAGGATGCCAGTTACTGATGAACCTGCTGCCGCAGGAGGGTTAATTTTTAAATTAGCTAGCTCTATTGCCCATGCCGAAAAATCGCGCAGTGCAATATTTTCACAAGGTAAGTGTTGGCAAAGCCAACCATCAATCTTTTGAAATACTTTTAAGCTTGGTTCTTGAAGTGTAGGAGGAAGTTTTGCTAATTGCAGAGCCAAGCCATGCCTACTTAGATAAAAAAGCTGGGCTAAAACCAGTAGTGAGAGCAAAACTAAACAAAAAACAGTTAGTACGCGAGATTTTTTAGGTTGTGCATCAACTGATTTAGTTGTTTTTAGAGTTTTTTTTTGAGCTTCTGATTGTGCGTCGTTCAGTTGCCCTGTGAGGCAAACCCAGCCATCACATTCTCGCCAAATATGTAGATTAATCCATGGTTGATAAGTATCAATCACTTCTTGCGCTTGTCTTTCTAGGATGCCAGATAAAACAATATGTCCATGAGGGGCGATTCTCTGGCAAAGAGCAGGAGCTAATACTTGTAATGGATTTGCCAAAATATTTGCTACAACCACGTCATGTTGGCTATTAACCGTATCTTCTTCGGGGAGTCTGAAGTCAACTATCACTTCATTGCGTACAGCATTATCTTTTGCAGAAATAACAGCTTGCGGATCGATATCTACGCCTAATGCATCGCCGCAGCCTAGACGTTTGGCAGCAATCGCCAAAATTCCAGATCCGCAACCATAATCTAAAAGAGATTTGCTGCCTAAATCAGGATGTTCTTCTAACCACTGCATACACAGTTTGGTTGTGGGATGGCTGCCCGTGCCAAAAGCTAGACCGGGATCTACCGCGAGACATACTGCGTTAGGGTCATTAGGTGCTTCGTGCCATGACGGGACTACCCATAAGCGTTGACCCACTTGAATTGGGTCGAATTGAGATTGAGTTAGTCGAACCCAATCTTGCTCTTCGACACTGCGCTCTGTTGGAGCATTGACTTGAAAGCCTTCTTCGGTCAACGCCAGAGATATTTCAGCGGCAGTTAAACCTTCTTCATCAAAGAGCGCAATTACTTGAGATTGTTCCCAAGCTTGGCGATCAGGTGTTAGACCTGGTTCACCATATAGCGGTTTTTCAGCTTCGGTATCTGCTGCTGCATCGCTAACGGAAATAGATAGTGCGCCCAACTCCATGAGAGCATCTCCGAGATTCTCAGCGAGATCCTCGGAGACCGTAAAAACTAATTCACGAAAAGCCATGAGCGCTAAAGACTAACTTACTTCGTGTTGCCACGACGTGAAGCGGCTTGTTCTTCTAGCTTGTGTTCTAAGTAGTGAATACTTGTACCACCTGCTTCAAATTTTGGATCCAACATTAATTCGCGGTGTAATGGAATGTTAGTCAAAATGCCATCAATCGCAACTTCTGAGAGAGCAATGCGCATACGGCGAATCGCTTGTTCACGTGTTGCGCCATAGGCAATCAACTTACCAATCATTGAATCGTAGGTTGGAGGCACAAAGTAGCCAGCGTAAGCATGAGAGTCAACTCGAATACCAGGGCCGCCTGGCATGTGCCATGACTGAATTCTTCCTGGGCTTGGCATGAATTTCACTGGGTCTTCTGCATTGATACGGCATTCAATAGCGTGACCTTTGAACTCGATATCTTTTTGGCGGAAAGGTAATTTTTCGCCAGCAGCAATGTGAATTTGTTGTTGAACGATATCAATACCAGTAATTAACTCAGTTACTGGGTGCTCAACTTGAACACGTGTATTCATTTCAATGAAATAAAACTCATCGTTTTCGTACAAGAATTCAAATGTACCTGCACCACGGTAACCAATTTTGCGGCAAGCTTCTGCGCAACGTTCACCAATTTTGGCAATTAAACGACGATCAATACCTGGCGCTGGAGCTTCTTCAATCACTTTTTGGTGACGGCGTTGCATAGAGCAATCGCGCTCACCTAAATAAACTGCGTTTTTATGTGTATCTGCAAGAATCTGAATCTCTACGTGGCGAGGGTTCTCTAAGAACTTCTCCATGTAAACCTCTGGGTTACCAAAGGCGCGACCAGCTTCTTCGCGAGTCATGTTCACAGCATTAATCAAATGAGCTTCGGTGTGAACCACGCGCATACCGCGACCACCGCCACCGCCGGCAGCTTTAATAATCACGGGGTAACCAATCTTCTTGGCTGTTGCAATAATCTCTTTTGGATTATCTGGAAGCGCGCCTTCTGAACCTGGTACGCAAGGCACGCCTGAGCGAATCATCGCTTGTTTGGCAGAAACCTTATCACCCATCAAGCGGATAGATTCTGCTGTTGGGCCGATAAATACAAAACCAGATTTCTCAACGCGTTCTGCAAAGTCGGCATTTTCAGATAAGAAACCATAACCTGGGTGAATCGCTTGAGCATCAGTTACTTCAGCAGCAGAAATAATTGCTGGCATGCTGAGGTAGCTTTGTGCTGATGGAGCTGGGCCAATACATACTGCTTCATCGGCTAGCTTCACATATTTTGCATCGCGGTCGGCTTCTGAGAAAACAACCACGGTTTTGATGCCCATCTCACGACAAGCTCTTTGAATACGTAGTGCAATTTCGCCACGGTTGGCGATGAGGATCTTTTCAAACATGGGTAACCCTTTTTAAGCTTTAGCTTGATTAGCCAATAATGAAAAGAGCTTGACCAAATTCAACGCCTTGGCCGTTCTCGCAAAGAATTTCTTTCACTACGCCTGATTTATCAGATTCAATCTCATTCAGTAGCTTCATCGCTTCGATGATGCAAAGAGTTTGACCTTCTTTAACGGTGTCACCAATTTTTACAAACGCATCAGCGCCAGGTGTTGGTGAGCGGTAGAAAGTACCTACCATTGGAGATTTCACGGCATGACCAGTTGGTGCTGCTGGGGCAGCAGCTTCTGCTGGAGCAGTTGGAGCAGCTGCTGGAGCTGGGGCTGCAGGAGCTGCAGCCGGGGCTGGCGCGTAAATTTGTTGTGCGGGTGCGGCGATGGGGGCAGGATTTTTAACGATACGTACTTTGTCTTCACCTTCTGTTACTTCTAGTTCTGATACGCCAGATTCGGCTACTAAATCGATCAAAGTTTTGAGTTTTCGTAAATCCATGATGCCCTTCCTATAGTTTTTTTACTTAGAAGGAATTATAGCGCTATCTATCCATGAACTGAGCTCATCTTCGGTTATTTTGCCGAGTTTTGACTTAATAATGACGCCTTTTTCATTCACGAGCACCGTAAAAGGTAAGCCAGAGCTAGGATTTCCCATACTTTTTGCCCAGTTGGATCCTTCTAGACCTCCCAAAACTATAGGGTAGTTAACAGGGGTTTTAAAAAGAAATTCACGTATATTCGATGGTGAATCGACACCAATGCCGACAAATAGCACATTTTTAGCGGCATATTTGCTTTGGGATCTGACTAATTCGGGCATTTCTTCAACACAGGGTGGGCACCACGATGCCCAATAGTTAAGAACCAGAACTTTTCCGCGCCAATTAGCTGTTGGATGGATTTCGCCGCTAGGGGAGCGCAATTCTTGTTTAAAGAACTCTTCGATTGCTGAATCTTGGGCAGGTTTTGGGTTGTATTTAAAGCTAGCCAAGCTCATGCCCAAAGCGGCTGCAACAAGACCGGCAACAACTAGCAAACTCCATTGACGTTTATTCACTTTATTTCTTTCTGTTTTCAAACATTTACCTTATTTTGCACTGATGTTTCGATAAAATCTTGCCATGCATCTTCATATCTTAGGTATTTGCGGTACTTTTATGGGCGGGATTGCCGCCATCGCACGTCAAGCTGGTCATAAAGTGACTGGTTGTGACGCTAATGTTTATCCTCCAATGAGTACTCAACTGGAGGCTCAGGGTATTGAACTGATTGAAGGATTTTCACCTGAACAGATTTCTTTAAAGCCTGACTTATTCATTATTGGTAATGTGGTTTCTAGAGGTAATCCTTTGATGGAAGCTATTTTGGACCAGGGCTTGCCATATCAATCCGGTCCTCAGTGGTTGGGTGAGCAGGTATTACAAGGTAAACATGTTTTAGCGGTGGCAGGTACTCATGGCAAAACAACTACGACAGCGATGCTCACTTGGATTTTGCAAGCGAATGGCCTGGAGCCAGGTTATTTAATTGGGGGCGTACCTAATAACTTTGATGTTTCTGCACGTCTAGGTCAAAAAACAGGACCCAATACAAATGACCCTCACTACTTTGTGATTGAGGCAGACGAATACGACACAGCTTTCTTTGATAAGCGCAGTAAGTTTGTGCATTACAGGCCACGCACAGCGATATTAAATAATTTAGAGTTCGACCACGCTGATATTTTTGCTGATATCACGGCTATTGAGACTCAGTTCCATCATCTTGTGCGTACTGTGCCGAGTAATGGTTGCTTGGTGGTCAATAGTGCAGAGGACAGTTTAGATCGTGTGATCAAACGCGGTTGTTGGTCGACTCTAGAAAAATTTGGCTTAAACCCAAAACAATCTGATTGGTCTTTACAAGACACTGCTCATGATGGCTTCAAGGTTCTGTTCCAGACTAAAGAGGTGGCAGAAGTGGTGTGGGATGAAGATGCTTCTGTTACGGGTCGTCATAATCAATTGAATGCATTGGCTGCCATAGCGGCAGCGAATCATGTGGGTGTTTCACCGGAGAATGCTGCCAAGGCACTTGGCACATTTAAGAACGTCAAGCGTCGCATGGAAGTAATTGGTCGTGTTAATGGCATCACTATCTATGATGACTTTGCACATCATCCAACCGCCATCACAACTACCGTTGATGGATTAAGACGTAAAGTTGGCAGAAATCCTGGAACACGTATTTTGGCAGTCTTAGAGCCGCGTTCCAATACGATGAAGTTGGGTGTGATGAAAAGTCAGTTACCAGATAGTTTGCAAGATGCTGATTTGGTATTTGGTTACGGTAGTGCATCTGGTAAGGATGCGCTAGGTTGGGACTTGAAAGAATCTTTGGCGCCATTGGGTGCTAAGGCGCAAGCTTTTGATGATTTAGACAAACTCATCGCGGCTGTTAAGAAAGAAGCTAAACCAGGTGATCACATCTTGGTCATGAGTAATGGCGGTTTTGGTGGTGTTCATCGCAAACTCTTGGGTTTATTGCAGCAACAAAAAATATTTTTTAGTAATCACTGAATTTTAGAAAGTTAACTATGACAAAAAATTTAGCAAAACGTTTAGATGGCAAAGTTTGCATCATTACTGGAAGTGCTAATGGAATTGGCTTTGCAACTGCTCAAAAGTTTTGTGATGAAGGCGGTATTTCAATCATTTGTGACATGAATGCTGATCAGGTGAAGGCCGCTACAGAACAACTTCAATCTGCAGGCGGTCAGGCTGAAGGCTTTGTAATGAATGTCACAGATCGTCAAAATATTGATCAGGTTGTTGCTGCGGTGATCGAAAAATACGGCCGCATTGATGTCTTGATTAACAACGCGGGCATTACAAAAGATGCGCGTTTGGTAAATATGACAGAAGCCCAGTTTGATGCTGTGATCGACGTTAACTTAAAGGGCGTGTTTAATTGCACGCAAGCAGTGGTGCCACACATGTTAAAAGCTGGTAAAGGGTCCATTGTGAGCGCTTCAAGCGTGGTTGGTTTGTACGGTAACTTTGGTCAAACAAACTATGCTGCTACTAAGTATGGTGTGATTGGTTTTACAACCACATGGGCGCGTGAGTTAGGGCCTAAAGGGATTCGAGTGAACGCAGTATGTCCAGGCTTTGTGGAAACAAGTATTTTGGCTTCAATGCCAGAAGAAGTATTGAATGGTATGAAGGAGCGTTCTTGGTTGCGTCGCTTAGGTAAGCCAGAAGAAATGGCCAATGTGTACGCATTCTTGGCCAGTGATGAGTCTAGTTACATCAACGGTATTGCATTAGAAGCCAGTGGCGGGATTTCTCTTTAATGCATCTGTTGTATGAAGATGGTGGCGATATCAAAATCGCTACCCTAATTTCAGGTTCTGATAGCGAGCCATTGGCAGTTGAGAGTTTGGGTGGCAAGCGAGGCAAGCTGAAATCTAAAGACGTGTGGTTACGTTTTGAGTATTCGCAACCCGATCAATTTTTATCAGAAGCAAAAAAACTGTCAGAAGAAGTCGATTTAGATTTCTTGTGGGAGTGTGCGGGTGATGGTGAATTTTTATTTACTGATTTAGCCAAAGAATATTTTGGTGATCCTGCCACCCCAATCCAGCAAACAACTTTAGCAATTGCATTGCAAGGTGCACCAGTCTATTTTCGTCGTAAGGGGCGTGGGCAGTTCATGCGTGCACCCGAAGACCAATTAAAAGCGGCACTTTTAGCAGTTGAGCGTAAAAAAGCAGAATTAGCAAAACAGCAAGCTTGGGAGGAAGAGCTTAAAGCGGGGCATCTCCCAGAAGAAATTCGCCCGCAGATCAACGCGCTTTTATTTTCTCCAGATAAAAATACTACCGCTTATAAAGCTGTAGCAAATGCAGCGCAGGGCCTAAAGGGCGGTATTGCCGAATTATTTTTAAAGTGCGGGGTTTTAACTTCAGCATTGGCGTATCACGAAGGAAAATTTTTAAAAGAGCACTTTCCTAAGGGAACGGGTTTTCAAGTTCAATTGCAAGCCAATGAACAGGCATCTTGGGAAGAGGCTTTGCAAAAATTACCCGTGGCTCAGGTACAAGCTTTCTCGATTGATGATGCCACCACCACAGAGATTGATGATGCTTTTTCTGTGACTGCAATCAAAATCAATGATGAAGTTTGTTATCGAGTAGGTGTGCATATTGCGGCGCCAGGACTTGCCATACAGCGTGGTGGTGCATTGGATGAAGTTGGCCGCCAGCGACTTTCAACGGTCTACTATCCAGGTGGCAAGATCACGATGTTGCCTGATGAAATCATTGACGTTTTTTCTTTGCATGCAGCCAATCAAGACTCTTCAAATCAAGAGCCGCCTGTGCGCCCAGCAGTTTCTTTGTATGTCACTTTAAATGTAGATGGCAATCCCATATTAGATGGCGAGTATGCGCCCACCACCAAGGTTGAGCGTGTGCCAATGGCATCTAATCTGCGTTTAGATAATTTAGAAGATTTAGTGACTGAAGAGTCTTTGCAAGATTTAAATAATTCAGCGCAGTTACCTTATCAGCTAGAGCTACAAGTTTTGTGGCGTTCAGCTCAGCAATTGCATGCCAAACGACAAGAACAACGCATGGCCAGTGGTCTTAAGGCGGAGGTTTTAGGGTTGCCTGACCCTAATGCTTTGGCGCGTGACTTTAATTTCAAAGTAACAGATGGCGTGGTTGAAATTTTTGCAAGACAACGTGGATCGGTGCTAGATTCGATTGTGGCTGAGTGGATGATTTTCTGTAACAGTACTTGGGGCAATCAATTAGCCAATCACAGTGTGCCAGGAATCTACCGTACTCAAAAAGGTTGGGGACCGCAACGTACTCGTATGCAAACCCTGCCTGGTCCACATGAAGGTTTGGGTGTTGAAAATTACGCTTGGTGCACATCTCCATTGCGACGTTACGTTGATTTAGTGAATCAGTGGCAGTTGATTGCCATGGCGCAACATGGTGTGACTGCGAAGTTAGTGGCACCATTTAAACTAAAAGATGCTGATTTGATGGCGATAGCTGCAGATTTCGACGGTACTTATGCAGCTTACGGAGAACATCAAAATCAAATGGAGCGTTATTGGTGTTTGCAATATCTAAAGCAAACTGGTTTGCCTTGGAAGGGCGTTGTCAGACACCTCAAAGATGGTCAGGCACGTGTTGAACAAATTCCATTGCGCTTATCAGTTCCTGAGTTGGCGGAGCAACCCAGAGGTGCGCGTGCGGAGGTTGAAGTACTTGAGATTGATTTCTTGGCGCTTGAAGCCAGTGTTCGTTATCTTGGTTTATTGCATCCTGCTGAGCTTGAAGAAGATGAGATGGATGATGAAGTGGGTGATGAGGTTGCAGAGCAACCAGTGGATCAGGCTGTAATAGCTGAAGAGGTGGTTGGTGATGTTAAACCGACTTCAGATCAGTAACTACATCCAGTTGGATTGGCGTGAGTGGAAGACGCCGCTTGCGTATGCGCTTGGCGCATCAATTGTTTTACATATTTTCTTTTTGGCATTTAAGTGGCATTCAGAGACTGAAAAAGAGCGACGTTTAAAAACTCCTTTGAGCGTTGTTTTGGTCAACGCCAGAAGTCAGCAGGCGCCTGTTAATCCAAAGCGACTCGCGCAAGCTGATTTAAATGGTGGTGGTGAGCTAAAGGAATTTCATGCGAGTGCTTTAAGACGTGCTGATCCTGAGTTAGCCCAACAGTTGGAAAAAATGCAGGCAGAACAAAAGCGATTGTTGTCTGAGATGAAGGCTGGCCGTGAGAATCAAGCGAGCACCTTGCAAGGTAAGAGTTCAGAAACAAAAGCAGAGACCAATCCACTTGAAGCTGAACTGGCCAAGCGTTTAAAAAAAGATGGTCAGCAACCAAGGCGAGCCGTTGTCACTGCGACCAGTGCTAAATCAGTTGTATTTGCCCAGTATTACGATGCGATGCGCAAGCAAATTGAAGGTCATGGCACGGCACATTTTCCGAGAGTTCAAGGTAAGGCTTTGTATGGCAGCTTGGTACTGATGGTGAGTGTTGATCAATTGGGCCGCTTGAGTAAAGATGGTATTACTGTGATGAAATCATCGGGTAATCAGGAATTAGATCGTCAGGCTGTAGCGATTATTCGCTCTGCAGCACCATTTGGTAGATTTACAGATGCCATGCGCAAAAAAATCGATGTATTGGATTGGGTATCTACCTTTGAGTTCACTAGAGAAGGTGGTGAGCTTAAGTTAGATTTAAAAAATTGATACACTGAACCAACATCATTAATACAACGGCAACAGTGACTAATCAAGCAACTATCGATCAGGTGAATCCCCAAAGTCATCCAGGCAAGGATGTCTATGCGGTGATTGGTCATCCTATTGCGCACAGTAAGTCACCCATCATTCATGCTTATTTTGCTAAGCAAACCAATCAATCCATTCACTATGGCAGAATTTTTAGCGAATTAAATGCTTTTAAAGAAACCGTTGAGCAATTCTTTGCACGTGGTGGCAAAGGTCTCAACATCACAGTGCCATTCAAGTTGGAAGCTTATGAGTTGGCTCAGAAAAAAACTGAGACGGCAAAGCTTGCACAAGCGGCCAATGTGCTCTGGTACAAAGATGGCGAATTATGGTGTGACAACACTGATGGCGCTGGTTTAACAAGAGATTTACAGCGTTTGTTAAAGCATCAGGGCGCATCTCTAAATCATGCCAAGGTCTTAATTCTGGGTGCTGGTGGCGCTGCGCAGGGAGTAATTGAGCCACTGATGTTAGAGAAGGTTGGGCAAATCACCATTGCCAATCGCACTTTTGCAAAAGCACAACAACTGGTTGAGCAATTTAAACAATCTGCAACATCGGCCCAGGTGCTGCTTGAGGCCATAGAGATTCAGGATCTTGCTCAGAGTGATAGGGACTCTAGCGATGCATTTGATTTAATTATTAATGCCACTGCTAGCGGTTTGGGTGATGCATCGCCAATTTCTAAAGAGCTCTTAAAGGCAATTTCAAATTCAAAAACACTTGCTTATGACATGGTTTACGGCAAAGAAACTCGATTCATGCAAGATGCGAGAGAGCTTGGTCTAAAAGCGAGTGATGGTTTGGGTATGTTGGTTGAGCAGGCCGCGCTTGCTTTTGAAACTTGGCGTAATTTCAAAGGTGCTGATAGCACTTTGGATATTGATGGTGCGATTGCGGCTGTGCGAGCCACCTATTAAAAATAGCCAAGCAAAAAACTAATCAAACGACAAACAATAAGTCCAAGATAATCAAGAAAAGACCAACCTCTTCATGAAATATCTACGTTATTTCATCTCTGTATTTCTCTTGTCGATTTTGGCACTTCAAGCCTTTTTCTTTTTACAAATCTTGGCTTGGCGTTGGGTTAATCCATCGATCACAGCATTTCAGCTAGCTGAGCGTCATCGATTGTGTGGTTGGAGTATTCCATACATTCATTCATGTGGCATCAAACAAGAATGGATTGAATTTAAAAAAATATCACCTTACTTAAAGCGCGCTATCACTATTAGCGAAGATAGTGACTTTTATCGTCATGCTGGTTTTGAACCTCAAGCCATGAAAGATGCTTGGGACAGAAATCAAAAAAACAGTAAACATTTACGTGGTGGCTCAACCATTACTCAACAGTTGGCTAAAAACCTATTTTTATCGGGCGAAAAAAATTACGTGCGTAAGGTGCAAGAGTTGGCCATTACTGCCATGTTAGAAATCACCTTACCTAAAAATCGTATTTTTGAGATTTATCTCAACAGCGTTGAGTGGGGTGAGGGAGTCTTTGGTATTGCAGCTGCTTCACAGCATTACTTTGCCATTAAGCCTAATCAACTATCCATGGAAGAGGCTGCTTCTTTAGCGGCTGCCTTGCCAGCACCTAAATGCTATGACAAAGTTCAGTATTGTTCTAAAGCAAGAGTTAATTTTCCAGCCAGGATAGATTTCATTCTAGAAAGAATGAACAAGCTCTAATAGTTTTCTTAAGGAAAACTCACACGCTTGTTGACGTACTTCTTGGCGATTGCCGCTAAATAGTTTTGTTTCACTATGTATGGCATCGTTTGCCAACACCCATGCAAAGCAAACTGTGCCTACTGGTTTTTGGGTGCTGCCACCTGTTGGCCCTGCAATACCCGTGATTGATAGAGCAACTTCAGTATGACTGCTTTGTTTGGCGCCTATAGCCATCGCCTTGGCAACTTGATCACTCACGGCGCCATGCTGTGTAATTAATTCGGGTGATACATGGATGTCTTCAGATTTTGCGGAATTGCTATAAGTCACATAGCCACGTTCAAACCAATCACTAGATCCTGCTAATTCAGTGATGGTTGCAGCAACTAGGCCGCCTGTGCAAGATTCCGCTGTGCTTAAGTGCCAACGTTTCTCAAGTAGTGCGTTGGCTAATTGAGAAACCAAATCTTGAGTGCTTGAAGTGTTCATAGTGCTCACAATTATTACCCCAGACGAGAGGCAATCGCAATCATGAATAGCGTTGCCACAGCTGCGGCAATGTCATCAATCATCACGCCAAAACCACGTACTACCCATGACGGAATTTTTTTTGGTTGATCTAAGCGTTCAACACTGGGTTGCCATGTTTTGAAGTAGCGATCAATCGATTTGATGGGACCAGGTTTAACAGCATCAAAAAATCTAAATAACAAAAATGCGCCGAGTTGCCCCCAAATATCTGTTGGCATCACCATGAACAGAATCAGCCAAAAAGCTATGAACTCATCCCAAACAATGCCACCATGATCAGGCACACCTAATTCTTCGCCTACCTTGCCACAAATCCAAATGCCAGCGACTGCACCTAATCCAATCACCCAAGCAATCACATGACCATCTAATAAAGCTTGTAGTACCAAATAGATGGCCCACGCATACAAAGTACCAACAGTGCCAGGAGCCTTGATGGATAAGCCAGAGCCAAAGCCAAATGCTAGAGCTCTTTCAGGTCTTGCCCAAATCCAAGATGATTGAGGAATGATTTTCATTAAATCAGTGAATGACTTCTTTAAGCCTTGGCTGCGCGTAGTGCATCGCGTGTCGCAATCGCTACTTGTCTAGCAGCATCCGCAAATTTACTATCTTGGCTCGCATACAAAATAGCTCGAGACGAGTTGATGATCATGCCCGTTCCTGGTGAACCGTGAACGGTACCAGCCTTAACAGTTGATGGAATATCGCCCCCTTGAGCACCAATACCTGGAATGAGCAAAGGCATCTCACCAACGATTGCTCGTACCTTGGCAATCTCATCGGGGAAGGTGGCGCCTACCACCAAGCCCAATTGACCAGTTTTATTCCAACGACTTGCAGCTAAGCGAGCCACACGTTGGTAGAGCTGTTCCTTTGCTGCATTGTCTGGTTCATTAACTTCTAAAAACTGCAAATCTGATCCGCCTGGATTCGAGGTGCGGCACAAAACAATCACACCTTTATCGGCATACTTTAAGTAGGGCTCAATTGAATCAAATCCCATGTATGGGTTCACTGTGACGGCGTCGGCTTTGTAGCGCTCGAAGGCTTCGATAGCATATTGCTGAGCCGTACTACCGATATCTCCACGCTTAGAGTCCAAAATCACCGGCACTTGTGGATGCTGGCGATGAATATGGTCAATTAGTTGCTCTAACTGATCTTCTGCCCCTTGAGACGCGAAATAAGCAATCTGAGGTTTAAATGCACAGACCAAATCAGCTGTGGCATCCACGATTTCTCGACAAAAAGCCAATATGGCGCCGCCTTTACCTTTGATTGAGGCTGGAAACTGCTTAGGGTCTGGGTCTAGGCCCACGCACAGCATGCTGTCTTGGGTAGACCAGGCATTGGCAAGTTGTTCAGTAAATAAAGGACGCGTTTTCATCGGTATTTCATCAATCTTTCATCTAATCTCGTTAATATCTCACGAAAATTGCCAGAGAATTTAACAGGATGCTTTAGTTTTCTCAGACTATAGGATAAACTCCGCGAACCCCTGTGGCTAACTCCTCAACATAAATAGTTGAAAAACAAGATCGGAGCCCCGGCATGATCAACCTATTCGTACTACAAAAAGGTCGCCTAGCCCAGGAGCAGGTCGATGACCGTCAAGAACTACTTGAACACCATAACCCTATTTGGATTGATGTTGTTGATCCTGAAGAAGAAGAACTTCAGTGGATCAAAGAGGCTTTTGGCGTATCACTTCCTGAGCTTGAAGATTTAGGTGACTTAGAAGCTTCTGCCCGTTATTTCGAGGCGGATGATGGCCATTTGCACATTCGTACGGACTTCATCTTGGATGATGATGAAAACTCACGTAACGTGCGAGTTGCTTTCGTATTGACTGACAACATCCTGTTCTCGATACATGAGCAGGACTTACCTGTATTCCGCTTGGTTCGCTTGCGTGCACGTTTGCGCCCTGGTTCTGTGCGCAACGCAAAAGATGTTTTATTAGATCTCTATTCAACAGATGCTGAATATTCTGCAGATGCTTTGGAAGAGGTTTATGAAAATCTTGAAGAGGCTGGTAAGCGAGTTCTAACTCACAACGTTACTGATACCGATGCGGCGGGTGTTTTGGAAACTATTGCCAAAGAGGAAGACTTGAATGGTCGTATTCGTCGTAACGTGATGGATACACGCCGCGCTTTATCTTTCTTAATGCGCAGTAAGTTACTCTCAGATGAGCAGCAAGAAGAGGCACGTCAAATTTTGCGTGACATTGACTCCTTAGAAAATCACACGGCTTTCTTGTTCGATAAGATCAACTTCTTGATGGATGCAACCGTTGGTTTCATTAACATCAATCAGAATAAGATCATCAAGATCTTCTCGGTTGTGTCTGTGGCCTTAATGCCGCCAACACTCTTAGCAAGTATTTGGGGTATGAACTTTGACCATATGCCAGAACTACGCTCAACGATTGGTTACCCATTTGCAATTTGCATGATGTTGGTATCTGCTTTCATTCCATTGGTGTACTTCCGCAAAAAAGGATGGATGAAGTAAGCGTTAATCAGATAAAAAGCAAAGATAAAAAAGCCTCTTGTTCAAACAAGAGGCTTTTTTGTTATTTGAAGTGATCAAATGATTTGAGGTACTGTGCGCTTAGGTTGGGTGGCAAAGGATGTCCGTCGCCATCAATCAGAGTAATTAACTGTGTTGATGAAGAAGTAATTTTTCCAATCTTGGTTAAGGCAAGACCTAACTCTTTGGATAAATTATTGATTGCGGCAGACTTTTCGGTAGAAGCGGTAAAGCAAAGTTCGTAGTCATCACCGCCCGATAATTTGCACAGGCGTTGAAGCTCTAATGACTTGCTATTTAAAACATCAGAGCCAGGTACCTGATCAATTAGAACCTCTGCTGACACTTTGGATTGAAGCAGTATGTGAGATAAATCACCTAACAAACCATCAGAAATATCAATCGCAGCATGAGCAATACCTAAGAGCTTTTGACTTAATTCAACGCGAGGTGTTGGGGCATGCATGCGAGCAGACACCACGTTGAATTCCTCGGTGCTGAGTGGCCATTCCAATCGAAGTGACCCGAGAGCCAGGCGAGCATCACCTATTTGGTGAGAGACCCAAATGTCATCACCCACTTGTGCTTTGTGGCGGGCGAGTGCCTCGCTACCAGACACTCGACCAAATACAGTGATGCTGATTGTGAGAGGTCCAGCGGTGGTGTCGCCGCCAATTAGTGGGCATTGATGCTGATTGGCTAAATCAAAAAGACCATTGGAAAAAGCTTCTAACCACGCAGCTTTTACTTCTGGCATGGCAATCGCCAAGGTAAATCCGAGTGGGCGTGCACCCATGGCAGCCAAGTCAGAGAGGTTCACGGCTAAGCATTTATGACCCAGTAAATAAGGATCGGCATTGGGTAAAAAATGTCGACCTTCTACCAACATGTCGGTACTGATGGCTAAATCTTTCAAGCCGCTGGTATTCAAAGACTTTTCTAAACCAATTAAGGCGCAGTCATCCCCAATACCTAGATGGATTTCGGGGTGATTCTTTAATTGTTGATTGGCGCGATTTTTGAAAAATCGTTCAATCAGATCAAATTCACCGAGTGGTTTTGCAGAATCAGTCATGGCTTTATTGTAGGGTCAAAATACTCATTTGCATCATGGCTATATTTAAGAAATCGTCCGAGTTTCTTGAAGAGGAATAGAATCTAGGGACAAATTAACAAAAATAGCAAACTAACCACGAGACACTAACGAGATACAACTAAAACATCTTCACTTGTGAAGGTTGAAAGAACTATCCAATGACATCAGCAAAAAATATTAAAAACTCTAGTGATCAACAAAAAGAAGCATTGCGCAAAGCAGCTCTCGAGTATCACGAGTTTCCAACGCCGGGCAAGATTGCAATTGCTCCTACCAAACAACTTACTAACCAGCGAGATCTAGCTTTAGCTTATTCACCAGGCGTTGCAGCTGCCTGTGAAGAAATCGTAGCCGATCCAGCCAACGCTTTTCGTTACACCTCGCGCGGTAATTTGGTGGGTGTGGTCACCAACGGTACAGCTGTTCTTGGTTTAGGTGACATCGGACCATTGGCCAGTAAGCCAGTGATGGAAGGTAAGGGCGTTCTATTTAAAAAGTTTGCAGGCATCGATGTATTTGACATTGAGATCAATGAAAAAGATCCGGACAAGTTAATTGAAATTATTGCCTCGATGGAGCCGACATTCGGCGGCATTAACTTAGAAGACATTAAAGCACCTGACTGTTTTTATATTGAGCGCAAGTTGCGCGAGCGCATGAAGATTCCAGTCTTCCATGATGACCAACACGGCACAGCGATTGTGGTGGGTGCGGCCATCATGAACGGTTTGAAGGTGGTTGGTAAAGATCTTAAGAAAGTTAAATTAGTTACTTCTGGTGCTGGCGCTGCTGCTTTGGCCTGTCTAGATCTTTTGGTTGATTTGGGCATGCCCATTGAAAACATTTGGGTCACAGACTTGGCCGGTGTGGTGTACAAGGGTCGTAAAGAGTTAATGGATCCTGATAAAGAGCCATTTGCCAAAGACACGCCACAGCGCACCTTGGCTGAAGTGATTGATGGCGCTGATGTGTTCTTAGGTTTATCTGCTGGTGGAGTATTAAAGCCAGAGATGGTGGCAAAGATGGCAGCAAAACCTTTGGTATTTGCCTTGGCCAATCCAACCCCAGAAATCTTGCCTGAGGAAGTGAAGGCGGTACGTGATGATGCGATCATCGCCACAGGTCGTACAGACTATCCCAACCAAGTAAATAACGTTTTGTGCTTCCCATTCATTTTCCGTGGTGCATTGGATGTGGGCGCTACAACGATTACGCGCGAGATGGAAATTGCTGCTGTGAACGCGGTGGCTGATTTGGCGCAGGTGGAGCAAAGTGATGTGGTGGCATCTGCTTATGGTGCAAGTAACTTATCGTTTGGTCCAGAGTATTTGATTCCGAAACCATTTGATCCTCGTTTGATTGCCATCATTGCTCCTGCTGTCGCTAGAGCGGCGATGGATTCTGGTGTGGCCACTCGCCCAATTAAAGATTTCACGGCATACAAAGATCAGTTGCAACAATTTGTCTACCACTCAGGCACTTTGATGAAGCCATTGTTCTCTGTGGCTAAAAAAGTGCCGATGTCTAAAAAGCGCATTGTGTTCTCCGAAGGTGAGGACGAGCGCGTACTGCGTGCCGTTCAAGTGCTTATCGATGAAAAGATTGCTAATCCAATTTTGATTGGCCGTCCTGCAGTGATTGCCCGTCGTGTGGAACGTTTTGGTTTGCGCATGAACCCTGGTGTGGATGTGGATGTATGTAACCCAGAGTTTGATGAGCGCTATCGTGACTACTGGCAAACCTACCATCGCTTAACTGAGCGTAAAGGAGTAACAGAATCGTATGCTCGTTTAGAGGTGCGTCGTCGTAATACCTTGATCGGTTCATTGATGGTATTAAAAGGTGAAGCTGATGGCTTAATTTGTGGCACGATTGGTCAGACTGGCGCTCACTTACATTACATCGATCAAGTGATTGGTCATGAAGAGGGCGCTAAAACTTATGGCGCGATGAACGCGTTGGTATTGCCGGGTCGCCAGGTATTCTTGGTAGATACACACATCAACGTTGATCCCAGTGCTGAACAGTTGGCTGAGTTAACTATTTTGGCTGCTAAAGAATTGCGTGCGATGGGCATTGAGCCGAAAGTCGCTTTGTTGTCACACTCTAACTTTGGTTCTAGCAATGCACCGTCTGCGCAAAAAATGCGTGAGACCCTCAGAATTTTGAAAGAAATTGCGCCAGACATGAAAGTCGATGGCGAAATGCATGGCGACTGTGCTTTGGATGAGGCGATTCGTAAAAACATCATGCCTGATTCCACATTGACTGGCGATGCCAACTTATTGGTGTTGCCAAACATTGATGCGGCGAATATTTCTTATAACTTGCTAAAAACTGCTGCTGGTAACGGTATTGCGATTGGCCCGATCTTGTTGGGTGCTGCAAAACCAGTGCATATTCTCACTCCGTCAGCGACACCTCGCCGGATCGTGAACATGACAACACTAGCTGTAGTAGAAGCAGCGCAACAGAAATAGACCCTAAAAACTATATGTGAGCAAACGCTCACATATTTATTTTTATATACAAAACAATGGCTTAGTAAAAATAAGCCATTGCGTCACTTGTCTTTGGGGGACAAAAAGGGTACTCTACACCCCATTATGACGATCAATATTTCAGAAAATAACCTCTATGGCCAGTCCGTTCTGGGTAATCTGAACTCGTCTGTCGCTAATACAGGGGTTTCTGGCCCTAAATCGACTTCGACATGGCGTACTGCTTTAGCAGCTCGCGAAGCAGGCCCTACAGCCGCTTTACGCGCTGTTCGCACCAATATTGTTCAGTCTATTCGTGCATTTAGAACGGTTGACTTGCAAGAAGCTGCGAGTGAGTTGGGTCAGCACTTTATTTACGCTAGTTGCGCACATGCAATTACTAAGTCTGAAGTGTTAGAAGCGATTGGTAATGGCTTTTACTTCCCAAGACAGCAGGCTAAGAACTTTGATAACTTATTGGATTCATTGACAACTTTGATCGATCGCTCAGGCCCTCAGCCTGGTTTTGTGATTGTTCTGGAAGGTTTGCCTTGCACACACAAGTTTGACAAAGAAGCGCGCGAAACACTCTTGGACGTGTTCCGTGATGCAGTTGAGTTTTGGGCAGATCGTCGCGTATCGTGCCGTATTTTTTACTCTTTTGCCTGAAAATATCGCTAAAAAACATTAAAAGTTGTTAACTTGATTAATTAAATTTAGTTAACGCCATTAAAAAAGCCGCTAAATACAAAGCGGCTTTTTTTAATTCCAAGGGCAGGATAAATTAACCATGAATCTCAACTAAGCAATCAGTTAAAAGAGTCTAAATGTAGTTAAATATCTCAAAATTGATTCCAAATCGTATGAATTGTCGCTAAAGCGACAATTCCTGCTGTCTCGGTGCGTAAAATTCTGTGACCCATTGATACCGGTACAAACCCAGCACGCTTGGCCTGTTCTTCTTCAGAGTCGGTTAAACCACCCTCCGGCCCAATCAAAATCATGAGAGCCTGAGGTGTGCAGCGCTTCAGAACACTCAAGATGGTGCTATCGGCTCTGGGGGAGAGCATTAAGCGCAAGGCATTGTCATGAGGGTTGAGGCTAGATAGCCAAAGCGGTAAGTTTTGTACAGGAGCCAAGCTTGGTAATACCGTGCGACCTGATTGCTCGGAGGCGGCCACTAAGATGCCTTCCCAGTGCGTGGCTTTCTTAGCGGCTCTCTCACCGTCTAGTCGAACCACGGATCGTTCTGTGTGTAGCGGGATCACTTCTGAGATGCCTAACTCCACTGATTTTTCAATCAACCAGTCCATCTTGTCACTGCTGGCCATCCCTTGGGCCAAGGTGATCGGACTTTTAGTTTCGGTGCGCAGATTTTCAGAGACCTCGGACAAACGTACGGCTGCTGATTTTTTATCCATGGCGACCAAACAAGCATTGGCGGTCATTCCTTTGCCATCAAATACCTGAAAGCTTTCTCCAACTTGGATTCTGCGGACCCGTAAATGATGGGCTAGTTTGACGTCCAAAATCAGCTCATCGCTGATGTCAACGCCAGGTTTAGGCCAGGGGCCAGGGAGATAAAAATGGGACATAAAACAATCATAAGGGATGTGGCGCCAATGATAAAATGTTGAGCTTTGAGGGATCGGGACTTTTTTGGCAATAAATGCTGAAAAATGGCTTAAATCCAAAAACAAGCCGCAGGGAAAATAATGTCGTCTAAGCAAAAAAATATGGCTAACGCAATTCGTGCATTAGCTATGGATGCAGTTCAGCAAGCTAATTCTGGTCATCCAGGTATGCCAATGGGTATGGCTGAAATTGCAGTAGGTCTCTGGGGTGAACATCTCAAACACAATCCTAAAAATCCATTGTGGATGAATCGTGATCGTTTTGTTTTATCGAATGGTCACGGCTCTATGTTGTTGTATGCGTTATTGCATTTGACGGGCTACGACTTGCCGATGCAAGAGTTGAAAAATTTCCGTCAGTTGCACAGTAAAACTGCGGGGCATCCTGAGTACGGTATTACGCCTGGTGTAGAAACTACAACCGGCCCATTGGGTCAAGGTATTACTAATGCTGTGGGCATGGCCTTGGCAGAAAAACTTCTTGCACAAGAATTCAATAAACCAGGTCTAGAGATTATTGATCATCACACCTATGTATTTTTAGGCGATGGTTGTTTGATGGAAGGTGTGAGTCATGAAGCTTGTTCATTGGCTGGCACACTCAAGCTCAATAAATTAATTGCTCTTTGGGATGACAACGGCATTTCAATTGATGGCAAGGTGGTGAATTGGTTTGCTGAAGACACGCCTAAACGTTTTGAGGCCTATGGCTGGAACGTGATTCGTAATGTGAACGGTCATGATGCAGATGCAGTGGCCGAAGCCATTGCACAAGCAAAGAAGAGCGATAAGCCGACATTCATTTGTTGCAAAACATCGATTGGCCAAGGTTCACCGAACTTGGCTGGCACAGACAAAGTTCACGGCGCGCCGTTGGGTGCTGCTGAGATCGCAGCGACGCGCGCAGCGATTGGTTGGGAGCATGCACCATTTGTTATTCCGGAAGATGTTTACAAGGCTTGGGATGCAACTGTTAAGGGTTCAAATTTAGAGAGCGACTGGAATAGTCAGTTTGGTGCTTATCGCGCTAAATATCCGCAAGAGGCTAAAGAGTTGGTGCGACGCATGGCTGGTGAGTTACCAGGCAACTTTGAGCAAACAGTGGATGCTTATCTAAGCAAGTGCGCAGAAAAGGCAGAAACAATTGCAACGCGTAAAGCCAGCCAAAATGCGATTGAAGCGTTGGCGCCGGCCTTGCCAGAGTTCATGGGTGGTTCTGCTGACTTAACTGGTTCTAACTTGACTAATTGGTCAACCTGCAAAGCAGTGCGTGGAGACCAGTGGGGTAACCACATTAACTACGGTGTGCGTGAGTTTGGTATGAGCGCCATCATGAACGGCATTGCCTTGCATGGCGGTTACATTCCATTTGGTGCGACCTTCTTGACCTTCTCGGACTACAGCCGTAATGCCTTGCGCATGGCAGCCTTGATGAAGATCCGCAGTATCTTTGTGTTCACGCATGACTCAATTGGTTTGGGTGAAGACGGTCCAACGCATCAGTCTGTGGAGCATGTGGCGAGTTTGCGTTTAATACCGAACATGGACGTGTGGCGTCCTTGTGACACCACAGAAAGTGCTGTGGCATGGGCGTCTGCTGTTAAGCGCAAGAATGGCCCATCTAGTTTGATCTTCAGTCGTCAAAACTGTCCATTTGTAAAACGTGATGCCAAACAGGTGCAAGCGATTTACAAAGGTGGTTACGTGATGCGAGACGCTAAAAATGCACAAGCTGTCTTAATCGCCACGGGTTCAGAAATTGCGATTGCTTTAGAAACTGCTGAGTTACTCAGCAAAGAAGGTATTGCAGTCAGAATCGTTTCGATGCCAGCAACCACTGTATTTGATCAACAAAGCAAGGCGTACAAAGATTCAGTATTGCCAGCAGGTTTGCCACGCATTGCAATTGAAGCGGGTGTGACAGATTACTGGTGGAAGTATGGCTGTGCAGCGGTGCATGGCGTGGATACCTTTGGTGAGTCTGCGCCTGCGGGAGTGCTCTACAAGCACTTTGGCTTAACGGCTGAGTCTGTTGCAAAAACAGTCCGTCAATGCATTTAAATAAAAATAAACACTGAAACAGAATTTATATAGAGGGAGTTGTTCATGACAATCAAAGTAGCTATTAACGGTTATGGTCGTATTGGTCGTATGGTTGTTCGCGCTATTTATGAAGAAAAGCGTGATGACATCAAAGTGGTAGCGATCAATGGTTTGGGTGGTATTGATATCAATGCGCACTTGACTCAATATGATTCTGCGCACGGCAGATTCCCAGGTACTGTTGTGGTCGATGGCGATCACCTCGTGATTAATGGTGACCGCATCAAGATGTTCTCAACCCGCAACCCCCTAGAAACAAATTGGGGCGATTATGGCGTGGACGTGGTGTTGGAGTGTTCAGGCGCTTTCACATCCAAAGAAAAAGCCATGGTGCACATTCAGCAGGGCGCCAAGAAAGTTGTGATTTCTGCCCCTGGTGAAAAAGACGTGGATGCCACTATTGTGTATGGCGTGAACCATCAGGTTCTCAAAGCTAGCGATCAAGTAATCTCTAACGCGAGCTGCACAACCAACTGTTTGGCTCCAGCAGTAAAACCATTGTTGGAATCAATTGGTATTGAATCTGGTTTGATGACAACGATTCATGCGTACACGAACGACCAAGTATTAACGGACGTATATCACAAGGATATGCGCCGCGCACGTTCAGCCACGATGAGCATGATCCCAACCAAGACGGGTGCTGCTAAGGCTGTTGGTTTGGTGTTGCCAGAGCTACAAGGTAAGTTTGATGGCTTTGCGATGCGCGTGCCAACAATCAACGTATCAGTGGTTGATTTGACATTCACACCATCCAAGGCAACCAGCGTTGAAGAAGTGAACGAGATCATCAAAAAAGCCAGCGAAGGTCAGCTCAAGGGCATCTTGGGCTACAACACCTTGCCATTGGTATCGGTGGACTTTAACCACGACCCACGCCCAAGTATTTTTGACAGCACACAAACACGTGTCTCAAAAGATGGCAAATTGGTAAAAATCTTGGCTTGGTACGACAACGAATGGGGCTACAGCTGCCAGATGTTGAATGCGACCAAGGCGTTGGTGCAAGCTAAGTAAATCAACATCAGTCACGGCTTGGCTGTGATGAATAAAAAACCCGCTGAGGCGGGTTTTTTATTGGGAAATATTTTTATTACTTGCTCTTTTTTCGCTTGGCGCAGTTCTTCTTGCTACAGGTGCCGTACAGCGCTAGTGCGTGGTCCACGATCTCAAATCCTAGGTTTTTAGCGATTTCTTGCTGGCGCTTCTCGATGGCAGGGTCCACAAACTCCTCAACGTGGCCACAGTCGACGCAAACGAGGTGATCGTGGTGATCCCCCTCATTGAGCTCAAAAATGGCCTTACCCTCGGCCTTGCCAGACTCAAAATGATTGCGTAAAAGTAGGCCAGCTTGCTCAAATTGGGTCAGAACGCGGTAGACTGTCGCTAGTCCGACATCCATGCCATCGGCAACCATGGCAAGATAGACGTCTTCGGCGCTGAAGTGCTTGTGGCGGTTCTGGTGAAAGAACTCCAAGATCTTCATCCGAGGGCCTGTAACCTTGAGACCCATGTCTCTTAAATTATTTGGAGATATTGTGTTTGTCATAGCGCTAAAATCAATTTTTCTCATGATACGGCTTACCATGCAAATCTGCTTAAAAAACCTTAAAAAAATCGCCAAATCAGGCTTTGTGGCTCTGTTTGTGGTGGGTTTAACCGCCTGCAGCGGCTTGACCACCTTTTCTGATGACTCTAAGAGCAAGTTGGGCAAGGTATTCAATCCCTACCGTCCAGACATGGTGCAGGGCAACTTTATTTCTAAGGAGCAATTGGAGCGCTTAAAGGTTGGTATGGACCGTGAAGAAGTCAAAGTGATTCTGGGTACTCCTTTACTAACCAGTGTGATGCACACCAATCGTTGGGATTATGTTTTTGCTTTCAAGCGTGGTGATACTCAATTGGTGGAGCAACGCCAGGTAACACTATTCTTTGAAAAAGAAGCGCTTGTAAAAATTGCAGCCGATGACCTACCAACAGAATACGAGTTGATTGCTGAGATTGATGGTATTAAAGGTGCTCGCCCTCAACGCAAGCCAGTTGCGAAGGAACTTGACAGCAAACACGCAGCACCAACTGTAGAAACAGTGCCAAATCCTACGCAAGGTGTTGGCATTCCTCGTGGTGACACCAGAAACTAATCAATAAAAATAATTCAGAGAAAAATATGACAAGTTTGAAATTTGCCATTGCAGGTGCTTCGGGTCGCATGGGGCGCATGTTGATTGAGACGGTTTTAAATACCCCTGATGCCCAACTCGTGGGTGCCTTGGATATTCCGGGCAGTCCCTACTTGGGCCAAGATCCGGCAGCTTTTTTAGGCAAAAGCACCGGCATCAAAATTACTGCCGATATCAAAGATGGTTTAAAGGGTGCTGATTTTTTAATTGACTTCACTCGTCCTGAGGGTACCTTGGCTCACCTAGAGGTGGCCAAAGAGATGGGCGTGAAGATGATCATTGGCACCACTGGTTTTACAGAAGAGCAAAAGGCAGCATTAAAAAAAGCCAGCGAAAAACTAGCCATTGTGTTTGCCCCCAACATGAGCGTGGGTGTCAACGCCACATTCAAGTTATTGGAAGTGGCTGCAAAGATTTTGAACCAAGGCTACGACATTGAAATCGTTGAGGCACACCACAAGCACAAAGTCGATGCGCCATCAGGCACAGCGATTGGCATGGGCGAGGTGATTGCTAAGGCTTTGGGTAAAGACCTCAAGGATTGCGCTGTGTACGCTAGAGAAGGTCATACAGGTGAGCGTGAAGCGGGCACCATTGGCTTTGCCACCATTCGTGGTGGCGATATCGTGGGCGATCACACAGTGATGTTCTGCGGTGACGGCGAGCGCATTGAGGTGACTCATAAGTCGGCCAGTCGCATGTCTTACGCACAAGGCTCTGTGAGAGCGGGTCGCTTTTTGGCAAATCAAACGAGCGGTCTATTTGATATGCAAGACGTGTTGGGTCTGAAAAACTTAGAGATCTAACGTCATCAACTGCCACTGATATCAGTTTTAAAAAATAATTTGAGAAATACAAAGGTCTTGTTTTGAGTTCAGAAGTAACAGTTAGTAAAGAATACGATCACCGCGCCATTGAAGCGGCGGCCAACGCGCACTGGAAGTCAGGCGATGTGTATCGCGTTGATGAAAATGCCAAAGATAGCAACGGCAAACCTAAGAAAAAATACTATGCCTGTTCGATGTTGCCTTATCCATCAGGTAAGTTGCACATGGGGCACGTGCGTAACTACACCATCAATGATGTGATGACCCGTCAGTTGCGCATGCAAGGCTATAACGTCTTAATGCCAATGGGTTGGGATGCGTTTGGTATGCCTGCGGAAAACGCTGCCTTGAACAACAATGTGCCGCCAGCAGCTTGGACCTACGACAACATCGCTTACATGAAAAAGCAAATGGATGCGATGGGCTTGGCGATTGATTGGTCGCGCGAAGTCACCACCTGCAAGCCAGAGTACTACCGTTGGAATCAATGGCTCTTTTTGAAGATGTTGGAAAAGGGTATTGCCTATCGCAAGACCCAAGTCGTGAACTGGGATCCCATTGATCAAACTGTATTGGCCAATGAGCAGGTAATTGATGGGCGTGGTTGGCGCTCAGGTGCATTGGTAGAGAAGCGCGAGATTCCTGGCTACTACTTGAACATCACGTCCTATGCTGAAGAGCTATTGAGTGGCCTAGAAGGTTTGGGTTGGCCTGAGCGTGTCAAGCTCATGCAGCAAAACTGGATTGGCAAGAGCTTTGGTGTGCGCTTTGCATTCACGCACGACATCAAAGATGCAGATGGTCAATTAATCCAAGACGGCAAGATGTATGTGTTCACCACGCGTGCAGACACCATCATGGGCGTCACCTTCTGCGCAGTGGCTGCTGAGCATCCATTGGCTACGTATGCAGCAAAAACAAACTCTGCTCTAGCTGCCTTCATTGAGAAGTGCAAGCAGGGCAGTGTGATCGAAGCCGATTTGGCCACCCAAGAAAAAGAGGGTATGCCGACTGGCTTGAAGGTCAAGCATCCTCTAACTGGTGAAGAGGTTGAAGTATGGGTTGGTAACTACGTGTTGATGACCTACGGCGATGGCGCTGTGATGGGTGTGCCTGCCCACGATGAGCGTGACTTTGCCTTTGCATTGAAATACAAGATTGCAATCAAGCAAGTGATGGCAATCGCCAACCAAGAATTCAACGCTACGGCTTGGCAAGATTGGTATGCTGATAAAGAAACTGTTAAAGCTGTTAACAGTGGCAAATATGATGGACTTGGTCACGCAGATGCAGTGCAAGCAGTTGCCAAAGACATTGCAGCACTGGGTCTTGGTGAAATGAAAACCACCTACCGCTTAAGAGACTGGGGTATTTCTCGTCAGCGTTATTGGGGTACACCGATTCCAATCATTCATTGTGAGTCTTGTGGTGAAGTGCCCGTTCCAGAAAAAGATTTGCCGGTGGTGTTGCCAGAAGATTGTGTGCCAGATGGTTCTGGTAATCCGCTCAATAAACGCGAAGACTTTTTAAGCTGCACCTGCCCAAGCTGTGGCAAGCCAGCGCGTCGCGAAACCGACACGATGGATACTTTTGTCGACTCCAGTTGGTACTTCATGCGCTACACATCACCAGGTGCTAATAGCATGGTGGATGCGCGTAATGACTACTGGATGCCAATGGATCAGTACATCGGCGGCATTGAGCATGCGATCCTTCACTTGTTGTACGCACGTTTTTGGACCAAGGTCATGCGTGACTTGGGTCTTGTGAAGTTTGATGAGCCCTTTAGCAACTTGCTCACGCAAGGCATGGTGCTGAATGACACGTATTACATTGATGAGCCGAACGGTCGCAAGACTTGGGTGAATCCAGATGATGTTGCCGTAGAAACAGATGACAAAGGTCGACCTATCTCAGCCAAACACAAAGCCACTGGTCAAGCAGTGCAAATTGGTGGCGTGGAGAAAATGGCTAAGAGTAAGAACAACGGTATTGATCCACAGTCTTTGATTGATCAATATGGAGCTGATACGGCGCGTTTGTTCACAATGTTTGCTGCTCCTCCTGAGCAGCAACTAGAGTGGTCTAGCTCGGGCGTCGAGGGGGCTTCACGTTTCTTACGCAGGTTGTGGGTCTACGGAGCAACGCACGCGGCGACTATTCAGTCAGCTGCGCCTAACTTGCCTGCAGTATTGAGTGATGCTGATCAGGCTTTGCGTTTGGAAATCCATGGCGTCTTAAAGCAAGCGAACTTTGACTATCAACGCAAGCAATACAACACTGTGGTTTCTGCCACGATGAAGATGTTGAATGCACTTGAGCAAGCTAAAACAGTGAGCCCAGAAGTGCGTCGTGAAACTTTCGGCATTTTGTTGCGCGTACTCTATCCAGTCGTGCCCCATATTACTTTCTCTTTGTGGAATACGGCTGGCTACCAAACTCAGTTGGGTGACCTTCTTGATGCGCCATGGCCAGAGGTGGATGAGTCAGCTCTAGTTCAAAATGAAATCACTTTGATGATTCAGGTGAACGGTAAATTGAGAGGTCAAGTCTTGGTGCCAGTGGATGCAGATAAAGCGACCATTGAGTCCTTGGCTTTGGCCAGTGAGTCAGCGCAAAAGGCGATGGCTGGCGCACCGGCTAAAAAGGTCATTATTGTGCCGGGTCGCTTGGTCAACATTGTGATCTAGTGAGAACTTCAAGAAGAGTTTTGAAATAGCGCACAATAGCCATATATGAAAAAAATCATGACCACCAATCACAAGTTCTCGAGTAAACGCCGAGACTCTTTGCTTGGGGGTTTAGCAATTTTTTCATTGGCCACTTTGAGTGCCTGTGGTTGGAGAGTCAGAGGCAAGATTGATTTGCCTTACACGAATATTTTCCTTAGTGGCGCGATGACGCCAGAGTTTCGAGATACTCTGGAGATGTATTTGAAGGTCAATGACATTAATTTGGTCAAAAGCGTTAAGGAAGCAGATTTGGTTTTAGAGATCATCACTGAACAAAATGCTAAGCAGGTACTTTCATATAACGGTTCTGGCCAAATCACGGCGTACCGAATTATTAGCAGAATTGCTTTTCGTGCTTTTAATCCAGATGGAATTGAGTTGATGCCTGAGGCAGATATTTATCTGACGCGCGACATTGATTTTAATCAGGCAAATATTCAATCATTTGATTTATTGGTGGCCGAGTTTGTCAAGACCATGCGTGTTGATATTGTGAATCAATTGATGCGTCGCTTATCCGCTATCAAGAAGTTGCCTGGTAAAAATTCCTCAAAAACAACAACTTCTAAAGAAGATCAACGTTAATCATCATGTTGAAGGCTGATGCTTTCGAAGCGCATTTGGCGCAGGCCAAAAAAAATGGCCCACACCCCCTTTATGTTTTAACTGGTGATGAACCTTTATTGGTGATGGAGCTGCAAGACCAGTTAAGGGCCATGGTGATTGCTCACGGTCACACAGAGCGTGAAGTGATGGTTCAAGAAAAAGGCTTTGACTGGTCGTCTCTCATGAATGCTGGTCAAACCATGTCTTTGTTTGGGGATAAGCGCTACGTCGAGTTGCGTATGCCCACCGGCAAGCCTGGCAGGGACGGCGCAGATGCGATTAAACAATTTTGTGCCCAAATACAAGCGCAGGTAACAGCCAAAGATCCTGTGGATACAGTGACTTGTATTTTTTTACCCAGGGTAGATTTTCAGACACAAAAATCTGCCTGGTTCACCGCCTTGGATGAAGCTGGAGTAGCAGTCAGAATTGATCCAATTGATCGCACTCACTTACCTAACTGGATTGCGCAACGCTTAAAAAAACAACAGCAACATGTTGAGCCTGGTGAAGCTGGTCAACGAGCCCTGCAGTTCATGGCTAATCAAATTGAAGGTAACTTGATCGCCGCTCACCAAGAAGTGCAAAAGTTAGGATTACTCTACCCAGAAGGTGTTTTGACTGAAGACAACATTCGTGACGCCGTACTCAATGTGGCAAGGTACGACGTCTTTCAGTTGACCGAATCATTGTTAGCTGGCGATCTTGCGCGCTTTAATCGCATGGTCGATGGCTTGCAAGGTGAAGGTGAGCCCTTGGTCTTAATTTTGTGGTCAGTGACTGAGGAGGTCAGGTTGCTGAATCGCTTGCGTCAGGGGGTGGATCAAGGTGACAACCTATCCATGCTCATGAAAATGAATCGGGTGTGGGGTAATAAGGAGCGATTGATTCCACAGGCGCTGCAAAGACTCAATACGGATCGTTTACAAAAAGCGCTCACGGTCTTGAGTGGACTTGATAAGCAATCCAAGGGACTACAAATTCGTAAAGGTGATGGCCCTGTCTTAGAAAAACTACCGAGTGAACCTTGGGATGGTTTGAGGATGTTGGGTCGATTGTTTGCTTAAACAATCAAACCAATTTAGACAACTCTTCTAAAAATAGCTGTTCACCCGCATTCATTTTTTCTTGCCAGTGATCGCCTGAATCTTCATTCGCATCATCGGTGATGTATTTGAATGAGAGCCATGGAATTTGATGATGATTCGCTACTGCTGCGATGGCAAACAATTCCATATCCACCACATCCACTTGCTGCTGAATCAACCAATTGTCTTGTGAAGTGACAAAACTATCACCAGTGCCACAAGTGTAGATGCCAGCCTCAGAAAAATATTCGGAAGGCTTCTTACAAAAAGGAGTTGTGCCACGAGGTGCTAATGGCTCGGTTTGCATGTCACGTTGCAGTACTTTTTTGATCGGAAGAAGTCCGTGTAACTCAGGATTAATTTTTCCAACGGTACCAAAGTTGATGATGGTCTTGGGTTTAAACTTCTGTATGGCCTCAAGCGTTGCAATGGTGGCATTCACTTTACCCACCCCAGAGTAAACAATGGGAATGTCCTTTGGAATCTTGCTGGGATCTAGTTCGCCTTCTAGCGCTGTGATAATGACGTATGAATGATGCATAGGAATGCTCGAATGAATTTATTAGATTATCTACCAGTGGTACCTGATTTTCCAAAGCCTGGAATCATGTTCCGAGATATATCCCCATTATTGGCCAATGCTGCTGCTTTTAAAGAAGCGACGCATCAGTTGGCTCAAATATCTCAGGATCTTGAGTTCACACATCTCCTAGGTATTGAATCCAGAGGTTTTATTTTTGGTGCGGCGTTGGCGAATGAGTTATCCAAACCCCTCATCCTTGCTAGAAAACCCAATAAGCTACCCTTGGATGTACATCAAGAAAGCTATGGTTTGGAGTACGGCACTGATTTACTGGAGATGCAGAAAACCATTCTGCCAACAGACGCCAAAGTGTTGTTGATTGATGATGTTTTGGCCACTGGCGGGACTTTATTGGCATCAGCCAAGCTCGTCGAAAAATCGGGAGCTACGGTGGCGGGAGCCATCACACTCTTGGAAATTAGTTTTTTAGCGGGAATGCAAAAACTTGCTAATCAGGGGGTTGTAGCCAAATCGGTGCTACAGATATAGGCTAAAGGGTGCCTGCAGAGCATATTTCCTTTAAAGTAATGCCTATGAGCACTCAAAACAACACCAATACTGACGCGATTGCCTTGATGAAGGCGATTGGTCAAAAAGCACGCCTAGCCTCTCGCGCCATGGCGAAAGCTTCTACGGCTTCCAAAAACGAAGCCTTGATTCATTTGGCAGACTTGGTTAGAAAGAATGCTGAATCACTAAAAGCGACAAATGCTAAAGATGTGGAGCGTGCCAAGGCCAATGGCCAAGATGCTGCGTTTATTGATCGTTTAACGCTCACAGATAAAACAATTGCCACCATGGCCGAAGGCTTGGAGCAAATTGCCAAGCTCGCAGATCCAATTGGTGAGATGAGCAATATTCGAAAAATGCCATCAGGCATTCAGGTTGGTCAAATGCGTGTGCCTCTGGGGGTGATTGGCATCATCTATGAGTCACGTCCAAATGTCACCATTGATGCAGCAGCTCTGTGCCTAAAGTCTGGAAACGCGACGATTTTGCGTGGGGGCTCTGAAGCGATAGATTCCAACACAGCGCTTGCAAAGTTAATTCAAGAGAGTTTGGCGGCCGCTGGTTTGCCATCTGATGCTGTGCAAGTGGTTGAAACCACTGACCGCGCTGCGGTGGGTGCCATGATCACCATGAATGAGTACATCGATGTGATCGTGCCACGCGGTGGCAAGAGCTTGATTGAGCGCTTGATGAATGATGCACGTGTGCCAATGATTAAGCACTTGGATGGTATTTGTCATACCTACATTGATGTGCTGGCAGATCCTGCCAAAGCAATCAAGGTGTGCGATAACGCCAAGACGCAACGTTACGCTCCATGCAACACCATGGAAACTCTATTGGTGCATGAGGTAGCAATTAAAGAATCTTTATTACCTTTGTGCAAAATTTATCAAGACAAGGGTGTGGAGTTGCGCGTTTGTAAAAAAACAAAACAAGCGCTTGAAGCTAATGGCATTAAGAACTTAGTGGATGCGACTGAAGAAGATTGGTCAACTGAGTATTTGGCTCCAATCCTATCCATTAAAACAGTCAGCAACATGGATGAGGCGATTGATCACATCAATCGCTACGGCAGTCATCACACGGATTGCATCATCACTGAAGATTACTCTGCAGGCATGCGCTTCTTGCGTGAAGTGGATAGTGCCAGTGTGATGATCAATGCGAGCTCTCGTTTTGCAGATGGCTTTGAATATGGCTTAGGTGCTGAGATTGGTATTTCAAATGACAAGTTGCATGCCAGAGGCCCAGTTGGTTTGGAAGGTCTCACCTCGATGAAGTACATCGTGTTTGGTCAGGGTGAAGTGCGCACTTAAAGCAAGCCAAGTCTGTGAAGTAACAATAAGTTCGAACAATTAGTGGCAATGTAAACCTAAAGGGATGGTTGAGATGACAGAAGTAATGAGCAGTGCGTATTTGTATGTGAAAGCCTTTCACATCTTGTTTGTGGCCTCTTGGTTTGCGGGTTTGTTTTATCTGCCACGCATCTTTGTGAACATGGCTCAAGAAACCAACCCACAAGCGCTTGAACGTCTCTTGGGTATGTCGCATCGCTTGTACCGTTTCATGACGATTTTGATGATTCCGGCACTGATCTTAGGCCTCATTCTTTGGCTATATTACGGTGTGGGTAAAGGACCTAATTCAGGCTGGATGCACGCTAAGTTGACGCTCGTATTTATTTTGTTGGGCTATCACCACGCCTGTGGGTCGATTCATAAGAAGTTTAAGGCGGGCATTAATCAGCGCTCCCATATTTGGTACCGCTGGTTCAACGAGTTGCCGGTGGTGATCTTTTTGATTGTCAGCATCTTAGTGGTTGTAAAACCTTTTTAATCCATCTATTCATAAGGTTTTACGATGAAGTTCTTTATTGTCTGTCCAAGAGGGCTTGAGATACCACTCGCTGAAGAGTTAAAAGAAATTTCAGAACGCTCTGAAATTAAATCATTGGGTGCTTGGGTGATTGATCCACCTCCTGCGAACAGCACGGGTGGTTTGGGTATTGCGGGTCCGATGTCAGTCGCTTTGGCGATTAATCTTCATTCACGCATTGCCAGTCGTTGCTTATTGCAAATGACCCATGTTGCCTACCGCAAAGAAGACGATGTGTACAAAGCAGTCAGATCTCTCAGTTGGGAGGATTGGTTCAATCCAGATCAAACTATGCGCGTGGATTTAACGGCGCATCGTTCACCGCTGACCAGTCTTAATTTTGTCACGCTCAGAATCAAGGATGCGGTCTGTGATCGCTTCAGAGAAGTCAAAGGATCGCGACCTAGTATCGATACAGAGTTGCCTGATGTGCGGGTGCAAGCTCATCTAACGGCGACTCATGCAACGGTTTATTTGGACACCAGTGGTCAATCCCTGTTCAAGCGCGGTTGGCGCGATGATAAGGGTGCTGCACCACTCAAAGAAAACTTGGCTGCAGGCATCTTGGCACTCACTGGCTGGAAGCCTGAGCAACCCTTATTTGATCCCATGTGCGGCAGTGGCACGTTTTTGATTGAAGCGGCTTATCGTGGTTTAGGCATTCCATCGGGCTCGATACGTGCGGGCCTCATGAATCCCAAACAAGCAGAAGAGCAAGCGGCCCAGGCGCACAATCAAGCAGTCAAAGCTCAGCGGAATGAGCAAGAGAAAACAGAAGCTAGCCGGTTCACTCGATACAGACCAACGCGTGTTGACCTAGTGGGGGCTGATCAGGGCTTTGGTTTTCAGAGATTGAAACCATTCAATACGCCAGAACTAAAAAAACAGTGGGACGGCTTGTGCGAAGTAGCAAAGAAAAACATTGAGCAGGGCTTAGCGAATGCGAATAAGCTCAAGATGGCTGCGTGTGATATCAATGAGAACATGATTAGTATTGTGAAGAGTAACTGGAAGCGTGCTGGCTTGCCAGCACAATCTGGTGTGTTATCGAATGTGCGTCAGATTGATGCTTTGGTAGCAAAGTCGCCGTTTGCAGATCCTGGGGTGATGCTTTTTAACCCGCCTTATGGTGAGCGATTAGAGATCAAGGGTGGTCGTGGTGCACGAGACGCCTTGCCTAAAAACAATAACTCACCCGAGTTCATGGAGTTTTTGAATCAGTTCGGCAAGCACCTGAAGGATGATTTCCACGGTTGGCAGGTGGATGTCTTGACAGCAGATATGGGTTTACCAGGACAGCTGCGCATGAAAGAGTCTAAGCGCACACCTTTATTCAATGGCCCCTTGGAGTGCCGTTTGTTTAGGTTTGAGATTAAAAAAGCACAGTAATTAACTACCAAAGGTGGTTTTATTTGACAGATCAGTGCCATTGTCTTTATCATGAAATATCAAGAAATTTCATGATAAAGAGGTTTTTATGAAATCAAAACCAGTTAAAGAAAAATTTGCATCTCAGGCCTCCCCTGAGTTGTTGGCTGCTATGCGTCAACTCGCAGAGGAAGAGGGTAAGCAGTTTCAGGCATTGTTAGACGAGGCAATGCGAGAGTTTCTTGAGCGCAGAAATACTAATAAACCACGACAACATGTTGTTGAAGCGCTTGGTCTAAGTATTCAAGAGTTTGATAGCCTTTATCAAAAATTAGCCAAGTAATTGAATGTCAAAAATAGATTATTTAACAACCATCGAGGTTTTATCTATTCACGCCATTATGATTAAAAAATATGGTGGTGCCCCAGGATTGAGAGATCTAGGGGCTCTAGAAGCAGCGTTATTTCGGCCGCGAACAGGTTATTACTCAGATATTATTTGCCAAGCAGCGGCGTTGATGGAAAGTTTGGCTATCAATCATCCGTTTATAGATGGGAATAAGAGGGTTGCTTTTGCTGTAGTAGACGTCTTTTTGAGAATTAATAAATGTCAATTGGTTGCTGAAAATAACAAAATTCACAAAGAGATGATGAAGATGTTTGATACTCAAACATTTGACTATGATCATATTGAACCTTGGTTAAGAAAGCTTGTTGGTACCAAGCACTAGTAAAATACAGAAAACAGAGGGAAAGAATCATGGAATTTAAAACTTATATGTGTTTGATTTGTGGCTGGGTCTACGATGAAGAAGCTGGTCTTCCGGATGAAGGCATTGCTCCTGGCACTTTGTGGAAAGATGTGCCGATGAACTGGACTTGTCCAGAGTGCGGTGCACGCAAGGAAGACTTTGAGATGACGGTCATCTAAGTCATTGCGATGCAGAAAGCCACCCTCGGGTGGCTTTGAAGTTTTAAGCTGTACCTTTTTACTGAATAAATATTAATCCAAACTCATGAGCAAGAACGAAGCATTATTTTTAAGAGCCCAAAAAACCACGCCGGGCGGTGTGAACTCTCCAGTACGCGCGTTTCGTCAAGTGGGTGGTGTGCCACGTTTTGTGAAGCGTGCGCAGGGTGCTTATTTTTGGGATGCAGACGATAAGAAATACATTGATTGCATCGGTTCATGGGGTCCCATGATTGTGGGTCATGCTCATCCGGCTGTGGTCAAAGCAGTGCAAGATGCGGCTGTGAATAGTTTTAGTTATGGCGCGCCCACTGAAGGCGAGATTGTCATGGCAGAGCGCATCTGCCAATTGGTGCCAAGCATTGAACAGGTGCGTTTGGTCTCCAGTGGTACAGAAGCCACCATGAGTGCATTGCGCTTAGCACGTGGTTTTACTGGTCGTGACTTGATCATTAAATTTGAAGGTTGTTATCACGGTCATGCGGATAGCTTATTGGTGAAGGCAGGCTCAGGCATGTTGACCTTTGCTGATAGCACACAGAATGCGCCATCATCTGGCGGCGTGCCACAAGACTTGGTAAAACACACCTTGGTCTTGCCGTATAACGATGTGGAAGCTCTTGAGTTAGCGTTTAAACAAAATGCGGGCAAGATCGCCGCGCTGATTGTTGAGCCGATTGCAGGTAATATGAATCTGATTCAGCCAAGTGCTACTTTTGTTAAAGCCATGCGTGATCTCACCACCAAAGAAGGTGCTGTGCTGATTTACGATGAAGTAATGACAGGCTTTCGTGTGGCCTTAGGGGGTGCACAAAGTTTGCACGGCGTTCAACCCGACTTAACTTGTTTGGGCAAGGTGATGGGTGGCGGTATGCCAATGGCAGCCTTTGGTGGTCGCAGTGACATCATGAATAAGCTTGCGCCTATCGGTAACGTCTACCAAGCGGGTACCTTGTCGGGGAATCCTTTAGCAGTAGCTGCCGGCTTGGCTAACTTGGACATCATCACTCAGCCAGGGTTTTATGAGTGCTTGGGCACGCAAACCAAAAAGTTTGTGAATGGCCTTGCAGAAAGAGCCAAGCAAGCAGGCGTGACATTTTCAGTGGACAGTGTGGGCGGCATGTTTGGTTTGTACTTCTCTGAAAAAATCCCAACTTCTTACGCCGATGTCACAGCGAGTGATATTGAAGCATTTAAAAAATTCTTCCACTTGATGCTAGACAACGGTGTGTACTTGGCGCCGTCTGCTTATGAAGCGGGATTTATTTCGATTGCGCACGATGATGCGGTGTTAGCAGAAATGTTTAGTGCGGCAGAGAAATCATTTGCCGCATTGGCGCGTTAATTATTCAGCATTCATGGACCACATATTTGCTATCGGAGATGTGCAAGGCTGCCACCAGCAGTTAAAGCAGCTCATCAAGCAATTACCCAAGAAATCCAAGATCATTTGCGTCGGCGATTTGGTCAATCGCGGCCCTGATTCTTTGGGCGCGCTGCGTACACTCAAAGCCTTGCAGGAATCTGGGCAGGCAGAATGTATTTTGGGTAATCATGACTTGCATTTGCTCGCAAGAGACGCAGGCATTCGTGGACCTAAGTCGCTAGATACCTTGGATGACATCCTAAAAGCCCCCGATCGTAAAGAATTGATCGATTGGTTGAGACATCGTCCAATGGCTTTGTACAGTGGTAAGGACAACTTCAACACCATGTTTGTACACGCGGGTATCTTGCCGCAATGGGATGTGACAAAAACACTCGAGTTGGCCCATGAACTAGAAAAAGTCTTGCGTCATAAAAACTACGTCAAGTCGCTCGTAGAGATGTACGGCAACACGCCGAATCAGTGGAGTGACAAACTCAAGGGCGCGGAGCGCTTGAGAGTCATCATTAATTCATTCACGAGATTACGCTTCTGCACGGCAAAGGGCGTGATGGAGTTTGCAAGCAAGGAGGGTGCGGGTGACGCACCACGAGGTTACATGCCTTGGTTTGCAGTACCAAACCGAAAGACTCAAGATGCCAAAGTGGTCTTTGGTCATTGGTCAACTCTTGGCTTGCTAAAGAAAAAGAATGTCGTTGGTTTAGATACGGGTTGTGTGTGGGGTGGGCAGCTTACTGCCATGTCTTTGGGTAAAAGGCCGCAGTTCGTGCAAGTGCCAGGACTTAAAAGACCAGTAGGTCTTTGATTAAAAAATCACAAAGATTCTTTTTTGACCACTGAGTACCTAATCAAGGTGTTCTTCCTCGCCTCATCATGTTGCACAATTGGTAGGGGATAGTCTCTACCCAATCGAATACCTGCAATCTCCAGTTCAATATCGCCAGCTAACCAAGGCGCATGAATTGTTTTCTTGGATAGTTTAGAGAGTTGTGGCAAATACTTTTTAATGAATTTGCCCTCTGCATCAAATTTCTCAGATTGGGTAATTGGATTAAAAATCCTAAAGTAGGGCTGCGCATCGCAACCACTGGATGAGGCCCATTGCCAGCCACCATTGTTCGCAGCAAAGTCAAAATCATTGAGATGGTCAGCGAAATACTGTTCGCCCCAACGCCAATCAATGCCCAAGTCTTTGATGAGAAAACAAGCAACGACCATGCGCAAGCGGTTATGCATATAACCACTTTGATTGAGTTGATGCATCGCTGCATCTACTAGTGGATAACCTGTTTTGCCCTCACACCATGCTTTAAAAAGCTTCTGTGCTTTAGGGCCACTTTCCCAAACAATCTTGTCGTAATCTGGTTTGAATGATTCATGACCAGCGGTGCCATGTAAGAGTGTTTTCTTACTCACGGATGGTGCCAGTCTTGGGTGATTACTCAGAATCATGAAATAAAAGTCTCGCCAAATGAGTTCAGACAGCCAAATGGTCGCGCCCATGCTGCCGGCCAACATGCGCTGATGCGCCTCGCGCACGAGCGCTCGTATAGAAATCGTGCCAAAGCGTGAGTGTACAGACAGGTAGCTAGGACCCTTGACGGATGGGTAGTCGCGCGTTGCGTGATAGTGATCAATGCGTCCCGCAAACTCTTCAAAGAGTTGTGAGGCTCCTGACATGCCTGTGGGCAAGTAACTCTGAATACCTGTACTTTCAAAACCCATGGATGAGAGGCTCGGCATGGGTAAATCTAAGGATTTGGGGATGGAGGCAAAGCGACCGCTATCTAAATTTACCGCATGGGCATCTAAATCAGTTGCCTGTAATTTTTTCAGCCACGCGTTTTTGTAGGGCGTGAACACGGAGAACACGCCGCCCTGTCCGGTGAGCACCTCTTGGTGCTCAAAGATCACCTGGTCCTTGTAGCCATGAAACGCAATCTCTGAAGATTCAAGTGCGAGAGATACGATGCGATCACGCTCAATGGCTGCGGGCTCGTAGTCCTTGTTGGTAAAGACGGCCTGAACTCCTAGTTCCTTGGCGAGCTGCGGAATAATCTCGACTGCCTTGCCGTGACGCACGATGAGCCCGCCACCCTTGGCCCTAAGCTCTGCATCAAGCTCTTGCAGGGATTGCCAGATGAAGTCGACGCGACGATCTTTGTTAAGGTCGCGCTCCAATAGGTAAGACAAAATATCAGTATCAAAGACGAAGGCGACCCAAACCTCCTGGCAGGCCTTCACCGCCATGCGCAGCGCGTGGTGATCGTGAACCCTGAGGTCACGTCGTAGCCAAACCAAGCCTCTTGAGCCAGTGCTATTTCTGGCGGTCATATTATTGTCTCCTCGGGCGTGGGTGTTGATTCACTCTCATGGCCCATGCGTCTCATTTTATAGAGATATTCCGATTTAAGGGGAGGGGCTTAATCAGATAAAATCAGAGCATGACAGAAAAAAGCAACGACGCGCAGCACCTGGCCAATCAATTCTTGATCGCCATGCCCGGCATGGTCGACGATAACTTTGCCGGCAGCGTGGTCTACCTCTGCGACCACACGGACAGCGGGGCGATGGGCTTGGTGATCAACCGACCGACGGACGTTAGCTTGGGCACCTTGTTTGACAAGATCGATCTTCAGCTGGAGACCCAGCCGACTGCGAGTGAGCCCGTTTACTTTGGCGGGCCCGTGCAAACAGATCGCGGCTTCGTCTTGCATGAGCAGGCTGACCTACCGAAGTACAGCTCCTCATTAAGAGTACCCGGTGGCTTGGCAATGACGACCTCTAAAGATGTGCTGGAGGCAGTTGTGGCGGGTGAAGGCCCCAAGAGGTTTTTAATAACCTTGGGCTACGCCGGCTGGAGTGCTGGCCAGCTAGAGGATGAGATTGCTCGCAACGGCTGGCTGAATGTGCCGGCGCCTGCAGAAGAGATTGCGCACATCATCTTTGACACCCTGGACGAGTACAAGTACCAAAACGTCTTGGGCCTATTGGGAATTGATGTGGGATTCTTATCCGGCGAGGCGGGGCACGCCTGATGTCTGAGCAACCAACACCCAGTCAGGCTGCAGCTCAGACAAATCTGCAGACCATCTTGGCCTTTGACTATGGCGAGAAGCGCATCGGCGTTGCGGTAGGTAACACGCTCACCAGAACTGCTGAGCCCCTCAAAATTATTGAACAACAATTTCAGTACGAGCGCTTCAAAGCCATCGAGCAGGTGATCAACGAGTGGCAGCCTCAGCTGCTAGTGGTCGGCCTGCCCAAGCACCCCGACGGCGCCGAGCACGACATGACGCAGAAGGCCAGGCGCTTTGGCAACCAGCTGCACGGACGCTTTCATCGGGAGGTCGTGTGGGTCGACGAGCGCTACACCTCGGTATCAGTTGAGGGCGGGAACGATGCCCTAGCGGCTCAGCTCATCTTGCAGCAGTATCTGCAAGAGCAGGGCCGCAAAGAGTAATATCGGGGTACCATGAACTGTTCCACTAAATAGATAGCAAAAAAAGAATCATGACCAATAGCCAACACGCCATCCCACCAGCAGAAGACTTGTACCAGGCCTTGCTCTCGCAGCTCAAGGCCCTGCGGCAGGCAGGCGCGAGCTTTGAGCTGGCAGGCTTGGCCAGCGGCGGCGCTTGGGTAGCAGAGCGCTTGGCCAAAGATTTAGGCTTGCCGTACCATGGCGTCATCAACGTCTCCTTCCACCGCGACGACTACGCAGAAAAGGGCGTGAAGGCGTTCAACAGCGCCGAGGGCATGTCGACCAAGCTGCCCTTCGAAGTCGAGGGTGCTCACATCATCCTGGTGGACGATGTTCTGGATACAGGCAGAACGGTGAGAGCGGCTCTCAATGAATTATTTGACTACGGCCGGCCGGCGAAGGTCGACCTCGCGGTCTTGGCAGACCGCCACAGGAGGCAGCTACCCGTCGACGCCACCTTTAAGGGCGCCAAGGTCAAGGTGGCGGATGAGCAGATTCTGGTGCTGGACCAGGCAGAGACAGGGCGTTTTGAATTTGCGACCGAAGTAAAAGGTAAATCTTAAAAAGGTGCCGAGGCGACAAGTGAAGCAGTGGTAAAGACAACTCCAACAATAAAAAATAACTCAACAGAAGAACCGATTAAAATACTCACCTAAGATGACAAAAACGCCAAGCCAACTACAGTTAAATGATCGGGGTGAGTTAACCCACCTATTAACTTTAGAGGGATTGTCGAAGGAACACATCCTGCACATCTTGGACACCGCCCAGCAGTTTGTGGCGGTGAGCGACTCGGACAGGGAGGTAAGAAAAGTACCGCTCCTTCGCGGCAAGAACGTCTTCAACCTCTTCTTCGAAAACTCCACGCGTACTAGGACCACCTTTGAGATTGCCGCTAAGCGCTTGTCTGCAGACGTGGTCAACTTGGATATTCAAACCTCATCAACAGCCAAGGGTGAGACGCTACTCGACACCATCGACAACCTCGTGGCGATGCAGGCCGACATCTTCGTGGTGAGGCATAAAACAACTGGTGCTGCTGTAGAGGTGGCACAACACCTGCCGCCGCACGTGCACGTGATCAACGCTGGTGACGGCACGAACCAGCACCCGACACAGGGCCTGCTCGACATGTACACCATGCGTCACTACAAGCAGGACTTCACAAACATTAAGGTCGCGATCATCGGCGACATCGTTCACAGCCGAGTGGCCAAGTCAAACATCCACGCGCTGACGACTTTAGGTTGTCCAGAGATCAGAGCGATTGGTCCAGAAAGCCTATTGCCCAAAGACCTCAACATGATGGGTGTCAAAATTTACAACAACATCGAAGAGGGCTTAAAAGGTGTGGATGTGGTGATGACTCTTAGAATTCAAAAAGAACGCATGGAGGCAGGTCAAGTGCCAGAAGGTGATGCATTCTTCAAAGAGTGGGGTCTTACCAAAGAAAGACTTCAACTCGCTAAGTCTGATGCCATCGTGATGCACCCGGGCCCCATGAACCGAGAAGTAGAAATCGCCAGTGATGTGGCAGACGGTCCGCAGGCGGTGATTCTCAAGCAAGTCACCTTTGGGATTGCTGTTCGTATGGCGGTGATGTCGATTGTGGTGGGAAATTAGCTTATTAACCTAAGCTGTACTCTCACAAGTGAATATAGTGTTTGATAAATAGTTAAACTTTTGCAATCAATTGCTTTAACTCTGTTACTCTATTTTTCACTGGCGTCATTCCTTCTGGTAATTTTAAATCTACTTGTTTACCCTGGTTAATAGAGGGCTCGTTTGCAGAGATGGCTAGAGCCAGTCTCGCACATTGCTGTATCACTCTATGTCTTAGCATGCGCCTAGGCATCTGTTGCCACGATGGGTGATCGGTTCTGACTTCTTCAAAGTATTCTTTAATCACAATCGGCAATATTCTGTCATTTCGATAAATAGTGCACTCCATCCAAGTCGGTATGCCATTAATGAGTTCAGTTGAGTCTCTTAGACTCATGCCTGCATATTGAGAGTGATTGTTAATAAGCTTGGACCACCCATCAATGGTGATGAAGGGTTGATAAGTCTGGTCTTGCCCCTGAAGTAAGGCTATCTCATCCGATAGAGGATCTAACTGGTACTTATTGGCGAGTCTCAGTAGTTGTACCTGAGGATAGAGTGCTACCCCTAAGTGTTGATCTAACCAAAGTTGGACTTCTTCTGGATTAAGAGCCATGGTTTGGCAAAGTGTATTGATTGCTGTAGATAGTGCTTTCATGAGAGCTCCTTGATCACCAAGCGACGACTATGCTGGATAGGTACTTGGTATTGATGGACTAAGTCTGGATGTTCTTCAGAGAGTCTCTTGGCATCTAGTCTTAGAGATGGTTTAGGTGCCTTCCAGGTGGCTAAGGTCTGACCATGGTAGGTCAGCACTTCTGCATCTTGCATCTGTCCCATGATGCTTTGTTTGATTTGACTAATCTCCGCTTCATAGTGTTCTACTTTCTCATTGAGGGATTTGAGCTTCTTAATGAGTTCGCAAATCTCAGCAGGCGCCTCGAGTGATTTACTGACTGTTGATTTACCAAACAGAGTCTTGTAGTCAGACTGAGAGGTGGCGGCAGGAGCAATGTCAGTTAGAACATGGTTTTCCCAGAATGATTTAGCTCTTTCCAGAACCATCTGTTCTAGCTCAAGATCTCGACCAATCTCGTAGATCCTAAAGTCAGCATTACCAAATAGAACTGCTAGATCAGTTCGATCAATATTGGTGAGCATCATGTACCAAACACATTGCACTAGATATGAGAGTGGTACCTGATCACTACCAGCCTCTCCCCACTCTGATTGAGCAAAAGGATTCGCTGTCTTGCATTCCAAAATCCGTGAAGCAGAAATACGACCATTAGAACCAATCAAGGGTAAATCACCCGACAGAACAAACCGGTCAATGTGCCCATGCATGTACGAATACTCAGGGTGAACTATTGCAGCATCATGAGTCGCCAAAGACAAGCCAGTTGCTAGGGCATATTCAGAGGCGACAAAGGATTCAGCAAACTGACCAAATCGGAGTGGTAAAGAATCACGAACCGCCATTTCCTTACCAGTCTTCTCCATCCACACATCCACAGCACTGCGGTACTTTGATAAACCCAACACTGCACCCACATCCGATCCACCTAGACTTTTAGCTCGCAACAGGGCAAAATCTTGATTATTAAGCATATTTTAGGTCCTTTAGCATTTAAAAAAGTGTTAATTAAACTATTAATAATGCAATTTAACTCATTATAAGGTCAAATTAACTTTGATTACAAGTGCTCAGATTCGTGCTGCTCGTGGATTGTTAGATTGGTCTAGACGTGAGCTTGCAGAAAAGTCTGGTGTGGGCTTCTCAAGCTTGTTACGTTTGGAGTCTTTCGAAGGAGTTCCAAGTAGTAACGTCAAAACACTTGAAGCATTAAAAAAGGCATTTGAAGAGGCCGGTGTTGAATTCATAGGCACACCCGATGATCGACCTGGTGTTCGGTTGAGTGTATCCAATAAACCTTAGCCATGTTGCCAAGACGTAGACGTTCGGGTGGCCCACAAACTGATGCTGGTAAACAAGCATCTTCGCGTAATGCTCTAAAAACTGGTGCTTATTCAAGTCTAATTATTTTGCCTGGTGAGTGTGAAGATGACTTTAGAGCTTTAGAGGAGCAATTCAGTCACGACTTTTCGCCCAGAGACATTGCTGAAGCTGCAATGGTTCGCAATCTAGCGGTGATTACTTGGAAAAAGTTGCGCGTGGAAAAGTTAGAGCATGCAGGATTGATTCGTAAGTTGGGTGAGCCTTTTGAGCTACCTGAATATTTTAAAATCCAATACGATTTTGGAGGACATCCTCAAGAAAAAGTTCTAGGGCTTGCTCGTATTACAGAAGCAGACCACGTTCCAGATTGGAAATTAGGTTTTAAGCTCTTGCGGAAATTTTCAAAGCAGGGCGCAACAGTAAAGGAGTTAGACCAACTTCAACAGGGTGCTCCTATTGTGTACGAGTTTTTGTTAATAGCAGCTCGTGATCTCAAGATGGAGAATGATGACCACCTTTCATGGTCTAAACAGCAGGTGACCAATGCTTTAAATGAAAAATATGACTTCATCACTAATTTTTCCCAGAAATTCATCGCCAAATATAAAGAGCAAGAGTGGGTCGTTGATCATTTCGATAGTCTTAAAGCAATCGTTGTTGATATTCAAGAAAAGCGACTCTTAAAGTTTATTCAGTTCAATAGCGCACAACGTGTTTACGATGATCTCGATCGATCCTTCTATAAAACGCTCAGCGAGCTAAGACGTCATCAACAATGGCGACGTGACATGCAAGCCATAGATGTCACGCCCACAGAGGATGATGAGTAATTCCAATCGGCATCCTTTACTAGCACGCTTCATTTTTTGGCTGGTCATGTTGCTAATGACCACCTTATTTTTAGTCCCACAAGAGTTTGTATCTAGCGATATTTTTGATTGGTGGGACAAGGCACAACACGCCTTGGCTTTTGGCCTGCTGATGTTGCTGGGCTTTGTTGTTTACGCCAAGTATTTCTGGAGGATGATGATGAGCCTAATTCTCTATGGTGCTGTCATTGAGATCATTCAATCATGGACAGGTTGGCGGCAGGGCGATGTGATGGATGCTCTGGCGGATATGGTCGGTGTGCTAGTGATCGCTTTACCTATCCGAGGCTATCAAAACTATAGCTTACGCAGTGGGCGTTAATCACTTAAAACCTCATTTTTACAAAACGGACTAATTCTCATTTGGGTGAATAAGTTAGAGCAAGTGGCGCACGCCAATGCCGTTTCAAGCTTATTTCTCATCACGTTTATGAGAAAATGATGCCTATTATTCAATAGATATCAATCATGATTCTAGTCACAGGTGGCGCAGGTTTTATCGGGGGCAACTTTGTCTTGGATTGGTTGGCTAATCCTACCGCTGAAGGTATTGTCAACCTAGATAAGCTAACCTATGCAGGCAATCTGACTACCCTCAAATCACTAGAAAAAGATACTCGTCACGTATTCGTACAAGGTGATATTGGTGATTACGAGTTAGTACTCTCGTTACTAAAGAAATACTCTATTCGTGCAGTCGTTAACTTTGCTGCTGAATCACATGTAGATCGTTCGATTCATGGTCCCGGGGACTTTATTCAGACGAATGTGGTGGGTACGTTCAATTTACTGGAAGCTGTTCGCGTTTATTGGACAGAATTACCCGAGCCACAGAAACAATCGTTCCGATTTTTGCACGTGTCGACGGATGAGGTGTACGGATCTCTATCTCCAACTGACCCTGCATTCTCCGAAACGAATTCATATCAACCGAATAGTCCTTACTCGGCATCAAAGGCAGCATCCGATCATTTGGTGCGTGCATGGCACCACACCTACGGTCTGCCAGTTCTCACAACCAATTGTTCAAATAACTATGGACCGTATCACTTTCCCGAGAAGTTAATTCCTTTGGTGATTCTGAATGCATTGGCTGGTAAGCCTTTACCGATTTATGGCGATGGACAACAGATCCGTGATTGGTTGTATGTGAAAGATCACTGCTCAGCCATTCGTCGTGTACTAGAGGCGGGCAAATTAGGTGAGACCTATAACGTCGGTGGCTGGAATGAAAAACCAAACCTTGATGTTGTGCATACCATTTGCTCGATCTTGGATGGTTTGCGTCCAAAAACTGATGGTACCTCTTATGCCACACAAATTACTTATGTCAAAGATCGTCCAGGGCACGATCGCCGTTATGCAATTGATGCCACCAAATTAGAGCGTGAGCTTGGTTGGAGGCCCGCCGAAACCTTTGAGACCGGCATCCCAAAAACAGTGCAGTGGTATTTGGATAATCAAGAGTGGACCGAGGGAATACTGAGTGGCTCTTATCGTGAGTGGGTCCAGAAACAATACAGTAGATGAAATCATTGATTGCTAATTAATAGTTACCGACCTTTATATGTCTTACTCATCCTTTGAACTGCTAGATCATAGCCGACCCATTGTGGTGTTTGGTCGCGATGGTCAAGTGGGACGAGCATTACAAATTTGTTTAAAAGATCTCAAGGTGCCGACTGTTTTCTTGGGCCGTGCTGACTGTGATTTAACGAGTGAGTCTTCCATTGTGGAGGTATTGAATCGTTATCAACCTCAGGTCATCATCAACGCAGCTGCCTATACGGCTGTTGACAAGGCAGAAGCTGAGCGAGATCTAGCTTTTGCGATTAATGCTAAAGCCCCTGAGTTGATAGCTCGTTATATTGCTAATGTGGCTCATGGTATTTTGGTTCATTATTCAACCGACTATGTTTTTGCTGATACAAGTCAAACAGCCTACTTGGAGACAGATATTGCGGGGCCTCTAGAGCAGTTGAGTGCTTATGGCCAAAGTAAGTTAGCGGGCGAACAAGCGATTGAGGAAGCCTTTAATTTGGCGCATGATTCTGGAAATGCCAAATGTCAAGATGGGCTTCCCAGATATTTAATCTTAAGAACATCTTGGGTTTATGGTGATGGTGAGAATTTTATTCAGAAGATCTTGCGCTTAGCTGCTAAGCATGCTCAACTCGAAATTGTGAATGATCAAATTGGAGTGCCCACATCTGCTGATTGGTTAGCAAAAATGAGCATGCAGATGATTGATTCAAATATTGAGTCTGGGATCTACCATGTGGTGCCTGATGGTGAAACGTCATGGCATGGTTTGGCTGTATTGGCGATAGAAGCAGCTATTGCTCAGGGTGAGTGTCTTGATGCTAAACCTGAAAATGTTATACCTATACCAACTGTAGAATATTCGATGAAAGTCAGGCGACCTTATAACTCTCGTTTGAATAATACCAAGCTTAAGAAAGCATTATCAAGCGTGTCTTTTACGGAGAAATATCCTGAATGGCAAGATCAGGTTCGGGCCTATATTAAAGAAAATGTCGTGAAGTTTTTAAGTATGGGTATGGTTGGTGAAAGTCATTAATGTCAATAACAGTTACACCTACCAGAATTCCTGATGTTTTAATCATTGAGCCCAGAGTGTTTGGCGATGATCGCGGCTTCTTTTTTGAGTCATTTAATGAGAATTACTTCTCTGCTGCTGTAGGTCGAAAGGTTACGTTTGTACAAGATAACCACTCGCTATCCAAAAAAGGTGTATTGAGGGGGTTGCATTATCAAACACAGCAAACCCAGGGGAAGTTGGTGCGGGTGAGTTGTGGTGCAGTCTTTGATGTGGCAGTTGATCTTCGCCAATCATCAGCAACTTATGGTCAGTGGGTAGGTGTTGAACTCTCTGCAGAGAATAAGAAACAGTTGTGGATACCGAAAGGTTTTGCCCATGGGTTTTTAGTTTTGTCTGATGAGGCCGAGTTCTTATATAAAACGACTGATTATTGGCATGCTACTAGTGAGCAATGTATTGTTTGGGATGATTCCACTTTGAATATTCAGTGGCCCAATATAGATGCGGCACCAATTTTGAATGCGAAGGATCAGCAAGGACTTTCTTGGGGTCAGGTTCCTAAATTTGATTAGGTTAGAGACCTAATTAATAATGGTTTTAGCTTAAATCCTTCAACATTTCATATAAAATTTGGGGATGTCTAGCAATATCAAACCGGTCATTCTGTGCGGGGGTTCAGGCACTCGTTTGTGGCCACTTTCCAGAGAAAGCTTTCCCAAGCAATTTGTGCCTCTTATTGGTGGTCAAAGTCTTTTGGGTTTAACCATAGAGCGTGTCAAAAAACTGGGTCCCCCTATTTGCATTACGAACGAAGAGCATCGTTTCTTTGTTCAAGACTTATTAACTTCATCACTCAATGACGCTACCGATGCTGGCGCTAATATTCTTTTGGAACCAGCGGGTCGTAATACCGCCGCTGCTATGGCGAGTGCTGCTTTCATGCCAGGTATTACTAGTTCAGATCTGTTGCTATTTTTACCATCCGATCATTTTGTGCCTGATGTCGATGTGTTTGTGGCAACGATGCAGTCGGGGATTGCAGCGGCGCAAGCTGGATACATTGTTACATTTGGTGTTCAACCTAGCTTTCCAAGCACAGCTTATGGCTACATTCAGCAGGGGGGGTGTATTGAAGATATTAGTGCTGGTAGTGGTTCAACTTGTGCTGTGGAGCGTTTTGTAGAGAAGCCACCCGCAGATAAAGCCCAAGACATGTTGTTATCTGGCAATTATCTTTGGAATGCCGGCATTTTCTTGTGTCAGGCATCCGTACTAATTGATGCACTATCAAAGCATGCTTTAGATATTTTGCAGTCTTGCCAGAGTGCTATGCAAGAAGTTCAAGTGGATGGTGCTTTCGTGCGACCCAATAAAGAAGCGTTCTTAGCTTGCCGCTCTGAATCGATTGATTATGCAGTGATGGAGCATTTCGATAAAGTTGCAGTTGTGCCATTCAAGGGTGCCTGGAGTGATGTGGGTAGTTGGAACGCCGTTGCTAGTTTATCGCCAGCAGATGCATCTGGTAATCGTATCAATGGTCAAGGTTTGGCAATTCAATCGACTAATACCTACATTAATGCACCCCATCGACCTGTTGTAGCGTTGGGCACTTCTGATTTAGTGATTGTAGATACAGCCGATGCTGTTTTGGTGGCTTCTGCTGATAAGGTGGAACAGGTCAAAGAAGTGGTGGCTCAGCTTAAAAAAAATGGTACTTCTCAAGCGGTGATGAATCGTCGTGTTGCTCGCCCCTGGGGTTGGTATGACTCGATTGATATGGGGGATCGTTTTCAGGTGAAACGAATTGCTGTTAAACCGGGTGCCAGTTTGAGTTTACAAATGCATCATCATAGAGCCGAGCATTGGATTGTGGTGAAGGGCACGGCCAAGGTAACTAATGGCGAAGATATTTTCTTGCTAGAAGAAAATCAGTCGACGTATATTCCAATTGGAGCTAAACATCGTTTGGAAAATCCAGGTAAAACAGACCTAGAGATGATTGAGGTTCAATCAGGGGCTTACTTGGGTGAGGATGACATTATTCGTTTTGAAGATGTATACGGTAGGATTAAAGAATGAAAATTACGGTGATTGGTTCGGGGTATGTTGGTTTGGTGACAGGGGCTTGTCTTGCCGAGCTTGGGAATCACGTTTTTTGTTTGGACTTAGATCAGCAAAAGATTGATTTATTAAATAGTGGTGGAGTTCCCATTTATGAGCCAGGCCTGGATGCCATGATTGCCCGTAATCGTGATGCTGGTCGAATTCAGTTCTCCACTGATATTCAAGCTGCTGTAGATCATGGCGATATTCAATTTATAGCGGTAGGAACCCCGTCTAAAGAGGATGGTTCTGCTGATTTGCAACATGTCTTGTCTGCAGCGCAGCATATTGGCCAGCATATGAGTGGATATAAGGTTATTGTAAATAAATCAACTGTTCCTGTTGGAACGGCTGATCAAGTGAAGGCCACCATTAATGAGGTATTGAGCGAAACGAATAGGGTGATAGATTTTTCGGTTGTTTCTAATCCAGAATTTTTGAAAGAGGGTGCTGCAATTGATGACTTTATGCATCCAGATAGGATTGTGATCGGCACATATGAGGACGATGCAGGTTGTCAGGCTAAAGATTGGATGCGTAAGCTATATGCGCCTTTTAATAGACATCACGAACGAACCTATTACATGGATGTGCGCAGTGCAGAGTTAACAAAATATGCAGCAAATGCAATGTTGGCTACCCGTATTTCCTTTATGAATGAGTTGGCCAATTTGGCTGATTATGTAGGGGCTGATATTGATCAAGTGCGTCAAGGTATTGGTTCTGACGCCCGAATTGGGTATGGTTTTTTATATGCAGGTACTGGTTATGGCGGTTCCTGCTTTCCTAAAGATGTTCGAGCTTTGGTTCAGACTGGCAATCAATATCAACAAGATTTAAAAATACTAAAGGCTGTAGAGTCTGTTAATACAACTCAAAAGTTGATTTTGGTTCGTAAAGTGGTTAATCGGTATGGCGATGATTTAAAGGGGAAAACTTTTGCAATTTGGGGGTTATCTTTTAAGCCAAATACTGATGATATGCGCGAAGCGCCAAGCAGAATGATCATCAAAGAGTTGGTGGGCCGCGGTGCAAAAGTTCAAGCTTATGACCCAGTTGCCATGAAAGAGGCGCAACATTGCTTTAACTTAGATTTTCGTGAGTCGCCTCAAAATTTAGAGCAGATTACTTTGTGTGAGACGATGTTGTCGGCGCTTAAAGGTTGTGATGCTCTCATTCTGATCACAGAGTGGAAAGAGTTTAGATCGCCTGATTTTACGCAACTCAAAAATAGCTTGATTGATTCAGTTATATTTGATGGACGTAATCTTTATGAGCCTAATGAAATGACTAATTTTGGCTTTGAGTATTATGGTGTAGGCAGGTGTAATAGTTGATCATGTCAAAAATTATCGTTACTGGTTGCGCAGGATTTATTGGCATGCATGTCGCTTTGGATTTATTGTCTAAAGGATATGCTGTTGTTGGCGTAGATAATTTAAATGATTACTATGACCCAGTATTAAAAAAAGCTCGTTTATTTCAAATTGGGAATCAAGCCAATTTTGAGTTCTTTGAGAGCGATATTGCTAATTACAACTCTCTAAAAGAAATATTTGATCTAGTTAAACCTGATTATGTTATTCATTTAGCAGCGCAAGCTGGGGTGCGATATTCGATTCAAAACCCTCACGCATATTTTCAGAGTAACCTTTTGGGCTTTGGTAATGTTTTAGAGTGCTCACGCCATGCTAACGTTAAGCATTTGATTTACGCTAGTTCTTCTAGTGTGTACGGTGCGAATACAGAGTTACCTTATGCGGTCACTCAAAATGTGGATCATCCTGTTAGCTTATATGCCGCAACAAAAAAGTCAAATGAGTTAATGGCGCATAGCTATAGTCATTTATATCAATTGCCCACAACGGGTTTGCGATATTTCACTGTATATGGTCCATGGGGTAGACCAGATATGGCGCCTTGGTTGTTTACTGAGGCAATTTTGGCAGGTAAGCCTATTAAGGTGTTTAACCACGGCAAGATGCGACGTGACTTTACTTATATTGATGATATTGTTTTTGCAACGGTAGCTCTCTTAGAGTTGTCGCCAGGAGTTTGCTCTAGCCAGGCTTCATTAATGCCAGATATGCCAAAGACCCCTTATCGAGTTTGTAATATTGGGCATCATCAGCCAGTTGAATTATTGAAATTCATCGAATTGTTAGAGCATAACTTGGGCCAAGAAGCTAAAAAAATTCTATTGCCTATTCAAGACGGTGATGTTTTGGAAACTTATGCTGATATTTCTGAGCTTCAACAGTTAATTCAATTCTCCCCCCTTGTTAGTCTTGAGGATGGTTTGTCCCGCTGGGTGGCTTGGTATAAATCATATGCTAGGAAGACTTAGGTAGCTCTTGAGTACAATGTGATTTATCTGGTTTGCGTTAATAGATCTTAACTGGTGCCTATCTGATTAAAAAATTAAAGGAAATGAGACCTTGATTAAAAGTAAAAAAATTATCATTTTTGGGGGTACTGGCTCCTTAGGACAGGCGTTGTTGCGCAGATTGGGTGAGGAAAATGAGTTAGCTCTTTTTTCGAGAGATGAAGCTAAGCACTGGACTATTAGAAATCAATTGCCAATTGGCAATGCAACAAAATTTATTGTGGGTGATATTCGCGACTCTTCTAGAGTAGAGCAAGCATTGCTGACTTTTCAGCCACATATCATCATTATCGCTGCAGCATTAAAACAGGTTGATACATGTGAGTTATCACCTTACGAGAGTGTGCAGACCAATATATTGGGTATCAAGAATGTTAATGATGCCGTGATCAATCATGCATATAGGATGCAGAATTTGGAAACTGTTTTGATGGTTTCAACAGATAAGGCCTGCGCTCCAACCAATGTTTATGGAATGTGCAAAGCTATTGCTGAAAGAATGGTAACAAGCTCTTCGCTGATACAGGCTAAGCCTCGCTTTGTCGGCGTCCGTTATGGTAATGTTCTTGAGTCAAGAGGGTCGATTATTCCATTGTTTAGACATCAAGCTGAGTCGAATGATTGCTTTACTGTGACTCATCCTGAGATGACGCGATTCATCATGACCTTGGATCAGAGTATTGACTTGATTGAGGCTACTGCAATCGGGGCAAAATCTGGTGAGATTTGGTTGCCAAAATTAAAGGCGATGAAGATTTTAGATTTGGCAAATATTTTTGCGGATAGGTTTAAAAAACCTGTCAAAGTTGTTGGCATGAGGCCTGGCGAAAAATTGCATGAAGATTTGGTAAGTGCCCCTGAATCGGTGCGCGTTCTAGATGAGGATGGTTTCTATAAGTTATCGCCTGCGCATGCAAGCATTCCGATTGATGCAAAAGTATTCGACTATGCCTCTAATCATGACTTAATGTCTCGAGATGAATTGGAGGCCTATTTAAATTCAATTGGTATTTTTGATAAATCAATGGGGGACTTTGTTGGCCGCCAGATTGAAGAAATTGTTGATATTAAGCAATAGATTGAGGTGGCTGAATGAAGTATCCAATGTTCAAAGTGCACATGCCAGTAGATGATGCTCTAAATAAAATTGAGTCTGTTTTGCGCTCTGGATTTGTTAATGAGGGTATTGAAGTTACTCAATTTCAAGATGCTTTAAAAGATTATTTGCATGTAGATAATTTGGTTTTGATGAATTCCTGCACTAGTGCATTAACTGTGGCATATAAGATTGCTGGAGTTGGTCCTGGTACCGAGGTAATTTCAACAGCCATGACATGTATCGCAACCAACACACCAATTGAAAACTTGGGAGCAAAGATTGTATGGGCTGATGTTCTTCCGGAATCAGGATCAATTGATCCTAAGGATATTGAAAAGAAAATTACCAACAAAACTAAAGCGATTGTTTTCGTGAACTGGGCTGGCACACCTTGTGATTTGGAGGTTATCGCAAAGCTAGGTCAAAAGTATGGAATTCCTGTTATACAAGATGCCGCTCATGCATTTGGGGCAACATGGGATGCCAAGCCAATCTCTGACTACGCAGACTTTACTTGTTACTCATTTCAAGCCATTAAACATTTGTCTTCAGGGGATGGTGGCGCATTGGTATGCAAAAAGGCAGATGATTTTCAGTTAGCAAAGAAGTTGAAATGGTTTGGTTACGACCGTGATGCTGCTAAGGATGAAAAAGGAGAATGGAAAGGGCAGCGCTGGAGTGCTGATATCTGCGCTGGCGAAGTTGGATTTAAGTTCAATATGAATAATATCTCTGCTGCAATTGGATTGGCTCAAATGCCATACATTCAAGGGTTGTTAGATGCGCATCGGCATAATGCTGATGTATATACAAAAGCCTTTGCTAAAAGTTCTTTGATTATGCCGATTCAAATTCCTCAGAAAGCAAAATCTAGTTACTGGGTTTATACCTGCTTAACTTCAAGTTCTGTTGATAGGGATTTATTGCTTGAAAAACTGAATGCTGCCGGTGTGGGCGCTGGCCTAGTGCATTTATCTAATGATATGTATAGTGCCTTCAAACCCTATGAATCGAGCCTGCCTGGAACACGTTTATTTGGAGATCGACAAATTTCCTTGCCATGTGGCTGGTGGTTGACTAAAGAGAATTGTTTTGAAATTGCCCAGTTAGTTGAGGACTTAGCAGCAGAGTCGTTGAGTGCGTAAATTCAATGAATGATCTACCCAAAGTTTTTATTGGTACGCTTTATAGTGGTGAGGCTGAATATAATCACGCTTGTGATGCAATAAGTGCCCAAAAAAATACACTCATCCAACATCAAGTCATTGCAGGGTTGTCTGAGATGGAGGCACACAACGCTCTATGGAGTAGTTGGGAAAGCGTTAAATTAGATTTCGACTATTTTATAAAAATTGATGCTGATACTGTGCTGATTGATGATTTAGCAATTTCTAGAATTATAGACGTGTTTAGAGCAAATCCAAGGGTGACAGGCATTCAAATATTTTTGAAAGACTACTTTACCGATAGTCTCATAGCTGGTTTAAATTGCTTCACACCTCAAGTCATCTTTAAGCAAGCAACTAATAAATTGATGCCTGATCGAGTTGACACTAATCATGATCTTGTATTGAGTCCTTCGCAAGTACTTTCTTTGGCTCCTATAGCTTGGCATTGCCTAAATCCTCATGAAGCACAGGCATTTCATTATGGATTACACAGAAAATTAAAAAAACAAAATGCAGTATTAAAGTTGGTTGCTACTAAGTGGGTTAGCGATGGATGTCAAGATGATCCAAGAGCGTGGGCTTTAGCTGGCGCAATGAGTGCATCTTTTTGGACTAGAAAGTGTGATTACAAAGATGCGGCATTTACTAAAATATTTGAAAAGCAAAAATTAAATAAAAGTAGGCTATTGCAGGTGCGTGATTTCGCTAATCGGTTAATTGGTTCTTGATATGTCATTCAAGATAGCTATTGGACATAAAATTCAGACTGGTCCATATGGTGGTGGTAATGCTTTTGTAAAGAGTTTGTCTCAGGGTCTTGTCTTATCAGGAAATCAAGTTTTTTTTGATCTTTATGAGCCTAATTTAGATTTCATAATCATGACAGACCCCAGGGCATCTAGTCCTAATGTTAGTTTTGCCGCAAAAGCCATTCTCCAGTATTTGAAATTATTTCCTAATACTATTGTGATTCATAGAATTAATGAGTGCGATGAGCGCAAAGGTACTTATTTCATGAATTTGAGATTGAGATTGGCTAATTATTGTGCGGATCACACAGTCTATGTGGGGGCTTGGTTAAAAAAATTAAACTTGATCAATTCTTGCAATATCAATCGCTCAAGCAGTGTTATTCTTAACGGAGGTGACCAATCTATTTTTAATTCATCTGGACAAAGTGTTTGGTCTGGTGAGGGCCCTTTAAAGATTGTTACCCATCACTGGGGTGGCAACTGGATGAAGGGGTTTGATGTGTATAGTGATTTAGATAATCAATTGGCAAACCCTCTTATGCGAGAACTATTTGAGTTCACATATATTGGAAAATTACCAAAAGGATTTAAATTCAAATATGCAAATTATATTGAGCCCCTATCTGGAGAAATTTTAGCTCGGCAGTTGAAGCGCCATCATGTCTATTTGACTGCGTCAATCAATGAGCCTGGGGGTAATCATCAAATCGAGGGGGGCTTATGTGGCCTGCCGATAATTTATAGAAATAGTGGTTGTTTGCCAGAGTATTGTGATGGTTATGGTTTAATGTTTGAGCGAGAAAATATCATTGAAGCTATCCATGACATGCGGCATGGTTATCAATTTTTTTTAAATAAAATGAGTGCATTTCCTCATACTGCAAATTTGACAGTTAATAACTGGATTGCTTTGCTAGATAAATTAAACTTATCTAGGAGCACATTAATATCTTCTAGGCATCAGAGTTATATATATCATCTGCTGAATAAATACCTTATCTATTAAAGTTATATTTGTAAGAGGTGTCAGACTTTGATTGTCTATAAATGTGAGGATTGGAAGTAATGGCAAATAAGTTGCTGTATTTAGTTGATACTCTTGATTATGTCCGTAGTAATTGTTTTCAAAGGCAACTATATTCTGCTATGGAATATGGCTACGACATTGAGCCATTGGAAATTTTTCCATCATCACTGTTTCCCCTGAGGAGGTTTTCTGTTCGATTGGAACGGTATGACAAAGTTATTTCTGTACTTCGTTTGCGTACATTAAATGCAGTGTGGCCTTCACTTAAATCTTGGTTATTAAATACCCCTATCACTATTTATGATCAAGACCCATGGGAGAGTTATATAGACACTTCGCCAATTAAGGGTGTTTATAAAACTCTACAACGTGAGTTAAATGTGGAAAAAGTTTATGTAACAGCGCCTTGGTGGGCGAATCATCTTATGAATGATGGCATACCTGCATCGTTTGTTCGAATGGGGATGGAGCCTAGATTTTGTGATGTTGGACCAGGTATTAATGATAGACCAGTGATGGTTGGTTTTAGGGGGGCTATGCATGAACACAGAAGAATTGTATTCAATCAGTTGAAAAGCTCAGGAGTACCCATTGAAATCGGTGTCGGCCGGTTAGACTACCCGGATTACATGAATTATTTACAGACATTAAAATTTTTTGCACATGATGAATCTTCATTGCCTTGGATTTGTGACGGCGTAGAAATATCTAGAAGCACGGGTTGTTGGGTTAAATCAGTTGAAACAGTTGCAAGGGGTACTTTTTGTTTGCGCAACTTCCACAAGGAAGGTGAGGCATACAATTTGTCTAAATTACCGCTTATACAATGTTATCAATCACCTGATGAGGCTTCAGATTTGATTCATAAAGTAATGTCATTGCCAAATTCGGTTCAGCGAGACATGCAAGTTCACACTGTTGAACAGATTCGTACGCAGTATGATTGGCTAAATACAGCGCATAAAATTGTTACAGGGACTTGATTATTTAATTATCTAAAAGTGTGAAAAAATTACACAAACTTATGCTACCTTAATAATAAATGCCTGGCCTGTTGGCAAGATAATTGGTACCTCAGGTTTTTCTTTGAAGAATTGATCTACTGCAAGTCTTGCTCCTGGGCAGCTGGGGAAGCCGTAGTCATCGAATAATAAGACTCCGCCACAAGATAATTTAGGGTAAATAAATTCACAGCAATCCAAGATAGACTGATAAATGTCAACGTCGATATGTGCGAATGATATTTTTTCGGCATCTAAGTTTGAAAATGTTTCAGGAATAAGTCCTTGATGGAAAATAACATTAGGACATTCTTGAATTCTGTTTTTCACTGCTTCTAAGCTATTATCTGAAAAATCTCCTTCCTTATGAAGGTCAAATTTTGGGTGTGTGCTTGGCATACCGCAAAATGTGTCAAATAACCGAAGTTTTTTAGTGGTTGATGACGATCTAACTATATTAGCCAGTAGCATACCTGTGCCACCTTTGTATACACCACATTCCCAGAAGTTTCCTGGAATATTTTTTGCCTGACGTGCTAAGCTGTATAGAATCCAGATTCTTTCAGGCGAAACAAGTGTGTGTGGTTTAATTTGTGTGAGAATATTTTTGAATTCACCTAGGCCTAGCCATGGCGAAAAAAGAGGCGCGTAAAGCTCTTTATCAGGTATTTTTCTGCGTCGATTTTTAGGTAATAAATGGTTAACCACATCAATAATTATCGGAGGGAGTAATTTTCTTATAATTTTCTTAATTAGTGACATATGGGGAAAACCTTAATGCTGCGTATTTTTTGAAATTTAGCTAACTTAATTATATATTCAGAGGTATTCATTGGGTATTGGCGGAGACTTAATTTGGACCGGGGTGGTAAGAGGGGTGTCTGATAAAGATGGTCGGCCTGTTGTTGTTTGTAAAAAGCCGAAATTCACAGATTTGGTATTTGGAAGATTATTCAATGGGTATGAGTCATTGTCTGAAAATTTGATTTTTAAAGAAAACCCATACTTAATTTTTCTTCCGCCAGTATCAAAACGAAAACCGCGTTTATTTACAGTCATAGATCGATTTTTTGATCTTGTTTTTTCTCACAGTTATTTTAAGAAAAAATACGAGACATATGTATTTAAAAAATCTCAAGGTCTTGCTGATGAGGGCTGTAACAGATTAATCCATTTAGATATGTTAATTCACTCTTATGCAATATCTCAAACTGGCAATAGAATGATATGGAAAGCAGGTGGCCATGCGATTCAGGTTATAGCAAAAAATTTTCAAGTAGAAATTAACGCCCCTTCTCCAGAGATGTATTTCTCATCTGATGAGTTGAATTTTTCATCATTTTTTTTAAGTTCTAGAATTTTGGGGTCCAGTTATGTAGTTATTGAGCCGGGTACAAATATTGACTGGTTTGGCGACTTAAGAGCTTGGCCACTTGATCGATGGCAAGATCTAGTTTTTTTTATTAATAAAAAATATCCTGATGTCTCTGTTTTACAGATTGGGCTCTCCACCACAACATTGTTGCAAGGTGTTATAGATTTGCGAGGAAAAACCAGTTTTAGGGAAGCGGCACTAATAATAAAAGACTCTTTGTTGTTTGTTGGTACGGAAGGGGGCTTGATGCATGCTGCTGCCGCAGTAAAAGCAAGGGCCATAATTTTGTGGGGTGGGGTGACTTTACCTAGTTTTGCAGGCTACCCGCACTTACATAAAATTATTTCAAACTCAGTCCCCTGTGCTCCTTGCGGACAGCTAGGGTGGTGTGATAATGATAAAGTTTGTATGAATTCAATTCGGGTTGAGGTTGTTCAGTCAGAGCTTGCTAGGATGTTAAGTGAAAAAATAAATAGAGTGGACTTATATGAAAAATAGAGTGAGTAGACTTGCAATCAGGATCATGGAGAAGCGTGATATTGAGGATGTTAGACTTTTACACAATGATAATTCAGTTCTTTCTTTGCTAACTGATCCTCTGCATGTATCTGAGATATCTCAAGAAAAATGGTTTGAAGCAATCTCTGTTTCAAGGCAATCTAAGAGATACGTGGCTAGACTATTAGATGGTGACATATTTGTTGGTGTATTTAGATTGGATCAAATTGATTTGGTCAATAAATCTGTAATAGTTGGGGCAGATGTAATTCATACTTATCGCAGAGCTGGGTACGCAACAGAAATGTTCGAGTATTTTTTTGAGTATCTTTTTTTGCAGTGCGGTTTTAATAGGCTTAACTTAACTACTCTTGAGTATAACTACCCGGCGCGTAATTTATATTTAAAGCTTGGTTTTCAAGAGGAGGGCATTGAGCGCCTAGCTATTTTCCGCGATGGTAAGTACCAAAATCTTGTGCGCATGAGTTTATTGGCAACCGATTGGATGAGAAATCCTTGATATTAAAAAAATAGGTGTGTTTCAAAATGATTAGAGTTCACGTTACGGTATCTGAAAATTCGATACCATATTATGAGTATTTAGTGTCGAATTTTAAGAGGTTGAGTAGTGGTGCTAATGAGTTGATTTTCTATGCCCATTGCTTAGACTTGAAATCATTCAGGATTTTATCTGATGGACAAATGGCAGATAAATTGATTGAAGTGTATAAACATTCTCAATTTTTTGTCACTCAGAACTTTAAAGACTACCTTTGGCAAATTGCAACTTATATTGGTATTTACAGACCAATGAAAGGCTCAAATGGCCATGCAGCTGGGTTGAACTCGTCATTCGCTATCGCTGGAGGTGAGGGAATAGATATTATTAGTGACTCAGATATTGTGATGTTGATGAAAGATTGGGATGTCTGGGTTACTGATTTACTTACAGAATATGGAATCATAGGTACTAGTTATGAACCCATAGGAGGAAAGAGTTCTGGATTTGGCCTTGTTCAAACATATAAAAATAAACCAACATTAACTTGGTGTGCCCTTGCTAGTCGATATGATTGGAAGGATATTGATACCTCACCTGAAAAATCATCAAACATTAAGATAGATAGTAGTGAATTGTCTGACTTATATAATTTGCCCGTTGGCTATGAACTTGTTAGAGATGTTGGTTGGAAAATACCAGGTTTTCTATGTGGAAAATCAATACCATATCTCGCGCTTGCTCAAGTTAAGTCAGATTCGCCATTGTCTTTCATTAAGACGGGTGAAAATTATCATGAGGAGTATCAATTTAATGGTGTTCCCGTACTTGCTCATCAACGCGGGTCTCATCAACACTCATTCAGGCAGAGTGTGATTTCATCTTCTTTTTATGATGCTTGTGACAGTTATCTGAGTGCAAAATTTTGATAAAAATTTTTCCTAAAGTATTGCGTCGATTAAGTGCGATCATTCTCAGGCTTAATAAACATATATGGTTTAGTAACTCCTGCAGAATGTTTGTGTACAAGAAATTGCTTAACATCCCTATAGGTAAGCAAAGTATTATTTGGGCTGGTAATAAATTTAATGATGTCTCGAGTTTGTCTATAGCTGACAACGTCATTATTGGCCCAAATAATGTATTTCTTATTCGCGGGGGCTTGAAGATTGGTAATAATGTAAATGTATCAGGATTTAGTTTTTTTATATCTCAGGCTCATGATGTAAATGACCCTATGGGTCATACCTCATTGAGTGAAATAGTGATTAAAGATGATGCATGGGTAGCAACAAATTCAACAATACTACCTGGCGTAACTATTGGTAAGGGTGCCGTGGTTTGTGCTGGTGCAGTTGTTACAAAGAGCGTTGATGATTATGCTGTAGTTGCTGGTAATCCGGCAGTAAAAATTAAAGAAAGATGTCCGCGAATTGATTATAGGTTAAATGATGTGAGCGGAATAAAATGGCTTTAGTGGATGTTAAGGGTACAAAATCAAAAACCCTCTATCTTTTGGTTACTTGTTCTATGGATGTCAATAGAGCAAATTTGGCTAGAGCAGTAATACAGAATCTAAAAGAGCAGAATGAGGAAGTTGCTTTTTTTCGTGATTTATTAATTTTTGATAACAATTCAAAATATCAAGATCATTTTAAAGATTTCCCAGTTGGTGTCAAGGTTGCTTACTCTAACATTAATATTGGGTATTGGAGTGCCATTTACTGGGTTCTGAAAAATTATCAAAAAATTTTCCAAAGAAATTACCAGTATATTTACATCATCGAATCTGATTTGTATCATTTTGGTCTAAGAAAAATTAGCGATTGCGAACTTTTTTTAGATAAAAATTCAAATGTCGGTAGCGTTAGGACGCAAGAGTTTTCGGTTCGTTGTAGATTTTTGTATGATAAAAAATATGCGTGGTTTCCTTGGCCTAAGAAAAATTCGGTGGTGAGCCAGAGAAACGCAATAACAAACGAGAAAGTGTGGTTTAAAAAGTTATCTTCGACAGAGTCGATTTGGGTAACTAATTTTCACACTAAATTACCCGCCTTGAATCGTATGTCTGCTATGGTAAGTGTTTTTGATAGATTGGCGGCTAGCTCAACAAAAATTACTGAAATTGAATTTATGAGTTTTTATCATGATATTTACAAGCTAACGGGTTTGCTAGACGGTGGCGCATTTCGGATATTGAATGATATCAACTCCCCGGGACTATCTGGTAGCTACTCACCCCAAGAGGTACTAGATAGATCTGGATATCGAGGCACGAGAGTTGATCAAATTATTGTTGATGGCTTCGACGTCAAAGTGGTTTGAAGTATGGTCCTGGGGCTTTTAAATGTCTACTCACATCAGCTATAAATGTTACAAAGCAGGGGTTTATTCAATAGCGTATACAAAATGCACAAGGCATAGAAATGCCTCAGAAAGCTAAGTAATGAAAACAATTCACTTTCCGAATGTTAATAAATTTTTCTCAAAAGGCGCAGAATTTTTTGGAAAAAAAATCTTAGCACTTGGATTTTTATCAGTAATTGTTGGTGCCATGATATTCATCATAGAGCTTTTAATGGCATATTCAATACAGTATTTTCTTTTTGCGCTGGGTATTGGTGATCCTCAAAAAGTTACAAATGCTATAGATTTGTCAATATGGGAATTATCTTTGTTTGAAGCCTTATTATTTTTTTTGGTAGTGATTAGTACCAGGAGTATTTTAGTTTGGTTTCAAACATATAGTGCTAGCATCATTTCCGTTGAGTTCGAAACTTTGAGTAGAAAAAGGCTTTTGAACTGGTCCTTAAGTAATCGCTCGGCACAAGTGGCAGACGTTTCCAGTATGTTTAATGAAAAAATTGTTGGTGCCAGCAACTTCATTTCTTCATGTTTAGGTAGCGTTAGTCGATTGTTGGTGATGACATTGCTTTTAGTTGCTTTAATTAAGTTGTCTGTTGAGGTAACTATATTATCAATTGCAATGCTTATGCTAGTTTTTTTCCCAGCAAAATTTATCACTAAAAAGGTTAGGCTAGCATCAAATAGTATTCATCGTGAGTTAGATTTTTCTATAGAAAAAATAATTAAGGGTGTGAAAAATATATTGTTCTTGCATATTCATGGGCTTTATAAGAAGGAAATTCGTGAGGTGGATATTCATTTATCAGAGTATTTGACTCAGTATAAGAAGTATCATTTTTGGGTTGGTATGAAACATACCTTCCCTCAAGTTTTGGGTATTTGGCTTTTGTGTGCTGTTATCTTAATTAGTAAGGATCGAGAGTTAATAGCAGATGTGGTCCTGGTGCAGTTTTTTTATTTGTTTATAAGATTTATTCAAAATGCAGGTGAGGTATCAAATCTTGCATCATATTTGAGTTTAACTAGACCTAGATTTTTGGCTGTTTGGGATCGTTGGAATGAAATGAGGTCTTGGACTGACGATTGGGTAGAGGGTGGGAAAGATCCCAAATTGTTTGGTGGTTTGATAGGTTGGAGGTTTGAGGGTGTTTCGTATGCTTATCAAAATGGAGTTGATGTAATAAGTCAGTTATCAATGGATATCATGCCTGGTGAGGCATTGATTATTACTGGTCCATCAGGCTCCGGTAAGAGTACTTTCTTAAGTCTTATGCTCGGTTTGGTTAAGCCCACACATGGGCAGATATATATTCAGACTAAATCTGAATCATTTTTAATAGATGAGGCTAGACCTCAGTTGTTAAATGCTGTTGGCTATGTGGGCCCCGAAAACTTTGTGATTGCAGGATCTTTTCGCCAAAATATTCTGTATGGTTGTCAGCGGTCATGTACAGATGAAGAGCTAAAATCAGTTATTAATCAATCTGGATGCTCATACATTTTTGATTTTCCTCTTGGTATTGAGCATCAGTTGACTGAGCAGGGGGAGGGACTATCTGCAGGGCAAAAACAACGCTTAGGTTTGGCTAGAGCTTTGTTGAGAAAGCCAACAATTTTAATATTGGATGAGGCTACAGCAAACTTAGATAAAAAGGCTGAAGTGGCGTTGGTAGACACCTTGGCTGAGCTAAAATCTAGTATGACTATAGTTGCAGTTACTCATAGAGAAGAGTTATTGCGTATAGCTGATAGACATTTGACATTGCCAACAATATAACTGGGAAATATATGAGACTCTATTTGAGTATATTGAAATCGAAAATTTTTCGATTTTTTGGCAGATCGCTAAGGGTAAAAGATTCATGGGAGGGAATGCCCTCCCAGTTTCATGACATGGCCTCTTTTTTAAATTGGTTTGATGCGGCTAAATCAGTCGATGAGTCCTTGAGGAATGCTGAAATCGATTGGGATGGACGTTTTAAACAAGTAGAGCAGTTCAAGTTTGTGCCGAAAAAAAATGCCCTAGAAATTGGTTTTGGTGGGGGGCGATTATTGTCTCAGTCAGCAAAAGATTTTGGCCATGTTTACGGGGTTGATATTCATCATAACTTTGAGATGTCAAAGTTATTTTTAAATAGCCAAGGAATTAAAAATTTCACTCTACTTCATAGAGATCAAATTGACTCAGTCCCAGACGGTAGCATTGATTTTGTTTATAGTTTCATTGTTTTTCAGCATTTTGATTCCATGGATGAGGTTGATTTTTACTTGGATCAAATAGACAGAATTTTGTCTACAGATGGGGTTGCGCATATTTATTTTGGAAAAAATCAGAGTGATGGAATTAAAGTAACCTCGGAAAAAGATTTCATACTCAGGGATTGCAGCCTATTTATCAATCCTGTTGCGATGCGGGATCGCGTAAGCACTCGATTTAATGTGATTGCATATTCAGATGTGTTGCCTAAAAAATTAAATGGTGACTTTGGGGAATCTGTTCAGGCAATGATTCTTTTTAAAAAACAGGTAAACCATTGAGAAAAGATTACATATCTTTGGTAGATCTTGATGATCAAGATAGTGAAATAGACTTTATTGAGAAGTATTGGACTGGCGTCTGGGATCGAGCAGGTGGTCCAACTCAAAAATTTGATAGGGTATTTAGACAAGAAGAGTACAAGCTACTCAAAAAGTACATTACAAAAAGCAATCCATCAGATTATCGAGTTTTAGATGGTGGTTGTGGTCTTGGTCAGTGGGTGCTTGCACTGAGTTCGCTTGGGTTAAATTGTACTGGTATTGATATCAGTAAAAAAACTGTTGGGCTTCTCCAACAACTATTTCCTTTTGGTAATTGGGTTGTGGCTGATATACGTTCTACAGTTTTTCCAGATAATCATTTTGATTTTTATTATTCATGGGGAGTTTTTGAGCATTTTGAGTCTGGTCCTCGAGATTGCATTTTGGAGGCGCGACGAATTTTAAAATCAGATGGTTTACTTTTTTTGACTGTGCCATTTGATAATTTAAGGCATGCATTCGGCGAGGCAGCCGCAAAGAAAAAATTCTCAGTCGATACACGTTTTTATCAATATCGATTTACAAAGCTAGAGCTAATTCGAGAGCTAAATATAGCTGGATTTGAGGTAATCCATATCACACCAATACATAAGCGCCAGGGTGTTCTGCGATTTTTGGAGGGGGCGATTGGCTTGCCCCATGCTTGGAGATTTTCTAGAGTTCTTGCAGCTCTTTTGGCGCCAGTATGCCCAGCTTCTATTTTTGCCCACATGTTATATGTGGCAGCAAAAAAGAGTGCTAAATTAAATTAATTTTATGCATTTAAAAAACAGCATACGTTCTATGTGGTGCTTAATAGTGTCAGCGTGGACTACATTTACTGTTTTTACTTGCAAGAAGGATAGACCTATTCACCCCAAATTATTCTATGCTGGGGCAAGATCGGGAAGTTTGGGTGGCCCACTCGTCAAGGTTGCACGATTACAGCAAGTTTTTCCAGAGCATCTGACTAATTATAATGTTATCTATGCACTCTCAAATGCAGCCTACTTAAATCAATCTGCTGTAAAAGCAATTAAAAGAAAAAATATTCCATTATTGGTTAATCAAAATGGTATTTTTTATCCCGGCTGGTATTCTGGTGATTGGCGTTTTATGAATAAGAAAATGTCAATTATTTATCACCATGCAGACTATGTTTTTTGGCAAAGTACTTTTTGTAAAAATGCTGCAAATCAATTTTTGGGTTTTCGAGAAGGGCCTGGTGAAGTTTTATTTAATGCTGTGGATACAAAAATATTTATACCTACGTTATATCAAAATAGACCTTTTACTTTTTTGGTAGCAGGTAACATGAGTGATGATGTTGGTTATCGCATATTTAATGCAATCGACGGTTTTAGGCTTGCTAGAGACAGTGGATTGCAAGCTAAATTATTAATTGCTGGTAGAGTAAGTCCAAATTTAAAAAAGGCTATAGATGAATATGTGCGAAGCTATGATAGCTTCCATCAGAATATCTGTCTTTTGGGTCAGTATGAGCAAAAAAATGCTCCAAGCCTATATGCTCAAGCAGATGCTTTTATTATGACTAAATACAATGATTCATGCCCTAATACAGTTATTGAGGCAATGTCATCAGGCTTGCCAATTATTTATTCAGATAGCGGCGGCGTTCCTGAGATGGTTGGTAATCAGGCTGGTGTTCCGTTGAAGGTGCCTCAAGGTTGGGATGATATTAATCATGTTCCTAGTGTCAATGATCTTGCTGATGCAATGATTTATGTATCTAAAAATCATGCTGAAATGAGTATTGCCGCAAGAAAACGTGCTGTTGATAAGTTTGAAATTACAAACTGGTTACAGAGGCATAATAAAATTTTTCACCATTTTTTAGTTAAATAAATGAATAATATATTTATATTAATAGTTAATCTAACCTCATTTATTTGGCGAACCATTCCATCGCCTTTGAGAAGATTTTTGATTAAATCAATATTAGTTATTGATACACGTGGCTCAAATCCGGTGAACGGTTTGAAGCAATCTTTTTTTTATAGAGATGTTATTGATTGGATCATTAATGAGCGTGCAATTGTTTATGGTAATGGTATCCATCCAAAGCATGACTTGACTAAGTACCATCAATTTTTCATTAATGAAATTAGAGATGGCGACTCTGTTTTGGACGTTGGTTGTGGCTATGGTGCTGTTGCCAGAAGTATTGCAAATACTTTTCCATCTTCTCATGTTGTGGGTATTGATTCATCAAGTGAGAGGTTAACTCAGGCAATCAATTCCGAAAAATTTAGTAATTTATCTTATATACAAGCGGATGTACTACATTATAAATTTCAGAATAAGTTTGATGTTGTTGTTTTATCAAACGTACTTGAGCATATTGATGATAGGGTTGCTTTCTTAAAGCAATTAATAAAATCAACACGAGCATCAAGAATGCTAATTAGAGTTCCATTATTTGAACGGGATTGGCAAATGCCAATGAGAAAAAAAATTGGGGTGAATTACTTCTCAGATGATGATCACAAAATTGAACATACAATTTCTGAGTTTGATCATGAAGTTGATGACGCTGGTTTAAAAATTTCAAAAAAATATTTAATTTGGGGTGAGATATGGGCGATTTGTACAACACAGTAAGACATTATTAATAGTATGTCTGAAAAATTAAGTCCCCTGATTAGTGTTATTTTGCCAACGTACAACGCTGGGCCAGATTTATTTTTAGCTGTCAAATCTATATTGATGCAGACATATAATAACTTTGAATTGTTACTAATTGATGATGGATCTACGGATGAATCGCTATCTTTTTTGAAGGGTATAAGAGATGAGCGCTTAAAGATATTCAAAAATTATAAAAATATGGGTCTCTCTTATAGTCTCAACTTGGGCATTGGTTTGTCAAACGGTGAGTTCATTGCAAGAATGGATGGTGACGATATTTCTTATGTGGATAGATTTGAAAGGCAAGTTAAATTTCTTATGGCGAATCCTGAAGTTGACTTGCTGGCGACTAAGTGTGTTGTTTTTAGTGGGGGTAAGAATGAAGTGCTGGGATATTTACCCTTTGAAGAGACGCATGAAAAGTTAATTAAAAATATGGTATGGTCTCACATACCTATGCCACACCCATCATGGATGGGTAAGAGTCAGTGGTTTAAAAATCATCTATATAAATTTCCTGAGGTGGAAAGAGCAGAAGATCAGGAACTCTTGGTTAGGGCCAGTCTTAATAGCAGGTATCATACTTTGCCAAATACATTGTTGGCCTACAGATATTCAGAGCAGTCAATTCAAAAGAAATTTGTTGCAAGAAAGTCTTTATTCTTTGCAAAAAATAGTTTTTTTCTAGAGAAAAAAATGTACTTTTGTAACGTGGCTAATTTCTTAGGAACTTTTATAAAGTTAATTAGTGATTGCTTACCAATCCTAACGATTGCTAGAAATCTATTTAAAAAAAATGACCCCGTACTTTGTGATGAGAAAAAAAATTTTTCTTGCCTAATGCTTGACCTACGCCGTTAGATATTAGTTTTATGAAGAAAAAAATATGTATCGTTTGCACCACTCCATTAACTATTCATTTTTTCTTTAGGGAACATCTTTGTCGCCTTTCTGATTTTTCAGAGGTTAATTTGCTGGTTAATTTAAATAATGAAAAATTTACCCCTGACATGGGGTTGCCGGTCAAAGTGATTGACTTTCCAATCACTCGTCAAATTAATCTTTTTTCAGATATTACAGTACTGCTCATATTGATTAAGCATCTAATGTTGAATAAATATGATTTAGTCTGGGGCATTGGCCCTAAAGCTGGATTGATATCTATGCTGGCATCCTGTATTTGCCGCGTTAGATGTCGTTTATTTATATTTCAGGGCGAAGTCTGGGCATCAAAACGAGGCTTGGGCAGATTTTTGTTGAAAACACTCGATCAGTTGACGGGCCGACTTGCTACTTCAGTTTTGGCTGTTGGATCTTCTGAAAAGACCTATCTGGAATCTCAGGGAGTGGTGAATAAGGGGAAAATTCAAGTTCTTGGTTCAGGATCTATTTGTGGCGTTGATTTTAAAAAATTTCAACCTAATAAAAAGATTAAGGAAACGCTCAGATCTGATTTATTTATTCCATTGCGGGCTCGCGTTTGTTTATTTTTGGGACGAATTAATAAAGATAAGGGTATTTTAGATTTGGTGGATGCATTTAAGTTGGCCCATCAAGAATCACCCAATTTATTTCTATTGATTGTCGGCCCCGATGAATTTGGCTTGAGCCAGCTGATTCGATCTAAGCTGGCGGGTTATGAACATACATACAAACTATTAGATTTTGTACGTGATGCTGAAAAATATTATTCTTTGGCAGATTTTTTCTGCTTACCTAGTTATCGTGAGGGTTTTCCTATCTCAATACTAGAGGCTGCGGCATGTGAAATCCCAACTATTGGGTCAGATATTTATGGAATCAATGATGCATTAATTGATGGCGTCACAGGTATTCAATTTCCAGTTGGTGATATCTCTGCGTTGAAAAAATCCATGTTAAAGCTTGCAGATGACTCTGCATATTGTGAAGATTTAGGGATTGCTGCAAGGAATCGTTCTCTTTTGAACTATGAGAAAACTATGGTTTGCGATCGCTATATCAATTTTATGAGGGGATTGCTTAAAAATTAGAGATAATTGTCGCTATGAAAAGATTCTTTGATATCTTGCTAGTCATGTCTTTTGCTCCTGTTTGGCTGCCTCTTTATGGTTTAGTTTTTTTTGTGGTGCTAATTAGTTCTGGGTTTCCCGTAATTTACTGGTCAAAAAGAATTGGCAGGGGTGGTGTAATTTTCCTGATGCCAAAATTTCGTACCATGAAGCTTGATACGCCAACTGTTGCCACAGATTTATTAATCAATCCTCAGCAATATTTGATACCTTGGGGTCGATTTTTAAGAAAAACTAGTTTGGATGAGTTGCCGCAACTAATATCTGTTTTACGAGGTCAGATGTCGATTGTAGGGCCTAGACCAGCCTTATTTAATCAAGAGCAGTTAATTCGGCAGAGGGCCTTAGTTGGAATTGATATGTTGAGGCCTGGTTTAACTGGATGGGCGCAGGTCAATGGTCGTGATGATCTCAGTGACCAAGAAAAAGTTTCTTATGATCAGCAGTATCTGCAACGTCAGTCATTACTATTTGATATAAAAATAATTGGGTTGACGGTGTTGAAAGTGATTAAAAGTGATGGGGTGGCCCATTGAGTAAAAAAAATACACCAGTTTTTTTGCAAAATCTATTTATCGAGTTGCCTAGGCCGCTTAAGAAGACTTTTGTTTTAGTTGTTGATGGGCTACTTATTTTATTGGCGACCTGGTTAGCATTTTCATTACGACTAGATAGCTGGATATTACCGAAAGACAGTCAGTATTGGGCCTACTACTTAGCCTTATTATTTTCTTTGCCTACATTTATCGCTTTTCGATTGTATAAGGCAATTTTTCGTTATGCAGGTCAATTTACAATTATTGCAATAGCTAAGTCATCATTTTTTTATGGCATCGCCTTATTTATCACGCTCAATTTATTTTTTAAGCCGGAAGAAATCCCACGTAGTATTAGCATCATTCAACCAATCTTGGCTTTTTTACTAGTCAGTGCTAGCAGGTTCTCGGCTAGATTTCTACTGGGTCAAGTTTATCGGAATATTTTTGCTTACCAGAAGCGTCCCAAAGTCTTGATTTACGGAGCCGGACAGTCTGGACGGCAAGCTGCATATTCAATCAGAGCTGCCGAGACCATGACGGTCATTGGTTTTATTGATGATAATAAAATATTGCAGGGTGGCATGATTGATGGCTTAAAAGTTTATGGAGCAAACCAACTTTTGCGCTTGAAAGAAGTGGCTGGTGTGACTGATGTTTTATTGGCATTGCCTTCCATTAGGCGGTCGCGTAGAAGTGAGATTTTGGCTGAACTATCAAGGCATCATGTACATGTCAGATCAGTTCCTAATCTTGCAGATTTTGCAGATGGCACATTGCATCTAAGTGATTTAAGAGAAGTCGATATTGATGATTTATTAGGCAGAGATGTTGCTCTAGCACTCGATACTAATGACGCGCTACATGAGGGCAAGGTTGTTTTAGTTTCTGGCGCTGGCGGCTCTATTGGTAGTGAATTGTGTCGTCAAATTATTCTTCTGAGGCCTGAAAAATTAGTCCTCTTGGATCACAGCGAATTTAATTTATATGCTATCGAGCAAGAGCTTTCTGATTTGATCAAGCAAAAAGATTTAAAAATCAACATAGTTCCTAAGCTGGCAAGTGTCTTAGATCAGAAGAATCTATTTGATATTTTAAAGTTAGAAAAAGTTCAGATTATTTACCACGCCGCAGCGTATAAGCACGTGCCTCTCGTTGAATCTAATATTGCCACATCAATTAATAATAATGTTTGGGGAACTCTTCATCTTGCCAAAATTGCGCACGAATTAGAGGTTGAGAAATTTATTCTGATTAGTACCGATAAAGCTGTTAGACCAACTAATGTGATGGGGGCAAGTAAACGTATTGCTGAGATGATTCTTCAGGCTCTCGCAGATAGAAGTTCAAGAACTTGTTTTTCAATGGTTCGATTTGGCAATGTATTAGGCTCTTCTGGATCTGTGATTCCTCTCTTTAGGAAGCAGATTCAAGATGGAGGTCCCATTACATTGACTGATCCTGAAGTCACTAGATATTTTATGACCATCCCTGAGGCCGCCCAATTGGTTTTACAGGCAGCCAGAATGTCTCAGGGTGGTGAAGTATTCATATTAGACATGGGTAAGCCTGTGAAGATTTTGGATTTGGCCAAGAAATTGATTGAGCTATCTGGCTTGAGTTTGAGAGATGAGGAAAATCTTCATGGAGATATAGAAATTCAGGTGACAGGGTTAAGGCCTGGTGAAAAACTCTATGAAGAATTACTGATTGGCGATAATCCTGAGCCTACTAATCATTCTAGGATTATGATGGCAAAGGAAAGTTATGTTTCATGGGGCCAGCTTGAGATATTGTTGACAGAATTAAATAACGTTTTACTTGCTAACGATCATATGATTATTAAAAAACAATTGAGTCGTATAGTTATTGGTTATAACGCTAGTGTATAGATTGGGATGAGCCCTGATCATTTTTAGGGCTATAAATTTCTTCTCTAGACAGCATAGCCCCTAGCCAAAACCAAATAAAGTGCCCTTCATGAAATGTTGAAAAGTGTGAGTTTGCCAGGCTTGTTGCGCACCAACTGGCTAATACACTTAATCCAATTAATTTGTAAACTGGCGTCACATTCGTTGATTTAATGGCAGAAAAAATTATCCCCAAAAAAACAAGTAGACCAATGATGCCTTGCTCTACTGCTATCTTTAAATACTGGTTATGTGGATCATTTGTTTTTGTGGCTGCTGGGCCATTTAAACCTTTAATTTCTTGATTTAATGCTTCTTCAAATGATCCGGTTCCTAATCCAAATAACGGATTTTTTTTAATCATATTGATGCTATGAGTCCACCAGTAATAACGTACACCCATAGATCCAGCATCACCCTCACTCTTTACTTGAGTAAATTCTTGTATGCCTAGCTTAATTCTTTCTCTGGATGTTTGAGCGGACAAGAATAAAGCTGTTGTTATTGCACAGATTAATGTCAGAAAAATAATTTTTCTCGTTAAGCTTGTGCGGTTAATTTTATGTAACGTAAACAACAAAATTAAAACTAATGTCGCTAGATAGCCACTTCTGCCTGTAGTGATAGTTGTGATATTTAGTAAAAGTAGAATAATAAAAGTAACTGACAATATTTTCATAAGGAGCGATTTATTTTTTGCTAATGTTGGTAAGCTTAAAAAAATCGCAATTGCAAAAAAAATTCCCTGAGTGGCATGATTTTTAATCACAATCCCTATTGATGATGTGTAGAAGTATTTCTCCGGAAAAAGGTAGCTTAAAAAAGACCAGATTAGACAGATCGCTGATGTGATTAGGAAGATTTTGACTAAAAGTTCTTTTTGGGGTGAAGAAAAAATTGCTGCATAAGCAAATGGCAATATGAGTATTTTTCTCCAACCATTGACCATGCCCCAGGTTATGTTCGGGGGCGCAATGCTATAGGTCGCAGAAAAAATAATAATGCCGTAAAAAAGTAAAACGGCAATACACAGAGGAGACCGGAGGCTTTCGACAAGTCGCGCTCTAAGAAACTTTGAAGTGATTACAGTGATGACTAATAAAGCTTCAAAAAAATTAACGGCTGGCGCTGAAAAAAATAAAGCAATTAAAAGACCAATCGTGATCAATTGAGCAAGTTTTAATTGTTTAGCTTCAAGAGAATTGACAGCTGGCGTATTCATTTTTTTCTAAAGATACCTGTGATGTTGTAGAAAGTTTGCGGCAAGGTTCTTCTCTTGAGTTTTTTCCATTCAAAAATAAGCCTATTTAATATAGGACTCTTTTGGCTCCTGCTCTTATCTAGAGTGGTGGGAAACAGACCAAATACGCTGCCCTGTGTAATTAATGGTTGTCTAACCCAATATTGCTTAATCCTGCAGTCATTATCAATTTTTACAGTTGCATGATCTGCGGGCAGATAAATCTTGTTTGATTCCAGCCATGCCAATCTTTTTTGTATGGCAGGTAGGTCAGTGATGTAGCCCTCAGCTGTAGGCATATTGAGTTCGTATAAGATGCTATGGCTTAGGAAAAATTCTTTGGGCACTTTTGTATCTGCGCCACCTAAAAAAACTAAGTACTCCTGTGGTATTTTTTTGATTTCTTCTAGGAGTTTGGTTAAATTCTTGGTGAAGTTTTTGTTTAGTACAACGTCATCTTCAAAAACCAAAATTTGTTTATAGTTGTTGAGAACTGCATTTCTCCAAGCGGTGATATGCTTGAGGGTAATAGATTTAGCAGCTGGTGAAAGATTTGAGTCTTTTAAAAAAAACTGCTTATCTGTTTTTTCGTCAATATCATAAACGTCATAATTGAAAATAAACTCAAACTGTAGGTTATGTTTTTTTAGTTCATTCTGTATGTGATTAATCCTATCTGTAAATGTTTTAACAGAAAGGACATAAATTGGCGGAAATGATGTTGACACTTTATTTAGATTTTATTTGTTAATATTAACATTATAGGTCAGACTTCAATGAGCTTAGTTCCTGTGTTGACCTTCTACTTCACCTTTATACCTACTTAATTTACTATGATTCTATTGACAGGGGCGACTGGTTACATTGGATCCCATACTTGGGTTGAAATGTTAAATGCTGGCTATGATGTTGTTGGTCTTGATAACCTTTGCAACTCGAGCGATTTAGTGTTGGATAGAATACGATCAATTACTAAAATCCCCCCTATTTTTGTGAAATCAGATGTTTGTGATGAGCAAAGTTTAAGAAGAGTATTCCAGCAGTATCCAATTGATTCGGTGGTACATTTTGCTGCTTTAAAAGCAGTGGGCGAGTCAGTTCAAAAGCCAATGAAATATTACAAGAATAATGTTGGTGGAATTATTAATTTATTAAATATTTGTTCCGAGTTTTCTTGTAAAAATTTTGTTTTTAGCTCTTCAGCCACTGTATATCACCCAGAAAATCCTACTCCCTACCTCGAGGATATGCCCTTGGGGCCAGCTAATCCATATGGATGGACAAAGATGATGTGTGAGCAGGTGCTAAGAGATTATGAGCTTTTAGATTCCAAATTCAAAGTAGCATATTTGCGCTATTTCAATCCCGTGGGCGCACACCAGAGCGGATTGATTGGCGAGAATCCAATGGGTGTACCTAACAACTTAATGCCCTTCATTGCTCAAGTGGCTGTCGGGCGACGTGATTATTTATCAATCTATGGTGGGGATTGGCTGACTATTGATGGTACTGGCGTTCGTGATTACATTCATGTTTCAGATTTGGCAAAAGGACATGTTGCTGCTATCAACTATTTATTGAGGGATAAAAAATCCTTAACGGTCAATTTAGGTACAGGGCAGGGCACTAGTGTCTTGGAATTACTTAAGGCTTTTGAGATTGCAACTGGGCAAGTTATACCTTACCGAATTATTGACAGGCGACCCGGAGATATTGCAACTTCATACGCCAATGTTGATGCCGCAAAAAAAATGCTTAATTGGTATGCAAGACTGACGATTCAAGATATGTGTGAGGATGTTTGGCGTTGGCAAAAAAATAATCCAAATGGGTATTGATTGGTATAGGGTGAATTAATTTGAATAATAATTTTTTTTTATTGTGTAAGTCTTATTCTGGAGATTATTTGCGTGTTATTAATCTTTGGAGAAGTGTTCTTAAACATAATAAAGACAAGATACATTTTTATCTTTGCATACCAGAAGTTGACTACGATTTTTTTAACGAAAAATTTATGTGTGAGGGTGACTCCTCAATCACTTTAATTAAAGATGAAGATATTATTGAAAAATTGGGTCGGAGCTATTTAGAGCTTTACAAAAAAACGGATGGAAGGCTCAGCCAGCAGATAGTAAAAAGTCAGTTTTGGAAATTATTTCCTGAGCCAATTAATTATTTATGCTTAGATTCTGAATCAGTGTTTACGCATGATTTTTATATATCTGATTTTGTCAATGTGGATGGTTCGCCCTACACAGTACTGCATGAAAATAAAGATTTTTTAGAGTTTGCACTAAGTAAGAATAAAACTAAGGTTGTTGAAAACTACAATGCAGATTCAATTAGGATGATGAGTTTATTTGGGCGTAAGGGTCGTATATATGACTTTGGTCCAACACCAGTAATCTGGTCATCTAAAGTGTGGGAAAGTTTGGAAAAGTATTATCTAATCCCTCGGGGCATTAGTTTTTGGGATGCAATCATTGCGAATCCATCAGAGTTGAGATGGTATGGTGAATCTCTATTGGCATATAAAGCCATAGATTTGTATCCTATTGGTCCGCTAATGAAAGTCTACCATTATGATTGGCAATTTTTCTCTGAAATGAATTTTTATGGAGATGCTTCTGGTTCCACATATTTAGGATATCTCAAGCAGTCTAATTGGGACTTTAGTTTGGATTACGGTGATCAGGCAAAAAGGAAGTCATATTTATCGCGCATGTGGAGGTGCTTTAAATTTTATTTTTTAAAACTTTTCTCTTAATCATAAATATATTTTCTTCACTAAATTCCTGATTTTCTTTTTAAATCTATAGCCTTGAACAATTAACTTGTCATAGTCATTTAATTTATGATGTGATGGGGTGTCAATAAATACATCTTTGAATGATTTCATGACTACACATGGATTAAAGAGTGTGCTGTACGCATCCCAGTCTTTATCATGTTGAATCGTCCTATTGAATCCCAACAGAATTTCTTTTAAATCTTTATGGCCTTTGTAAAAAATACCTTTAGACCCAAGAATATCAATGTGACTTCTTTGTGGTGAGAATGCATAGGTAATCACAGGCTTATTTTTCATTGAAAACTCAGCACATGCTAGACCAAATGTTTCTCCAATTCCTCTAGCATGAATCATTCCATCTGTTGTGTTAATGAATTCAGCTTTAACTGATTGCTCGGAGTCTCCAGGTAAAAAAATCGCTCTCTGATGGTTAATAAAGCGATCAATATTCATAAATATAAAAAAAAGATCACTTCTAGTATTAATGACCTCATCGACAACTTTTTGTACAAACTTTAGGTTAAAGCTATCAGAGCCACCGTAGCATCCCAGAACTGTAGCATTTTCAGGAATGCCCAATTTTTTTCTCATATTTTCATTGGTTGGGTGAACTTCCACTATGTGTGGAACATGAGGTAATTTTTGATTCGAATATTCTTTGGCTAGCCACTTCGAAACAAAGGCGTAAATGTCACCATGAAATTCGCGGTGATGCTGCGGAAACACAGTATGTATTACTGACTTGCAGTGCTTGAATGTTTTGGCATCATTTTCACCAAATTTAATAAAGTAACCAATGTCCACACCTTGATTTTCCGCATGCTTTTGGGCGTCCCTAAATTCATGATAGCCATATACTGGAAATTGCGACTTGAATTTTTCTAGAACTTTAGGGTGTGTTGGATTATTTGCGTTGTGAATGATAATTGATTGATTTCCAAGAATTTCTTGATTGTATTTGGCATAATCATAGAGGGCGATCTCGGTCCCTCGTAAGCTGATACCCTCTGTGTGAAATGAAATTTTCATAGTGAATTAAAGCCACGGTTTTTTGCTAAAAAAACGATCGAGCATTCTATAAAAAGATCGTTTAATCTTTTTTATACCTCTGATGGGGAGTCGATCAGGTCTATCTTCAATTGTTGTGGGTTCTTCTGATGACTTAATAGGGTATGGTTTGATAGCAAAAATATTTGCTTGATGGTATTTGGCGTGTTCTAAAAAGTGATCTACTGGCTCAAAAATATTTCTGCTATGTTTTAATAAGTTTGCAGCTGCTTTGGGTTTTATTATGTATCCAGTTGTGCCTAATGGATCATGATTATTTCTTACAAGAGAGTGTGTTTCATTAATTTTATGAATAAATTCATGATCTGTTTTTGAAATTCCTTGCAATCTAATAATGTCCCAATTGACAGGAGTTGATAAGATGTCATTGACGACATTATCAAAAGATGTCGGTATCTGAAAGTCGTCTTCTAATATTAATAATGACTGATTTCTCTCACAGCATAGTTGCCAAGCTTTTTTGTGAGATAAAAAGCAACCAATTTCACTTGGGCTTAAGCTAAAGCCAAGAAGTTTTTTAACTTTCTTCTCGTTGTATTCTTCCGGGGGCGTTTCAAATAATCTACCATCCACGGCATCTAAAAATTGCCAGTCTAGATTCGATTGTTTTAACTGATCTTGAGCAGAATTTCGCCTAGCTGTAGCTCCAGTTAGTGAAATAACCACGATCAGTAAATTATTTTGCATAGTCATTGATTTGCGTTGTCTGTGTGTATGATGTTGAATGTTACAGCACTAACATCTTGGTATCTATGAAATATAAAAAATGGTTGATCATCTCTCATGCGTATAACATGGATGGCAGAGCATCTAGCTTAACTGTGACAGATAAAATTCCTTATCTGCTAGAGCAGGGAATTGAGCCAATCATAATAAGCGCGGTCACTGGTGAGAAGGATCGTCATATACCTCATTATCAGCTGCTGCCTTGGGGGCCATCAGGCTTACGTTTTGATTTTAGACATTGGTTTGCCACTAAATTTGGCCGTGGTGCGGCATATAAAATATGCACACCAATTGTTTCTATAGCATTATTACCTTTTGTAATAATTGAGAGAGTTTTGGTTGGGTTGTCTAGTCAATCATCTTGGGCTTTGCCTGCAGCACTAAAAGCAATTTTTTTGATAAAAAAGCAGCGTGTTGACTTGATATATTCATCTGGCGGAGCTTGGTCTGCACATTATGCAGCTTGGGTAGTAAAAAAAATTACAAAGATACCTTGGGTTGCAGAGATACATGATCCTATGGTTATCCGCGTTGATTCATACGATGATGGTTTAGGGGCATGTCGGGCTAAAGATGCTCGTTTTTTACAGCGATTAGAAACTTTGATTTGCAAGGATGTTGACTATGCTTGGTGGTTTACTAACGGTGCTCTAAGTTATGCTAAGAAACGTAATTTGGAGTTGGGTGATAAAGGCTTTGTTATTTTTCCAGGCTCAGAACCGCCTGGCTGCAAATTACCTTTGCCACTTGTACATCAGTACGGTGACCATCTAAATATAGCTCACTTTGGGTCTCTTGCTGCAGATAGATCTTTGGAGCCGGTTTTGTATGCGTTGAAAGAGTTGTTTGAGCAATTCCCAGAAGCTGCTAACTACATTAGATTGAATATTTATGGTGCAGGGTTGGACGAAATTTCAAAGCACGCTGTACATAAACTAAAAATGCAGTCAATCATAAATCTTCATGGCAGAGTTGAAAGCGATCCCAGTACTGGCGAAACTGGTCGTGAACGAATTATGAAAATAATGAGAGGATGTGATGTTCTTTTAGGGCTTCATGGTAAGGATGAGTGGTGTGCTGAATATATACCATCTAAGTTATACGATTATTTTTGGACTAATCGGCCAATTTGGGGGATTACAAATCGTAATGAGGAGTTAGATCAAATGTTGTCTGTGCGTGGTGGGTATTTGAGTCATACGCAAGATCCAAAATCCATATTGAGGACGCTACAGTTAATATGGGGAGATTGGCAAAAAAAATCTTTAAAGGTTCCCCTGTTTCAGCCCGTTTCACCAAAATATGCAGTCAGCCAAATTCTTAAAAAAGTTTCAGATATTAAGTGATGTGCTGATCATTCAGCACTTTTCATTTTTAAGAAGGCATACATCAATTGACCTAAGTGCAAGTAACCGCTGGTTGATAGGTGGGTATCATTTGGCAAATAGAGATCTTTAATTGTTGTTTTAGTCATCATGAAGTTGCTTAATAAATTTGGCCCGATCATTCCAATTTCGATTCCTTCCCAAAAGTCTAGTGGGATATTTCGCTGGTAGACGCTTGATTTATTTGGGATAACCAACCAACTGACCTGATACTTTGAAAAGCGAGCATTTATCTTCCTTATTTCTTGCAGCGTTTCAATCCTCACTGAACTTTTTTTGTAATCTTGGTGGTAAAAAAGTCCAAAATTGCAAAGATTATGACTAAAGAGATTGCAGCCATTGTTTATTGGAAAAATATAAGCACTCTTGGATCTTTTGTTGAGTAATTGCCATGAAGTGTGATGATGGTTTAAAAGTAAAGAGTTAATTTTTGTTTGTATTCCTGCCGCAAATTGACCTGACGTATTTATGACTGGGATAGGTTCAGAAATGGCTTTTTTATGGGTGCTAATTTGGGGCAGAGTTTTTTTAGTGTGTTGGCATTTAAGAGATTCTGCCACCTTATTTTCTACGCCAAGTTCAACTACCTCAAAAATAATATGCTTCCCAGTAAATCCTGATAAGGCTACCATCTCTTCAAAATTTTTGCATACTGGCCCAGTCAGATCCCAATGATAGGTTGCTGGCTTTAGGCCATTTTCTAACATAATGCTTTGCCATTCCAGGCTTATTGAAAAACTATCACCAATAACAAGCACGTCTGCCTGGTTGATTGGGTGTGAGATGAAATTATGCTTTTTGATAGTGGGTTGCATAATTTTTGATGAGAAATCTTTCTCTGAAAGCTTGCCGATTCTTGTTAAATCCCCAACATAATTTACCTCTGTTAACGATAGCCAAACAATTGGAGTGGATATTAGAAATAAAATACTGAACAGATAACAGGATTTTTTGATATATGAATTTCTATTATTCATGTTAGAACTGTAAATACAGAAATGGGTTGTAGCTGCCGACCCGATTAATGCAATACATCATGATGGCAAACAAAATAAGGGTGCTTAGGTAGTATTTAACTTTAACTGGAATTTGCCTAGTTTTTTCATCTAGCTTAATTAGAGATTCTTTGAGTTCATGATTGGGTTTCCCTAGCCAAATAATCAAAAAAGATACTAATAAAAGGTTATATAAAGTTGAGGGCTTTAATGTGGCAAATGCCCAGTCTAATTTGACATTTTCGAATCCGTTTAAACCAAATAAACCTCTGTAAATAGGAAGGGCTTGATCTATTTGCTCAATTCTAAATAAGACCCAAGTGAGGCAAATGATGATGAAGGTAGAGGCCCAAAAGAAAGGTTTCATCCACTTGTTATTGAAATATCTTCCTAAGCCGGTATCTGTCCATAAATGATTGATGCTTAGTAACAAGCCATGAGCCGTACCCCAAAGTATGAATGTCCAACTTGCTCCATGCCAGAGCCCACCTAAGACCATGGTGCTTAGTAGATTGATGTAGCGTCTTACGTTGCCCTTTTGATTACCGCCAAGTGGTATGTAGAGGTAGTCGCGTAGAAATGTAGATAGTGATATGTGCCAACGCCTCCAAAACTCAATAATGTTTGTAGCTTTGTATGGCGCATTGAAGTTGATTGGCAGAGATATTCCAAAAAGTAGTGATAGGCCAATTGCCATGTCTGTGTAGCCAGAAAAATCAAAGTAGATTTGAAATGTATATGCCAAAGTGCCCAGCCATGAGTTTGCAAAGCTTGGTGATGAGTTAGTAGTGATGGCATTAAAGAATGTGTCTGCATACTCACCTATTGGGTTAGCAATAAGAATTTTTTTTGCTAACCCAATAGTGAAAATGGTTACCCCTAAGGCTATGCTTTGATAGTTGAGTTGGTAAGTTTCTTTTCTTGCAAATTGCGGCATCATTTGAGCATGGTGTAAAACTGGACCAGCAATCAGATGGGGGAAGTAGGTGACAAATAATAGGTAGTGAGTAAAGTTTTTCTCTTTAACTTTACCCTGGTAGCTATCCACTAAAAAAGCAATCTGAGTGAAAGTGAAAAAAGAAATGCCAATTGGTAAAGCAATGTCTAATGGGCTTATTTTTTGTCCGCCACTTAATTGAATAAAGAAGTTGGTGTTTTCAATAAAAAAATTGGCGTATTTAAAAAATGACAAGACGGTTAAGTTAAAAATCAGCCCAAGTATTAGGAATTGTTTTTTTTGGGATTGGGATATTTTTAAACCTAATTGGTAGTTGACAATAATTGAACCAATTAATAGCGGTAGTGATTGGACGCTAAACCATGCATAAAAAATTAGAGAGGCTAGACCTAAAAATCCTGCAGCTTGGCTATGATTATTTTTTGCAATAACAAAAAAAAGTACAAAAACTATAGGTAGATAGCCAAATAAAAATTCGTAAGAATTAAAAAGCATGATTTTTAATTAACTTAAGCCTTTTTCATAAACTCGGACTTTAGCAACATGCTCTGACCATCAACTTTGCAGTCAATGTCATGGTCGCCATCCACCAGGCGAATATTCTTAATCTTGGTCCCGCCTTTAATTACTAAAGAAGACCCTTTTACTTTTAAATCTTTGATGAGCGTGACGGTGTCACCATCATTCAGTATGTTGCCGTGAGCATCTTTGTGGATGCGTTTTTCTTCAACTTCATCTTGCTTTGCTGCTTCTGACCACTCATGTGAGCAATCTGGGCAAATAAAGTTGTCGCCATCGGGATAGGTATTTTCCATGCCGCAAACTGGGCATGAAGGAATTGTTGTATTGGTCATCGTCTAATTTTAGCGCTCTAGAGCAATCATTTCGAAAAAATATGGTTAATAGCTTATTTAGGCGAAAATAGAGCTTATGAAGATTTTGATTGTTAAATTGTCCTCGCTAGGGGATGTGCTACATAACTTACCCATAGTTTGGGATTTGCGTGCAAAGCACCCTGAGGCTCAAATTGATTGGGTGGTCGAAGAGGCCTATGTTGGCTTATTGGAACCACTAAAAACAAGCCCTCAATTCAAGGGTGTTGATCGAATTATTCCGCTAGCTTTTCGTCGCTGGAAAAAGGCGCTCAAGCGAGGTGAGTTCATTCGAAGTATTCAAGAGTACATCGCTTTTAAAGCAAATCTGCAAACAACACAATACGATCTGATTATTGAAACCCAAGGTTTACTCAAGTCTGCATGGGTAACCAAATTGGCCAATCCTAAAAAAACAGCACAAGTATTTGGTTTGGCAAATCAGACAGAATTTTCTGGGTATGAACCATGGGCGCGCAAGTTTTATACAGACTCAGTGCAGGTGCCTTTTCATTGCCACGCGGTGGATCGCTCTCGCTGGGTGACTGCCTCTGCTATGGATGCGCCTGTTCCAGATCGAGTGCAATCGCCCCCTCAGTTTTATCCGCTGTCTTATGTGCAATCTTTAGTGGATGCTGCCAAATTAGGATTTGCCTCTACAAGAGTTGATCTAGGGTTTGATGTCAGCAAGCCTTATGTGATGTGCTTTCATGCCACAGCAGGTAAAAGTAAGCGTTGGAATGACGATGCTTGGGTAGCTGTGGGTAAAGCTTTGCTAGCCAAAGGCATTCAAGTTATATTGCCTTGGGGTAATGATCAAGAAAAAGAGATCAGTACTCAGCTTGCAAAAAAAATATCAGGCCATCAATTGCTGATAGGTTCTAAAGCAATTGTGCCAAACTCTTTTTCGATTGGCGATGCGTTTGGTTTGGTCGCCGGTGCGCAAATGACGATTGGCGTGGATACTGGCTTAACTCACTTATCCGCCATCTTGGGCATGCCAACCATTGAGCTGTACTGCGACTCACCTCGTTGGAAGACCGAGGGTTATTGGTCTCCTAAGATTCATAATCTGGGTGATAAGGGTCAGCCTCCATCTGCCGATGAAGTGATCGCCATCATTCAGTCAAATCTTTAATTATTTTTTATTTCATCACAAGAACATGGATTTAAGCTTGCCTACAGCAGAGCAAACTGCCCTACGCATCAATCATCAAATTGCCTCTGAAATGAGCGTGCGTCCACAGCAAATTGCTGTCTCGGTGGCCTTGATGGATGAGGGTGCAACAGTGCCTTTTATTGCGCGTTATCGTAAAGAGGTGACAGGTGGCTTGGATGACACACAACTGCGTAATATAGAGGAGCGCTTACTTTACTTAAGAGAGTTAGAAGAGCGTCGTGCTGCGATTCTGAAATCGATTCATGAGCAGGGTAAGTTAACCGATGCCTTGGTGAAAGTAATCAACGCGGCAGATACAAAGCAAGTATTAGAAGATTTATACCTGCCCTACAAACCGCGTCGCAGAACCAAGGCGATGATTGCTCGCGAAGCCGGTTTAGAGCCACTGGCCAGAAGCCTGATGGCTGATCCAAAACTCGATCCGCAGACAGAGGCCGCCAGGTACATCAACATTGAACCTGCTGCCTATGCTGCGCTCACCCCTGAGCAAATTAAAAAATCTCAAGCAGGTGAGGAGGGAGCGAAGCCCTTGGTGCCGGACGTGAGGACTGCCTTAGATGGTGCCAGAGATATCTTGGCTGAAGAGTTTTCTGAAACGGCTGAATTGTTGGCAAAGTTGCGCCACCATCTCTGGACTCAGGGCATCGTGAACTCCAAGGTCGTCGACGGCCAAGAGATGGCTGAGGAAGAAAAGTTCCGCGACTACTACGCTTACTCCGAGCCGATTCGTTTGGTGCCTTCTCATAGAGCATTGGCTTTATTCAGGGGTCGTCAATTGGGTGTGTTGCAATTGAAGTTATCACTTGAGGAATCTCAAGAGTCACTAATACCTCATCCGTGTGAGTTGATGATTGCTAAACATGTGGGCGTTGAGCAATTAGGTCGGCCTGCTGATAAGTGGTTAGCAGAGGTGTGCCGTTGGACATGGCGAGTAAAAACGTCTTTGTCGTTAGAAATGGCACTTTTTACACAATTACGTGAAGCAGCAGAAACAGAGGCGATCAAAGTTTTTGCACGCAACCTCCACGAACTCTTGTTGGCTGCACCTGCTGGACCAAAAGTAGTGATGGGGGTTGACCCAGGGATCAGGACGGGTTGTAAGGTGGCCATCGTGGATGCCACGGGCAAGCTATTGGAAACCGCCACCATCTACCCACATGAGCCTCGCAAAGATTGGAATGGTTCTCTAGCAATCTTAGGTGCGTTATGCGTCAAGCATCAGGTTTCATTGATCGCAATTGGCAACGGCACAGCCAGCCGTGAGACAGATCGTCTTGTTAAAGATTTGATGAAGTTGGTAGCAGGTAAAACAGCATTAACTTTGCAAAAAATTGTAGTCTCTGAGGCCGGAGCCTCTGTTTACTCAGCTTCAGAATTAGCAGCGCAAGAATTTCCTGATTTGGATGTATCGCTGCGCGGTGCAGTATCGATTGCACGTCGCCTGCAAGATCCTTTAGCAGAGCTTGTGAAGATTGAACCCAAAGCGATTGGTGTTGGTCAGTATCAGCACGACGTCAACCAGTTCCAGTTATCCAGAACACTGGATGCAGTAGTTGAGGACTGCGTGAACGCTGTGGGTGTGGACCTCAACACGGCCTCTGTGCCACTACTATCAAAAGTATCAGGTCTAAATGCAGGGCTTGCCAGAAATATTGTTTCGTTCAGAGATAGCAAGGGGCGCTTTAATAATCGTGAGGCATTAAAAGGGGTGCCTCGATTAGGTGATAAAGCCTTTGAGCAAGCTGCTGGATTTTTGCGTATCAGCGGTGGCGACAACCCTCTAGACCAATCATCGGTGCACCCCGAGTCTTACCCATTGGTTGAGAAGATTCTCTCTAGGATTGGTAAGCCAGTGGCAGAGGTGATGGGCGATAAAGAACTACTTAAGAAAGTCGCTGCCAATGATTTTGTGGATGAAAAATTTGGCATCGTCACTATCAAAGATATTTTGGCGGAGTTAGAGAAGCCTGGTAGAGACCCCCGCCCAGAATTCAAGACAGCAAGCTTTGAAGAGGGCGTTGAAGACATTAATCAGCTAGTCCCCGGGATGATTCTCGAGGGCGTGGTCACCAACGTCGCCGCCTTTGGTGCGTTCATTGATATCGGTGTGCATCAAGATGGCTTAGTGCATGTCTCTGCGCTGGTGGATAAGTTTGTTAAAGACCCGCACGAGGTGGTGAAGGCTGGGCAGGTCGTCAAGGTCAAGGTGCTAGAGGTTGATGTAAAGCGTCGCCGCATTGGGCTCACCATGAAGTTAAATGACGCTGCGGCGAGTGGATCATCTGGTGGAGCCAATCGATCTGATGTTGCTCGTCAAAAGGGTCACTCAACAGAGCGTGGCGATCGAGCTTCTTCTGGGTCCCCAAGGCAGGCGCCTCAGGGTAACACTGCGTTTGCAGAAGCCTTTGCAAAACTAAAGGCCAAGCAGTAAAAAAGCCAGCGACGCTGGCTTTTTAAGGTTTTGTTGATTAGTTTTTATTTAAGTAGCGCGTTGACCGCCTGTAGGTCTTCGTCGCTTAATACAGATGCCTGAGCTTTTAGTTTTAAGCCATTCAAGATTGTGTCGTAGCGTGACTTGGCTAAATCTCTGCGGGTTGTGAACAAAGTATCTTGAGCGTTTAAAACGTCAATATTGATGCGCACACCCACTTCATAACCAAGTTTATTAGAGTCCAGTGCTGATAGCGCTGATATCTCTGCAGCTTCGTAAGCCTTCACCTGAGCCAAGCCGCTCGTAAATCCCAAATAAGCCTGACGTGTTGCTTGAGCGACGCTGCGACGAGTATTTTCGTAATCAGCAAGCGCTTTGCTAGCCAGTGCAGACTTTTCACGCACCACTGATTGGGTATATCCGCCGCTAAATAAAGGGATGGTTACTTGGATACTTGCTTGGCTTGAGTACGCTCGGTAGTTCACGCCGATGCCACCGCTCTCGCTATCGTTGTAACCACGTTGTGCAATCAAATCAATGGATGGGGCATGACCGGCAATTGCGCGGTTGGTATCTTTTTGGGCAATTTCATAGGCAAGCTTGCTAGCGATGATGGTGTAGCTAACATCTTCAGCCTGTTTGATCCAACCTTGAATATCCTGATTCGGTTGAACAGCCACAGCATTTTCAATATTGATCTTGCTAGGCTTTTGATTATTTTTGAGTTTGATCTTGCGTTCTTTGGCAATGATTTCAATCTTGGCTTGTGAGCTTAGGCTCTTTAGATTGCCAATATTGCTACCAGTTAATTGTTCGAGCGCACTACGCTTAATAAGCAAATCTGCTTCTGCGGCTAACTCTTGAGCTACCACCAAGTCGTAACGAGACTGTGCCTCGTGTGTATCAGTGATGGTGGCGGTACCAACTTCGAAGTTGCGCTTTGCTTGTTCTAATTGTTCTTTGATCAAAGTCTTTTTATTGCGACTCAAATTCAAAGTATCTTGAGCATTTAAAACATTGAAGTAAGCCTCGGTGACGCGTAGTACCAAATCTTGTTCTGCAGCAGCGTATTGCGCTTCGGCAATAGATGTAGCCAAATCGCCTTGTCTAAATTGTTCCCATTTATCCCAGTTAAATAATGGCTGGGTGAGTCTCACTGACCATGCACGACTTTTGAGAGGAACTTCTGTCTCACCTTTGCGGGTGAGATTATTTTTAGTTTCGCTACCGACGGCAGTAACTTGTGGTGTTAATACAGAAAAACCTTGCCACAGTTTTTCTTTGCCTGCGATGTAGTTGTACTTCGCTGAATTAAATACAGGATCACTCAAAGCTGCCTGACGATATAGGGTCAGTAAATCACTTTCTTGAGTAGATGTAGCGTTGGCTGTTGCTACTACTTTTTGATCAGTCGGGTCTGCCGCTAGACTTGAAAAGCTAGCTGTTGAGCTAGCAAGCGCTATGGCGATTGCTAGAACCATCTTCTTTTGGTTTGGTTTGGTTGCCGACTTATTCACTGTATTTAATTTCATGAATCTCATTTTGCACCAAAGTGCTTGATTTTGCAGAAAACAGACCTGGTTTAGAAACTAAATGAGGCAGTTTTAACTTTGGCAGAGGTCAAGTTTGGTACCAAGGTCTCAAACAAGATGTTTTCTGTGAAATTTGTGGCATTCAGGCGTGTGACCAAGACGGCATTCATGACTGGTGCTTCGCCAATGAAGGCTACTAAACGACCGCCAATCGCTAACTGTTGCTTCAAACCTTCATATAAGCTTGGCATGCCACCTGATACGCAAATGATGTCGTAACTCTGATCTCCCCAACCGGTATAAGCATCACCTACCTCAACGGTCACATTGGAAATATAAGCTCTTGCTAAGTTGGACTTAGCAAGAGTCACCATCTCAGGATCAATATCAACCGATGTTACTGATTTAGCGTGAGCTGCTAAAAGTGCCGCCATATAGCCTGAGCCAGCGCCAACTTCTAAGGCTTTTTCTGTTTTCTTGGGCTTAAGAGCTTGTAAAAGGCGTGCTTCCATTTTTGGCTCTAGCATGACTTGGCAGGGATTCTTCGCGCCTGGTAGCGGTAGCTTCGTGTCAATAAAAGCCAATACCTTTTGATCAGCACTCACAAAGTTCTCGCGAGGAATTTGATGAAGGGTGCCAAGAACGTCCAAATCATCCACCTTCCATGGGCGAATTTGTTGTTCAACGAGTTTGTAACGAATCGCTTCAAAATCTTGGCTCATGCTTCTTCCTATTCAGTATGGGCGGTTAGTTTTACTTATTATTGCCAGATAAAACTTAGTGCTTTGGCTTAAATAAACGAATTTCTTCATTTTACTGGGTGGGGCAAGATTAAATTCATTTTTTGCAGCACAATTAGGAAATTGTTGATTTAACTTAAAACCCTTACCTTCATTTACTTTTGTACTATTGGCGCATGCAAAAAATAATTAATTCAATCGCAACATGGATGAGGCCCCTTCGTTCTGCATTTACTCAACATGCATGGGTACGCAGAGTGATTTATGTGGCGGCAGTTTTGATATTCCTGGCTGTGGGTTGGAAGCTCTTGGCAGGTGCCTTGGGTTGGAATGATCCTCAGTACAAAACAGTCACTGTTGAAGAAGGCCCCTTGTTGGTGACAATTAGTGCCAGCGGCACTCTGAATCCTGTTAAGTCAGTGCAGGTGGGTACCCAAGTCTCTGGTATGTTGCAAGAGATCTATGTGGACTTTAATGATGTGGTCAAAAAAGGTCAGGTCATTGCGCGCATCGATGCCCGTGAATGGCAGGCGCGTTTTGAGCAAGCCGAAGCCAATTACGTCTTGGCTAACCGCAACCATGAAAACAACAAAAGGCTTTTAGAGAAGAATTTTATTTCTCAGGCGGCGGTTGATCAAACCTTGAGTGCTTATAAAAGTGCCAAAGCTGCCATGGCGATGGCTAAAAAAGCGTTGGACGATACAGTGATTCGTGCGCCGGTGGATGGGGTGGTGGTTAAGCGTAGTGTTGAGCGTGGCCAAACGGTGGCGGCGAGCTTGCAGGCGCCCGAGTTATTCATCATCGCTCAAGACTTGTCAGACATGCAGGTCGAGACTGCGATTGATGAGTCCGACGTGGGGCGCATTACTGAAGGCATGACTGCTAGCTTTACAGTCGATGCATTTCCAGGTCGCGTATTCCAAAGCAAGGTCAAGCAGGTGCGCAAGGCACCTGTGAGTATTCAGAACGTGGTGACCTACACAGTCTTGCTCACCGCTGAAAATCCAGATTTGAAATTACTACCAGGTATGACAGCCAACGCATCGATTATTACTGAGCAAAAAGAAAAGGTATTGCGCATCTCGAACGCGGCGCTGCGCTTTAAGATGCCAGAAATGATTGCTGGCCTTGAGTCAAATAAAGCAGCAGATAAGTCGGTGAACACCTCGGCCAACAATTCTGCAGCTGGTACTACTAATAAGCCAGAGGGGGCCAAAGATCGTCCAGCCAAAGGAATGAGAGAAGGCGGTAAGCCCTACTCGGGCGCTCAAAGACCAACAACACGCAAAGTCTGGGTGTTGGAAGACGGTGGTCTTAAACCAAAGCCTGTGCAGAAAACAATTCGTGTTGGCATGAGCGACGGCGGTGCAACCGAGGTGCTACCTGATCAAGAGGGTAACTACGGCCTCAAAGTGGGTGACCAGGTAATTGTTGGCTCGAGCACTAAAGCTGGAGGTTCATCAGCTACTCCCAAGGTCACTGGCCCAAGATTGTTCTAAAGCACTTTAATAAGTCACGTCCTTTCAATCTCTCTATGGCCCTCATCGAAACTCGGCACCTAGTTAAAACCTATGGCATGGGCGAGCATGTGGTGCATGCCTTGGATGACGTGTCGATTGACATCAATGAGGGTGAGTTTGTTGCCATTGTTGGAGCATCCGGATCTGGTAAATCGACATTTATGAACATGATGGGTTGCCTCGACTTACCGACCAGTGGTAGCTATCACTTGGGCGGTGAAGATGTTGCTGCCATGGACGGCGATGCGTTGGCAGATTTACGCAACCGCCGCATTGGTTTTGTTTTTCAGCAGTTCAATCTGCTGGCCCGTACCTCTGCCATCGAAAACGTGGCACTCCCTCTCTTATACGCTAGACAAGGCCCTCTCGCGGGGCTAACCAAAGAAGAGCGCTACGAGCACGCTAAGCAACGCTTAGAGCAAGTAGGTTTAGGCGCGCGCTTATTAAATACACCTGCTCAGTTATCGGGCGGTCAGCAACAGCGAGTCGCCATTGCTAGGGCTTTGGTCAACGACCCTGATTTGATTTTGGCAGATGAGCCCACAGGGGCATTGGATTCAAAAACAAGTGCTGAGGTGATGGATTTACTCACTCAGTTAAATAAGCAGGGTATGACGGTGATTGTGGTCACTCATGAGCCTGATGTGGCCGCTTATGCCAAACGCACCATCACGTTTAAGGATGGCAAGTTATTGTCAGGCGGTGTTGCATCATGAACTTGCCCATCGCTCTTCAAGCTCTCAAAGTTAACAAGTTACGCTCTGCGTTGACGATGCTAGGCATCATCATTGGTGTAGCAGCAGTCATTGTCATGATTGCAGTAGGCAGTGGTGCGCAAGCCAGAGTCAAAGAGCAAATTGCCGGGTTAGGCTCAAATCTCATGATTCTTTGGCCAGGTTCTGTCACGACAGCCGGTGTGCGAGGTGGCACAGGGACAGCGCAAACTCTTGTTGAAGATGATGCTTGGGCGGTGATGCGCGAAATACCAGAAATACAAGTAGCTGCGCCAACCCATCGGGGTAGCGGGCAAATCGTTTGGGGTAACACCAACTGGTTGGCAGCGATTGTGGGGGCCACGCCGGAGTACTTTGAGGCGCGTGACTGGAATTTGGTGAGTGGCCGCATGTTCGAGATGGGAGAGCTAACTAGTTCAGGCAAAGTGGCGATCATCGGTCAAACAGTGGCACGAGAACTTTTTGGTGAAACAGATCCGGTTGATCAAATCATTCGCGTGCGTGGCGTGCCGTTTACCGTGATTGGACTTTTAGAGAAAAAAGGCCAGAGCATGATGGGGCAAGATCAGGATGACATCGTCATCATGCCGCTATCAACCGCGCGCAACAAAATATTTGGCGCGCTGCAGGGGCGCATCGGTCGTGTGAGCTCCATCTTTATCAAGGCGCACGACGGCGTTGACATGACAGTCGCTGAAGATAAGGTCAGGGATTTACTCAGGCAGCGTCACCGCTTAGGCCCCAATGCGCCCGATGACTTTTCACTGCGTAACTTGACAGAAATATTGCAAGCTCAAGAGGCGGCCAGCAAGGTCATGTCCATCCTATTGGCAGCGGTTGCTTCGGTGAGCCTATTGGTAGGTGGCATTGGCATCATGAACATCATGTTAGTCTCTGTGACCGAGAGAACCCGTGAGATTGGCTTGCGTTTGGCAGTCGGTGCCAGAGGTAAAGATATTCTGTCTCAGTTCTTGGTTGAAGCCATCACCTTATCCACCATTGGTGGGGTATTGGGCATTCTCTTGGGTGGCCTAGGCACGTGGCTAGTTGCTGAGTTAGCTGAATGGCGAGTAGAGCTGTCAATCTTGTCGATCATCTTAGCGGTTGGCTTTTCCGCAGTAATTGGCATTTTCTTTGGATACTACCCAGCGCGCAAGGCATCAGCCATGCAGCCAATACAAGCTTTGAGGTACGAGTAAAAAATCATAAGAATCTCGAGGCAATTCGAGTAACTACTCAAAACTCTCATCAAAATGAGAAAAAAGCTATTTGAGGTGTGTATAAAAGTGATCGCTAGCTTTATGATGCGCACATGGATATTTACTTAATTCTTAAAGCAGTTGTCTTAGGTCTTGTTGAAGGCCTCACAGAGTTCCTCCCGATTTCTTCGACTGGTCATTTGATTTTGGTGGGTGACCTGCTTAACTTTAATGATGACAAAGGCAAGGCCTTTGAAGTCATTATTCAGTTTGGCGCCATCTTGGCAGTGTGTTGGGAATATCGTCAAAAGTTAATAACCGTGGTGACAAGTATTGGCTCGAGAAGAGCATCCCAGCGTTTTGCCATGAATGTCATTGTTGCCACGATTCCAGCAATTACCTTGGCACTGTTATTCGGCAAATACATTAAGAGTGTGTTGTTTTCCCCAATACCTGTAGCCTCTGCTTTCATTGTGGGTGGTTTGATTATTTTTTGGGCAGAAGCTCGTCAAAAGAAAATTGAGCAAGGTGAGACCAATCAAGTCTTATTCACTCAGTCGATTGAGAACGTAGATGATTTGCGTTGGCGTGACGCTCTAAAAATTGGCTTAGCCCAATGTGCTGCTTTAATACCTGGGACATCTAGATCGGGAGCAACCATTATTGGCGGCATGTTATTTGGTTTACCTAGAACCGTTGCTACTGAGTTCTCTTTTTTCTTAGCAATTCCAGTGATTGCGGGAGCTACTTTGTATGAGTTGGTGAAACTGCGCCATGTGTTGGGTGAGACCTCTTCGGCAAGCTTTGGACCAGCCTTAGGCATTGGTTTTGCTGTTTCGTTTGTATCAGCTTTTGTGTGTATTCGTTGGTTAATTCGTTATGTAGCCACGCATGACTTTAAAGTCTTTGCCTGGTACCGAATTATTTTTGGCGTATTGGTGTTAGTTACTGCGTGGAGCGGTCTAGTGAGCTGGACTCATTAAAAATATTGGTTTGGCTCACGCGACTCTGTTGCGGGTCGCGTACTTTGCGATTAGCTTGCAACATCGTGCCATCCACCACGGCGCCACTCGCAATATTGAATGAGTCTGAGCTGATGTCGCCGCGCACTACGGCGCTATCAGATAAAACGATTAACTCTTTAGCAAAAATGTTGCCCAGAACAGTTCCAGCAATATAGGCTCTGTGGCAATGAATATTCCCGGTGACCACTCCAGTAGGGCCTACTGCTATGCTGCAAGTATGGTCATCAGCTGGTTCTAGGTTGCCAAAAATCTTTCCGTCAATGCGGATGCTGTCATGCACAGTCATGCGGCCGTGTATCTGAGAGCTTTTACCCACTAGGGTGTCAAAACTCTCCATGCCTTGAGGAAGTTCTTTTTTCTTCTTAAACAAAATATGACAAAAATAAAATGATTGTCATAATTATAAGGGATTAGCTCTTGGGCTAGGGCTAAGAACTTGAAAACCTAGCTAGCCATTCCCACGGCAAGACTAAAATAGCCGGCATGTCAGAAAATAAATCACCTAAGCCAGCAGAGACGCCAAGATTGCGCACTCGTTTTGAAGATGCCCAAATTGCTGTTGAAGCAGGAGCAGAGTCGGCTAATTATTTACACCGCATCAAATCCTTTGTTTTAAGAACAGGTCGTTTAACTGCTGGACAAGCTCGGGCGATTGAAACATTAGGGCCTCAATTTTTATTGCCCTACACTGGTGAAGGAATTGATTGGCAAAAAAGCTTTCATCAGGATGGCAACAATCGAGTAGCCACTTCACCTAATCGCACCAAAATCCTAGAGATTGGTTTTGGTATGGGGGAAACAACTGCCAAGATTGCTACCGCACGACCAGGTGATGACTTTTTAGCCATTGAAGTTCATGAGCCGGGTGTTGGTGCTTTACTCAAGACCATTGGTGAAGAAGGAATCACTAATTTGCGCCTCATGAGACATGATGCTGTTGAGGTTGTTGAAAATATGATTCCCGAAGGCTTTCTGGATGGTGTACACGTGTATTTTCCAGATCCTTGGCACAAAAAACGCCATAACAAACGTCGTTTGATTCAACCAGAGTTTGTTGCTTTATTAAGTAGTCGAATTAAATCAGGTGGCTACTGGCACTTGGCCACTGACTGGCAAGAGTATGCAGAGCAAATGATGGAAGTGTTATCTGCTGAGCCAACGCTTATCAATACAGGAACTTTGCCTAGTGGATATGCAGAACGTCCAAGCTATCGCCCAGTGACTAAGTTTGAAAACCGTGGCATCAGACTAGGTCACGGTGTTTGGGATTTGGTGTTTCGTAAAAAATAATTCGAAACAGAAATAATCACGAATATAAATAATCTAAAAAACTTAGATTAGTTTAATTACAAGCCCAAACACACGTATTTCATTTCTAGGTACTCTTCGATACCCCAAACACTGCCTTCTCTGCCAAGGCCAGATTGTTTTACGCCTCCAAAGGGCGCCACTTCGTTAGAAATGATTCCTGTATTGACGCCGACCATGCCAAATTCCAAGGCTTCAGCCACTCGCCAAATGCGACCAATGTCTCTGCTGTAAAAGTACGACGCTAGACCATATTCACTATCGTTGGCCATCTGTATGACTTCAGCCTCAGTGTTAAATGGAATTACGGCAGCTACAGGACCAAAGGTTTCTTCTTCAGTGATCAGCATGCCTTTTTTAACGCCAGATAAAACAGTTGGCTCATAAAAAGTGCCACCTAGCGCATGGAGTTTGCCACCGATGACCAACTGAGCCCCTTTTTGGATGGAATCTGCGACATGAGACTTCACCTTATCAACTGCTTGTTGATCGATCAGCGGCCCTAATTGGCTGCCAGGTTCTAGGCCAGGGGCGACTTTTATTTTCTTGGTGGCTTCTGCCAATTGTTGAACAAAGGCGTCGTGCAAACTTTCGTGAACATAAAAGCGGTTAGTGCATACGCAAGTTTGCCCTGCGTTGCGGTACTTAGATTGGATGGCTCCTTCAACAGCCGCATCAAGGTTGGCATCTTCAAAAACAATGAATGGCGCGTGTCCACCTAATTCCAAGGCTACTTTCTTAATTGTGGGAGCGCATTGTTCCATCAGAATCCGACCCACTGGTGTGGATCCTGTGAAAGATAGGTGTCTAACCACGGGAGACGAGCAAAGCGCTTCTCCAATTGCTATGGAGTTAGTGGCATCTGCTGTCACTATATTAATAACGCCATTTGGGATGCCAGCTTCTTTTGCTAACTCTCCTAAAGCCAATGCTGATAGTGGTGTCTGCTCAGCGGGTTTGATGACAATGGTGCAACCTGCCGCAATCGCAGGAGCGACCTTGCGGGTGATCATGGCTAACGGAAAGTTCCATGGAGTAATTGATACGCATACACCGATGGGTTGTTTAAGCACCATCATTCTCTTATCTGCCCATGGACTGGCTGGTACCGCCCCCATGACACGTTTGGCTTCTTCTGCGAACCATTCAATAAAAGAGGCGGCGTAGATAACTTCACCTTTCGCTTCTACCAAGGCTTTACCTTGTTCCTCAGTCATGAGTTTGGCTAGGCGATCAGCGTCTCGGTTGATGAGATTAAACCAGCGTCTCATGATGGCGGCGCGCTCTTTGCCAGTTTTGGTTCGCCAAATTGGTAAGGCACTCTCAGCTTTTTGGACTGCTGCTAGAGCATCAGCAGGGGTCATGTTCTTAACTTGGGCAATGACTGCTTGATTGGCAGGGTTGGACACGCTAAATGTTGAGGGGTTCATTCTGTCTCTTGGGGTTTTGCAGTTATTGTCTATTTGGTCTACTTTTTTGTTAGACCAAAGGTTAGCATGCTTATCAGGGCTTGTTAGCGATCACCTTTAAACCTCAGGTAAAACCCTAATATTTATAGGGGTAGTCAATCAATCTATCGTTTTTAGGGAAAAAATTAGACTAAATATAGGTTTTTCAGAATAAGAAATTAGTGCTTACTAACATTAAATTTAACCTTATGGGTCAACGGTTCACCCACCTTATCCACAGAACATATGGTACTTCATACAGTCTTTTAATAACTAAATAGAATAATAATTAATTTTTATATTCTTGACAGTGTATATAAGTCTTCCTAAGATGCGTCAACTGAAAGAGATGTTGCGGCGCACAAATTTTGAACTTAGTTTGAAACCAGTCACCAAAATGTTTTTTTAAATGAAGATGGATATGAAGATAAACACGTTGAATATGACTACAGCAGTGATGCAGATCGGTGGTGCCGAGTCTGAAGCACAGCTATTGGCCTTTAAAACGAAGTTTAAAAGCATTCTGAGCAGCTTATACATCGGAGCAGCCTTCCTAGTGGCAGCCCTTTGGATGAGCCAGCCTAGCAGCAAGATGGAAATGGCCACTTTACTGATACCAGCTGAAGCTTATGACATCTTAAGTACTGGATTCTCACCAGTGCCCTCAGTGGCTCAGGAAGCCTCCAAAATTCCTACAAACTTAGTAGATAGCCAAGCCATTGATCAAAATGTGCTGCGTAGCTACGCTGAGCGTCAGGCGGTGGCTCGTTATTTAGCAAATAAATACAAAATTGAACATGCTGACAGCATGAATTTTGTGGAAAAAGCCATTGCTGTCAGTCGTGAGGTGGGCTTAGACCCAACTTTGATTCTGGCTGTAACAGCGATTGAGTCTAGTTTTAACCCAGTTGCGCAGAGCAAAAAGGGTGCGCAAGGCTTAATGCAGGTCATGACTCGTGTACACGCTGAAAAGTATCAAATTTTTGGCGGTGATCACGCAGCATTAGATCCTGATGCCAATATGCGCGTAGGCTCTTTGATTTTGCGTGAGTACATTGCCAAGGGCGGCTCTTTAGAGGCTGGCTTGCGCCTGTACGTGGGCGCCTCATCAATGTTTATCAGTGATGGTGGTTACGGTGAAAAGGTCTTAGCTGAGCGTGAGCGCTTAAAACAAGCAGCTGCACTAAAAGTGGCTGTGATTCGCTCTAAAGTCCTTTAATCAGTTTTAGACATTAGATACAAAAAAGCCTGCTTATAAAGCAGGCTTTTTGTTTATGTCAGCAATTAGCAAGTTACTAATGTCAATGTGAACACAAATAGTTCTTCAATCAATCACATTTCATGAGGTCTAAGTTGTTGAGCCAATTTATCTAATACGCCATTTACATACTTGTGACCATCGGTACCGCCAAACACCTTAGCAAGCTCGACGGCTTCGTTAATGGCCACCTTAAATGGCACGCTGATATCTTCAGCAAGTTCAAAGGTGGCAATGAGAAGGGCGCCATACTCAACAGGAGATAGTTCTTCCATTGGGCGATCAACGTGTTCTTTGATTTTTCTCTCTAGGGTGTCGTAATGATTCACAACTCCAGCAAATAGATGGTCAAACAAATCCTTTTGAGCTTTTTTAAAGCCTGGATCTTCACCCAATTGTTTGGCAATCGTGGCGTAATCTGCAAAACCACCAGCGGCTTTGATCACTAACCACTGATAAACGCCTTGTAGGGCGTATTCACGGGCACGACGGCGGGGTGTTAAGGAGCGTTTCACCGTCACAGATGAAATCGGCTTATTGAGTTGTTGAGGATCAAAGTTCATAAATGGCCAAAAATACTAATTGAGAGTGATACCTGATTAATCTTCTTCAACTTCGTCATCAGGAGTTAAGCCAATTGATAAATTAGCCATTTCTACAGCGGTACGAGCGCAGTCACGACCTTTTTCAAGAACACGTGCTTCTGCTTGCTCATCGGTTTCACAAGTAAGAACGCCATTGGCGATTGGAATCCCGTAATCAAGTCCCACGCGTGTAATGCCAGCGCCTGATTCGTTAGAAACCAATTCAAAATGGTAGGTTTCACCACGTATCACAGCACCGAGTGCAATCAATGCATCAAACTCACCACTTTCAGTGAGTTTTTGTAGTGTTAGCGGAATCTCTAATGCGCCAGGAACAGTTGTAATCACAATATCTGTTTCTGCCACACCTAAAGCTAGAAGCTCCTTCACGCACGCTTCTGTGAGTGCTTCGCAAATTGGAGTGTTAAAGCGTGCTTGAACTATGCCAATGCAAAGGTCTTGACCGTTTAAGTCAGCTTCAATTCGATCAATATTTGATAGTGGCATGTGAAACCTTTATGTGATGCGTTGAGTAAAAATAACCTAAGAGGCTTTGAATGCAAGATGACCAGTGACCTCTAAGTCGTAACCTGCCATCGTTGGCAGCTTTCCTGGTTTTGCTAATAACTTCATTTTACGTATACCCAAGTCCTTCAAAATCTGCGCACCAATACCGTAAGTGCGGAAATCTGTTTTTCTTTGAGGGTTCACGGGAGCAATGCCATCAAGTTTGCCCAATTGGTTAAACCAAGCATCGGTATTAACTGCAGCAGATCCTGCGCAGTTAAGTAATACGATGGCACCTGCTTCACTTTGAGCAATTGTCTTAATAGCTTCTGTCACTGGCCATGAGTGACTGGCTGATTCTGTTTCCAATAAATCCAAAATTGTTGCGGGCTCATGCACACGCACCAAAGTTTCTTGATTAGGGTTCGGATTACCCTTGACCAAAGCAAGGTGTGCACAGCCTGTAGGGCTGTCTTTATAGGCAATGCCTTGTAATGGACCCCAAGGAGTATTGAAAGTACGAGTGCCTTGGCGGCTAATGATGCTTTCATTACGACTGCGGTAATGAATCAAATCAACAATTGTGCCGATCTTTAGACCATGCTCTTTTGCAAATTCGATTAAATCTGGAAGGCGAGCCATTTCGCCATCGTCTTTCATGATTTCGCAAATAACCGATGTTGGGCTGCAGCCCGCTAATTCTGCTAAATCACAACCTGCTTCAGTGTGACCTGAGCGAACTAAAACACCACCAGCTTGCGCCATGAGTGGGAAGATATGCCCAGGCATCACGATGTCGCGAGGCTTGGCATTGGCGGCCACTGCCACTTTGACAGTGTGAGAGCGGTCTGCTGCAGAAATACCTGTTGTTACACCTTCAGCAGCTTCGATAGAAACCGTGAAGTTAGTACCCAGTGCAGCAGTGTTATCACGCACCATTAATGGCAAATTTAATTGCTCACAGCGCTCGCGGGTGAGTGTTAGGCAAATCAAGCCACGGCCATATTTGGCCATGAAATTAATTGCTTCTGGCGTGACATGGTCTGCTGCTAGAACTAAATCGCCTTCATTCTCGCGATCCTCTTCATCAACCAAAATGACCATGCGACCAGCGCGCATTTCGGCAATGATTTCTTCTGTGGTGGCGAGAGAATAGGCTGTGCTTGACATAGACCCATGATTTTAAGGCTTTTTTGAGCGAATGCTCAGTTTTAGGGCTATTTAAGACTTAAAGCTCATCATGCGCTCAACATAGCGAGCGATCAAATCGACTTCTAGGTTCACGATGGACCCCGCCTTTAGGTACTGCAAAGTCGTGTTTTCTAGGGTGTGAGGGATTAAATTGATATGCATGAGGCAACCGTTTGCCTCGTCTTCAATCTGATTAACAGTGAGGGACGTGCCATTCACAACAATGGACCCTTTATAGGCTAGGTACTTAGCCAAAGACAAGGGTGCTCTGATGACTAAATGCCAAGATCCATCAGCGCTGTCTGTGTGCACTTGTTCGAATGTAACCACTTCGCCCATGCCATCCACATGACCGCTCACCAAATGACCGCCCAAGCGATCATTCAAGCGCAAGGCTTTTTCTAAATTAACAAAACCAGTTTTATCTAGACCAGTTGTTTTGTTCAGTGACTCTGCAGAAATATCAATAGAGAAGTGAGTGGGTGTCATGGCAATAACAGTCATGCAAGCACCCTGTAAAGCAATGCTATCCCCAAGTTGTACATCGCTCATATCTAACTTGCCGGCATTAATATGAAGGCGTAGGCCATCACCCAGTTTTTCAACTGTTTCGATTTGTCCTACGGCTTGAATGATTCCGGTAAACATAGCAGTCTCTTTTTTTGTGGGGTTATTTCTTTTTTAATCTAATCCGTAGATTATCGCCAACAGAGACGTGGTCAATCAAATCCCAGGTCTTAACATCATCTAAAGTGCTAAGGCTAGGTAAATTAGCCATGCCCACCGCATCTCCCAATAGTTTGGGCGCCATGTAGATCAGTAATTCATCAACGCAACCCTCGCGTATCAATGAGCCATTCAGCTTAAAGCCCGCCTCAACGTGTACTTCGTTGATATGTAATTTTTCTGCCAAATATTTAAATAGTGCGGGAAGATCTACTTTACCTTTGCTATTAGATGCATCAGGTAAAGCAACGAGCGTAACATTTTTTTCTCGCAATGCTTGAGACATTTTTTCAAAATGCTCAGCATCAACTTGACCACAAACAACTACTGTATGACCACCGATGGACTCATCAAGTATTTTTGCATCCAGTGGAACTTCTAAGAAAGAGTCAATTAATACACGAAGAGGTTGTCTTGGTGTTTCAATATCTCTGACATTGAGTTGAGGATTGTCTTCTTTGACAGTGCCAATGCCAGTCAAAATACAACAAGCTCTGGCTCGCCACATATGACCATCGTGGCGTGCGTCACTGCTAGTGATCCATTGACTTACACCGTTGTGTAGCGCAGTTTTGCCATCAAGACTGGCGGCAATCTTTAACCGTACCCAAGGTTTGCCTTGAGTCATGCGCTGAATAAAACCGATATTTAATTCAGAAGCTTCTTTTTCTAACAGGCCGCAACGTACTTCAATACCAGCAATGCGAAGTTTTTCAAGACCTTGAGCTGCAACCAATGGATTAGGGTCTGTCATAGCTGCAATGACTGTTGCAACCTTGGCATTAATTAAAGCGTCTGTGCATGGTGGTGTACGACCATGATGGCAGCATGGTTCTAAAGTGACATACACCGTTGAGCCACTCACATCAAAGCCTTTAGCTTTTGCATCTTTGAGTGCCACAATTTCAGCATGGTCTGATCCTGCTGCTTGTGTGTGCCCAAAACCAATGACTTGGTTATTTTTGACAATGACGCAGCCTACCCGGGGATTTGGGTTGCTGATGAATAGCGACTTCTTGGCTTCTGCCAAGGCCATATTCATGTAGTCATGGTCTTCTTGGGTATACATGGCACGTCATTAATAACAATGTGTCTCATTTTAGAGGTGATATCCACTTTACAGGCATTTTTGAGAATCTTTTCCTGGATCACAAATTCGCCACCGACCACCTGGTCCCAAAATCACGTGACGCATTAACTCGGGGTAGCTTTTATGTTGCCAAATGATTCGATTTGCCACAAATCCACCGTTATGCAGTAGTGCGGGCTCCCCACCCAAAAAACTGATGTGCCGTGCTTTCTTGGGTGCACTCATATCCGTAAATTGCTGGCTATCTTTTAAAAGATGAGTCGCGATCTGAACTTGAGCATGCAAATGAGGTTGATTGAGTGGGTACGTTTTGAGCATTATTCCTCTCATCGAGGTATCAGTAGGTTGAATAATTGCCCAGCCATTTGACCAATTCTGAGGGTCTCTTTCATTGGCTGGTTGCAGGCTAACTTTTACATTGAGTTGACGTGATAGTTGCCTTGCTAATTGCGCATCTTGAATAAAAGCATGGATCACTTCATTTAATTGCTGCTGTGCTATCTGACGACTAAATGATTCTATCAATGTGCTTGCAATGATTGCGATTAAAAAAGTGCATATCAGCACTTCAATGAGAGTAAAGCCGGTCTCCAAATCACATTGATAACTGTCACTTTCATAATTTCTTCCAATCAAGTCGTTCAATTTGCTTGAGTTTATTTTTTGATGCGGTTTGAGGGGTATCAATTCGAATCGTGCTTTGTAGTTGTACATGAGTAAGTGGTGATTTGGCTGAGCTTGTAACCTTGTAGTGTTGACTACTAATTCCTGATTTATTGCGAAAGTATTTTGGTTTGTAGGTCTCAACATCAACTTCATTATTCACATTAAGACCCAGACTCAAGTTTCTTTCGGCCTCGATCAACGATCGTTCTGCTGATATAAAAGTCTTTAGGTAATCACTCTCACTTTGAATCATTCGAATATGTGTGGCAGCAATATTCAATGCTGAGATGGTTGCTAGGCTTATGAGTAATAAAAATCCTAAGATACTTGGAATGACATAGCCAGCTTGTCTACCGAAAGCCATCTCATTAGGAATGTCGTAGTGCAAAAATCTTCTCGATTTCAAGGCCATGTCTATTTTTATGAAGTTTGATCCGTAGTTTTAATGCTTTGACTTGTTTCCAGTGGGGTCTACTTTTTGATGCTCTTTCGTTTAACTCGTAGGGTTCATGCCACTCAATACTTTGACCTCTTTTAATACCCGTCTGGATTTGCATTGATTGAACGTGCCCGATCAATGCATCATTTTGTAGATGTCCCTTTTTATTCTTGGTTTGCAAATACAGCACACCCTCACGTTGTTCATGATGACCCTGATACTGAATAAAGAATGCTTGATATCCAACTGATTCATCTGCGTGGTTGGTATAAAAAGCATCCGAGCCATCTAAGCTAGCGGAGCCCTTGCGTACCTGAAACTGACCGGTCTGGCTACTACTCATGCTAGAACTATCTTTTGCCATTAATTGAAATGTGGCACCTTTAGGCAGGCTCGCTGTTTGGATGGCTTGCCCCATCATCTGAATTGCTTGTAATGCTTCGTTGTGCAAGGTTGCTCGAACTAAGTGCCTCTCAATGCTTTGATAAAGCTGATATCCCGATTGAGTAATGCCCACCAAAATAATGCTGCCCAGCACATTTGAGACCATTAATTCAATTAGGTTCATTCATCACCCCACTCAAGTAAAGCAATCGATAGTTCATGCTCATTGCTCAGCTCGATGAGCTCAAAAAAATCATGTTCAAGTTTGAGTGAATAGCTGCTCACGAACTGTTGTGTGGAGGAAATCACAAAATACGATCCACCAAGCAAGCTAATGGCGATCAAAACTTCAATCAAGGTAAAACCGTCAGTATTTGTATGCGAAGACATCCATAGATGATGCCAACCCTGCGGCTATCTGAAAATCAGCGTTTGCTGATTTTTGTGTACGAATTTTCTGAAAATAAGTAAGGGCTGATGACTTACTTCAACTCTTTAAGCGCGCTTTCAAATGACTCAATGTCTGTAAAGCTCTTATAAACAGATGCGAAGCGAATGTAGGCAACTTTATCAAGGCGCTTGAGTTCGCGCATCACGAGTTCGCCAATTCGGTCGCTGGCGATTTCTTTTTCACCCATGGCAAGAAGACGTTCTTCGATGTTTCGGATGGCTTCTTCAACAGCTTCAGCAGACACTGGGCGTTTGCGCAATGCAATACCCATTGAATCCACAATCTTGCTGCGGTTGTACTCCACGCGACTGCCATTCTTTTTAACAATCGCAGGGAGTGCTAATTCAGCGCGCTCATAAGTGGTGAAGCGTTTGTCGCATTTTTCGCAACGGCGACGACGTTTAATGAGGTCGCCTTCTTCAGATACGCGAGTATCTAAAACTTGCGTATCTGAATGTTTGCAAAAAGGACAGTGCATATCTTCTTATGAGCCTTGTTGCCTAGTTGCTGTAAACAGGGAAGCGCTTAGTTAGAGCAGCAACTTCTTCACGAACTTTAGCAATATTGGCAGCATCATTAGGATTATCTAAAACATCAGCAATCCAATTTGCTACCTGAATAGCTTCAGCTTCTTTGAAGCCGCGTGTTGTCATAGCTGGTGAGCCTAAACGGATACCGCTTGTAATAAATGGTTTCTCAGGATCGTTAGGAATCGCATTTTTGTTGCAAGTGATGTGTGCTTCGCCCAATACACGCTCAGCCTCTTTACCAGTGATCTTCTTAGCGCGAAGGTCTACAAGCATCACGTGTGATTGAGTGCCAGAAGACACAATGCGTAAACCACGTTTGATCAAAGTTTGCGCCATGGCGTTAGCATTGATTAACACTTGTTGTTGATAGTCTTTAAAGCTTGGCTCTAGTGCTTCTTTGAAGGCCACTGCCTTAGCGGCAATCACATGCATCAAAGGACCGCCTTGCAAGCCTGGGAAAATGGCTGAGTTAATAGCTTTTTCATGTTCAGCTTTCATCAAGATGATGCCGCCACGTGGGCCACGCAAGCTCTTGTGTGTAGTTGATGTCACGATATCAGCATGGGGCACTGGATTAGGGTACAAACCAGCAGCAATCAAACCTGAGTAGTGAGCCATGTCCACCATAAAAATAGCGCCGACTTCTTTGGCTACTTTGGCAAAACGAGCAAAATCAATGTGCAATGAGTAAGCAGATGCGCCAGCGATGATTAATTTTGGCTTGTGCTCACGTGCCAAACGCTCCATGGCATCGTAATCAATCTCTTCTTTTTCATTAAGGCCATAGGCAACAGCGTTAAACCACTTGCCGCTCATATTAAGAGCCATGCCGTGGGTTAAGTGGCCACCTTCTGCCAAGCTCATACCCAAAATTGTGTCGCCAGGCTTCAAAAACGCCAAAAATACTGCCTCATTGGCAGATGCGCCACAGTGAGGCTGTACGTTGGCTGCTTCTGCGCCATAAATCTGTTTTAGACGGTCAATTGCTAATTGTTCAGCAACGTCCACATACTCGCAACCACCGTAATAGCGCTTACCTGGGTAGCCTTCAGCATATTTATTAGTTAATTGGGAGCCTTGGGCTTCCAAAACCGCTGGAGAGGTATAGTTTTCAGAGGCAATCAGCTCGATATGCTCTTCTTGACGCTTGTTTTCTGCTTGGATGGCATCCCATAATGCGGGATCAGTTTTGGCCAATGTTTGACTACGTTGGAACATGATTAGGGCTTTCTATGAGGATCGTCTATTTTGCGGCTAGCATACGCTAAACTCTGCAGACCTAAATGATACAAAAAAACCAGTAAGGAGACCAAAAAATGACTAAGTTAACAGTATTGGTGACTGGAGCCACAGCAGGCTTTGGTCAAGCGATTGCAAAACGCTATTTGGCCGAAGGTCATAAAGTGGTTGCGGCCGGTCGTCGAGTGGATCGCTTGGAACAGTTAAAAAAATCTCTACCGGCTGATCAGCAAACCCGTTTACACACAGTGGTACTGGATGTGACTGATAAAGAGGCGGTTTTTGCTCTGCCTGCGAAACTGCCGGCAGACTTTGCAGGCGTTAATGTTCTAGTTAATAACGCAGGTTTGGCCTTGGGTCTTGAGCCAGCCCATAAAGTCGATTTAACTGACTGGGAAAGAATGGTTGATACCAACATCAAAGGTTTGATGTACATGACACGTGCTTTCTTGCCAGGAATGGTGGAGCGTGGAAGAGGTCATGTCTTCAATTTAGGCTCTATTGCAGGGCGTTACCCATATCCAGGTGGCAACGTGTATGGTGGTACTAAAGCTTTTGTGCGTCAGTTCAGCTTAAACCTCAAGTCTGATTTACTGGGTACACCTATTCGTGTGACGGATGTCTCCCCAGGCTTATGTTCTGGTACGGAATTCTCAAATGTGCGCTTTAAGGGCGATGATGAAAAAGCCGCCAAAGTTTATGACGGTGTTCAGGCATTAACAGCTACTGATATTGCAGAGTCTGTTTACTGGGCATCTACTTTGCCAGCACATGTAAACATCAATGTGATTGAAATGATGCCAGCTTGCCAAGCATCTGGGCCATTGGCTGTTTATAGAAACTAAAATAGCAACACTTAAACAATTTATTACTACTGAAATTAATCGATATGCACGCTACTCAAGATTTATCAATTCTGTCGCTAGTACTTAATGCCAGTGTTCTGGTGCAATTGGTCATGCTCTTATTGCTAAGTCTTTCAGTAGCGTCATGGACCATTATTTTTAGAAAAGGCCTAGCACTCAAAGCGGTGCGCCAAGATACCGAACGCTTTGAGAGAGATTTTTGGTCAGGTGGTGATTTAAATACTTTATTGCAAGGCGCGATGCGTAACAAAGATCAAGCAGCCAGCCTAGAACGTATTTTTGAAAGTGGCATGCAAGAGTTCTTAAAAGGTAAAGAGATTGACGGTGCACGTCGTGCCATGAAAGCTGCTTACCAGCGTGAGATGGACACCTTAGAGGCTAACTTGCCATTCTTGGCATCAGTTGGGTCTGTCTCTCCATACATTGGTTTGTTTGGTACCGTGTGGGGCATCATGAACTCATTCCGTGGCTTAGCTAATGTGCAACAAGCTACCTTGGCTAGTGTAGCTCCGGGCATTGCAGAAGCATTGGTGGCAACAGCAATTGGTTTGTTTGCGGCAATTCCTGCGGTAGTGGCTTATAACCGTAATGCTGCTGACATTGATCGCTTATCAATTCGTTTTGAAACTTTCATTGAAGAGTTCTCAAATATCTTGCAACGTCAGCAACAAGTTCGCTAAATAGGGATTCCTTATGGCTAGCATCTCTAGAAAAACTGGTGGACGCAGAAGGGCGATGGCAGACATCAATGTGGTTCCATACATTGATGTCATGTTGGTGCTCTTGGTTATTTTTATGGTCACAACTCCAATGGTTAATCCAGGCATTGTGAGTTTGCCAACAGTGGGTGGTGCGCAAATACAACCTATGCCCCCTGTACTTATTAACATTTCTGCTGAAGAAGTGATTTTGATTAAGAGTGAAGGTAAGGCAGACAAAACTGTTAGTCGGGCTGAGTTAGGTGCTTTTGCACGCGAGCGTGCAGAGCTAACCCCTGATCAGCCGATGGTGATTGCAGCTGATAAATCGATCAAGTATGAAATCGTGATGGATGTCATGGCGCGCCTCAAAGAAAACGGCATCAAACGCGTTGGCTTGGCAGTTAAGAGCAACTAAACGTAGAGAGACTGAGTGAGCGCAGCCACATTCCCAGGTTTTCCATTGCGTGATCGCTTTCAGGCTGAGCCTGGAACTGGCAAGGCCTTTTTGTGGGCCATGGGGATGCACCTTTTATTAATGCTATTTTTAACAGTTGGATTGAATTGGAAGAGCCAAACGCCAGCAGGTCTTGAAGCAGAAATTTGGGATAACGTTCCAGTAATTAAAAGTGCTCCAGCGAATGTGGATCCAAAAATTGATGCCGATGAAAAAGCGGACATTGCACTAAAGAAGAAAAAGGAAGCTCAGAAAAAACCTGAGCCTAAAAAAGAAGAAGTAAAACCAGCTAAGAAAGTAGACCCTAAAGAGCTTAAAAAGCAAAAAGCTGAAGAAGAAAAATTAGCAAAACAAAAACAAGATGCAGCTAAAGAAAAAGCTAAGGCAGAGGCTGAACGCAAGGAGGCGCTAGCTCAAGATAAAGCACGTGCAGATCAATTGGCGCGTCTACGTTCTGCAGCTGGTAAAGAAGGTGCTGCTGGTGGTCGCGGTGGTGTGGTTGGTGATGGTGTGGGTGGTGGCGGTAATGCTAAGCCAGGCTACGCAGATAAAGTGCGCCGAAAAATCTTGCCACTCATTGTTTTTAATCCATCTTTGGTGGCAGGTAATCCGGCGGTTGAAGTGGGTGTAGAGTTAGCGCCTGATGGCACAATTGTGAGCAGAAAAGTATTAAAGAGTAGTGGTGATGCTGCATGGGACAAAGCTGTTTTAAGAGCCATTGATGATGCACAAACTTTGCCTAAAGATGATGATGGCAAGGTGCCTAAGCAAGTACGTTTAACGTTTAAGCCAAAAGACTAATGAGATACACAATGAAATCAATTTCAGTGATGCAAGCTTTTCTAACAAAATCAGCCAAACTTTGGTTGATGGCTGTTGCCATGATTGCCGCCTCAACTGGGGCGCATGCGCAAATGAATATTGAGATTACTGGAGTGGGTCAGTCATTATTCCCAGTGGCCGCAATGCGCTTTGTTGGTGAAAATCAATTACCCCTCAAGGTAACCGATGTGGTTCGCTCGAACTTAACAAGAAGTGGAGCTATTCGTAACGTTGAATCAGGTTCTGCAGAATTGGGTTGGGATATCAACCCTGACTACAAGTCATGGTCTGCACGCGGAGCTGATGCTTTGGCAGTAGGTAGTGTGACTAAATTATCAGATGGCCGTTTTGAGATTCGTTATCGCTTATTTGATATTCGTAAAAATGAAAGTTTAGGTGGTTTAGTTGTTACTGTTACTGCTGATGATTTGCGTTTGGCAGGTCACAAAATTGCCGATGACATCATTCAAAAGATTTTGGGTGAGCGAGGTATCTTTTCAACACGCTTATCCTACGTGATTCGATCTGGTAAGAGCCATCGTTTGGTGATTTCTGATTCTGATGGTGAAAATGCTCGTCCTGCGCTCTCAAGTAATGAGCCTATTATTTCGCCAACATGGTCACCAGATGGCAAAAAGGTAGCTTATGTTTCTTTTGAGTCACGTAAGCCAGTGATTTATGTACATGAGTTAGCAACAGGGCGTCGTACTGTTCTTTCTAATCAAAAGGGTAATAACAGTGCGCCATCATGGTCAATGGATGGTAGCCAATTAGCGATTGCTTTATCGAAAGATGGCAATACTCAGATTTATAAAATCAATGCCAATGGTTCTGGTTTGCAACGTTTAACTCGTGGCTATTCGATTGATACAGAGCCACAGTGGTCGCCTGATGGTAAGTGGATTTATTTCACGAGTGATCGTGGTGGCAGCCCGCAAATTTATCGTATGCCTGTAGAGGGCGAATCTGCTGGAGCTGCTCAACGCGTTACCTTTAAGCATGGCTTTGTGACTAGTCCACGCTTGTCGCCTGATGGTAAAAATTTAGCCTACATTGCCAGAGTTTCTGGCGCTTATCGTTTGCATCTACAAGATCTAGCAAGTGGTGAAGTTGTGGCTTTAAGTGATGGCATTCGTGATGAGACACCTACTTTTGCCGCCAATGGTCGTTACATTCTGTATGCCATGCGCTCCGGCAATAAGCCGGTTCTCATGGCAGTATCAATTGACGGTAAAAATAAACAAATGTTAAGTTTGCCTGGGGCTGATATCCGCGAGCCTGCCTGGGGCCCATTCATGGATTAATCAAATGAATCTGAAAAAGTGCTTATTTCAGATTGATTTGATACGATAGACACAAATTAAGTGAAAAATTGTTTTTTCACTTAACAAAATCATTTAAATATTAAATTTGGGGAAACAAATGAAACAATTTTCAATCGCTCGTCGCGCAACATTATTGTTGTCCGTGGCTTTGTTAACAGCTTGTGCATCAGGCGTTAAGTTAGATGATGTTGATGGTAAGGGTGGCGCTGGTACTGATTACAGCTCACAACCTTGGAATGATCCAAAGAGCCCATTGTTCAAGCGCAGTGTTTATTTTGATTTTGATAGTTATGCGGTTAAGGCTGAATATCAAGCAACTTTGCAAGCACACGCCAACTACCTAAAGGCTAATAAAGATCGCAAGATCAAAATTGAAGGTAATACAGACGAACGCGGCACAACCGAATACAACTTGGCACTAGGTCAACGTCGTTCAGAAGCTGTGCGTAAATCATTGTCATTGCTAGGTGTGTCTGACTCACAAATGGAAGCGGTGAGTTTTGGTAAAGAAAAGCCCAAAGCACAGGGTAGCAATGAGGCTGCATGGCAAGAAAATCGCCGTGCTGATATTGCCTACTAATTTTGAAAGAGAAAATAAACCGTATGCAGCAGTCACAACGTTTTAATTTTCTGCACACTTCAACAGCGGCTTTGGCCGCTGTTGTTTTTGTTGCATTGAGCGGCTTTAGTCAACCAGCGCTGGCGTTGCTAGAAGATAACGAAGCGCGCAAAGCCATTTTGGATTTGCGGGCACAAGTTAGTGCTGCACAAAAATCTCAGATTGAGATGCAAAGTCAGCTAGATGAGTTAACTCAAGAAAACGCTAAATTGCGTGGTCAAACAGAGTTACTTGAAAAGCAAGTACAAGAGTTAACAGCCCAGCAAAAAACTTTTTACCAAGATTTAAATGGGCGCATGAAAAGTTTTGAACCTCAAGTGATGGAGATTGAGGGTGTACAGGGCAAAGTTCAACCTGGTGAGCAACAGGCTTATGAGGCTGCTTTAAAAGCTTTCCAAGATGGCAATCTTAAAAAAGCAGATAACGGCTTTCAGAGCTTTGTTAAAAAATACCCAGACAGTCCTTATTGGCCCTTGGCACAATTTTGGTTAGGAAACTCTGAGTACGCTCAAAAAGACTATAAGACAGCCATTGCCACATTACAGTCCATGGTTAAGCGCTACCCATTGCATGCTCGTGTGCCGGATGCATTGCTAACTCTTGCTAATAGTCAAATTGAGTCAGGCGCAAAACCTGCAGGTAAAAAAACTTTGGAAAACTTGATTGCTAAACATCCAGATAGTGAAGCAGCTGGTTTGGCTAAGCAAGCATTAAAACGTCTTAAATAATATTTTATGTCTGTTGATTTTCAGTCGATGCATGCCAGACAGCCAAACGCACCAGCAGTAGTGCTGTTATCGGGTGGTTTGGATTCGGCAACTGTATTGGCTATAGCAAAAAAGCTAGGCTATGCACCATATGCACTCTCCTTTAGATATGGCCAACGCCACTCCTCAGAGTTGGATGCTGCCGTGCGCGTAGCGCGCTCAATTGGTGCTGTTAGACACGAGATCATTGATTTGGATTTAAGGCGTTTTGTGGGTGGTTCTGCATTAACGGATGATGCGTATGCAGTGCCAACCAGTCCTGGGCCGCAAGATGAAATTCCGATCACCTATGTGCCAGCACGCAACACCATCATGTTGTCAGTAGCGTTAGGCTGGGCTGAAGCATTAGGGGGCTTGGATATTTTCTTTGGTGCTAATGCCGTCGATTACTCCGGATATCCAGATTGTCGACCTGATTACGTTAAATCTTTTGAAGCGACTGCTAATTTGGCCACCAAGGTTGGGGTTGAATCACATGAAGAGTCAACTCGATTCAGAGTTCATGCGCCAATCATCAAAATGAGTAAAGCAGAAATCATCAAAACTGGTATCGAGCTAGGCGTTGATTTCTCACAAACAGTTTCTTGCTACCAGGCTAATTCAGAAGGCTTGGCTTGTGGGCAATGTGAGTCATGTCGCTTGCGAAGAGAAGGTTTCAAATCTGCTGGGATCTCCGATCCAACACACTACGCCAAATAAAAAACCCGGTTAGTTCAATTTAACCGGGTTTTTTATTTGTTAACTTAATGAATCAGCTTATTAAATCATCTCAATAAAGCTAGTTAATCAAGCAAACAAACTGAATTACTTAAGAGCAGCAAATACGCTGGTTGTAATAGCCTCAACAGAGCCAGTGCCCTCTACCTTGCGGTATGCAGGTGCTGGTACCTTGGCAGCTGGATCACCATTCTTAGACCAGCTTGAGTAGTACTCAACCAATGGACGTGTTTGAGCGTCATAAACGTCTAAACGTTTCTTCACAGTTTCTTCTTTATCGTCTTCACGTTGAATCAAGTCTTCACCTGTTTCATCGTCTTTACCCGCCACTTTCGGTGGGTTAAACGTCACGTGATAAGTGCGGCCAGATGCAACGTGCACGCGGCGACCACTCATACGATCAATAATTGCGCTAAATGGCACATCGATTTCTAGAACGTAATCAATCGGTACGCCCGCATCTTTCATCGCTTGAGCTTGAGGAATTGTGCGTGGGAAACCGTCGAACAAATAACCTTTGGCGCAATCAGCTTGAGTTAAACGGTCTTTAACCAAACCGATGATGATTTCATCAGAAACCAAGCCGCCTGCATCCATCACTTTTTTAGCTTCAATACCTAATGGTGTGCCTGCTTTAACAGCAGCGCGCAACATATCGCCTGTAGAAATTTGTGGAATACCAAATTTCTCACATATAAATTTAGCCTGCGTTCCTTTACCGGCACCTGGTGCGCCTAATAGGATCAATCGCATGGTTAACTCCCTTTTTCTTGTTTGTAGGTATTGGTTGAATTGAAAAAAGACAAGAGTAGGTTGTTTTTTTGACAACAAACTGACTCATGCCTTTATTTAGTAATTTTCCCATTATTTAGCCTGAAAGCCAATTTTTGAGCCTCAGGATTTCCCTAAATTAGGGTAATTTTTGGCATTTTTTTGCTGATTTAGGCTTTTTGTGCAAAAACTTGGCGCACGCGCTCGAGGTCTTCTGCTGTATCAACACCTGGGGGTGGGGCTGAGTCTGTTAGCAGTACCTGAATCGTATAGCCGTACCACATGGCTCTTAGCTGCTCTAATGATTCAGCTTCTTCGATGGGTGCCGGTGCTAGCCCAGAAAATTCTTTTAAAAAACTCGCTTTATAGGCATACATGCCAATGTGGCGATAGCACTGCGCTTGGAATTTATCAGCGTCCCTTGTAAACGGAATAGGCGCTCTTGAAAAATACAATGCTCTGCAGTTCTTATCCATTGCTACTTTGACGGCATTAGGATTATTTACCTCTGCCGCATCATGAATTTTTAGTGCTGCTGTAGCAATCTGAGCATTAGGGTGTTCTGCCAATGTTTGCGCAACTTGGGTAATTAATTCGGGTGGTATTAATGGTTCATCACCTTGGACGTTCACCACGATTTCATCATCGCCAAGATTTAGTTTGCTTGCCACTTCGCTAAGACGGTCAGTGCCCGTCGGATGATTCTTGCTTGTTAACATCACATCGAGACCATGTGCTTTGCAAGCATCAAAAATACTTTGGTCATCCACTGCTACCACTACGCGAGTTGCACCAGATTGCAAAGCGCGCTCTGCAACTCGGACCACCATCGGTTTACCACCAATATCGGCTAAAGGTTTATTCGGTAAACGCGTAGATGCCAGACGTGCTGGAATCACTGCGATGAATGGTATTTTTGATGTCATTAAATAGTTGTCTCAAATAGACGGATGTCTTATTTCTCGCCCAGGTTGCGCGCTTCTGCAACCAACATCACTGGAATACCATCACGAATCGGAAAAGCCAATTGATCAGCTTTGCAGACCAATTCATTATTTTCAACATCATGATGCAATGGCGATTTGCAAATAGGGCAAACCAAAATATCTAGTAAACGTTTATCCATGATTGTTTGATGTATTGATTAAGGGCGTTTCAGAATATCTACCATTTGATCGACAAAATCATTTGGTAGGTCAACTGTCACAGGTAACACCCAAATACGCTCATCATCCTTGTAATCGTTGAGTTGCATGCATTTTACGGCATCCTTCTCCGTGATGAGTATCACTTTTTCGGTTCTATCTCCAAAAGGATTACTTAAAAAGTCGAAGTGGTCGGGTAGGGGTAGTTCATTAAACTCAAGGCCAGCATCTTTGAGTAACTGAAAAAACTTTTTTGGGTTACCAAGACCTGCAGCAGCTAGTAATTGTTGTTTGCTTGGCGCTCCACTATCAAATAAATCACTAATAGCAGTTAATGAAATTTGACGAGATGGTTCTTTGAGTTGGTAGATATTGCCAATCTTAATCTCTAAATCAAAACTAGGCGCATCCTGAAAGTAAGGGCCAGTAGATTCTGTGAGCCCTAGATTGAAAGTGAAGTCGCGTGGGCGACTTGCACTTTCTCTAAGTGGGCCCGCTGGCAATAAAAATTGATTGCCTTCGCCTCTTGCATCACGAATAACTAATTCAATATCGTGGCCACCCTCGCGGGCAGGCCAACGTCTTAGCTTGTAATGTTGCAAGCCATCATCACTGATGATCACATTTACATGCGGATATTGTTGGAGTAGTTGTTGTCCTGCACTGACTCTGTTTGGGTGAACAAAAATAGGTATATTCAAGTGTTGAAGTTGTCTGGCCATGTAACACGGTTCATCACCAACAATACTGGGTAATGATGAGGTGGTGACTTCTGTGGCTTCTTGATTAGAGCCTTTGTAACCCCTAGAAATAATTCCTGGACGAAAGCCTTTGGCATGAAGTGTTTTTGCAAGCGCTAGCACGGTTGGTGTTTTGCCTGTACCACCCACGCGAATATTGCCAACAATCACAACGGGTACAGGTAACGCGCTGCTTTTAATGATGCCTAAATCGTATAAAAACCTTCTGATTGAGCTCGCTATCCCGAATACTTTTGAGAGCGGCCATATCGCTAAAGCTTTGAGACCTTTCTTCTCCCAGTACTGGGGTGCTTGTGTCAGACTTTGATTGGCGCTCATGAGCTTAATTATTTGCTTTTAGATTGGGTGGCAAAAACAACATTAGGTAAGTTGGCGTTTCTTGCTGCTTCCATCACTAGCATCACTGATTGATGTGGTGCTTTCCCATCAGCAGCGATGATCACATTGGGACCATTATCACCACCAGTATTTTTGGCAGATGCTGTTAGAACATTAGTTAGTTGATCTAGTGCAATACGTTTGCCATCAATTGCAACACGGCCATCAGAAGAAATTGCCACTGCAATATCTCTGGGCTTTCCTTTTGCAGCAGCACCCTCTGCGCTTGGTAAGGTAATGGACAGTTCTTGGTAGCGCGTGAACGTTGTAGAGATCATTAAAAAAATCAAAATCACCAACAACACATCAATAAATGGAATCAAATTAATTTCAGGCGCAGTTTGGTCGCTGGTGGTAGATACACCATGAAAAAAACTCTTTTTGCGAACACTGTTAAATAGCATTTAAGTTGAATCACTTCATTAAATGACGCAGTAATTTTTTTGCTGCCGCTTCGCATTCGCGTTGACGCTTTTCAATCATGGCTTTCAAGCCGCGCCATCCTGCGTAGGCAGGTATGGCAATTAGTAAACCAAAAGCAGTGTTGTACAAAGCAATTGAGATGCCATGCGCTAGTTGTTGTGGATTAGCACCAGTGCCTTGTTGGCTACCGAAAATTTCAATCATGCCAACCACTGTGCCAAATAAACCTAGTAATGGCGCGATTGTTGCAATGGTTGCTAGTGCACCCATGTAGCGCTCTAGCAAAATAGTTACTTCAGCCGCTGCTTCTTGCATAGCCTCAACAATCTTTTCTTCGTCTGATGACTGTGCTTTTGCAAGTAAAGCTGCTGACAAAATTGTGCCCAGTGGCGCAGCACTGGCTAGGGTATCTGTAGCTTGTTGAGCGCTTTGTGAATTTTTTAATGCTCCCGAATCTGCTAACTGAATAGCGCCATCAACTAAATGTGGGGGTGCTATGCGTTTTGCTTGTAGGAACCAAATTCGTTCAATCAGAATGGCTAAAGCCACAATTGAGGTCAATAAAAGAGGCCATACAGGCCAACCGGCGGCGATTAGGATGCTATACATACCCTATACTTTAAACGAAGGTTCTATGTGCTCAGAATTCAATGATTAAAAACAGACATCAAGGTTGTGGATAACTCTGTGAAAAACTTTCTTTAAGTTGCTTTCTAAGCCATTGATTCTTCGTAGAGGTATGATTTTTTAAAAATACTGATTTTAATTAAGTTTATATAAATCAATATGTTGCACCATAGTTACTGGATCTGAGCAGCTTTTATGTGTTTTTGTCTAGGACTAAATTAGGCTTGTGGATAGTTTTTAGGCTAAGACCCTTATAAATACGAAATTGACGGTAAAAAATGACAGAAATATCAAGGCAGATTATCGGGGTTGGGGATCTAAACCGCACCATTGCTGGTGTTTTAGAGACGCACATCGGTAATGTCTGGGTTAGAGGGGAGATTTCTAACTTCAAGGCTTATGACAGCGGGCATTGGTACTTTTCTTTAAAAGATGCCGACGGGCAGATTCGCTGTGTAATGTTCCGTGGCCGTAATGGTCAAGTTGGTTTTGTCCCTAAAGAGGGCGATTTAGTAGAAGTAGCTGCTAACTTAGGTGTGTATGTTCCTAGGGGTGACTTGCAGTTAAACGTTGGATTGATGAGGCGTGCAGGTCAAGGTGGTCTTTATGAAGCGTTTTTGAAGTTAAAAGAAAAGCTAAATAAAGAAGGTCTCTTTGATGAGGCAAAAAAGCGCCCATTACCAAAACATCCAAAAGCCATAGGTGTCATTACCTCAGCCCAAGCGGCTGCCCTAAAAGACGTTTTGAGTACTTTGGAGCGCCGCGCCCCTCACATCCCCATCATTGTTTACCCAAGCCTAGTTCAAGGAGCTGATGCACCTGCTGCATTGAGCCTAGCTTTAAATCGTGCGTATCTTGATGCCAAACAAGGCGATATTGAGGTCATCCTATTGGTAAGAGGCGGTGGCAGCATTGAAGACCTTTGGTGTTTTAATGACGAGCAACTCGCTCGAGTGATTGCTAAATCACCGGTACCCATCGTCTCAGGCGTTGGACATGAAACGGATTTCACAATTGCAGATTTTGTCGCTGATCTTCGGGCGCCGACGCCAACTGGCGCTGCTGAGTTGGCAACCCCTAATAGAGATGCATTATTGCAAGACTTAGATGTTTTAGCGCAGCGCATGAGCGTTAGGCTGACTCAAAGAATTGATAAAGAAGTGCAGCGTTTGGATCAATTGGCATTACGTTTAAATCATGCCTTGCCAAATCCTGATCGCATGAGAGAAAAAGCGCAGCAATTAACAGTGCGTTTGAATCAGGCTTGGCAGGTCAATATACAAACTCATCGCCAACAGCATCAAACCTGGCGCAATCATTTGGAGTTATTAAGCCCTCAGCGCACATTGGATCGTGGTTACGCTGTTTTATTGGATGCAGAGGGGCAAGCGATTAAGAGTGCACAGCAAATTCAACAAAAACAAAGCTATGAACTACGTCTTGCTGAAGATTGCTCGGATATCACTGTATCTGAAGTCAAGAATATTCGAGTGAGCCAATAACTATTGCTTGTGATCTGTTTGGGTGGTTTGCACGAAATATTCATAAATCATGGATAATTTGGCTTGCTATAACTTAAAGACCTAATTAGGTTTTTAATCTTTTATAAATATTGCAAAGGGGAATTTATATGGCATCAATATTGCAATCATTACAACGCACAGTTTTGGCTGGTTTTGTTTTATTGATTTTGATCGTTCTTGGTGTTGGATCAGTGAATTTTGATCATGCTTGGGGTGCATTTGTGGTTCGTTGGTTGCACGTGTTGGTAGGTGTGATGTGGATTGGCTTGCTTTGGTACTTCAACTTTGTACAGATTCCATCAATGCCAAAGATTCCAGATGAGCAAAAACCTGCGATTAGTAAAGTAATTGCCCCAACGGCTTTGTTCTGGTTCCGCTACGCTGCGCTATTTACTGTGGTAACAGGTTTATTGTTGGCTGCTGCTAACGGCTACCTAGTTCAAGCTTTGACATTCCAACAACCAGTTGTAGCAATTGGTATTGGTATGTGGTTGGCTCTTGTGATGGCATTTAACGTTTGGTTCATCATCTGGCCAAATCAGAAAAAAGCTCTAGGCATTGTTCAAGTGGAAGCTGCTGAAAAAGCTGCTGCTGCACGTTTAGCAATGTTGACTTCACGTTTTAATACGATGTTGTCAGTACCAATGCTCTATATGATGGTTGCACAGCAAAACGCTGGCTTGTAATCAACTGAAGCATCAAAAAAAGAGGAGCCTAGGCTCCTCTTTTTTATTATTGATTAGATTAATCCCTAAAGTTATTAAAGCCCAATGGCGCTTCTTCAACATCTTTACGAAGCATGGCCATGGTTGTTTGTAGATCATCGCGCTTAGCACCTGTTACACGCACTGCATCGCCTTGGATACTTGCTTGTACTTTGATCTTGCTATCTTTGATGATGCGCACAATTTTCTTGGCAAGTTCTGTGCTGATACCTTTTTGGATTTCAACAATTTGTTTAAGTTTGTCGCCAGATATTTTCTCAAGCTTGCCGTCTTTTAGAAAACGCACATCCACATTGCGCTTAGCGAGCTTGGCTAAAAGTACATCACGCACTTGTCTGAGTTTGAAATCATCATCGCCAAATAGGGTTAATTCTTCACCTTTTTGTTCAATTCTTGCATCAGATCCCTTGAAGTCAAAACGAGTAGAAATCTCTTTATTAGCTTGCTCAAGAGCATTTTTTACTTCAATCATGTCTGGTTCACAAACAACGTCAAATGAGGGCATAGTTCACCTAAAAATCAAAAGTAAAGTTAATCACAGTTAAGATTGTGGCATGAAGATCGATTTACACGCTAGTTTGCGTGCTCACAACACCTTTGGATTTGATGTATCCGCTCAGTATTTGGCTTATTTAGAGAATAAGTCAGATGTGGTGGAATTTATATCTAAAGCAGAGTCTGACAGGCAGCCTTGGCAGGTCTTTGGGGGCGGTAGCAACTTGGTTTTGGCAAAAGATTTGCCAGGCTATACAGCCCTCATGCAAATAAAAGGCAAATCTTTATTAAAAGAAACTGCTACACACTTTTATGTTGAAGCCATGGCAGGTGAGTCTTGGCATGACTTCGTTCAGTGGTCGCTTGATATGGGATATCCAGGATTAGAGAACTTAGCTTTAATACCTGGTACGGTAGGAGCAGCTCCCATACAAAATATTGGTGCTTATGGTGTAGAGCTCCAGGAAGTATTTGAGAGCCTTCAGGCATTTGATAAAAGTCGCCATGAATTTGTTACTTTAAATAAACAGGATTGCAAGTTCTCATACCGTCATAGTATTTTTAAAGATGAGCCCAATCGTTATGTGGTGATTTCAGTTTGTTTTGCCTTGCCAAAACAATGGGAAGCAAAACTGGGTTATACAGAATTGGCAAAAGCATTTACTAATCAGGATTCATTAAAGCCCATCGACATCTTTCATCGAGTGTGCGAGATTCGAAGAAGTAAGTTGCCAGATCCTCAAGTGATTGGTAATGCCGGTAGTTTCTTTCATAACCCTGTGGTCACCAATGAGTTGTATCAACAGTTAAAGCAGCAATTCCCTCAACTAGTTGCCTACCCTAGTGGGCAAGAATGGAAGTTAGCTGCTGGCTGGTTAATCGATCAGTGCGGCTTTAAGGGATATAAGTTGGGGCAAGTAGGTGTTTATGAGAAGCAAGCCTTGGTGCTTGTTAATCATGGCAGTGGCACTGGAGGAGAGTTGCTGCAATTAGCGGAGCAAATTAAAAAGAAGGTTAAAGAAACTTTTGATGTTTCTTTAACCGTTGAGCCCGTTATCTTTAACTAACCGCGAGTGTGAGAGTGAGCTAGTGAGGTAGAGTGATTGTGTTGTCAGAGGAACATTAGCCACATTGGTAAAGTTACCGCAGCAGCTAAAGTCATCACAGAAATACAAATAGCCACAAGTGGTCCATCGCCACCCATTCTGTTGGCAAGCACATAGGCACTCGTTGCAGTAGGCATTGCTGCAAATAGCACCACGCTGTTAAGTTGAGCTTGGGGTAAATCAAAATATTTGCCAAAAAATAATGCAATGGCCGGGCAGGCTAACAATTTAATGCCGGTCCAATATGCCACTAGTGCGCCATCTTTTTTGCTTTTAACCCACATGAGTCCTGCGCCAACACTTAGTAAGCCTAGGGCAATAGAGGCCGCACCTAAACGCGATAAGCTGAGCGCCAAATAGTCAGGCATTCTTAGCCCAAGAACATTGCTAATTAATCCAAGGACGGTTGCAATGATTAGAGGATTTTTAATTAATTCTTTGAAAATGTGTGACTCTGAGTGTTTAGCTAAGGACCAAACTGCTGCTGCATTAGCAATTGGTACCAAGCAGCCACTAATTAGTGCCATTAACGCTACACCTTCTTCGCCGGCTAGTCTGCCAGCTGCAGCAAAGGCAATGTATGAGTTAAAGCGAAAGGCCGTCTGAAATCCTGAGGACCAGCTTAAGTCTGTTGGCTTAAAGATCCATTTGGAGATAAAGCTAAGCCCCATCGCTGAAAAAAAGGCGATGGCTGCCACAAAAATCATGGTGTAGGTGCCACCCCAATCAAACCTAGTTTGATTGATGGCATTGAACAAAAGTGATGGGAATAACAAGTAGTAGACAAGCTTTTCAGCGCTTGTCCAAATGTTCTTATCAAGATGTGTAAAGCGTACTAAGATGAACCCAAGCAAAATGAGTAAGAAATCAGGAAGTAATAAAAAAGCTGGATTCAATGTCGTCTCTTTTAGAATGAAACCTCAATGGTAGTTAAAAAATCAACTTCTCGCACGCATGATGACTATCAGGATTCTAAGCCTGTTAGTAAGAAGCTTGTTGTCAGCATGGAGGCGATTGATTTGTTTTGCGACACTTGTTGGTTAGAGGATGGTTTATCTAAGAACAGTCTGAGTGCTTATCGTCGAGACTTACTCTTATTTGCACGCTGGTTAGATGATGAAACATCTAAAACGATTTATGAAGCAAATTCAGCAGATGTGATGGGGTATATCGCCCATCGCAGAGCTGATAAAGCAACCACAGCCAACAGGCGTTTAACAGTATTAAAGCGTTTTTATCGTTTAGGTATTCGTAAAAACTTAGTTAAAGCTGATCCCTGTCTAAATCTAAGAGCAGCTAAACAAGCCCCAAGATTTCCTAAGACTTTGAGTGAGTCTCAGGTAGAGGCATTGCTAGGTGCACCAGATACAGATACACCGTTAGGTATCAGAGACAGAACCATGCTTGAATTGATGTATGCCAGTGGTTTGCGTGTATCGGAGATGGTTGATCTAAAGACTATTGAGGTGGGTCTTAATGAGGGGGTTGTGCGCGTTATTAGTGGTAAAGGTGGCAAAGAACGTTTGGTGCCATTTGGAGCGGAGGCCGCCACTTGGTTGAAAAAATATTTAGAAGTGGCTAGACCTCAGTTGCTAGATACAAAAGCACAACACAAAGCTACCCAAGATTTATTCTTGGCAAGACACACCGGCCAGGGTATGACTAGGCAAGCGTTTTGGCACATCATTAAACGCTACGCCACATTAGCAGGCATTGATGTGCCACTTTCACCCCACACTCTAAGACATGCCTTTGCAACACATTTGTTAAATCATGGTGCTGATTTAAGGGTGGTGCAATTATTATTAGGTCATGCAGACATATCCACTACACAGATATACACTCATGTTGCACGTGAGCGTTTAAAGAATATTCATCAACAGCATCACCCTAGAGCGTAAACATGAACTTGTCGATTTTTAATGCATTAGTAATTTTGGGAGCCTACTTGATTGGCTCAGTCTCCTTTGCTGTAGTGGTTAGTAAGGTAATGCGATTACCTGATCCGCATAGCTATGGTTCCGGTAATCCAGGAGCTACCAATGTATTACGAACTGGTAATAAATTAGCTGCCATTCTGACCTTGCTGGGTGATGCAGCTAAAGGTTATGTGGCTGTTGTTATAGCGAGAGTTTTAATTGGTGTGGAGATTGATTCTTGGGGCTTACCTACTGTTGCTGCTGCTGCTTTTATTGGACATTTATTTCCAGTTTTTCATGGCTTTAAGGGTGGCAAAGGCGTTGCAACAGCCTTGGGTATTTTGTTAGCAATTGATTGGGTATTAGGCCTTACTACTTTATCGACGTGGTTGATTGTGGCTGTTTTCTTGCGCTATTCATCACTAGCAGCTTTGGTATCTGCGGTATTTGCACCGATCTATTTCATTTTTCTATTTGGTGTACAACCAATGGCCATTGCGATTGCTGTGATGAGCGCCTTATTAATCTGGCGCCACAAAGCCAATATACAAAAATTGTTAAGAGGTGAAGAAGGCAGGATTGGTTCTAAAAAATAAGAAGCCAGAAAATAAAAAGCTCACAAAAAACGCTGCCCAATTAACAGGCAGCGTTTTTTGTGAGCGAGTAAAAAATATCAGCGAAAACTATTTAACGATTAATACGGGCTGTTTTGCTTGAGATAGCACTTGAGTGGCAATCGAACCCATGATCAAGTTCATGAGTGAACTGCGACCATGAGAGCCCATCACAATCATGTCGGCTTTAGCTGTTTTTGCTTCAGCCAAAATCGTATCGGCCACATGACCAACTTTTTGTACTAATTTGTACTGAATTTTTGCTTTATCTAATTTTGCAGTGGCTGATTTAATTGCTGCCTTACCCTGATCAGCATACCAATCCGCGATTGATTTCTTAGGAATATATTGCGTCACTTCTGGTGGAATAACATCTGGTTCAACATGAAGAACAACTAAACCTGAACCTTTGCCTTCAAACATGGCGGAGTGAGCGATTAAGTAATCAATGGCTTTTGCACTGTGTTTTGATCCGTCGATCGATACTAGAACCTTCATCAAATCTCCTTTAAATAATTTTTATTGATCTGTAATCTGATATTAAGCTAAATTCATCAAAAAATCTCTATTAAATTTTCAGGTTAATTTTTTGGCTCTGAAGCTTGCAATTGATTTTTTATGAAATCGACTTCAATTTGATTTATTACTGAGTCCCAGTTCCCAATTGATTGTTGTCTAAAAATTTTTACGGATGGATACCACGGTGAATCATCTCTATCTAAAAGCCATCGCCAGTCGGGAGCCCATCTTGACATTAAAAATGTCTTTTTGTTCATCGATCCGGCCAAATGAACTAAAGACGTACAAGTGCTAATTATGATGTCCATGCAACCAACTATTTCAGCGGTATCAGTGAAATCACTTAAATAATTTCCTAGATAGTTAATCTCGGGGTGTTCTTCTAGATATTTTTGATCATCACTCAGAAGATAATTTTGTATTAAGAAAATATTGCCATGTTTACACAGGGGTTGAATTTTTTCTAATGGGATTGATCTTTCTGCATTAGTCTGTTGATTGGTATTGCCAGATATTGCTAGCCCAATATTAACCTTAGATTTTGATAAGTTTAATTTATCAATCCATTTTTTAATATCTTCGGTAGCCACAGTAATAACCGGTTTTATTGCGGGAATTGTTTCAAGTCTGGTGCCAAATAATTTTGGGAGTGACAGAAGAGGGATTTGAAAATCATATATATTTTCTTCAGATGTTTTGTGTATAACGTTACAGGATAAGTTTGCTTGCATTAATTTTTGAAGTGACTTCTGTACTTCAAAAGTTACATTTGCTCCCAAGTCAATGAGTTTGGAAATGTATCTAGAGAATTGAATGGTGTCACCATAGCCTTGTTCGTGCCAAACAAGAATGTTTTTATTGGTTAGGTTATCTAGAGATTCAAGTTCTTTAATATTATTGTGATGATATTTGTCGGCATTATTTCTTTTCCATCTGTAACTATATAAGTCCCATCCATCTCTAAAATTGCCTATTGTGAGTAAAGCTAATGATTTATTCCAATATGAGTCAAATAAATCAGGTTTTATTTGAATGGCTTGATCGTAGTGAGATAGTGCCTCATCGAAGCGCTTCAGATTTTTTAGTGCTTCACCTTTATTGGACCATGCTTCTGCAAAAGTGGGTTGTAGTTGAATTGCTTTGTCGTAATGAAATAGTGCTTCCTCGAAACGCTTTAAATCATATAGAGTCAAAGCTTTGTTGTACCAGGCTAGAGTGAATGTAGGTTGAAGTTGAAGAGCACGATCGTAGTAATTGAGTGCTTCAAGATGGCGTTTTAGGTCATCTAAACATTTTGCGATATTGAAATAGAGTTCGTAAGAATTTTGATTAAGTTTTAGACAATCTAGGTAGCAAGAGAGTGCTTCTTGAGTTTGTCCTAAGTGACCGTATGTGGTTGCTAAATCATGAAGTGCTTCAAAAAAAACACCAGCTTTTTCAATAGATTGTTTGAAAGACCCGACTGCCTTTTCGTATAGATTGAGTTTTAACTGGGCTGAACCCAAATAATAAAGTGCCTCAGGGGAGCAGTCCTCTTTGGAGCACGATTTTTCTAGTAATTGATAGGAAGTATTGGAATCCCCCTTGTTTCCGTAGATGTAAGCTAGTAATTCGTTTGCTTTTGAGTTATTTGGATCAATCTTAATAATGGTATTGAGGATATGTTCGGCAAATTGATAGTTATTACTTCGAAAGTAATGTTCTGCTAAAGCTAGGGATTGTTTTTTTTCTGAATCATTCATGATGGATGATTCTAATTCATTACAAGATGTTGATAATTTCAGACAGAAAATTTAGCCAGCCCAGCTTTTTGCTCCGTAGACTTGATGGGGTATATGAAGAAAAAACCACTAAAGTTCTCACTTTAGTGGTTTTTGTATTCGAAGGCTCAAAAGCCTTGATTTGGTGGGTCGGGCGAGACTCGAACTCGCGACCAACGGATTAAAAGAAGTCGTGGCTCTTAAAAACCTCATATAAATCAATTAGTTGTGAAGTTAAAAAGTCACTGTGCGATTGACTGTGCGATTGCTTTTTGGTGGAAAGTTCGAATCTGAGGGTCGGATTTCAAACTTTCAACCCTCGATAGAGCTAATTTGATTCCGACCCGGGCTACCAAGAATCTCAATAGCCCACTTGTTGGGCAATTTTATTTCTATTGCTGGTGCTTGGTGGTAAAAAGCAGTTATGACCACTGTTATTCGAAACATCAAATTATTAGTAGCGCTTACTATTGGGTAGCTTCCCGCTGCCAGACTTTCCAATTACAAAATGCTTATCTTTGTGAATATAGATATGAAGATATTGTTCATTTTTATGGGTGCCAATCACTACTTGTAAGAAAGGCTCATGATTTGCTCTATCAAAAGATTCGGTAAAGCTGGTGTAATCTAGTTCATTGGGATGGCTTTGAGCTATTTCACGAATTCTATTGGTAATGCCTTCTACTAGCTTGCAGTATTCATTATGAAAGTCTGGATCAGAATGTCTGACCTCTTCAATTGCAATCGCATGTAGCGCACTATTGGCCATAATTTATTTCAAGACCTCTATATGAACATGGGCGTCTAAATCCTCAAGGGCGCCACGACCATCAATGCCTGCAAGGGTCAGAGCTTCTTCTTTAAAGTCTTCAAGACTGGGATGTGTGCCATCGCCACCTAGGCTGACGATGTAAGTCCAAAGCACTTGGCCGTAGTTCGTCCGAAGCCGTCACTGGGGAGCAAGGCTCATAGCAAATCAGTGCGCCCCATGCAGATGTCGGGCACCCCGCTTGGCCACCGGTCCAGCCTCTTTGGAGGCCTGAGCAATTCCGGAGAGAACACCACATTCACTGACGGAGCCACTTCCAGCACAACCAGATCGCAATTCGACAAGCAGCCTCTGCAAGACTTTCAACTCTTTGATTCGAACAGTCACATGTTTGATGTGCTCATCAATCAGGGCATTGATGTCGGAGCAGTCGTGCGGGGGGTCATCTTTCATGCGCAACAGCGCCCGGATCTCGTCCAAAGCCATGTCGAGGCCACGGCAGTACCTGATGAACGAAAGTCGTTCAACATGTTCAGGTCCATAGACACGGTAGTTGCCCTCAGTCCGTCCTGGCTGCGGCAATAAAGCTTCACGCTCGTAGTAGCGAATGGTCTCCACCTGAGTGTCGGTGGCCTTAGCGAGTTCGCCAATCCTCATTGAATCCTCCATCGGCAATCAGAGCCATTTTAGCTTCTTGACATTGAAGTGGCTACAGGGTTTCTAATACATCCAAAGGGGAAGAAATCATGAATTCATGTTGCGAATGCACAAAGTCACAGCCACCACAGACTGAGAACTGCTGCTCTGTATCAGCTTGCGCGTCCATGGCGCAATCTGAGCAAGACATGCAGGCTAAACACTCAGACCAGCCACAAAAAAAGTTCCGAATTTCCAACATGGACTGCGCCTCAGAGGAGTCCGAGATCCGGCGAGCGGTCGATGGGATCCCGGGAATTGATGCGCTGCGATTCGATCTGGGGGCACGGGTACTGACCATTTCTGGGAGCAGCACCGCCATACCCGATGCACTGAAGGCGATTCGAATGGCAGGCTTTAAGCCTGAGCCAATCGAAGAAAAGGTCCACACAACTTTGGGAGCGTACTCAGAAGCTCCGACCTTTTGGCAGGCTTGGGGAAAACTTCTGACCGCGCTCGGCTTGGCGTTGGCAGCCGAGTCGATCGCGTACGCATTCCCTGCGACGACTTGGATCAAAGCCCTAGGCATGGGCATCGCATTGGGGGCCATCTTCCTTTCAGGCTTCGGAGTCTACGGAAAGGGTCTGGCTGCGCTGCGGCAGGGACGATTGAACATCAACGCCCTCATGGCAGTAGCCGTCACAGGTGCCTTTTTGATCGGCCAGTGGCCTGAGGCTGCCATGGTGATGGCGCTCTATGCCATTGCAGAAGCCATCGAAGCGCGCGCGGTCGATCGTGCGCGAGGCGCCATCAAAAGTCTTCTCGCCTTGTCACCCGAACAAGCCGAAGTACGTCAGGAGGACGGCAGTTGGATTCGCATGAGCGTCAAGTCCGTTGCCTTGAACTCAGTAGTGCGAATTGCTCCGGGTGAGCGTATTCCTCTGGATGGAACCGTGTTGGTGGGCCAGAGCGCGGTGGACCAGTCACCCTTGACAGGAGAAAGCTTGCCAGTAGACAAGGAACCGGGTGACGAGGTCTATGCAGGAACCATCAACCAGGCGTCTGCCATGGAGATTCGGGTCATATCGCCCGCCTCAGACAGCACGCTCAGTCGGATCATCAAAGCCGTCGAAGAGGCTCAGGCCACTCGCGCACCGACGCAGCGTTTCGTAGACCAGTTCGCCGCCATTTACACGCCAGCCGTTTTTGCTCTCGCGCTACTTGTTGCCCTGCTGATGCCTTGGTTGGCAGGACTTACATGGCTGCAAGCGGTCTACAAAGCATTGGTCTTGCTCGTGATTGCCTGCCCTTGCGCCTTGGTCATATCCACTCCTGTCTCGGTAGTGAGTGGTCTGGCAGCAGCTGCACGACGGGGCATTTTGATCAAGGGTGGCGTCTACCTTGAGGAAGCTCGAAAGATCAAAGCCGTCGCCTTGGACAAAACCGGCACCATCACCGAAGGCAAGCCCAAATTGGTTGCATTCGAGACCATCGCGACTGATGAGCCTGAACAACGTATAGAGCTGCTCGCAAAAAGCTTGGCTGCGCGCTCGGATCACCCCGTCTCGAAGGCGATTGCTCAAGGCCTGGCGCTTCAACCACGCGAGGTTAAAGCGTTTGAAGCGGTTGCGGGCCGTGGCGTTCAGGGGGCCATCGATGGGCACCCCTACATCTTGGCGAATCACCGCTGGATCGAGGAGCGTGGCCAATGTTCTTTGCAATTGGAGGCACGCCTCGCTGTCCATGAAAAAGTCGGCAGAACCGTGACCATTTTGGCCAATCGCGACCGGGTCATAGCCCTCTTTGCAGTGGCGGACACGATCAAGCCATCATCGATAGAGGCAATCGCGGAGATGAAGGCGTTAGGGGTCGTTCCTATCATGCTGACTGGTGATAACGATGCAACGGCGCGTACGGTCGGGCACGAGGCAGGCATTTCAGAGGTCAGAGGCAACCTGCTGCCAGAGGACAAGCTCAAGGCCATTGAGGAGTTCGAAGGACGATACGGTGTGACAGCCATGACGGGCGATGGAATCAATGATGCCCCGGCACTTGCAAAGGCGAACATTGGCTTTGCGATGGGCGCTGCGGGTACTCACACGGCCATGGAGGCAGCAGATGTCGTGGTCATGAACGACGATCTGCGTCGTTTGTCAGAAACCATTCGACTATCCCAGAAGACCCATGCCATCCTTTGGCAAAACATCAGCCTTGCCTTGGGCATCAAGCTGATTTTTCTGCTCCTGGCTGTGTTTGACGATGCCTCCATGTGGATGGCCGTCTTTGCAGACATGGGGGCAAGCTTGCTGGTGGTGTTCAATGGACTGCGCCTACTCAAGGCAGCCAAGTGAGAACTACCAGGACCTGGCCATTCTGTTGATTGACACTCAGCAGCACCGCGTGGGCGTGGCCTGGTGACTCAGATCACAAGCCAGTGCACGGGGTGGCTTTCTGGTGTCGGTTTCAGCCTAGACCGGACCTCCGGTGCGTTCACGCCGATGACTGCTTTTGGCCTGCAGTCAAATCAAGCTGAACCAAATCACACAAAGGCAAGCATCTTTTTCTGATCTTCCCAATCGCGTGGCAGGGGCTCATGACGCCCACGGATCGTCTGCAGATTCAGATGCCGTGGCTGGGAACCATCCAGGATGGCTTCAATGATGTCGGGTGCCAGATGCGTCATGCGCAGGACCTCCGCAACCGAACCGGGCTCTAGCTTGAATGAACGAGCCAGATCTTTCGCCGTGGCGTACTTGCCCTCATCAAGCAAGCGCTGCCAATAAAACGCCTTGCCCAGCGTTTTGATCATCGGAATGTCCATGCCGCCTGACATGACGTTCGCACTGGAGCCCGACGGTGGGGTCAAGAGCTTGCGGTTTTGTTTGCGACGGATCGTCAGCGGGACCATCGTCACACGTTGCGTGCCATCCATGATTTGCCGCGCCGCCCCCCCACTTCAATGCGCACATTGCACAACCTTGGATTGCCTTGATATGCCTCGCTCGTCATGCCATCACCTCCTCTGCATACTCTTTGGCTTCTTCCACATAGGGGTGCGCCACGATGCTTGGGTCAAGCCAGATCCAACCATCTTCACGCCAGTGGATGTCCAGGCTACCGTCCCTGAAGTCCACGCGTTCGATGAGCAACTGCGCAATGCGTTGTTGCTCTGCCGGGAACAACTGCTTCCAGACATCGGCAATCCTGCGCATCGACACCACCACTTGGTCCTCTTGAAGATCTGCGGATCGAACGTTTTAAGCTATTTTGACAATCTTGATGGAAGAGGCTTTCAAATAGCTCGATTTCTGGGTTTTGTGCAAAATCCCCCCAAAATATGTCAAAATAGTTTAATGAGAAATCTGTTCATTTCAATCATCTTAGTATTGGTAGGGTTGCAAACTTCGTTTGCTGCCGTTGCTAGCTATTGCGAACATGAGCAAGTTTCCAGCACTCATCCAGGGCACCATCAGCACGAGCATCAAAAAGCTCCTGAGAAGTCTGATTCAGGAAAAAGCACAGATGCTGACTGTGGCGTATGTCATTTAGCCCATAACCCTTTCTTTCCTAATTCATCAGATTTTGTTGTTGTGCAGCAAGATTTTACGTTTGCTCTTGTGGGCAAACAGTCGCTGTCAAGCCCCATACTCCCCCAACCTGACAAGCCCAATTGGACCCATCTCGCTTAAGTTAGCGAGGAAGTAGTCCCTCTAGTTGCATTTCTCGCTAACTCTAATTTGATTAATCAATTGGAGTTTTTATGTTGCGAGAAAAATTGGGCGAACTTCGTCTATATTTCGGTTTAGTTTTTTGTCTGTTGTGGTTGATATGCCAACCGTACGCATTTGCGGGGGAAGCTATACCCGCCAAAATAGGGCTAAAGGCGCTCTATGAAGCTGCATGGGATCGTCAGCCCGAGTCCAAGTCTTACCAATATCGAGTTGACGCAGCTATTGCGAAGCAAAAGGTAGCTAGTAGCTACTTGGCTAGCCCTGCATCGATAGAGGTGGCTCAAAAATCTGACAAAGCCAACAGTAATCAAGGGGCAAGCGAGACAATTGCTGGCTTGGGATTTCCACTTTGGTTGTGGAATGAACGCTCAAACTCCATAGGCTTGGCTGATGCTGAATATAAAAAGCTATTGTCTCAGTACTATCTGTCTCAACTCAGGGTGGCAGCAGATGTTAGAGATGCTTACTGGTCGTACCGCCGAACAAAAATTGAGTTTGATCTGGCTAATAGTCGCTTTGAAAATGCAAAAGCTCTAAGCCTTGATGTTGAAAAGCGATTTAAGGTTGGAGACTTATCTCGCGCGGATCTTCATCAAACAAATGGTGCTCTAGCAAACTCTGAAGCCAGTCTAGCCGAAGCGCAGGCAAATTTGATTAATGCCGAACAAAGAATGCGGGCATTATTTGGCGGTGAAAAAATCAAGGCACTCGAAAGTGTCTCGAGCTCAAAGTTCATGGAGCCAATTCCCAAGATCCCGGATAGCTTGACTAGCCTGGACGTTAGTCTTCCAGTAGTTGTTGCGTTACTGGATCAGCTTGATGTAGCTAGAAAAGCTGTAGCCTTAGCGAAATCTCAGACTCGAACTACACCTGAGCTGCAAATTCTTACTACGAGAGGCCGTGAGGTCTATGGAGTGCCATTCCAGCAATCAATCACCATTGGGATTCGTATTCCTTTTGGTTCTGATGCTCGTTACGAGAATAAGCTAGCTATTAGTACTGCCGAGATGGTTGAGGCAGAGTCGCAACTTATCTTCGAGCGTGAGAAAGCGCTGGCAAATGTGGAATCAAAGGCTTTGCTAGTCAAAACCGCACAAATTAAATTGAGCGCATCTGAAAAAAGGGCTTTACTAGCAAATGAAACACGCATCTTTTTTGACAAGTCATTTCGTTTTGGAGAAACCGATTTGCCAACCCGCCTGAGGGTTGAGCTCGAAGCTACAGATGCCAATCGTCAAGTAGCTGACGCAAAAATCAATTATGCGGTTGCTGTTTCTAATTTAAGACAAGCGCTTGGCTTGTTGCCTGAATAAGGGTTTATATGTTGAACTATTTGAAACGTCACTTAATGAGTAGGGCTTTGATTGTATTTGTCGGGATGATGGTTTCTGGACTTGTGTATGCAGGACCAGGCCACGACCATGGCTCAACCACAGATATCGTTCAGAGTGGAGCTTTTTTCCCGCGGTTTTACGCCGATTCTGAGCAATATGAAGTTGTTGGCATAGTAAAAGAAAAGCTAGTCGAGGTGTATGTAGATCAATTTTTAACTGGCAGGCCCGTGCTCAATGCTGATATTGAGATGAATTTTGGTGGTCAAGTTATTAAATTGAGCTCTACTAATAATGGTACGTACGAAGGTTATCTAACAAAAAGTTCTAACAGCAATTCAATTGCAGTGACTTTGACTATCAAAGAGGGTGATGCCGTAGATATTGTGGCAACCACTTTTAATGGTGAGCATATTGATCGAGGAATTTGGAATTGGCAGCTTACTTTGAAGTTGCTTATCTCCATTCTTCTTTTGGCTTCTCTTGGGTACCTTGCCTTCAAATACCGTCATTTAATACTTTCTAAATACAAGGAAACCCTAGTTCGAATCAAGGAGCGCAAATGAATCTCTCTAAATTTTCCTCGCAATGTGTGCTCGCAACCACTTTAATGTTATCGATCAGTGTTGCGAGGGCCGGCTCTGATCACGGCCCAGGTGATACAACTCAGATTTCTAGTTTGGATATCCCCAAAAGACAGGCTAGTGGCAATCTTTTTATTCCCAAACCAGCACAGCGCCAACTGAAGGTGGAAACGGAACAAGTTATGCCAGGGGAATTCCCCAAAACCCTTGATTTGGCTGGCAAAGTCATTATGGATCCAAATTATGGTGGCAAAGTTCAAGCAATTGTGGCGGGTAGAATTACACCTGGACCCAATGGGTTCCCCCTTCCTGGGCAAAAGGTAAAGCAAGGGGAAGTGCTTGCCTATGTAACGCCAGAGGCTGGACCATCAGGCAGTCGCTCATTGGCGGAAAGTCGTTTGAAGCGATATCGCGAATTGGCTGACACTATTCCGCGAAAAACTCTAGAAGAAGCTCAAGCGGCAGTGGCAAATGAGGAGCTCAGAGCTCCAGTAGCTGGAGTGATTTCAACAATGGGTGTTGTCTCTGGTCAGGTGGTAGAGCCAAGACAGCTCATTTTTGAGGTAGTTAACCCTAATCGTCTATTGGTTGAGGCATTAGCGTATGACGGAAAAATATTAAAAGACATTGCTGGTGGCTATATTGCCTATGACGGCAAAACTATCCAACTTAACTATCTTGGTGGTGGGCAATCATTGAGAGAGCAAGCTCTACCGATTACCTTTTCTGGTAAGAGCGAAGAATTAATTGGTATACCAGTAGGTCAACCATTGCGTGTTTTCGTAAGCACCTCGACGCAAACTAAGGGTCTCAAAATTCCACTCTCAGCAATCGTAAAAAATGCCGCAAATCAAAATACAGTTTGGGTAAAGGGATCCCCAGAAGAGTTCGAGCCGAGAGTTGTTTTATACGAACCGCTTGATGGTAAGTATGTCATTGTGACTTCCGGATTGACTGATAAGGATCGGGTAGTTACAAACTCAGCCTCATTAATTAATCAGATTCGATAGGGGCTGATTATGTTTACTTGGATACTTAACTTTAGTTTAAAAAATCGCCTAATTGTCATTTTGCTAGGCGTAATTGTGATGTTCTACGGGGCATTTTCGTTAAAACAGATGCCTGTAGATGTTTTTCCAGACTTAAATAAGCCCACTGTAACGGTGATGACTGAGGCTGGCGGAATGGCCTCCGAGGAAGTGGAGCAATTAATTACCTTCCCTCTGGAAACTGTCATGAATGGCTTGCCAGGGGTCGAGTCAATTCGATCAACTTCTAGCGCGGGTTTGTCATTTATCTACATCACATTTAAATGGAGTACGGATATTTATCGCGCTCGCCAGATGGTGAGCGAGCGCTTAAATACGATGGACAATACATTGCCAAATAATGTCAATCCTCGCATGGGGCCGATTAGCTCCATTATGGGTGAGATTATGCAAATTGCGATACCTGTAGATGAGGAAATAATTTCGCCTATGCAAGTACGGGAGTACGCCGATTGGGTGCTAAGGCCACGTCTAATGGCAATCCAGGGTGTTGCTCAGGTGATAACGATTGGCGGTCAGGTTCGACAGTTTCAAGTTCAGCCAAATACTCGTCGCATGTCTGAGCTTGGCATTACCGCTCTTCAGCTTGAAGAGGCATTACGAGGCCACTCGTCAAATAGTTCGGGTGGTTTTATTGAGGTTAATAGCAAAGAGTACTTAATTAGAAATATTGGTAGAACCTCTAGTTTGGAGGATTTACGAAATTTAGCAATCACTACCAAAGGTAGTCAGCCGATACTGCTAAAACAAATTGCTGACGTAGCTTTTGCCCCGGCCGTAAAAAGAGGTGATGCAGGTTATGGGGGTAAAGGCGCAGTCATTTTAGGAATTCAAAAACAACCTGCATCTGACACGATTGAGTTAAGTCAAAAAATTGAGCAGGCTATTGCTGAGTTAAAGCAAGGTCTCCCTGTTGGCATGGAGGCTCCAAGAGTTACTTTCAGGCAGGCTACATTCATAGAGGCTTCAATTAGCACCTTAGAGGCTAAGTTGATTGGGGCATCAATATTTGTTGCCATCATCTTGTATTTCTTTTTGGGCACAATTCGACCGGTTTTAATTTCATTAACGGCAATCCCGGTTTCCATATTAATTACAGCGTTAATTTTTAGGTACTTTGGGTTTTCAATTAACACAATGACTCTAGGGGGTCTTGCAATTGCTATTGGTGGTTTGGTAGACGATGCTGTTGTCGATGTCGAAAATATTATGCGTCGACTACGGTTAAATTCCAAAAGGCCTGTGGATGAGAGGGTGGGTGTATTGGAGGTGGTCCGCTCTGCTTCTATGGAGGTTCGTACTGGAATTATTTACGCAACAATGATTATTGTCCTGGTTTTTATACCGCTGTTTGCTCTATCTGGGATCGAGGGGCGGCTATTCACACCTCTGGGGATAGCCTTCATTGTTTCAACGGTTGCCTCCCTGGTTGTTTCGGTAACAATCACACCAGTTTTAAGTTACTACCTATTGCCATCAATGACCAACTTGAGTCATGGCGACACAAAGCTGCTTTTATGGCTAAAGGCAAAATATCGGAACCGTCTTGAAAGTTTCCTAATGAGTCCGAAGCGATTTATCGCTTATGCCTGTGGCCTTGTCTTGGTCTCGGTTCTGAGTCTACCGTTTATGCCAACGTCATTTCTGCCGCCATTTAATGAGGGGACTCTCTTAATTGGTTTGAGACTTAATCCCGGGGTTGCTCTAACTGAATCATCTGCGATTGCAAGGCAGGCTGAATTACTAGTAATGCAGGTGCCAGAGGTTACCTATGTTGGCAGACGAAGTGGCCGTGCTGAATTAGATGAACACGCAGAAGGGGTTCATGTGAGCGAGCTCGACGTCGGGCTTAAACCGGCCAGTGAATTGAATCGATCCATGGCTGATATACAGGCTGATATTCGAAAGCGTTTGATTAATATCCCTGCTGCAATTGCGATAGGACAGCCGATTTCTCACCGTATTGACCATATGTTGTCTGGAGTTAGATCACAAATCGCCATTAAGATCTTTGGAGATGATCTTGATATTTTGCGTAGTCAGGCTGATTTATTGCGCACAAAGTTATCGGGAATTTCTGGCATAGCTGATTTAGAAATAGAAAAGCAAGTGTTAGCGCCACAAATTAAGGTTCGTATTAATTACGATGTTGCTTCCCAGTATGGTGTTTCCACTTCTCAAGTTATGGAATTGCTGCAATCAATGGTTGAGGGTGAGAGGGTTTCACAAATAATTGAAGGAAATAAGCGATTTAATCTTGTGATGAAGCTGCCTGACACGTCTAGAACAATAGAGGGCTTATCTGATATTTTGATCGATACACCAACTGGGCGCATTCCTTTATCAAGAATTGCCTCTATCGAGGATAGTGATGGGCCCAATCAAATTAGTCGGGACGACGGCAAAAGAAGAATCGTATTGTCAGCCAATACATCTAATCGAGCTTTGTCTGAGGTGGTTAAGGACATACAGATGGTGGTTGATCAACAAAAATTACCAGAAGGATATTTCATTACTTTGGGCGGTCAATTTGTGGCTCAAGAACGGGCTTCGAAATTGATAGGCTTTTTATCAATAGGCTCATTGTTATTAATGTTCGCTGTTTTATATAGCAAATATCAATCCGTACGTTTATCACTAATGATTATGAGCAATATACCGCTTGCAATGATTGGTGCGATTATCGGGCTATGGCTCTCCGGCCAGCCTTTATCGATTGCTGCACTTGTAGGATTTATTACTTTAGCCGGGGTTTCTGTTCGAAATGGGATTTTAAAAATCAGTCATTATTTGAATTTGATAAAGCTCGAGGGTGAGGCATTTGGAAGTCAAATGGTTATTCGCGGATCTATGGAGCGCCTGGCTCCAGTCTTGATGACTGCATTGGTTACAGCTTTTGCACTGGCGCCTCTATTGTTTGAGGCTGAGCGACCAGGAACTGAGGTTTTGCATCCTGTTGCTGTGGTTATTTTTTTTGGATTAATCAGCTCAACATTACTTGATACTTTTCTAACCCCCGCAATGTTTTTGTTGTATGGCAAACGAGATGCAGAAAAATCTCTTAATAATCTGAATATAAATGAAGGATATTAAATATGAAGAAAATGAGTATATTAGCTATTTTATTGATAACCCTGTTTAATTTAAGCTATGCCGCTGGTGATCACGAGACCAAACCGCTGTATGGGGGAAAAGTTTCTGTTTTTAAGGATATTGATATTGAGCTTGTGGCAAGAAGTAACGAGTTAAAAGTCTACTTGCGTGATCATGGTAAACCAATTCAATTGAAGCGTGGGACTGCCAAAATTACCTTATTGCAAGGTGGGTCTACAAAAAATTATGAGTTACCACTTAAGGGCGATCATTTCGAACTGACCGGTAGTTTTCCGGTAGCAAAAGATAGCAAAGCAGTCGTCGTTATCCAGTCAGAGGATAAGGTTATCACCGCTAGATATACCCTCGATTAGTAATGAGCTTAAAAATTAGTGGATTCGAAAAATGGGTGATGTATGGGTGGTGGGTCCGGCAAGATTTATTAACTCGAATACACAACAACCTTATTCCCATCCTCAATCCTCACCACAATAGCACCAGCCTTTTTCTTCCTTAAAGCTGCTGCTAAGGCGTCATTAAAGTTGCCATAAGTGCCCGCGGTCATCCACGCCGTATAAGCGTTGTTCATCTTGTACTGCGCCTTGAAACTATTTGACTGCATTTTGTGTGTGCTCTCTACTTTAGTAAGTTCTTGCTGTCCAGCTTGAATCTTTTGCCTAGCCCGTTCTGCTTTAACTGCTGCTTGTGCGTTTTTAGCTTGATCTTTAAGGGCTTTGATCCGAGCTTGTGGTGGAGTTAAAGGCTTTGTTGAGCTGGTGGGTTTGAAAGTTTTAAATTCATAAAATCGCATCAAGTATTTAGCGATCTAGCTTTTAATATTCACTGGGCAGCATGATGATCCAGCGTTCCTCACCCCAGCAGGCATAGAGTCTCATGCTGTCCAGCGGAAAGTCCGTATAACGAATGTGCTGCTTGGCCAGTACGTTGCCATTGCCATCATCAATCACTAGCTCAGCACCTTGTTTGACTTTGACTAACTTGCAGCCTGCAAAGGTCTCTTTCTTAGGTAAATGCAGGATATGACTAGCGATCGCATCCATGAGCCAATAGCAGCCTACAGTTTCCGCAAGATACTTAGTGCCATCGGTCAACATGACCTTGGGCCACAGGGGGTAGTAATACTGGGTGCCAGTAAATTGGTCCAATTGATTCAAAATCTGGTGTTTTTTAAGATTCATTTTTGCTATGCCTTGTCGGTAAAAAAGTATTCCTTGCGGTAATACTTAGAAACGAGGCAAAACCCAGCGATTTTGACTCGTTTGATGTATTTATGAAGTAAGTAACGCCTGCTTATTTGCCAAAGTTCGCTTTCAGGGCACCACTAGCTTTCTCAATGGCTGCATCTAAGCTGCCTTTAGTCACAGCATCTTTAATCAGCCCTAGAGTACTTAGTAGCTCGTCAAAGTCTTTGACTGCAATAGTCGATTTGCCAGGCTTTAGTTCAAGCTGCTTAGCGCCATAACGAATGGCAAAACAGAGTTGTCCATCGATATCCACAAACCACCAGGGTTTTAAGCGCTTATCAACTTCTATACGACGACTATTGCCTTCAAAGTCTTTCACGGTCTTGTGTTTACGTACAGCAAAAGCGGTGTTTTCTAACTTAGCCTTAACTAGCTGTTCTTGTTCCCATAGTTTTGCCAGCAATTTATTACGCCTTTGCACGACAGGGGGTTGATGTAAGGGCTTAGTAGATGTGACAAGATTTAATGTATCTAAAGAGGGTGCTGATACTGCTTTTGTGGTTGCCATGTTTTCTCCATAAGATGAGTTAAAAATGCGAGGGCAACACAACAATATGGCCAGAAAAGGGGTCTGGACAACCGAAAAAGACTGGTTTTTAGCCTTGTGAACACGTTCTAAAAAATATTGCACATCTTTATGTTCAGGCTAAATAAATCTGTAGAAAGCAGTTAAGAAGTAAACCAGTAAGACATAAAGGTTGGCACGCCGAAGGTAATAGTGCTGCGAAACCCGTTCTGATGTGTGACGGTACGCAATTCGGATCCCTTACTATCTGGCCTCATTGCACTACCCAAGACCCTGGCTGTTTTGGATGCTTTAAACGACACCCCGGGGGGAGTAGCGTTTGCAATGTTGTATGAGTTGGTAACGTAGAGATACGTGAATGTAGGCAAATTTTGAAGAAATTCATATAGGCTGAAAGTGAGTGGGATCGCCAATGAAATAACCCCACAAGCTAATTTACAAAGGTTCCTGATATAGACCGTAAATTGGCTGCGTATGACGGCACGTAATAGGAGATAGCAATACCTGCCTATCTTGCACCAGCAAGTTGTGTGTATATCAGTTGAAAACCTCAGTGAAAGGTTGAGCATAAGTTGAGCCCTTTAACAGGGCTTGGCTTGTGCTTCCTAGTGAAAGAGAAAAAAGAAAAAGAAACAAATGTGCCAAGCGGAGCGCGGGCACAAGCGAACTTCAGTTCGCTCTCACAATGCCACATAAGATTGCCAGATTGAAGCCATATATTCGTGGCGTATCTGCCACGAATTTCCACAAAATCCCCATGAATTTCAACTCAACACATTATTGTTGAATTGTGTTGAGTGCTTGTAACCACTTGAAAATCAAGCGGTAATTTTTCAGTAAATTACGGTTGAAATCCCCATCAATTTGAGTGTATTTGTAGCTAATTTCGGTAGGAATTTGGCATATCTGACTACAAAATATAAGTACATATAAGCAAAAGCAGTGATCAACGGAGGATATATGGCACAAGCAAGAACATTAAGTGATAGTGAGCTAGAAAAAGCATTGAACTATGCAGCAACGACTAAAGCAGGGCTGCGTAATCGCGCAATACTGCTATTAACGCATTTAGCTGGTATGCGTATAGGAGAGGTGGCTAGTGTGCGCTACTGCGACGTTTTAAGCAGCGATAACCAGGTATTAAGTGAGATTCACTTGGCAGCCAGTCAAACCAAGGGTAGTAAAAGTAGGGTGGTTTTGTTATCCGAGCGTATGCAAGCTGAATTAGCCCATTACATTGCCACTTATCCACCGAAAAGCCTGAATAAACCATTATTTCCCACTCAAAGATCATCAGGTTTTACGCCAAATACTCTAACTCACGTGGTTAATGGCTTATATAGACAAGCGGGATTAAATGGGGCAACGACCCATAGTGGACGCAGAGGGTTTTTAACCAAACTAAGTGAAAAGGGTGTATCTGTGCGGGTAATGATGCAGCTAGCGGGGCATAGTCAAATGAGTACTACCCAGCGTTATATTGACACTAGGCCAGACATATTGCGTAACGCTGTCGAGTTAATTTAAAGATTTTTTGGAATGATAACTACTTCTTGCTCGTTTCTCCTGTTGGTATAAAACAAAGCTTCTTGCTTTGTAAATTTTCTTGATTGAAGTGGAACATCTCCAAAATTCAATGCAAACCTTTGTTGAAATTTTTGCGCAACATTCCTATCTAGCGTCCAGCTATATCCACTAAGTTCTCCTGCTCTATATGCCGTAAATTCATCAGGAAGTACTGCTATTAATTCAGGTAAGGAGGGATGAAATCTAAATATCTTTTCCCAATTTTCTTTTCTAATGCCATCGGTTGTCAGTTCTTGCTCTGTCCAGCACTCAATTAAGAATTCCCAATGTTCTTGCAAAGTCATTGATGTTTGACATTCCTCAAGCAGCATTAAAATTTCTTGATCATAGAATTGGGGTGTTACCGTTGAGACTAATTCAAATGCATCTTTTGATGAGAGAATTGGTTTTTTAAGTATAGAGCTGTTAATTTTTGATCGAGCTATTGCAATTTCAGCGGATCTTTTAGTGCCTTCAGGGTCAATTAATGACCTATCAATGCCGCAAAAGAAGCGTGAATAAATTATTGGAAAATCACTCCCTTCCGCTGGAAGGTAGTAAAAATGATCTTCTCCTATCTCTTCAATATACTCTTGCCATATATTAAGTTGCTGCTCAGACATTCCAAACATAATATTTCCTATATTTTTTAGTTATAAAAAATAACATCATTTCAGGCATATCCAGCTAAGCTTAACTGTTTTTCAACATCCCTAAAGGCCAGCTCTATGTTGGCCTTTTTTACATCCTTTGCACTAGGTGAGACAAAGACATATCGACCTTGAGTGGTTACTTTGATCTCTACTTGACCTAGTTTTGTATTAAACCCATATATCGCAGTAAACCTAGGTACCAATTCCCCTTTATATGACTTATGCGTGACCGTTAACTTGGCTTTTGCGGCTTTAGGCAAAGTCCAATAGTCATTTAAATCCGTATCGCAGCGCTTAATCAAAGTCTTCACTGCTTCTAGGGCATCTTTTCTAGACAGTTTCTTGAGTTGTGGCAACTCCTTGGTCAAATCCTCGCCGCTATCTAATCTAGTCTTCACTTGTTTGAAATGCGATAAATCACAAGCTCGCTCTAGGCTCTGTTTTAAGGCACTATTGGCTTTGCGTTCAAAGAAAGTTTGAATAAATGGGGTCATCAGATCACCATAGCCGTGAGGTATTGAGCAAAGTGGGGTGTATTCATGATTTACGCCGCCTTGCTTACTGCTTTGTTAAGTTCATCTTTAAGTTCTTTGGTGGCCCTGGCGTTTGCTTCAACCAATGGCAAGTAGATGCCAGTACTTGCGCCAACCAAGCTAATCACATCATTACGCACTGGACTTGGATTCATAAACCGAAGAATCTCATCCGTTTGTGCTTCTTGATTGCTTGGAATCACGCCGGCAAGTTGTTCGGCCACCATTAAAGGTCTGAGGTGGCTGTAATGACGCTCAATCATGAGAATTGAGGTGCCCATTTGCTTTGCTAGCAATCCAAAGCTAATTCCCTCTAGAACTCGTTGAGTTGCATAGTAGTGACGCAGACTATATAAACTTCTGGGTTTGCCATCCTTATCACCTTTGTCTAAACCCGACTCCTTGAGGCAGTCCCCAAACGCATTGACTAGGTTATATGGCAAAGTGCCATCGCGCATACGGAAGATATGTTTATCTTCTTTTTTGGCAATTAATTGTTCCAGTGTTAAATCTTTGTATTCTGGCTGTAGTTCGCGTAGCTTATCTAACAATGGCCAAAGCTCATTGCGAGCAACAAGCTCCCGGCTACCTCGCTTACCTTCAGGTACGGTAACGTGAATAATGCGCATACTAGGTTTTTGAATAAACTCAATATGCTTCCATTTCAAGTTTTTTGTTTCTGTCCCTGGCCGCACTCCAGTGCAAGCAATAAAAGTCACATATAGGCCTAGCAGTTCCCGTAAGTAACGAGTCTTAGTTGCTCGTCCTTGCGCTGACCACTTGTGAATGAATTGTTGCAGTTCAATTAACTCGTCGGTGCTAAAGATGCCGCGAACTTCTGTAGCTTCACCGGTGTTCTTGGTGCTAGGTCTTTGGCTCTCACTCATATAGCCTTGCTCAACTGCGTAATCAAAAACGCAATTAAGAGCGGCATTGTGATTATTTTGCGTAGAAGCTTTTAATTCGTAACCAACCTTTTCAGTGCGCCAGCGATGAAAGTCAGAAATCAGGGCGGGGGTGATGTTATCTACGTGATAGTTGCCAAAGAATGGAGTAAGGTAGCTATCGATTGCGCGATAGTAGTCTGCATAGCTCTTTTTGCCCGTGCCAGCTTTTACTTGCGCTTTGAGGTTGCCGCTAACAACTTCAGCAACTGCTTTGAACTTTTTACTAACCACCGATAAGCCGCGCTTCTCTAATACTCGTGCTTCATGAAATAGGTCTTCAGCAATCTTCTTGGCATCAGCCAAATTGCTTGTTTTGCTGGTGATTCGCAGCCACTTTTTCCTAGAGCCAATTTTGTAATGAATTTGCCAGATGCTGGAATCTGAACGGCGCTTTAGGCGCAGTTCATGGGGTCTTAGGATGACCGTGGAGTCGGCTGTAGCTCGCATCTATAAGGGCTTTAAGTTATTAGCTACAGTTTATAGAAGATTTTGATAAACAGCAAATAATTGAACCGTGCGATTGGTGTGCGATTGAAATTTGTACAAAAAATAAGCAAAAAAAATGACTTGCGGTTAGCAAGTCATTGTTTCTAATACAAATTTGTGGTGGGTCGGGCGAGATTCGAACTCGCGACCAACGGATTAAAAGAAGACCAATCCGTTGGATAGGTTTTTAGAACCTTATTCCTAAAGGCTATAAAGGGAGGTATACTAAAACCACTAAAGTAACCACTAAAGTCGTTCGAGTCCTATTTTGACTACCAAACCGAAAAAACCTATAAAAATAAAACCTAAAGGTAGTGGAGCTATTCCTATACCCGATACGGTGGAGACGGTTCCTGGTTATCCAACCAAACTCAAATTCTTTAAGGTTTATTGTTCTCGGTACTATTGGTCTCGTGTTTACATCAACGGATCCTACAAGGTCCGAAGTTTGAAAACTGAAAGTCGTAAAGAAGCTATCAATCTAGCTAAAAAGTTCTACGAGGACTCGCTGGTGGGTGTTCGTACGGGTCAATCAAAGGCTCCCAAGAGTCGTACCTTCAGTAATGTCGGAATAGCTTATTTGGAGTCCATTAATACGGCTGGAAGTCGGGTATACAAAGACGATTCAAATAGGTTCAAAAAAGAACTAATCCCTCATTTTGGTGAAAAAGACATTGGTGAGGTTTCAAATTCAGATATTTCTGACCTCATTAAGAAACTCCAAAATCGTGGACTATCACCAGCCACTGTTAATCACTACATCATCGTTTTAAGAAAAATTCTCAAATTTGCTTCTGATAATCGTTTGATTCAGTCGATTCCGAATTTCCCAAGAATCAAAGGTAAGACCACATCGGTTACGAAGAGGGATTATTTCGACCAGAAAGAATATAAGACACTCACTGATACGGTTGATAAGCTAGTTAAAAAACAAGAAAAAGTTCGTGGGGTATTAATTACTGAAGAGATGAGATATTTGATTCAGTTCATGGTGAATACATTTATTAGACCGAGTGACCTTCGTGTTCTAAAACATCAACACATTAAGGTAATGATTAATCCTGATGAACCTAATCCCAAGTACAACAAATACCTTTTGTTAAGTCACCCAGCCACGAAGACTACAGATCAAGAGGTGGTGAGTATGTATGGAGCTGAAGGGGTTTATAAGAAGTTGTCTGATTACCAAAAGAAAAGGGGATTCGGTAAAAACACAGACTATCTTTTCTTACCTGAATACAAAAATAGAAATACGATGATGAATATTCTGAGTCGGTTATTCAGAAAGATTGTTGAAGAGGCTGGAATCACTGGTGAAGGTGAAAAACACACTCTTTATTCATTACGACATTCAGCCATCATGTTTAGATTACAGTTGGGTAATGTCAACACATTACAACTGGCTAAAAATGCTCGTACATCACAGGCTATGATTGAGAAACATTATGCTTCCCGACTAACGAATTTGATGGGTCTTAAAGAGTTACATAGTTTTAAGACTGTGAAATAGAAAGGAATTGATTTATGGAACAACTTCTTCAATGTAATAACTGGGACTTAAGTTCAGCTAAAAATATTTCATGTGAATTAGAGAAATTTGTACAAGATGGTGCTTGTGTCTTCAAAAACCAAGTTATAGGTTCGTCGAATTATAGTTTTGATGAAGATGATGGTTTTGGAATGTCCGATTCAGAGCTTTTGATTTCAAATTCATTTGGAAAAATTACTTGGGTTGATCAGTCACAAGTTGAGTTGGGAAAAGTTTATTCTATTGTTGATGGTCAAGTTAATTTAGACATGAATTTTGTTTTTGAGGTATTTGATACATGGCTGGATTATTGTGACAAACATTGGGATGAGGTGACCTCTTCAGCTTATTTCCCGATTAGTTCAATACCCATTGATCAGGGTTTGCTTTTCTATGTAATTGGTCATGTTTATAGGGGTATTGATAGAGCTGACCCTACTTACTCAGAGGATGTTGATGTTGATATAGCTTTACAGATTGGGAGGGTTCTTAAGTTTTGTCTATTTTATGGTGAACATGAACCTCATGAAACTAAAATTATGAGAATGATGAAAATCATTGGTAAAAATCCTGATTCCAACAATTTATCTATAGAGATGATGTCTGAATTAAGCTTATTGAATAAGGATGTCACATTAAAAATGAATGACAAACATTATTCAAAATTTATCATTGATGGATTAAAGAGTTTCTCGGAATATTCAGGCTACCCATTAGATAAGCTTTATACATATAACGCTTTTTTGCTTGGTGAAAATAGTCCATTGGCTAGTTGATATGAAATATATTTTTATAATTGGTTCTTTGTTTTTGGTGGGGTGTGTCCAAAAGACTAGTAACTCTGACCTATTTTTGAATCAAAATAACTGTACAACTTTGGGTGGCGATCGTGTGGCTATTGTTGACGGGGAAATTAAACTCAAATCCGATAATTATCTAATAGGAAAAATTACGGTTCTTGATAAAAATACTATATCTGTTATTGATGACACTGGGGTAAGAGAAACCCTCAATGTAAAAATTGATACAAGAAATGGTAAACGCTTACTTTATTCAATCATGGATGATGGTAAAAACATACCATTTGCTTGTGGGTTGGATTGATTTACTTAATCACCACCACGATAGTCCTAGTATTCTGACTCTGACTTATTGTGAACGACTGTTGTGTAGATCGTTTTATTGTCTCGATCAACTTTTCTTTCGATATCAGTAGACCCGTTTTGTTGATTTGATTGGCTAGTTGATCCGACATTTTTCTTTACCTTTTTCTTATTAAATTCAATCCATTCAACAAAGCTCATCATCAGAACATCTCCTTTCTGGCTCTTTGAAAGTTCTCTGAATTGTTCCAATGTTCGTTTAGAAAGCGTTTTAGACAGTATCTAACGACCTCTGAACGGTTATGACCGAGTCGAACACAGAGCTCATCAAATTTATTAACGAAACTCTCCGTAGCTCTAATTCCTAGTATTTGATTTCTAATTAAAGGATTGTTGTTCACGCTAACTCCGTTTTTTTGTGGTTTTTTTATTTAGGAGTTTTTTTACCAAAGTAAAAATAATGAATAAATATATGTAAAGGAGGGAGTAAGGTAAATGTTACGATTTGAATTATGAAAGAAAATAAACAAATTGATTTGGAAAGACTTCGTAAAGATTCTCACGGAATGATGAAAGCCATTTCACGAGAAGCGATGAAGTATCAATTTGTGGCTGGTTCACATAATTCTATTAAGTTAAGACGCTCGCTCGCTTTAATTGAAAGACTAGATTTAGTTAATAAAACTTTACTTTCGACTGATATTCATAAAGTTCATAGTAAAAGATTGGCTGATCGATATATCAACAAGTGGAATAAATTTAAGAAGTCAAAGATTGATAGCTGGTCTAAGTTACCGTTAAAGATTCGTAAACAAATTCCAAAACCAAATGATTGTGGGCTTGCCTCTTCACATCTACGATTTTTTACTTTGATTGATTCTGTAACAGAAGTAAATCATAAGTCTGCTTTAGGTGCTGTTAAAAAAATGAAGACAGAACTTTTAAAGAAATTAAAACTTCATAGAGGATTATGGTGTGTTGGTGTTGTTGAATGTGAAGTTATCTCATTAAAAATGATGAAAGAAATTCAGCGAGTTGGTAAAAATACAAATTCAGAAAAAAGAAAACTTGGTGTGTGTGATGTGCTGGCTACCGACATCAAGAATTCAATCTATAGAAATGAAGATAGTCTTTTTTTAATTCACTTTCATGGAGTACTACTCTCTACTAAAGAAGAAACCTTCACTTTGTTTAATGATAGTTTGAGAAAGTCAAAACAATGGTCTAAAGCACCTAGACAGATTGAAATTAAAAAATTAAGTGAATCATTTGGAGGTAAAGGTAAAACAACGGATAGGAATCTAAAGGATATTTCAACTTACATTACAAAAGGTGGAAATGACTGGTGTTTCAATAAGTCTTATTTGAGATATAAGATTGGATTTGAATTAGATGATTCAGAGGTGATTGATGAAACTACTTGGGTTCTTAAAAACTGGCGTCGTAGTGAACAATTAAGAAAAGAACATTCGGAAGATGGTATTGAAGATTCCTTATCAATGACACCTAGTGAAATAGCAGAATTAACACTTTTGATAGATCAAATAATGTCACTTAATCGGACTAGAACTGGGTATCTTATTTCGACTGGTTCTTAGCTTTTACAGGGTGTACTTTTTAAACCCTCTGGAAGCCTTATAGATAAAGGGTTTGTATTTAATAAACTCATTACTACACCCTAATTTGGGATTTTTACCTCGTTTTTAACCCCATTTTTCACCTTAAATTCAAGGATTACTACAGTAATCCATCAATAGTTGTTGTCTTTGACCTGAAAACCATCAATAGTTAGTAAAAATCTTAAGTGTTTACGAGGTGAAAAATGACTGTTTTTGGGTATGTTCGTGTTTCAACTGTACAACAGGCTACTGAAGGTGATTCGTTAGATTCTCAAACTAGACAAGTTTTGAGTTATTCAATTTCAAGAGGTCTAGAGTTGAGCGAGAGTGATGTTTTTGTCGAGAGAGGGGTTAGTGGTGGCTTGGAGTTTAATTCCCGTCCAGAGGGCTCTCGACTGTTAGAAGTTATAAAGTCTGGTGATGTTTTAATTTTTCCTAAGTTAGATCGTGGATTTAGAAACACACGAGACGCCCTCAATACACTACACCTGTTAAAAGAGAAAGGTGTTTCAGTTCATTCGATTGATCTCGGTGGTGATGTAACTGGTAATGGTGTGGGAGCTATTATTTTTACAATCTTGTCAGCTTTTGCTTCTTTTGAAAGAGAAAGAATTGCTTCACGAATCAGCGAGGTGAAGCAAATGAGAAAATCCCAAGGGTTTTATGTGGGTGGTCGTCGTGGTTTTGGATTTAATGTGAAGGATGGTAAGAAAGTCCCAAATAGCAAAGAACAAAAGTTGATAGCTGAAATGAAAAAGAAAAAAGCCAACGGTGAATCAATGTTGGCTATTCATAGGTGGCTTAACAACGAAATGGGTACTAGGCTGAACTATTCATCACTTCGTAAGTTGTTGGTGGAATAAGACTATTTTTGATAATGGTTTTCAAGATAATCAATTACCCAAGCTGGATCACTGTCACTGGGGAATATGGGATAGTGAACAGCCACAATTTTTCCATCTTTAGCAATGATGGTTACTCTTTTTAAGAGAGTCATTCCACCAGCTAAAAAGGTCGGAAGTTTGAGGGCTTTTTGAAATTTGAAATCAACATCACTAACTACTAGAAACGGTAAGTGGAGTCGTTCAGCCATTTCTTTTTGATAGTCAGTGGTCTGAACGCTTAATCCAAGTACTTCAGCTTTTAATGCTTTTAACTCTTGATAGTGATCTCTAAATGAGCAACTTTGTGGAGTACACCCTCTAGCCCCAGGTATTTGATCCCACCCTTCAGGTAAAGGGACATCAGGTTGACCTGTCATTGGGTAACAGTAGATAACTAAAAAATCTTTGAAAGATCCAATATCAATCAGCTCTTCGTTGGTGGCTGGAAGTGACAAGCTTGGTAAGCTTGTTCCAACTAAATGTTTGACTGCTCCATCATCTTGAGGGATTGGTAAGTTTTCTGGAATTTTTGTTAGGTCAACCATTTTTAGGGTCTATCTAATTTTTTAATCATATTAAAGAAGATATGAAAGAAAGATTGAAATTGGGTTTGAATCTTACCTCTATTGAATTGAGGATATCTGAAATGAAAAAAACCACTAAAGTTCTCACTTTAGTGGTTTTTGTATTCGAAGGCTCGAAAGCCTTGATTTGGTGGGTCGGGCGAGACTCGAACTCGCGACCAACGGATTAAAAGTCCGCTGCTCTACCGACTGAGCTACCGACCCAAATCTGCGAAAAAGAAGATTATAGCGGACTTTTTAAATTAGAGCTAGATTTGTCTAGATTTTGCGACGGGAGGATTCTTGGCAAAGTAACTTCGAATGCCTTTTACTATTGCCAAGGCAATCTGTTCTTGGTATTCCACATCATTGAGTCGAGCTTCTTCTTCTGGATTGCTAATGAAAGCTGTCTCAATCAATATTGATGGAACATCTGGTGCTTTTAGTACTGCGAAGCTTGCTTGCTCTACATGCTTTTTATGTAATTTGGCAAAGCCACCAATTTGTTTTAATACCGCATCGCCTAGCTTCAGACTGTCTTTAATTTGAGCGGTGGTGGACATGTCTAAAAGTAGTTGAGCCACCTGTTTATCTTGCGACTTAATATTTAAACCTCCAATTAAGTCCGCATTATTTTCTTTATTGGCTAACCACCTAGCTGCTGTACTAGTAGCCCCTTGTTGAGAGAGAGCGAACACAGAAGCACCTTTTGCATGAGGTTGAACGAATGCATCAGCGTGTACTGAGACAAACAAGTCAGCTTGTACTCTGCGTGCTTTATTGACGCGAGTATGTAGTGGTACAAAATAATCGCCATCGCGTGTTAAATATGAACGCATATCTGGCTCTTGCTCAATTTTCTCTTTGAGTTTTCTGGCAATCGCTAAAACAATATCCTTTTCGCGCGAGCCACCTTTACCAATTGCGCCAGGATCTTCACCGCCATGCCCAGGATCAATCGCAATAGTTAATAGGCGCTTATAAGGTGACTTAGCATCACTTGTTTGAGCGCTGTCATCTTTATTGCTCTTGTCTTGCTTATCTTGCTTGAGAGCTTCTTTCCTGGCGATGGCGCCAATAGGGTCTTCAAGATCCAAGGCGGCTGATTTTTTTGAGCTACTACGTACCAGTTCCATCAGTGGGTCATTAGCAACGGTTGGGTATAAGTCAAACACCAAACGATTTTGGTAGCTGCCAACTGGTTCTAATGAAAATAATTGTGGCTGAATACTCTCTTTTAAATCAAATACCAATCGAACTACTCTTGGCTGAAATTGACCTACCCGAACTTGAGATACATACGGATCGTTGCTTTTTACTTTAGCGACTAACTCTTTGAGTGTGTTGGTGAGCTCTAGTCCCTCAACATCTACGACCAAACGATGGGGGTTGGTCAAGAGTTGATGACTGACCTTCAGCACTTCATCTGATTCCAATGTCACGCGTGTGTAGTCTTCTGCTGGCCACATGCGCACTGCTAATAACTTTGCACCAAAGGCTAATTGAGATGGCCCTAAAAAAAGCAAAGCACTCGCTTTTGCAATATTTTTTAGTAAATCGCGACGCTTGGCGTTTCTGGGGATGAATTTCATAAAGCTTCTGTGAGCGATTTGCCGGCAGGGCTGATAGCTTTGATGATTAATTCACGAGTCTCATCATCATGCATGGTGAGGTGCAGCTCTGCGTCAACTGCCGGTAATGTTCCCTCGGCTTTTTCTGGCCACTCGACGATGCAAATACCCGGATTACTAAATGTTTCTCTAAATCCAGCATCCAGCCATTCTTCAGCGTAGCGCATCCGGTACAAATCGAAATGATGCAAAGAAAATTGAATGCCATCAGTTGCTAATTCATAAGGTTCACACAAAGTGTAGGTGGGGCTTTTAACTTTACCTGTGTGACCTAATGCTTTTAATAGATACCTAGTAAACGTCGTTTTACCAGCACCCAAATCGCCAATTAGTGATAGATGCAAGGCAACAGCAGTGTTTAACTTGCTTGAATTAGATTTTTTAATCAAAGCAGACATCACACCTGCTAATTTCTCAGCAATTGCTGCTGTTTGTGCTTCTGACGATAAAAGAAATGTTTTTTCTGTCATGGCGACCTACAATCTCACCAAGGAGCATAAATCGTGACGCAAGAAAAAATAACGACTGCAATATCTGTAGATTGGATCCAAGATATTTCTTGGATTAGAGATGCAGCCCGTTCTCTTGGATTTGGCGATATCAGAGTTTCTGACACTGATTTGAGTCAGGCCAGCGAGCGTTTGAAGGAGTGGTTGAAGGCAGGTCGTCACGGTGATATGAATTATATGAGCGAGCGAGCTCATTTGCGTGCTAATCCTGCAGAACTTCAACCAGGAACCATTCGAGTCATCACAGCTCGCATGGATTATTTGCCTGATAACACGGAAATTCGGCAATCTGTTGATTGGCGCGATATGGAAATGGCCAAGGTCGAAAACCCAACGCAAGCTGTTGTGGCCATGTATGCACGTGGCCGCGATTATCACAAGGTCTTACGCCAGCGCCTGCAAACATTGGCAGAAGAAATTCAGAAAAAAGTCGGCTCTTTAGGCTATCGCGTCTTTGTTGATTCTGGCCCAGTCATGGAAGTTGAGTTAGCCCAAAAGTCTGGTCTGGGATGGCGGGGTAAACATACTCTTTTATTAAACAGGGAAGCTGGCTCGATGTTCTTCTTGGGGGAAATCTTGGTTGATGTGCCTTTCCCAGTTGATGAGCCGATTACCAGTCATTGTGGTGAATGCTCTGCATGTATCAATATCTGTCCTACGGGAGCTATTACCGCACCTTATCAATTAGATGCGAGACGTTGTATTTCATATCTGACGATTGAGCACAAAGGATCTATCCCGCTAGAGCTAAGGTCTTTGATGGGTAATCGTATCTATGGTTGCGATGATTGTCAGTTGGCTTGCCCTTGGAATAAGTTTGCACAAATGACAGCTCTGCCAGATTTTTTACCTAGGCATGGTTTAGATCAGGCGTCACTGCTTGATTTGTGGTCATGGTCAGAAGAAGATTTCTTATCTCGTCATGAGGGTAGCCCCATTCGGCGTATTGGTTATCAAGCTTGGCTCAGAAACTTAGCTGTGGGCATTGGTAATGCCTTGCAAGCTACATCGCTTAGCAAAAGCCAAAAAGAGCAGATACGTGTAGCGCTCATTAATAAAAGAGTATCTGTGAGCCCAATGGTTCAAGAACACATCGATTGGGCTCTAAATGCAGGGCTCTAAATTCTGGACGCTAAATACTTGACTAAATAGTTCATCAAACCAAAATCAAAAAAAACAATAAACTCCTTTCATGAGCTTGAACAAAGAAGTTGTCTTACGAGGAGCTAAAGATGCTTTCGGTGCACCAGCTGCCGTTTTATTTGCCGGCATGGTGGGCTTTGGTGCGATGGGGCAAGCCAATGGTTTAGATATTTGGTTAACCAGTGCCACCAGTTTCTTTATGTTTGCATTGCCTGGTCAAGTGGTCTTAATTGAGATGCTTGTTTTGGGGGCTTCAGGTGTAGCGATTGCATTTGCTGTGACTCTAACAGCCACAAGATTTTTTACTATGTGTTTGACGCTGTTCCCGCAGTTTCCAGAAAAACAACGCAGTTCTTTTTACTATCTATTGGTTCACTTCATGGCCATGACTTCATGGGCTATTGCCATGAAAGATTTTCCAAAAATTGAACCAGATAAGCGCTTATCGTATTTCACGGGTTTTGCATTGGTCTGTTGGGGTGTATCAACACCAGGAACAGCCTTGGGTTATTTGATAGCAGGGCAGGTGCCAACTTATCTAAGTCTTGGCATGGTATTTATTAATCCACTGTTTTTCTTATTAACCTTTACAGAGGTAAAGCCCAGAGCTAATCGCATTGCTATTTTGTTGGGTGCTGTGATTGGTCCAGTGTCATATCTCTGGTTTCCTAACTATTCATTACTAATCGCGGGTTTGGTGGGTGGCACCATTGCATATAGCGTTGATCTTTCTCTGAGGAAAAAAGCAATTGCCTGAAACGACTGATCTATCAAATATGTTCAATGATGCAGGTATGTGGGCTGCATTAATTGCAGCTTGTTTAGGCACTTACCTATGGCGTGGCTTGGGTGTTTTCTTGTCAGGAAAAATCAGTCAAGACAGCGAAATCTTTAAGTGGTTGTCTGCTGTCACTTATGCCATGGTGGCTGCTTTAACGCTCAGAATTATTTTGTTACCTGTGGGTCTTTTGAGTACGGTGCCGATTTATGTACGCTTGACCGTTAGTGTCCTGGCATTAATCGTGATGTATTCAAAGCCTGGAGAGAGAATGGTGCCCGCATTGTTAACGGGCACCTTGGTGCTAGTGCTGTATGCGCTAGCAGTCAATTACATCAATTAATCTCTCGATTAATCTTTACTGCAAGTTTTGATGCCAAGTAATGGGTAGGCTGGGCAAAAACGGAAGATGCCTGTAGCCATTGGAACTAAACCAATCCAACCCCATGTGCCAACCACACCAGTGATTGCAAGAATCACTAAAAGTGCGCCAACAGTGATACGTAAAACGCGGTCGATACCGCCAACATTGCATTGCATCGTGCTCTCCTTATTTTCCACAATATGTGGCATACAGTAATTCCATCACTGACATCGCGATGGGACTAGAAATCTTGTAATAAATATGTTTGCCATCTCTGCGTGTTGATACAACATTCTCTTCGCGCAACACAGCGAGTTGTTGAGACAAAGTAGGTTGCTGAATATTGGTGGCTTCTTCTAATTCACCTACGCGTTTTTCACCTTGGCTTAATTGGCAAAGCAACATCAAGCGATCGCGATTGGCCAATGTCTTCATCATGCGACATGCGTTATCTGCGTTAGCGCGCATTAGGCTGATATCTAGGTGTGGCATCGCTTCATTGGTTTGAACTACTTGCGTATCCATATCAATTACTCTCTAAGAAAGATTCATTAATTACATTATATATTATATTTAACTATAAATAGATTAATTAATTGATTCTTATCAAAAATCATTCAGCGTCTGAAGGAAGTCACAAATTCAGGTATCGTAGAAAACACAAAAACAGATAGAACAATTATTAAAACCATAAAAATCGATAGGAGACGGTCGTGCCAAGTCAAAAAGCTTATTTAAATCAATCGGATGTAAAAAAAATCCTTGCAGCAGCGGATGCTCATGCGGAAAAAAACAATTGGGGTGTGAGTATTGCAGTTGTCGATGACGGTGGACATTTATTGGGTTTCACAAGACGCGACGCTTGCCCAACCATTTCTACCTACATCGCCCAAGAAAAGGCTAAAGCATCAGCTCTTGGGCGTCGTGAGACCAAAGTATATGAAGACATCATCAATGGTGGTCGTCAGTCATTTTTAAACGCCACAGCGGTTTTACAGGGCACGCTAGAGGGTGGTGTGAACATTGTGGTGGATGGTCAAACGATTGGCGCCATAGGTGTTTCTGGGGCTAAATCAGATCAGGATGCTGAAGTGGCCAAAGCAGGTATTGCTGCTTTGTAATGCAGCCATATCAAGAAAATCCCAGTCAATGACTCACAGGCCTCATAATAGAGCCCTGTGAGTACAGAACAAAACAATACCGAACTAACTTTTGCTGAAATTGGCTTTGCTGAGCCAATTTTGAGAGCCGTCTTAGAGCAAGGTTATACAAAACCTACCCCGATTCAGGCGCAAGCCATGCCTCATGTGATGCAGGGCAGAGATGTCATGGGCGCAGCACAAACTGGCACAGGTAAAACAGCAGCGTTTGTTTTACCAATTCTGCAAAATATTTTGCCAATGGCCAGCAGCAGTGCTTCACCAGCAAGACATCCGATTCGTGCTTTGGTATTAACGCCTACACGTGAACTAGCTGACCAAGTAGCAGATAACGCATTCAAATACGCCAAGTACACAGACATCAGAACTGCTGTGGTGTTTGGTGGTGTAGATATGTCAGCACAAACTAGCTTATTACGCTCAGGTGTTGAGCTATTGATTGCAACGCCAGGCAGATTACTTGATCACATCACCCAAAAAACAGCCAATTTGTCACAAGTGCAAATTTTGATTTTGGATGAAGCGGACCGCATGTTGGATATGGGCTTCTTACCAGACTTGCAACGCATCATCGGTTTGATTCCTGCGCAGCGACAAACGCTATTGTTCTCAGCAACTTTCTCACCAGAAATTAAAAAATTAGCGCAAAGTTATTTGCGTGATCCTGTGACGATTGAAGTGGCTAGACAAAATGCTGCAGCAGACACTGTCCGTCAGGTGATTCATATGGTGCCGTCTGAGCGCAAAAAAGATGCTGTCGTAAAAGTTCTTAACGCGCGTATTCAACAAGGTCTTTCTCGTCAAGCGATTGTTTTTACTAATAGCCGCATTGGTTGCAGCAAGTTGGCAAGTGCATTAGAGAGAAGTGGTATCAAGGCTGGTGCGATTCATGGCGACAAAAGCCAAATTGAACGCATGCAAATTTTGGAGTCATTTAAAAATGGTTCCATGGATGTTTTGGTGGCAACTGATGTGGCTGCCAGAGGTCTTGATATTGCTGATATGCCCTGTGTGATCAATCACGAGTTGCCATTTAATGCAGAGGATTATGTTCATCGTATTGGTAGAACCGGTCGTGCTGGTGCGCAAGGCGATGCAATTGCTTTGGTAGACGCCTCTGAAGAAAAGTTATTGGCTGATATTGAAAAGCTGATGAATCGCAAGCTCATCAGAATGCCTGTGCCTGATCCAGCTGGTGGCCCAGGTGCCGATCCATTCTTTTACATGCCTTATCAAGCAAAAGATAACAAAGCTGCCATAGATAAAAAAGATACTAAAGATGCAGCATCAAATGCTTCAGCGAATATCTCTAGCAACCCATCCATTAAGCCTGGGCCTAAATCAAATAAACCAGTTGCAGCACTATTGGGTGGCTTTAAAAAACCCAATTAATTTAATTAAGAAAAATTCACTCAACAAGCTTAATTAAGCGAATTTAATCAAACCCTGACTTAAAAGGGTTTGATAGTTGCTAAGGGCAACAGTCAACCACTCAGAAACGCTTAAATCAATCTCAGCACTACTTTTTGCCAATAGTCGATGGTCGGTGAGGCCAATATGAAGTGCAGCTGCGCTGAGCGCATTTAAGACGTTTTTAGAACTGCTGACATCGATAGCTGTTGCTTTGGTTTGCTTGCTGAGTTTTTCTTGGTTGTTATCAAGAACTAAGGGTAAGTGAACATAGCTAGGAGTTTGGTAGCCAAGTTCTTGTTGTAAATAAATTTGCCTTGGGGTGTTATCTATCAAATCGGCCCCACGAACAATATGAGTAATTCCTTGTAGATGATCATCGACCACTACTGCTAACTGATAAGTAAAAATTCTGTCAGCGCGGCGCAATACAAAATCCCCTACAGTTGATTCAATCTCAGCATCGTGAACATACAAACGCCAGGCGCAAGGTTCTATGATGTCTGTGCGCTTGCGACATGTTCCTGGGTAAATCAATTCACCATGACGATCTTTTTTTCGACCTGATGCTAGTTGCGCATCTTCAATTTGTTTTCGGGTGCAACGACATCCGTAAGCTTTATTAGAATCAATCAGCTTTGTTAAGGCATCGCTATAACAATGGGTTCGTTTGAATTGATATTCAATCTCCTCGTCCCAGCTTAAACCGCAGGCTGATAATTGTTGAATGATTGTCTGATCGGCACCTGGCACGCATCTTGGCAAATCAAGGTCTTCGATCCGTAAAAGCCACTTTCCGTCATGGGCTTTCGCGTGGAGCCAACTACCTAAAGCGGTTGCGAGCGACCCGGCGTGGAGAGCGCCTGTGGGTGAGGGTGCGAAGCGACCGCGGTATTGGGTTTTGAACATAGCTAAAATCATCTCATGTCTTTAAATACCAGCTTCGTCCATTTACGACTCCACTCGGAATATTCCATTGTGGACGGGGCTGTACGCATAGATGATGCCATTTCTGCGGCGGTCAGTGATCAAATGGGTGCTTTGGCCCTCACAGACTTAGGAAATGTCTTTGGTTTAGTTAAGTTTTATCAGTCAGCGCGTAAAGAAGGTCTTAAACCTATTGTTGGTAGTGATGTATGGATCAGTAATCCTGAAGATCGAGATAAACCATATCGCTTGCAGTTATTGGTAAAAAATCATCAGGGGTATTTAAACCTTTGTGAGTTATTAACAAAAGCATCATTAACCAATCAGTACAAAGGTAGGGCGGAAGTTGATCTAAGTTGGTTCAAAGAGCATGCTGAAGGTTTGATTGCTCTATCGGGCGCAAGGTTTGGTGATGTTGGTGTTGCTTTATTAGCAAATCAAGAAGATGAAGCTCTAAATAGGGCAAAAGTTTGGGCGAAGTATTTCCCAGGCTCGTTCTACATTGAAATTCAGCGAGCAGGCCATCCGCAGGATGAAGCTCAGTTGCATGGGGCAGTCCATCTAGCGAATCAACTCAAGTTACCGGTAGTGGCGACTCACTCGATTCAGTTCATGAAGCGTTCTGACTTTACAGCGCATGAAGCCCGTGTTTGTATTGCAGAAGGTGAGATTCTTGCTAATCCTAAGCGGGTTAAGAAATTCTCTCCTGAGCAATATTTCAAAAGCCAAGCAGAAATGCAAGAGCTATTTGCCGACTTGCCGGCAGCCATTACTAACAGTGTTGAAATTGCCAAACGTTGTAACTTATCTTTAACGCTTGGTAAACCACAGTTACCTGATTTTCCAGTGCCTGCAGGCATGACGTTGGATGATTATTTGATGGAAAAAGCCATGGAGGGCTTATCCAAACATTTAATCCATTTATATCCCGATGAAGCTGAAAGAGAAAAGCAACGTGCTAACTATGAAGTGCGTTTGAAGTTTGAGGCAAGAACCATTTCACAAATGGGTTTCCCTGGTTACTTCTTGATTGTTGCGGACTTTATTAACTGGGCAAAAAATAATGGTGTTCCTGTGGGGCCTGGCCGCGGATCTGGTGCTGGTTCTTTGGTAGCCTATTCATTGGGTATTACAGACCTAGATCCACTGCGTTACAACTTACTCTTTGAGCGTTTCTTAAATCCAGAACGTGTATCCATGCCTGACTTTGATATCGACTTTTGTCAGCATGGGCGCGATCGTGTGATTGCCTACGTAAAAGAAAAATATGGCAAAGATGCGGTGAGTCAAATTGCCACATTTGGCACGATGGCAGCACGTGCAGCGATTCGAGATGTGGGTCGAGTTCTTGAGCAGCCCTATGGTTTTGTGGATGGCATTTCTAAACTCATTCCTAATAAGCCTGGCCAACAGGTGACCATTGAGCAAGCCAAAAAAGATGAAAAACTTCTAGCAGAGCGAGAGTCGCGTGAAGAAGAGGTTAAGCAGTTGCTCGGCCTAGCGCAGCAGTTAGAGGGCATGACTCGTAACGTTGGTATGCATGCCGGTGGTGTATTGATTGCACCGGGCAAGCTCACAGACTTTTGTCCTTTGTACACCCAAGGATCAAAAGATGGTGGTGACGCTGGTGTGGTTAGCCAATTTGATAAAGATGACGTAGAAGCAGTCGGTCTCGTGAAGTTTGACTTTTTGGGTCTTACAACATTAACAATCATAGATTGGGCTGAAAGATACATCCATCAGTTATATCCAGACAAAAAAGATTGGCGAGTTGGTCAAGTGCCACTGGACGACCCTGCCGCTTTTGAAATCTTAAAAAATGCCAACACAGTTGCAGTGTTCCAGTTAGAAAGTCGTGGCATGCAAGGCATGCTTCGTGAGGCAAAACCAGACCGCTTTGAAGACATCATCGCCTTGGTGGCTCTGTATCGTCCTGGTCCTATGGACTTGATCCCATCATTTATTGCTCGTAAACACGGCAAAGAACAAGTTCATTACCCAGATCCTCGTGTTGAGCCTGTTCTACGAGAAACCTACGGCATCATGGTGTATCAGGAACAGGTGATGCAGATGGCGCAGATCATCGGCGGTTACTCTTTGGGTGGTGCGGACTTATTGCGTCGTGCAATGGGTAAGAAAAAGCCAGAAGAAATGGCAGAGCATCGCCAGTTGTTTAGAGATGGTTCTGGTAAGAGTGGATTAAAGCCTGATAAGGCTGACGAAATTTTCGACTTGATGGAAAAGTTCGCAGGCTATGGTTTTAATAAATCTCATGCGGCAGCTTATGCCTTGTTGGCTTATCACACCGCTTGGTTGAAAGCTCATTACCCAGCAGAATTCATGGCAGCCAACATGTCATTGGCGATGGATGACACGGATAAGGTAAAGATTCTTTATGAGGATGCCTTAGCTAACAAGATCAAGATCTTGCCGCCAGATGTGAACACCAGTGTGTATCGCTTCATGCCATTGCGTGAAGATGAAAACAATAAAGAACAAGCGGCCACCATGATTCGCTATGGTTTAGGGGCTATTCGAGGAACGGGTGAGGGTGCCATTGAGCAAATTATTCAAGCTAGAGCTAATGGACCTTTTGTTGATTTATTTGATTTCTGCTTAAGATTAGACCGTCGAGTTGTGAACCGACGCACGATGGAGGCCCTGATTCGTGCGGGTGCATTTGATTCTCTCTATGGTGGCTTTGACTCACGCTCTACCTTATTAGCATCCTTGCCAAGAGCTATGGAAGCCGCTGATCAGGCTGATGCGTCTGCTCAGCAGGTGAGTCTCTTTGATATGGCAGGATCTGCTGACGAGCACAAACCAGAATTAGTTAAAGAAGAGCCTTGGTTCGAGAAGCGACGTTTGCAAGAAGAGAAGGCGGCTTTAGGCTTGTACCTGACTGGGCACTTATTCGATGCTTATCGAGATGAAGTAAGTCATTTTGTACGTACCAAATTAAATCAGTTGACCGAGGGCAAAGATCGTTTAATCGCAGGCATCATGACCTCTACCAGAAGCATGATGGGCCCGCGTGGCAAATTAATGATTGCTACCATCGATGATGGCACAGCTCAACTTGAAATGACTATCTATAGTGAATTGTTTGAGCCTAACCGTTACTGGCTCAAAGAAGATGAACTCATCATCGCTAAAGTCAGTGTTACTCCTGATAAGTTTTCGGGCGGTATGAGAGTGGTTGCAGAATCCATCATGGATGTCACCACGGCACGACTAAAGTTTGCAAGAAGTCTGCATGTACAGTTGCAGCAAGGTATCGACATCCAAGGATTTAAGCAGCAAGTTAACAACTTTGTGGGCAAAAAACCTCAAGGCTTATTGATGACAGCAGATGTCATTAGTAATGGCAGTGTTTGCTTGGTTCAATTCCCAGAGACTTGGAAAATCTATCCTGATGATGAAAGCATCAGAGGCTTAAGTATTGCTCTCAACAAGTCTGGTGGACAGGGCAATGTTGAAGTGAAATACGCCTAGATAATCAAAAAATAAAAAAATCAAACTTTAACCACAGTTAATTCCATAGCTTCTAACAGCTTCTATCACTTGGCTAACTGGCAGATTGACTAAGCAATCACTGCGACTATCTGATTTATCCTCGCAACCAGCTTTACGGCAAGGAACGCATTCACCAGGGCCTTGCAAAATAGTCACATTACCAATTTTTTGGCGAGAGCCTCTAAGTTGATAAGGTTGTTTCCCAACAAACCCATTGGGCCATGGACCAAAATTGGTGGGTGGCGTTGCACCAAATAGCGTGATAGTTGGCGTATTGCAAGCTGCAGCTAGGTGAGTCACAGATGTATCAACACCAATATAAAGTTTCGCTTGGCGCAATAAGGCTCCCAATTGATCCAGTTTTAATCGACCGTCTAAATTAAGAATCTTGCTTTTGGCGGTGTCGCTTAACAAATCAATAATGGATTGATTTAATTCTCGATCTTGTGCGATTGGAGCGCCACTTAAAACCACTTGATATTCATTGGGTAGTGATTCAATTAATTGCACCCAGTTAGCCAGAGGCCAACGTTTGTATGCAGTTAATGGCGTTGGGTGAATCACAATGAATGATTCTTTAAGTTCTTTAGAAATCTCAGAGGGGAGGGGCGTAGCAGCAGGGGGAGTAACGCTAATCTCTTGCCCAAATAATAGATTTTCATCACAAAATTTTTCTAATAAGCGAATTTTTTCTGTAATGACATGCTGATGAAAGTAATCAACCTCAACTGTATGAAGGCAAACTTTTTTCTTCCACCAATTCAATTTAGGCTCTGTGGGAATCATTCCGACACGATGTTTGGCGGCTACTAATCCATAAAGGTAAGCTCGATCACTGGGTTGAGTAATAACTGCCAAGTCATATCGCTTAAACAATCTAAAGAATTGCCCTAAATAATCCTTGAACTTAAGTCTTTGCTTTGTGCCTATGACTTGATGAATGTCTGGATTACCACTTAGCATTGATAGGCTATTTTCAAATCCAAAAAAATCAATTTGAGCATCTGGCCAAATTCTTTTAGCAGCACTAATTAATGGTGTTGTGATCAGTGTGTCGCCAATTTGGCGTGTGGCAATGATGATTATTTTTTTAATACGCATGTGGCAACTATGTTACTTGGCTTTTGCAAGTATTTTTGCTCTAACAATGGCTGCATTTTTTTCGGCATTTTCTTTGTTGGCCATTTTGTGCCACAAATGGAATACTTCAGTGCTCCAGGCGCCTGATTTTCTCTTAATTCCAGCTTCATTAAGTCTGAAAACAAAATCAGCATCCTCATGCCCCCAGCCTATTAAGGTTTCATCAAAGCCATTAATTTTTAGTGCATCATTCTTCCAGCAAGCTAAATTGCAACCTTTAATACGGCGCCATTCGAATTTCTTATATTTTCTAAATAAGTTATTTGGTATTTTGATATACAAAGGCAAAATTTTATTTAGTTGTTTTTTGAAAAGATTTACTAAAGCCTTGGCTTTAAAGTCATCGTAGTTCCATTCGCGACTACTGCAAATTTGATCCGTAATAGTTTTTTCTAAGAGCACTCTGCTACCTGTAACCATGTAACCTGGCTCAGATAGTTTTTTGTGTTGTTCAATAAAGTCTGGTTGTACGGCACAATCGCCATCTAGGAATATTAAGTAATCTCCTCTTGCTGATTGAGTGGCTAAATTTCTAATTTGAGCAAGCCTAAATCCTAGATCTTCATGCCAAACATGCTGAATAGTATTTTTTCTTTTATTTATGTGATGTGTCACTAGCTCTCTTGTTTCGCTACCTGAGCCATCATCAGCAATAATTATTTCAAAACCTTTATCGGTTTGTTTTTCTAGGGATTGAAGAACTATATCCAGTGCATCTGGGCGGTTATAGGTTGCAATAATGACGCTGATTTTCATTTCTTATCTTTATTGGCTTCTTGTATTAACCATATTTTCAGGTATCTGTAATAGCTACCCTCAGCATTTGAGATTGCTAATGCTAGACCTTGAGAGCCGTCTAAAAAACCTCGGCGTAGGAAGTATGTTCTGAAGAATGCCCATAGCCCATGACCCATTGCCTTGCCCACAGATGAGCGTTTACCTTTCAGATAGGCTTGCTCTGCAGATGCAGTTGAATAGGCGTCAACTTTCTTTAACACCTGAGAGAAGTCTCTAAAGCTATAGTGCAAAAAATGTTTCTCCAGCTTAGCTACTGGACCATCCGGTAATAGACGCTCATGAACTAAATGATCAGAGAACTTTGCTGTACCGCGTTTAAACAAGCGATCGACATAATCTGGGTACCAACCAGAATGTTTCATAAAACGACCGCAGTACCAAGAAGATCTTGGAATGGCATAGCAATTAGCAGCATCTTTTGATGAAATCACTGTCAAAATCTCTTCTTTGAGTTCTGGGGTGACTCTTTCATCGGCGTCAATTGATAGCACCCATTCTTGAGTTGCCAAGTTAAGAGCACGATTTTTTTGGGGGCCAAAGCCCGGCCAATCGCTTGTTATTTCTAGTTTTGCGCCAAATGATTGAGCAATTTCCTGAGTTTTATCGCTACTTTGGCTATCAACGACGATAATCTCGTTAGCAAAAGAAACGCTCTCAAGGCAGTCCTTGAGATTGGCTTCTTCATTTTTGGTAATTAAGATGACTGATAAGCTCATTAAGCGATGTTAGCACCGTGTAGGTTACGATTGAGGTTATGGATTCAAATAGTATCAATATTAAGACTCAAACTGCGCTAAAACGCATCTTAAAATATGCGCTGCCTCACAAATTGGCAGTGGTATTGGCATTACTGGGCTTAGGCATCGTTGCCGCTTCAGAAACTGCTATTCCTGCACTCTTGAAACCATTATTAGATAGAGGTTTCAGTGGCAAGTTGGATGACAAGCTGTGGCATGTTCCAGCATTTTTGGTGGGTTTGGCATTTATTCGTGGATTTGCCCAATTTGGCTCTAATTACGCTCTAAGCCATTTAACTAATTCTGTTTTATACAAATTACGTGAGCAGATGTTTCATCGCTTATTGCAAGCGCCTGCTGATTTATTCATGAATCGTTCTGCTGCATCGTTGATCAATGCGCTTGTCTTTGAGGTCAATGCAGTACTTCAGGTGATTACCAGTGTTGCTATGAATCTCGTTAGAGACAGTCTAACCGTGATTGGTTTGATGGCGTATCTCTTCTATCTCAACTGGCGCCTAACCCTTTTGATTTTGATTATTTTCCCAATCATTGGTTACATCGCTAAATTAATTAACACTCGTTTACGTAGGCTTCATAAAGTCAGTCAAGATATGACTAATGAGCTTTCCTATGTTGTTGAAGAAAGTGTTGGTGGTTATAAAGTTGTAAAACTGCATGGCGGCCAAGCATATGAAAAAGAACGCTTCTCATTGTTGGCTAACAAATTGCGCCGTTACTCGATGAAGATTGCTGTGGCGGGTGGTTTGAACCAACCTATTACACAATTCATCGCTTCAATTGCCTTATCAGGGGTGTTGTTGGTGGCCTTGTTTCAATCATCAATGGCTGAGACCACGGTAGGTGGATTTGTTGCTTTTGTGACTGCCCTTATTTTGATTATTTCTCCCTTAAAGCATCTGGCAGATATCAATCAGCCTCTGCAACGAGGTATTGCCGCTGCAGACATGATCTTTAAATTGATGGATCAGCCGATTGAGGAAGATTCATCACGCAGGGCTAATGCTGTCAAATTAGATAAAGCTCGGGGTGATCTTGAGCTCAAGCAAGTCAGCTTTGGCTATTCTGGTTCAAGTGCATTGGGTGCAGATGACTCTGGTGAAGTTAAAAAAGAAGTTCTTAAAGGCATTGATCTAAGAATTCCAGCGGGTGAGGTGGTGGCTTTTGTTGGCCCATCTGGTAGTGGCAAATCCACCTTGGTTAATTTATTGCCTCGCTTCTTTAATCCAACATCTGGCGCAATTCATCTAGATGGAGTGGATATTCAAGAAATCGATCTCAAAGACTTGCGCCGTCAAATGGCTTTTGTGAGCCAAGATGTGGTTTTATTTAATGACACCATTGCTGCTAACGTTGCCTATGGTGCTACTAGCCTAGAAGAGATTGATCGAGGCAGAGTGCATGAAGCATTGCATGCTGCCAACTTGGCAGAACTAATTAAAGAATTGCCTGAAGGGATTGATTCTGAAGTGGGTGATAACGGCAACCGACTATCAGGTGGTCAGCGTCAACGTTTGGCGATTGCTAGGGCTATTTACAAAGATGCCCCAATCTTGATTTTGGATGAAGCAACTTCTGCTTTGGATTCTGAGTCAGAGCGTCAGGTACAAGATGCCTTGGAGAGGTTGATGGAGGGTCGTACAACTCTAGTGATTGCTCACCGTCTCTCAACCATTGAGAACGCCAACAGAATTGTCGTGCTTGATCATGGCCGTGTTGTGGAGAATGGCTCTCATGCAGAGTTGATGGCGCAAAATGGACTGTATGCAAGCTTGCATCGCTTGCAGTTTTCACAAGCTTAATTCAGAACAATATCGTACTGTTCTTGATTAAAGCTAGATTCGGCTTGTAAGCGGATGGGTTTGCCAATAAATTCAATTAACTGAGCAAGGTGACCGCTTTCTTCTTCTAAGAAGCGGTCAATCACATCAGCGCTGGCAATAATCCTAAATTCTTTGGGATTGAACTGACGGTGTTCACGCAGCACTTCTCGCAAAATTTCATAGCAAATACTTTGAGCAGTTTTAACCTGACCCTTGCCTTGGCAAACTTCGCATGGCTCACATAGCAAATGAGCTAAAGATTCACGGGTGCGCTTGCGAGTCATCTCTACCAAACCTAATGATGAGAAGGGGTTGGCTGAGGTTCTGATCTTATCTCTGGCTAAATTTTTATTCAGCTCATCAAGCACAGCATCTTGATGTTCTTTGCTGTGCATATCAATAAAATCAATAATGATGATGCCGCCCAAATTACGCAAACGTAGCTGGCGCGCAATGGTTTGGGCTGCCTCTAAATTGGTTTTATAAATCGTATCGTCAAAAGTGCGAGCTCCAACAAAGCTGCCAGTATTTACATCAATCGTCGTCATTGACTCCGTTTGATCAATCATCAAATAGCCGCCTGACTTAAGATCAACGCGTCTACCTAGTGCGCGATTAATCTCTGATTCGGTGTCGTATAAGTCAAATAAAGGGCGCTCGCCACGATATAGAACTAACTTGCTTTCTTGATTGGGTGTGAAGTCTCTTGCAAAGGTTGTGAGTTTTTCAAAATTCTCTGCTGAGTCAATGCGGATCTGACCCGTTGCATCAGTCGCTAAATCTCTTAAAACACGTTCTGCCAAGCTTAAATCTTGGTGTAGCAAGCTTGGTGCGGATAAACGCAGACTGCCTTCTTGAACTTTTCTCCAAGTAGCGCTTAGGTATCTCAAATCATTCTGTAATTCTTGATCATCAGCATCTTCAGCACTGGTGCGCAGAATATAACTGCCTTGCTCACCAATTGGCATTAGTGCCTGAAAGCGTTTCTTTAGTGCATCACGATCTTCGAGATTATCAATTTTTTGAGAAATAGCAATTTGATTGCCATTATCTTCTTGTGGCAGGTATACCAAGTTGCGCCCAGCAATACTGATGTGCGTGCTTAAGCGGGCACCCTTGGTGCCCAGTGGATCTTTTAACACCTGAACCAAAATCGTTTGACCATCAAACACCAGTTTTTCAATCGGAGTGTTATCAGGTTTAGAGTTTTTTGGCATCCAAAGATCGGCCACATGTAAAAAGGCAGCCTTATCTAAACCTATGTCCACAAAAGCAGATTGCATGCCTGGTAAGACGCGAGTTACTTTACCTAAATACACATTACCGACAATGCCACGACTTTGACTTCTTTCAATATGAAGTTCTTGTACGGCACCTTGCTGAATAATCGCAACGCGTGTTTCTTGCGGGGTAATGTTGACTAGAATCTCTTCGATCATTGCGATGGGTGATATTGGATGGTTTTTAGTTTTGTATAGAAAACTTTATACCAGTTTCTTGAAGTAACTGGGCGGTTTCATAAAGAGGTAGACCCATGATGCTGCTAAAACTGCCAGAAATGTGACTAATCAATGATCCGGCGATGCCTTGTATGCCATAAGCACCTGCTTTACCCATAGGCTCTTTGCTAGCGATATAGGCATCAATTTCTGCATCACTCAAGCTTTTAAAAGTAACGGATGAGCTGGAGACTAAAACTTTTGGCTTAGAACCTTGATTGGCGAGCAATGCAATAGCTGTGTGAACCTGATGTGTTTTGCCACTTAATATCTGAAGAATTCTTTTGGCATCTGTCTCATCTTCAGGTTTACCCAAAATAATTTCTTTGTCATTCAAAACAATTGCCACGGTTGTATCTGCGCAAAGAATGGGTGCCCAAGGTAATTGACGTTTTAGTAAGCGTTGCTCTGCAGCGTCTAACTTGGCCAAAGTAACCCGTTCTACATAACTCAGTGCAGATTCATTGGGTATATGAGTTTCTAGAGATTCAGCATCCTCTGAGGCATCTGCTAGTAATAGCTCGAACTTCACACCAATTTGATGCAAAAGTTCTTGGCGTCTTGGGCTTTGGGAGGCTAAATAAATATAGGAGTGCATCTATTAGAAGTAATTCAGATTCAAACCCGGTGATAAGGGTGGCCTTGCAGAATCGTCCAAGCTCTGTAGAGTTGTTCAACCAAAATGACTCGTGCCATAGCGTGTGGCAAGGTCATACTAGATAAGCGCATCATGGATGCAGCTTCTTTCTTTAGTTCGGGGTCTAGACCATCAGCGCCACCAATTAATAGGGCAATATCTTTACCGTCTTGGCGCCAAGCACTCATTTGATTAGCCAAGTCTTTGGTGGAAACATCCTTGCCACGTTCGTCTAAAGCAATAATGTGTACACCCTTGGGTAAAGCTTCTCTGATCTTGATAGCTTCTTTGGCGGGGTTTAAATCAGGTTTTAGTTCTTTGATCTGTATGGCGCAGTCTGCAGGCATGCGCTTTACATAGTCTTGGGTGGCAGTTTCTGCCCAAGCTGGCATTTTGTGACCAACTGCAATCACCCACAGTTTCATGGCTTAAAAAAGGAGTTTTAAGCCAATGGGCTTAATCGTCCTCTTCGTCCTCAGGTTCGCTAGCAAAGCGTTTTGATTTACTAGCTTTGCCACCCAACTTAACGCGCACGGGTTTGTCACCCCAAATGCCTTCTAGTTGGTAGTACGAGCGCAGCATTGGTTGCAAAATATGTACAACGATATCGCCGCAATCAACCAATACCCATTCACCAGTCTCCATACCTTCTACAGAGATCACTTCGCCGCCTTTTTCTTTCACGGCTTCTTTGACAGACATCGCCAAAGATTTTGTTTGGCGGTTGCTATTGCCAGTAGCAATGATCACGCGATCAAAAAGGTCGCTAATTTTCTTCGTATCAAATACACGAATATCTTCAGCCTTGACATCTTCAAGCGCATCAATGATCACACGTTGTAGTTTTGGAATATCCATCATTCATTTCTATAAAGACCATTGGCTTCGATGTAATCGAGTACCAAGGGTGGTATTGCATCTGCCAATTCATCCCATGACGTATTGTTGTAGAAACTATCACGGAGTGCACTGGAGGAAAGATTAATTTGCAGGCTTTGATCAAACAAAACATGCCCTAATGGGTTCAATTGTAACAATTGAGGGTCTTGGGTCTGTTTATCACCAAAAACCGCATGAGTGGCTTCATTGCTATTGCTAACAACATTAAGACTATTACCCAAATCTGTTTCTGGGCGACTGGCTACCGCGAGGTGAACATATTTGGGTAATTCTGGCCACTGATGCCATGTTTTGATATTTGCCCAGCTATCAGCACCCATTAGCCACGTAATAGATACATCAGGGCCATACAGTGCGCGGATCTCTTTGGCAGTATCAATCGCGTAGCTAGGACCTTCTCTGGCCATCTCCAGGGTGCTGATTTCAATCTTGGTGTAAATGTGGTGATCTACAAACAAGTCATGCAGGGTTTCAATGGCGTATTCACTCATAGCCAAACGATGTTTGGCTGGGGTGATATCACTGCTCTTTTGCCATGGTTGACCAGCTGGCATCCAAATAATGTGATCTAACTGCAACACTCTTGAAAAGTGTTCTGCTAAACGTAAATGTCCCCAATGCGGTGGGTCGAATGTGCCACCCAAAATTCCTATGGCTTTACGCTTTTTAATATCCATTAAAGATTGATCCAATCTTTAGGTTTTAAAAAGTCGGTGTAAAGACGTGCTTCAGGACTATTGGCAGTTGGTTTCCAATCGTAGCCCCAACGAACTACTGGTGGCATTGACATCAAAATTGATTCTGTGCGACCACCTGATTGCAGGCCAAACAGAGTGCCTCTATCGAATACCAAATTAAATTCCACGTAACGACCGCGACGGAAAGCCTGGAATTCTCTTTGACTTTCTGTGTATGGGTCGTTTTGATGTTTTTTAACAATCGGCAGATAAGCATCTAAAAAGGCATCACCGACTGAACGAGTCATTTCAAAACTCTTTTCAAAACCTAACTCGCTAAAGTCATCATAAAAAATGCCACCAATGCCACGTGGCTCATCACGATGCTTTAAATAGAAATACTCATCACACCACTTTTTAAAACGAGGATGTAATTCTGGGTTGTATGGATCCAAAGCATTTTTGCAAGTTTGGTGGAAATGTTGGCAGTCTTTTTCGTCGCCGTAGTACGGCGTTAAATCCATGCCACCACCAAACCACCAAACAGGTTCTTTACCTTCTGCTTGTGCAATAAAGCAACGCACATTCAGATGCACTGTTGGTATGTGTGGGTTACGTGGGTGAAACACCAATGACACACCCATGGCTTCAAAAGCACGACCTGCTAATTCAGGGCGATGTGCTGTGGCAGAAGGGGGCATGGCATCGCCACGCACATGTGAAAAACCAACGCCACCGCGCTCCAAAATATTGCCATCTTCCAAAATGCGAGATCTGCCATCACCTTTTAATTTGGCATCAGCAGGTTTTGTCCAGGCATCTGTAATAAATGGTTTGCCATCTACTTCACCCATCGCATCTGTGATGCGATCTTGCAAGCCTAGAAAATAGTTGCGAAGGGTATTGGTATCAATCACAGTGTTGGACATATCAAAGAGCTCTATAACCAATATCGCGACGGAACTGGGCACCATCAAACTTAATTTGATCTAAATGAGCATAAGCTTTCTGTTGCGCACCTTTAGTTGTGTGATCTAAGCCAACCACACACAATACGCGACCGCCAGATGTCTTAAGTACGCCATCTTCCATCGTGGTTCCCGCATGGAAAGTCACATGATTCTCATCATCGGCAGGAATACCAGTAATCACATCACCCTTGCGTGGTGTCTCAGGGTAATTGTGCGCAGCCATCACTACGCCTAAAGCAATGCGAGGATCCCACTCTAGTTCAACCTGATCTAGCTTGCCGTCAACGGCAGCATCAAGAGCTGTTAAAAAGTCGCTACGCATGCGAGACATAATTGGTTGAGTCTCAGGGTCTCCCATGCGGCAATTGAACTCCAATGTTTTTGCTTTGCCGCTTGAGTCAATCATCAAGCCTGCATATAAAAAACCAGTAAATGGAATACCATCTGCAGCCATGCCTTTCACAGTTGGCAAGATGATTTCTCTTAGAGCTCTTGCGTGTATCTCTGGTGTCACAACTGGTGCGGGAGAGTAGGCGCCCATGCCACCTGTATTAGGACCTTGGTCGCCATCTAAGAGACGCTTGTGATCTTGGCTGGTTGCAAGCGCTAAAACGTTCTTGCCATCGACCATTACAATAAAGCTAGCTTCTTCACCTTGTAAAAACTCTTCGATCACCACGCGAGCGCCTGCATCACCTAGCTTATTGTCAGATAGCATCATGTCAATAGCACCGTGAGCTTCTTCTAATGTCATGGCAACTACTACGCCTTTACCGGCAGCCAAACCATCCGCCTTAATCACAATCGGTGCACCTTTGGCATCGATATAAGCATGTGCTTCTGTGATATTTGAAAACGTTTGATATTCCGCTGTCGGAATATTGTGGCGTTTCATAAAGGCTTTAGCGAAGTCTTTAGAAGACTCTAATTGGGCAGCCTTTTGAGTTGGTCCAAAAACGCGTAAACCTTGATTTCTGAAAATATCCACAATGCCACCAGCTAATGGGGCCTCGGGACCTACCACTGTCAAATGAATTTTTTCTTCTTGAGCAAATGTAGCCAATGCATTAAGGTCAGTGATTGGTAGGTTCTCAATGCCCATATTCTTAGCAGCCGCAGTTGCTGTGCCACCATTACCTGGCGCAACAAATACCTTTTGTACTTTTGGTGATTGAGCTAGTTTCCAAGCTAATGCATGTTCGCGACCACCAGAACCAACAACTAAAATTTTCATAAATACTTTCGTTTATTCAACTGACTCTAACTAACTTAATAATCTGACGCGGCGTTCAATAGAAAAGATTTTTACTCCATTGACGCATTTGTAAATACTTCTTGAACATCATCCAGAGCTTCAAGGGCATCTAATAGTTTTTGCATTTTGATGGCGTCATCACCAGACAGTTCTGTATCTGCATCTGGACGCATCGTTACCTCACCTAATTCAGGGGTAAAACCTTTAGCGATCAAAGCTTCTTTGATAGAAGTAAATTCATAGGCTGGGGTAACCACCTCAATAGAACCATCTTCTTGAGGAATCACATCATCAGCGCCTGCCTCAAGAGCGGCTTCCATTAATGCGTCTTCAGATGTGCCGGGTGCAAAGAACATGCGGCCACAGTGCTTAAACAAAAACGCCACTGAACCATCAGTACCTAAATTGCCACCATGTTTTGTAAAAGCATGTCTTACTTCAGCTACTGTGCGTGTGCGGTTATCTGTTAGTGCGTCAACAATCACGGCAGCACCATTAAGACCATATCCTTCGTAACGAATTTCTTCGTAGTTAACGCCTTCTAATGAACCTGTGCCACGCTGAATCGCTCTTTGCACGTTATCGTTAGGCATGTTCGAATCTTTAGCTTTATCAATCGCTAAACGTAGGCGTGGGTTGGTGGCAATATCTCCGCCACCCATTTTGGCTGCTACTGTGATTTCTCGAATTAACTTCGTCCAGATCTTGCCTCGCTTTTCGTCTTGGCGACCTTTGCGATGCTGGATATTGGCCCATTTGGAATGACCGGCCATAAATACTCCCGTAGATAACTTTTAGTAAAGAATTGCTATATATTTAGCTAAGTACGTAATTTTAGGCAAATTGAGGCTTGATTACCTAAAAAACCAAAAAAATTAAACAAAAACAGTTAATAAAAGCAGGAGACAAACATGAGTGTGATGCAATCTAAAGCTATCAAAATGATGGAAGTGGGTGGTCCAGAGGTCCTCAAGTGGGTAGATATTGAGGTGGGTGAGCCCGGTCCTCAGGATGTCAGAATTCGACATGAAGCCATTGGCCTTAATTACATCGATGTTTATTTCCGTAAAGGGGTGTATCCACAACCCTTACCAGGTTGGTTGGGCATGGAGGCTTCCGGTGTTATTGAGTCGGTGGGCTCTGAGGTAAAGCATTTAAAAGCAGGTGATCGAGTTGCTTATGCTGGTAAACCTGCTGGAGCTTATAGCCAGATTCGTGTGATGCCGGCAGATATTGTTGTCAAATTGCCAGATGCCATTTCATTTGAAATGGGTGCAGCCATGATGTTGCAGGGTTTAACTGTTCAATACTTATTAACAGACAGTTATCAAGTAAAGCCTGGTGATACGGTTTTATTTCATGCGGCAGCGGGTGGAGTGGGCTTGATTGCTATGCAATGGTTAAAGCTATTAGGTGCCACTGTGATTGGCACCGTGGGCTCAGAAGAAAAAGCTCAACTGGCTAAATCTTATGGTTGTGACCACACCATCTTGTATAACAAAGAAGATTTTGTAAAACGTACGCGCGAGCTCACCAATGGTCGTGGTGTGAATGTGGTTTATGACTCGATTGGTAAAGACACTTTCATGCAGTCTTTGGACTGCATCATGCCAAGAGGCATGATGGTCACTTACGGCAACGCCTCTGGACCTGTTCCTCCGATTGATGTTGGTATCTTGGGTGGTAAGGGTTCATTGAAATTAACAAGACCAACTGTCATGACCTACGCGCATGACAGAACTTTGTTGGAGCCCATGGCTGCTGATTTATTTGACAAGGTTATGAGCGGCAAAATCAAGATTGAAATTAATCAAAAGTATCAATTAGAAAATGCTGCGCAAGCCCATCGTGATTTAGAAGATCGAAAAACTACGGGCTCAACAATCTTATTGCCTTGGTAATACAAATAGACACTTAAAAATTAGAGGATACAAATGAGCACGATTGCATTCATTGGTCTGGGCAATATGGGTCGCCCCATGATTGGTTATTTATTAAAAGCGGGCCACCAGCTAAGGATTTATGCCAGACGTCCTGAGGTCTATCAAAACGAAGCCAAGCATTTGGTGGATGCTGGGGCAATCCCTTGCGCCTCTCCTGCGGAGGCTGCTGATGGAGCCGATTTCATTATTACCAATGTGATGAGTACCCAAGACGTTGCTGAGGTTTTACATGCAGGTAAAAATTCTGTCATAGCCACTGCTAAGCCTGGAGCAATTTGTATAGATCACAGCACCATTGATCCTCAAGGCACGAAAGAGATTGCTGCCATTATGGCTGGTAAAAATGTTAGCTATGTTGATGCACCTGTCAGTGGTGGTGTGAAAGCTGCAACCGAGGGCACATTGGTCATGATGTTAGGTGGTGCTGATGCAGACGTGGCAAAAGTGAAAGAGATTGTTAAAAACTACGCCAAAACAATTACGCATATCGGAGCGGTTGGTCATGGGCAGGTTGCCAAGTTATGCAATCAGATTGCCCAGGTGATCAACATTCAAGGGGTTGCTGAATCCTTGCGATTTGCAGCATCGAATGGGGCAGATTTACAGAAGGTATTTGAGGCAATTTCTGGCGGGATGGCCGGTAGCCGCATGCTCGATTTAATGGGTCCGAAGATGGTGGGTAGAGACTTTAAAGCTGGCATTGAGGCGCGTTTACATGCCAAGGATTTCTTCTTGGTAAAAGATGCTGCCCAGGCAGCTAATTTGGACATGCCAGCCTTGCAAACAGTGGCTCGCCAGTTAGAAAAGCTCATGGATGCTGGGTGGGGGTACGACGATACATCTTCACTTCTTAAGGTACTTGAGGCATAATAGCGGTCTTACCTGCAGTTGGTGCTTAAAAAAGTACTTAAAAGGTGCATGCCGCGGTGGTGAAATTGGTAGACACAGGAGACTCAAAATCTCCCGCCCAAAAGGTGTGACGGTTCGAGTCCGTCCCGCGGCACCAAAATTGCATCCATGTCATTCTGACCAACACTCATTTCAGTTAACTACACAGACCAATGCTTGCATACCGTCACGCTTTTCATGCAGGCAATCATGCTGATGTCTTAAAGCATTGTGTGCTTCAGCAAATTTTGATGTACATGAATCAAAAGGATAAGCCTTATTGGGTCATCGATACCCATGCAGGTGCTGGCATGTATTCATTGGCATCTGACTATGCCAACACAAAATCAGAATATCTAGATGGTGTGGCACGTTTGTGGGATTGTGATGATTTGCCGCCAGTGTTGCGCGAGTACATGAACTTGATTCAGTTATGTAATAACAAAGGGGATTGGAGTTTGTATCCAGGTTCACCTGAAGTTATTCGCAGAACCATTCGAACAGATGATCGCATGCGCCTCTTTGAGTTGCATCCAACTGACTTTGATATCTTGCAAGAAAACTTTGAGCGCGATCGTCAGGCTAAATTATTCAAAAGCGATGGGTTTGCATCATTAAAAGCCTTATTGCCGCCACCAACTCGCAGAGCTGTGATCTTTATGGATCCACCCTACGAGATTAAAACTGATTACCCTAAAGTAGTTGATGCTCTACAAGAGGGTTTGGCAAGATTTGCTGAAGGTGTGTATGTCGTTTGGTATCCGATTTTGACAAGAGGCGACCACATTCGCATGCTCGAGTCACTACGCAAGTTATCAGAAAAGACACTCAACATTGCGATGACAGTTCAAGAGCCTGATGAAAAAGGTTTTGGCATGTTGGGTAGCGGTCTTTTCATCATTAATCCGCCTTGGACTCTCAAAGACACAATGCAGGAAATCATGCCATATTTGGTAGAAAAGCTAGCCCAGTACCCTGGTGCTAGCTATGAAATCTCATAAAAAAAATCAAAACCAAAAAATAAAAGACTCAATAAAAATAAGCAGTGTTTTTAATTAAATCTGGTAATCCACGTTTTCGCCAGACATGGCCTGATCGACTAGCTTGCGAGTCAAGGTTGGTGAGAACAATTCAATAAAGGTATAAACAAAAGAGCGTAGGTAAGCATTTTGTTTGACGGCAATCTTGGTGACGTTATTGCCAAACAAGTGACCTGCTGGAATCACTCTTAAATTGCGATCGCGTTCAGCGTCATAAGCAACTCCAGCCACAATGCCAATACCCATACCAGTTTCTACATAAGTTTTGATTACGTCCGCGTCAATAGCCTCTAACACCACATCAGGTCTTAGATTTTTGCTGTTGAACGCTTTATCAATCTTTGTTCTACCAGCGAAGGCTTTGTCATATGTAATGATGGGATATTCCACCAAGTCTTCCAAAGAAACATTTTTCTTAGATAGAAGAGGGTGTTCTGGCTGAACCGCGATCACGTGTTGCCATTGATAACCTGGTAGAGCTAACAGACCATCGATACCAGCAATACCCTCGGTAGCAATCGCAATATCTGCTTGATCGTGAATCAACATATCAGCAATTTGTTGTGGGCTGCCCTGTTGAATGCTCACGCGTACTTTAGGAAAGCGCTTGGTGAATTCAGTTAATACTTTAGGTAAGGCGTAACGCGCTTGTGTATGGGTGGTGGCAATCACAAAGTTACCCTGATCTTGAGCGGCAAAATCTTTACCCACGCGTTTGAGTGTTTCAACTTCGATCAAAATTCTCTCGATAGAAGTCAGGATGCGCTTGCCTGGTTCAGTTAGGCTTCTAATTCTTTTGCCGTGGCGGCGAAAGATATCAACGCCTAACTCATCCTCAAGTTCCAAAATTGCTTTTGAGACGCCTGGCTGAGACGTGAACAGAGTCTTAGCTGCCTCAGTGAGGTTGAAGTTTTGTCGAACGGCTTCCCTGACAAATCTAAATTGATGTAAGTTCATGAGCAATCATCTCTATATGTATTAAATCGTATATTAAATCGATTTAATATTATTTGTAGAAATAATGCAAAAAACTTAAATACTCAAACTTTGGAAACCCAGCGTATGCCAACCAGTGCCAAGATGAAGTAGATCATCGCTGGTGTAATGGCACTCACCAATGCAGGCCACTCCCCAAGCAAGCCTAAGTGAGAAAACAGGCTATTAAAGAGTTGGAAACTGATGCCGAGCATGATGCCGCCGAAGACTTTGTAACCAATAGCGCCTGAACGAGTTTGCAGGTAAGCAAATGGCAAAGCCAATGCCAACATCACCAAAATTGTGAAGGGGTAAATCACTTTTTTCCAAAAAGAAATCGCGTAACGCTGATAGTCCTGCTTATTTTCTTTAAGGTGATTGATGTAATTGAATAAATCAATGATCGACAGACGATCTGGTTTGATCAGAAGGGCTCCGAGTAACTGAGGGCTAACTTCTGTCTCAATATCTAAGGTATCTGTTTTTTTGATTTGTGTTGTAAAGCTGGGATCTAAATGATTGCCACTGGCAATTTCAGTAAATCTTGTTTCTGTAACGTCTTTTAGTCGCCACATACCGCCGCCAATAAACTCTACAGTCTCTGCTGTACGAGTTACTAGCAGACCATACTGGTCATTAAATTCGTACATTCTAAAACCGCGTATAAGCTGGCTGCCTTCTAGAGAGCCCACATTGATATAACGAATTCCGTTCTTTACTTCACCTTTGCCATCGCTGCCACGAAGCTTATCTTTGATCCAGGCCCCAGAGCGAAATTCCAGCGCTTCTTTACCTTGATTAAGAGCGCTAAGACGAATATTTTTTGAAAGACCCTCGGTAAATGGCCCTAGTACCTCACTCATTAATAAAATTAGCAAAGCAATTGGTGCTGCTATTTTCATCAAGGTCACTAAAGCTTTTTTTGTATCTAGGCCAGCAATACGCAAGATGGTGTATTCGGAGAGTGCAGCCATATTGGCCATCACATAAATGCCACCAATCAAACCAGCTATAGGAATAATTTCAACTAAGCGACTTGGTACACGCATTAAAACTGTTAGAAATGCTAACGCCACTGAATAAGTGGTATTGGTATCTTTGATTTCTGCAATGAAATCAAAGAAAACAAATAATGAGGTGAGGGCAAACAGAATAAAAGCAAATGACAAATAAATTTGTTTTGCTATGTAGCGCTCATAAACAAGAGGAAATAATTTTTGCCACATGATTAATGACCTTTGGCCTTTTTCCACTTAAGCCAATGATGCTGATAGTTACGTAAAGTCACGGACCTGTTTTCTCTAAAGTACAAGAACGCTAGACCTAGTATCACGGCAATCACATGTGGCAACCATGCGGCAATAGAGAAATTAATTTTTCCAACTCTTACCCAAGCCTGCATCAAATTTAAAACGTTTGAGTATGAGAAGTAAATTAACACGGCCATGATTAGGCCGGTGTAACGACCTTTGCGTGGGTCTGTGTATGACAAGGGAATGGCAATAATCACCAAAGCTAATGACATCATTGGCACTCCAATGCGCCAAAGAATTTCCGCAAGATTCTGAATGCTTAAGTCTTGTAACAAAACCCAAATTGGCATAGTGTTCGGGCTGGTGATATCTGGATTGACAACTTTATCTTCTAATTTAACTGTGTATTTATTAAATTCAGTGATTCTGAAGTCTGTATTTCCAGGTGTGCCCTCGTAGCGGCGACCTAGTTGAAGTGTGAGGGTCTTATCGCCATCAGCATTTCTCTCGATGAAACCTTCTTTGGCAACTGCTACGCGCTGTTTATCTTTACCAAAGTCAGTAACAAAGACATTTTTTATGATTTCTGTTTCTGGATTAATACTCTCAATAAAGAACACTCGATTGTTGCCAGATGATTCTCTAAATTGTCCTGGAGCCAGCATGGAAATGTCATCACGTTGTTGGAAACGTTGCTTGATGGTGGCTGACTGTTGGTTTGCCCATGGGGATATGAAAATTGAGAGAGCAGCAATTGCAAATGCAACAGGTATAGAAAAGTAAATAATTGGTTTGAGGATGCTAAACAAACCAATGCCTGCACTTTGCCAAATGACCATTTCTGAATCTTTGTACCAACGAGTTAGCACAATTAAAATAGCGATAAAAAGTGAAGCCGTAAGTAATATTGGTAAATAATTGATCATGCCCAGACCAATTAGTACAACAGCATCTTTCGGATTTGCTAGACCGCTGGTGGCGTTAGCTAATACTCTTACCACTAAATTTGTTAAAACGAGCGTGACCAAAACCATGAACACCACACCTGTGGTGAAATTGAGTTCTTGTCGTAGGGCTCTCTTAAAAATCATAAAAAGCGAAGCTAGGCGATAATTGAAAGTATCAAAAATTCCCTTGTATAAAGGAAAGCACATGGAATGTAGCACGAAAGTATTTGCAGAGGGCTCTTTAGGCATTAAAGCCCAAATGAATCAAGCCACAGCATGCCTTGTTTTGGCATTTGATGGGTTGGCGATTAAGAGCCCTAAAAAATTAACTGGTCCATTAGCTACCCTCAATACTGCCACCCACGGTGCAATTGCAAAAGCAGTTGAGCAAGGTGATTTAGAGTCAAAAGCAGGTAGTACCTTGTTATTAACTTCTACAGATGCTTGGGCTAAATTAGGCTTAAAAGCAGAGCGTTTGCTCCTGGTTTCTACCGGGGATGAGCCAAAGTCATCAAAGGCTAAAGTTAGCAACCCAGGTTTTTCTAAATGGATGCAGGCTGGTTTAAAAGTATTAACAGCTACTAACGCAAAAAATGCTTTATGGGTTTTTGAAGATCTATCTGCAAGCGATGGCTTAACTCAAGCGCGTTTGTTGGTTCAATTGGCTCGTGATCATGTTTATAAATTTGGCGCACGTCACACACATCTAAAAACCAAGCCAAGTGACAAGCCATCGAAGCTGACTCAGTTAACCATTGCAAGTCATGCAAAAAATAACAAGGATTTGCAAAAAGCTGTGGCTGAAGGCATGGCAATTGCAAATGGCATGGATCTCACAAAAGATTTGAGTAACTTACCCCCAAATATTTGTACCCCTAGCTATTTGGCTCAAACAGCCAAAAAGCTAGGTAAAGAATTTGGTTTTAAAGTCGAAGTGTTGGGTCGTAAAGAAATCGAAGCATTAAAAATGGGTGCTTTCTTGGCGGTGGCTCAAGGTGCTTTGACACCCCCACAGTTCATTGTGATTCGTCATCAAGGTGCCGCTCTTAAAGAGGCGCCAACAGTATTGGTAGGTAAAGGTATTACGTTTGATACTGGTGGTATTTCATTAAAGCCGGGCGAGGGCATGGATGAGATGAAGTACGACATGTGTGGTGCTGCATCTGTGTTGGGAACCATGCAAGCAATTGGTGAGCTTAAGCTTAAGCGTAACGTGATTGGTGTTATTCCAACTTGCGAAAACATGCCATCAGCTCACGCCACGCGTCCTGGTGACATCGTGACCAGCATGTCTGGTCAAACAATTGAAATTCTTAATACCGATGCTGAAGGTCGTTTAATTCTCTGTGATGCATTGACTTATGTGGAGCGATTTAAGCCTGCGGCAGTGATTGATATTGCGACCTTGACTGGTGCTTGTGTGATTGCCTTGGGTGCGGTGCATTCAGGTATGTTCTCTGATGATGACGCGTTGGCTGAAGGTTTATTAAGTGCGGGTAGAACCTCTCAAGACACGGTCTGGCGCATGCCTTTGGATAGTGCTTATCAAGAGCAGTTGAAATCAAATTTTGCAGATATGGCAAATATTGGTGGTCGTCCTGCGGGCAGTATCACGGCTGCTTGTTTCTTGGCACGCTACACAGAAAAATATACTTGGGCGCATCTAGATATTGCAGGTACGGCTTGGAAGAGTGGTGCGGCTAAAGGTGCAACAGGTAGACCAGTACCTTTGTTAGTTAACTATCTTTTGGCCTAAGTCATAACAGATGGCCAGAATAGATTTCCATAGCCAAGTTAATAACAAGCCGCTCTATAGTTGCCGCTTGATTCGTAAAATCATGGCAAGTCCGCGTGAGGACTTGCCCATGAGAAACATCGTGGTGGTAGGCTCAAAAGAATTCTTGCGCGAGCTAGATACTCAGTTATGGACATTTAGCGCCTCAGACTTTTTACCTCATGCCTGGGGTGCTGATGATTTTGCAATCGAAACCCCTATTGTTTTAGTGGAAAGTTTTGAGGCTCCAGAGTTGGATGCCTTACCTCATGGTGATGTCTTGATTCATGTGGGTAGAAATTTACCTAAATCTGTTGAAAACTTAGCGGCAAGATTTCCGCGTATTGTTGAAATAGTTTCTACTGATGAGGCAGATCGCCAAGCAGGTCGTGAGCGTTACAAAGCTTATCGTGACCAAGGACATGAGTTGCATAACTTTGATCAAAGTGGTCAGTGATACTAACTACAAAAATAATGAAGACTCACAGAAAGTAAATCATGCCCTTGATGCACCCACAATTTGATCCAGTTGCTATTAGCGTGGGACCGATTGCCATACATTGGTATGGCTTGATGTATTTGTTGGCTTTTGCACAATTTCTACTATTGGGTAAATGGCGTGTTGGACAAGTTCAATATCAATCTCAAGGTCTTAGCTATAAATACATCGAAGATCTTTTATTTGCTGGCGTGGTGGGTGTCATTCTGGGTGGGCGTTTAGGGTATGTGATTTTTTATATGCCTGGTCACTACTTGGCAAATCCTCTAGACGTACTAAAAGTATGGGAAGGCGGCATGTCTTTCCATGGTGGTTTCTTAGGTGTTTTGGCAGCCATGTGGTGGACCGCTAGAAAAGAAGGTAAAACATTTTTTCAGGTCACAGATTTAATTGCGCCATTAGTTCCTTTTGGTCTGGCATTTGGTCGATTAGGTAACTTTATTAATGGTGAACTTTGGGGTCGTCCTACAGATCTTCCATGGGCGATGGTGTTTCCTCAGGCAGGTGATATGTTGGCACGACATCCATCGCAGCTGTATCAGTTTGTTGGCGAAGGTCTATGTCTTGGATTTGTTCTCTGGATCTACGCTGCCAAACAGCGCACAGTGGGGCAGGTATCAGGAGTCTTCTTATTGGGCTATGGACTTTTCAGATTCTTAGCTGAATTTGCCCGTGAACCCGATAGCTTCCTGGGCTTGTTAAGCCTTGGTCTAAGCATGGGGCAGTGGTTATCGGTACCGATGATTGGCTTCGGTATCTATCTAATTTTTAGAAAACCTCATTAAGTCTTTTTAACTATCTAGGTAGTTTCCCTCCTTACCCCATGTTTTAAGGGTTTTTACTAATGTATTCAAAAATGTATACAAAATACATTGATGAATATGACATTAAAAGTAGTCAAAACAGCCCTTTATGTAGAAGTCACGGAACGCTTGCGTTCCATGATTGCGGGTGGTGTTTTGTCTCCTGGTTCATGGATCGATGAACAAAAGTTGGCAGAAGAGCTGGGTGTATCTAGAACGCCATTCAGAGAAGCTATTCGTATTTTGGCTTCAGAAGGCTTATTAAGAATTGAGCCACGTCGTGGTTGTTACGTCACCGAGTTAACTGAAAAAGATCTTGATGAAATATTTCCTCTAATGGCAATGTTAGAGGGGCGTTGTGCTTATGAAGCTGCAGAGCGAGCTAGTGATGCACAGATACAGTCTTTAGAAAACCTACACAACAAACTAAAAGCCTACGCCAAAGAAAAGAAAATTGATCAGTACTACGCAACCAACCGTGAGATACACATTGCTATACAAACTCTAGCGGGTAATGAGTGGCTAACTCACATGGTGCATGACCTAAGAAGAATCTTAAACTTATCTCGGCACCGTAGCTTGCATCACAAAGGACGTATTGAGGAGTCTTGTAGAGAGCACTTAGGTATTTTTGACGCGCTCAAAAAACGCGATGCGCAAAACGCTGAGCAGTTAATGAAGTTGCACATTCTTAATCAACGTGAGGCCTTAAAGCTCCTTAAACTAGAGCAGAGGTTATCCGCATGATTTTGGATAAGTTACTTAAGGCTAGGCATATGACCAAAACGGTCAATGCCACGAAGCGTCTTTTGTCTGAGCGTGGAGAATCCAATGCTGCCAGCATGGCCAGTGATGTGATTGAGAACTACAACACCTTGGATGATGAGCAAAAAGCACAGTACTTTCATTACTTGGCTGAAAAATTTAACCCTAGTGCTGCAGATGTATTGAGTGCTGCACAAATTTATGCTGATGACCCAAGTGCTGATAATCTAGTTTGGTTGATGAAAGTATCAGAAGCGCCAAGACAAGAACTTCTGCGTCGCTTAAATCGTGCGCCTGGTGGCACGCACATGATTATTAATATGCGTCAGCAGTTACTCAAGCTCTTGCCTAAAAAACCTGAGCTCAAAGCTGTCGATGCGGATATGCAGCATTTATTGAACTCTTGGTTTAATCCAGGGTTTTTAAAAATGCATCAGGTTGATTGGAAATCTCCTGCACACATATTAGAAAAAATTATTCAGCATGAAGCAGTGCATGAGATAGATGGCTGGGATGACTTGCGTCGTCGTTTACAACCTGATCGTAGGTGCTTTGCATTCTTTCATCCGCAGTTGCAAGATGAACCCCTGATTTTTGTTGAAGTAGCACTTTTGCCAGACATTCCAGAATCAATAGCACCATTGGTGGATAAAAAATCTGCACCAGTTGAACAGAATCAATATAAATGTGCTATTTTTTATTCGATCAGTAACTGTCAGCCTGGTTTACGCGGCGTGTCTATGGGTAATTTTTTGATTAAGCGGGTTGCTGATAGCCTGAAAAAAGAATTTCCAAGTTTGAAAACATTCTGTACCTTATCTCCCATACCGGGATTCATAGACTGGTTGCATGGTGGCGCTGACTTGCCTTTAGAGCAATTAAAGCCCGCAGTCATTGAGAGATACAAAGAGGCAATTAAATTATTTAACTTAAAAGATAAATCTTGGAGTGATCGTTTGCAGGATGGCTGGCATCCTGAGCGCGCTAGCGCGAAGGAAAAAGAGGCTTTACTGGCACTTTGCTCAATTTATCTCATGCATTATTCACCTAAGCGTGGTGGAAATTCAGTGGCTAAGTTTCACTTGGGTAATGGTGCGAAATTACACAGGATTAATTGGTCTGCTGACTTATCTAAAAAAGGGATTAAACAGTCAGCAGGTCTGATGGTGAACTATTTATATGATTTGGATAAGGTGGAAGATAACCACGAACGTTTTGTAAATGGCGAAGTTATTTATTCAAGAGCAGTTTCTCAATTAATTTAGCAATATGAACAACGAAATTTAACTGGAGTACGAGGAGACAACCATGAAAAAACCAGTAAATGTAGTAAAGGCACTGAGTGCCGTAGCAGCAGTTGTGGGTTTAATCGGTGGTTCAGGATTGGCAGTAGCTGATCCTAATTGGCCAAGTAAGCCAATCACCATCATTGTTCCATTCCCAGCAGGTGGTGGCACAGATGCGTTTGCAAGACCTTTGTCTGCCCATTTAACCAAACAAATGGGTAAGCAAATTGTGATTGATAACCGTGGTGGTGCCGGTGGCACTCTAGGAGCAGGTATTGCAGCAAAGGCCGCACCAGACGGCTACACCTTCTTTATGGGTGGTGCACACCATGCGATTGCTCCAACGATGTATCAAAAATTGGACTATGACATTGAGAAAAGTTTTGTTCCAGTCATGTTGCTGGCAACACCGCCACAAGTAGTGGTGATCAATGCTCAAAAAATACCTGTCACAGATTTAAAAGGTTTGATTGAGTATGCGAAAAAAAATCCTGCCAAACTAAATTACGGCAGTGCTGGTAACGGTAGCTCCCATCACCTTGCTGGTGAGTTATTCAAGATGCAAACGAAAACATTTATCACGCATATTCCATATCGTGGTGCAGGTCCTGCCTTGTCAGATTTAATTGCTGGTCAAGTGGAAATGATGTTTGATGGTTTGGGTTCATCTTCACAGCACATCAAATCTGGAAAAATTAAAGCGTTGGCGGTGGCCGCAACAAAGCGCTCTCCAGCTTTCCCTGATGTGCCAACTGCAGCGGAAGCAGGCGTGCCTGGTTATGTTGTAAGTACCTGGTATGGTTTATGGGCGCCAAAAGGCACACCTAAAGAAATCGTTGACAAGATGACTGCTGAAGTTACAAAAGCACTCAATAGCCCTGAGTTGAAAAACTCTTGGCTAAACAACGGTTCAGAAACACCTAGCTTAACTGGTGAGGCCTACGGTAAGTTTGTTAACGCTGAGATCAAACGTTGGGCTGATGTTGCCAAAGCCTCAGGCGCAAAAATGGACTAACCATGAACCTATATGAACTTTTAGAAAAGGGTTTCCCTAGAGATAAATCATCGTGCGCAATTGAGACGCATGATGGTTTGTACTACAGTTGGGATGACTTAGAAAAAGCTACATCTAAGATGGCTAACTTATTGGCTGGCTTAAAGTTGCCACAAGGCTCACGTGTCGCTGTTCAAGTTGAAAAGTCACCTGAGGCACTTTTCTTATATTTGGCAACTTTAAAAGCTGGCTTGGTTTATTTGCCACTAAATACCGCTTACCAAGCTGCTGAGATTGAGTATTTCTTAGGTAATGCTGAACCAGCAGTTGTGGTGTGCAGTCCTAAGAATCAATCCTGGGTGTCTGATGTGGCAAAAAAATGCGGCACTAAGCATGTGTACACATTGGGTGACGACAGATCGGGTACGTTATTAGAAAAAGCAGGTAAGTTATCTGATCGATTTAAAACGGTTAAAAAATCTGACGATGATTTGGCTGCCATCCTCTACACCTCAGGAACTACTGGGCGTAGTAAGGGAGCCATGCTCACTCATAAGAACTTGGGAAGTAATGCCAAGGTATTGCAAAAGTTCTGGGGTTGGAAAAAGGGAGATGTGTTGTTGCACGCACTACCAATTTTCCATGTGCATGGTCTATTTGTTGCTTCTCATGGCGCATTGCTAAACGGCAGCAAGATGATTTGGTTGCCGCGTTTAGATACCAAAGAGCTAATTAAGCACATGCCTCGTTCTACAGTCATGATGGGTGTGCCAACTTTCTACGTGCGCTTATTGCTAGATAAAGAGTTCACCAAAAAAACTGTCAGAAATATGCGTTTATTTATTTCTGGATCAGCGCCATTACTCACAGAAACATTTAATCTCTTTAAAGAGAGAACGGGGCACACCATTCTTGAGCGTTACGGCATGAGCGAGACGGTGATGTTGGTATCGAATCCGTATGGAGGTGCTCGAGTGGGCGGCTCTGTGGGATTGCCGTTGCCTCAAACACAAGTCAGAGTTATCAAAGATGATGGCAAGTTATGTGGTGTGAATGAGATTGGTAACGTTGAGGTCAAAGGACCGAATGTGTTTAAAGGTTACTGGCGCATGCCAGAAAAGACCAAAGAAGAGTTCACCAAGGATGGTTGGTTTAAGACTGGTGATGTTGGACGCTGGGGTGGGGAGACAAGTGCCGGTAAGGTGCCAAACAACTACTTATGTATTGTTGGAAGAAGTAAAGATTTGATTATTTCTGGTGGTTACAACGTGTATCCAAAAGAAATTGAAAGCTTTATTGACGACATGCCAGGTGTTGATGAGAGTGCTGTGATCGGTGTGCCACATCCAGACTTTGGTGAAGCGGTGGTTGCTGTGGTTGTTGCAAAACCCGGCGCCAAGCTCAATCCAGAGAGCATGATTGCCGAGTTAAAAGGCAAGATTGCGAACTTTAAAGTGCCTAAGCGTTTGATTGTTGTTCCTGAGCTCCCCAGAAATACCATGGGTAAGGTTCAGAAAAATATTCTGCGCCAAACATACGCATAAAAATAACAACTGGTAAAAAGAATAAGGCCTTCAGATGAAGGCCTTATTTCTAAGTAGATTAAAAATTAATCTTGGACTAGCTTAATAAAGACCAAAACTAATAAGCCCTTTATTAAGCATATAAGCTGCTAAACAGAAAAGAACCAAAGCGAACACTCGTTTGAGTTGAGCGACATTTAATTGGTGGGCAACTTTGGCACCCAGTGGTGCAGTTAAAACACTAGCTACTGCAATCGATGCAAGAGCGGGTAAATAGACATAGCCTAGAGAGCCTACAGGCAGGTTAGGGTTGCCATAGCCACTGATGATGTAGCCAATCGCGCTGGCTAGCGCAATCGGAAACCCCAGAGCTGCTGAGGTGGCTACAGCGTTATGCATGGTGATATTGCACCAAGTCATAAATGGCACGGAAACAAATCCGCCACCGGCACCCACTAAGCTAGATAAAAATCCAATAAAACTACCTGCGCCAAACATGCCTACCTTGCCAGGTAACGTGCGACTAGGCTTAGGTTTTTTGTTCATAAGCATTTGGTAGGCAGAAAAACCCACAAATGAGGCAAATATGAGTGATAGCCACGCGGTCTTCAGCATGGCAAATAACTTGCCACCACCAAGTAGACCGCCAATCAAAATACCTGGAACTAAGGTAATCACAATATCCCAGCGTACTGCACCACGTTTGTGGTGAGCTCTGACTGATGATAAAGATGTAAATAGAATTGTTGCCATTGATGTGGCAATAGCAACGTGCACTACTACCTCAGCTGGAAATCCATACATCGTGAACAAAAAAGTTAGGAAGGGAACCATGATCATGCCCCCGCCAATACCCAATAAACCTGCAGCAAATCCAGTGAAACTACCCAGTACTGCCAACGCCCCAACTTGTACAAGTGTCATGGCTGTACCAATTATTTGAATTTATAAAATTGCTGATTTAAGTAGGCAACTAAGTCAGCTTCATCTTCTGGGAAGAGGTCTAGACGTAGTTGAGTGTTGCACATCCCAACCTGAGACTTAAGGCGCTTAATATCTTTGACCTTGCGATCAGATCTTGTGTAAATAATATCGCCATTACCTAGACCTGATTTTTCAGCATGACATTGGTAGCATTTTGTTTGGTGCAATGTTTTGCCATTATTAACATCAGCAGCATAAGCACCGTTACTTACCAAGCTGATTGCTGCGATGAAACCTATTCTTAACATTATTTTTTTTAGCATTGCAGTCTCCTTGTTAATCGTATTAGATTCCCCACCTTAGCCGCTAGGCCGTCATCCTGAACCCAGTAGGTTCAAGGCGGCATGGCAATAATGTTTCGGGTGCATCAAGTCTTTCAGGGAGAATATTGCCAAAAGCAATACCCTATGAGCAACGAGACGCTCGCGCCCACACTATATGGCCCACGCCAGATGCTTGCGCATCGGTTCAAGGAACTATTGGCCTTGGCGCACCAGGTAGGGAAAGCATTTTCAGCGCAGAATCAACCGATGCTTCAATCTGATCAACTTTGCTTTGCAAAGTACTAATCTGATCAAGAGATGCACCAGGGTTTTCTGTGTTGCTGAGATTCATTTTGGCAGCCTGCAAATCACCAGCCAATTTGATAGCTGTCATGATGGCGGCACGCTCAATGCTGCGGTTGCCAGCAGATAGGGCTGCTTCTAGTTGTTCATCAACTATTGCAGCAGCTGCTCGCAAGCTAGCTTCATGTTCTGGAGTGGTGGCAAAAGCAAACTTTTGGCCAGCTAGGGTGAGTTCAATACGATGTTGGCTCATTGCTCATCCTTGTGTGCAGAGGCTAAAAGGTCTAGTTGACCACTATCGCTTTGGCTTGGTAGCTTATTTAAGATATTTTGGATACGCGCTTGGGCATCCTCAATCTTGGTTTCTAGCGCCAAGCGTTCTTTATGGGATTGCGCCACAGCATCTAGCAAAGCCTTGGTTTTACCTTCTAGGCGTTCTAGGCTGTCTTGCAAACGGCTATAAGAGTTGTTTGTAAGTTCTGACATAGGCATATTGTATATACTACACGCGTTCTTAGGTGCTCTTGATAGATAGCAATTTATCAAAGTTAAACGGGAAACAGGGGTTTTTCAATCAATAGATTAAAGGATAACCTGTGCTGCCCCCGCAACGGTAAGTGAACGCACGAAAGTGCCGGCTCAATCGAATACCACTGGCTTAGGCTGGGAAGGTCATTGAGTTAGTTTCATAAGCCCGGATACCGGCCTGGAATGGTTCACCTAGCTACGGGGACGTTGCTTAGTGATGAAGGTCCCGTGCTTGCGGGGGAACAAGCCAGAGGCCATATTTTTTGAAAGTTAATCCTATGTTTACCAAACCAACCAAGGTTGCGCTCGCCTGCGCTACTACTTTTGCGACTTTGTCAGTTGCCCAAGCTCAAGCTAACAATACTATGCAACCAGTTGTTATTTATGGGGCTAGATTTGCTGATGAGTCAAATAAAGCGTTACCTCAAAATACTGTGATCAGTTCTGAGGATATTTTAAAAAGTGGCATGACAAATATCCCTGAAATTTTGCAAAAGATTGGCGGGGTACCAACAAAGCCAAATTTATATGGAACTCAAGACCTGTCCTATGATTTGAGAGGTTATGGCGTTAACAGTGACCAAAACTTAGTGGTGGTAATCGATGGTGTTCGAATTTCAGAGAATGAACAGGCTGTTGCAAAACTGTCATTAATTCCAGTTGAGTCTATTGATCAAATTGAAATTATGCGTGGGGTGAATAGTGTTTTGTATGGTGAGGGAGCCACTTCTGGGGCTATCTATATCAAAACAAAATCGTCAGATGCTGATAGGGCAGTAGTATCTGCTGGGGTAGGGAATAACAGTACTAGAGAGGGCACAGCATATTTATCAAAGAGTATTGATAAGGTAAGCGTTGCTACTTATGCAAGAGTTAATGAGTCAGATAATTTTAGGAATAGAAATAAAGTTCTAAATAAAAGTGGTGGTTTAGATATTGCGACTGCGGTAGACGGTGCAACCAAGTTAGGAATCAAATTCTTTGCTGATGAGCAGAGCACGGAGTTGCCTGGAGCAATATCTAGAGCTAACTTTTATATCAATCAAAAACAAGCCAGGTATCCATTTGATAGTGCCACTTATCTTGGGAAAACCATATCTGCTTTTATTGACAAAAAAATATCATCTGGCCTAGAGCTTAGAGTGGATGTTAGTCGCAGAGAGGCGGACAGAAGTTCTATTAATTGGACTAACAATACCGGCCCTTCTTCAGGAACTTTGTATGACTATTCTTCAGATGTGAATTCAGTAAATCCTCGTTTGAAATTTATAAATTTTGCAGGATTTAAAAATGATTTAACGGTTGGAGCTGATTTATCAAACTGGGATTACACCTATAAAACAGGTTCAACTAATGAACGTGCAAAACAAAAAAATCGTGCTCTATATGTTAGGGATGACATCCATTTTTCAAATCTTCAAAGAGTGGTTTTAGGGTATAGATCAGAAAAATTCACTAAATCAACCTTCGACCCGGCGGCCGGTAGTCAGGGATTCGATAGAAATCTTGATGCCTATGAGTTTCAATACATCAAAGGATTGTCTTCTAACCTAAATGCCTATGGAAAGCTGGGTACTGGATATCGAATTCCAAACGTTGATGACAATAGAAATACATATTGGAATAGCTTGCCATATCCCGCATCTTTGGAGCCTCAGAGATCAAAAGATTATGAATTGGGTGTGAATGGGGTTGATAAAAATATGCGCTATGGGATTAGGTTTTTTCATAGCTTAATTTCAAATGAGATTATCTATAGCGAAAATGATGAGAGAAACATTAATTTATCTCCAACAAAAAGGGATGGTGTGGAGCTTGAGTTTGCTGCAGACGTTAATTCAGCAACTAATATTTATGGATCATTTCAGCTTGTAAAAGCGCAGTTTAGGGATGGGCTGAATGCTGGCCAGAGAATTCCGTTGGTTCCAAATTACACGGCTAGATTGGGTATGGATTACAAACTAAATGCTCAACAAAAATTTGGCGTAATTGGGCGTTATGTGGCAAGTCAAAAATCAGATGGTGACTTTGATGCTACAGCTATCAGAATTCCAGGTTATGCCATCACAGATATAAGTTATTCAGCTCAGTACAAAAACTGGTTATGGACTGCGTACGCAAGTAATATCTTTGATAAGAAATATTACAGTTGGGCAAGTAAATGGGGATCTGTCTATCCTGATGCAGGTTTATCACTTAAGATAGTTGGTCGTTACACCTTTAAATAATGCCCATATCTAAAACCACCACTCTCATCTTGCTAGCGATTCTCTCGCTGGCATCGGTGGTTTTAGCCTTATTCATTGGCAGTGTCTCTGATGCAGATGCTGCCATCATTTACCAGTTGCGTTTACCTAGGGTTCTGGCGGCCTTTGCGGTTGGGGGCTTATTGGCAATGTCTGGAAGTCTCTTACAAGTTTTGACTCGCAATCCTTTGGCCGAGCCATCAGTTCTGGGTGTTTCAGGTGGCGCCTCAGTAGGGGCGCTAGCGGTACTCATGTTGGGTGGCGCAGGAACTATTTGGGTTGCAGGTGGTGCGTGGCTGGGCGCCGTTACAGTCATGATTCTCTTGTGGGTTTTGGTCGGTGGTTTTTCTGCTCACCCATCAAGACTCTTATTGGCAGGCGTCATGGTTGCAACAGGTTGTGGAGCTATCACGACTCTCATGATTGCTTTTGCGTCGAATGTGGCTATGCCTGGCATGATTCATTGGCTCATGGGTGATCTAGATTCTGTGATGAGTCTAGAGTCAGTTGGTGCTATCTTGGGCGTTTGGTTATCGGTGCTCATTATTGTTTGGCGACTATCGCCAAAAATTCATATATTGCAGTTAGGTACGGATAAAGCCATGACATTGGGTATAGATGTTTCATATATTCAGTGGGTCATGGTTCTTTTGTCTGCTTTATCGGCAGCATCTGCAGTATCAATTGCTGGTTCAATTGGTTTTGTTGGTTTACTAGTACCTCATATTCTCCGTGCTCTGATTGTGAAACAGCATGGCCCAGATCAGCGATTCTTGTTGCCTGCCTCAGCCTTATTAGGTGGAACCTTCTTGGTCTTGTCGGACATGTTTGCAAGAGCCGTGATTGCGCCATCCCAGTTACCTGTTGGCGTGATTACCGCTTTGATTGGTGTGCCAAGTTTCTTATGGATCCTCTCTCGTTTTAGGCAGTGGAGTTCATGATGACTAATGACGCTAACCAAGATTTGCCAGTTGTATTGGAAACCAAGAACTTAAATGTTCAGGTTCCAGGCCGAGCACTGATTGACAACTTAAATTGGCAAGTGAGGCAAGGTGAGAGATGGTGTTTGATTGGGCGCAATGGTGCTGGTAAATCAACGCTATTAAAAATCATCGCAGGTATACAGCCAACTAGTTCGGGTGAAGTTTTATGGCAAAACCAAGCAATTGCCACTTACACACCAGAGAATCTTGCAAAAGTAAGAGCCTATGCCGAGCAATCTCCAATAGCTGGGGTTAGCTTGAGAGCGATTGATATTGTTCTGGCAGCGCAATGGCCATGGAGCGAAACAGAGTCGACTAGTTATCAGTTGGCAATACAAGCTCTAAAAACGTGTGATGTTGATTATTTAGCGAATAGTCAGTGGCAGACATTGTCAGGTGGTGAACGTCAAAGAGTGGCTATAGCCGCTTGTTTTGCACAAAATACCAAGGCCTTGATTTTGGATGAGCCTACCTCTCATTTGGATGTGGGGCATCAAGTTTCTTTATTAAATACCCTCATTGAAAGAAGTCAGACTTGCCAGCAAACAGTTATTGCTAGCTTGCATGAAATTTCTCTAATTGGCCGTGGCTTTACTCACGCATTACTGCTCATTGAAGATGGCTCTTACTTAGCTGGCTCTGTTTCAGAGGTGGTCAATCCTGTTAATCTGCAAAAATCTCTAGGCCACCCAATCGCCGAAGCTACAACGGCCTTAGGTCAAATAATCTACATACCTGCTTAAATAATTTAAAACGCTAGCGCTAGATCTAGCGAATCCTATCGATTTCTGAGCAAATCCTTTTAGCCCCTTGCATGATGCGAGTTGATGGCCTACTGATCATGTCGCCATCAATATCGATAAAGGCTTTCTTTTGTGTTGCAGCCAATTGTGGTATTGAAGACCACATCGACCAGTCTGTTTTCATTTGCTGAGTATCAACTGCAGTAAAAATAATTTCTGGATTTGCTTTTACGACAGCTTCACGACTAACTGTGGCTACTAGAAGTTTTTCTTTGGCAAATAATTGCTCGCCACCACAAATATTAATAATGTCAGCAATCAAATGATCTTGGTTGAGCGTCATCAGTGGTTGAGCCCATACTTGGTAAAACACCCTTACTTTTCTTTTGCTTTTATTTTGGTATTGATTCTTTAGTTCAGTAATTTGAGCTCTGAAGGTGTCAGCATTCTTTTTGGCAATAGCCTCTGTTCCTAGTAGTTTGCCAATCGTTTCAATATCGCTAGCAATATCGGTCAGTTTTTTGGGTTCAACGGATACCACCTGAATCGAGGTAAAAGTTTTTTTGATCGATTCAATTTGACTCTCTGGTGTGCCGCCGCGCCAGTAGATGATTAGATCTGGGCGCAGTTGTTTCATTTTTTCTAAATCAATAGATCTTGCATCACTGGTAATCGGTAATTTTTTGACTGATTCTGGGAAGTTGCTATACACACTGACACTGATGAGGCGATTAGCTCCTCCAGCAGACTCAACCACTTCGCTTAAATGTGGAGCTACGGTAATAATGCGTTGAGGATAGGGCGCCTGTTTGTTTTGCGCCAAGCTGATTGAGCTCGTAACAATACTAAAGCTAGCGAAGAGTCCTAGGACTAATGATTTAGCGTTCAATGCCGTTAAATAGCGTTGAATGCTCATGAGGTTTAAATCTCTAGGTTATCGATTAAGCGAGTTTTGCCCAATTTGGCAGCTGCTAGAACAACCAACTGCTCATTGGCTGACAGTTCTACATCGTTAGCACTTAATAAATCTTTGCGTTTACGCACAGAAATGTAATCAGGTAACCAACCTCTAGAACTTAACTTCGCGCAGGCCTCTTGCTCAATCTTAGAAATATCTGCTGCAGTCAGTTTGCCTTGCAACACCTTATCTTGAACTTCTTTTAGTGTTTGTATCAGTTGAACCGCTTCAGCGCGTTCTTCTACAGATAAATAACCGTTTCTGGAAGATAGAGCCAAGCCATCTTCAGCGCGCACAGTCTCAGCTGGAACAATGTCTACGGGTAGGGCTAATTGGCGACACATCTGACGAATCACCATCAATTGTTGGTAATCCTTTTTGCCAAACACTGCTACCTTCGGTTGAACACAAGAAAATAACTTTAGAACCACGGTGCAAACACCTTGGAAAAATCCTGGGCGGAATTCACCTTCGAGGATTTTTCCTAAGTTTTGTGGTGGTTCTACACGGTACTCTTGTGGCTCTGGATATAAATCTTTTTCTGTAGGGGCAAATAAAACATACACCCCTTCTTTTTCTAGTTTCTCAACGTCTGCTTCAAAAGTGCGAGGATATTTATCAAAATCCTCATTAGGGCCAAATTGCAAACGATTCACAAAAATACTAGCAATTACCGGGTCGCCATGCTGGCGCGCTAAGCGCATCAAAGATAGGTGACCTTCATGCAAATTACCCATGGTTGGCACAAATACTGCACGGTTTTGGCCACGTAATTGATCACGCAAGTCTTGAATGTTGCTAATAATCTTCATTGATTATTCTTTTTCTAAGATTAATTGGCTAAATTAGTTTGGTGAGTAAGCAAGGCGCACATAAATCGGTGCGTATGGCTCTGCTTGAGTGATTTCAATCAGAGACTCTCTAGAGAGTTCAAGCATCGCAATAAAGTTCACCACCACCATCGGTGCACCTTTGCCTGTGGCAATAGCTTCTTCGAACAAGTCTGTAAATTCGATAAAGCGCTCACCTTGTAAGCGGCGCAAGATGCGTGTCATGAAGTCGCGCACAGATAACTGCTCACGAGTAATGGTGTGATGTTGATTTAACTTGGCGCGATAGAGAACGTCTCTCCAAGCCGCCTGAATATCTAATGGATTAATGTCTGGCCAAGTCACTGCAACAGTGGTGTCAACATGGCCATTTGCTTTGTAGAAGTCACGGCCTAAGACTGGCATTTTGTCGAGTTCTTGGGCAGCTAGTTTCATGCGCTCGTATTCAAGTAAGCGTCTAACTAGTTCGGCACGTGGGTCTTCGACTTCCTCGTCGCTGTCAGCTTTCTTCATTGGCAAGAGCATGCGTGATTTGATTTCAATCAGCATGGCAGCCATGAGCAAGTATTCAGCGGCAAGCTCTAAGTTGGTTTGACGAATTTGTTCAATATAACCAAGATACTGCTTGGTTACTTCCGCCATCGGAATATCCAAAACGTTAAAGTTTTGTTTGCGAATCAGGTATAGCAAAAGGTCTAGAGGGCCTTCAAAAGCCTCTAAAAAAACCTCTAGGGCATCTGGTGGAATGTACAGATCTGTGGGGAGCTGAAACAACGGCTCGCCATATAACCTGGCAAACGACTCAGACATGCCATCCGTGACTTCCGGAACAGCGGTTAGCAAATCACTCATTGATAAACGTAAGCTTTTTGCTTAACGCGAGCCATTTGGTTGCGTTTTTGTTCGTCAGGGGTGGTTGGGGCTTTATCCCATAAAAGGGCGCGACCTTCCTGCTGAGCCTTTTCTAGCTGAGGTTTTTGAGCCTTCAGCTCTTCCAAAAAGAGGGTGATATTTGATTTGTAATGAGCCATAGTGTGTCAATTGTAGCGACTTAAGGAGCCTAGCTTCCTACATTTAGCTTACAAGCGTCTGCGGCCACTTTTTTGGCCTGTAAAAAGGCACTAGGTAGGTCATTTAGGCAGTTCTCTTCCCCAATCTCATCAATGAAGCCACTACGTGCCATGAGTGATGCTGGTTGAGCATTGGCTGAGCACACAATCAGCGTGCTACCTAGCTTTTTAAGAGACTTATTGAGAGCTTTTAGTGCATCGATGCCGCTTGTATCAATATTGATGAGTTGATGCATTTCCAAAATCATCACTTTAGGTACTTTGTGATTAGGATTAGACGCATCAATTAAATCTTCAACTTTATCGATCGCTCCAAAGAACAGTGAGCCATAAATTCCATAGGCTTTGACAGTATCTCTTAGATCAAATTCATCCGGTAGTGCCAAATCATCATCACTATGAAAATCTTCAGGTAACTCTAGTTCTTCGATTTGAGTGAGAGATGAAATTCTGTAGATAAAAAAGATGCAGGCCAAAACTAGACCTACTTGAACGGCTACTGTTAAATCAAAAATAATCGTTAGGAAAAAAGTACCTAACAAAATAAATTTATAAGTGATGTTGAACTGCTTCAAACGTTTGAACTCGTCAACATCAAACATATTCCAAGATATGTAAAGCAAGATACCCGCTAAGCAAGCCATTGGGATGTGGCTGGCTAGTGGAGCAGCCATCAACATAATTAACAGAATCACAACAGCGTGGATTAAGCCAGAGACTGGGGTCTTTGCACCCGCTTTGGCATTTGTGGCAGTTCTGGCAATGGTTCCTGTGACAGGTAATCCACCAAAGAACGGCACAACAATGTTAGCAATGCCTTGACCAATTAGTTCTTGATTGGGGTTATGTTTATCGTCACTCAAATTATCAGCAACGCGAGCGCATAGCAAAGACTCAATCGCACCCAATAAAGCAATTGTTAATGTGGGCGCAAATAACTGTTTAGCGGTTTCCCAGTCCAGAGCAGGAACTTTGGGTGTTGGGATGCTGTTGGGTATTTCACCAAAACGACTACCAATTGTCTCGACAGGTAAATCTAAGAAGTCAGCAATGATTGTTACAGCAATCAAGGCGATGATGATGCCTGGTACTAATGTGATGGGTTTCCAGAGACGACCCAATAGAGAAGTAATTTTTGGCCAAAGAATAATTAATGCCAAAGTGCCCAAACATGTGAGGCTGGCAGCCAAGCTGGCTGTATCTGCATATCTAACAAATGCATTAATTTGTGAGAAGAAATCAGATGGCAGCTTGTCGATTTGTAAACCAAGGGCATCTCTGATTTGCGACAAGCCGATCAGTACCGCAATGCCACTTGTAAAACCAATGATGATCGCAACAGGTATAAAACGAATTAAGTTGCCTACTTTAAAGAGCCCCATGGTGACTAACAACATGCCAGCTAAGAATGTTGAAAGTATTAAGTTAGCAACACCATATCGCTCAACGATGGCATACACAATCACCACAAAGGCGCCAGCTGGGCCACCAATCTGTACTTTGCTGCCACCAAATGCAGAAATTAAAAAGCCACCAATCACTGCAGAAATTAAACCCGCTTCTGGTTTAAGTCCTGATGCAATTGCAAAGGCAATGGCAAGGGGTAAGGCAATTACCCCGACGGTGATACCGCTACTTAAGTCTTTGATAAAAGTGTGGCTATCGTAGCCTTTGATGGCGTCAACGATTTTTGGTCGAAAACGCATCAAATTCATCATTGTTGATTAGCCGCTATCAGTTGATCAATCATGGCAGGATCAACTCGTGTCATCAAATGTTGATAAGGATTGATGGCCTTCTTAGAAGACAAGGGTTGATTGATGTCGTCCCAGGTCATTGGGGCAATATTGAAGAACTTTTCAACGCCAGCGGCCACATTAGGAACAACAGGCTTTAAGTACAAGCTTAATCTTCTGAATGCTTCTAAAGTAATGCTGCAAATAGTTTGTAGCTCTTGCTCTTTACTTGGATCCTTGGCGATTTCCCAAGGCTTATTGCTATCAACAAAGCCATTGACTGCATCAGCCAATTCCATCACACGACGTAATGCTTTAGCAAACTCGCGAGTCTCATATAAATCAGCAATTTCATCTTTAGCATCTGCTAATTGCTGAAGAAGTGGATGGCTCATTGCGCTGTCATCAACAATGCCACCAAAGCGTTTGACTAAGAACCCAGCGCTGCGGCTAGCAATATTGATGTATTTACCCAATAGGTCGCTATTAACGCGAGCAGTGAAGTCTTGTAGATTTAAATCCAGGTCTTCCATGCTGGCATTTAATTTGGCAGCGAAGTAATAGCGCAACCATTCTGGATTAAGGCCACACTCAATCACGCTATGGGCAGTAATAAATGTGCCACGTGATTTACTCATCTTTTCGCCGTCAACTGTTAAGAAGCCGTGAGCAAACACATTCGTTGGTGTGCGATAGCCAGAGAATTGCAAAGTGGCTGGCCAGAATAATGTGTGGAAGTACAAAATATCTTTACCAATGAAGTGGTATTGCTCAGTTGTGGTATCTGGTTTGACCCACTCTTCAAAGTTCAGACCTTTTTGTTGGCAAAGATTTAAAAAGCTCGCGTAGTAACCGATTGGGGCGTCTAGCCATACATAAAAATATTTGCCGGGGGCGTCTGGAATCTCAAAACCAAAATAAGGAGCGTCGCGGGAGATATCCCAATCGCCCAACTTACTCTCACCAGGTTCGCCCACCCATTCTTTCATCTTGTTGCGAGCTTCAGCTTGCAACGGTGTTTTAACTTGTGTCCACTCTCTTAAAAAAGACTCGCAGCGCGGGTCTGACAATTTAAAGAAATAGTGATCAGACACTTTACGTATTGGAGTGGCGCCACTTACTACAGAAAAAGGATTTTTTAAATCTGTTGGCGCGTAAGTGGCCCCGCATTTCTCGCATGAGTCGCCATATTGATCTTTTGCACCACATTTAGGGCATTCGCCTTTGATGAAGCGATCTGGCAAGAACATTTCCTTCACCGGATCATAGGCTTGTTCAATCGCGCGTTTCTCAATTAGGCCAGCATCACGGAGCTTGAGATAAATCTGTTCAGATAGTTGTTTGTTCTCATCACTATCTGTTGAGTAATAGTTATCGAAAGACACCAAGAAATTATCAAAATCTCTCTTATGCTCTTTCCAAACGTTGGCAATCAGTTCTTTAGGAGTAAGACCTTCCTTTTCAGCGCGAAGCATGATTGGGGTACCATGCGTATCATCAGCTCCAACGTAATGAACTTCGTGTCCGCGCATTCTTTGGAAGCGGACCCAAATGTCAGTTTGAATATATTCAACCAAGTGACCAATATGTATTTGGCCATTGGCGTAAGGAAGGGCAGAAGTAACTAAAATTCGACGCATAGACATAGATTTTAGTCTGCGGATATAGTTGAGAGCTGAAAAAGTAAAAAAACCTCTAGGAGATGGGTGTGTCTGTAACAGTAGAAAATATACAAAATGCGCTTAAAAGCGTTATAGATCCTAATACTGGCAAAGATTTGATTAGCTCAAAGTTCGCCAAAAACATCAAAGTTGAAGATGGTGATGTGACCCTAGATGTGGTTTTAACCTACCCAGCTAAGAGCCAAATTGACCTTATTCGTAAGTTGGTTATTGGCGCTCTAAGAGAATTGCCAGGCGTTAAGAATGTCAGCGCCAATGTCACTATGAACATCGTGGCTCATGCTGTGCAGCGTGGTGTGAAGTTATTGCCAAACGTTAAAAATATCATTGCCGTGTCGAGTGGCAAGGGTGGTGTTGGTAAATCGACTACCGCGGTGAACTTGGCTTTGGCCTTGGCAGCCGAAGGCGCCACAGTGGGTATTTTAGATGCGGATATTTACGGCCCAAGCCAGCCAATGATGTTAGGTATTACTGGTCGTCCTGAATCTATTGCAGAAAATACCATCGAACCTATGGAGGGGCATGGTTTGCAGGCTAGCTCAATCGGCTTTTTGATTGACCCAGACAATCCAATGGTATGGCGTGGTCCCATGGTGACATCTGCTTTAGAACAGTTATTGCGCCAAACTAATTGGCGAGATTTAGATTACTTGGTTGTGGATATGCCACCAGGAACTGGTGATATTCAGTTAACTTTGTCTCAAAAAGTACCTGTCACGGGTGCAGTGATTGTTACCACTCCCCAGGATATCGCATTGTTAGATGCTCGCAAGGGTCTAAAAATGTTTGAGAAGGTGGGTATTCCAATTTTGGGCATTGTTGAAAACATGAGCATCTACGTGTGTCCTAACTGTAACCATCAGGAACATATTTTTGGCGAAGGTGGCGGTCAAAAAATGTGTGATGAGTACGAAACAACATTCCTGGGTAGCTTGCCATTGAACTTATCTATTCGCGAACAAGCGGATGCCGGTCGCCCTACAGTGGTTGCGGATCCTGATGGGGCTATAAGCGGCATTTATAAGGCAATAGCACGCAAGATAGCCATACAAGTTGCTGAAATGTCGAAAGATATGACCAGCAAGTTCCCTAGTATTGTGGTTCAAAACACCTAAGCTTATGAAGCTACAGCTTGCCGTTGTGATGCGTAAGGAGTTGATTGATAACCCTTGGCAATCACATCGGTGGGTTTTAGATGAGGTGGTGTTTGATGTGGGGCAGTTTTCACACAAGTCTCCCGACTTTACTATCGCCAATCGTCCCGCTATATGTATGCGGCAAGATGAATCAGGTGAGCGTTGGCTTTATACCGGATTTGAACTGGAGCTCTTTAAGGATGAAGCAGAGGGGTATTACCTTAATGCAACTTCTACCAGGCCAGCATGGTTTGTGATGTGGCGGATGGAAGATCATCCCAATGGCCAGGATCCACTTGCAGTTCCTCATTTCTTAAGTGTTAGTTATTACGAAGCTGGGCGATTGTTAGACGGTGGTGAGACTGTTGAAAATGTCCCCTTGGATGCGGAAACATCAGCGTGGTTATCTGATTTTGTGACCGAGCATTACAAGCCTGAGCCCAAAAAACGTGCTCGTCCTGTTTCTTTCAAAGGTGCTCATCGCCCTAAAGACGAGGCTAGCTAATGGCAGGATTTTTAAATCGTTGGTCTAAGCGCAAGGCTGGAATCGAAACTGACGAATCCTCAGATTTAAAAAAGCAGCCGAACGTAAGTTCGTCAACCATTTCTGAGCGGGCAGAAGTTTCTTCGTTGCCAAAAATAAACAGCGATGGTGTTTCTTCAACGGATGAAACACCTAAAGAGGCGCTCCCAACTTTAGAGGATGTTCTCAAATTAACCAAAGACTCAGATTATTCGGCTTACGTTAAACCGGGCATAGATCCTGCTGTTCAGCAAGCAGCTATGCAAAAGCTTTTCTCGGATCCTCACTACAACATCATGGATGGCTTAGACATTTACATTGATGATTACTCCAAGCCAGATCCCATTCCTTTGGAAATGCTCAAACAATTGAATCAATCTCAATTACTTGGTTTATTCAAGACGTCAGAGGAAGACAAAAATAACCAGACAAATTTCGATCGTGATGTGCAGGGGAATAATCAGGAGCAGCAAACGCAAAACGCGTTACCTGATGAAACCCCTAGTGACATAAACAGCATTGATTCGGCAAAATCACTAGAATTGAACAACTCGCAAGAAGTAACAAATACGAACCAAGCAAGCCTGCTGATTAAGCACGTTAATAAACATAAAAGCCAATAAATGCCATTTAAATGGCTAAAGGTAGAGGATGACAAAAAAAACGCTCGTTTGTAGTTGTAATCAGACCATGCCCTTGGATGTTTCCCAAATAGCAAAAGGCTTGGGCTTAGAGGCTAAGGACCTATCTCTTAGTAACGCTTTGTGTCGTCAAGAAATTGGCGCATTTATTGGGGCCAGCCAAGGATCTGATGAGATTGTCTTGGCTTGCACACAAGAAAAGCGATTATTCGAAGAAGTGGCATCAGAACAAGAAAAGCCTTTGGTTGCGCCAATCAAATTTGTAAATATCCGTGAAACAGGCGGTTGGTCTGCAGAGGCAAAGAGTGCAATGCCGAAGATAGCTGCTTTATTAGCTAAGGCTTCGCTTCCTGATCCTGATCCTGTTAATACAGTCAGTTATCAGAGTGGTGGTCGGGTATTGATTGTTGGACCAGGCGATGCTGCTATAGAGTGGGCTAAACGTTTATCAAAAAATTTAAGTGTAGGCGTGCTTTGTACTGAGGGTGGCGTGCTACCTCAAGAAAGAGACTTTCCGGTATATAGCGGCACAGTAAAAAATTTAAAAGGTTATTTGGGTTCATTTCAGGTTGAGTGGCTGCAAGAGAATCCTATTGACCTGGAATTATGTACGCGTTGTGGCGCTTGTGTAGATGCTTGCCCAGAGAGTGCAATTGATTTGAGCTATCAAATTGATCTTACCAAGTGTAAAAGCCATCGCACATGCGTCAAAGCTTGCTCATCAATTGGGGCAATAAATTTTGACCGAGTTGACACCAGTCGCACTGAGTCATGGGATTTAATTTTTGATTTATCAAAAGACCCTATTTTAAAAATGAGTCAGCCTCCTCAGGGTTATTTTGCGCCTAAAGGAGATCCAATTGATCAGGCAATTGCAGCATCTGAGTTGATGGGGATGGTGGGTGAGTTTGAAAAGCCAAAGTTCTTTTCTTACAACGAAAAAAATTGCGCACATGGACGTAATGGGCAAATAGGTTGTTCAGCATGTATTGATGTTTGCTCAACTGCTGCAATTGAATCTCAGTTTAGAGATGGCAAGGGTATTGTTAAAGTTAATCCAAACCTTTGTATGGGCTGCGGAGCTTGCTCCACAGTTTGCCCTTCAGGTGCAATGCGCTACAACTACCCAAGTGTTCCATACCAAGGGCAGCAGATTAAAGCGATGTCGAAAGCCTATAAGGCGGCAGGCGCAAAAATGGCTCCCACCTTGTTGTTGCACAGTAATTCTGGTGGGCAAGAATTAGTTCATAACTTAGGGCGTTTGGCCGCAACCAAATCTAACCAGTACAAGGGTTTACCTTCTCACGTTATTCCATTCGGTTTGCATCACAGCGCCTCTACAGGTATTGATTTATGGTTGGGTAGTTTGGCGCATGGTTTTGCTCAGGTAGTGATCTTGTTAACTGGTGAGGAAGCTCCTGAATATCAACAAGCGTTAATGAAGCAAGTAGAAATTGCGCAATCTATCTTAGATGGGTTGGGTTATGCAAAAGATGCCATTACTTTATTGCAGGCAGAGGATGCGCCCGCCTTACAGAAGGCGCTTGGATTTTTATCGGCCAGAGAGTCTTTATGTCCATTAGCAACTTTTGCATTTGCTAATGAAAAACGAGAAACACTTGAGGCGGCACTTGAGCACTTAATGCTTCACGCAACCAAGAAAGTTACCGCAGAACAACCACTGGCCTTGCCCGCTAGTTCTCCTATTGGTGGTGTGTTGGTTAACCAAGATGCTTGTACCTTGTGTATGTCTTGCGTTGGCGCTTGCCCCGAGAGCGCATTACGTGACAATCCAGAAGCGCCTCAACTATCTTTTATTGAGCGTAACTGTGTGCAGTGTGGTTTGTGTGTTGATACTTGCCCAGAAAATGCATTGACGCTATCACCGCGGTTGCAGATCACTGAAATAAGAAAGAAGGCAGTAGTTCTGAATGAGACGAAGCCATTCCATTGCATTAGTTGTGGGAAACCTTTTGGCACTCTAAAAATGGTTGAGTTAATGCTTGGAAAGTTGTCACTACATGCTGCTTTCTCAGGGGAGGCTATGGAGCGCCTAAAAATGTGCAGTGATTGTCGTGTTGTCGATATGATGAATAAACCAAATGATAACGATGTGGTCTGATAAAAAGCATGGATAAAAATCTTGATAAAGAAGTTACTGAGCTAAGTTCTGACGGTTTAGAAGAGGATGTGGCAAGAGCTGATCTTTATGGTTTGCTAGCGCAACTCTTTTATAAAGCTCCTGATGATGATTTATTACATCGTATTGCAGCTTCTGCTGCATATGGTTCTGGGGCTGATGCGCCGGACAACGCTGCCTTAACCCAAGCCTGGGATCAACTAGTTAAGGTTTCGTCAGCATCTAATGCGCAAGAGTGGGCCAATGAATATCAAGAGTTATTCATTGGTATTGGTAAACCAGAAGTTTTTCTTTATGGATCTTATTACCAGACTGGGTTTTTAAATGAGAAGCCCTTGGTGAGATTGCGCGACGCTCTACAAGAGCTTGGGCTTGAAGCTGCTGAAAATATTACCGAAAGTGAAGATCACATTGCTTCACTGTGTGAGGTGATGCGTTATTTGATTGCAGGTGATGACTTATCAATTGCTAACTTAACTCAACAAAAGAAATTCTTTGATGAGCACATGCGCTCATGGCTAGTTGATTTGTGCGATGCAATAGAAAATCATCCGAGCGCTAATCACTACAAGGCAGTAGGGTCATTAGCCAGAGCTTTTTTTGAAGTAGAGAGCTATGGCATGGACATGGTGGAGTAGCACTAGGGAAACCCCCTATCAAAATTTGTATTTGTCTTGTGCAAAGAATTTCATATGGGTTTATAGTTAATTCATAAATGCAAGTATTACTTTTATAACTTAGTAATAGATTGTTAAGAATTAAAGGAGATAGACATGAGTGAAAAAAATCACAAAGAGTCACGCAGAAAATTCTTTGTTTCAGCGGGGGTCACTGCTGGTGCAGTCGCTGTAGTTTCTCAAACACCTCTTGGGACTGCGATTGCTGAGCAAGCATCAAGCATGATCGAAGACAATAAGGGTTACAAAGTTTCCGATCATATCCGCAAGTATTACAAAACTACGCTCGTTTAATTTTTTAATTAACGAGCGTTTTTTTATTTCTCTTGATTTCTAAAGGGTCTAGCCATGAGTCTGATTCGTAAATCATCACAGCAAGCTGTTGCTGCCTCTCGTCACACTTCACAAATGGTGGGTAGCTTAGCGCGTAGCCTCCAATCAGCGATACCTATGATGGATCGCCGCACATTCTTAAAACGCTCTGGCGTGGGTGTTGGAGTTGGTTTGGCGGCGTCACAATTAACCTTGGTGCAAAAAGCAAAAGCGACTCCAGGCGCTAAGCTTGATGGCAAAGGTAAGATTGAAGTGAAGCGTACGGTCTGTACACACTGTTCAGTTGGTTGTGCTATTGATGCTGTAGTTGAAAACGGTGTTTGGACTCGTCAAGAACCTGTATTTGATTCACCGATCAATCTTGGTGCGCACTGTGCAAAGGGTGCTGCAATTCGTGAGCACGGCCATGGTGAGTTCCGCTTGAAGTATCCGATGAAACTGGTTAATGGCAAGTACGAAAGAATCAGTTGGGATACTGCTCTTGATGAAATTACCGCAAAGATGAAGAGCCTCAAGAAAAAATCTGGCCCTGATTCTTTATTCTTTATTGGTTCATCAAAATACAACAACGAGCAAGCTTATCTATTACGCAAGTTTGTTTCTTTCTTTGGTACTAACAACACAGACCACCAAGCACGTATTTGCCACTCAACAACTGTTGCCGGCGTTGCGAATACCTGGGGTTATGGTGCGATGACCAACAGCTATAACGACATGCAGAATTCAAAAGCTGCAATCTATATTGGTTCAAATGCTGCTGAAGCCCATCCAGTATCAATGTTGCACATGTTGCATGCCAAAGAAGCTGGTTGCAAGATGATCGTGGTGGATCCACGCTATACGCGTACAGCTGCTAAAGCAGACCAGTACGTACGCATTCGCTCTGGTACAGATATCCCATTCTTGTTTGGTGTGTTGCATCACATCTTCAAAAATGGTTGGGAAGATAAAAAGTACATCAATGATCGTGTTTACGGCATGGATGAAATTAAAAAAGAAGTACTTGAAAAGTGGACTCCAGCCAAAGTTGAAGAAGCCTGCGGAGTGCCTGAGGCTGAGATGTACAAAGTTGCCAAGACGCTTCATGAAAATCGTCCAGGCACGATTGTTTGGTGTATGGGTCAAACGCAGCACACCATTGGTAATGCGATGGTGCGTGCATCATGTATCTTGCAGTTAGCGTTAGGTAACGTAGGCAAGAGCGGTGGCGGTACTAATATTTTCCGCGGACACGATAACGTACAGGGCGCTACAGACGTAGGCCCTAACCCAGATTCATTGCCAGGCTACTACGGCTTAGCAGCTGGATCATGGAAACACTTCGCAGGTGTTTGGGGTGTTGATTATGAGTGGATCAAAGCTCAGTATGCGCCAAACATGATGGAGAAATCAGGTACAACTGTTTCTCGCTGGGTGGACGCAGTATTAGAAAAGAATGAGCTAATTGACCAGGATAGTAACGTGAAGGGCGTGTTCTTCTGGGGTCATGCGCCAAACTCTCAGACTCGTGGTTTAGACATGAAAAAAGCCATGGACAAGTTGGAGTTATTGGTTGTGGTTGATCCATACCCAAGCGCTACAGCGGCGATGGCTGCGATGCAAGTTGAAGGTGCTCAAGTTAATAAAGATCGTGCTGTTTATTTGTTACCAGCAGCTACTCAATTTGAGACCAGTGGTTCAGCAACCGCATCTAATCGATCTATTCAGTGGCGTGAGAAAGTGATTGATCCATTATGGGAATCAGTGCCAGACCACGTGATCATGCAAGCAATGGCTGACAAGTTAGGCTTTGGTAATGAGTTATCAAAGAACTACAAGATGCTTAAGAGCAAGTTTGCTGGTAAGGATTGGAAAGAGCCTGAAGTTGAATCTATTTTGCGTGAAATCAATAAGTCAGTTTGGACAATTGGTTATTCAGGACACTCTCCAGAGCGCTTAAAAGCACATATGCGCATGATGCATGTGTTTGATGTGAAGACTTTGAAATCTAAGGGTGGTAAGGATCCAGTGACAGGGTACGACACGACTGGTGATTACTTTGGTTTGCCATGGCCTTGTTATGGCACTCCTGAGATGAAGCATCCAGGTAGCCCAAATCTTTATGACACCAGCAAGCATGTGATGGATGGTGGAGGTAACTTCCGCGCCAACTTTGGCGTGGATAAAGATGGCAAAAATCTACTTGCTGAGAATGGTTCACACTCTAAGGGTGCTGACATCACAACTGGATACCCAGAGTTTGATCATGTCTTAGTTAAGAAGTTAGGTTGGTGGGGTGAGTTAACTGAAGCTGAGCAAAAGGCAGCTGAAGGTAAAAACTGGAAGACTGACGTTTCTGGTGGTTTGATTCGTGTGATTATGAAAAACCACGGCTGTCATCCATTCGGTAACGCTAAGGCTCGTGCCGTGGTTTGGAACTTCCCTGATCCAGTGCCTCAACATCGTGAGCCACTATACGGTACACGTCCAGATTTGGTTGCTAAATACCCGACTCATGATGACAAGAAGGCTTTCTGGCGCTTACCAACTCTCTACAAGTCTGTTCAACAAAAGAACATTGAAGATAAGTTGTATGAGAAGTTCCCAATCATCCTTACTTCAGGTCGTTTGGTGGAGTACGAGGGTGGCGGTGAGGAAACACGTTCAAACCCATGGTTGGCAGAGTTACAACAAGATAACTTTGTTGAAATTAATCCTGCAGCAGCCAATAAACGTGGCATCAGAAATGGTGAGTACGTTTGGGTTAAATCTCCAACGGGCGCCAAGATCAAAGTGAAAGCTTTGGTGACGGAGCGTGTGGGACCGGATACCGCATTCATACCATTCCACTTCTCTGGATGGTGGCAGGGTAAAGACATGCTTGATGCCTATCCTAAGGGTGCTGCGCCAATCGTACGTGGTGAGGCTGTCAACACGGCAACTACCTACGGTTACGACAGTGTGACGATGATGCAAGAGACAAAGACAACAATTTGTCAGATTGAAAAGTTCGCTTAATAGAGACTGAATTTAGGAGACGATGATGGCAAGAATGAAATTTATCTGCGATTCAGAGCGCTGTATTGAGTGTAACGGTTGCGTTACAGCGTGTAAGAATGAGCATGAAGTGCCTTGGGGTGTTAATCGCCGTCGAGTGGTGACGATTAATGATGGTCAAATCGGTGCTGAAAAGTCAATCTCAGTTGCCTGTATGCATTGTTCAGATGCGCCATGTATGGCGGTTTGTCCAGTTGATTGTTTTTACAGGACGGATGAGGGCGTTGTGCTACACGACAAAGATATTTGCATTGGTTGTGGCTATTGCTCATACGCATGTCCTTTTGGTGCACCTCAATTCCCAGGTACAGGAACTTTTGGTCTACGTGGCAAGATGGATAAATGTACGTTCTGTGCAGGTGGTCCAGAGAAAAATGGTACCCAGGCTGAGTTTGAGAAATATGGCCGCAACCGTTTAGCTGAAGGTAAATTGCCTGCGTGTGCAGAGATGTGTTCTACCAAAGCATTGATTGGTGGTGATGGTGACGTGGTTGCAGATATTTTCCGCAACCGTGTTGTTAAACGTCAATCAAACGGCAAGGCAGCTGGAGCTAACGTGTTTGGTTGGGGTACAGCTTACGGTAAACCACAACAACCATCAGGAAATAAATCATGATGAAAAAAATCTCATTAATTGCCTTGGTTGCAACGTCTTTCACGCTAGCTGCATGCTCTGAGAAGCCTCAGGGTGTTGTTGCGGCGAAGAAAGGTGATGAAAAATCTCATGTGGCTGCTGATAATAATTACGTGGTTAAGGGTTGGACATCGGGTGATCCTGCGAGTTGGGAAAAGCAATTAAAGACTCGTAGTCTTGGCCAAGATGATTATGTGAAATCTAAGTAAGTTGATAGAGTAATTTAGGAGACAGTATGAGAATTACAATAAAAAACTTACTCGCTAGCCTGGTGCTTTCATTAGCGGCAACGGCTGTTTTTGCTCAAGGAGCCGCTCCTGCGGCAAAGCAGCCAATTGAGTCAGTTAACATTCTTGAGGTGAATAAGGATGCTCAGGCTCAACGTGAAAAAGCAGAGAGTCAACCAGCCAACAATCAGCCGATTTGGAAGAGTGCTAACTCTGATCAAGCTCACTATGTGAGTATTCCTAACAAAGAGGCAGGTGTATTAATCCAAAAATCTGGTCAGCAATGGCGTTTAATCCGCAATGGTGTAATTACAGTGTGGGGCGGTTGGCTGATAGTGATCATGGCCGGATTAATTTTGACTGTATTTGTTGTTAAAGGAAAAATTAAGCTTCATGAGCCGATGACTGGCCGATTGATGAAACGCTTTAGCGGTTTAGAGCGCTTCTCACATTGGTTGATGGCTTTTAGCTTCATTGCCTTAGCAATTTCAGGCTTACTGATTCTTTTTGGCAAACATTTCTTATTACCAATCATGGGTGGTACAGCATATGGTGCTCTTTTGCTGGTTATGAAGAATATCCATAACTTCACAGGACCACTATTTACCGCAAGCATACTTTTGTTCTTTGTTATCTTTGTTAAGGATAATTTACCTAGCAAAGATGATTTGCATTGGTTGGCCACTTTTGGTGGTTTGCTATCTGGTAAACATATTCCTTCACACAGATTCAATGCCGGAGAAAAGATCTGGTTTTGGGCTGGTGTGACTATCCTTGGCATGGTTGTATCTGGATCTGGTTGGGTGCTAGATATGATTGTTCCTAATATGGAATACTGGCGTGGCACGATGCAACTTGCCAATATCATTCATGGTGTTGCGGCAATATTGATGACGGTCATGGCAATGGGCCATATCTATGTTGGCTCAATTGGCATGGAGGGTGCTTTACAGGGTATGAAAACAGGTTATGTTGATGAGGCTTGGGGTAAAGAGCATCATGAACTTTGGTATAACGATGTTAAGTCTGGAAAACTATAAGAACCTAGAGCTAAGGAAGAAACAGATATGAAAAAAATTTCACTATTACTCGTTACTTTATTAACTTCTGGTTTTGTGATGGCAAAGTTGCCGACTCCAACTCCTGAGCAAGCTGCCGCAGCTGATTTGGCAAAAGCGAAGACTGCTCATGGTGATAAGGTGGGTGCTTACAAGTTATGTTTGGCGCAGAATGAGGTTGCCAATAAATACAAAAAAGCAGGTACAGCAGCGCCTGGGGCATGCACCAATCCAGGTCCCTTTGTCCCACCAGCGACGAATTAATTATTGGCAAGGAACTAATATGTAGCTAAGCCAGCTTAGCTACATATTTCTTTTTAGGCACACATCCATTGGTCAAATTAACTAACGCAGTTGCTCCACTCATCCATGAGGTTGAAGTCATGGATGAGCAGGGGCGAAAAAAAATTGGTCATATACCTGGTGAGCGGCCTCTAACAATTTACCTTGATAAAAAAGAGTTGGTTACTCTCATGACCATGGGTGGTGCTCCTGAAGCATTAGTCTTGGGTTATTTGCGTAACCAGCGCTTGGTTTCCTCGGTAGGTGTGATTGAGAGTATTCAGGTGGATTGGGAGACTGAGTCTGCTGCGGTAAAAACAAAATGCAATACCGTTGATGTTGAGCAAAAGACTAGCCGAAGAGTGGTTACAACCGGATGCGGTCAGGGTACGGTGTTTGGTGGCTTATTGGATGATATAGATAAGATACATCTTTCTGAAACTGCTCAAATCAACCAGCTTGCTGTATATGAAGTTGTAGATCATATTAGAACTAAACCTTCAATTTATAAGCAAGCGGGCTCAGTGCATGCCTGTGCAGTTTTCAAAAACTGCGGTGATCATGCTGAGTTATTGCATTTTGTTGAGGACGTCGGTCGACATAATGCTGTTGATTCAATCGCGGGACTCATGTGGTTAGAGGATCAGCCTGGGGATGATTTAATTTTCTATACAACCGGGCGTTTAACATCGGAGATGGTCATCAAGGGCGCTCAAATGGGTATTCCCTTTTTATTGTCTAGATCCGGTGTAACGGCAATGGGTCTTGAGATGGCCAATAAATTAAATCTAACTTTATTTGGTCGTTGTAGCGGTCAACATTATTTAATCTACAGCGGTATTAATCGATTTATTGGAAATACTAGTGATGTCCATACCGCATGATTTGATTTCTGGGTTAGTTCTATCTGGTGGTCAAGGTAGAAGGATGGGCGGCACAGATAAAGGATTGCAGCCTTTTAAGGGGGCGCCGATGGTGATGCATACCATTTTGCGTCTCGAACCTCAGGTGGGTATTGTTAAAGTAAATGCCAATAGAAATTTGGCAGCATATGAGTCATTAGGTGTTGCGGTTATTTCTGACGTTATTGGAGATTTTGCTGGACCTTTAGCAGGTTTCCAAGCTGGTTTGGAAAATTGTGAGCACCCGTACCTGGTGACTGTGCCATGTGATTCGCCTAAATTCCCTTTGGATTTAGTCGACAAGCTATCTCAGGCATTAATTATTCAGGATTTAGATTTGGTTTACGCTGCCACACTTGAAGATGGTGACATTCAAACCCATCCTGTTTTTGCGTTGATGAAATCTACGGTTATTTCTACTCTTACCCCATTTCTAAGTGGGGGCGGTCGAAAAATTGATAAATGGTTTCAGTCGATGAAAACTGCGTATGTTGTGTTTGACGATGCGGCGGCTTTTGCTAACGTCAATACAATTGATGAATTAAGAGCGCTACAAACTTAAATTAATTTCTCCAGAGCTGTCCCAAAGTTAAAATAAACATCAACTTACTCTAAATAAATATTAGGTTGATGACGAAATATTGAGGGCTGGTGAAACATTTAATAATTCAACTTTGGCAAGCTAGCCTGGAAAAGCCAGACTTAGCCACAACTCCATTTTTAATGGCATCTACTGCTGCTGCACTTGATATTCATGTTCAAGTACACATGATTGGCGCTAGTGTTGAAATGTTTGTTAAAAATAACGAGCGTCGTCATCAGACAATCCCGCCAATGAATAGGCGTTTATCGGATTTTATTGATGATGCCATGCGAACTGGTGTGAAGTTTTATCCGTGTAGTACTGCTATGCGCGATAGAAATTTACAGTTAAGCGATTTGATTGATGGTGTTGGAGAAATTATCGGCATGGTCACGATGTTAGATCGTGCCACTCAAGACAACACCACTGTATTAACTTTTTAGGAATCATATGTTTGCAGCAAATCAACAAGATAAACCACGTTTAACCTCTCTTTCTCATGGTGGTGGTTGTGGTTGCAAGATTGCTCCAGGTGTTTTGGCAAACCTATTAAAGACTGCCATTCCGTTTGCTGTTCCATCAGAGTTATTGGTTGGCACTGAGACTGCTGATGACGCTGCTGTTTATCAAATTAATGATCATCAAGCATTAATTGCTACGACTGATTTCTTTATGCCGATTGTTGATAACCCAAGACACTTTGGGCAGATTGCAGCAACGAATGCAATATCTGATATTTATGCGATGGGTGGAACGCCATTGATGGCATTAGCAATTGTGGGTATGCCTATCAATGTATTGCCCCATGAAGACATTGCTGAAATCTTGGATGGAGGTCGTGAGATCTGTGCTAAAGCTGGTATTCCTGTGGCTGGTGGCCATTCAATTGACTCTGTTGAGCCCATCTATGGTTTGGCCGTGATTGGCATTATTGATCCGAAGAATCTTAAGAAAAATGCCACAGCTAAAGCAGGAGATGTTTTGGTATTAGGTAAACCTTTGGGTGTGGGTATTTATTCGGCCGCGCTTAAAAAGGAAAAATTAGACCTAAGCGGTTACGAACAAATGATCGCCAACACAACCAAACTCAACACGCCAGGCAAAAAGTTGGCGGCAATCACAGGTGTTCATGCTATGACTGATGTCACGGGCTTTGGTTTGTTAGGGCATGCATTAGAAATCTGTAAAGGCTCTAATGTCCAAGGGCAAATTAATTATGCTGATCTGAAAATATTGCCTGGGGTCAAAGAATTGGCGCAGCAAGGATTTATCACGGGGGCCTCAAATCGTAACTGGGCAAGTTATGGTGCTGATATTGAGTTATCAACAGATTTGACCCCAGTTGATCAGGCAATTTTGACAGATCCTCAAACCAGTGGTGGTTTACTGGTGGCATGTGATCCAGCTGTGCTTGGTGAAGTTTTAGAAATATTTGCAGAAGAAGATTTTGGTGATGCTGCGGTGATTGGCCAGTTATCTCCTCAAGCCGAAGGGCGTTCTTTTTTAAGGGTTATTTAAAAATAGAGCTCATTTAATAGATATGTCAAAATACAACTTATGACTATTAAATCTGACCGCTGGATCCGCCGCATGTGCGAAGAGCACGACATGATTTCTCCATTTGAGCCTGGCCAAGTGCGCCAGTCTACTGATGGTCAAAAAATTGTTAGTTATGGCACATCGAGTTATGGCTATGACATTCGTTGTGCGGATGAGTTCAAGATTTTTACCAATATCAATAGCACCATTGTTGATCCAAAGAACTTTGACGATAAATCTTTCGTTGATTTCAAGGGTGATGTTTGCATCATTCCACCTAACTCCTTTGCTTTAGCTAGAACGGTGGAGTATTTCAAGATTCCAAGAAGCGTCTTAACGGTATGTTTAGGTAAGAGTACCTACGCTCGTTGCGGCATCATTGTGAACGTGACTCCATTTGAACCTGAGTGGGAAGGTTACGTGACACTAGAGTTCTCAAACACCACACCATTGCCAGCAAAAATTTACGCTGGTGAAGGTTGTGCCCAGGTTCTATTCTTTGAGAGCGACGAGATTTGCGAGACTTCTTACAAGGATCGTGGCGGCAAATATCAGGGCCAGGTGGGCGTAACGCTACCAAAGACCTAAAAAATCGCCTAGAGCCTTATCTAGTGTTAGACCAAGCTTAAGCACCTAAATAGGTGCTTTTTTACTGGATTTTCATCCGGGCGCCTTATTGAATCATTAAATTAGTTCGTTTAACGCAACATTTCTTGAAATAAATTCAGCGAAATCTTGTATTTATATATATAGTCACGTTTTTAAGAAAAAAGACCCTCAAAATAACGAGGTTTAGCTAGGTAGGGAGTCACCATGAAATTTCGTTTTCCAGTAGTCATTATTGACGAGGATTTCCGCACTGAGAACATCTCAGGTTCGGGTGCGCGCGCCCTGGCTGAAGCTATTGAAACTGAGGGTATGGAAGTGCTTGGTTTGACCAGTTACGGTGACCTTACTTCATTTGCTCAACAAGCGGCTCGTGCATCTTGTTTCATCCTCTCAATTGACGATGAAGAATTCGGCTCTGGTTCCGCAGAAGAAATTGATGTGGCTCTAGAAGGTTTGCGTGCATTCGTGGTGGAAGTGCGTAAACGTAATGAAGAGATTCCAATCTTCTTGTATGGTGAGACTAGAACATCTCGCCACATCCCCAATGATGTTTTGCGTGAGTTACATGGCTTCATTCATATGAATGAAGACACGCCAGAGTTTGTGGCGCGCCACATCATTCGTGAAGCTAAGGTTTATTTAGATTCATTGGCGCCACCATTCTTTAAAGCATTAACGCATTACGCCTCAGATGGTTCTTACTCATGGCACTGCCCAGGTCACTCTGGTGGCGTGGCTTTCTTGAAGAGCCCAGTGGGTCAAATGTTCCACCAGTTCTTTGGTGAGAACATGTTGCGTGCTGACGTTTGTAATGCTGTGGATGAGTTGGGTCAGTTGTTAGACCATACTGGTCCAGTAGCAGCAAGTGAGCGTAATGCTGCACGTATTTTTAATGCTGATCACTTATTCTTTGTAACAAACGGCACGTCAACATCAAACAAAATTGTTTGGCATTCAACTGTGGCTCCTGGCGACATCGTTTTGGTGGACCGCAACTGCCACAAGTCAATTTTGCATGCCATCATGATGACGGGAGCGATTCCTGTGTTCTTGATGCCAACGCGCAATCACTACGGCATTATTGGTCCAATTCCTAAAGAAGAATTTGATTGGAAAACGATCCAGAAGAAAATTCAGAACAATCCATTCATTACTGATAAAAATGCCAAACCACGCGTTTTGACAATCACTCAAAGTACATATGACGGTGTTTTGTACAACGTAGAAATGATTAAAGAGATGTTGGATGGCAAGGTGGATACCTTGCACTTCGATGAAGCTTGGTTGCCACATGCAACATTCCATGACTTTTACAAGAACATGCATGCGATTGGTAAAGATCGCCCACGCTCTAAAGAGAGCATGGTGTTCTCAACTCAATCAACACATAAATTATTGGCTGGTTTGTCTCAAGCATCACAGATCTTGGTACAAGACTCTGAGTCTAATAAATTAGACAACGATTGCTTTAATGAGTCTTATTTGATGCACACATCAACTAGTCCGCAATACGCGATTATTGCGTCTTGTGACGTGGCAGCAGCCATGATGGAGCCTCCTGGTGGTACAGCCTTGGTGCATGAGTCAATTGCGGAATCATTAGACTTCCGTCGTGCGATGCGCAAGGTGGATGAAGAGTGGGGTGCTGATTGGTGGTTCAAGGTTTGGGGCCCAGAGTATCTTGCTGAAGAAGGTATTGGCGAAAGAGAAGATTGGGTATTGCAAGCGGATGAGCGTTGGCACGACTTTGGTAAGTTGGCCAATGGCTTCAATATGTTGGACCCAATTAAGGCGACAGTCATTACCCCAGGCTTAGAGATGGATGGCGACTTTGCTGATACGGGTATTCCTGCCAGCATTGTGACCAAGTACTTAGCTGAGCATGGCGTGATTGTTGAGAAGACTGGTTTGTATTCATTCTTCATCATGTTCACTATTGGTATTACCAAAGGGCGCTGGAATACCTTGGTAACAACTTTGCAACAGTTCAAAGACGACTACGACAAGAACCAACCTTTATGGCGCGTTCTTCCTGAGTTTGTGACCAAGCACCCACGCTACGAGCGCATTGGTCTAAAAGATTTGTGTCAACAAATTCATCAGGTATACAAAAAGTACGATGTGGCTCGCATGACAACAGAGATGTACTTGTCTGACATGGTGCCAGCAATGAAGCCATCAGATGCTTGGGCAAAGATGGCGCATCGCGACATTGAGCGTGTGCAAATTGATGAGCTAGAAGGTCGCGTAACAGCTATGTTAGTAACGCCATACCCACCAGGTATTCCTTTGTTAATTCCTGGTGAGCGCTTTAACAAACGCATCGTTGATTACTTGCGATTCACACGTGACTTCAATGAACAGTTCCCTGGCTTTGAAACTGATGTACATGGTTTGGTCAAGGGTGATCTTAACGGTCGCAAAGAGTACTACGTGGACTGCGTTAAAGACTAATAGTTTTTAACCCAGTAAGAAAAACAAAAAAAGGCTCATTAGATGAGCCTTTTTTCATTCGTCAATTAACTAAAAATAATTAATCAAACTTTCCTTGACTAGATATTCGCTAGCTTACTTAAGATTCTTGCGGTAAGTAGCAATTGCTTTCTTAACTTGCTCAGGAGCCGTGCCGCCTGTGTGATTGCGGCTATTCACAGAACCTTCGAGTGTTAGGAAGCCAAAAACATCATCACCAATTAATTTGGCTTTATCACCAAGGTCGCAAGCTGCTTGCAAATCAGCTAACGATAAATCTGCCAAATCGCAACCTTTGTTGGAGCATGCTTTAACCGCATGCGCAACAGCTTCGTGAGCGTCACGGAAAGGCAAACCTTTTTTAACCAAGTAATCAGCAAGGTCAGTGGCTGTCGCGAAACCTTGAAGAGCGGCGGCACGCATCACATCAGCTTTCACTTGGATGTGAGGCACCATGTCAGCAAAAATGCGCAAAGTGTCGCGTAGCGTATCTGCAGAATCAAATAAAGGCTCTTTATCTTCTTGGTTATCTTTGTTGTAGGCCAACGGTTGGCCTTTCATCAAAGTTAATAAAGAAATCAAATTGCCATTCACGCGGCCTGTTTTGCCACGCGCTAATTCTGGAACGTCTGGGTTCTTCTTTTGCGGCATGATTGAGCTACCAGTGCAGAAGCGGTCTGGTAAATCAATGAAGCCAACGCGCGGACTCATCCAAAGAATCAATTCTTCAGATAAGCGAGAGATATGCGTCATCACTAGTGAAGCAGTGGCGCAGAACTCGATAGCAAAGTCGCGATCAGAGACTGCGTCTAATGAGTTTTGGCAAACGCCTTCAAACCTAAGAGTCTTGGCAACACGTTCGCGATCAATTGGGTAGCTAGTTCCTGCAAGAGCAGCCGCACCTAGAGGTAAACGATTCACACGCTTGCGGCAATCAGCCAAGCGCTCAGCATCACGTGCAAACATCTCGGCATAAGCCATCACATGATGACCAAAAGTAATCGGCTGAGCTACTTGCAAATGAGTAAAGCCAGGCATGATTGTTTCAGCATGCTTTTCCGCTAAACCTAATAAGCCAGAGCGCAATGACGTTAATTCTGTTTGTATGTCATCAATCGCACCGCGTAACCACAAACGGATATCAGTGGCGACTTGGTCATTGCGTGAACGACCAGTGTGTAGACGTTTGCCTGCATCGCCAACTAATTTAGTCAAGCGTGCTTCGATATTTAAGTGCACGTCTTCAAGAGCGAGTTCCCATACAAAAGAACCTGCTTCGATTTCAGAGCGTATCTGAGTCATGCCTTTTTGGATCTGAGCCAAGTCGTCTGCACTGATAATTTTTTGTGCAGCTAACATCTCGGCATGAGCCAAAGAGCCTTGGATATCTACCAAAGCCATGCGTTTATCAAAATCAACAGAAGCGGTATATCGTTGCACGAGTTCCGCTACAGGCTCGGCAAAACGAGCCGACCAAGCTTGGTCTTTGTTGTCTAAAGAGTTCTTGTTTTTGTCTAAATCTGCCATAAACACAAGTATATTGCCTCAAAGGCCTTATCCTTATGGTTATGACACAAATTTCTTATCCTAAAAAACTAGTTATTGCCTCCCGTGAGAGCCGTTTGGCCATGTGGCAGGCTGAATATGTCCGTGATTGCTTGAAAAAGCTCTATCCAGAGTGCGATGTGAGTATTCTGGGGATGACTACCCGGGGTGACCAAATTTTGGACCGTACCCTCTCTAAAGTGGGCGGTAAAGGCCTTTTTGTGAAGGAGCTTGAGGTGGCTTTGGAAGAGGGGCGGGCCGACTTGGCAGTCCATTCTTTAAAAGACGTACCAATGCAGCTACCCGAGGGATTTGAGCTGGCTTGCATCATGGAGCGAGAGGATGCCAGGGACGCCTTTGTTTCAAACGACTATGGCTCTTTGGCTGATTTGCCTGCAGGGGCCGTTGTAGGAACGGCTAGTTTGCGCCGTGAAGCCTCTTTAAGGTCAAGATATCCCCATCTCAACATTCAGCCTTTACGAGGCAATTTAGACACTCGTTTGGGTAAATTAGATAAAGGTGAGTACGCCGCAATTATTTTGGCAGCGGCCGGTCTTAAGCGTTTGGGTATGGCTAGCCGTATTCGTAGTCTCTTGGCTGCAGAAGATAGTTTGCCAGCGGCTGGCCAAGGTGCTTTGGGTATTGAGATTCGTGCCGGTAGACCTGAGATCCAGGCCTGTTTAGCGCCACTCAACCATGCCCCATCGGCTATGGCAGTCAGTGCAGAAAGAGCCGTTTCTAGAGCTTTGGGTGGTTCTTGCGATGTACCTTTGGCTGCTTACGCAACCTGGGAAGATGCGACTAATTTGTACTTGAGAGCATTTGTGGCCAGTACGGATGGTCAAAAAATTTGCCGTTCTGAGAAAAAATTATCCTTAGCCAGTATGCAAGAGGCCGATGCCATGGGCTTGCAAGTGGCTGATGATTTGATTGCTCAGGGTGCCAAAGATTTATTGCCACCAAGAGAATAAGCAAAACATCACAATGGCTCAAATTGTTTTAACTCGCCCTCTAGGGCAATCGATGCGATTAGGGGAGTTGCTAGCTCAGCAATTACCTGAGTTAAAACAAATTCAGTTGCCGTTGTTATCGATTGTTCCCAATGAAAGTCCCCAAGACGCTAAGCGTTTGCAAGAGTTGCTACCCAACATTCATTTAGCAGTATTTGTAAGTCCTAACGCCATTGAATGCACGATGCGTTTGTTAAAGGCTGATTGGCCAACAACAGTCCCTATTGCTGTGGTGGGTGGTGGCAGTGTTGAAGCTTTGGAGCGTCGCGGTATTACTGTAGACAATGGCTATCAAATTTATTACCCCAAAGAGCCAGAAAATTGGGATTCTGAAGGTCTTTGGGCTGAACTTAAAAAGGTATCGGTTCATTGGGCTAATCAGCACATCTTATTTTTAAAAGGTGCTGGTGGTCGCGCATGGTTGAGTGAGCAATTATTGCGTGAGGGGGCTCAGATCCATCATTTGGAAACTTATCGCAGGGTGCCCTTATCAAAAGACGCTCCGGTTTGGCAGTTACTAAAAACTGTGTCGCCAGAAGAAACAGCTTGTTTAATGACATCTTCTGAAGGTGTACGGCACATGACTGATGTACTCAAGGAAATGCAGCCATGGGGGCAGGAGTGGTTAAATTTAGCCACTATGATTTGTTCTCATCCTCGTATTGCACAAACTGCTAAAGAATTAGGTTTTAAGAAAGTAGAATGCTGTAATGCTGGAGATAATCAACTTGTCTTAGCTAGTCAACGTTGGATTCAACAATTGAAGTGAATAAAAGAGGCTTAAATGACCGCTGAATTAAACAATGCGCCAGTAGGTAATTCTAAAAAAGATAAATCTGATGCTCTAAGTCAGGGTTTATGGAAAGCATTATGGATTGCCATTGCCGTTTGTATTCTTTGGTTAGGTTTTGAAGGCGGGATTCGTTTGTATCATCGCCCAGCTCAATTAGATGGTCGCGTTGCTGAGTTGGAAGCCAAATTAGCTACTGTGATGGCACATGAGGCAGATTTAGAAGCTGTACTCAAGGGCAATCTTGAGGCCGAGAAAGTCATTGCACCGGTTGCGGCAAAAATGACAGCGGTGTTAAATCAAATCAATCAGTTACCTATGACAGCGCTGCCTGCAACTCAAGCGGTAACTCCTAGTGCTTCTCCGAAAGCGCCATCTCTAACAGATAAAGTATTTTCAGCTATTCAGCGCATGAGTGATCAATTGGTGCGTGTACAAGTGGTGGGGGATATTAAAGATCTTGCTTTAACGCCAGCTGCCCAAGACTTGGTTCGTCAACAATTGCGTTTAACGATCTTGAGTGCTCGCATGGCTTGGTTATCGAATATGCCTCAAGTGGCAAAAGAAGATTTAACGCAAGCACAACAGTTGTTGACCAAGCATTTTCAGGCTCAATCTACAGCAGTTGTTAATGTGCAAAAAATGCTAGTTGATATACAAGCTGATATTGCTAAGCCAGTAGTGGCTAAGAAGGGCCCATAAAAATGCGTAGCGCACTTTGGTTAGCTTTCTTATTCGCATTAGCGGTTGTAGTGGCGCTATTTGCGAGCAGCAATGGTGGTCACATCACGATTTATTTTCCGCCGTATCGAGTAGACACAAGTCTTAATTTCTTTATTGCGGCTGTTTTAGGTGTTTTTTTAGCCGGTCTTGTTGCTTGGCGCACCTTTGCAGCGATTTTGGATTTACCCAAGCAAGCAGCAGCCTATCGTCGCAAGCAACGTGAAGCTCGTGCTGTTGCGCATTTATCTGAAGCGATTGAGGATATTTTTGCCGGGCGTTTTTCAAAAGCTTTAAAAGCTGCAGAAGCCGCTAGTGCAAATAGTGCGATGGCTGAAACTGCAGCGCTCTTAGCAGCAAGATCTGCACATCGCTTGAATAAATTTGCACTTAGAGATGAGTGGTTGGCAAAAATTAAATCAGCCGATAAACAGCAGGCACGTTTAGTAGCCATGGCTGATATGCAAATGGATTCAAATGATGCAGATGGTGCTTTAGCAACCATTGATCAATTGCAAAAAGGTGGATCGCGTCAACTCTTTGTGCAGCGTATTGCTTTACGCGCGAATCAGCAATTAAAACGTTGGGAAGAGGTTTTACGTTTAACGCACAGCTTGAGTAAGCGTGAAGCGATTCATCCGGTCGTGGCGCAAAAAACAGTACAAGAAGCTGTGGCTAAATTGGTTCAGCAAAAATCTTCTGATCACGAAGCTTTATTACGTATTTGGAAAAACTTACCTAAATCAGATCGCAAAGCATCTAGGGTTGCTTTGGTGATGGCCAAAGGTTTGTTGGCAACAGGTCAGCAAGATTTGGCCAGAGAGTTAATTGAAGAGTCTTTGGATGATCAATGGGATGAAGTTCTATTGGGTGTTTATCCAGAGTGTTTGCCAGCAGGTTCAACGACTTTGGTTCTGGTCCAAAAACTAGAAACCTGGATGACTAAGTATCCAAGTGAGCCTGCTTTATCTTTGGCTTTGGGTAAGTTATGTTTGGCGCAAAAGCTATGGGGTAAATCCAAATCCAGTTTGCAAGGTGTGGTGCGCGACTCCAAAGCTAAACCAGGCATGAAGGCAGAGGCTCATATGACTTTGGCTAAGTTACACGAAGCCTTGCAAGAGCCAGCAGAGGCGGCAGAGCGGTACAAGTTGGCCGCCCAAATCTACGCCAGCATCTAAATAATGCCAGTCACCTAAGGTGATTGGCATTTTTCTTAAATTTAAAAGACCTCTTAAAAATACTGTATATTTATACAGTATATGAGTCAGGTAGCTAATTCACATCTACGTGCTTTGTACGTGGACTTTAATTCTTATTTCGCCTCTGCTGAACAGCAGATGCGTCCGGAGTTGCGTGGTCAACCGATTGGTATTGTGGCTGTTATGACTCCCAGTACTTGTTGTATTGCAGCAAGTGTTGAGGCTAAGCGTTTTGGGGTCAAGACTGGGACGGGTGTTAGAGATGCCAAGCGTTTGTGCCCAGAGATTCAGTTTGTTGAAGCAAGGCCAGAAGAATATATTTGCTTGCATCATCGTTTGCATGAAGTCATTGAGTCTTGCCTGCCAGTGACTGCTGTGCGATCCATTGATGAGATGTGGTGTGAGTTAAAGGGCAGTGATCGATTGCGGGCGAATGCAGAAAGATTAGCCATACAGATCAAGGAAAAAATATATTCTGAAGTGGGCGATTATTTGCGTTGTTCGATTGGTATCGCGCCCAATCGTTATTTAGCTAAAACTGCTAGCAATATGCAAAAGCCCAATGGCTTGGTGGTTATTGAAAAACTTGATTTGCCACAAGTGCTTTTTCGTTTGAGCTTGAGAGATCTCAATGGGATTGGGCATGCCATGAACGAGCGTTTGATAGCTAATGGTATTGATTCTGTAGAAAAACTTTGCATGGCTAGCAAGTTAAAGCTCAGAAAAGCATGGGGTGGTATTGAGGGTGAGAGGATGTGGGCGCGCTTAAGAGGTGAGTGGGTGCCTGATCCGGCTACTGAAAAATCATCGGTCTCGCATTCACATGTTTTGCCGCCTGAGTATCGCGACTATACGGGAGCATTTTCTGTGGCACATCGTTTGTTGCAAAGAGCAGCCGCTCGTTTAAGGGATTATGGGTTTGCCGCAGAATACTTAGGCGTAAGAGTGAAGTTGATTGTGAGAGGGTCTAAACGTTCAGAGCACTCGTATATCAGTTGGGGCGAAGGTTGTTCTTTGGCTGCGACCAATGACACCACCGTTTTGTTAAAGACACTAGAAGCTATTTGGGCCAATTACCCTCGCGATGGACATGTGCAGCCAATGGCAGTGGGAGTGGTTCTTAGTGAATTAAGAGATGCTACTGGAATTACTTTAGGTATGTTTGACGATGATCGCCATGAATTGAATCAGGTATTAGATGCTGTGAACTTGAGGTATGGGAAAAATGCTTTGTATTTTGGTGGCGCACATCATGCTTTAGAAAGGGGTGGTCCGCGGATTGCTTTTAACCATATTCCGGATTTAGAGCTAGAGCAAGGTGGTTTAGGAGTCTGGTCTGCAGGAAAACCTGGAAAGCATTAGGATTACTTTTATGAGTGAATCTAATTTACAAAAAGCGACCTTAGGTGGTGGCTGCTTTTGGTGCCTTGAGGCTGTTTATCAACAGGTGCGCGGAGTCGTTCATGTTGAATCAGGTTATACAGGTGGTCAGACCTTAAATCCTGACTATGACTCAGTTTGTACGGGCAAAACAGGCCATGCTGAGGTTGTGCAAATTGAGTTTGATGCGGGTGTCATTAGTTACCGAACAATATTGGATATATTTTTTGCTATTCATGACCCAACCACGCTTAATCGTCAGGGAAACGACGTAGGTTCTCAGTATCGCTCAGTGATTTATGCGCATGACTCTCAACAGCGCACGATTGCCCAAGAAGTAATCCAACAACTAACCAAAGACAATATTTTTGATCAGCCGATTGTGACTGAGTTGGCAGATTTGCCGACTTACTACAAGGCAGAGGAATATCACCAGAATTATTTCAATGACCATCCTGATCAGGGATATTGTGCTTTTGTGGTGAGCCCTAAAGTCAGCAAATTCAGAAAGCAATTTGCTGCACTACTGAACTAATTAGAACAATTCTTTAGGGCGCTAAACGCTGGATTTTCCAGGCATCGTTGTCTTTGATGTACTGAATACGATCATGTAAACGAGAAGGGCGACCTTGCCAGAACTCTAGTGCTTCTGGCTTGACCCTAAACCCACCCCAATGAGGTGGTCTTGGTGGATTTAAAGCAAACTTAAGAGCGTATTCAGCTGCTTTGGTAACTAATTCAGTACGACCTTTGATGATGCGACTCTGTGGTGATGCCCATGCTCCAATGCGTGAGTCTAGTGGGCGAGAGTGAAAGTAATCATCGCTTTCTTGATCTGAGAGTTTTTCAACAGAACCTTCTACTCGAACTTGTCTTTCTAGTTCAGGCCAAAAGAACAAAAGTGCTGCATGAGGATTGGCTGTAAGAGCCTGACCTTTACGACTTTCATAATTGGTAAAGAAAACAAAACCAGCTTGCGTGACTTCTTTGATGAGTACAACACGAGCGCTTGGTTTGCCATTAGCATCCACAGATGCCACTGTCATGGCATTAGGTTCAGGTAATTCTGCATGACGAGCTTGGTCAAACCAAATATTAAATTGGTCAATCGGGTTCGCTTGGACATCCTCTTCCGAGAGGCTGCCTTTCATGTAGGATTTTCTTAAATCAGCTAACTTGGTCATGGGCTAAGTATATAGTCTTGGGTATGGAAAAGAATCAAAATAGACGTTTTGGTGGGGTTGCTCGTTTATATGGCGAGGATGGCCTAGAGGCTTTTGAGCACGCCCACGTCTTGGTTGCCGGTTTAGGTGGGGTTGGGTCATGGGCTCTAGAGGCTCTTGCTAGAAGCGCTGTGGGCGAGGTCACTTTGGTGGATTTTGACCACATTGCAGAAAGTAATGTGAACCGTCAGTTGCACGCTACCCAAGAGAACTTTGGTAAATCCAAGGTAAAGGCCATGGCTGAGCGCATATTAGCAATCAATCCAAGTATCAAAATTAACGACGTTGATGATTTTTTAAGTCCAGAGAATCTGGACGAGCACCTACAAAAAAATGCGAATAATTCTTTGTTTGTGGTTTTGGATGCCACAGATGATGTGAAGATGAAAATTGCGCTGGCTGCTTATTGCAAAAAAAATAAAACAAGTGGCAAGGATGGCATTCCTCTAGTGGTCTGCGGTGGTGCTGGCGGTAAATTAGATCCCAGTCGAATTGTTGCAACAGACTTGGCTAAAACCACGCAAGATCCATTGCTATCAAAAATACGCTACACACTAAGAAAGCTTCACGGCTTCTCTAATGATCCTAAAAAGAAGTTGGGTATTACCGCCATCTATTCTGATGAGCCAAGGCAGGGTGTTGCTACGGGCGGTTTGGCTTGCTCTGGTTACGGTTCGGCTGTGACGGTGACGGCTACCTTTGGTTTTATTGCAGCAGCTGAAGTGCTTAAGCTAGTAAAAGCAAAATACTTAAAAACTCACTTGCCTAATAAGTAAGCTACCTAAGAAGTAAGCAAGCTAAATAGGAAGAACTATTTAACGCTTGTAGCAATATGAGCTAAAGCTTCTTCGACTTGGTCTACAAGAATCAAGCAAATATCTTCAGCAGAGATTTGTGCCAAGGCTTTGTCGATGGCTAAAAACTCACCATGAAACTCTTCAATTTTTTTCACTTGTTTTGAGTTGTTGAGGCCTTCGCGCATGATGCCAATCACTTCACCGTCTGGGCGACCACGTTGGCATTGATCTTCATACAAAATCACGTGATCAAAGTACTGGCCCAAAATTTCAGTCTGACGGCGTAAGTCTTCGTCGCGACGATCGCCAGCTCCGCTGATGACCACCATGCGGCGCTTAGCCGGCATATTAATGATGGTCTCTGATAGGGCAATAATGGCGTCAGGATTGTGACCATAGTCAGCGATGATGGTGGCGCCATTGTGTTGGAATAAATTAAATCGACCAGGTACTGTTTGAGCATCACTCACAAATGAGCTAAGACCCTCTGCAATGATGTCCCAGTTGATGTTTAGCGCCCACGCTGCACCCACAACACCTAAAACATTTTCAACTTGGAAGCCAATCGTGCCATTCGCAGTAATGGGTACTTGTAGCAAATCAATGTGAAATTCTTTTTTACCTTCAACTGCCACAATCTTTTTGCCATCTACAAATACAACGCGCTTACCTTGAGCGCGGTGTTTAGCGATTACTGGATGGTTGATATCTTTGGCAAAGTAGGTGACCTCAGCAGGGCAGACCTTGGCCATCTTGGCCACCATAGGATCGGCAGCATTTAATACAGCCATGCCGCCTGGTGCAACGTTTTGCACAATCACGCGCTTGACTGCGGCTAGTTCGGCTGCAGTGTTGATGTAATTCATGCCAAGGTGATCGCCTTCACCCAAATTGGTCACAATCGCTACTTGGCAACGATCAAAGCCTAAACCTTCTCTTAGAATGCCGCCACGAGCTGTTTCTAAAACTGCTGCATCAACATCAGGGTGCATTAAGACATTGCGAGCACTCTTAGGACCGCTGCAATCACCCGTATCAATTCGGCGACCGTTAACGTAAACGCCATCAGTTCCTGTGTGACCCACGCGAAGCCCATTTTTTTCAAACAAATGGCTCATGAGTTTCACAGTGGTTGTTTTACCGTTGGTCCCTGTAACAGCTACTACAGGAATGCGACCATCATCATTTTTGCCAAACATTGTAGAAATGATGGCTTCGCCCACTGGGCGACCTTTACCATAAGAAGGGTGCAAGTGCATGCGCAACCCTGGCGCAGCGTTTACCTCAACAATGCCGCCGCCTTGTTCTTCTAAGGGGCGGTAAACATTGTCACAAACTACATCCACGCCACAAATATCAAGACCCACCATTTGTGCTGCAGCTACCGCTGATGCTGCTAAATCAGGATGAACATCATCTGTTACGTCTGTTGCTGTGCCGCCAGTGCTTAAGTTGGCGTTATTGCGTAGTGTTACGCGCAAACCTTTTGGTGGCACCGAGTCAGGGGTTAGATTTTGATTCTTGAGCGTTGCAATGGCGATTTCATCAATACGAATCTTGCTTAGTGAGGTGGCATGACCGTCACCGCGAAGGGGATCTTTATTTACCTCTTCAACTAATTCACGAACAGTGTTTTTATTGTTACCAATTACATATGGGGGTTCGCGGCGTGCTGCTGCAACCAATTGTCCACCGATGATGAGTAAGCGGTGATCATGTCCTGGCATATAGCGTTCAACAATCACTTCAGATGAAATGGCTGAAGCTGCTTTAAATGCAATATCAATTTGCTCGCGGGTATTGATATTGACTGCAACACCTTTACCCTGGTTACCATCCCGTGGTTTGATGGCAACTGGCGCATTAATTTCTAGATAAGCCTGCCACGCTTCATCAGCTGTTGTAACGATGCTGCCTAACGGCACTGGAACACCAGCAGCATGCAAGAGGTTTTTGGTGAGTTGCTTGTCTTGAGCAATGGATTCTGCAATCGCGCTGGTAACGCTTGTCTCTGCTGCTTGGATGCGACGTTGCTTACTACCCCATCCAAGTTGCACCATGCTGCCTTCAGTAAGACGGCGATAAGGAATGCCTCTAGCAATCGCAGCATCCACAATTGAACCAGTACTTGGCCCTAAACGAATATCTTCATCAAGTTCTCTGAGTTGCTTGAGGTATTCATCTAAGTGTGAGCCGTTATCAATCAGTGCAGAACGACATAGTTTTAAAGCTAAATCTAAAGCAAGGCGACCAACTTTTTCTTCGGTGTACTCAACCACCACGATATACACGCCATCATCAGGAGTGGCCATGGTGCGACTGAATGTGACAGGGCAGCCTGCTTGAGCTTGTAAGTCTCTTGAGCAAACTTCTAGCGCATGCGCCAAAGAGACTGTTTCATTTTGTCCGTAAGATCTAAGTGGTCCTAACTGTGGAAAGCGTTCGCGTAATCTGGTTTCAAAGCCGGAGATATTGGTGATGATTTTCTCGTTCTCTTCGCACTTCACCAAAGCTTCTAAAGCGGTGTGTCTGCCCCATAAATTAGGACCTCTTAGTGCGCGGATACGTGTTAGTTCCATAGTCTTGGCTAGTTATATGTTTGTAGACCTGTTGCAATAATGTCTTTGGGTGTATTTAAAGCCCAAACTGCAGCGACTGCAGCAAGTACGCTTTCTAATGTATTTGCTTTGCTGCTTGATTGCAAAAGAGGAATACTTGCAATACGAATCAATCGATCTTGTTCAGTGCCTTGAGCAAGAACAATTGTGTCATTTTCAGTAAACACCGCTCTGCCACCTTTAGCAAGATGACTTTGAGTAATGTCATTTAGACCGTGTTTGCTGAAGAAAATTACTTCGCCATCTGATAGTTCTGCCATTTTTGCAACGGCTTCATCGTCAGCGTTTAAAACTGCTGCGCCTGTTGGTAGAACCACATCCACTTGAGTGCGCATCACGTTATAAATTTGTTCTGGTTCGGTGATAGAGCACTCTGGTACCGTATCTGTTGGATCGAGATTAGTCACAATGCCAACTGCGCAACGATCGTAGGCAAGACCTTCATTCAAAATTGTGCGGCTATCATTTTCAAAGACCGCAGCTTCTACTTGGCGATTTAACAAAATACGATTGCCACTAGTCCAGTTAGCGCAATTGCCAGGTGTTTGTAAACGTTGGTTGAAGTAAGCCCCCTTGCTGCAAGCAAGACCTACTTTCATACCAGTGAGTTGCATGAGGTGAGTGGTAAGTTGTGCCACCATGGTTTTGCCACGTGAGCCCGTTACTCCCACAATCGGAATTCGGCCATCTGTGTGATTGGGGAACAGGTGCTCAACAATTGCTGCGCCCACTGGTTGAGGTTCGCCTACCGCAGGTTTTAGGTGCATGATCAGACCTGGACCAGCATTTACTTCAACGATTGCACCGCCTTGTTCTTCAAGAGGCCTAGAAATATCTTCTGCTACTAAATCAATACCGGCAATATCCAAACCAATCACTCTAGCAGCGAGTGCTGCTTGCGCGGCCACTTCTGGGTGAACAAGGTGTGTGACTTCGAAAGCCATGTTGCCAGAACCTTGAACCAATACTTGCTGGCCTACAGCAGGCACTGAGTCGAGCGTTAATTTTTGTCTTGATAATTCAATTTCTAATTTGGTATCAAATACCACAGGGCTGAGTGGCAATATCTCAGCATCACCTCGACGCGGATCTGTATTGATCTCTTCTTCAATCAGTTGACGAATCGTGCGCTTGCCATCACCAATGGCCCATGCAGATTCACCTTTGGCTGCCGCCACCACTTTTTTACCAACTACTAAAAGGCGATGTTCGTTGCCAGGGATGTAACGCTCCACCATCACGCCACTACCTTCATTGAGGGCGTCATCGTAGGCTTTTTCAATTTCTTCTTGTGTGCTTAGGTTGGTAAATACGCCGCGTGCGTGGTTGCCATCGTAGGGCTTTACCACCACCGGTCCACCAATATCTTGCGCAGCTTCCCATGCGTCGCTTGGACTTTCTACCATGCGACCCTCAGGTACTGGTACGCCGCAAGATGCCAATAAAGATTTGGTCAAATCTTTATCTCTTGAGATGCCCTCGGCAATGGCGCTGGTTAAATCAGTCTCTGCTGTCCAAATACGGCGTTGTTGATTGCCGTACCCAAGTTGAACTAAGTTGCCTTCAGACAAACGTATTGATGGAATTCTTTTTTCACGGGCGGCATCAACGATACAACCTGTACTTGGTCCCAAGTACAAGCTATCGACCATATCTTCGATTTCTTTAATCGCTGCAGGAACGTCGAATGGTTTGTTCTCAATCGCTGCCATGACTAAATCACGAGCGTGATACAAAGCAGTTTCTGTGATCTTCTCGTGCCATGCACGAACCACTACTTTATAAACGCCACGTTTATTGGTTTCGCGTGCTTTGCCAAAGCCGCCTGGCATGCCAGCTAAATTTTGTAATTCAAGGGTTACATGCTCAAGAATATGAGCGGGCCATGTGCCTTCTTCTAAACGTTTGATAAAACCACCGCGCTCGCCATAGCTGCAACGATGTTCTATCAAAGTAGGTAACCAAGCGCAAAGACGCTCGGTAAATCCAGGAATAGTGTTAGATGGGCAATCCTCTAGATCACCAATATCTACCCATGCTTCAAGCACGGGGCGATAGGTCCACATACTGGGTCCTTTTAGGACCTTTATATCTATGATTTCTATAGTTTTTTTACTCATGCGGGCCGGAAGTGCCAAAAATACCTAATTGTACTTTGTCGTATAACGATTTGGACAGTTTTTGGTTGACATAAATTGACATAAAAAAGGTAAATATTTACTCCATTAAATTTGCGATAATTGCGTACTTATAAAGATAAAAAGTATTTTTGCCTTGACCTCTCCTGACTCTAGCCTTATTGACCGTTTAGCCAATCATTGGCGTGTTGCTTTGCCATTGATTTTGAGATCTGGCGAAGAGGTAATCCTAGCCCTTGAGCTAGATTTAAATCAGCAATTACAGTTTTCGAGCGGATTGGTGTGTTTAACCAATCAAGGTCTGATTGCTTTTGACAATCAGCATGATGTATCAACTGCCCAAGATTCAAGCAAATGGAATTATTGGAACTTTGCCGATGATCTAAAGCTTCATTTGCATGATCATGCGGGTGTTGCAAGTCTTGAGTTATTTAATCAAGACGGTCGTCTAGCTTTATGGCGTTTTACATTAGCTCAAAATCCAATTGCTAATCGACTCTTGCAGCAATACAAAATTGAGTTTGCTAAATCAATGGGTCATGAGTTGGAGAGTGGTTTAGAGCAAACGCAACCATTGTGCCCGAGCTGTTGGGTGCCGTTGCCACCTGATCAAGATGAGTGTCCTGCGTGTACCTCAGAAAATCTAACCCCACCATCTACTTGGACATTGTTTAGGTTGTGGCGTTTTGCAAAACCTTATCAGGGACAGTTGTTCGCTGGATTTTTATTAACTTTGGCTTCAACTGCAGCAACACTGGTGCCGCCGTATCTAACGATGCCATTGATGGATGACATTTTGTTGCCATACCAAAGTGGTCAGCCGATTAACTATGAGTTAACAGCTTTTTATTTGGGCGCCTTATTTCTTGCGGCTCTTCTCGCTTGGGGCTTAGGTTGGGCTAAAACATATATCTTGGCTTTGGTGAGTGAGCGGATTGGCGCTGATTTAAGAACCAGTACATATCAACACTTGATGAAGTTATCTCTGGAGTATTTCGGCGGCAAACGAACAGGTGATTTGATGGCTCGTATTGGTTCGGAGTCTGATCGCATTTGTTTATTTTTGTCCTTGCATTTATTAGATTTCGCAACAGACGTCTTGATGATCTTGATGACAGCAGTCATCTTGGTGTCTATTGATCCATGGTTAGCTTTAGTGACATTGACACCTCTACCATTTATTGGGTGGGCGATTCATGTGGTGCGCGATAAGTTGCGTTACGGCTTTGAAAAAATTGATCGTATTTGGTCAGAAGTAACCAGCGTATTGGCCGACACGATTCCAGGTGTGCGAGTGGTTAAAGCATTTGCTCAAGAAGAGCGCGAGACAGAACGTTTCCGTTTAGCCAATCAACACAATTTAGCAGTTAATGACCGTGTGAATAAAGTCTGGGCATTGTTCTCACCAACGATTACCTTGCTCACAGAAATTGGTTTGTTGGTTGTTTGGGCATTTGGTATTTGGCAGATTTCGCATGACTCAATCACTGTGGGTATGCTGACCGCGTGTTTGGCGTATATCGGTCGTTTTTATACGCGCCTAGATTCAATGAGTCGCATTGTGTCGTTTACTCAGCAAGCGGCAACAGGTGCAAAACGCATTTTTGATATTTTGGATCACGTCTCTAGTGTTCCAGAGCCAGCTAATCCAATCAAATTAAATAAAGTTGAAGGCAGAATTGAGTTGCAAAACGTGGGCTTTCGCTACGGTAATCGCTCAGTGACTCGAGGCATTAATTTGCAGATTGCGCCAGGAGAAATGATTGGCTTAGTTGGGCATAGTGGTTCAGGCAAGAGTACCTTGGTGAACTTGATTTGTCGTTTCTATGACGCTGCAGAAGGCACGATCAAGTTGGATGGGGTGGACATTCGTTCAATTGCTGTAGCTGATTATCGCCGTCATATCGGCCTAGTATTGCAAGAGCCATTTCTATTCTTTGGCACGATTGCTGAAAATATTGCTTATGGCAAACCAGGGGCAACGCGTGCAGAAGTGATTGCTGCCGCCCGTGCAGCCCATGCGCACGAGTTTATTTTGCGATTGCCGCACGGCTACGATTCTTTGGTGGGTGAGCGTGGTCAATCATTATCTGGTGGTGAGCGTCAGCGTATTTCAATTGCTAGAGCTTTATTAATTGATCCGCAGATTTTGATTTTGGATGAGGCTACCTCATCTGTAGATAGCACGACTGAAAAAGAAATTCAAAAAGCGCTAGATAATTTGGTGAAAGGTCGTACAACCATTGCGATTGCGCACCGTTTATCCACACTGCGTAAAGCAGACCGTTTAATCGTTCTTGATAAGGGCGAGGTCATTGAAGAGGGTGGTCATGATCAATTGATGGCATTGCAAGGTGTATATCGCCGGATGTACGATACGCAGGCAAGGCAAGCAATGGATGCTGTTGATGCTGAGCTAGGAGTGACGCATGGCTAATACATTCACTTTGAGTAGAAATTCTTTTGGTTATCTTTGCTTGCAGGATCAAGCAGGGGTGACTCATGAGCAAGTAGTCCCAGTTAGAGCATTTCCTATTAGTCACCCTAATGAGTCGATTGCGATCGTTGATCGCGATGGTCATGAGTTGGTATGGTTAGATTTTTTAGATCAAGCGACAGAGCTTAATCAGCAACTAATTAATGAAGAATTGGCTAGTCGAGAGTTCATGCCAGTGCTAACAGGAATTGAAGATGTTTCAACATTTGCCACTCCAAGCACTTGGACAGTTAAAACAAATCGCGGTCACACCCAATTTATCTTGCGAGGTGAAGAGGATATTCGCCGGGTTAATAAAACCATGTACTTGGTTTCAGATACACATGGTGTGCAGTATCTCATTCAAGATATTCAGGCTTTAGATAAACATAGCCGTCGCCTCTTAGATCGTTTCTTATAAGATCATCATGACTGCGACTCAATTGAACATTCCTTTTGAAACGCGCGGCATAGAGTTTGTATTAACAACGCAGCAAGACCAAATTATTAATCTGCAGAAAATGCAGGAACATCTACGCAAATACTCTTTGTGGGATTGCGTCAATCATGATAGTTTTGAGACTAATGGCACCTATTACAACCGTTTCTCTCTAAAGCAATCATATAAAGATCAGTGGGCGCCTAACTGGGATACCACTCGCTTATATGCGAGCATGTTCATTGATGGTCGTGACAATAAAGACGATTTGGATAAAGAAATCTTGGTGGCCATGTTATTGGCGACTATTCCTTTTACATTCCCAAGCTACGAAGAGCTGATTTCAGCTATTCACATCAGACATTACGTAGTAGATGCTGGTTATCGTGCTGCTTTGAACTTCGATACTGAAGCGGCCGAGCGACCTACTGATTACTGGCATTACGATGAAGAGGCTGGGTTTTTGCTCAACAAAGGCAAATCTATTATTGATGCCTTGGTCAAAGCTACGCAGCCAGAGGATATTAGTCAGGCCTATTCATTTTCTTGCTACAGAGCTACTGAGTACGTCATTCTGCTGAGTATTGCTAAAGAATTAAAAAATGCTAATCCTGCTTTATTAAAGCGACTCGAAGAACGTTCAGAAAATAGAGCGATTAGGTCTGGTGAGTTTCATGAGGTTTTTTTAAAGGAATATGGCTCAATAGACAATCCATTCCCAATGAAGTATTACGTTCCTGGTGATCGCGTTTGGTTCCGCAATCCTGATGACCGTTCCTCTGATATTTCTGGGTATGAAGGTTCTTGGGTGATATATCTAGGGCATAACCTATTCACTAATTTCTGGAAACGAGATCAGCCTTTCACACTTGAAACAAAGTGTGTAGAGGTATATCACTGGAAAGATGGCGCATACCTTGATGCCCATGGTGAGTTGCAGATGAATGAATCAATTGTTGAGTCATGTGTGACAGAATCCATGAGTGACCCACAGACATACAAGATGATTATTGAGCGCATGATGCGTTACCGCGACCCAAAAGGTGTTTACGATCAGGGTGGCTGTATTGATACTTCTAGAGAATCGCCACGTTTGGTCTGCGTTGGCACATCTGATATCACTATCCCAGATTAAAAACTCACTAAATCTCACTTTTTCGAGATTACTTTGTTGTAGGAATTTTCTGATTCTTTTGTAGGAAATTTCTTATTCTTGTGTAAGAAGAAATGACACCGTATCCACAAGACCCTTATCTTTGCTGAATCTTCAAAATAACCCTCTGACATATTTGTCAGATTAAATATATTCAATATTTATTAGCCATATACAACGCAGTACATGGCTCCTATTCTGCTCACTCTATTTTCCGATTGATAACTAGAGGAGAGAAATGGTGCATGACAACCATGGTTTAAAGAGAAGTCTACAGCCGCGACATATACGTCTGATGGCATTAGGGTCCACGATTGGCGTAGGACTATTTTTAGGTTCGGCAACGGCTATTCAGTTGGCTGGCCCATCCATTATTTTGGGTTACATATTGGCTGGTTTAGTTGCTTTTATTGTTTTAAGAGCTTTGGGTGAGATGGCTGTACATGAACCAGTCGCTGGTTCTTTTGCTCACTATGCTGGTAGATACATTGGACCGCTAGCAGGTTATTTGGTTGGTTGGGGTTATTGGACTTATTGGATTGTGGTGGGCTTAGCTGAAGTCACTGCAGTTGGCGTTTATATGACCATGTGGTTTCCAGATGTGCCTCAATGGATTTGGGCTCTCAGCTCCATCATCGCCATGGCAGGTATTAATTTTGTTGCCGTAAAGGTTTTTGGCGAATTTGAGTTCTGGTTTTCTCTAATCAAAGTCGTTGCGATTATTTGCATGATAGCAATTGGTTGCGCCATGATTTTCTTTGGTCTTGGTAATGGTGGTGAGCCAATTGGTATGGCTAATCTTTGGCAGCACGGGGGCATTTTCCCGAATGGAGTGGGTGGATTCTTACTCTCATTGCAAATGGTCTTGTTTGCCTATGTTGGTATTGAAATGATAGGTTTATCTGCTGGAGAAGCCGAGAACCCAACTAAAACAATTCCGATGGCGATTGACTCTTTGGCGTGGCGTATTTTGATTTTCTACGTTGGCGCATTGTTTGTGATCATGGCCATCTTCCCGTGGCATCAAGTTGGTCAACAAGGCAGCCCATTTGTAGCAATGTTTGAGAGCATGGGTTTGCGTGAGGCTGCTGGGGTGATTAACTTTGTGGTGATTACCGCAGCTTTGTCATCTTGCAATGCAGGCTTATTTAGTGGCGGACGCTTGTTGTTGGGCCTATCAAAAGTAGGTAATGCTCCAAAAATATTTTCTGAGTTATCTACTGCAGGTGTGCCTGCCAAAGCCATTGTGATGACTGCCTTATTACCCACATTGGGCGTGGCATTGAACTACTTTGTGCCAGAGAAAGCATTCCAGTGGATCACCGCCGCTGTGACCTTGATTGGTCTGTTGGTATGGATTGCGATCTTGTACACGCAAATTCGTTTCAGAAAATCTTTATCTAAAGAAGAGGCGGGTGCTTTGCCATACAGAGCCATCTTGTGGCCATACGGTTCTTGGTTTGCCATTTTCTTTGTGGTCTTTGTGATTGGCTTGATGGCTTATTCAGAAATGACCCGTATGGCTTTCTATGTGGGGCCACCGATTTTGATTGGTTTAACAGTTTTGTATTTTGTTTTTGGTTTACATAAAAAAGAGAGGAGAACATCATGATTGTGGGAGTGCCTAAAGAAGTTAAAAATCACGAATACCGTGTTGGCTTAACACCAGACTTAGTTAGTGAGTTAAAGCGTTGGGGTCACGACATCTTGGTTGAAAGAAAAGCTGGTGAGGCAATAGGTTTTATGGATGAGCATTATGTGATGGCTGGTGCATCCATGGTGGATTGCCCTAAAGATGTATTTGCGCAAGCTGATATGGTGGTTAAAGTCAAAGAGCCTCAGCCAGAGGAGTGCATGATGTTGAGATCAGGACAAACTCTGTTCACCTATTTGCATTTGGCGCCTGACCTGAATCAGACTCAAGCCCTGATTCAATCTAATGCAATTTGCATTGCTTATGAGACGGTTACAAGTGCTAACGGTAGATTGCCTCTTCTAGCTCCTATGAGTGAGGTGGCTGGCAGAATGTCTGTACAAGCGGCTGCACATCATTTAGAAAAATCAAATGGTGGGCGAGCGTTATTGTTGGCTGGCGTACCTGGAGTGTCCGCAGCAAATGTGGTGATTTTGGGTGCTGGGGTAGTAGGTAGTTCAGCTTTACAGATGGCGGTAGGTTTGGGGTCTCATGTAACTATTTTGGATAAAAACATTGATCGCTTAAGAGAGTTGGACGCTATCTACGGCAATAGAATCAATACACTCTATTCAAGTATGGCTGACATTGAGCGTTCAGTCTTAAGCGCTGATGTCGTGATTGGTAGTGTTCTAGTACCGGGCGGGTCGGCGCCTAAATTAGTCACGAGAAAGATGGTCTCTGAAATGAAACCTGGTTCTGTGATTGTGGATGTGGCAATTGACCAAGGAGGTTGTTTTGAAACATCTCATCCAACTACCCATCAAGAGCCCACTTATCAGATTGATGATGTGATTCATTATTGCGTTGCAAATATGCCTGGCGCAGTAGCTAGAACATCAACAATGGCTTTAACAAATGCCACCGCACCATTTATTTTGGAGTTGGCTAATAGAGGTGTTCATCAAGCACTAAAGGCAAACCACCATTTATTAAATGGGTTGAATGTCTATCAAGGTAATGTGACTTGTGAAGCGGTTGCAAGAGCTCATGGATTAGACTACGTGGCACCTGCGGCAATTTTGCATTGAGCAAAATAAAGAAATAAGTCACTCAACAAAAAGCCTCATATCTAATATGAGGCTTTTTTCATAGAACTAAAAATTTAAGATCAAACTCAAACCTAAGCTCAAACTTAAGCTTGATGATATTTCTGAATCAAATCTACTTCGTTTTTTGAGCCCAAAACAACAGAAACACGTTGATGTAGTTTTTCTGCTGGCAAAGTCATGATACGTTCTTTGCCATTAACAGATGCTCCGCCGGCTTGTTCAATTAAAAAGCTCATTGGGTTGGCCTCGTACATCAAACGCAGCTTGCCTGGTTTGCTTGGGTCACGTTTATCCCATGGATACATGAATACACCACCACGGCACAAAATGCGATGCACATCAGCCACCATAGAAGCAATCCAACGCATGTTGAAATCTTTTTGACGTGTGCCTTCAACGCCAGCAAGACACTCATCCACATAGCGTTTAACTGGTTGATCCCAGTGACGCATATTCGACATATTGATGGCGAATTCTTTGGTATCAGGAGATATTTGAATATTCTCTTTGATTAATAAGAACTCACCAGTTTCGTGGTCCAAGGTAAACATATGGACGCCTTGACCGGTGGTGTAGACCAAAGTTGTTTGTGGGCCGTACACGACATAACCTGATGCCACTTGGTCAACGCCAGCTTGCAAGAAATCTTTCTCGGTTAAATCGCCAGCTGTCTTTTTCTTCAGGATAGAGAAAATCGTACCAATCGATACGTTGACATCGATATTGGATGAGCCATCGAGTGGGTCAAATAGTAGTAAAAAACTGCCATTCTTGTTGGCAGGGAAGATTGTTTCCATTTCTTCTGAGGCCATGCCTGCCAATGTGGCATCTTTACCGCAAGCTTCTAAAAGAATGTCATTGGAGATGATGTCTAGTTTTTGTTGAGTTTCACCTTGCACATTGCCACTGCCTGCCGAACCAATAATTCCAGCGAGCGCACCTTGTTCTACCTGTTTGGCAATTAATTTGCAGGCATTGGCTACTGATACGAGTAAAGATGCTGGAATATTGGCATCTTTGCTGCCTAGTGAGGTGATGTGCTGTGTAAAGGTGGTGCCTTGCGACATATATTTCTTTCTAATCAACTATTAAGTGCTTTTTGAATCACTTCAGCTACATCTGAAGATAAATTCATTTGCTTAGATATGAATTCTAGTGCTGATTTCATATGAACTTGATAATTTGGTGCAAATTGTTTCCAGCGATCCAGAGCTCTTGCCAATCTGGCTGCCACTTGGGGATTGATGTGATTGAGTTCAATCACATGCTCTGCCCAAAATTGGTAGGTTTCTGCAGAAGGTTGATGGAATGCGCCAGGATTATTCATGCAGAACGCATGAATCAAGCTACGAGCTCGGTTAGGGTTTTTAATATTAAAGTCTGGATGCTTTCTGAGCGCTAAAACATTTGTTAGAACGGCGCTTGTATCTTGAAGATCAATCTGACGGGTGGCTTGTAAAGCAAACCACTTATCAATCACCAAGGCGTCTGATTTAAATTGCTCATGGAAGTTGCTCAAGCATGCCTGTGCATGACTTAATGAGAAATTCACTAAAACTGCTAGAGCACCATATTGATCAGTCATGTTGTTGGCTGATTGGTATTGTGCAAAAGCGATGTCATCAGTCTTTGTATAACCGCTATCTGCCAACATATTCAAAGCCAAGTTTTTCAATGATCGTTTGCCGGCACTTTTGGCATCTGGTTTATAGCTGCCTGGAGTTTGATGTTCTTGGTAAGCCCAGAGCCAATCATCTTGTAATGCAGTGGCTAGCTGCCCACGAACTTGACGACGTGCTTGATGAATCGCTTGAGGATCAATCACGCTCACTTGTTCGTACAGATAACTCTCAGCAGGCAATGTAAACAATAAATCCTTAAAGGCTGGATCTAAAGCAGCATCACGCAAAATTGCTCTGAGCGCTGATACAAGCTCGGCGTCTAGTGCCTTACCATTAAGGATGCTTCTCATGAAAAGCTTTTGCGCAGCTTCCCAGCGATTGAATGCATCATCATCTTCTTTTAGCAAGATGAGCAATTCAGATTCGGGTTGCTCAAAATCTAGAACAACCGGTGCAGAAAAGTTTCTGTTGATCGATAAAACAGGCTTCTTAGAAAGTCCTGGCACTGTAATTGTTTGTGATGATTCTGTTAGTTCAAATAATTGTTCTGAACTTGCTGAGTCACCAATCAAACGGTACAGCAATGGGATATGAAAGGGCTCTTTTTTATCTTGTCCTGGAGTCGCTGGGCAAGATTGAGTCAATGTCACTTGGTAAGTGCCTGATACAAATGATTCTTCTACTTTCACGCGTGGAGTACCTGCTTGGCTATACCAACGCTTAAATTGTGTGAGGTCTTTTTGATTGGCATCTGCCATCGCTGCAACAAAATCATCACACGTGACTGCTTGACCATCGTGACGCTTGAAGTACAAATCCATGCCTTTGCGAAAACCCTCACGACCTAAGAGAGTTTGTTGCATGCGCACAACTTCAGAGCCCTTTTCATAAACAGTGACTGTGTAGAAGTTATTGATTTCTTGGTAACTGTCTGGGCGAATAGGGTGAGCCATTGGGCCAGCATCTTCTGGGAACTGTACTTGGCGTAATACACGAACATCTTCAATTCGTTTGACTGCTCGACCAGATTCACTGCCCATTTGATCCGCTGAAAACTCCTGATCTCTAAAAACAGTCAGACCTTCCTTAAGGGATAGTTGGAACCAGTCTCTGCAAGTAACGCGATTACCTGTCCAGTTATGGAAATACTCATGAGCTACAACGCTCTCAACGTTGCCGTAATCAACATCACTGGCAGTCTCTGGTTTGGCTAAAACAAACTTAGTGTTAAAGATATTTAAGCCTTTATTTTCCATGGCTCCCATATTGAAGTCGCCAACTGCAACAATCATGAAGCGATCAAGGTCAAGTTCTAAGCCAAAGCGCTCCTCATCCCACTTGATTGAGGCAATCAAAGAGTCCATAGCATGCTCAGTTTTATCTAAGTCTTTGGATTCAACCCAAACTTGGAGGAGTTTCTCTTTGCCTGATTGGCTCTTAATGGTGCGTTGAATGGCTTGCAGCTTGCCTGCAACTAGCGCAAATAAATACGATGGTTTAGGAAACGGATCTTGCCAAACAGCGCTGTGCCAACCATTGCCTAACTCTTCTTGTTTGATTAAGTTCCCGTTCGATAACAATACAGGGAAATCATTTTTAAGAGCGCGCAGTGTTACCTGGTAAGTGGCCATCACATCTGGGCGATCTAAGAAGTAAGTGATTCTGCGAAAGCCTTCTGCCTCACATTGCGTGAAGAAGTTGCCATTGGATACATACAACCCCATTAGGGTAGTGTTTTTTTCTGGTGCGTTGGCGCTAGTGATGCTTAGTTCAAAGTTGTCTGGCAAATTATGCAGTGTCAAACTTTGTGGGGTTAATTCATATTCGCGAATAATTTCACCGTTGACGCGCACGCTGACCAACTCTTGTTCTTCACCATGTAATACCAATGGTTGATTTTGGCTACCAGCACTTCTTTGCATCATCATGCGATTGACCACAATCGTTCTTGCTGGAATGAGTGCAATATCTAAGTCAACTGATTTGATGGTGAAAGCAGGTTCTTTGTAATCACTTCTCAAAAAAGTAACTGGTGTTTCTGTTCGTGCCATCAGGTGTCTCTCTAATTATTTAGTGGTGCTGTTGTATCTCATTAATACTGAATCAATAAAGTGCCCACACCAATTGCTATAAAAATAATTGCAGCAATGCTGTGAACCCATTTGATTGGTAAAGCCCTAGTAAATTTCTTGCCCAACCAAACAGCAGGAGCATTTGCAAGCATCATGCCAACCGTTGTGCCTGTTACCACCGCCAGTAAATCATCATAGCGAGCTCCTAAAGCCACAGTAGCGACTTGGGTTTTATCTCCCATTTCTGCCATGAAAAATAATGACGTGGTGATTGTGAAAACTTTCCAACTATTGTGTGTGGTGGGCGTGTTTTCATCGCCGTCTAACTTATCTGGAATAAGTAGCCATAGACCTAGGGCGATAAATCCAGCACCCAGGATCCAACGCATCACATCAGGGCTTAGCCATGCAGAAATGGCGCTACCTAAAAGGGCCGCTAGGGCATGATTCAAAATAGTGGCAATAAAGATGCCCCCAATAATGGCCCAGTGATGATCTTTGTACTTAGCGGACAGCATTAAGGACAAAAGTTGGGTTTTATCCCCGATTTCAGCCAAGGCAACAATGCTTGTGGCTAACAAAAAATAATTAAAATCCATTTAAAAACAATAGGTTATTGGATTAAATCCAATTTAGTTAAAAACTATCATAAAAATTAATAAATACAATTTAACTATCAATCTGTTTTAGACATAAACTACGCCCGTCTAGTTTGATAGCTACCAACGGTCAATTTTTACAACGTAGATAGCTATCGTAACCGACTTAGAAGTTCAATCTATCGATAGGAGTGAAATATGCCAACATTAAAAGGTAGTAAAACTGAACAAAGCTTGAAAGACGCATTTGCGGGTGAGTCTCAAGCTAACCGTCGCTATTTGTATTTCGCGAACATGTGTGACATCGCTGGTGAGAATGATGTTGCAGCATTGTTCCGTTCTACAGCTGAAGGCGAAACAGGCCATGCACATGGTCACATGGAGTTTTTGATTGAAGGTGGCGCAGGTGAGCCTGGTACAGGTATGCCTGGTCGTACACCAAAAGAAGCTCTAGAAGCAGCTATTCATGGTGAAACACACGAGTACACAGATATGTATCCTGGCATGGCCAAGATTGCTCGTGAAGAAGGTTTCGATGAAATCGCTGACTGGTTCGAGACTTTGGCAAAAGCAGAGCGTTCACACGCTAACCGCTACCAAAAAGCTCTTGAGGCACTAGGTGCTTAATTAAGGCTTTTTAAGGAGCTCTGAGGTTTTGACCTCGGAGCTCTCATAAAGAGTCTTATTAATCGAAAATTTCCCAAACAACAACTACAAAAGGAAGAGATCATGAGTCAACGTGAAGGTAACTTAGAAGCTCCAACCAGACACCCATTAGATTGGAAGAATCCTGATTTTTATAATCAAGATTCTCTCAATGCGGAAATGGAACGCGTCTTTGATATTTGTCATGGCTGTCGCCGTTGCGTGAGTCTTTGTGGCTCATTTCCGACGCTCTTTGATCTAGTTGATGCCACTGCAGATGGTGAGGTTCATGGTGTTGATAAAAAGGATTACGACAAAGTCGTCGATCAATGCTACTTGTGTGATCTTTGCTACATGACTAAGTGCCCATATACGCCGCCGCATGTTTGGAACTTAGACTTCCCGCACTTGATGTTGCGCGCTAAGGCAATCAAACATAAAAATGGTGAAACCAGCTTCAGAGATAACGTTTTATCTTCAACAGATAAATTAGGTAGCTTTGCGGGTATTCCAATCGTCACGCAAACCGTGAATGCTGTGAACAGCACTAAGGTGATGCGTAACGTGATGGAAGCAACTTTAGGCGTTGATAAAAATGCTTGGATTCCTAGCTATGCGCCACAAACTTTTAAGCAAGTGGCAAAAGAGTCAGCTGCATGGCCAGTTAAAGATGGTGAAAAAACACCTGGCAAAGTGGCTGTGTACTCAACATGCTTTATCAACTACAACGAGCCAGGCATTGGTCAGGATTTATTGAAGCTATTGGCTCACAATGAGATTCCATACAAGTTGGTAGAGAAGGATGCTTGTTGCGGTATGCCTAAGTTAGAGTTGGGTGACCTTGAGTCTGTGGCTAAGAATAAAGATATCAATATTCCACAATTGGTGAAGTTGGCCAGAGAGGGTTATGCCATCGTCACCCCAATCCCATCATGCACATTGATGTTTAAACAAGAATTGCCATTAATGTTCCCAGATGAAGAAGATGTGCAATTGGTGAAAGATGCGATGTGGGATCCGTTTGAGTACTTTATTGCACGCAATAAAGATGGTTTGCTAAAAACTGACTTTAAGGTTGAGTTGGGTAAAGTGAGTTACCACGTGCCATGTCACTTGCGTGTACAAAACGTGGGTAAGAAAACTGCAGAAACTCTACAAATGATTCCTGGTACTGAGGTGAATGTGGTCGAGCGCTGCTCTGGACATGCTGGTACTTGGGGTGTCAAAAAAGAGTTCCACAAGACTGCGATGAAGATTGGTAAGCCAGTATTTAAAAACATGGCAAGCACAGAACCAGACTTCATTAGTTCTGACTGTCAGTTGGCTGGTCATCACATTGAACAAGGTATTGAAGAAAACGGCATGAAGAAGTCACAAATGGCTCATCCGATTTCTCTTTTGGCTAAGGCTTATGGCCTTTAATCAACATTATTAGGAGTGGGTAGATGGAGACAACAATGGGAAAAATTAAGCGCGAAGAACTCTTAACATTAGAAGCTTATTACAAAGCGCGCCCAGAGATGCGTCAGCAAGCAATTGCAGAACGCAAAAAGAGAACAGTCATGTTAGGAGAGCATCTCAATATGATTTTCGAGAGTAAATTCTTGATGCAGTATCAAATACAAGAAATGTTACGTGTTGAAAAAATCTTTGAAGATGAAGGTATTCAGGATGAAATGGATACCTACAATGCTCTAGTGCCTGATGGCACGAACTTCAAAGTAACCATGAAGTTGGAGTATGTCAATGAAGCAGATCGCAAGATTGCTTTAGCCAAACTGATTGGTGTGGAAGATCGAGTTTTTGTTGAAGTAGAAGGGCAACCTCGTGTCTACGCCATTGCCAATGAAGATCTTGATCGTACAACTGCAGAAAAAACATCATCAGTTCATTTCTTAAGATTCGAGTTGACTGATGATATGAGAAAGTCATTAAAAGGCGGGGCGCAGATGAAGGTGGGCTGTGATCATAAAGAATATCCATTCCACGTTGAGTCTTTACCTGCAGAAACCTTGGCTTCATTGATTCAAGATCTGAATTAACAAGCTAATTAGTAAAAATAAATAATGCCGCTGATGCGGCATTATTTATTTCCAGCCTAATTCTCGATGAATAAACTTCTTGGCTTGATCTGATTGAGGGTGTTTAAAAAAGTTTTCTGTATTCGAAACTTCTAAACACTGACCATCTGCTAAGAAAACAACCTGATCGGACAGTGATTGCACTTGGCCAAGATGGTGAGACGTAAATATCACGCCGCATCCTTCTAGAGCCAGATTTTTAATAATGGTCTCTACTTGCTCCGTGGTACTAGGATCAAGATTGGCGGTTGGTTCATCGAGCAAAATCACTTGAGGGCGTTGCAATTTTGCGCGGGCTAAGCTTAAGCGTTGGCGTTCTCCGGCAGAGAGCTTAAGGGCAGATTGATTTTTTAAGTGGCTCAAGCCTACAGATGCTAACGCTGAGTCAATATCACTTTCAGTAATTTTGGTGTTTGATGAGCTATCTCTCACCATGGCTAAGTTACAGCGAACACTGGCCTTGATAAGTGGTGTGTGATGAAGCACTAAAGCAGAACCTAATTGCTGAGAGCCTGGTGAGTAACTACCTTCATCAGCTTCTATCAAACCATGTAATAGTTTTAATAAAGTTGTTTTACCTGAGCCGTTAGGACCTATGACTGCTGTGATCCCAGTAGTTGGTATGTGTGCCGTAATAGATAGTATCTGGCGTTCATCCCTAGAAACGCTGATGTCATGCAGGGTAATCATCGGTTGGATATTACCCATAGCGACGCTCGGCAATTGATTTAATGACAGAAGTCATTAAATTAGCAAAAAGAACTACCCCCAGTAAAACGATGCCCAGTGCTAGAGCCAAAGGTAAATCACCTTTGCTGGTTTCAAGTGCAATAGCAGTTGTCATGGTGCGTGTAGCGCGGTCGATGTTGCCGCCAACAATCATTACAGCGCCGACTTCGGAAATCGCTCTTGCAAAGCCGGCAAGTAAGGCAATCGATAGGGAAAAACGGCAATCCCACATCAGCCACTTTAGTTTTGCTAAAACTGGTAAGCGTAGTGCTGACATTGTTTCTCCGTGGATATGCCAGGCATCCTCAATCGTTTGGCGAGTCAGGGCTGCAATCAGTGGTGTGGTGAGGACACTTTGTGCCAGCATCATCCCCTTGGGCGTGAACAACCAGTTCAACTCGCCAAGTGGACCAGTTCTTGAAAGCAGTAAATAAATGACTACCCCAACAATCACCGTTGGAACACCCATTAGGCTATTGAGAACAACTACGATGCCTTGCCTGCCTGGAAAATTTTTAATGGCGATGAGGGCACCCAAAGGCATGCCAATCACACAGCCAATCACAAGTGCGGTGAGACTTACTTGTAAAGAAACAAAAACAATACCAAGTAAATTGGCATCCATTGTTTCTAACAGAGAAAAAGCATCGCTAAAAGCTGTGAACATGACGCTAGCTTAATGGTTTTTCAGCCCCGCATGAGAGCGGGGCTGAAAGATTAGGAATAAATGCTACAAAAGTTAATAATTATTGTTAGTAATTATTTGGCGTTAGGGAAGAATAGTTGTTCCCCGCCCACTTGGTAGCTAGCAATTGTGGCTTGACCTTCTTTTGAGATGATCCAGTCAATGAATGCTTGACCCTCAACGTGTTTCACGTGTGAGTGTTTACGCGGGCTAACTAACATCACGCCATATTGATTAAATAACCTTGGATCACCTTGCACCAAAATTGCTAGGTCGCCACGGTTTTTGAATGTGAGCCATGTAGCACGGTCTGACAAGATGTAACCATTCATACCAGAAGCGGTATTAAGAGCGGGACCCATGCCTGAGCCAGTTTCTTTGTACCAAGGTTGTGTTGCTGAAACATCAACACCAGCAGCCTTCCAGTAACGTAATTCAGCAGCGTGTGTGCCGCTCTTGTCGCCACGTGACACAAATGCTGATTTGGAATCTGCAATCTTTTTAAGCGCAGCTTGAATATCTTTGCCGCCATTAATTTTGGCTGGGTCAGCCTTAGGGCCGATGAGTACAAAGTCGTTGTACATCACTTCAATACGGTTTGGCGCAAAACCTTCTGCTACAAACTTTTCTTCAGCAACTTTATCGTGAACAAACACAACATCTGCATCACCGCGGCGACCAATATCGAGCGCTTGGCCAGTACCAACCGCTACCACTTTGACCTGAATACCTGTTTTTTTCTCAAAAACAGGTAATAAATGTTTGAATAAACCAGATTGCTCTGTCGAGGTTGTAGAAGAAACCACAATGCTCTTTTGAGCATTTGCCAAGCTAATGCCTGAAAAAGCAAAAATAGCCAAAACACTTAGTCTTAAAACGGAACGTCGTTTCATATTGTCTCCAAAGTAAATATAGCTATATCATCAACAAACATTTAGACATTATCAATATGCAACAAATTTCATATGCAAATTAAGATAAAACCGAGCGTTCATATCCATAGAAAGCACCAAAGGCTTACCGATACCATCGATTTGACTTGGGTGGCGGGTCTATTGAGGGGGGTTCAGGATGGTAGATCCTTGCAATCTGCAGCTGAGATCATGGATATGTCTTATCGAACTTTGTGGAATCGTTTGAAAGCCGCAGAAAAAGCCTTGGATTGTCGATTGTTAATGAGTGTTAAAGGCCATGGCTCAACATTAACAACTGCAGCTAGCACGCTATTGCAAATTGTTGATGAGGTTGAAAAAGAATTTGCCGGTGTTAGCAAAGAGCAAGAGAAACGCCTGCAGGCAAGGTTAGAGCATTTGAATGACGATGATCATAAAAAGTGGTTGTTGTGTGCAAGTAATGACCCAATTCTTGAAGACGCCATTAATGATCTAAATGCTTTTGAGTTGCGCACGATGGGCTCCGGCCAATCATTAGAGCGCTTGCTTTCAGGAGACGCTGATTTGGCAGGTTTTCATGTGCCAGATGATGACAGTATTGCTGAAGTTCGTAAGCGCCTATCCTCAGAAGGGGTGCAGGCATATCCAGTGATGCGCAGAAGCCAAGGTTTGATTGTGGCGAAAGGCAATCCTTTAGGGATTAAACAGTTAAAAGATTTGGCTAGACCTGAAGTTAGGTTTATTAATAGACAACGTGGTGCTGGCACTCGTCAGTTGCTAGATAAGTTATTGGATGCACAAGGCGTTGCAGCACAAAAAATTAAAGGCTATCAACGAGAAGAGTTCACACATACTGCGATTGCAACGGCCATTCTTGCTGATACTGCAGACGTTGGTGTTGGTCTGAAGAGTGTTGCCATTGAGTATGGTTTAGGCTTTATTCCGCTTGGTGATGAAACCTATTTCTTGGCAATGTCACCACTCATGATCAAGCGCAGTGCTGTCAGTGAATTGATTCGAAAAATCAGAGCTGCAGCCGGATCCAAGCCAGGCTATCAAGAAGTCAAACTACGACAAAAGAAATAATTGATTTAAGTTCTAACAATGTGAACGCTACAGTGAGCTTCTTCGACAATCTTTGTCATTGAAGTTCTCCACGGTGCCACCTTGTTTGGAATCTTATGTGAGGCGCCAATCATGATCATGGCAGCATTGTTGTCATTGGCAAATTCAACAATGCGTGATGCAGGATCTAATGCTTCGAGAACATGGAAAGATACACGTTCAGTACCCATCTTGAGGGGCTTTGCCCACTCCATTAGTTGGACCAAGTGATTGCGCACAATACCTGAGGCAGTTTCTGATTCTTTATTACCTTCAAATGTAGGTGTACCAGAAATAGTACTCAAGCAAATCAAGCGACTTTCTGGGTAGGCAAGTAATAAATGTTTGGCGGCATTTTGCATGCGCTCGCGCAACACTTCATCGTGTTGTCTGGTGTCGATCGCCACGATTAATACTGGTGCAGTATCTTCTACAGCACTTGGGCGTGGGCATTCTGAAGGTTGGTAGCCAGCAGCTTTAAACCAACGTTTCATATTGTCCCAAGTGCTATTGGGATAAATCTTCTCAGCTCGATGAGTTAACTGAATACTTTGCGGATTTTTCAGAATATGCCCTAAGCGCTTAGCACTTTGGTAGCGATCATCTGCTAAAGGTTCTAAGCACCGCAAGACAACTTCTTGTAGCCATGGTGGAATTTCTTTACGGATGGCTCGTGGGGGTAGTGGTTCGCTCCACATTCTTTTCTTTAAACCACTTACTGTTCCTGGACAACCAAATGGGTATTCGCCAGTCAGCATTTCATAGAGCATTGCACCAATGGCAAAAATGTCACTTCGCCAGTCGTTGCGTATACCCATCACTTGCTCTGGAGAAATATACGGTGCAGAGCCAATCCCTTTGTACATAGCTTCGACCAGTAAATCTGGGTAGCGCGCATGGTGAGCCAAACCAAAGTCAATCAATGCAATTTGATTGTCGGGCCTCACTAAAATATTTTCAGGTTTGATGTCTAAGTGAATAACGTCTTGCGCATGCAAAGTAGCAATGGCTGTAGCGACGTTAGAAACAATCTGAATTGTTTTTTCAATATCACTCAGCTTGCCGCCGTCTTCCTTAATAAGCTTATCTAAGGGAACGCCATCTAAATGTTCCATGGCGATGTAGGGCTTTTTGGCCATATTGCCAGTGCCTGCCACTCTTGGAACATAAGGGCTCTTGATGGCCTTCATGATATTTAACTCAGTCTCAAAGCCAATCAAGCTCTCAACTGGTTGATCGCGACCTACGCGAGGAACTTTGACGAGGATAGGGTAATCAACACCTTCTTTGGTGGCCTGGTAAAGAACAGCCATGCCACCTTTATGGATCGGCTCACCAATCAAAAATCCATCGACTTCGTTACCTTCTTGGAATATTTCGCGAATTGACTCTAGATCTTTATTGATAGGCATCTGAATTACTTACCAGTTAACAAACGGTTGGCTAGCTCGGCAGGAAGGCCTGCTTGATGAACCTTGTCGGCAGCCTTGTACTGATCGTAGTCTATGCGATTAAAGGTAATAACTTCTTGATCTGGTTCAAATAAAGCGTAATTGGCGGCTGGATTGCCATCACGAGGTTGTCCTAGTGATCCTGTCACAGTGACCCATTTTCTGTGCTTAGGCATTGGCATTACTTCGCCATTGCCTGGCATAAAGCGGATTAACTTGCCAACTGCGCTTTGGTAATAAACAGTTGGCTCATGAACGTGGCCCACAAAAGTATATGGAGTGCCGGCAGCTTCGGAGCAATGCCAAGCAGCTAAGCCATCATGGATATAGCCCCATTTATGAGGGTTAGACGCATTCGCGTGCACATATGAAATATCTTCATCTTTCACAATTAAAGGTAGACCCTTTAAAAACGCGACATGATCATCACCCAATTGGTCTCGTGTCCACTGTATTGCTGCCCAAGCATTGGCATTCATGCGGGTAGAGTGGTCTGTAAAGACCGCCTCATCATGGTTGCCTAATACGGCAATCGCTTTTTTCTTATCAATTAATTCGGCAACTTTTTCAATAATGGCAACTGGGTCAGCGTTGTACCCCACAAGGTCACCTAAGAAAACAAATTGATCAGCCCCTTGATGCTCGGCATGCTCAATGCATGCCTCAAAGGCTTCTAGATTGCTGTGTATATCAGCGAATAGGGCAATTTTGCGTTCGGAAGACATTTTTTAATAATAGGTTATCTAGTCTTCTATTTTCTGACAAAAATGCCTGATTTTGGAGCGATTCGCTAAAAAGAACGCTAAATCATATAAAATCGCTGACTATGGGAATTTCTATCAAACGTCACTTGATTCATTGGATGGCCATCGCGGCTATTCTGATGGGAGCATTGGCGCCGTCGATTTCCCAAGCAATTGCAGTAGCTGATACTGGCAAAGGTATTTCTGTTGAGGTTTGTACAACTTCTGGCGTCAAAATGACCCAGGTGATTGATGCAAGTAGCTCAGATGATCAACAAGTTGCCAATGAGCACTGCCCATTTTGTTTAGTTCACGGTGCATATGTTTTACCAATTGATAACGCTTTGAACTTCGCTGAGCCACAAGCACACAACATTTACCCTCAGCTTTTCTACAAGTCACCTAAGCCATTATTTGCTTGGGTTGCACTTCCTTCTAGAGCACCTCCAACACTCGCTTAATTCTTAAGGGAACAACTATTACTAGTTGTTCGGTATGGAATGCGCTTGCGCATTCAAAACAAGATTAAAGCGAGTAAGTCATGGAAAAAATCATTAGTTACAAAGCGGGCGATTTAATTTACAAGTCTGGCCAAACTGGCCCTGCATATAAAGTTATCACTGGCACGGTTAGGCTTGATCATGCGCAAGCCAGTCACAAATCAGTATTTGCGAATTTGGCAATTGCTGGGGATTTGGTGGGTGCAGAAGTTTTGTTGCGCAAACCTTATGCATTTGAAGCTCATGCATTAACTGATTGTGAAATTTCCGTCTGGCAGGAATCAACAATTCTGTTGGCGGACGCATTAGCTGAGCAATTAATCAAATCAAGCTGGCGCCAATCTGATGTTGTATCGCTCAGATGCGGCATGGCCATGGAGCGCATTCTGAAGTTTGTTCAGTTGCTCAGTAACAAAAGTGCAACAGAAAAAACTGAGAACTTATCTTTGCCCCCACTCAAAGAAACTGCAGACATCACAGACTTAACCATTGAGACAGTCTGCCGTTGCATTGCCAGCCTCAGAAAGCAAGGCGTCTTAGTGCCAGTACAAGGCACAAGAGGCAATCTCAGAAATCAATTCACGGTATCAGTGGAATCGATGCAGGCTATTGCTGCTTAATCAAAACAACGAAAAAAACATTATTTTTTAACAGGAAGAAGTCATGAAAAAAACCTACATAACCCTCACCCCAATTGCTCTAGTAGCAACAATGATGATGTCGCAAGCTTATGCTAACCACACAGTCTTAGATGATGTGGTGGTAACTGCTACACCAATGACAGCGCCAGCAACTATCGAGTTAAATCCTAAGGTGCCGCGTCAACCTCTACCTGCTCACGACGGAGCTGATTTCTTGAAATCTGTTCCTGGTTTCAGCGTGATGCGTAAAGCAGGTGCTGACGGTGAGCCAAATTTTCGAGGTATGGGTGGTTCAAGGGTAAATATTCTTGCTGATGATCAAAATATTTTTGGTGGTTGTGGTCAGCGTATGGATGCTCCAACTGCATACATTTTCCCTGAAATCTATGACAAAGTAACAGTTATCAAAGGTCCGCAAACTGTTTTATATCCTGGGCATGGTTCAGCAGCAACTGTTCGTTTTGAAAAAGAGCAAAAGGTCTATGACAAGCCTGGTTACGACGTTCATGCCTCTGGTTTAGTTGGCAGCTTTGGCAGACATGATGAAGTTGTCGATGCGAATATGGGTAATAAAGATTATTTCGCCACATTTACAGGTTCAAATTCAAAGTCTGATGACTATAAGGATGGTGATGGAAATAAAGTGCACTCTAAATATCATCGTTACAGTGCATCAACATCCTTTGGTGTAACACCAGATAACAACAAACGTTTTGAAATATCAGCTGCAAGAAGTAACGGCTATGCAGCTTATGCTGATAGAACGCTAGATGGAACAAAGTTCTTGCGTGAAAATATTGCGGGTAAAGGTCAAATTAAAAATATATCAGACGTAGTTGAAAAAATTGAATTCCAAATATCTAGAAATACTATTTTTCATACCATGTCTAATTCAATGCGTTCATCCTCCGTCAGTGGAATGGATGTGACACATGAGACAAATGCTGCAAGGCTATCTGGCGATTTATCTTTGAGATCTACTACCAAAATGAAGGTTGGTGTTGATTACTCTGAATCTACTCATGCTGGAAATATGAGTTTGGGAAGTGCATTAGCTGATGACTCACTATTTAAAAATATTAGTATGTTTGCTGAACTTACCGAAAAATTGAATAAAACAGACAGATTGATTGCTGGTTATAGAGGAGAGTCATGGGATGTAACTGATAAGCGTTCCAGTGGAATGATGGGCTCAACAACTGCAGGCCAAACTCGTAAAGAGTTTACTAATAGCGGTTTTGCTAGATATGAGTCTGAGTTAAATTCAATCCAAAATTCAACAGCATATATTGGATATGGTAGATCAGAAAGAATGCCTGATTACTGGGAGTTAATCTCAAATAAGCAAAATTCATCTGGTGATAGTGCCTTGATGAGTACCAAAACTGAGAAAACGAATCAAGTTGACTTTGGTTTAATACATAAATCATCTAACTTTAATTCGAGTGCATCAGTTTTCTACAACAAGATTAATGATTTAATCCTAGTTGATAGTAGGTCTGGCTATACATCGGGTATGTATGCAACTCCATCATCAAGAAATATTGACGCTCATACTTATGGTGCTGAATTAACTGCTGGCTACGTGTTAACTAATGTGATTAAGCTCAATTCCAGTTTAAATTACGTGAAGGGTAAAAATGAAACTGATGGTCTGCCTTTGGCGCAATTGGCTCCTTTGGAAGGTAGGTTTGCAGTTTCATATGATGATAAGGTCTATTCATATGGCGCTTTATTGAGACTGGTTGCTAGAAAAAATGATGTGGCTATTGGTCAGGGTAATATTTCCGGTAAAGATGTTGCGCAATCAGGTGGCTTTGGAATTTTTTCGCTAAATGCAGGATATAAGCCAAATAAGAAGACTTTAATTGCTGCTGGTGTAGATAACTTGTTTGATAAAAGTTATGCCGAGTTTATTAGCAGGGCTGGATCATCTGTAACGGGTTATACACAAACCACCCGCGTTAACGAACCAGGCCGTACCGCTTGGTTAAAAGCAACTATCGCCCTAGATTGATTCTAGGTAAAAGGATTCGCATGAGATTTTTATTGAAAATTGCTGCTCTATCATTATTCTGTATTCAGAGTGCTTTTGCTCAGTCTCCTGATCAAGAGCAAATTAAACAGTTAATGAAGCATCAGTTTGATAAACCTCATGCGCCTTTATCAGTTGCTCCAATTGCTGTGGTTGGTGACCATGCTCTAGCTAGCTGGATTCAGATTGATTCTGGCGGTAGAGCACTATTGGTTCGCCATCATGGTAAGTGGTCAATTGCCTTATGTGGCGGTGATGGCTTAACTCAGGTCGATGTCTTGGAAAAAACTGGTATGTCTAAGCAAGTAGCAGCTCAGTTATCTAAGCAGTTGGTTGAAGGTGAGTCTAAGCTATCGCCCAAACACAAAAAGATGTTCTCTATGTTTAAAGGAGAAGTAAAGGTTGATCACCATCAACACTAACTTCTTGTTGTCGTTTTATATTCAAAAGTATGACTGATATTGAAAAAACTGTAGTGTATGTAACCGCCTATTTGGCAATTCTGATTCTTGGATTTATTAAAGTGGTTGCTAGTAGTAGAAAATAAGTAACCACTAAAATAAATCAAATAAAGGAGATATAAATGAAAAAATTATTAAGCGCTGTAATGGTTGCAACTGCTTTTGTTGCTGGTTCTGTATTGGCTGATAATGACATTAAGATTGGTTCTTTAAAAATCGAAGATGCCAAAGCACGTGCTACTGTGCCTGCTCAAAAAATGAGTGGCGGTTTCATGAAAATCGAAAACAAGGGTGGTGCAGATAAATTATTAGCTGCTTCATCATCTGTTTCAAAAGCGGTCGAATTGCACACCATGTCTATGGAAGGCAATGTCATGAAAATGCGCGAGATCAAAGCGATTGAGATTCCTGCTAATGGCAAGGTTGAGCTTAAGTCTGGTGGCTTGCACTTGATGTTCATCGACTTAAAAGAACAACTAAAGCCTGGCTCAACTATCAAGGTGAAGCTCAAGTTTGAAAAAGCTGGTGAGGTAGAAGTGCCATTCAAAGTCATGGGTCACCCAGCTCATGGCGAACCAGGGCATGACCACTCTAAGCATCACTAATCTTTACGATTTAAATGCCAAAGCCGTATGTATACATACGGCTTTTTCTTTTGTTGATTACTAAAGTCCACTCCTTGCCAAAATACAGGTAAAGTTGAGCCTCTTTCAAAGATTAAAAGTAACTATTGATGTCAGCAGAGCGTGCGAACAATTGGGATGCCATTGTGATTGGCGGTGGAGCCGCTGGTTTATTTTGTGCTGGCGTTGCAGGGCAATTAGGCCAAAAAGTCCTTGTGCTCGATCATGCAGAAGTTCTTGGGGAGAAGATTCGTATCAGTGGTGGTGGGCGATGTAACTTTACTAATATGCATAGTGGGCCAGCCAACTTTTTGTCTTTAAATCCTAATTTTGTTAAAAGTGCTTTATCCAAGTTCAAGCCAAAAGACTTTATTGAATTAGTTAAAAGCTACAACATCCCTTTTCATGAAAAACATAAAGGACAGTTGTTTTGTGATGTATCTGCTAAGCAGATAGTTGATATGCTCTTTGCAGAGTGTGCCAAGGGCGGTGTTGTGATTAAAAACCCTGTCACAGTAGAGTCGATTCATCAACTTGATCAAACTGATGGTGTTGGAGCATTGTGGCAAGTGGTCACCAATCAGGGCATACAAACAACTAAAGCGATTGTGATGGCCACGGGTGGCCTACCAGTGCCGGCGATTGGGGCAACTGACTTTGCTCTAGATATTGCTAAACAATTAAATTTGCCAATAGTTGAGGTAAGGCCTGCTTTAGTTCCCTTGTCATTCACATCCGATGAGTTTGCTAATCTGAGTGAGTTATCGGGTTTGAGTGTTCCAGTCAAAGTTAGTTCTGGTCAGAAAGGGCAGCGTTATGGTGTTTGCTACTTTGATGAGGATTTATTGCTAACGCATAAAGGTCTTTCGGGGCCTGCGATATTGCAAGGCAGTAGCTATTGGCATGAAGGCGAAGTCATTCAGATTAATTGGTTGAATGATGTTGATTGTGATGAACTGTTCAATGATGATGCTAATCGCCTCAAACTCACTGAGAACATCTTAGGGATAGTTTTCCCCCAACGCTTGGCTAAAGCGTTTGCGGAGCAAAAGAATTTATTGGGTCGTAAATGGGCAGAGGTCGGTAAAAAAGACCGTCAAGCTCTTAAAGATCTCTTAACTCGATGGTCAGTTAAACCCGCGGGGACTTTGGGGTGGAAAAAAGCTGAGGTCATGTTGGGTGGTGTGGACACCAAGGCTTTAGATGGTCAAACCATGATGTCTAAGCAACATCCTGGTTTGTATTTCATAGGTGAGTGTGTTGATGTCACAGGACATCTGGGTGGGCATAACTTCCAATGGGCTTGGGCAAGTGGGTTTGCCTGCGCACAATCACTAGCAAGGAAATAAGTCGCCTTTTTGTGGTGTTACGACATGAGTCCAGCGTAACTCCTCTTTAATTACTTCAGCGAAATTACTACTTGCATGTGATTCACCATGAATCACGAACACCTTATCAGGCGCCTGTTTAAACCCTTTAAGCCATCTGAGCAAACCTTCTTGATCTGCGTGAGCAGATAGACCACCAATCGTATGAACGGAAGCCCTCACAGCCACTTCTTTACCCATCACTTTGACTGTTGGTGCTTTATCTACTAAACGCCTACCCAATGTACCCATAGCTTGGAAGCCTGTAATGATGATGGCATTTTGGCTATGTGGAAGATTCCAGGCTAGGTGATGAACAATGCGACCAGCTTCGCACATGCCGCTGGCAGAAATAATAATTGCACCACCTCGAATACGATTCAGTGCTTTAGATTCTTCAACATCAGCCACAAATTTAAGATCAATGGCTTGTTGATGTTCTTTGAACCAAGTAAATAAGCTTCTGGCTTCCTCATCTAAATCTTCAAAATACTTCTCTGTTAGGTGTGTGGCAGCGGTTGCCATCGGAGAGTCTACCCGAATATTTAGGTGGGGTAGTCGACCTTTTTTTACCAAGCCAATTAGGATTAGTAATATCTCTTGTGTTCGACCCACCGCAAATGCAGGCATCAGGATATTGCCGCCGTGTTTCATGGTGTCATTGATGACGCTCACCAATTCTTCTTCGGTTGCCTGAATACTTCTGTGTAAACGATCACCATAAGTTGATTCAACCAACAAAACATCAGCAGACTCAATCAAGTCGGGATCAGGCATCAGTGGGCGATTAAACATACCTAAGTCACCAGAAGATACGATTCTCTTTTTACCTTCGACACCATCCGTTTGCTCAATATCAATCACTGCAATTGCAGAACCTAAGATGTGACCTGCATTTCTGAAGTGTGCTGCAATCCCTGGTATGGGTTCAAATACTTGCCCATATTCAACCGCCTGAATCTGATTCAGGCATTCTGTGGCTTGCTTGACTGTATAAAGAACAGTGGGCAAATCGCCGCGCCATTTACCCAGTTTTTGTTTGCGCTCAGCACGCTCAAAGTCATTTTCTTGTATGTGTGCGCTATCTAATAGAAGTATCTTGAGTAGTTCTTTAGTGGCTTTAGTGCAATAAATCGTACCCCTGAAACCTTGTGCACATAATCGCGGTAGTAATCCGCTGTGATCAATGTGTGCATGAGTCAGAAACACGAAATCTAGATCTGTTGGGTCAAAGGGTAGTGCTTCAAGATTCTTGTCGTCCGCATCTCTACCACCCTGAAACATGCCATAGTCAATCATGAAGCAGAATGCCTGACCTCGAGTCTCACCCTCAAGGTAATGGCGAGATCCAGTTACTTCACCGGCGGCTCCAAAGAACTTAATATGCATAGGAACTTTGATTAACTTTTTAATGATGTGTTGAGTAAGGCAATGATGTCAGTAACATTATTCATAATCTCAGCGCCATTTAAGTGATCGCCATTTAAAAAACCATGCTTATCAGCATCTTTTAAAAAATCTAGTAACTTATCGTAGTAACCGCCCCAGTTAGCAATGATGATTGGTTTGGTGTGCGAGCCAATTTGCATACCAGTCCACACTTCAAAAAGTTCATCTAAGGTGCCAAAGCCACCTGGTAGCACCACAAAAGCATCTGATTTTTCCATCATCAAACGTTTGCGCTCGATGATGTCGTCAACCACAAATAATTCTGATAACTCTTGTTGAACAGGCTCTCGTGCAGTCAACCCTGTGGGAATAATCCCTGTGACAGAGCCGCCTACTTCAATGGCTGACCTTGCAACGGCACCCATTAAGCCAAGACGACCACCACCAAAAACAATGCCATAGCCAGCGTTGGCCAGAGCTCTGCCTAAATCATTAGCTTTGGCAATCGTATCTAGGTTATCGCCATCTCGTGAGCCACAAAATACGCAAATATTCTTTTTCATGCCTCAAGCATAATCCACTCTGATGCCCATTTTGAATAAAGGGTGTCTCGGGTTAAGATTTGCCTAGTGATTAATTACAGTTAAGAAAGAACTTTGTATGTTGCCATCCATATTAGCGATTAGTGCCGGAGCTTCATTGGGGGCTTTGCTGCGCTGGGCACTGGGTTTGAGCTTCAATGCAATTTGGGCCACCATGCCGCTTGGCACGCTGGTGGCTAACTTGGTGGGCGGTTATCTAATTGGGTTGTCAATTAGTTACTTTGAGGCAAACGCTGGTCTGCCAACTGAGATGAAGTTATTCATCATCACAGGTTTTTTGGGTGGCTTAACAACTTTCTCAACATTTAGTGCGGAGGTTGTGGCGATTCTTCAATCAGGGTCATACGTCAGAGCTTTTCTAACGATTGGTTTTCATGTTTTGGGTTCGTTGGCTCTCACATTGCTAGGCATGGCTACTTATCAGTGGCTTAAGTAAATTCAAATAAGGAGACATTAGAGTGATTTTAGAAATTGTTGATATTAGTATTGATCCAACAAAAAAAGCAGATTTTGAAAAAGCTGTAGCAGCTGGTATTGCAGATGCTATTGCGCCAGCAAAAGGTTTTCGTGGTTATAAGCTTAATGCCGGTATTGAAAAGCCAGGTCGCTATATCTTGATGATTTATTGGGATACCTTAGAAAACCACACAGTTGATTTTAGAGAGTCAGAGGCTTTCCCACGTTGGCGTGGACATGTTGGCCCATTCTTCTTGGCGCCACCTACTGTTGAGCATTTCACGCTTGCTCACAAGTCTGAGTAACTTTTTCCTAAATAATAGAGTTATGAACTGATGGCAGATGTTGTGATTTGATGCGTCAGCTCAACATCACAAACATCTAGTTCGCCATAAATAGGCATTGCATCTTGAGGCGAAGGTGCAACTGCAAGTGGTATGTGACCTTCAGTTGCTAGCAAACCTGAGGTAGGATCAAGACCTATCCAGCCGGCACCCGGAATAAATACTTCACACCAAGCATGCAGCTCTGCAACTTGCTCTTGAGAGCTTTGTGGGCTGTTCAGGTTATGCCATTCGGGTTTCACTTCAATTAAGTAACCAGACACAAAGCGAGCAGCTATTCCTAATGATCTAAATAACTGAACGAGTAACCAGGTTGAGTCACGGCAGGAGCCGTAGCCTAGTTCTAATGTTTGCTCAGCAGTTTGAACGCCTGGCTCATAACGAACCAGATAACGAATCCTGTTAAACACCAACTGATTGAGATAAACGATGTACTCAATACTGCGACGGCGTTCTTTGGGAATCTTTTCGGCAAATGCTTTGAATAAAGAACCCGTCTCAGATACTGTTAGATATTGAGATAACTCGTTCTTTAATGATGCTTCGTAGCTAAACGGATGGTGAACAGCTGAAGGATCTAAGAAAAAATCAAACGGATTGATAGGTGCCAACTTTGCTGCAATCGTCACATGAATCTCTAGATAATTTGTTTTGTCATCGAATGTAACTTTGGCAGTTTTGTTAGAAAAATCATCGCTTAGCCATTCAATGTTTTTTGGATTGGGCGAGATTTCTAACTTGTAATCAGCAATCGATGTTCGGCAGTGGGGAGCGGGATGCAGTTTGACTATCTGCGGACCTAAGCGCACGTCTTGGCTATAGCGGTATTTCGTAGAGTGAGTCAGTACTACATTCATGTAAAGAGCTTATTGAAAATGATTGCTGGGTTACCTTAAATCAATGGGGCTACAAAGCCCCATTGATTCCCTAATAGTTTTTACCAACTGCTTAGACAAGAAATGGCGTTTTAAGCTTCCATAATCGGAATTTGCTCAAGCTTAGACGCATTATCTTGGGTTGTATAACGTGCTAAAAAAGCACCATTAGAGCTTAATGGCAACTTGGCCCAAACTGTGTAGCCTGCGCCTGGTACAACTCGCATAGGTTCACCCTTAGTGCTGAAGATTTCCTCAAGAACAAGGTCTGTGTTACCACTTGGTTGAATGATTTCTAATTTATCGCCAACTGCAAAGCGATTCTTAGCTTCAATCTTCACTAATTGTTTTTCCTGATCGACTTCAACCACATTGCCAACGTAAAGACTGCGACCTGAGAGTGAGAAGCCACGTAAATAGTTTTGATGATCTTTGTCAGGATGACGCACGTAGAAACCGTCTGTGTAACCACGATTGGCCAAACCTTCTAGGTGACCCATTAATTCAGGATTAAATGGACGACCTGCGACAGCATCATCAATTGCTCTGCGATAGGCTTGAGCCGTGCGTGCCACGTAGTAAGGTGACTTGGTTCTACCTTCAATCTTGAAAGAGTCAATACCCATTTCTGTGAGGCGTTGAACGTGTTCGATGGCGCGTAAATCTTTAGAGTTCAAAATATATGTGCCATGCATATCTTCTTCGATAGGCATCCATTCACCTGGGCGATTACCTTCTTCAAGAAGGTAAATGTCACCAGTAGCATCTTCGGTAGCTTGAGCCACTTTGTAATCCCAGCGGCATGAGTTAGTACATGTGCCTTGGTTAGGGTCGCGGTGATTGAAGTAACCAGACAATAAACAGCGACCAGAGTAGGCGATACACAAAGCACCATGAATAAATACTTCGATTTCCATTTCTGGACAATCTTGGCGAACAGCCTCAATTTCATCTAAAGATAGTTCGCGTGACAAAATCACTCGGCTCACACCCACTGAGCGCCAGAATTTTGCAGCGTGACCATTCACGGTATTTGCTTGTACTGATAAATGAATCGGCATATCAGGCCAGTTCTCGCGAACCAACATAATCAAACCAGGATCAGACATGATCAATGCATCTGGTTTCAGAGCAATCACTGGCTCCATATCTTTTACATAGGTGCGAGTTTTTGCACCGTGAGGGAAGATATTAGAAACGAGATAAAAATTCTTACCTTGAGCGTGAGCAGTGTCGATACCTTCACGCAATACTTCTAGATTGCCAAAGTCATTGTTGCGCACGCGTAATGAATAACGTGGTTGGCCAGCATAAACAGCTGTCGCACCAAAGGCGAAGGCTGTGTTGAGCATGGCAAGACTGCCAGCAGGGGCTAAAAGTTCAGGTGTTTTCATAGCCCGTATTTTAGGTGTTTTCGGACTTTTTTGCCCGCTAAGCCCTTATAAGACTTGGGAATATTTCAGAATGTGAACCAAAACAGACGATTTTTGGCACGAAAACCACTATTTAGAAGCGCTCGTTGGGTCCTAAATGGCGCCATTGGCCGACAGGCAAGTTGCCTAGTGGGATTTGTCCAATACGAATGCGTTTGAGGCCAATGACCTTTAAACCAACTAATTCGCACATGCGACGAATTTGGCGTTTTCTTCCTTCGCGTAATACGAAGCGCAATTGATCAGTATTTTGCCAGCTGACTTTGGCTGGTTTCAGCGCGACATCATCTAGCTTGAGTCCGTGGTTTAACAAGCGTAGACCTTCGGCTGTTAATGAACCTTCGACACGGACCAAATACTCTTTTTCAATTGGGCTGTTTTCGCCAATCAATAATTTTGCGATGCGACCATCTTGGGTTAGCACCAGTAAACCGCTCGAATCAATATCTAGACGACCAGCCGGTGCTAAGCCACGTGTATTGAATTTGCCAGGTAGGTTGGCTGAGAGTTGGTGAACAAATTGATTTTCTGGGGTAATCAGAGAGGCAGCTGGTTTGTATTCTCGATCTTCATCAAAGTGAGAAATGTAGCCAACTGGCTTATTCAGAATAATGGTGTAGCGACGTGCTTGCTGAGCAATTGCCGCTTTCTTTAATTCAATCTTTTGATGGGGGTAGGCACGAGCGCCTAATTCACTCACCACTTCGCCGTCGACCAATACCAAGCCTTGCTCAATATAGTTATCGGCCTCTCGTCTTGAGCAAATGCCTTGCTCTGACATCAATTTTGAAATGCGTACTTTTTCCACAGGCAGATTATCGCTTACTTATTGGCTATTCTCTTTAAATGACTCAGTAAGTGCAATTTGAAGTTTGGCGTGGATTTTGACTAATTGCTTGCGCAGTAAGTAAATTACAGTGCCCATAAAGATTGCCAAAATAAACAACATGCCAACTGGTGGCAGGATGCTAGAGCTAAGTGCTGAGACTAATAGTAGTAGTGCAATGATGGCCAATACCGGCATCATCTGAGCAAACAGTTGATGAATCGCTGCGCGATCACTCTCTGAGTAATTACCTGAGTTACTGCGCACATCTGCAAGCAACAAGCCTAGGGCTTCTAATTTTCTGTAGATGGCAAACATGAATGGTGCTGATAGCAAAAGACTCATGCCCCACATCGCTGCTTGTTGATAAGTTTCTGTGAACCAAGGTAGATGCCCAGTGTCCACGTATTCATTAATGAAGGTAAATAGTTTGGTGGCTGATAAGAACAGAGCAATCACCACGCAAGTATTAACAAATACATGAAAACTAATTCTTCTAACAAAAGGTCTTAAATCGCTACGTAACTGATTATCGGAACGAATCTCGCTCATCCACTCGGAGTATTGAACAAGCACATTTTTAACGGGGCTCGGTATGCGTGTTCCCATCCATTGACTAAAAGGATCTGACCCTTTAATTAAATAAGGGGTGAATAAAGTTGTGATTGTTGATACCGCCACCACAATTGGGTACAAGAAATCACTTGTCACATTCAGCGCTAAACCAAGTGAGGCGATGATGAAAGAAAATTCACCAATCTGAGCCTTACCCATACCCACGCGCATAGATGTGATGCCGTCGTGGCCCGTAATAAATGTGCCCATGCTACAAGTGATCACTTTGCCCACAATCACAGCAAAGCTAATTAAGGTAATTGGTAGGGCGTATTTCCAGATAACGCTGGGATCTAGCAATAGGCCAATGGTGACGAAGAAAATCGCAATGAACATGTCTTTAACAGGTTCAATTAACTTTTCAATCGTATGTATATGACGTGACTCAGCCATCATTGCGCCGACCAAGAATGCGCCAAGAGCCACGCTATATTCCATTTTCATGACTAGCAAGCAAAAGCCAAAGCAAAGACCCAATACAGTAACTAGTAGCATCTCTTTGCGCTGAAACTTCGCTACTAAATTTAGTAAGCGCGGCACCAACAAAATGCCAACTGCCAACGAAATAGTCATAAAGAGGATTAGCTCACCCACAGTCATTGCTGCATCGATAGCTTCTAGCTGGCCAGTGGTCGCAATACCTGTGAGCATCACAATCAAGCTAATGGCCAAAATATCTTCAACAATCAAGATGCCATAAATTAAATTCGCAAACTTTTCTTTTTTAAGGCCGAGCTCTTCGAGAGCTTTTACGGTGATGGTCGTTGACGAAATCGCCATCATGGCGCCTAAGAAAATTGAATCCATCGGCGTCCAGCTAAAAAAGCGACCGATTTCATAGCCCACCCAAATCAACACAATGATTTGTGCGGTGGCAGCGACAAAGGCAGTGGCTCCCACTTTTGCTAATTTACGTAGACTAAATTCAAGCCCCAAGCCAAACATCAAAAACACTACGCCAAGCTCGCCTAAAGTACGAATAGTTTTTTCATCAGAAATAAATGGCACGGCAGATGTGTATGGGCCGATAATGAGGCCCGCAATGATGTAGCCAAGGACTACCGGTTGTTTGAGGTAATGGAAGATCACGGTGACAACGCCGGCAACCAACATAATCACGGCCAAGTCTTTAATGAAATCTACTCCATGCATCGTTTTTTCTCTCTTTTTTAATTCAACCGCGATAATGTCATTATGGCTTTAATTGTTCTCAATGATGCAAAACTGGCTTTTGGCCACGTTGACCTACTAGCAAACACTAATTTTTCACTAGAACCTGGTGAAAGAGTGGGTTTGATTGGTCGTAATGGCACTGGTAAATCGTCTCTACTAAAAATTTTAGCGGGTTTAGAGAAACTTGACGATGGAACCTTGCAATATCAGCAGGGTTTAAGGATGGCGTATGTGGCCCAAGAACCTGTATTTGATCCAGAAGAGACAGTCTTTCAGGCTGTTTCTGAAGGTGTGGCGGTTGTAAAGGCATTGCGTGAGGAGTATGAGGAGCTAAGTGTTGCTGAGTGGAATGATGACTCACATCATCGTTTAGACCAGATTCAATCTCAATTGGAAGCTATGAGTGGCTGGAATTGGGAGCAGCGTGTTCATGAGACCTTGAATCGACTTCATTTAGACCCAGATATCAAAATCGGCTCTTTGTCAGGGGGCAATCGCAAGCGTGTGGCTTTGGCGCAGGCTTTGGTGGCTGTGCCAGATGTATTGTTCTTGGATGAGCCAACTAACCATTTGGACTTGGATTCCATTACATGGTTGGAGGAGTTACTTAAAGCCTTTAAAGGATCAGTGGTTTTAATTACCCATGACCGAGCATTCTTAGATGCGGTGAGTACACAAATTGTTGAGTTGGATAGAGGTATTTTAAGAACCTATCCAGGCAACTTCACAGCCTATGAACTACTCAAAGAGCAGGAGTTGGCCTCTGAAGCTTTAGCCAATGCCCGAGCAGATAAATTGCTTGCCCAAGAAGAGGTATGGATTCGAAAGGGAGTTGAGGCTAGAAGAACACGAAGTGTGAGTCGCATTGCCCGTTTAGAAAAACTTCGCGAAATGCGTGCTGAACGAAGAAATGCAATGGGACAAATCAAGCTCTCTGTTGCCTCTGGCAATCGCAGCGGCAAGATTGTGGCTGATCTTGAGAGCGTCAGCAAAGCGTATGACAGACCAATTGTTAAAGACTTTACTGCCACGATTTTGCGTGGCGATAAGGTGGGTCTATTGGGCCCTAATGGTGCTGGTAAAACCACTTTATTAAAGTTGATCTTAGGTGTCATCACTCCTGATGCTGGTGCAGCGACGATGGGGTCACAAATTGATGTGGCTTACTTTGATCAGATGCGTGAGGGTCTAGATCTAAATGCCACTCTCGAGGATTACATCAGTCCTGGTAGTGAGTGGATTGAGATCAATGGCAATCGCAAACATGTCAAAAGTTATCTAAATGACTTCTTGTTTGCTCCTGAGCGAGCAGCTTCACCGGTCAGTACCTTATCTGGTGGTGAGCGTAATCGTTTGTTATTAGCCAGATTATTTGCAAGGCCTGCCAACGTTTTGGTGCTAGACGAGCCTACCAATGATTTGGATATAGATACCCTAGAGCTGCTAGAGCAATTACTCCAGGACTACAAGGGCACTGTCTTCTTGGTAAGCCACGATAGAGCATTCTTGGATAACGTTGTAACTAGCATCATCGCTTATGAAGGTGATGGCTTTTGGCGAGAGTATGAGGGTGGTTACGAGGATTGGAAGATCCAGAAAAAACGCAGCGAAGATTACAAGAATCAATCAAATCCTGTAGAACCACCAAAGGCCGCAAAAGTAGAAGTTACAGAAACTCAAAAGCAAGCAGTTAAGCCGGCAAAGTCAAATGTTCAGAAGCTCAATAGTAAGGAGCGTCAAGAGCTGGAGAGCATACCCGGTCAAATTGATGCTTTAGAAAATGAGCAGGCTGGTATTGGTGAAAAATTAGGTGACGCTGAGTTATATAAAAACCAACCTGAGCAAGTCATCGTTTTACAAAAGCGCCTCAAAGACATTGAAGAAGATTTGATGATCTTGATGACTCGCTGGGAAGACTTGCTAAAACGTTCTGAAGCTTAACGGTTGACCAAATAAATGGCGCTCGCAATTAAAGCGCTAGTGGCTAATAACCAATTGGCAAGACTTAGTCTATTTCTGGCATTTTTCTGAGCAAAGTCATATTGAAACTTCTCAGAATCAATCTGACCCAAGCTCACGCCTAAATCAGCTAAAGCATTTTCAACGCTATCAATCATGACAGCGGGGCCGCAGACAAAATATTGAGCAGTATTGGCGTTAATTGCAGAAGACTTCAGAATTTTTTCTAGCGAGGCTTTATCTAGTACACCTGTTAGGCCATGCCAAGAGGCATCCGGCTCTGTGATCACATCAACTAACTCAAAATTCTTAAGTGAAGTCAGGTCCATCATTTGATCAATGTGGACAATCTGTTCTCTGATGCGATTGCCGTATATCAACACAATCTTTTTATTTAAAAGTTGTGAATCATTACTTTTTGCGATTTGTTTCAGTAAGCTAAGGATGGGGGCAATGCCAACGCCACCTGCAATCAACACAATCTCATTGGACTTATTTGAAAATATGGCATGCCCAAAGTTCCCGTAGGGGGCATCTACATAAACTTTGTCACCAACTTTTAGTTCTGTGACTTGATGAGTGAAGTCGCCAACCTCTTTGATTAAAAATGTCATCTGTGATGATTGATTATCAGAGCATGAGGCAATTGAGAAGGGGTTTTCGTATAGTGGGGCGGGGCTAGAAAGTTTTAGCCATGCAAATTGACCAGCTTTGTAGGATGCTATTTTGTTGCGATGATGTTGAATCACGAGTTCCCAAATACGATGTGAGGTCTCTTTGATTGATATCACTTGGTAAGCATGCATTGATTGAATCAATGGTCTTGCAAGGTATACCCAAGCAACACTGAGTAAAGCTAGGCCCAGAGCTATTTGCCAGTAAAGATGCATGCTGGATTCTTGAGCAAACCTGCCTGCATGTACCGTGTGATGAAAGCCTAATAATGCAACGGCAATGGCCATGATGGCATGTGTTGCACGCCAAGTTTCATATTTACTCTCAGATTTATTTCTCGTGATGGCAAGACCCACCATGATGCCTAAAACAATTAAGGCAATTAAACCGCTAACAAATGAGTTAGAGCTTAGGCCCAAATATGATTCATTTGCCGGCCCTGGTGAATAAGCAGGTCTACCTGGCAGGCTATACATGAATGGATGAGCCACTAACAATAAAACAGCAGTTCTGGCAAATAGTTGATGAACTTGTAATACCCAATCGATCCCAAGTAATCTGGAAATTATCTTGATTCGACCGATGCTCCAAAATTCCAAAAGAATGATGTTGAATGCCAACATGCCTAAGTTGCTAGAAACTTGATCCATCCATGGTCTATTAGGCAAGTCCAAATGAATACTGATACCTAGGGGTGCCAGAATAAGACCTAAGTAAATAAGAAGGCTTGTAAAGCTCAGCAACGTTGGTTTCATATTCCCATTATGATTGTTAAGAGATGCAATTTGTATTACTTATGACATTTTTTTAACTAATGAAATTAATCTGAATCAACATGCGAACATTTTTAGCTGCGCCACCTGTATCTGCTTTTGCCATGGTGATGGGTCTATCAGGGCTCTCCCTCTCTTGGACTAAGTTTGCGCATGCAACTCAGCTTACCTATGCTCAAAATCTTTCACAAGTTTTTGGATTGTTGGCCGCCACTGTTTTTCTAGTATTAATTTTAGGGTTGCTACGAAAGCTGTTTCAAGCTCCAGAGAAGTTAGTAGAGGAGTGGAATCATCCCGTTAAATCCGCTTTCTTTGGCGCTATCTCTGTAGGTATCTGTTTGTTGGCGGCCGTTGCCTATCCTTATTCAGAGCAGGTGGCTCAAATCGTTTGGGTTGTGGGTGCAACTTTTCACTTGTTTGCAATGTTGGCCGTTTTGAATGCCTGGGTTCATCGCGAAAACTTGCAAGCTGCCCATGCATGTCCCGTTTGGTTTATACCAGCCGTTGGTAATGTGGTCGTGCCATTAGCAGGCGTCAAATTAGGGTATATCGAAGTTTCTTGGATGTTCTATTCCGTCGGGCTAATTTTTTGGATAGTTCTTTTATCTTTGGTGATGTATCGCTTGATGTTTGTGCAGCCACCATTGCCTGATCGTTTAAAGCCAACTATTGCAATTTTCTTAGCGCCTCCGACAGTAGCGTTTTCTTCCTGGATAGCGCTAACAGGGCTGACCCCTGGTCAAGCATTGGATCCTTTTGGGCATATCTTGATGGGGATTGCTTTCTTCTTTACTTTCTTTTTAATCACACAATTTGGTCGGTTTGCTAAATTGCCATTTTTTATGTCTTGGTGGGCCTATTCATTTCCATCAGCAGCGCTTACTGTGGCAACTTTTAACTATGCCTTATTTGTGCCTGCAGCTATTTATATTGCCTACGTATCCTTGTGTTTCACCACCATACTAATTCTTGGTTTATTTGTGCGAACATTAATGGCTATCCACGTGAAGGACCCTCACTGGGTGGATTAACCCCTTCTTCTAGAAGTAATCTCTTTTTAAGAGCGATGCCGCTACTAAATCCGCCAAGCGTGCCATCACTTTTAATCACTCGATGGCACGGTATAAAAACACAAATGGGATTGGCGCCGATTGCATTTGCAACTGCACGGACACTTTCAGGTTTGCTGATCATTTTCGCCACATCTAAATAGCTACGTACGGTACCTAGAGGAATTTTTTGTAAGGCTGCCCATACAGAGCGTTGGAACTCTGTGCCCTCAGGTTGAAGATCAAATGTCTTGGGCTTTGCAATTAAAGCATCAGAGACTGCCTGGCAGTTAGCATCAATCTTTACCTTAGCTTGAGAAGTAAATTCAAACCTATAGATGGTTTTATTCTGATATTCAAGTAAGACAATGCCCCAGGGGGTTTTAGCGTAGCCCTGATGGCGTTGATGGAACTTTTTCATGATTGAGTCATTAGATTGTTTTTACATGTCAATCGTAGTCCAATCAAGCCAGATTGACCACATGATGAACATTGTTACTTGTTGAGAATTATTCTCATGTAATATGTGAACTGCATTTTTCACTCACTTAGCACAAGCCAGCCCATATCTCCTTAGCAAGCCAGTGCCTATTTTTATAGGAGGGCGTATGTGCGGTACCGTCAATGACATTCGAAAAAGTTTTGCCTCATTAAGAATCGACAGAAAAATGAGGCATCGTGAGATTGCCCATTTTCTTCAAATCACTGAAGCTGAATTGGTTGATGCCCATGTGGGCGTTTCAAAGTTAGATGCCATGCAGTCATCACCCAATTTGGCCAGGGCAGTGAGACTTAAAAAATCATGGCCAGAACTCATTCAATTTATTGAGAGATTTGGTGAGGTCATGGCTCTAACCAGAAATGAGTATGGTGTTCACGAAAAAATTGGGACATATAAAAATATCTCTATGCAAGGAGATATTGGCCTGGTGATGTCAGAAAAAATAGATTTACGACTGTTTTATAAACACTGGGAACTGGCTTATGTCTTTGAAGAAGGTAAGGGTGACTCCTTGCAGCGAAGTGTGCAATTCTTTGATGAATGTGGGCAAGCCATACATAAAGTGTTTTTGTTGCCTGACAGTAGTCACGAGGCCTGTGAACAAATGATTAAGGCGTGGGCGGACTCTAATCAAGATCCTGGTATCCAACTGCAAGAACCTTCTAAACAATCTTTAGATGAGTTGAAGAATCCTGAAATATTTGACTTTGAAGCATTTAAGAATGACTGGGCTAACTTGATTGATACCCATGACTTTTTTGGGCTATTGAAAAAGTATCACCTGAATCGTTTGCAAGCTTTTGAGCTAATTGGTCAGCATTACGCCGAACCATTGCCAAGAGATGCGGTGGGGGCGTTGCTAAATTCCGCTGCGCTTTTAAATGTACCAGTCATGATATTTGTGGGTAATCGTGGCGCTATCCAAATTCATACTGGGCAAATCAAGCGGGTATTAGATGTCAAAGGTTGGTTAAATGTGCTCGATCAAGACTTCAATTTGCATTTGCGTTTGACTGATATTCATAAAGTTTGGTTGGTACGTAAACCTACTAAAGATGGCGTGGTCAGTTCAATGGAAATTCTAGATGAGCGGGGTGATGTGATTGCGCTCATCTTTGGCAAGAGAAAGCCTGGTCAGCCTGAGCTTGAAACTTGGCGAGATTTACTGGAAAGCTGCAAAGAAGCTAAAGATCATGAGGAGGCGGTGATGGAGGAGATTAGTAACTAATTCGACAGCAATTCTCTAAAGAGAATAAAATAGAACTACTGATATGCGTATATCGGGGCCGACATGGTTTCGACGTGGATTACAAAGCATTGAGGGCATACCGAGGACCCGTCATCTCGTAAAACAATGGGAATGTAATAACTGCTAACGACGAACGTTACGCACTAGCAGCTTAATTGCTGCAGCCCCTGAACTGATTCTCTCTTGGGTCAGGTAGCGCAAGCTACATCAGGGTCATTTACAAGAGATAAGGTTGCATAGTGTCGTGATGTGCAGCTCGAAAATTAAACGAATCGCCAGTTTGTAACGTGTTGGTCCGTGACAGGTTGGTTAAATCAAATGACACAACTAAGTATGTAGAACTCCATGTGGAGGATTTGCGGACGCGGGTTCGATCCCCGCCGGCTCCACCAAACTGAAGGGCTCGGGTAATTCCGAGCCCTTTTTTTATTTCTATCTAAGCCTACGATGGTCTTTTGCGGTGTTTATGGGCGCTATTCACCGCATTAATTGCGGTGAATAACTTGAGCTAGTGTTAGCCCGCAGCCCCTAAGCGCCACAAAGATGTCACCTCAGCAGCTCTAGCTCGATATAAAGGATCTTCTTTATCAAGAGCCTTTGCATGGGTTGGTCTGACATCATTGCGACCTAACACCGATAAACCAGCTGCATCTATCCATTCAAGAAGTTCTGGGCGTGTGCGCAAACCTAAATGCTCAGCCAGATCAGACAAAATCAACCAGCCTTCACCATCGGGTAATAAATGTTCTTTAAGGCCACTTAAGAATCCCTTGAGCATTTGACTGTCTGGGTCATACACCGCATGTTCAATCGGTGAGCTAGGTCTTGCTGGAACCCATGGTGGATTGCAAACAATCAAAGCTGCTTGGCTATCTGGAAACAAATTGGTTTGAACTAACTTTATTTGCTTGCCAATGCCTAAACCTTCAATATTTTCGGCAGCACATTCAATGGCGCGCTCATCAAGGTCAGTGGCAATAATCTTCTGAACGCCGCGCTTAGCCAGAACAGCAGCTAGTACACCGGTACCTGTACCAATATCAAATGCTATGGATTGTTTGGTCAAGGATGCAGGTAAGGGCGCTTTTTCTAAAAGACCAATGTATTCAGAGCGAACTGGGGCAAACACACCGTAGTGTGGGTGTATGCGACCATCCCCTAAATCCTTAATGGCATCTAATGCCATGCCATTCTTGCGCCACTCTAATGAACCAATAAATCCTAAGAGATCTCGTAGTGACATCACATAAGGTTCTGTGACTTTGCCGTACACAGCCAAGCAAGCTTGAGTCACATCAGGGGCTCTACGTAGAGGAATGCTGTGATCAAGATTAACTTGGATGAGTAGCATCCCTAGCGTTCTGCTTCTTTGAGATTGAGTTAAGCGGTGCTTGTGGAAAATCTCTGACATGGGTTTTGCCAGAGGAATTAATCCTTCTTGTTGTTTCTTGGCAGATTTTTGATTGCGAACACTTTTCTTAGATGGTTTATCAGCTCTTCGAGACATTGCTTGAAGTAGTTGCTTAGCATTTTGATAGTCGCCTCGCCAAATAATGCCTGTGCCTTCACACGCTACGCGATAGGCTTCATCAGCAGTGAGGGTGTCGTCTGCAATGATGAGTTTTTTGGGCGGTGGGGTGCCTTTTTCTGAGCGCCAACGGCACGCATAAGTGGTTTCACCCTCTTCCCAGCTAATCGGTGGGTGGGCTGATTCGTGCAGAATGGTTTTATGCATGATGGTGATCCATCAATATTTGCTTGGCTAAGATATCAATTCCTTTGGCAGATAAGTCTGCAGTGTTGTAATTGGTGGCTTTTTCATAGTTCACATAATTTGAGTTTTGTGAACGGCGATAGAGTGCGTCGTAGTGTTGTTCTAGAAGTTCTTGAACCAATAATGGCCATTGAGATTCTTTGGCCAGTGTTTTCCAATGCTCAAGTTTTTCTTTGCTGTGCAGCTCTTTTAAAAAATCGATGGTGCGAATTAAATCATCAGGTTGTTTGATGAAGTAAGCGTAGTCATCAATTAAATAATTAACGCGAGCGTCCATCGTTGCGTTGATTTTGATGCAAGGACTGCTGCGCATTTGATCCAAAAGAAGATCTGGAACATGTAATGTGCCAATCTTGCGACTTTCTGCTTCGACAAATACAACCTTACTAGTATTAAAGCTCTCTAATGCTAAAACGAGTTGCGTTTCAAACATCTTTTGGCTAGGTTGTGGCGAATTAGGAATATTGCCAAGCACTGAGCCTTTATGAACAGCGATGGTTTCTAAGTCTAAGACTTGGGCGCCTAAATGGTGAAGATGCTCAAGGATGCGACTTTTGGCACTGCCAGTCTGACCAGTGACCACCATGTACTTAAATTCTTTTGGAAGGCTGTTGAGCTTACTCACAACCTCTCTGCGGTAGGACTTATAGCCACCATCTAAAATTTGTGCATTCCACCCAATCTGTCTCAAGATGTGGGTCATAGAGCCACTGCGCTTACCACCGCGCCAACAATAAATTAATGGATTCCAGTTTTTAGGCTTATCAATAAAATTATGCTCAATGTAATGAGCAATTCTTTTGGCGATCAAAGCGGCGCCTATCTTCTTGGCTTCAAATGGGGATTCTTGTTTATACATGGTGCCCACCAAAATCCGCTCTTCATTAGAGAGAACTGGATAGTTAACTGCGCCAGGTATGTGATCTTCTGCAAATTCATCGGGTGAGCGAACATCAATCACCATATCAAACTGATGGCGATCGGTGATGTTGGCGGCAAGTGATGACTTCATGAAGATTGGGTGGTGTTAAACAATAGTTATGTTGCTGATTTTCCCATGACAAGGCTTGTTGTGCGGAAAACTAATAAATTAAGCTAACAGATAGAGGTAATCTACAAAGCCAATAGACAAAGCCAGTTGATTGATTAAATGCTAACTAGTAAAAAGGCTTTGTGGATGAGGCCAATGCTTGCTGCCAAGCCAAGCATTTTGATAATTGAGTATTGCTTTTTAAAGAGTAGCCAAATGGATAGGGCGGTGATGAGTACTGCTAATAAATTTGGAGTTTGGCTAAAACCATTTGGCCAAAAAATATGGGATGTAAAAAATATGCCCAAATTGATGATCACTCCCACGACTGCAGCCGTAATAAATTGCAATGGTTTTGTGTATTTGCTGTTGTTTTGACTTGATTTGACGAGTGGGGCACCTAGCAAGATAAACAAAAAAGATGGCAAAAAAGTAAACCAAGTGGCAACCACTGCGCCCAATGCCCCAGCCAAAAATGGGTATTCACCACCCAGTAACTCTTTTGAATGACCGGCAATAAATCCAACAAAAGCAACAATCATGATCAATGGCCCTGGCGTACTTTCGCCTAAAGCTAGACCATCAAGCATTTGCGTTGCTGAAAGCCACTGAAAATGTTCAACGCTGGCTTGATAAACATAAGGCAAAACTGCGTAAGCACCGCCAAAAGTTAGCAATGCAGCCTTTGTGAAAAACCACGACATTTGCGTGTAGGTATTGGTGAAGCCAAATATCAATACAAGACTCATTATTGGAATAAGCCACAGAGACAAACCAATGCATAAATATTTGAAGAATGTCTTTGTCTGAAATTTATGAGGGTTTGATGGTGTAACTATGTCGATATTGGTCGTTACATCATTCTTTTGTGAGCTCACATATCCAAATACTGCTGCAGCCAAAACAATCCATGGGAAGGGAATGTTGAGGAAATAAATGGCAGCAAAAGATACGAGTGCTGTTAGGCCTAGAGATAAATTATGTAAAGTCTTTTTGCCAATTCGATATGCTGCATGAAACACAATTGCCACCACCGCTGGCTTAATGGCGTCAAAAATGGCCGTGATCCATTCATTGTGACCATAAGACACGTAAAGCCATGATAGCGCGATCAAGATAAATAGGGATGGCAGAATGAACAGCACGCCAGCCACAATGCCGCCCCAAGTTCGGTGCATTAGCCAGCCAAGGTATGTTGCTAGTTGTTGTGCTTCAGGACCAGGTAACAACATGCAGTAATTAAGCGCATGCATAAAGCTCTCTTCAGTGACCCATTGCTTTCTTTCAACGAGTTCTTGATGCATGGTGGCTATTTGCCCAGCAGGACCACCGAAACTAATAAAACCTAGTTTTAACCAAAACCAAAAGGCTTCTAGAAAGCTTGGTGTTTTGAGTAGCATTTACACCCCAAAGACAATCGCATGTAAATCTGATGGGTGATCAATGATGTAATCAGCGCCCCAGGCGCTCACTGGTTCATCGCAACCACAATAGCCGTAAGCAGCAGCAACAGTTTTCATGCCAGCAGCTCTGCCTGCCTCAATATCTCTTAAGTCATCACCCACATATAAGCAGTCTGTAGGATTAATTTGACAAATTTCAGCTGCTTTCAAGATGGGGGCTGGGTGAGGTTTAGAGTGGGGCGTCGTATCGCCACCCACAATTGCGCCACTGCGCTCATGTAGTTGCATCAGTTTTAAAAGTGGGTGAGTGAAGCGTTCCACTTTATTGGTAACAATGCCCCATAAAACCTGTTCTTTTTCTAAGGCATGTAGCAATTCATTCATACCTTCAAAGAGTTTGCTGTGTACGCAAATATTTTTTTCGTAATTACTTAAAAATTCATCACGCAGTTCTTCAAACTGGGGATGATTGTTGTCGTAACCAAATGCGCCTTGTATCAAGCCACGTGCGCCAGCAGAAGCCGTTGGTCTTAATATTTCATAGGGCAGGGGAGCCAGCCCTCTAGCAACTCTTAATAGATTGGCTGCTGCAACTAGGTCAGGGGCTGTGTCTGCTAAGGTGCCATCTAAATCAAAAAATACACCTTTGTATTGTGAAGTCATAAATTACTTTTTAGTGGTGGCCATCAAGTAATTGACGTCTGTATCCCGACCCAGTGAGTACACCTCAGTAATAGGGTTGTAGCTTAGGCCAATTAACTCATTTAGCTCTAAGCCAGCCTCACGAATGAATTCATTTAACTCAGAGGGCTTGATGAACTTTTTATAGTCATGCGTGCCTTTAGGCAATATGCGTAAAACATACTCAGCGCCAATAATGGCAAATAAATAAGATTTTGGATTGCGATTAAGGGTGCTAAAAAATACCTTACCTCCTGGTTTTACCAAGGCAGCGCAAGATTTGATGATGCTTAATGGGTCAGGGACGTGTTCAAGCATCTCCATGCAAGTCACCACATCATATTGACCGGCTTCCTTTTGAGCTAGATTTTCAGCGCTGATGTATTCATATTCAACTTTCACGCCAGTTTCTAGGCTGTGCAAATCAGCAACTTTAAGAGCTTTCTCAGATAAATCTATTCCTTTGGCTTGCGCGCCAGCAACAGCCATTGATTCAGCCAAAATGCCACCGCCACAACCTACATCAAGCACTTTCTTGCCGGCAATCGATACGTGTTCTTGTATCCAGCCCAGTCTTAGTGGGTTGATAGCGTGTAATGGTTTGAATTCGCTACTTGGGTCCCACCAGCGGTGAGCAAGGGCGCTGAATTTGTCGATTTCTGTTTGGTCTGCATTCATGGCTCTATTCTAATCAAGCCCATGCTTATGCGCACAAACACCATAAAAAAAGCCCGGCGATGCCGGGCTTTTAGACTACTTAACTAAAAATCAGTAAAATTGACCGGTTAAGTATTAGTTCTTACGTGTACCAATCGCTTCGATTTCAACGCGACGGTTTTTAGCGCGACCTTCTTTGGTCTTGTTGTCAGCAACTGGTTGTGACTCGCCTTTACCTTCTACGTATACGCGGTTAGCTTCAATACCTTTGCTAACTAAGTACTTTTTCACTGATTGAGCGCGACGTACTGACAATTTTTGGTTGTAAGCGTCTGTACCGATTGAGTCTGTGTGACCAACAGCGATGATCACTTCAAGAGTCAAATTCTTAACTTGGCCAACTAAGCTGTCCAAGCTAGCTTTAGCAGCTGGCTTAAGTACTGATTTGTCAAAGTCGAACAATGCATCAGCGTTCAAAGTTACTTTTGAGCTTACTGGCTTCACTGCACCGCCTGCAGCGATTGCACCATCGCAACCTGGAGCAGCAGTTGCTGGAGTCCAGTTGGCGTTACGCCAGCACAATTCATTTGTACCGTTTTTCCAAACGATACCTGTGCTATTAACCCAGTTGTCGTTTGCTTTTTGTGCGAATGCGCTTGAACTGATGGCAACACCAGCGATAACGATTAATTGCAGCAATTTTTTCATGTTTTATCCCTCTAATTATCTGTGTGGAGGCTGATCCAATTTGGATACCCCATAGTTTAGCACTTTAAATCCCAGAAATACCTTTTTATGGTGCTGTGAGTGATAAAATTGCGACATGGAAATTACACAAAATAACGCCGCAAAAGAGACACTCCCAATATCACTAGAAGACGAGATGCGTCGTTCCTATCTCGATTACGCCATGAGCGTGATCGTAGGTCGAGCCTTGCCTGATGTGAGAGATGGTTTGAAGCCAGTTCATCGTCGAGTTTTGTTCGCGATGCACGAGTTAAATAACGACTGGAACAGAGCTTACAAGAAGTCAGCTCGTATTGTCGGTGACGTAATCGGTAAATATCACCCACACGGTGACTCAGCTGTTTATGACACGATTGTGCGTATGGCTCAAGATTTCTCTTTGCGCTACATGCTGGTTGATGGTCAGGGTAACTTTGGTTCTGTAGACGGCGATAATGCCGCGGCGATGCGTTATACGGAAATCCGTTTAGCGAAGATTGCTCATCAACTGTTAGACGATTTGGATAAAGAGACAGTTGATTTTGGTCCTAACTATGACGGTAGTGAAAAAGAGCCTTTAATCCTTCCGGCAAAAATCCCTAATCTGTTAATTAACGGATCTTCAGGTATTGCTGTGGGTATGGCGACGAATATTCCGCCGCACAACCTAGATGAGGTTGTATCTGCCTGTTTGCATTTATTGGCTAATCCAGAGTGCACGATTGATGACCTGATGGAAATCATTCCGGCGCCAGATTTCCCAACTGCCGGCATTATTTACGGTATCCAAGGTGTTAAAGATGGTTACCGTACTGGTCGTGGTCGCGTGGTGATGCGTGCCAAGACTCATTTTGAAGACATGGATCGTGGTTCACGCCAAGCGATCATCGTTGATGAGTTGCCATACCAGGTTAATAAGAAGACTTTACTTGAGCGTATTGCAGAACTCATTACCGAGAAGAAGGTAGAGGGTATTTCAGATATTCGTGATGAATCTGATAAATCCGGTATGCGTGTAGTGATTGAGTTAAAGCGTGGTGAAGTACCAGAAGTGGTGCTAAACAACTTGTACAAGTTCACTCAATTGCAAGATACCTTCGGTATGAACATGGTGGCATTGGTGGATAACCAACCGCGCCTACTCAACTTGAAACAAATGTTGGAGTGCTTCTTATCTCATCGTAGAGAAGTGGTTACTCGTCGCACAGTGTTTGAACTTCGCAAAGCTCGTGATCGCGGTCACGTATTAGAAGGTTTGGCGGTTGCTTTGGCAAACATTGATGAATTCATCAAAATTATTAAAGCTGCACCAACTCCACCAGATGCTAAACGTGAACTTCTATTGAAGTCATGGGATTCTGAGGTTGTGCGTGAGATGTTATCTCGTGCCGAGAAAGACGCTCCTGGCGGACGTAATTCATTCCGTCCTGAAGATTTAGATCCTGCGGCTGGTATGCAAGCTGATGGTTTGTATCGTTTGTCTGAAGGTCAGGCGCAAGAGATCTTGCAAATGCGTTTGCAACGCTTGACAGGTCTTGAGCAAGACAAGATCGTTGGTGAGTACAAAGAAGTGATGCTTGAGATTGCCAACTTGTTGGACATCTTGGCTAAGCCAGAGCGTATTACCGTGATTATCAGAGAAGAGTTGCAAGCTGTTCAAGCTGAGTTTGGTCAAGCTGGTAATGACACAGGTCGACGTTCACGCATTGAGATGAATGCGACTGAGTTGTTTACTGAAGACTTGATCACGCCACAAGATTTGGTAGTGACTTTGTCTCATGGTGGCTACATGAAGAGTCAGCCACTATCTGAGTACCGCGCTCAAAAACGTGGTGGTCGAGGCAAGCAAGCAACTGCAACTAAAGACGAAGACTGGATTGAGACATTATTCGTAGCTAATACACATGACACGATTCTTTGCTTCTCTGATCGTGGTCGTATGTATTGGTTGAAGGTTTGGGAAGTGCCACAAGGTGGTCGTGCTTCTCGTGGCAAGCCAATTGTGAACATCTTCCCATTGGTTGAGGGTGAAAAAATCACAGTGATTCTGCCTATCAAAGCCTACGAAGATGACAAATATGTATTCATGGCAACCCGTAAGGGTGTGGTGAAGAAGTCACGTTTATCTGATTTCTCCAATCCACGTAAAGCCGGCATTATTGCTGTTGACCTAGATGAAGGTGACCACTTAGTGGGCGCCGCCATTACTGATGGACGTCATGACGTGATGTTGTTCTCTGATGCTGGTAAAGCAGTTCGTTTTGATGAGAATGATGTTCGCCCGATGGGTCGAACTGCACGTGGTGTGCGTGGTATGAATCTAGATGCATCACATGAAGTGATTGCGATGTTGGTGGCGCCTGCAGAGATTGAAGGTCAAACCAATGCTGTTGATGAAAACGGTGTTCCATTGCCAAGCAGTGTGCTAACAGCCACAGCTAATGGTTATGGTAAGCGCACGCCAATCTCTGAGTACACACGTCATGGACGTGGCACGAAGGGCATGATTGCGATTCAGACATCTGAGCGTAACGGCAAAGTTGTGGCTGCTGTTTTAGTGTCTGAGCAAGACCAAATTATGTTGATCACAACAGGCGGTATTTTGGTGCGCACACGTGTTGCTGAAATTCGTGAGATGGGTCGTGCAACACAAGGTGTTACTTTGATCAACGTTGATGAGGGTACTGAGTTATCTGGCTTGCAGCGTATTGCTGAAAGTGATGACGATGAAGGCGATGACAATGTTGATGAGCTTGTCGACGGTCAAGACAGTCAAGGAAACGAGGGCGGGGAGCCGGAGAATGTTTGATCGCCGTGTTTTTAACTTCGCTCCAGGTCCAGCAACGCTTCCTGAGGAAGTTTTAAAACAGGCTGCTGCTGAAATGCTTAACTGGAATGGGTTAGGCATGGGTGTGATGGAGGTTAGTCACCGCGGTAAACCTTTCATGGCTTGCTACGAAGAGGCTATCGCAGATCTTCGTGAGCTCATGAACATTCCTGACAGTTATGCAGTTTTATTCTTGCAAGGTGGCGCCATTGGTGAGAATGCTGCCATTCCAATGAACTTAATGCCTTTGGCTAAAAATGGCCCTAAGGCTGATTTCATTGTGACAGGCATTTGGACAGAAAAATCTGCTAAAGAAGCAGCCAAGTATGGTCAGGCTCACATTGCAGCAACAAGTGCTGCAACTGGTTTTAATAGCATTCCTGATCAAAAAGATTGGCAGTTGTCTGATGACGCCGCATACGTGCATATTTGCTCTAACGAAACGGTGGGTGGTGTTGAGTTTCAGAACGTGCCTAAAGTAGCTAAGCCCTTAGTGGCGGACGTTTCAAGCAACATCCTGTCACGCGTTTGGGACATTAATGATTTTGGTGTTTTGTTTGGTGGTGCACAAAAAAATATTGGTCCAGCAGGTTTGAGTATTGTGGTTGTGCGCAAAGATCTTTTGGGTCACGCCATGCCAATTACTCCGATGGTTTGGGATTGGGCTAAACAAGCTGAGAATGATTCAATGCTAAATACGCCACCAACCTATGGCATTTATTTAGCAGGATTGGTATTCAAGTGGTTAAAGCGCCAGGGTGGTGTGGCAGCCATGGAGCAGCAAAATATTGCTAAATCTAATTTGCTATATGACTGCATAGATAGCAGCAGTTTATTTACCAGCAAGGTTGATAAAAACTGCCGTTCACGCATGAATGTGACTTTCTACTTAAATGATGAGTCTTTGAACGATGCATTTGTAGAGGGTGCGGCCAAGTTGGGTCTTATGAACATTAAAGGTCACAAGAGTGTGGGCGGTATGCGTGCAAGTATTTATAACGCGATGCCAATCGCTGGTGTGAAGGCATTGGTTGAATACATGAAGGAGTTTGAACGTGGCTGCTGATGACAAAGACCTAGCGCCACTGCGCGCTCGTATCGACTCTATCGATCAACAGTTATTAGAGTTGCTAGCTGCCCGAGCAGAGGCAGCGCAGGCTGTTGGAAAAATTAAACATGATGTGAATGCGCCAGTATTTCGTCCTGAGCGTGAGCGTCAAGTCATTGACGGTTTAATCGCTAAGAATAAAAGTCCTCTAGCAGCCGATGGTATTACCTACATTTGGCGCGAGATCATGTCTGCTTGCCGTGCTTTAGAGGCGCCAATTCGCGTGGCTTACTTAGGTCCTGCAGGAACATTTTCAGAGCAAGCTGCTTTTGCTCAGTTTGGTCAGTCAATTAGCAAAGTTCCTTGCTCAAGCATTGATGAAGTATTTCGTGCGGTTGATGCTGGTTCTGCTGACTTTGGGGTGGCTCCAGTAGAAAATTCATCGGAAGGTGCTATCTCTAGAACCTTGGATTTACTACTTGATACTGATTTAAAAATTACTGGTGAAGTTGCTTTGGCAATCAAACATCATCTTTTGACCAAGTCTGGTAACTTGGATGGTGTGAGTAGGGTGCTAGCTCACCCTCAAGCTTTGGCTCAGTGTCAAAGATGGTTATCGAACAACGCTCCTAAACTAGATCGTCAAGCTGTTAGCAGTAATGGTGAGGCAGCTAAATTGGCAGCGCAGGATTCAACAGTGGCTGCCATTGCAGGTGATTCAGCGCAACAACAATATGGCTTGCAAGCTGTACAAAGCCAAATCCAAGATGACCCGCATAACCGCACACGTTTTGTGGTGGTGAGCCATGGTTCGTGCCAAGCATCTGGCAAAGATCAAACTTCAGTGATTCTTTCTGTGAACAATAAGCCTGGTGCAGTGCATCAGTTATTGGCGCCATTGGCTAAGCATGGTGTTTCGATGAATCGCTTAGAGTCTCGTCCGGCAAGAAGAGGTACTTGGGAGTACTTCTTCTATATTGATATGGATGGTCATGCAGATGATCCAAAAGTCGCGGCTGCTTTGAAAGAATTACAAGCTGAGGCTGCATTCTTTAAGAACTTGGGATCTTATCCCCGTAGTCATTAAATTTTAGAAAGATTGATCATGGCCAACGATGTTGGACAAGTTGATGGGCGAGTCATTGGTTTAAGCCATGTGCGTGCTATTGCCCCTTATGTCGGTGGTAAACCGATTAGTGAGGTGGTGCGCGAGTTTGGTTTGGATGAGGGCAAGATTGTTAAGTTGGCCTCTAATGAAAACCCACTGGGTATGCCTGAATCTGCAAAAAAAGCGATGGCCAAAGCTGCTGAAGATTTGGGTCGCTATCCAGACTCTAATGGTTTTGATTTAAAAAATGCCCTAGCCAAAAAACTTAATGTGCCATTTGAGTGGATCACTTTGGGTAATGGTAGTAATGACATTTTGGAGTTGACTGCTAGAGCAGTTGCTAAAGAGGGTGATGAGGTAGTTTTTTCAAAACATGCTTTTGCTGTTTATCCACTAGCTACTCAAGCGGTTGGTGGAAAAGCGATTGAAGTGCCTGCGACAAAAGACTATGGCCATGATTTACCTGCCATGTTGAAGGCTATCACATCAAAAACTCGTCTAGTGTTTGTGGCCAATCCAAATAATCCAACCGGGACTTTTTTACCTGCTAAAGAGATTGAGACATTTTTAGAGCAGGTTCCAAGTAACGTAGTGGTTGTTATTGATGAAGCCTATAACGAATTCTTAACCCCTGAGCAGCAATATGATGCAATTGCTTGGGTGCGCAAATACCCGAATGTAATTGTGTCGAGAAGTTTCTCTAAGGCATATGGTTTAGCAGGTTTGCGCATTGGTTATGGTGTTGCGCAAAACAACATCACTGATTTATTAAATCGTATTCGTCAACCGTTTAACGTTAATAGCTTGGCTCAGGCAGCAGCTATTGCGGCCTTGGCTGACGTTGAGTTTTTAAAGAAATGCTATGAGTTAAATCGTGCCGGTTATGCTCAGCTAACCGCAGCATTTGAGCAAATGGGATTGCGTTATTTACCATCTTCTGGCAATTTTGTTTTGGTTAAAGTTGGCGATGATGTTAATGCTGGTGCTAAAGTAAATTTGGAGTTATTAAAAGCGGGTGTCATTGTTAGACCCGTTGGTAACTATGGGTTACCAGAGTGGTTACGTATTTCTATTGGATTGCCTGAGGAAAACCAGGCATTTATTGAAGCTCTTAAAAAGATTCTTAATTAATGAACGCTACTCAAAAAAATCCTTCTGCCAATGCCCCATTAACTTTGGGCATTATTGGTGTTGGCTTAATTGGTGCATCGATTGGTTTGGCGCAAAAAAAAGCCAAGGCTTTTGATCGAGTCTTAGGTGTTGGTCGTTCACAAACAAATTTAGATGAGGCTCTTAAGATCGGCGCCATTGACCAGGCGGTTAGTCTTGAGGAGTGCGCTAAAGAAGCTGATGTGATTGTGGTGTGTGTGCCTGTTGCGCAAACATTCTCAATCCTTCATGCGATTGAGCCTCACATTAAAGCCAATGCATTAATCACTGATGCAGGTAGCACTAAATCAGATGTCATCATGGCTGCTAAAACTGCCTTAGGTGACAAAGTGGCGCAATTCATACCGGCTCATCCAATTGCTGGTGGAGCACAGCATGGCGCAACTGCAGCTAAAGAAGATTTGTACCAAGGTAAAGAAGTCATTATTTGCCCGTTACAAGAAAACATTCCTCCAGCAGTTGATGCTATCAATGAGTTTTGGTTGGCAACGGGTGCCGTGACTCACAAAATGTCAGCCTTGCAGCATGATGCGGTGTTTGCGTCGATTTCTCATTTACCGCATGTTCTATCTTTTGCCTTGATGCTTCAGGTGGCAAATTCTGAGGATGCCAATGTTAAGTTGGGTCATGCAGGCGCTGGGTTTAGAGATTTCACGCGGATTGCAGCTTCTAGCCCAGAAATGTGGCGTGACATTTGTCTGGCTAATAAAACAGCCGTTCTAAAAGAGCTGGATAAGTATCTCAATCTCACCAAATTATTAAGAGACACGATTGCTAAAGAAGATGGCGATGCTTTATTAAAAGCTTTTACAAGAGCCAGTGCAGAACGTCAAAAGTGGGAAGGTCGTTAATGAGTTCTGCAGTTCTTGATTACATTGAAGTTGGACCTTTTGCAAAAGCTGAGGGTGCGGTTGCTCTACCGGGATCAAAAAGTATTTCTAATCGCGTATTACTTTTATCAGCTCTAGCCTCGGGTACTACTCGCTTAAAGGGTTTGTTGGATGCTGATGACACGCGCGTGATGCGCGCAGCTTTGAAGACCTTGGGCGTTGATGTTGATGAGACGGATGGCGATTGCGTTGTGCATGGTTGCTCAGGTAAGTTGCCTAAAGATCAAGCTGATTTATTCATGGGTAATGCTGGCACAGCGATTCGACCTTTAACTGCTGCGTTGGCCATCTTGGGTGGCGACTATCGTTTGCATGGTGTGCCCCGCATGCATGAGAGACCTATTGGTGATTTGGTCGATGGGTTGCGTATGGTGGGTGCTCAGGTTGCCTATGAGCAAAATGAAGGTTATCCACCTCTAAAACTCTCAAAGGGTCAGATACGTACCAATGAAATCATCAAAGTGCGCGGTGATGTATCTAGTCAGTTCTTAACTGCGCTACTCATGTCTTTGCCATTGGTGGCAAACAATGAGATATGTATTGAGGTGGTGGGCGAGTTAATTTCTAAGCCTTACATTGATATCACGCTCAAATTAATGAGTCGTTTTGGTGTAGATGTTCGTAATGACAACTGGCAGCGTTTTTATATTCCTGCTAATTCAGGGAAGCCTTATGCAAGTCCAGGAACTTTGTATGTGGAGGGTGACGCATCTTCAGCATCCTATTTTTTAGCTGCTGGGGCGATTGCAGGTGGACCTGTCAGGGTCACTGGTGTTGGAAAAAACAGCATACAAGGTGACGTTGCTTTTGCGCAGGCTCTGGCTCAAATGGGTGCCAAAGTGACATCCGGCGATGATTGGATTGAGGTCCATGGTGTGAATACACCTAATGGCAAATTGAAGGGTATCGAACTAGATTGTTTGGCTATTCCTGATGCGGCAATGACTTTGGCGGTAGCAGGTTTGTTTGCAGAAGGCGCAACCAAGTTAACGGGTATTGCTAGTTGGAAGGTTAAAGAAACTGATCGCATCGCTGCGATGGCTAAAGAGCTTCAAAAAATGGGCGCTACTGTTAAAGCGGCTGATGACTATATCGAAGTGACGCCACCTAAACAATGGGCAACGCCTGTTGATGGTATTGATACTTATGACGACCATCGCATGGCCATGTGTTTCTCACTGGCTGCTTTTGGACCACTCAAGGTGCGTATTAATGAGCCAACTTGTGTGGCAAAAACTTTCCCTGAGTACTTTCAAGAGTTTGCGAAAGTTGCTAAAAAGTAAGCTTTGGCAGCTTAATTTCGCCTGAAAAGCTTCAAAAAAAGCCTGCCATCGTTTCACATTAAGAAATATTTATAAAAAATAAAAGACTGATAAAGTCACTGTCAACACTAAGAAATGCCACAAATGACTGAAATTAATAGCTCCAATATTCCTGTAATTGCCATTGATGGACCAACTGCCTCGGGAAAAGGGACGGTTGCTCAGCAGGTGGCAAAGCGTTTGGGATATCACTATTTAGATAGTGGGGCTTTGTATCGTTTGGTCGGTTTGGCTAGCTTTAAGCGCGGTATTTCTACGGCCTCTGAATCTGATTTAATCCCCATTGCTAAAAATTTAAACGTTATTTTTCAAGAAGATAGAGTTATTTTGGATGGCGAGGATGTGAGTGATCAGATTCGCCAAGAAGAAATGGGTAAGCGTGCCTCTGAGGTGGCAGTTCACACAGGTGTTCGCCAAGCTTTGGTGGCAAGGCAGCAGGCATTTAGACAAAAACCGGGTTTGGTGGCTGATGGCCGAGATATGGCCAGCGTAATTTTTACGGATGCAGTGACCAAGGTGTTTTTGACTGCAAGTGCTGAGGCTAGAGCCGACAGACGCTATAAACAATTGATAGCTAAGGGCTTTTCTGCTAATATAGACGTCCTTTTGCAGGATTTACGTGATCGAGATGCCCGCGATGCAAATCGCAGTCAATCGCCACTAAAAGCTGTTGAAGGGGCTCACCATCTCGACACCACGTCGATGACGATTGAAGAGGCGGTGAATCAGGTTCTGAAGTGGCATCAAGCTAGTCAAAACTAGTTAGGTGTTACAGAGGGAATTTAGGAGCCAGTCCTTGCCACGCGAGTACTGGTATGTGCAATCTAACCCGTCAAGTCTTTTGACGGCTTTATAGTGAAAACTCATGTCTGAATCTTTTGCAGCTCTATTTGAAGAATCCCTAGCCCGCTCTAATATGAAGGCTGGTCAAGTTATTTCCGCTGAAGTTGTGCGTATTGATCACAACTTCGTGGTTGTAAATGCCGGTTTGAAATCTGAAGCTTTTATCTCTGTTGAGGAATTCCTTAACGATCAAGGTGAAGTTGAAGTACAACCTGGCGATTTCGTTTCTGTGGCGATTGATGCCCTAGAAAACGGTTACGGTGACACCGTGTTGTCACGTGACAAAGCTAAGCGTTTAGCTTCTTGGTTGAACCTAGAGAAGGCCTTGGAACAAGGCGAACTCGTTACTGGTGCTGTAACTGGCAAAGTAAAAGGTGGTTTGACTGTGATGGTAAATGGCATCCGTGCCTTCTTGCCAGGCTCTTTGTTGGATACACGTCCTATCAAGGATACGTCTCCATACGAAGGCAAAACAATGGAATTCAAAGTTATCAAGCTTGACCGTAAGCGTAACAACGTTGTGTTGTCACGTCGTGCGGTTGTTGAAGCTAGCCAAGGTGAAGAGCGCGCTAAGTTGCTTGCTAACCTTAAAGAAGGTACTGTGGTTCAAGGTATCGTTAAGAACATCACTGACTACGGTGCATTCGTGGATCTAGGTGGTGTTGACGGCTTGTTGCACATTACTGATTTGGCATGGCGTCGTGTTCGTCACCCAAGCGAAATGTTGACTGTTGGTCAAGAGGTGACAGCTAAGATTCTTAAGTACGATCAAGACAAGAACCGTGTTTCATTGGGTATCAAACAATTGGGCGATGATCCATGGGTTGGTATCGCACGTCGTTACCCACCAAACACACGTTTATTCGGTAAGGTAACTAACCTAACTGACTACGGTTCATTCGTTGAAATCGAAACAGGTATCGAAGGTTTGGTTCACGTTTCTGAAATGGACTGGACTAACAAGAACGTTGCTCCAAGCAAAGTTGTTCAACTAGGCATGGAAGTTGAAGTAATGGTTCTTGATATCGATGAAGACAAGCGTCGTATTAGCTTAGGTATGAAGCAATGTAAAGCTAATCCATGGGATGAGTTTGCTCGTACACACCAAAAAGGTGAGAAGCTAACTGGCGCAATCAAGTCAATTACTGACTTCGGTGTGTTCATTGGTTTGCCTGGTGGCATCGACGGTCTAGTTCACTTGTCTGACTTGTCATGGCAAGAAACTGGCGAAGAAGCTGTTCGCAAGTACAAAAAAGGTGACGAAGTTGAAACAGTTGTTTTGGCTATCGATGTTGAAAAAGAGCGTATCTCTTTGGGTATCAAGCAAATGTCTGGTGACCCATTCAACAACTACACATCTACTAGCGACAAAGGCAGCATCGTTGACGGTACTGTGAAGAGCGTTGATGCTAAGGGCGCAGTGATTCAGTTGGCTGATGAAGTTGAAGGCTACTTACGTGCTTCTGAAATTTCAACTGATCGCGTTGAAGATGCGCGCAATTTGTTGAAAGAAGGCGATGCCGTAAATGCCATGATCATCAACGTTGATCGCAAGTCACGCAGCATCAATTTGTCTATCAAAGCTAAAGATAGCGCCGATCAGCAGCAAGCCATGAGCAAGTTGCAGAACGAAGCTAGTGCAGGCACTACTAACCTAGGCGCATTGCTAAAAGCTAAGTTGGACAACCAAGGTAATTAATACTTGGTGTAATGTATAGGGGAATCCTCATCCGCATGGATGGGGATTTTCAAAACCATTAAAAAAGAATATTGTTGAGTTATGGACGATTTAGAACGCAGTGATTCAATGACAATCACACGATCAGAATTGGTAGAGCGTTTGGCTCAGGCATTCCCGCAGCTATTGCCGCGTGATGTTGAGTTGGCCGTAAAAACATTGCTCGACACCATGTCACAAGCCTTGGCTGAAGGTAAACGTATTGAGTTACGCGGCTTTGGTAGTTTTGTGATGCATCACCGTCCGCCACGTCAGGGTCGCAATCCTAAATCTGGCGCTACTGTGATGGTTCCTGAAAAGCACGTGCCTCATTTCAAACCGGGTAAAGAGTTGAGAGAGCGCGTTGATTTTCCTAAGAAAGACGAATCTAAAGAATGACCGCGTTTCTGAATGCCGCATTCAGAGCTTTGCGGATCATTGGACGAATCATTATTTTTATACTCTTGGTATTACTAGCTTTAGGCAATACTCAAGAAATTAGTTTTCAGTTAATTCCTGGGTTGATCTGGGATTTACCTCTCATATTAGTTTTATTCATTGCATTTGTTTTGGGCATTTTGCTCACTTTATTAAGTGGCATTTCTTTGCGCCGCTTTAAACAAAACAAACAACCTCACTCATAATCGTGTTACAGATCGAAACCTGGTGGCTATTTGCTCTACCAATCGTATTTGCTTTGGGTTGGGTAGGTGCGCGTTGGGATATGCGTTTAGAAAAACGCGAAAACGAAATTGAGCGCTTAGCGCAACAAAAATCAACCTTTAAGGGTCTGAACCTTCTTTTAAATGAAGAACCAGATAAAGCCATTGATGCTTTGGTGCAAATCGCGCAACTGGACCCAGAAACAACAGAGCTTCATTTTGCTTTAGGCAGTTTATTTAGGCGCCGTGGTGAAACAGAGCGTGCGATCCGTGTGCATCAACATTTAGCTAATCGTGAAGATTTACCCTCAAGACATCGCGATCATGCCGCCTATGAATTAGGTAGAGACTTTTTGCGTGCAGGTCTATTGGATCGCGCAGAAACATCACTCAATCGAGTTGGTACAGATAGTAAATATGGCATTCCTGCTAAAGAAAGTTTATTAGAGATGTACCAGGTTGAAAAAGACTGGGCAAAAGCCATCATCTCTTCGAATGAGTTAGAGGTGTTACAAGGTAAGAGTCGCCAAAAAGAAATTGCTCACTTTAATTGTGAGTTGGCAGAGGAGGCTTTGCGACGTAAAGACATTGCTACAGCTGAGCGCCACATTGATTTGGCGATGCAGTCTGTGCCTAGCCACCCAAGAGCAACTATTTTGCGTGGCGATTGTTTTGTTGCGCAAAACCAATTGGAAAAGGCTGTGGCGACATGGTCTTTGATTGCGCAGAATCATCCGGCTTATTTAGCTTTGGTGGCTGATCGTTGGATTGATGTACACAAAGCTCTCTCAAAAGCAGATGAGGGCCTGCAAGTTTTAGTGGATGCCTTAAAAACCCAAGCTGGTGGGGAGCTATTGGACATTACGTTTAAGCATGTGATGGCTTTGCGTGGAGTACCTCAAGCAGAGGCGTTGATGAACGAAGTAATGCGTCATACACCTAGTTTGAGTGCAATGGCACTGCGTGTGCAAGCGCGTTTAACTTTGGCTGAAGTTGCGCAAAATGACAAAGCTGCCCAAGAATTCAAAGCCTCTTATGGCTTACTTAAACAAAGAACCAATACTTTAGCTAGATATACGTGTGGCAATTGTGGTTTTAGAGCCAGACGTTTTTATTGGCAATGCCCTGGTTGTAATCATTGGGAATCTTATTCACCGAGACGTGGTGAGGGTGCTGCGCCATCAGGTCCATCGATGTAATGTCATATAGTCATAAATATTAAATAAACCAAGTAGAAAATAACGCCATGGACATCCGATTAACTGCTGCTGATATTCAACAATTTCGCCAAGCACGATTGCTAGTTGTTGGTGATGTGATGTTAGATCGCTACTGGTTTGGTGATACCGAAAGAATTTCGCCGGAAGCTCCTGTGCCAGTAGTACTTGTTAGCAAAGACGATGAGCGTTTGGGTGGTGCTGCTAACGTGGCGCGCAATGCAGCGAGCATTGGAGCCAAAATTTCTATTTTGGGCGTTGTGGGTGATGATGAGCCTGGTCGCAGGGTGGAAGAGTTGTTAAAAGCCCAGGGCGTTAATAGCTATTTACAACGAGACCCAAGTTTGCCGACGACGGTTAAACTGCGTGTGGTGGCACGTCAACAACAATTAATTCGTTTGGACTTTGAAAAAGCGCCAACACATGAAGCGCTCCTAAATAAATTGGAGCAATTCCAATCTCTATTGCCTGAAGTTGATGCAGTTATTTTGTCTGACTACGGTAAGGGTGGCTTAACTCATGTCACCAAAATGATTGCTGCTGCACGAGCAGCCGGTAAGGTTGTACTAGTTGATCCTAAGGGGGATGACTACAGCAAGTATGAAGGTGCATCAATCATCACACCTAATCGCTCTGAGTTAAGGCAAGTTGTGGGGCGTTGGAAGGATGAGGCGGATTTAACTGCTAGAGCTCAAGCATTGAGAGAAAAATTAAAGCTAGATGCTTTATTGTTAACTCGCTCTGAAGAGGGTATGAGTTTGTTTACCGCTCAGGGCGTTGAGCATGTAAAAGCGGATGCTAGAGAAGTTTATGATGTATCTGGTGCAGGGGACACAGTTATTGCAGCAATGGCTGTTGCATTGGCTGCGAAATGGCCTGCAGGTCAAGCCATGAAATTGGCTAATAAAGCCGGTGGTATTGTGGTTGGAAAGTTAGGTACGGCAACTGTATCGTTAGAGGAATTGCAATGACATATATTGTGACTGGCGCAGCTGGTTTTATTGGAGCTAATTTAGTTCAGGCGCTCAATGCCAAAGGTATCAAAGATGTGATTGCTGTTGATGAACTGCAACCAGCTGACAAATACCGCAACTTGGCAGATTTGGATATTGTTGATTACCTAGATAAGTCAGAATTTGTCGAAGCTTTTGCCAGGGGGAAATTTGGCAAAGTCACAGCTATTTTCCATGAGGGCGCATGCTCAGATACCATGGAAACAGATGGCAAATACATGATGGCGAATAACTTCCGCTACTCCATGGATTTGTTAGATATTTGTACTGCTCAAAAAGTTCCTTTCTTATATGCATCATCTGCTGCTACTTATGGTGGTTCTGATACCTTTAAAGAAGAACGTCAATTTGAGAAGCCTTTGAACGTTTATGGCTATTCAAAGTTTTTATTTGATCAGGTGGTGCGCAAGCGTTTTGCTGAAAAAGCAACCACTGCCCAAGTCGTTGGTTTCCGTTATTTCAATGTCTATGGCCCGCGTGAGTCACACAAGGGGCGTATGGCTTCGGTAGCTTTTCATCACTATCACCAATTCTTAGAAGACAACACGGTTAAGTTGTTTGGTGAATATGATGGTTACGCTCAAGGTGAGCAAAAGCGTGACTTTGTGTTTGTGGAAGATGTGGCTAAGGTGAACTTATTTTTCCAAGAGCACCCAGAGAAAAGTGGCATCTTTAATTTAGGTAGTGGTCGTGCTCAGCCATTTAATGACGTGGCTAAGTCGGTGATTAATTCACTTAGAAAAATCAATGGTGAGTCTCAATTAAGTTTGGCTGAGTTAGCAGATGAGCGTTTGATTGAGTACATTTCATTTCCTGAAGCATTAAAAGGCAAGTATCAATCTTTTACGCAAGCCGATTTAACTAATTTGCGTGCAGCCGGTTATCAAGCTGATTTCCATACTGTTGAGCAAGGTGTAGAGAAATACATGAAGTGGCTGTCAGAAAATTCTGATTTTCTTGCTCAACCTTTGTAATCAGGCACTATTTAGTCAACAACATAGCTAGCCTCTCGTTAAGGAAAAGCTCCATCAACCGGTGGAGCTTTTTACTTTCAAGGAGGCAAGATGTTATTAAATTTATTTCAATCACTCGCGAGATTTCTGGTTGCATCGATTGCAGGTTTATTTTTATTGAGTACTTATGCAGTTGCTCAAGTTGAAGTAAATTCTGCGGACCAAACAGCGTTGGAATCTGTGAGAGGTTTGGGGCCATCAAAAGCAAAAGCGATTTTGGCGGAACGTAAAAAGAATGGCCCCTTTAAAGATGCCAACGATTTGCATACTCGAGTCAAGGGTATTGGCGAGAAAACCGTTGAGCGGATGATGCAAAATGGTTTAACCATCAATAACAAGGGCGTTGCTGGGGCTAAAACTGAGAAGCCAGTTAAAGATAAATCTGTGAAAGAGAAATCTATTAAAGAACCCTCAACCAAAAGTAAAGAAAAAGAAAAGCAAGCCACGGAAAAAGCGCCCAAGCAAAGCAGAAGGTCCAAAGAAGAGAAAAGCGCCCCCTAAAATCAAGGTTTCGGTGAGCTTCTAAAACTTAGGCATATGATGACTATAAATCCATTAATATAGGCGTCATATGTCTATTTCACGTCCTAATTACCCCACTATTGCCCAAACGGTTGGTCATACACCATTGGTTCGTTTGCAACGTATTCCAGGTCCTGGTAATACAGAGCGCAACAATGTCATTCTTGGTAAATTAGAAGGCAACAATCCAGCGGGGTCTGTCAAAGACCGTCCGGCACTATCGATGTTCATGCGTGCAGAACAGCGTGGCGATATCAAACCCGGTGATACTTTGATTGAAGCAACGAGTGGTAATACAGGCATTGCTTTGGCCATGGTTGCAGCCATCTTGGGTTACAAGATGATTTTGGTTATGCCTGAGAACCAGAGTATTGAGCGACGTCAGAGCATGGCGGCCTATGGCGCTGAATTAGTTCTTACCCCTGCCTCTGGCGGCATGGAGTATGCGCGTGACTATGCAACACAATTGGAAAAAGAAGGTAAAGGAAAAATCCTTGATCAGTTTGGTAATAAGGACAATCCGTTAGCTCATATTGAATCAACTGGCCCAGAAATTTGGGAAGACACACAAGGTCAAATCACGCACTTTGTGTCTGCCATGGGAACAACCGGCACTATCACGGGTGTGTCGATTTATCTCAAAGAAAAAAATCAACAAATTCAAATCATCGGTGCGCAACCTGAAGAAGGTTCTCAAATACCAGGTATTCGTAAATGGTCACCTGAGTACATTCCTAAGATTTATGCTGATGCCAAGGTGGATCGCATTGAATACGTTAGTCAGGCAGCGGCAGAGGATATGACTAGGCGCTTGGCTAGAGAAGAGGGTATTTTCTGTGGCATATCAGCTGCTGGTGCCTTGGTAGTGGCATTGCGCATCGCAGAGCGCGTTGAAAACGCAACAATTGTATTTATTGTTTGCGATCGAGGCGATCGTTACCTATCAACAGGTGTATTCCCAGCTTAATTAGAAGCCTGCTTCACCTTTGTGGATTTCTTGGAAGACTTCTTAGAAGTCTTCTTTGTTTTTTCAGAAGACTTTTTTGCGGTCACCTCTTGCCCGGGAACTTCGCCTCTGAGCGCTTGAGCAAATTCAGCCACAGACTGGGCGTAGAAGAAGCTGCGGTTGTAATCGCAAATTGCAATAAAGTTTCTTAGACCAACCACATACTTGACCTCAGTGCCACCGTTGCTATCTGGGCTTGGAAGGTCAACCACCAAGCTAGGAGTTGTATCAGGCAGTTCCGTTTTTGAAATCATTTGGTCTTTGGCTAAATCACCTAATTTCAATTTCGCTTTGGGTTCGCCATCAGCCAATTTTTTTGCAAGAATCATGGCCTCTTCATTATTTTGAATATCCAAGTAAATCGGCTCGCCAGTTACCCAACCATGAGCTTTCAAGAAATTTGCAACGCTAGCAATCGCATCTTCTGGTGAATTTCTTAAATCAATTCTGCCATCGTTGTTGCCATCAACAGCAAAGCGACGAATGCTGCCTGGCATGAACTGGGGTAGACCAATTGCTCCTGCATAGGAGCCCAGTTGATTAAGACATTTCTTAAAAAGACTCGCTTGAGGATTCTCTGTGCGACACAAAAGAATTAAATCTTCCAGTTGATTTTTAAATAAGGCTTCTCTTGAAGTTTTATTTGGGGTATTGGGGTAATCAAAGCCTAGGGTGATCAGGGTATCTCTTACTGAAAACCCGCCCATGTGTTTGCCGTAGATAGTTTCTACGCCAATGATTGAAACAATGACTTCTGCAGGCACTCCTGTTTTGTTGGCAGTGGCTTCGATGAAGGTGCGATGTTTTTTCCAGAATTGTTGTCCTGCGGCAAGGCGCTTGGGTTCCACAAAGCGACTTCTATAGACTTTCCAGTTTTTCTGAAAACCGACTGGTGGCGGCATCACCAGTTTTTTGATGGATGGAATGGTTTTCGCGTCATCAAAAGCGAGTTGTAAGTCTTTTAGAGGAATTTGGTGATCTTGGCTAACTTTTTCTAAGAAAGGTGCCAGAGAGTCTGGTTTTTTCTCAAGTTCAGCAAAATTGTCGTTATTTATGACTTGATTTGAGTCAGATTTCTGTTCTGCTTGTTTGCTTGGAAGCGTAGAACAGGCGGATAATACAAAGGTAGTGATGCCACAGACTAAGCCTAACTGGGCAAGTGCGAGGGGTTTCATTGTTTTTGTTAGCAATTGAATTCAACCAATCAACTAGAATTTAATGTCACTGATTATCCACTGATTTATCAAGATTAATGAGCACTGCTTTTATTAGCCACGCAGATTCACTCCAGCACGAGATGGGCTCACACCATCCTGAGTGTCCTGCGCGTGTTCAAGCGATTGAAGATCAATTAATTCTCAGTAGGATCGACGCTTACTTAACCTATATTGATCCTCCTTTGGCAACCGAACAGCAGTTAGCTTTGGTTCACACACCTGAGCATATCGAGAGAGTTAAATCGAATAGTCCAACATCCGGTTATTACGCCATTGATGGGGACACCACCATGAACCCACATACCTGGCAGGCGGCTCTGAGATCTGCGGGTGGTGCCATCGCTGCCGTTGATGCGGTCATGAATAAAAAAGCATCCAATGCGTTTTCTTGTTTAAGACCGCCCGGGCATCATGCTGAGCCACACCAAGCGATGGGTTTTTGTTTTTTTAATAATGTGGCCATTGCTGCTAAATATGCTTTGGAGCATTATGGTTTAGAGCGTGTAGCTGTGATTGATTTTGACGTGCACCACGGCAATGGCACCGAAGCTGCTTTCATCAATGAGCCACGAGTATTGATGTGTAGTTATTTTCAGCATCCGTTTTATCCGTATTCTGAGCCAAGAACTGACTTGCCTAATATGGTCAATGTGCCTTTGCCTGCCTACACATCAGGACCTGCTGTGAGGGAGGTTGTGGAGTTGGGTTGGATGCCGCGCCTAAGAGAGTTCAAGCCGCAATTCATTTTCATCTCAGCAGGCTTTGACGCGCACCGTGAAGATGATATGGGGCAAATGGGTTTAGTGGAAGCCGACTATGCTTGGATCACTCGCCAGCTCATGACGGTTGCTAATGAGACGGCCGAAGGACGTATTGTTAGTTGTTTAGAGGGTGGGTACAACCTCTCGGCATTAGCTAGAAGCGTTGTAGCGCACCTTAAAGAATTGGCTGATTTGTAATCAATCCTCTAGTCTGTAGCACCCCATTCATAACTAAACAATTTAAGCCCTACCCATATTAGGGTTAGCCATTAATTACCCTATTTAGATGTGGACTAAATCAGCCCCTTGGCTAATAATTGTTTGATCACAAAAACAACGTGGAGTTATTGGCATGCCTGGCATCTATGAACAAGGGTTAGATAAAAACCCAGCGAACTTTTCACCAATCACACCTCTTAGCTTCATTGAGCGAACTGCCAAGATTTACCCTAATAAAACAGCGGTGATTCATGGGTCATTGACGCGAACTTGGTCAGAGACTTATTCACGTTGCCGACAATTGGCAAGTTCACTGGTAAAAGCTGGCGTTAAAGTTGGTGACACGGTGGCTGTGATGTTGCCAAATACACCACCAATGGTAGAAGCTCATTTTGGCGTGCCTATGGTTGGCGCAGTTTTGAACTCGCTGAATACCCGTTTAGATCCAGAAGCAATTGCTTTTATGTTGAACCACGGTGAAGCCAAAGTGGTGATTGTTGATCCAGAGTTTAGTTTGACTATGAAGAAGGCTCTGGCACTAGCTTTAGCTGAAAAACCTAGGGATATTTTAGTTATTGATGTTAAAGATGTTGAATACACAGGCGCCAGTGAGCAGTTGGGTTCAATTGACTATGACTCATTTGTTGCTAAGGGTGATCCTAATCATCAATGGCGCATGCCCGCAGATGAGTGGGAGTCAGTTTGTTTGAACTACACATCTGGCACGACAGGTAATCCTAAGGGGGTGGTGTATCACCACCGTGGTGCTGCGATTAATGCGCTATCGAATGTGCTTGAGTGGGATATGCCTAAGCACCCAGTGTATTTGTGGACTTTGCCAATGTTCCATTGCAATGGTTGGTGTTTTCCATGGACCATTGCTGCGAGAGCGGGTATCAATGTTTGTTTAAGAAGAGTGGATGCGCCATCCATCTTGAATGCGATGCGCACCTATAACGTGACCCACTATTGTGCTGCCCCAATTGTTCATGGTTTGTTGGTGAATGCGCCAGATGAACTGAAGGTAGATATTCCAGTGGGTATTAAAGGTTTGATTGCTGGCGCAGCGCCTCCTGCCGCGACTATTGAGGGTATGGAAAAAATGGGTATTGAGTTGACCCATGTTTATGGTCTAACTGAGGTGTATGGCCCGGCCGCCGTGTGCGTTAAGCATGAAGAATGGAATGATGTAGATGTTGGTGAGCGCGCCAGATTAAATGCTCGTCAAGGGGTTAGGGTGCTGTTGCAAGAAGGGGTGACTGTGATGAACCCTGAAACCATGCAAGAGGTACCTGCTGATGGCGAAACCATGGGTGAAATCATGTTCCGCGGCAATATCACCATGAAGGGCTATTTGAAGAACGATGCCGCCACTAAAGAAGCATTTTCTGGTGGCTGGTTCCATTCTGGTGACTTAGCGGTGATGTACCCAGATGGATACGTCAAAATTAAAGATCGCAGCAAAGACATCATTATTTCTGGTGGTGAAAATATCTCATCCATTGAGGTTGAAGATGTTCTTTATAGACACCCTGCAGTATTGGCTGCTGCGGTGGTTGCTAAGCCTGATCCTAAATGGGGTGAGACACCATGTGCCTTCTTGGAGGTGCGTGCTGACTCCAATGTGACGCCTGAAGAAATCATCGCGCACTGTAAAAAACACTTGGCGGGCTTTAAGATTCCTCGTGCTGTGGTGTTTGGTGATTTACCTAAAACGTCGACTGGAAAAATTCAAAAATTTGAGTTGCGTAAAAGGGCAGGATCTGCAACAGCGATTGACGTTTAAATCCCTTTAAAATGAATAGCTAACTAATTGGAAGGGCGTTTGCGCCCTCCAATACAATACTTAAGTAGGTTGTGTGGGTTTAATAGATTAGGCATAAATATGAAGATTTTGGTTGCGGTAAAAAGGGTGATTGACTACAACGTTAAAGTTCGCGTGAAGTCTGATAACACAGGCGTTGAAACAGCTAACGTCAAAATGAGCATGAACCCTTTTGATGAGATTGCGATTGAAGAGGCGGTTCGTTTAAAGGAAGCAGGTGTGGCAACTGAAGTGATTGCCGTTTCTTGTGGCGTGACTCAATGCCAAGAAACTCTCAGAACTGCTATGGCCATTGGTGCAGACCGAGGCATCTTGGTGGAAACAGATGCAGAACTGCAACCCTTAGCAGTGGCTAAATTATTAAAAGCATTGGTGGATAAAGAGCAGCCATCTATTGTTATTTTAGGTAAGCAAGCGATTGACGATGACAGCAATCAAACAGGTCAGATGTTGGCAGCTTTGATGAATGCGTCTCAAGCCACTTTTGCTTCTAAGGTTCAAGTGGCTGACGGTAAAGCCACGGTTACTCGTGAGGTCGATGGAGGTTTGGAAACCCTGGCGCTTAATTTGCCAGCCGTGATCACTACTGACTTGCGTTTGAACGAACCACGTTATGTGACTTTGCCAAACATCATGAAGGCTAAAAAGAAACCTTTAGATACTGTTAAGCCAGAAGATCTTGGTGTTGACATTACCCCTCGTCTAAAAACAATCAAAGTTGAAGAGCCTCCTAAGCGTAGTGCTGGCGTGATGGTTCCAGACGTGAAGACTTTGGTTGAAAAATTAAAAAATGAAGCGAAGGTGATCTAAATGACTTCTTTGGTAATTGCAGAACACGATAATCAATCTTTAAAAGCAGCAACACTTAATGCTGTGACAGCCGCACTTGCTTGTGGTGGAGATGTTCATGTATTGGTTGCTGGTCATCAGGCTGGCGCTGCTGTCGAAGCTGCTAAGCAAGTGGCTGGTGTAGCAAAAGTTATTCATGTGGATGCACCGCATTTAGAAAACCAGTTGGGTGAAAACTTGGCTGAGCAAGTATTGGCTTTGGCATCTAACTACAGCCATATCTTGGCACCTGCAACAGCTGTTGGTAAAAATACTTTGCCGCGTGTGGCAGCCAAGTTGGATGTTGCTCAAGTATCAGAAATTACAAAAGTAATTTCTGCGGATACGTTTGAGCGTCCTATTTATGCTGGTAATGCGATTGCAACTGTGCAAGCAACTGATGCGACCAAAGTTATTACGGTACGTACAACGGGATTTGACGCTGCAGCTGCTACAGGTGGTTCAGCAACAGTTGAAACTGCTCCAGCAGTAGCTGATACAGCGAAATCAACTTTTTCCGGTAGAGAAATTAGCAAATCTGATCGCCCCGAGTTAGCTACTGCTAAGGCAATTGTGTCTGGTGGCCGTGGTTTAGGTTCTTCAGAGCAATACCACGCCATCATTGAGCCTTTGGCTGATAAGTTGGGTGCGGCTTTGGGTGCATCTCGTGCGGCAGTTGATGCAGGCTACGTTCCAAATGATTACCAAGTTGGTCAAACAGGAAAAATTGTTGCGCCACAACTGTATGTTGCTGTTGGTATTTCTGGAGCGATTCAGCATTTGGCGGGCATGAAAGATTCCAAGGTGATTGTTGCAATCAACAAAGATCCTGAGGCGCCAATTTTTAGTGTGGCTGATTATGGTTTGGTGGCAGATTTATTCACTGCTGTCCCAGAGTTGGTCACAGAGTTAAGCAAATAATTCCATCAAACGGCACACATTAACAACATCAGTCTATTCAAATCATAGGAACGAGCCATGAGTTACTCCGCACCTTTAAAAGAAATGCTATTTGTACTTCAGGATGTGGCAGGTGTTGATGATGTGGCAAGCATTCCGGGTTTTGAGGATTATGGTTATGACACGGCTGCTGCCGTTCTAGAGGAGTCAGCCAAGTTCTGTAATGAGGTTGTTGCTCCACTTAATTGGGATGGTGATCAACAGCCAAGCAGTCTAAAAGATGGTGTGGTGACTACTACTCCAGGCTTTAAAGAAGCTTTTAAGCAATTTGGTGAAGCAGGGTGGCAAGGCGTGATTCACCCTACAGAATTTGGTGGTCAAGGCTTCCCAAAAGTTATTGCCACAGCTTGCTCAGAAATGTTGCATGCAGCGAACATGTCTTTTGCACTTTGCCCCATGTTGACGGATGGTGCTATTGAAGCGATGTTGACAGCTGCTAGCGATGAGCTCAAACAACTTTATATACCTAAGATGGTGAGTGGTGAGTGGACGGGCACCATGAATCTCACCGAGCCTCAAGCCGGCTCTGATTTGGCCGCTGTGCGTACACGTGCTGAACCACAAGGTGATGGCACTTATAAAGTTTTTGGTACAAAAATATTTATCACCTATGGCGAACACGACATGGCAGAAAACATCATTCACTTGGTGTTGGCACGTTGTCCTGGGGCGCCTGAGGGTGTGAAGGGTATTTCATTATTTGTAGTGCCTAAGTTCTTAGTGAATGCTGATGGTTCTTTGGGTGAGCGTAATGATGCGCATTGCGTATCGATCGAGCATAAGCTAGGTATTAAAGCCAGCCCAACAGCAGTTTTGCAGTTTGGTGATCATGGCGGTGCGATTGGTTATTTGGTCGGTGAAGAAAATCGCGGTCTAGAGTACATGTTCATCATGATGAACGCTGCACGTTTTGCAGTTGGTATGCAAGGTATTGCTATTGCCGACCGCGCATATCAAAAGGCAGTTCAGTACGCTAAAGATCGCACGCAATCAAAAGATTTAGCTGGTTCAGAGGGTCCTGTTGCCATCATTCATCATCCAGACGTTAAGCGCATGTTGATGACGATGCGTGCCTACACTGAGGGCGCTCGTGCAATGGCTTATGTAGCTGCCGCAGCGAGTGATCAAGCTCATTTCAGTCCAGATGAGTCTGTGCGTCAGAGCAACTTGGCTTTGTATGAGTACTTGGTGCCGATTGTTAAAGGTTTCTCAACTGAGATGTCAGTGGATGTTGCCAGCTTAGGTGTTCAAGTACATGGTGGTATGGGTTTCATTGAAGAAACTGGTGCAGCGCAGTTCTATCGTGATGCGCGTATTTTGCCAATTTATGAAGGCACAACAGCTATTCAGGCGAATGATTTGATTGGTCGCAAAACTTATCGCGATGGCGGTAAGGTTGCTAAACAAATAGCGCAGTTGATTCAAGCGACTGAGGCTGAGTTGGCCAAGAGTCATACGCCTGCTGCCCAAGCGATGCTAAAACACCTATCTGCTGCTAGGGTCTCATTTGAGTCAGTAGTTGATTATGTGGTGGCCAACTTTAAATCTGACACTAAAAATGTATTCGCAGGCAGCGTTGCCTATTTGCGTTTAGCAGGTTTACTAGTGTCAGGTTGGCAAATGGCGCGAGCATTGATCGTTGCAGAGCAAAAGTTGAATGATGACTCAGAGTTCTTCTCTGCCAAAATTGCCACAGCACGTTTTTATGCTGAGTACTTACTAAGCCAAGTGCCAGGTGCTGCAGCCTCGGTATTGGAGGGTGGTGCAGCGGTTAATAGTTTGAGTGCTGAGCAGTTTTAAGTTGTAGTAAAGAAGTGATTAACCAAGAGATACAAAACGATTTATCTCTTGGTTGTATCTTAAGTAGCCGATAGATTATTGAGAGATTTTTCTCGCTTCTTCAAACTGACTTAAGAAGTGTTGTTCAAAGGCAACTGCCAAGCCAGTCATCATCACTGCTGCGCCAATCATCAAAGAAAAAATCACACAAAGAATAACTAACCAATTGGAGTTACTCGTTTGATTGCTGTGTGAATTAAATTGAGCATCCCATTTTTCATCAGGACGTAAGCCAAACACGATGGTAGTTAACCAACTAGCTTCTAAGGTAATGAAGCCAACTGTAGCTAATACCCAGCCCAAGGCTGATGACATATCGCTAGCGCCCAATAATTTCCAGCCTAAGATGCCGCCAAAAAGTGCTACTAGGTGAGCCCATGCCCAAATATTGCCAAGACCTTTTAGGTAGAAGACATTAAGACCTGTGCCAGGGGCAAATAATCCTAGTGCGCAAAAGAAAAGTTTGTTTTTATGCATGAGGGTATTGTATTGAGTTAATGCATTCGGTATCGGACAGATTTAATTTCTTAAGGCAAAGCTTAAGACTTCTCCATCACGCGTCATAATCAATAGACGATCACCGTCTCTCACCATGGTTCTGTAATCGGCTAAGTAACTTAAAAACTTGTACTCAAGTTCATCAATTTGAGACCCACAAGCTTTGCGAGTGCCAGCCACCTTCTCCATTAAAAATCCCCAGTCGCTTGGCGCAACTTGGGCAGTGAAGCGGTTGCAACCTGCAAAACCACTGACCGATTTTCCGTCTGGTGAAATCGATAAAGTGATGGCAGCGGTGTTTTCGCTATGTGGAATGCTACGTAAGCGGTTTTTGCCATCATTAGGGCTGGTGTAGTGCCATCTGATCAATTGCCATTGGCTGCCCGCCATATCTCTAGTAGGCGGGGCTGATACCGCATTGCAGGTGGGCATTACTTGTGCGCAAGAGCTTAAAAATAAGCAAGCCAAGCCCCAAAAGCCTAAAAATAAGGGGGTGCGGGGTAAATTAGTCATGGTTACCTTTAATTTTTGGTCTTCTTATCAATTCTGCGATAGAATATGTGGTTTATTTCAGCATTGTAAGGAAATCACATGGTCGTCATTCGACTCGCACGCGGCGGTTCAAAAAATCGTCCATTCTTCAGCATCGTTGCTACAGACAAACGCAACCGTCGTGACTCGAACTTTATCGAGCGCATCGGTTATTACAATCCTAGCGCAGTAGAAACTGAACAAGGTTTCCGTATTGCTCAGGATCGTTTGACATACTGGCAAGGCGTTGGTGCTCAATTGTCACCAACAGTTGCACGTTTGCTCAAAGGCGCTCCAAAGGCCTAAGTCTTGGACGATGATGCTTGCATCATCAGAGTAGTAATCATTATCGAATCAATTTGCGGAGGCTCTGATGAGCAATATGATGAGCCCTCCGTCTGATTTGATCTTAGTCGGGCATATTCTCGACGCCCAGGGGATCAAAGGCTTGGTGAAAATCAAACCTTATTCAAAAGAACCTGAGGCACTATTTTCCGCACCGCATGTATGGTTAGCTAAGCCTCCAGCCTTGGCTGACACTGCTCGTCCATGGGTTATCAAAACTGCTAAAGAGCATAGTGGTCAAATCCTATTGGGTCTAGAAGAGGTCTCTGACCGTGATCAAGCCTTAGCTCTTAAGGGATCAGCTGTTTACGTCAGTCGTGCTGATTTTCCTAAGCAGGATGAAAACAGCTTTTACTGGGTTGATCTGATTGGTTTGCCTGTCATCAATGAACAGGGACAATCTTTAGGGCAAGTGGTTGACCTAATGGATAACGGAGCCCAATCAATTCTGTGTGTTCGTGCTGAAGGGTTAAAAGAAGATCGATTGATCCCATTTATTGCATCTGTGGTTAAGTCAGTCAATCAAGCCCCTGATGACCCTGAACGCCAAATTGTGGTGGATTGGCAACTGGACTGGTAAGTCCGCTATATGATTAAGCCATGCGCTTTGACGTCGTAACTATTTTTCCTGAAATGTTTTCTGCTTTGAGCTCTTGGGGGGTGACGGGCAGAGCATTTGAGCAGGGTTTGGTGAGTCTAAAAACCTGGAATCCACGTGATTACACAACTGACGCACGCAGAACAGTAGATGACCGTGCGTACGGTGGTGGCCCAGGAATGGTGATGATGGCAAAGCCTTTGGAAGATGCTCTGGACGCTGTGGCGGCTGATCAAGCTCAATCAGGTGGGAAAAAGGGCCCAGTCATCCTTTTGTCACCTCAAGGTGAGCGATTTAGCCAGAAAAAAGCTAAATATATCAGTGATTTAGGGGTTGCCACATTGTTGTGCGGCCGTTATGAGGCAATTGATCAGCGTTTGGTCGACAGAAGAGTGGATGAAGAGCTCAGTTTGGGCGATTTTGTCCTTTCTGGCGGTGAAATACCCGCCATGGCGGTCATGGATGCGGTGATTAGATTGATTCCCGGAGCCTTAGGGGATGCCGATTCTGTGGCTCAAGATAGCTTTATGGACGGTCTTTTGGACTGTTATCACTACACCAGACCCGAAAATTATGAAAATTTATTGGTTCCAGACGTGCTTTTAGGCGGACATCACGCTAAAATAGCGGATTACCGTCGGAAACAATCTTTGGAGCTGACGTTAAAGCGGCGACCTGATTTAATTATTCAGGCGCGCCAGCAAGGCTTGTTAAGTGCTGCAGATGAAGCTTATTTAGCTAGTTTGCAAAATGAGACAGGGTTTTAAACCGCATCCTCTACCAAGTCCGCTAGTGCGGAATACAACGTTGGTACGATGCTATAGGAGTTGTAATGAACATTATTGAATCAATTGAGCAAGAAGAGATTGCTCGTCTAACTGCCAACAAAACAGTTCCTGCTTTTGCACCTGGCGACACAGTAGTTGTTAACGTTAACGTGGTTGAAGGTAACCGTAAACGTGTACAGGCTTACGAAGGTGTTGTAATTGCTAAGCGTAACCGTGGTTTGAACTCAAGCTTTATCGTTCGTAAGATTTCATCTGGCGAAGGTATTGAGCGTACATTCCAAACTTACTCACCATTGATCGCTAGCATTGAAGTGAAGCGTCGCGGTGATGTACGTCGTGCCAAGTTGTACTACTTGCGCGATCGTTCTGGTAAATCAGCACGTATTAAGGAAAAGCTACAAGCTCGTACAAAGGAAGTTGCTGCTGAGTAATCAGTGCCACTTTCAATACGCTTGTGTATCAAAGGCAGCTTCGGCTGCCTTTGTTCTTTTTGCGAGCAGCATTTTGGCAACCACATGGATATTTCTATAAACTAGCTGCATGTCTAGCTCTTCAGAGTCACCCCCAGCAACTGCGGCGCGAGCGCCTGCCTTTGATCCCACGATAGTTCCCATCGTCGGTAGAGATACGCATCTACCTAAAGTGAGAGAACATCTTCTGAGTGTTGATGGCATCAAAGCTAGATTTTTAGAAGATCGCCCTTGGGATGTAGAAGTGACTGATGAAAATCGTGCTGCTAGATCTGCCGAAGGAGCTTTGCGTGCCGGGCGAGGATCTTGCCCAACGCCAGCATCAGTTCTTATTCCTCTGGTGACGCATGAGGCTGAATTAAAAATATTACTCACGCAACGAACCAGTCATTTGTACGACCATCCTGGGCAAATTAGTTTTCCTGGTGGTAGAGCAGATCCTGAGGATCAATCTCCGGAGCATACGGCTTTGCGTGAGGCGGAAGAGGAAATTGGTTTGCCCGCCAATCGTGTAGAAATTTTAGGGCGCCTACCTCATTACTTAACGATTACTGGTTATCAGGTCACTCCAGTGGTGGGCTTAGTAACCCCAGGTCACCAGTATCAAGCTGATCCATTTGAGGTGGCTGAGATCTTTGAAGTGCCCATGAGTTTTTTGATGGACCCGCATCATCATGAGCACAGAATGTGGCAAAGTCCTGAAGGGGCTCGTCGTTTTTATGCCATGCCTTATGAAAATAAATTCATTTGGGGTGCAACAGCGGGTATGCTACGGAATCTTTATCATTTTTTAAGAGCATGACATTCTTTTCTATTCTATTTGCACTCATCGCTGAGCAATATAAGCCGGTTGAAAAAGACCATTGGATTCGTCGCTTATCAGCTGCATGGCTAGATTTTGTGGTCAAGAGCATTGATAGTGGTAGTGAGCGAAGTGGTCGCTTGGCATGCGTAGCTGCATTTTTGCCGCCAGTTATCTTGGTGCTTGCGGTTCATATTATCTTGTTGGCTACTCAACCTTTGCTAGCATTCATTTGGAATGTATTTGTTGTTTATTTATTCTTAGGCTTTAGACAATTTAGCCATCCATTCACAGCCATTCATGAGGCATTGCTCGACAGAAACTTGGATGAGGCACGACGTCTTTTAGCTGATTGGCAAGGTGCGGGCGTTAACACTGACACCATGAGTGAGTCTGAAGTAATTCGTTTGGCACTTGAGCGAGCTATTGTTGGTTCGCATCGTCATGTCTTTGGCACGATATTTTGGTTCATGGTGCCTATGGGTCCTGCGGGCGTGGTCTTGTACCGTTTGGTAGATATGGCTGCAGGACGTTGGCCATCTCAAGCAAGCGCATCCTTGGGGCAAGCAGCAAGAGATTTCTTCCAGTTGATTGATTGGATTCCTGTGCGCTTAACTGCAATGGGTTTTGCGATTGTGGGTAATTTTGAAGATGCGATGTATGGTTGGCGTTATCACTTGCGTAAGTGGAGTAATGAGTTAGAAGCGGTTATTTTGGCTTCTGGCGCCGGTGCTTTAGGAGTGCGTTTAGGAGCGCCATTGCCTGAGCCTGATAGTGATGAAGCTCTAAGAATGGCTGAAGCGGGTGAGCCACCGATTCATGATTTAGGTCACGAAGCTTCGATTAGAAGTTTGCGTTCTGCAGTAGGTTTGGTGTGGCGCGCCGTGATTTTATGGCTCACCTTGATTGCACTCATGACTATTTCAGTCTGGATTGGATAGCATCCGCATTATGTGATTCATGGCGCAACTGGCGGAATAACTCCACACGTTGCGCTGAAATTTCTCCAGCATCAACTGCTGATCTCACCACGCAGCCTGGCTCATCGCCATGACTGCAATTATGAAATTTACATTGACCTAATAGGGGTCTAAATTCAACAAAGGCATGTTGTAGCTCACTCTCAGATAAGTGCGCTAAGCCAAACTCCTGAAAGCCTGGTGAGTCAATTAATGCCCCTGCAAAAGATTCAGAGGAGCCATTGTTAGGTAAGTCGTAATAACGACAGGCTGTGGTGGTGTGTTTGCCGCTGTCTAACTTTTTAGAGTGCTCTTGAGTTTGTGCGGCCGCATTGGGGATCAATGCATTCAACAGGGTTGATTTGCCCATGCCTGATTGACCTACTAGTACTGAGACTTTCCCTTGTACGTGTGGCAACAGTGATGCAACTGATGAGGGGTCATGTTTAACTGACATCTCATGCACAGGGTAGCCCATAGCAATATAGGGTTCTAGCATTTTGCGTGCAGCTGGCAATTTATTAGGTAAGTCACATTTATTCAAAATGATGCGTGGTGTGATGCCTGCAGTTTCTGCAGCGATCACAGCGCGACCTAACAAGTCTGGTGAAAAACCAGGCTCGGTAGCTAGCATGATCAAAATTTGATCAACGTTACTGGCAATTGATTTACTTTTATAAGCGTCTGAGCGATACAAAAGATTTTTACGCTCCACAATCTTTTCAATTACTGCTTGCTCAGGACCAGTTTCTGATACTTCTAAGATATCGCCAACTGCTCCCAAGTGTTGCTTACCGCGCGAGGTAACTTGATATAAACCTTTTTGATTATCATCGATCGCCCTCGCTAAATAATGGCGGCCATATGAGGCAACAAGGAGGGCTTTGAACGATTTCATGGATGACTATCTTAATGCCAGCTCTTGCAGATGAGCAATGCGTAGCGGCGCCGGCGGATGTGAGTCATAGAACTTGGAGTAAAGCGGATCAGGCGTTAGGGTGGCCGCATTATCTTGGTAAAGCTTTACTAAGGCTGTGATTAAGTCTTTGGCGGATGATTTTTCAGCAGCAAAAGCATCAGCTTCGTATTCATGTTTACGTGACCCCATGCTATTAATAGGAGTTAAGAAAAAGCCAAACACAGGCATCACCAAACTAAATAATGCCAACGCTAATCCCGCGTTATAGCCATTTAAATCAGGTGTGACACCTAGGCTTAAATAGAACCAAGCTTTGGTAGATATCCAGCCTAATAAGCCCAATACTAAAAAGCTAAGAGCAAATGATTGGATGAGGCGCTTACGTATGTGTTGACGTTTGAAGTGACCTAATTCATGAGCGAGTACTGCCTCAATTTCTTCGGGGTTCAAGCGTTCAATCAAAGTATCAAAAAACACAATTCGTTTGGCTTTGCCCATGCCAGTAAAGTAGGCGTTGCCATGAGCACTGCGTTTGCTGCCATCCATAATGAAAAGGCCCTGACTGGTGAAGTCGCAACGCTTAAGCAACTCTTCGATACGATCTTTTAATGGACCATCTTCAAGAGGTTTAAATTTATTAAATAGTGGGGCGATAAACGTTGGGAAGAGCCACAACATCAAGGCATTAAAGCCTACCCATACAAACCAAGTCCACACCCACCAATATTCACCAGCTTCGGCCATTAAAGTTAGAACAACCCAAAGAAGTGGCAAGCCAATTGCAAGACCTAGCAAGATGCCCTTGATTAAATCTGTAAAAAATAGAGTAGGTGTCATGCGATTAAAGCCAAATTTCTCCTCGATGGTGAATTGGCGATACCAAGAAAATGGCAAATCAATGATGCCTGTGATCAAGCTGATTGAAATCAGTAAAGAAATTTGCTGAAGAGTGCCAGGCCCAAGTAACTCTAGGGTGAGGTCATGAACATACTGCAGACCACCCAATAATGTAAAACCAATCAAAATAGCAGCAGATAGGGCAATTTCAAATAAGCCCAAACGTAATTTAGCCATTGTGTAGTCAGCGGCTTTATGATGCTCGGGTAATGAGATTTTGCTGGCAAAATCAGCGGGAACTTGGTTGCGGTGCTCTGCAATATGACGAATATGTCGCCCTGCTAAGTAATAGCGGGTGCCAACACTCAAAACCAAGCCTAAGATAAACAAAAAAGTAAATGTCATGAGAAGATTATAGGGATGAGTACAACAAGAAAGAATGACCGTTTAGTTTGGGTGGATATGGAGATGTCTGGTTTACAGCCAGAAACCGACCGAATTCTCGAAATTGCCATGATTGTGACAGATGGTGACCTCAACATCATAGCGGAAGGCCCTGTATTAGTGGTGCATCAAGAAGATGCGGTCTTAGATCGCATGGATGCCTGGAATAAAGGAACTCACGGCAAATCTGGGCTGATTGATAAGGTTAAGGCGTCTACCCTAACTGAGGCAGAAGTTGAGACCCAATGCTTGGCTTTCTTAAAGCAGCACGTTAAGGCGAGTATTTCGCCGATGTGTGGCAATACCATCCACCAAGATCGTCGCTTTATGAACCGTTATATGCCCAAATTAGAGGCTTACTTTCATTACCGCAATATAGACGTATCAACCATCAAAGAATTATGTAAACGCTGGCAACCTGAGGTGGCTAAGGGTTTTACTAAGAAACAGGCTCACACGGCTTTAGCAGACATCATTGAGTCTGTGGAAGAGCTGCGCTACTACCGCGAAAAATTATTCATTCCAACAGTAGGTGATGAACCTATTGCTGAGGGCAACTAATGTTTTTCAGAATTGCATCGATCATCACGCCGGTTGTGTTGATTATTTTTGCCGGTTGGGTGTATGGTCGCAGAGCTCACCCAGACATGTCTGGGATTAATAAAGCAACATTGGATGTGATTGCTCCAATGTTGGTGGTCTCCGCCTTTGTGAGTAAAGATTTTGAGTTGTTAGAGCAGTGGAACCTATTGTTATGCGGTGTGGCCATTGTTCTAGGTTCTGGCATCTTAGCTTGGCCAATCGCCAGATTGTCTGGCATGGATCCCAAAACTTTTGTTCCTCCCATGATGTTTAACAACTGCGGCAACATGGGTTTACCTTTGGCTGTCTTTGCTTTTGGCACAGTTGGTTTGGCGCCTGCGGTGGCATTATTTGCAGTATCTAATTTGATGCATTTCACATTGGGTGTGAAGTTGGTTAACCCCAAAGCATCAGTTAAGGGTGTATTTGCTAATCCAATGGTGATTGCAACCATACTGGGCGTGTTCTTATCCACGACCAAGCATCTTTACACTTTGCCTGAGCCTTTGTATCAATCAATTAAATTATTAGGTGATGCCACAGTACCTTTGATGTTGTTCTCATTGGGTGTGCGCATGAAAGATGCCAATCTTAAGCATTGGCGTGAAGGTTTCTTGGGTGCAGCTATCTGTCCGATTGTTGGTTTAGCTGTGGCGCTATTAATTGCACCATTCATACCGATGACAGATTTGCAAAGAGGGCTTTTATTTGTGTTTGCCAGCTTACCGCCCGCAGTGCTTAACTTCTTGGTGGCAGATCGCAACAAACAAGATCCAGAGCTTGTGGCATCAATCGTGCTGCTAGGCAACCTCTCTGCCATGATCTTTGTGCCAATTGGACTTTATTTAGGATTGAAGTAAAAAAAGGAAGGCATGCCTTCCTTTTTTATTGATCACTCCCTTAGATTGAATCTAGTTCTTCACCCTAATCGCTGACTTAGGCCTAAATGCCTTGATCACAGTTTCATTGGTTTCAACATAGGGTCCACCAATTAAATCGATGCAGTAGGGTACTGCTGCAAAAATTCCAGGAACGATCGATTTACCATCAGCATCTTTTAAGCCTTCTAGGGTTTCTTGGATGGCTTTTGGCTGGCCCGGTAAATTAATGATTAGGGCAGCGTGATCATCGATTTCACGCAAGGCTGCCACCTGGCGAGACAAAATGGCTGTAGCAACAAATTTAAGGCTGATTTGGCGCATTTGTTCGGCAAAGCCTGGCATTTCCCTTGAGGCGATCGCTAAAGTCGCCTCTGGCGTTACATCGCGTCTTGAAGGGCCTGTGCCACCTGTGGTGAGTACTAGGTCGCAGCCAACCTCATCAATTAACTCCACAATCGTTTTAGAGATCAACTCTTTTTCATCAGGAATCAGGCGAGACTCCATATGCCATGGTGAGCTTAAGGCTTTACCAAACCATGTTTGAAGCGCTGGGATCCCCTCGTCTTGGTAAACCCCGCTGCTTGCTCTGTCAGAAATCGATACCAAACCAATCCAAATTTCATCTGGATGGCTACGTTTTGTGTTTTTAGTATTTGTATTTTTTGCACTCATTCTGTAATTCTAGCTATGATTGCGGAATGTTTTCACATACACCTGAACAATTACAAGAATTAGTATCTTTTTTATTGACCGAAGCCAAGGCTTTGGGCGCCACAGACGCTGCTGCTGAGCTATCTGAGGGCAGTGGATTATCGGTATCGGTGCGTAAAGGCGATATTGAGACCATTGAGCAAAATTTAGATAAGCAAGCGGGCGTGACAGTCTTTATTGGACAAAGACGTGGCAATGCAGGCGCCAGTGATTTTTCAAAAGAATCTCTAAAGGCCAGTGTTAGAGCGGCATTTCATATTGCTCAACACACGGCTGAAGATGACTGTGCAGGTTTGGCTGAGGCAGACCTATTAGAAAAAAATCCTAAGGATTTGGATCTGTATCACCCATGGCAGATCAATACTGCTCAAGCAGTTGAAATTGCAAGAGACGCTGAGCGTGGAGCATTTGCAGTTAGCAAAAAAATCACCAACAGTGATGGTGCGAGTGTCTCTGCTCAGCAGTCTCATTTCATGTTGGGAACGACTAATGGTTTCATGGGTGGTTATGCCATCTCTCGCCATTACATCTCTTGCACACCCATTGCGAGCGCATCCACCAAACAGGGCGCTGCCATGCAACGGGATGATTGGCACACTACATCTCGTGTGCCTGAAGAATTAGCAAGGCCCCAAGATGTTGGTGCTTATGCAGCCAAAAGAGCGCTGGCTAGGTTGGGGGCTAGATCGATTTCAACGCGCCACTGCCCCGTGCTTTTTGAAGCACCTCTCGCGGTTGGTTTGTTGGGTGCTTATGTGCAGGCAACCTCAGGTGGTGCTTTATACAGAAAATCTAGTTTTTTATTGGATAGCCTTGGTGTGCAAGTATTTCCAAAGCATTTAGATTTGCTCGAGGAGCCACACTTGCCTCGTTTAACTGGTAGTGCACCGTTTGATGAAGAGGGTGTAAGAACACGTTCACGCAAGGTTGTTGATGCAGGGGTGGTGCAAGGTTATTTCTTGTCAACTTACTCTGCTAGAAAATTAGGTATGCAAACCACAGGTAATGCTGGTGGTTCGCATCAGTTGCAACTCAAGAGCCGTTTAACTAAGAAATCTGATGATTTACCTGCCATGTTGAAAAAAATGGGTACAGGACTCTTGGTGACAGACTTAATGGGGCAAGGCGTTAACTATGTGAATGGTGATTACTCTCGTGGCGCTTTTGGTTATTGGGTTGAGAATGGTGTCATCGTTCATCCTGTTGAAGAAATCACGATTGCTGGTAATTTAAAAGACATGTTCAAACAAATTGTTGCAATTGGTTCTGACACCATTGTTAGGGGAACCAAAGAAACGGGTTCCATCTTGATTGAGAACATGACTGTGGGCGGTCGTTAAGTAGTTCGCAAAATGAAACAAGTATTACGACAAGCTATTTACTTAGCGCACGGTATTGATCACATCACCAATCTCTTTGCATCTTTTGCAAAGTGGGCCCTGGTTCTATCTTGCTTGATTAGTGCCATGAACGCGTTCATTCGGTACGTCTTTGATTACAGCTCCAATTCTTGGTTAGAGATTCAGTGGTATTTGTTTGCAGCTGCCGTGATGTTGGGAGCGGCCCAAGTATTAAGAGTCAATGAGCATGTGCGCGTTGACATCATTTATGGAAAGTTGTCTAGTAAAGCCAGGATCTATATCGATCTACTCGGTTTATTCTTATTCTTGTTGCCCGCCATGATTTACTTTGCATATCTAGCATGGCCTTTATTTCTTGGCATGTATCAATCTGGCGAAATGTCGAGTAATGCTGGCGGATTAATCCGTTGGCCAGCGATGTTAATGTTGCCCGCAGGATTTTTCTTGGTCACCATTCAGGGTTTATCAGAAATCATTAAACGACTTGCATGGTTAGCTCATGTTTATGAGATGGACTTTCATTATGAGAGGCCGTTGCAATGAGTATGGAAAACTTTGCGCCTCTGATGTTCTTGGATTTGATACTCATCATGTTGATGGGTTTTCCTGTGGCGTTCTCACTGGCCGCATTAGGCTTGATGTGTGGTTTCTTTGCTGTTGCTCAAGGTTGGTTCCCAATCAGCTTCATGTCTAACTTGCCATTAAATATTTTTGGCATTTTGTCGAATGATCTTTTGTTGGCAATTCCATTTTTCACCTTGATGGGCGCCATCTTAGAGAAATGTGGCTTAGCAGAAGACATGCTGGAATCGATGGGGCAGTTGTTTGGCTCTGTGCGTGGTGGCTTAGGCTATTCAGTAATCATTGTGGGCTTCATCTTGGGCGCAATCACAGGGACTGTGGCAGGCCAAGTGATTGCCATGGCAATGATTTCTTTGCCTGTGATGATGCGCTATGGATACAACATGCGATACACCACGGGCGTACTGGCAGCCTCTGGAACAATCACGCAGTTAGTGCCACCTTCGTTGGTCTTGGTGGTGATGGCAGATCAGTTGGGCCGCTCAGTAGGAGATATGTATAAGGGTGCTTGGGGGCCATCGATCCTACAAGTATGCTTATTTGTGCTTTACACATTCTTGCTCTCGCGTATTCGACCGGGTGATCTACCGGCGATTCCTAAAGAGGCGCGCACCCTCACGGGTTGGAAATTATGGCGCACTTGCTTGCGAGGCATTATTCCATCAGCCATTTTGATTTTTGCTGTTTTAGGCAGTATGGGCGGTTTGCCTGGTATCAATGTCGCCATTGCAACCCCCACAGAAGCTGGTGCGATGGGTGCCTTAGGTGCTTTTGTTTTGGCAGCAATACATGGGCGACTTAATTGGCAAATCATTAAAGAAGGTATGACCAACACCATGCGTATTACCGCCATGGTGGTATTTATTTTGATTGGCTCAAGAGTTTTCTCATTGGTATTCCAGGGTGTGGATGGCGGCGTTTGGATTGAGAGCATGTTGTCTAATTTGCCAGGCGGTCAAATTGGTTTCTTGCTGGCGGTTAATACATTTGTTTTCTTCTTGGCATTTTTCTTAGATTTCTTTGAGATAGCCTTCATCATCTTGCCAATGTTGGCTCCCGTGGCAGAGAAGATGGGTATTGATATGGTTTGGTTTGGTGTGCTTTTATGCGTGAACATGCAAACTAGCTTTATGCACCCACCATTTGGCTTTGCTCTGTTTTACTTAAGAGGTATTTCAGACACCTTATTTAAGAGTAAATCGATTCCTAGAAAAATTGAATCAAGAGATATTTATCTAGGATCCATTCCTTGGGTGATTTTGCAACTGCTATTGGTGGTGATTGTGATTTTCTTCCCGCAAACAGTCACCATATTCTTAGATAAGAAAGAGGTTGTCGATCTAAATCAAATCAAGATTGAGATCGCCCCAGAAGATGTGCTGCAAGCACCTCAATTAGATGACCAAAAAATGATGGATGATTTATTCAAAGTTACACCAAGTAAAGAGTAACAATCTCTAGATAATAAAAAACCAGCCTAAGCTGGTTTTTTATTATTGGGCATCAATTAATTAGAGCCTCAATCGCTCAAATAACAGTTTTATAACTTTTGTGATTGCATGAAATTATCAAAGCTCATCTCTGAGAAGCGGAACCATAAGTTTTGATCGCGACGGAAGTTACTAAAGTCTGCGTAGATCTTTTTCCAGCGCGGGTTCTTGTTGCTGAGTTCTGCATAGTATTCTTGAGAAACCTTGAAAGCTGCATCCATCACAGGTTTTGGTAAGCGGTGTAAACGAACACCGTTAGCAACTAGTTCGCGAAGAGCGCTTGGATTACGAGCATCGTATCTAGCCATCACTTGGGTATGCGCGTAGTTAGCTGCAGTATCTAAAATTGCCTTGTACTCATTAGAAAGACTTTGATAGGCTTTGCTGTTCACGTACAAGCTAAGTTGCGCGCCACCTTCCCAAAAAGCTGGGTAGTAGTAATTCTTTGCCACTTTATAAAGACCAAGCTTAAGGTCGTCATAAGGACCAATCCACTCGGCCGCATCAATCGTACCTTTTTCAAGGGATTGATAGATTTCGCCGGCAGGTAAATTTTGTGGCACAACCCCTAGCTGTTCCAAAATTTTTCCACCAAAGCCACCCACGCGGAACTTCAAACCTTTTAGGTCTTCAAGACCTTTCACTTCTTTTCGGAGCCAGCCACCCATTTGTGCGCCAGAGTTGCCTAAAGGGAAGTTAACAACGTTATAGTTAGCGTAAAACTCACGAGTTAGCTTAAGACCGTTGCCGTCAAACATCCAAGCATTCTGTTGGCGACAGTTAAGACCAAATGGAATCGCGCAATCAAATGCAAAGGTTTCGTCTTTGCCAAAGAAGTAATAGGCCGCTGTATGCGCGCACTCCACTGTTTCTTGTTGAACTGCATCCAATACACCAAACGCAGGAACTAGTTCACCAGCAGCATGCGTGCTGATTGTGAATTTTCCACTAGATAACTCTTTTACTTTGGCAGCAAAAATTTCAGAACCGCCAAAAAGAGTTTCTAATGATTTTGGAAAACTAGATGCTAAGCGCCATCTAATGGTGGCTCCTTGAGCGTGAACAACTGGGGCTGTACCGGTGGCTAGAATGCCAGCAAGACCAGTGCCTGCAATAAATTTGCGACGATCCATGGTTTCTCCGTGATTTAAAGTTTGCTGTTGTAGGTTACGAATGCGTAAGCCAGTTGACCATTGTTATGTTCTTCGCGAGCCACTTCTTCCCACATCATGTCATCAATGTCTGGGAAGAATGCATCACCATCCACTTCAGTATCAACCTCGGTGATGATTAGTTTGTCGACATAAGCTAAAGCTTCGTCATAAATTTGCGCGCCACCGATGATGAAAGCTTTTTCAACGCCTGAGCAGGCATCAATCGCATCTTCTAATGATGTAAATGTCTCAGCCCCTTCGGCCTTGAATTCTGGATTACGACTCACCACAATATTGCGGCGACCCGGAAGTGGACGACCTAGTGACAACCAAGTGTTACGACCCATGATGATGGGGCAACCCAGGGTCGTGTTTTTGAAATGTTTTAAATCCTCAGGCAAGTGCCAAGGAAGCGTGTTGTTAACACCAATCACGCCATTTTTTGCACGCGCAACAATGATCGCTAATTCCACGGTAATTCCCTTAAACCGCTACTGGAGCTTTGATAGGGTCGTGGTGTTGATAACCAACAAGCTCAAAGTCCTCGTATTCGTAATCAAAAATTGATGCTGGTTTGCGACGGATGGCTAATTGTGGCAATTGCAAGGGCTCACGCGAAAGCTGCAAGTTCACTTGATCCATATGGTTAGAGTACAAGTGGCAGTCACCACCTGTCCAAATAAATTCACCAGGTGTTAAGCCTGCTTGTTGGGCAATCATGTGTGTGAGCAATGCATAGCTAGCAATATTAAATGGCACGCCCAAGAAAATATCAGCACTGCGCTGATACAGTTGGCATGACAACTTACCATCTGCTACATAGAACTGAAAGAATGCATGACAGGGTGGCAGCGCCATGCGTGGAATTTCAGCCACGTTCCAGGCGGACACAATTAAGCGACGAGAATCAGGGTTATTTTTAATCTGATCCATCAATTGAGTAATTTGGTCAACGTGTTCCCCGTTTGGTGCTGGCCATGAACGCCATTGATAACCGTAAATAGGACCTAACTCACCATCTTCCTTGGCCCATTCATCCCAAATACTCACACCACGTTCTTTTAACCAATTGTTATTAGTGCTGCCTTGCAAAAACCAAAGCAATTCAATGATGATTGATTTGAGGTGTAGCTTTTTGGTGGTAACGACCGGAAAGCCTTGTTGCAGGTCAAAGCGCATTTGATGGCCAAATACTGAAACGGTGCCTGTGCCGGTGCGGTCTGATTTATGAGTGCCATTAGCTAAAACATGGCGCATGAGGTCTAAATATTGCTTCATGGAAAGATTCTACTATTAGTTATTTGCTAAAAGTGACAACGTGGTCGGCCACTATTTTGATGCCAATTTTTTCACCGATGGCATGGTCATGATGACTTGGCACCATCGTTAAAAGTTCTTGCCCAGAATCTAATTTGACGGTGTATAAAAAATCACCGCCTCTAAAGGCTTTTGTTAAGACTTCGGCTTGTAAAGGACTGTCGTCATCGTGCACGATATCGTCAGCGCGCAACAATACATCGACTTCTTCACCTGGCAAGCCATAGCTTGATTGTGGCAACGGCAGGGTGCCTAGTTCGATTTCTACAGCAGGACCTGGGCGCGTGACGCCAGGCACAAAAACACCATAGCCAACAAAACTAGCCACAAAGCGACTGGCCGGACGGTGATAGAGGTTGTAGGCACTGTCCCACTGTACTAATCGACCATCAACCATCACGCCAATGTCATCGGCAATTGCAAAAGCTTCAAACTGATCATGCGTGACCAAGAGAGCAGTTGTGCCGTTGGCTTTGAGGATGTCTCTAATTTCGCCAGCCAAGCGCTCGCGTAAATCCACATCCAAATTAGAGAAGGGTTCATCTAGTAGCAATAACTCTGGTTCTGGAGCCATTGCTCGAGCCAGTGCCACACGTTGCTGCTGACCGCCAGATAATTCATGGGGGTAACGAGAACCCACATTTTTAAGACCTACGCGCTCTAACCATTCTTCAGCCTTTAGTAAAGCCTCTTTCTTTGGCAAGTCCCTCAAGCCAAACGCAACGTTCTGAGCATTGGTCAAATGAGGAAATAGGGCGTAATCCTGAAACACCACGCCCACACGTCTTTTTTCTGGAGCCAAGGTTGTGTCAGGTGAGCTGACCACTTGTTTATCTAAAGTGATTTCGCCTGCTTGAATTGGCTCAAAGCCACAAATGGCGCGCAGCACAGTCGACTTGCCGCAACCTGAGGGACCTAGCAAGCAACCAATCCGACCGTGCCTTAATTGCATGGTCAGACCTTGGACTACTTCATTCCAGCTACCTGACTTTTCGCCAGGGTAGCCCACATGAATATCCTTTAAATTTAAATGAATTGGTGGCGTATCGATAATCATTCTTATAATTGTCGCATCTTGCGACTACGTTTAACACCCATACTCCTGTCATTAATATTGGCTTTACCAATATTAGGGATATTTGCTGCTCTTTTAAACCCCCAAGCAGCCAGTGGGGATGTGCTGACACACCTTGTAACCACGGTACTTCCAGGCTATGCCTGGACCACTTTATTGATGGCAATTGGGGTGGCTTGGGGGGTTGCTAGCATGGGTATTATCACTGCTTGGCTAGTAGCTACCTGTGATTTTCCAGGTAAGCGTATCTACGAATGGGCCTTGATTTTGCCTTTGGCCATGCCAACCTATGTGATGGCTTATGCCTATACAGATTTTTTCCAGTTTTCAGGCCCAATACAGACCTTTTTGAGAGATCTGCTGGGTGTTTCTAAATTGGAGTGGTTTCCTGAGCCTAGATCGGTTTGGGGAGCTGTTTGTGTTTTAAGTCTGGCTTTATACCCTTATGTCTATTTGTTATGCCGCACTGCTTTTTTGGAGCGCAGCCCACGTTTGATTGATGCGGCAAGAACTTTGGGTGCGGGCCCATGGAGTGCCTTTTGGCAAGTCGCCTTGCCAATGGCAAGACCTGCAACGATGGCAGGTGTGGCTTTGGCTTTGATGGAGGCTGTCGCAGATTACGGTGCGATGTCTTACTTTGGTGTGCAAACCATGACTACAGGTATATATCGTGCATGGTTGGGGATGGGGGATCGTATCGCAGCGGTGCAATTATCGGCAGCCTTATTAGGAGTCATTTTTTTACTCTTGATGTTGGAGCATGCAAGTCGTCGACAAATGCGCTTTGCTGCTAGTGGCCAGCGTTTCAGACAAATCAAGCCTTGGCGTTTGCAGGGTAAGAAGGCTTTTTGGGCAAGCCTCTCATGCGCACTGCCCATGATTTTTGGTTTTATCTTGCCAGTCATCATCATGGCTTACTTGGCTTTGACTAGTGGTGAGGCATTGAATGAGCGTTATTGGACATGGCTTACCAATACATTGACGCTTTCAACGGTGACAGCTATTTGCGCTGTCATCATCGCGGTTTGGTTGGCTTACAGTGCTCGCATGGCCAAGGGTGGTTTGCAGTTATTAGCGAATCGAATGGTGAGTTTGGGTTACGCCGTTCCTGGTGCGGTGTTAGCAGTGGGCGTATTGATTTTGTTGGCTCAATTAGATCTAGCTTGGTTGCTATCAGGTTCAGTATTAATTTTGGTTTACGCTTATCTCACTCGCTTTTTATCCTCTGGTTTGCAAACGGTGGAAGCGGGCTTGAGCAAAATCACTCCGAGTATGGATGCCAGCGCTATGAGTTTAGGTTCTGGCAAATGGGAGTTACTCACCAAAATACATTTACCGTTATTGCGACGTAGTTTGTTAACTGCTGGCTTATTGGTATTTGTGGATGTGATGAAAGAGTTGCCAGCTACTTTGGTATTGAGACCATTTAACTTTGATACCTTGGCAGTGATCACATATCAACTGGCGGCTGATGAGCGTTTAGCTGAAGCAGCTTGGCCAGCACTAACAATTGTTTTGGCTGGCTTATTGCCGGTAATCATTCTTTCAAGAGCGATGTCTCGCGACTCCTAAAATTTCGTGTAATTTTGTAGAAGTCGTTGTGTACTGCAGTTGTATTGGTTCATTAGGATGAATCAATTCTGCACAAGCAAAAGCAGCCAGTGTTGCCTCATGAAAACCGCTCACAATTAACTTTCTTTTGCCTAGATAGGTGTTGATATCGCCGACCGCAAAAATACCCGGTACATTGGTTTGAAACTTAGCGGTATCAACAGGAACTTGTTTGCGTTCTAAATCTACTCCCCAGTCAGCGATCGGACCCAGTTGGGGTGAGATGCCCAGATAAACCAACAAGGCATCGAACTTTAGATGGTTGGCGCTGCCATCTGGGGCTGTAACTTTGATTTCTTGGCCGGGTGTATTGCTTCTTAATAGCTCAGTGATTTGCCCAGCTTTAAAAGTTACTTGGCCACTGGTGCGTAGTTGTTCAAATTTTGCCAACAACTCATCGGGCGCTTTTAAAACATCTCGACGATGCATTAATGTGACGCTTTTGGCTGTATTGCTTAATTCAATGGCGGCGTTTACAGCGCTTTCATCGCCGCCATAAATCACGACATCTAAATCTTTGAATGAAGATAAGTCATGTGGGTGGTAAAACACATGGGTTCCAACTAGGGCATCAATACCATCAACATTCAATATCTTTGGTTTGAATGCCCCAACACCAGTAGCAAGCACAATCGTTTTAGTGATGAAGGTATTTTGATTTGTTGACACCTTCAATTGACCATTGGGAATACGTATCAAATCACAAACTTCTTGCCCCCAATGAAAGGTGGCATTCATAGGTTTAATCTGTTCTAAAAGATTGTTTACCAATTCTGAGCCAGTGCAATATGGAATACCTGGGATGTCATAGATGGGTTTGTCGGGATACAGTTCTGCACACTGACCGCCAGCATGAGCTAGGGTATCAATCACATGAGATTGAATACCTTGTAAACCTAATTGAAAAATAGCAAACAAACCAACGGGCCCCGCACCAATTACTAGTGCATCGGTTTTAATACAAGCTTGGTTTAAATGATTTTGTTGATTCTGTTCTGACACGCAATCTTCCCGTCGAATTGGGTTGCTACTAAGAAGTAGTGCTTACGGTACAACAAAATGAAATCGCCTGCTATAGCAGGCGATTGAGTAGGGTCTTTAATGATTAGTTAGCGAACTAATTCACCCAATTTATTTTTAACGTCTTTCCATGCCTCAGCATCAGGAAGTGCTTCTTTTGATTTTGTGATTGATGGCCATTTAGCAGCAAGTTCAACGTTGAGCTTGATGTACTCTTGTTGATCGCCTGGCACATCATCTTCAGCATAAATAGCGTTCACTGGGCATTCTGGAACACAAACAGCGCAATCGATACACTCATCAGGGTCGATAGCTAAAAAGTTAGGGCCTTCGCGGAAGCAGTCTACTGGGCATACATCTACGCAATCAGTGTATTTGCAACGAATACAGGCTTCGGTAACTACATATGTCATGGCAATAATTTCAAATAAGACGAAAAGCGTTATTTTATCTTAGTGTGAGAACAATCTTGGCCATAAACCCAGTTTATTTAGATGAATTAGTAATTTTCATATGATTTAAATCAATGACATACAATCATCTGACGAGCAAAAAGTCTCGGAAAAACACATAAAAATAGTAAAAACAGGAGATCAAGATGTCCGAACAGGTGCAAAAACCTAAGATTTTGGTGGCTAGAGCTATTTTCCCCGATATTTTGACCAGATTAGAGCAATTGGCTGATGTGCAATCTAATCAAGAGGATCACTTGTGGAATGCCGAAGACCTCAAGGCTGCTATGGCTAATAAAGATGCAGCGATTGTGACGGGCGGTGAACGAGTTGATGCTGACATCCTCAAAGCATCACCGCAGCTCAAAATTGTTTCAAATATTGCCGTGGGTTATAACAACTTTGATATGGCTGCTTTTAGTGCGGCTAATGTGATGGCCACGAATACCCCAGATGTATTAACCGATACCACTGCTGATTTTGGTTTTGCCTTATTAATGGCCACGGCTAGAAGGGTGACTGAGAGTGAGCATTGGTTAAGGGCTGGTAACTGGAAGAAGTTTTCTATTTATGACACGCCATTGTCAATGGATATTCATCACAGTACTTTGGGCATCATGGGTATGGGACGTATTGGGCAAGCAATTGCTAGACGTGCGCGTGGTTTTAATATGAACGTGAAGTATTACAACCGCTCACGTTTATCAGCCGATTTAGAAAAAGAGTGTGGTGCAACTTATGTGGACCGAGACACCTTATTAAAAGAGTCTGATCACATTATTTTGGTGATGCCTTACACCCCTGAAAATCACCATCTCTTTGGGGAAAAAGAATTAAACATGATGAAGCCTACTGCTACTTTGGTGAACATTGCACGTGGAGGAATTGTGGATGAGTTGGCTTTGGCAAAAGCGCTTCAAGCGAACAAAATATTTGCTGCAGGTATTGATGTGTTTGAAGGCGAGCCAACTGTTCGGCCTGAGCTCTTAGCACTTAAAAATGTTGTTTTAGCCCCGCACATTGCAAGTGCTACAGAAAAAACTAGGCGAGCGATGATTGAGTTGGCGATTGAAAATTGCTTGGCTGGTTTAGCGGGCAAGACGCCACCTAACTTATTAAAAGCCTAATCAACTTAAAAAATAAGAAAAGAATTAAATAAGAAATAAAAAAAGAAATTAGCTAAAACAAGCAGACTAGAGATTAGTCTTGAGAAGAAACAGGTTTGGTGTCAGTGACAGTGGTTTCGCGAACGGCCACTTCAATGCCACCAAACTTTTCAGCTACCCAGTTGTATACCTTGCAAGCTAACCAAAGTAAGCCAAAGCCAATCAAAGCATTGAGGATCAATGCAGAAATCACTGTGAAGCCAGGTAATTCACCATCTCTGATAAATGCTACAAAAAGAGCAAGCAATACCACTGGTACAGAAAAGCTCAAGTAAACCAACACCAGCGTTTTGGCTGTGTGTAGAGGGTCTACATAAACAACTTCTTTTTTAGTGTATTTGGTGCTTGGCATTTTTAAATCAACAGTGGGTGGTTAACTCTGTAGACACGATTCTATACTAATTTTCTCGGTAATGTTGCAACGCAATAACAAAAACAACACAAAAAATCTTTATACCAAGCCTTCAAATAGAACCACGCCCACGGTATCGCCTGCCTTGATTTGGTCCTGATCATGCTCTAAAACGATGAAGCAATCTGCCTCACTCATTGATCTGAGGACGCCAGAGCCTTGGGCACCAGTGATTCGCACTGTTCTGGTGCCGGTGGCATCAGTAGATAAAACACCGCGTTGGAATTCTGTACGACCAGGACGTTTGCGGATAGCTTCAACAGCTTTGGCTTGCATCACAAGCGGGGCAACATCAGTTGCGCCACTCATGGATAGCAAAGCGTTACGTACAAATTGATAGAAAGTCACCATCACTGCAACTGGGTTGCCAGGTAGTCCAAATAACACCGCTTGGTGCTTATCACTTTTGATCGAGCCAAAAGCCATGGGGCGACCAGGGCGCATGGCGATTTTCCAAAAGCTCACATCACCTAGTTCACGCATGATTTGTTTGGTGTAGTCAGCTTCTCCAACAGACACACCGCCGGAGGTAATTACGGCATCACAAGTCGCGGCGGCTTGACTAAATGCGGCACGCATTGCATCTGGTTCATCACGCACTACGCCAAAATCATGAAGCTCAACGCCTAAGCGCGAGAGCATGCCAAAGAGTGTGTAACGATTACTGTCGTATACGCAACCGTCATCTAATGTTTGTCCGATGGAACGTAGTTCATCACCAGTTGAAAAAAAGCCAACTCGCAGACGACGTTTCACTTCAACCGTACCAATCCCTAATGAAGCAATTAAACCCAAATCAGAAGGGCGGATGATTTTCCCGGCAAGCAATGCTGGTTGTCCTGCACTTAGGTCTTCACCTTTTAGGCGGCGGTTATCGCCCGCCTTAATTTGTGATGATTTAAAACTGATCTGATCGCCATCAGCTGTCACCATTTCTTGGGCAATCATCGTGTCACAACCTTCAGGCATTACCGCACCTGTCATGATGCGCACACATTGCCCAGGGCCTACTTGACCTGCAAAAGCGTTGCCAGCTAAACCTTTGCCAATCATGGTCAGCATAGTTACTTCGCTCTTGGCAATTGATGAGCCAGCAAAGGCGTAACCATCCATTGCAGAATTATCTGCTGCAGGTACATTGATAGGAGAAATAATATCTTTGGCTAAGATGCGACCAAGAGCGTCGTAGATTCCGACGGATTCAGTGGCGAGTGCTAGTGAGCCTGGGCGCACAAAATCTTGAACAATTTTGATGGCTTGATCGACTCGAAGTGACTCAGGGTCATAGTCTGACATGCAAGTCACCACAGAATTTAAGCTAGGTAAGTTACTCATTATTGGAATAGTTTAATGGCGATTGGATTAACCGCCAATGTAAGACATTTCTACTTTTGCTTTGCCAGCTAATTCGGGTGAGCCGCGCAACTCCGAGTAGCGGTCAGTACGATGTGACCATACTTGAGCAATAGCATTACTAATTTCTAAATCAGATTTACCCTCTCTGAGTAGTGCTTTGAGATCATGACCTTCTGTAGCAAATAGACAGAGATACATTTTGCCTTCAGTTGATAAGCGAGCACGACTGCAGTCTTTACAGAACGCCTGAGTAACACTTGAGATAACGCCCACTTCGCCTGAACCATCAAGATATCTCCAACGCTCTGCAACTTCGCCAGGGTAGTTAGGGTCAATATTGGTAAGCGGAAATACTGAATTAATCTTTTCAATCACTTCTGCTGAAGGTAATACTTCAGTCATATCCCAACCATTGGATGCACCTACGTCCATGAACTCAATGAAGCGCAAAATCACACCAGTGCCTTTGAAGTGTTTGGCCATCGGAATAATCTCGTGTTCGTTGGTACCTTTTTTAACCACCATATTGACTTTGATATTTTCAAAACCAACTTCGCGTGCTGCCTCGATACCATCTAATACATCGCCAACCGGAAAACCCACATCATTCATCTGCTGGAAAACTGCATCATCCAAACCATCCAAACTCACGGTCATCCGAGTAAGGCCTGCATCTTTTAATGCACGAGCTTTTTTACGCAGCAAGCTGCCATTGGTTGTCAGTGTTAAATCTAAAGGTTTGCCACTGAGAGTGCGCAGTGATGCTAGCTGTTCAATGAGTCTTTCAAGATGTTTACGTAACAGTGGTTCGCCACCTGTAAGACGAACTTTTTCAACACCATGATCGATATAAATTTTTGCTAAGCGGGTGATTTCTTCAAAGCTCAACAAATCCCCATGAGATAGGTAGGGGTAATCTTTATCGAATACTTCTTTCGGCATGCAATAAGTGCAGCGAAAGTTGCAACGATCAGTGACTGAAATTCTTAAATCGTGAAGTCTGCGACCGCGTGTGTCAGCGAGAAGACCATTAGGAGCCACCAATTGCGCGGGTATTACCGGAATGTGGCTGCCAATCTTTCTCTGGCGTTCATCAATGAGGGGTATGACTCTTTCTGACATATCCCTCATTGTAGAACTAAGTTACTTTAATTACTTTTTGCGCTTACTTTTGAATCGTTTGTTCTTTTCCACCGGTTTCTACTAGAACCATAGGGCCAGTTGAAATCTCAACGGGTGGCTTTGGCTCACGTGGTGGGTAAACAATAGCTGGTTCAGCTGCAATTTGTGCACGAACTTCTTCAAGCTTCTGGTGATCTGTATTAACCCAAACCATGCCGGCTGATTCAATCACAGAGGTGAGTTCTGAAGTTTGTAGCGGCTTGAACTCCACTTTTGGCAGAGGTGCTGGCGCTGCAGGAGCTGCAGGAGCTGCAACTTCAGCAGCAACCACAGGTGCAGTATTAACCACAAGTGCAGGGTCAGCAACAACACTCGGTGTTGATGATGGAGCTGGAGCAGCATGGTTAGTTTCTACTGTCTCGTTAACCGCTACAGACACAACTGGTGCTGGAGTAGTCACAGACTCAGATGATGTAGATGCTTCTACGCTTGCTTCAGTATTGTTCTCGCCACGCTCTGCACGATCGCGACCACGGTTGCGACCGCGACGATTACGACCACGGCGACGCTCATCACCTTCACCGCCTTCAGTAGCTTGTGGTACCTCGGTATGCGTTAACAAGTCTTTAGCTTGTTCTGCTTTACCTTCTTGATTGGCTTCAGGCTTGTTTTGGCGTTGTTGATTGCGGCCATTGCGTTGATTTGGCTGACGAGCTTCTTTGCTCTCAGACTTTTCCTCACCGCTAGCAGCATCACGATTTGCTTGGTTGCGTTCGCCCGCTTCGTTTTTGTTGCGATTACGGTTGCGATTATTGCGATTACGGTTGCGATCGCCGTTGCGACCATCGCGGTTGCCTGCTTGACGTTTTTCAGTTGGCTTAACTTCTTCTTTAGCGCCGAATAGTTTCTTGATGAAACCAATTAGACCGCCAGAAGATTCTTTTTCGCCAGCTGCTTTACGCTCTGCACGTGGCACGCTTGTTGGTGCTGGTTGGCTTGGGCGGACACCTTTAACAGCTGCCTCTTGGCGAGGTTTGGCTTCTTCAGCTTTACGATTAAGAATCGTGTCTGACTCAAGCTCTTTGCTGGCTTCTTCAGCCATGGCATAGCTAGCCTTAGGATCATCTAAACGAGGATCATCATGGCGCAAACGCTCTAATTTGTAGTGAGGTGTTTCTAGATGCTTGTTAGGTAATAACAAAACATTTACTTTGAAACGGCTCTCAATTTTGATCACTTCAGCACGTTTTTCATTTAACAAGAATGCTGCAACATCCACAGGTACTTGGCAGTGGATAGCGGCTGTATTTTCTTTCATCGCCTCTTCTTGAATAATGCGAAGAACTTGCAATGCTGATGATTCTGTATCGCGAATGTGGCCTGTGCCGTTGCAACGTGGGCAAGTGACGTTACTGCTTTCAGATAGTGCAGGGCGTAGACGCTGACGTGATAACTCTAATAGACCAAAACGAGAGATCTTGCCCATTTGTACGCGAGCGCGATCATGGCGCAAGGCATCTTTTAAGCGTTGCTCAACATCTTTTTGATTCTTAGAAGACTCCATGTCAATGAAGTCGATCACAATCAAACCGCCCAAGTCACGAAGACGCATTTGACGAGCTAATTCGTCAGCAGCTTCTAAGTTAGTTCTTGCAGCAGTTTCTTCAATATCTGAACCACGGGTTGAGCGTGCTGAGTTAACGTCCACAGATACCAAAGCTTCTGTGTGGTCGATCACAATCGCGCCACCAGATGGTAGTGATACTGTGCGTGAGTACGCTGTTTCAATTTGGTGTTCAATTTGGAAGCGTGAGAACAAAGGCACGTCATCTTGATAGCGCTTAACGCGTGACATGTTGTCAGGCATCACCACAGACATGAATGAGCTGGCTTGTTCGTAAATCTCGTCGGTATCGATCAAGATTTCGCCGATATCTGGTTGGAAGTAGTCACGGATCGCGCGGATCACAAGACTAGATTCAAGGTAAATCAATAATGGCGCTTGATTACCACCGGCTGCTTCATCAATGGCTTTCCAAAGCTGCATCAAGTAGTTCAAGTCCCACTGAAGTTCTTCAGCACTTCTGCCAATACCAGCAGTTCTGGCAATGATGCTCATGCCATCTGGAACTGTTAATTGGCTCATTGCCTCACGTAATTCGTTGCGATCTTCGCCTTCGATACGGCGAGATACACCACCGCCACGTGGGTTGTTAGGCATTAATACTAGGTAACGACCAGCCAGAGAGATAAAGCTAGTAAGGGCGGCACCTTTATTGCCACGCTCTTCTTTTTCTACCTGAACGATGATTTCTTGACCTTCGCGCAGTGCATCTTTAATACCTGCGTTACGAACATCAACACCTTCTTTAAAGTAAGCGCGTGAAACTTCCTTAAATGGCAAAAAGCCATGACGCTCTTCACCGTAGTTCACAAAGCATGCTTCTAGGGATGGTTCGATGCGTGTGATCACACCTTTGTAGATATTGCCTTTACGTTGTTCACGTCCAGAAGTTTCAATATCAATATCGATTAGCTTTTGGCCATCAACAATCGCTACGCGCAGCTCTTCTTGCTGTGTAGCGTTAAACAACATTCGTTTCATTTAAATTTTCTCCGTACTTCGGCTTGGCAGCCATCGCGGGGCGCGAAACGGAATTGAAAGGATTGTGCGAGACAATCCTCTGTGATGACTTACTTCACTACGCTCGCTGACTTATTCTTCTTTGCGGGTCAGCGCGCGCTTAAATTCTTTTATCTGTTTCGCAGTTCGCGGCACTATGCCAGCCAACTTTGCGTCTCATTACTTCAGGGGAGAGGCGAACCCTGGAAATATCATTCGGCTATTTCGAACCGAGCTTGGCGCATCACTATTCAAACTATAAATTTGATGTTGCGCAGCAAGATAGGTCATTATATGACATATGAACAGTAATTCGGTAACCCAACACATTGTTTTATTTGAAGAAGCTGGCCAAAGGCTAGATAACTTCCTATTCCGTATGGCCAAAGGGGTGCCAAAAACGCATATTTATCGAATTATTCGTTCCGGAGAGGTCCGAATTAACAAAAAAAGGGCAGATGCCAGTCAAAAAATCCAAGAGGGCGATGTTTTAAGGTTGCCTCCGATGAGGGTTTCTGAAGCGAAAGCCCCGACTAATGACTACATTTCCAAGAAAATAAGCTCAGAAATAACAGTTTTATACGAAGATGACAGCATTTTGGTGGTTGATAAACCATCAGGAATCGCTGTTCATGGTGGATCTGGGGTGTCTTTGGGGTTGATAGAGGCGATGAGAGCCCAAAGACCAAATGCCAAGTTCTTAGAATTGGTTCATAGGCTTGATCGTGACACTTCTGGCATTTTGATGTTGGCCAAAAAGCGCAGTGCTTTGGTTCATCTGCATGAGCAGATCAGAGAAGGAAAAATGGAAAAGCGCTATTTATTAATAGTGCATGGTGGACTGCCAGTGTCTAACAAGTCGATTGCACTGAAATACCCCTTATTAAAGTATTTATTACCCAACGGTGAGCGAAGAGTGAGGGTGGCCAGTGATGGTGGTCAACCGAGTCACACTAATATCAGGGTGAAAGCCAGCTATTACGATGGTTTATGCAGTCTTGTTGAAGCACAACTTAAAACTGGCCGCACCCACCAAATTCGGGTTCACTTGCAAAGCTATGGTCATCCAATCTTGGGTGACGATAAATATGGTGACCAAGAATTAGATAAAGTTTTGAGGCCAAAACGTTTGATGTTGCATGCAAGACATTTATCTTTTGTGCACCCGAAAACTGAAGAGAAAATGACTTTTGAGGCTGATATACCTGAAGCATTTGAAAAGTTGGCCCAACCTTAAAATAATAAAAAGAAAAAATAAAAAACTAAAAAAGAAACTAAAGAAAAACCCAAAGAAGAAACTAAAAAAGAAACCAATAAAGCTGGAGACAAAATGAAATTAGCTACATATCAATACAAGTCTGATCAATACGTGGGTGTTGTGTCTAATGATTTACAAACAGTCACGCCGTATCAATTGAGCAAAGAAGCTGCGCAACGTGGCGCGCTTAGCATCATTGAGATGATGGCTGAGGGACAGACCTTGCCCGCTATGGGGCAGGCAGTTGCATTGAAAGAGGTCTGTTTACTTGCTCCAATTCCAAAGCCAAGAAGAAATATCTTTTGTGTGGGTAAAAACTACCTGGATCACGTTAAAGAAATTAAAGATAGCAAGTTGGGCGAGGCGCAAGGATCTATGTCAAATCTACCAAAACATCCTGTGGTATTTAGTAAGGTGCCAGAGACTGTGATTGCCTCGCGCATGGGAATCGATAGCCATCCTGCGGCTACCCAAGAGATGGATTACGAGGCGGAGTTGGCTGTGGTGATTGCAAAAAAAGGCAAAGCCATCAGCAAAGCGGATGCTATGAAGCACGTGTGGGGTTACACGATCATTAATGATGTGAGTGCGCGTGATGTGCAAGCCAAGCATGTGCAGTTTCATATTGGTAAGAGCTTTGATACCTTCTGCCCAATGGGCCCTTGGTTGGTCTCTGCGGATGAGATTAATGAAAAAAATACCAAGATTCAGTGCTGGGTAAATGGCGAGTTACGCCAGGATGGCAATACCAATCAAATGATTTTTGACATTCCTACAGTGATTGAGTCTATTTCTGCTGGTATGACTCTCTATCCGGGTGACGTGATTGCGACTGGAACGCCTAGTGGTGTTGGGATGGGGTTTAAGCCGCCACGTTTCTTGAAAAAAGGCGATAGTGTCAAGATTCAAATTGACGGTATTGGCGTTTTAGAAAATCCTGTCATTTAAATATGTCATCAACTTCACTGCGTTACGAGCTGATCGTTTGGGATTGGGATGGAACCCTGATGGATTCCACTCCGACGATTGTGAAATGCATACAGGATGCTTGCCGAGATTTAGCTTTGCCAGTGCCCGATGATTCAATGGCAAGCCATGTGATTGGTTTGGGTATTCAGGAGTCGTTGCGCAAGGCTTGTCCGACGGTATCTGTTGACGACCACTACAAGCTCATTGATCGTTTTCGTTTTCATTATTTGAGCAAGGATCATGAGCTCAGTTTATTTGAGGGCGCCAGAGATTTACTTTATGGTCTTAAAGACAAGGGTCATTTATTGGCGGTTGCCACAGGTAAAAGTCGCAAAGTTTTGGATCGCTCATTAGGCTTTCATGCGCTTGAAGATTTATTTGATGACACCCGCACAGCTGATGAAACTTTCTCTAAGCCTCATCCGGCTATGTTGATTGAGTTATCTGAATCATTGATGGTGCCCATGGACAGAATGCTCATGATTGGCGACACCACTCATGATTTGTTGATGGCCAATAATGCTGGTGCTGATGCGGTTGCTGTGACTTACGGTGCTCACCCAGAGCATGTGCTCAAGACTGAGAACCCCTTGGTGTGTGTCAATAATGTCTCAGAACTATCTGATTGGTTGGCAGGAAACGCCTAAAAAAGATTAAGCTCTCACATACTCATTAATTACTAACAACACTGAAAATAAAAAAGGCATCACATGTCAGATGAAAAAGTCTGGGAACGCCAAGCCCTAGAACACCTATTGTTAGAGAACCTCAAAGAGCAACGTCGAGGACGTCGTTGGAGAACGGCAGTGCGCTTGATGACTTTGGTGGTTTTTGTTGGTGTGGCTATTAATCTATTTGATCTAGATTGGGGTGGTAAGTCTGCTTTGGGTAAGCACACCGCCTTGGTTGATTTGCAAGGTGAAATCGCGCCTGATTCAAAAGCCAGTGCTGATGCCATCAATGCCTCGCTGAAAGCCGCTTTTGAAAGTCATGAAAGCGTTGGCGTTATTTTGCGTATCAATAGTCCGGGCGGCTCACCTGTGCAGTCAGGGATTATTCATGATGAAATTTTGCGCTTACGTGCCAAATATCCAGAAAAACCATTGCACGTAGTTGTTGAAGAAATCTGCGCTTCAGGTGGTTATTACGTAGCAGTTGCAGGCGATAAGATTTTTGTTGATAAAGCCAGTTTGGTTGGATCGGTGGGTGTGATCATGAATGGTTTCGGTGTGACTGGTCTTATGGATAAATTAGGTATTGAGCGTCGCGCTATTACGGCAGGAAAAAATAAGGCTTTATTAGATCCGTTTAGCAAAGAAGATCCTAAGCAAAAAGCTTTCGTTCAAGAAATGCTGTCTGAAGTTCATCAGCAATTTATCAAGGTGGTGCGTGATGGTCGTGGAGATCGCTTAAAAGAAACTCCAGAAATGTTTTCTGGTTTGGTGTGGAATGGAGCGAAAAGTGTTGAGTTGGGTCTTACAGATGCACTAGGTACTGTTGATGGTGTTGCTCGTGAAGTATTTAAAGCGCCTGAAGTGGTTGACTACACCATGAAAGACAATCTTGCTGAGAGAGTGGCCAAGCGTTTTGGGGCTGCGATGGGTGAGAGTGTGGCTAAAGTGATGAGTAGTCCACGCCTTAATTAAGGCTACTCAATCGTTAGGTGCGTAAACCAACGCGCACCTTTTTCAATAGGGTTTCGCTCGCCTATGCCATAAGGTGGCACATCTAATTTATCTGGCGGCGCTGCAATCAGGTTGAGGTCAATGGCTTGAGGTTCGCCTCTGAAACCATTTGCACCCAATTCCAATTTGAAATAAATACCATTCCATAAAACAGCACCAAAATTCTTCGGAGTTTTGAACATGAAGAGTAGTGAGTGCTCAAGCCACTGGTAATTATTTTTGTCAAAGCTTTGAGGGTTTTTGTAAGGGTAGGGAACTTGGCAAAGAATCTCCACCTGACCTTCGACGCATTTGAATTCACGCATGGATAAGAAGTGGTCTTTCATCAACTTGTGATCCCAATCAATCGTATAGCTCACTTTTGAGCCATCAGGTTTCAAGGTGATTGATCCAGTGTGTATTTTTGCGCCCGTTTGATCATGCAAGTAAATTGATTTTTTGCCGACCATATCCCAAGCATTGACGGTGCTGGGTAAAAACATCAGTAGGGATGTGGCGATGCATAAACTTCTAAAAGTGCGAAAAGCCCCAATCATGATGCCCCCTTATGTATTGGGAACTAGCTTACTACCAATTGGATTTTCTTGCTTCGCTTATGCAAGCATCAAAAAAACAGCTGGTCTTTGGTGAAGCGCTTGCAAGAGGTCGGATTCTTTTTTGAGGCTGGCTTGCCACTCTGAGACTGTTTGAGATTTCACCCATTCTGTTGGCAAGCTTAAATCTGCTGCCACGCACATTTGCGTAGAGCCTTGCAATGATTGCAGCATGGTTTCAATCATGGCGCTATTGCGATAGGGGGTTTCAATCCAAAGTTGAGTTTGACGTTTTTTCTTAGACTCTTGTTCAAGTTGCTTAAGTGCAGTTGCTTTCTCAGCATTGTTAACTGGCAGGTAACCATGAAAAGCAAAGCTTTGACCATTCATGCCTGAAGACATCAAGGCAAGCAATAGAGAGCTGGGACCTACCAATGCTCGTACTGTGATGCCCATTTGATGAGCCATCTTCACCACGTCAGAGCCTGGGTCTGCAATTGCAGGTAATCCTGCTTCAGACATGAGCCCCATATCGTGACCGTCAAGAAGTGGTTGCAACATTGTTTTTAAACTCTCCACTTCTTTACCCGCTTGTTGTTTGCCTGGGCCACGCCACTCAGACATCTGCATTTCTTGCATGGGGCAGATGAGTGGCGACTGCGTGCCAACTGCTTTCAATAAAGCGCGAGCAGTTTTTGCATTTTCAACAATCCAGTAACGTAGTTGCGATGCTTGATAGATAGTGTCTTTGGGTAAGACGGATGACAACTGATCTTCGCGCGCATCGTCGCCAAGCGTATTAGGGATTAGGTAAAGAATGCCTGCCATGATTGAAGTCTTATAAAAGTGGTTATGCAGGAATTGAGAAACCTGCTTCACGCAGCAAGGAGCACACTGCAATCAATGGCAAACCAATCAATGCAGTTGGGTCGTCACTGCGCACGTGTTCTAGTAAGCAAATGCCTAAACCCTCAGACTTAGCACTGCCTGCACAGTCATAAGGTGTCTCTGCTAATAGGTAGGCTTCTAAAACAGAGTCTTTGAGTTCTCTGAATTTAACTTCGGTAATCACATTCACTGTTTTTGCTTGGCCGCCATGAGCTAAGCAAACGGCAGTATGAAACTTGACAGTTTGACCACGCAAAATTTGTAGTTGTGCCATGGCGCGATCGTGATCCCCTGGTTTGCCCATCGCAGCACCGTGCAAGTCGACCACTTGGTCTGAACCAATCACATAAGCATTGGGATTCTCTAAAGAAATCGCCAAAGCTTTGGCTTGGGCTAATCGAACTGCAATTAATTCTGGGGTTTCTTTAGGAAGTGGGGTTTCATCCACTTCAGGGGAAATCGTTTCAAAAGGTAAGCCTAGTCGACCCAATAACTCTTTTCTGTATTTAGATGTGGAGGCCAAAATCAAAGTTTTTGTCTCTTTGGCAGATGGATTGGCTAAGTTATTCGATAAATTACTTGGGCTAGGAGCGGCACTCATTTATGCTTTCGGTATGAATTCAAAAAATACGACACCCCACATTTTGCCGAATAATCCCAAAGACCTTCAATCTGTTGATATGAGGTCTGGAGTGACTTATGTTGGTCAGGGGGCGCTCGAACTATCTCACTTTCCAAGATTGTTGCAGGAAATCACTGCTGGGGGCAATTTAAAGCCATCTGAAGTTCATTGGGAGATGAGCACTTGGTTTGAAGAGCGTTTAGGGGGAATTCCCTTGCAATACATGCACTTACGGTTGGCTCTCGATCTGCCGTTAACTTGCCAGGCATGTCTGCAGCCTTATATGGAGTCATTAGATTCAGACAGGGATTACATCTTATTTGAGACTGAAGAAGAGGCTGAGGCTTGGGATTTTGATGAGGAAAATCAAGACTCTGAGGATGCTTTGGTGTCCTCAGACACCTTCAATTTATTGGAAACTATTGAGGAAGAATTGCTCTTAAGTCTACCTTTGGCAGCTAGGCACCCGATTGGGGAATGCCGGCCAACTGACCTGCAAAAAGTGGCGAAAACCCTTCAATCGGGGTCTGAAGAGATCATTATTAAGAAGCCCAACCCATTTGCAGTCCTAGAAAAGCTCAAAAAACAATGACTTTGTGCTAGAATCTCGGATTCGTTTAGGAGTAAAAACATGGCTGTTCAACAGAATAAAAAATCACCGTCAAAGCGTGGCATGCACCGTGCGCATGACTTCTTGTCTACACCTTCATTGGCAGTTGAGCCAACGACTGGTGAAGCTCATTTGCGCCACCACGTTAGCCCAAACGGCTACTACCGTGGTCGTAAAGTTGTTAAGACTAAGAACGACTAATATCCTTCTAGGAAAAGATCAAGCGGCACCTGAAGTGGCCGCTTTTTTCTTGAAACAAGAATCTTAATGAGCGTCACGCTAGCAGTTGATGCAATGGGTGGAGACCACGGTCTAGTGGTCACAGTACCCGCCAGCACAGAGCTTCTGGCCGAGTTGCCAGATTTACACATAAGACTTGTCGGCAACGCTGATCTAATTAATCAGGCGTTGGCTAAAGTATCTCCAGCTATCAAGGAGAGGATCACGGTCGTCCACGCATCAGAAGTTGTAGAAATGGATGACCCGATCGAAGTGGCTTTGCGTCGTAAAAAAGACTCCTCGATGCGTATTACTGCTGAGCAAGTGAAAGAGGGCTTGGCCCAAGCAGCAATTTCTGCAGGTAACACGGGCGCCTTGATGGCGATCTCTCGTTACGTACTTAAAACTTTAGATGGTATTGATCGTCCTGCGATTGCGGCGATGATGCCTAACCAATTAGGTCGTGGCACGATAGTGCTTGATTTGGGTGCTAATGCAGATTGTGAAGCAGTGCATTTATTGCAATTTGCTCAAATGGCAGACGTCATGGCGCGTGCCGTGGATGGCATTGCTAATCCAAGTATTGGTTTATTAAATATTGGTGAAGAAGTCATCAAGGGTAATCAGGTCGTGAAAGAAGCTGCAGAACTATTACGTAATAGCTCTCTTAACTTTTACGGCAACGTTGAAGGTAATGACATTTTTAAAGGCACCACAGACATTGTTGTTTGTGATGGCTTTGTGGGTAATGTGGCATTAAAAACCAGTGAAGGTTTGGCTTACATGATTTCTGGATTCATCAAGCAAGAGTTCGGTCGCAGTTGGTTGACTAAGTTGATGGCTTTGGTAGCGATGCCAGTGCTCATGAGATTTAAGCGTCGCGTTGATCATCGCAACTACAACGGTGCGGCTTTGCTAGGTTTGCGTGGATTGGTGATGAAGAGTCATGGTTCTGCTGACAAGAAGGCATTCATGACCGCCTTGCGTCGCGCCTACGAGGGTGCTAAAAATAACATGGTGGGTAAAGTTGCAGAGGCATTTGTGGTGACGCAAATAGCGCAAGCCACAGATGGTCAACATACAGGTACTCAAAGCTAAGGCTCATGATGACCCAATCTACAAATACAACAAAAATTTATTCAAAAATTCTAGGCACGGGCAGTTACTTGCCGGCTAATAAAGTGAGTAATGCCAAGATCACAGAGATGTTGGCAAAGGATGGTATTGAGACCAGTGATGAGTGGATTTTTTCTCGCAGCGGTATCAGTGCGCGCCACTTTGCTGCAGATAATGAGTTAACAAGTGATTTAGCACTCAAAGCTTCACAAAAAGCGATTGAAGCAGCAGGCATTGATGCAAGTGAGATCGATCTAATTATTTTGGCAACATCAACGCCAGACAACTTGGGAGGCTTCCCAAGTACAGCATGTGTATTGCAAGACAAGTTAGGCATCACCAATGGTTGTGCAGCATTTGATGTGCAAGCGGTGTGTTCTGGTTTTGCTTATTCACTAGCTGTGGCGGATAACTTTATCCGTAGTGGCATGTACAAAAAAGTGTTGATTGTTGGTGCTGAAACATTCTCTCGTATTCTCGACTTTAAAGATCGTGGTACTTGTGTTTTATTTGGTGATGGTGCTGGTGCAGTGGTGGTTGGTGCAAGCGCTGAGCCAGGTATCTTGGCAACAGCGATGCATGCAGATGGTAGCCATCGTAGTATTTTATGTGTGCCAGGTAGAACCGATAAAGGTGCCTTACAAGGTTCAGCTTTCTTAGAAATGGATGGTCAGGCAGTCTTTAAGTTGGCGGTAAAAGTTCTTGATCAAGTAGCGCAAGAAGTTTTAACTGCGGCTAACTTAACACCAGCTGATATTGATTGGCTAATTCCGCATCAAGCAAACATTCGCATCATGGAAGGTACTGCTAAAAAGTTAGGCATCTCCCGTGACAATGTGGTGGTGACTGTGCAAGATCACGGCAACACATCTGCTGCATCTATTCCATTGGCTTTGGATACAGCGATTCGTGCGGGTCAAGTTAAGCGTGGCCAACATCTTTTGATGGAAGGTGTGGGCGGTGGTTTCACATGGGCTGCAGCAGTGGTTAAATATTAAAAAATAAAAAAAGACACTACAGGATATTTCATGAAATTTGCATTTGTATTCCCAGGTCAAGGTTCTCAAGCGGTTGGTATGTTGAATGCTTGGGGCGATAACGCTGAAGTTAAAAGAACATTGGATGAAGCATCAGAAGCCTTGGGTGAAGATGTTGCTAAATTAATTGCCGAAGGTCCTGCTGAAGCGTTGTCATTAACAACCAATACGCAGCCAGTGATGTTGACTGCCGGCGTTGCTTGTTATCGTGCATGGATTGCTGCAGGTGGTCCAACAGCTTCTGTCATGGCAGGTCATAGTTTGGGCGAGTACGGTGCTTTGGTGGCATCTGGTGTGATTGCTTTTAAAGATGCAGTGCCAATGGTGCGTTTTCGTGCGCAAGCCATGCAAGATGCTGTGCCAGTTGGAACAGGCGGTATGGCAGCGATTTTAGGTTTGGATGACGATACAGTTCGTAAAGCCTGTGCTGATGCGCAAGCTGCTACTGGTGAGGTGGTCGAAGCTGTTAACTACAACGCTCCAGCTCAAGTTGTGATTGCTGGTTCTAGAGCGGGTGTTGAAAAAGCTTGTGAGTTATCAAAAGCAGCTGGCGCAAAACGTGCCTTGCCATTGCCAGTATCGGCGCCATTTCATTCTTCATTGTTAAAGCCAGCTTCTGAGAAGCTAGAAGCTTATTTAGCTGATAAAACATTCCAAGTGCCAAGCATTGATGTGATCAATAACGTGGATGTCAGCATTTTGAAAGACCCAGCGAGTATCAAGAATGCATTGGTAAGACAAGCTGCTGCCCCAGTTCGTTGGGTTGAGACGATTCAAGCCATGGCAACTCAGGGTGTGACTCATGTGGTTGAGTGTGGTCCTGGCAAAGTTTTGGCTGGTATGACAAAACGTATTAATGGTGATTTAAATGGTTTAGCCGTTTATGACCCTGCGACGATGGCCGAGGTAATGGCTGTCATTAAAGCGTAATTATTTGGACACAAACTAGAAAGAAAATAAGGTTGGGAGAGTTGGTGAGTACATTAACAGGACAAATTGCTTTAGTAACAGGTGCATCACGCGGCATTGGCCGTGCGATTGCGATGGAATTAGCTAAACAAGGCGCTATCGTGATTGGTACAGCGACTAGCGAATCTGGTGCCAAAGACATTGATGCTGCTCTTAAGCCAACGGGTGGTGCTGGTGCGGTTCTCAATGTGAATGATGCCGCCGCTTGTGATGCTTTGATCGATAGCATTGTTAAAGAGCGCGGTGCACTCAATATCTTGGTTAATAACGCTGGTATCACACAAGACAACTTGGCCATGCGCATGAAGGATGATGAGTGGACTTCTGTGATTGACACTAATTTAAGCGCTGTTTTCCGCTTAGCACGTGGCGTTTTGCGCCCGATGATGAAAGCGAAGGGCGGACGCATTATTAATATTACTTCTGTTGTGGGAAGCAGTGGCAACCCAGGGCAGGCCAACTACGCAGCGGCAAAAGCCGGTGTAGCAGGTATGTCACGTGCCTTGGCGCGTGAAATTGGTAGCCGTAACATCACTGTGAACTGTGTGGCGCCTGGTTTTATCGATACTGATATGACCAAAGCCCTCTCAGAAGAGCAGCAAAATTCATTAAAAGTGAATATTCCCTTGCAACGCCTTGGAACTCCTGAAGATATCGCCCATGCGGTGGCATTTTTAGCTTCTCCAGGGGCTGGTTACATCACGGGAACGACGCTTCATGTGAATGGTGGACTTTATTTGAGCTAATTTGGTCAAATAAGCTGATAAAATCTTTTTTCAACATTTTTACAACAACCCTTGGGGGATTACATGGATAACATCGAACAACGCGTTAAGAAAATCGTAGCTGAGCAATTAGGCAAAGACGAATCAGAAATCAAGAATGAATCATCTTTCGTTAATGACTTGGGTGCAGATTCTCTCGACACAGTTGAGTTGGTTATGGCATTAGAAGATGAGTTCGGCATCGAGATTCCAGACGAAGAAGCTGAAAAAATCACTACTGTTCAATTGGCTATCGATTTCGCCAAGTCCAAACAAGGCTAATTAGCTGTGAGCCAGGGTAAGGGACAGCGCCGGGTAGTCGTTACCGGACTAGGCTTGGTTTCACCTGTTGGTAATACCGTCGGTGAAGCTTGGGAAAATTTATTAGCGGGTCGCAGTGGTATTGCCACCCTCACTAAATTTGATCATTCTGGCTTGGCCGTGCATTTTGGCGGTGAGGTAAAGAACTTCAATGTCGAGGAGTACATCCCGGCTAAGGAAGCTCGCCACATGGATACATTTATCCATTATGGTCTCGCAGCTGGTATGCAAGCCTTTAAAGACTCTGGCATCACAGTTACAGACGCTAATTCTGAAAGAATTGGCGTATTAGTGGGTTCGGGCATTGGCGGTTTGCCAATGATTGAAGAGACCCACACCGAATACACCAATCGTGGCGCACGCCGCATTTCTCCGTTCTTTGTACCTGGTTCAATCATCAATATGATTTCAGGTCACTTGAGCATTAATTTGAATCTCAAAGGTCCGAACGTTGCTGCTGTAACTGCCTGTACAACAGGTTTGCACAGCATTGGTTTGGCGGCTCGTTTGATTCAGTATGGAGATGCTGATGTGATGTTGGCTGGTGGTGCAGAATCAACTATTTCACCTTTGGGTGTGGGTGGTTTTGCGGCCGCAAGAGCCTTGTCAACGCGTAACGATGATCCAGCAACTGCTTCACGTCCTTGGGATAAAGACCGCGATGGTTTTGTTCTAGGTGAGGGTGGTGGTGTGTTGGTTTTAGAAGAATACGAACACGCTAAAGCGCGTGGCGCCAAAATCTATGCTGAGTTAGCAGGTTTTGGTATGAGTGGTGATGCTTATCACATGACTGCACCTAATATGGATGGCCCACGTCGTTGTATGGTGAATGCACTGAAAGACGCTGGTGTTAACCCAGACCAAGTGCACTATGTGAATGCTCATGGCACTTCAACACCTTTGGGTGATAAGAACGAAACTGAAGCTCTTAAGGCGGCGTTAGGTGCTGCTGCTAAGGGTGTGGTGGTGAACTCTACTAAATCGATGACTGGTCACTTATTGGGTGGTGCAGGTGGTTTGGAGTCAGTATTTACAGTATTGGCGTTACATCATCAAAAATCACCGCCGACTATCAACATCATTAATCAAGATCCTGAGTGCGATTTGGACTACTGTGCCAATACAGCTCGTGATGTGAAGATTGATGTAGCGGTTAAAAACAACTTTGGCTTTGGTGGCACAAACGGTACTTTGGTTTTCCGCCGTATTTAAGTATTTAGCCAATCCAAGGTTAGGAAGAAAGCCTCCAATTGGAGGCTTTTATTTTTCCTGGAAAATCTTGAAAATAAGGCCCATATACCCACATAAGTACCTAGGTTAATACCCATATCAATAACACATTTAAACAAGAACCCTGCAAATACTGTCTGAATGCTCTAAAGTATCAACACCATGAAAAAAATCTTATCTGTATTAAGTATTTCTATTGCTGCCAGCACCTTGGTGGCTTTGCCAACGTATGCTCAAAATAATGCAGCTGCCGTTAATACTGCGCCAGCCAATGCTGCGCCAGTAAGCCCAGCGCCAGCAGTACGGGGTTATCCTGATTTTGCGGATTTGGTTGAGAAGGCCAATCCAGCAGTTGTGAACATTCGTACAACTGAAAAAGTAAATGTGCGTCAATCGGGTGGTATTCCTGGTATGCCCGGTTTGGATGATGAGCAGGCGGAATTCTTTCGCCGCTTTTTTGGTATTCCGTTGCCAACACCTAAACAACAGCAACCGAACCGCAAGCCACAACAAGAAGAGCAAAACCGTGGAGTAGGTTCAGGGTTTGTGATTGAAAGCAATGGTTATATCTTGACCAATGCTCACGTTGTGGAAGGTGCAACGACCATTTATGTCACATTGCCAGACAAGAGAGAGTTCAAAGCCAAGTTGATCGGTGCTGATAAGCGCACGGATGTGGCTTTGGTGAAGATTGAAGCAACAGGCTTACCGCGTTTACCAATAGGTGACTCATCCAAGGTGCGTGTTGGTGAGTGGGTGTTAGCGATTGGTTCGCCATTTGGTTTAGAGAACACAGTGACTGCAGGCATTGTGTCGGCGAAAAGTCGTGACACAGGTGACTACTTACCGTTTATTCAGACGGACGTTGCGGTTAACCCAGGTAACTCTGGTGGCCCACTATTAAACACTCGCGGTGAAGTGGTGGGTATTAACTCGCAAATCTTCTCACGCTCTGGTGGTTACATGGGCATCTCTTTTGCCATCCCGATGGATGAAGCGATGCGTATTTCTAATCAATTGAGAAGTACGGGCAAGGTTAGTCGTGGTCGTATTGGTGTGGCAATTGCTGAGGTTAGCAAAGAAGTTGCAGAAAGCTTAGGGCTTAATAAGGCGCGCGGCGCCTTAGTACGTAATGTTGAGTTGGGTGCGCCTGCTGATAAAGCGGGTCTTGAGCCTGGTGACATTATTCTGAGCTTTAATGAGCGCCCCATTGAAAAATCATCTGATTTACCAAGAATCGTTGGTGACACACGTCCAGGTTCAAAAGTTTCTTTGATGGTGTGGCGTAAGGGTGCCCAAAAAGAATTGAGCATCACTGTGGCGGATATGGAACCTCCTGAAAAAGTGGCTGCTAAGAAACAAGATGATGAGCCCGCTGCAACCACAACCAATGCATTGGGTGTGGGCGTGATTGATGTGAGTGATGCTAAGCGTCGTGAGCTCTCCATCAAAACAGGTGTTGAGATTCAGGCTTTGGCTGAGGATGGTCCGCTATCTAGAGCAGGGGCGCGAGTGGGTGATGTGATTGTGCGCTTGGGTGATGTAGACATTATTGCAGCGAAGCAATTCGAAATCGCTGTGAAGGCAGTGGCAAAAAATAATAAATCTGTCGCTGTGTTTATTCGCAGAGGTGATAGCACGCTTGTTATCCCTGTAAAACCAGGCAAATAACTCGTCAAACGCCCAAAGTTGGGGGTATATCCCTCAACTTTGCTTGGCTTTCTCAGAAATCGGGGGTTTGCCCCCGTTCCGACTACAATAGAGGGGAGAGGCGTCTTATTGCAGTGCAATATGGTGTTGCATTGCGGCAAGCCGTTTTAAGGAATCCATGGATCATATACGTAACTTTTCTATCATTGCCCATATCGACCACGGTAAGTCGACCCTAGCAGACCGAATTATTCAGCTATGTGGCGGTCTTTCAGACCGCGAAATGGAAGCTCAAGTCCTTGATTCTATGGACATTGAGAAAGAACGCGGCATCACGATTAAGGCACAAACGGCTGCTTTGAACTACAAAGCTCGTGATGGCAAGATTTATAACCTCAACCTGATTGATACCCCAGGACACGTCGACTTTTCTTATGAAGTCAGCCGTTCTTTGTCCGCTTGTGAGGGTGCTTTATTGGTGGTGGATGCCAGCCAAGGGGTTGAAGCCCAAACTGTGGCTAACTGCTACACCGCTATCGAGCTTGGTGTGGAGGTGGTACCTGTTTTAAACAAAATCGATTTGCCTCAAGCTGATCCTGATCGCGCTAAACAAGAGATTGAGGATGTGATTGGTATTGATGCGACTGATGCTGTTTCTTGTTCTGCAAAAACAGGCATGGGCGTGCAAGATGTTTTAGAAGATTTAATTCAAAAAGTGCCACCGCCTAAAGGTGATTCAACTGCACCACTACAAGCCTTGATTGTTGATTCATGGTTTGACAACTATGTGGGTGTGGTGATGTTGGTGCGTGTGATTAACGGCACCTTAAAACCAAAAGATAAAGTTTTATTAATGGCGTCTGGCACGCAACATTTGGTGGAGCACGTGGGTGTCTTTACGCCCAAGTCTGTGGATCGCGCTGAGTTATCTGCTGGACAGGTAGGCTTCATTATTGCTGGTATTAAAGAGCTCAAAGCTGCCAAGGTGGGTGACACTGTTACCCATGCACCGGGCCAGCAAAATAGAACGCCTGCAACAGCGCCATTGCCTGGCTTTAAAGAGGTACAACCACAAGTGTTTGCTGGTTTGTATCCTGTGGAGTCAAACCAATACGATGCTTTGCGCGAGTCTTTAGAAAAACTGAAGTTAAACGATGCAGCATTGATGTATGAGCCAGAAGTTTCTCAAGCTTTGGGCTTTGGTTTCCGTTGCGGCTTCTTGGGTCTATTGCACATGGAGATTGTGCAAGAGCGTTTAGAGCGCGAGTTCAACATGGAGTTGATCACCACAGCGCCGACAGTGGTTTATGAAGTCGAATTAAAAGACGGCTCCAAGCTAGTTGTTGATAACCCATCAAAAATGCCAGACCCAAGTCGTATTGAAATGATCATGGAGCCGATTGTGGTCGTGAACTTGTTCATGCCACAAGAGTATGTGGGCTCAGTCATTACTCTATGTACAGGTAAGCGTGGTATCCAAATGGATATGCAGTACGTTGGGCGCCAAGTGAAGTTAACTTATGAGATGCCGATGGCTGAAATTGTTTTAGATTTCTTTGATCGTCTCAAATCAATCTCACGTGGCTATGCATCGATGGATTACGAGTTCAAAGAGTATCGCGCTTCTGATGTGGTCAAGGTAGATATCTTGATCAACAGTGAGAAGGTAGATGCTCTATCTATCATCGTACATAGAAGCAACAGTCAATATCGTGGTCGCGAGGTGGTAGCCAAGATGCGTGAGATTATTCCGCGCCAGATGTTTGATGTGGCGATTCAGGCGGCTATTGGTAGTGGGATCATTGCGCGTGAGAACGTGAAGGCTTTACGTAAAAACGTTTTGGCCAAGTGTTACGGTGGTGATATTACGCGTAAGAAGAAACTTCTAGAAAAGCAAAAAGAAGGTAAGCGTCGTATGAAACAAGTGGGTAGTGTGGAGATTCCACAAGAAGCCTTCTTGGCGATCTTGCAGGTGGAGGACAAGTAATGAACTTTGCCTTGATTCTTTTCATTCTCTCTGTGGTTACCGGTGTTGCTTGGGTGGCAGATAAATTAGTTTTTGCCCCTAAAAGAAAAGCAGCGGGTATTGATCGCATGCCTTTGTGGTTAGAGTACACAGCTAGTTTCTTCCCAGTCATTTTTGCGGTATTTTTCTTGCGTTCATTCTTATTTGAGCCATTCAAGATCCCATCAGGTTCGATGATTCCAACGCTCATGATTGGCGATTTTATTTTGGTGAATAAATACACTTACGGTATTCGTTTGCCAGTGATCAACAAGAAGATTGTTGATATGAACTCTCCAGAGCGTGGTGACGTTGTGGTGTTTCGCTATCCCAAAGATGAGAACGTTGATTACATCAAGCGTGTGGTTGGTGTGCCCGGTGATGTGATTTCATATCAAAACAAGCGTTTGACTTTAAATGGCCAAGCTTTTACCTATGATGAAAAGCCTGACTATTTAGATCCTGAGCATATGTCTTATGCCAAGTTCTATCGTGAGTCTTTCCCGAAAGAGTTTGGCGGTGTGTCGCACAATGTATTGAACCACCCAGAGCGACCTGCTGGCGTTTACACGCAAGATCGTTTTCCGTTTTATGAGAATTGCACTTACAGCATGAGTGGGGTTACTTGCACCGTGCCTCCTGGTCATTACTTTGTGATGGGGGATAACCGGGATAACTCTGCTGACTCTCGTTATTGGGGTTTTGTACCTGAAAGAAATTTAGTTGGTAAAGCATTCTTCGTTTGGATGAACCTGGGTGACTTAAAGCGTATTGGGCGTTTTGAGTGAACAAGGTAGTAAAGGCGGATATGACACCACGTGCACCTGTTGACTTAAGGCTCTTACAGGAGAGATTGGGTTACGTTTTTGAAAAACCTGATTTACTCATGCAAGCTTTGACTCATCGCAGTCATAGCAAAAAGAATAATGAACGCTTGGAGTTTTTGGGTGACTCCGTATTGAACTGTACAGTTGCAGAGATTCTTTATGAGCGCTATCACGACTTAGATGAGGGCGATTTATCTCGTGTGAGAGCTAATCTCGTTAAACAGCAAGCTTTGTATGAGATAGCTCAAGCATTGCAACTATCAGATTGTTTGCGTTTGGGTGAGGGTGAGTTAAAGAGTGGTGGTTTTAAACGACCATCCATCTTGGCAGATACATTTGAGGCAATTGTTGGTGCTATTTTCTTAGATTCTGGCTTTGAGTCTTCAAAGAAGGTTTTAAGAAAATGGTATTCGCAAATCTTGGAGCATGTTGATCCAAGAACTTTGGGTAAAGACGATAAAACGCTTTTACAAGAATATCTGCAAGGACATCAATTACCGTTGCCGATTTATAACGTGGTCGCGACTACTGGGGTTGCACATAACCAACAATTTGAAGTCGAATGTTCTATTCCAAGTTTGAAAATCACTTTGAATGGTAAAGGCGCATCGCGCCGTGCTGCTGAGCAAGCAGCTGCAAAGCTGGCTTTGGAGGCTGCCCAAAAAATTGTTTCTCAATCTGGCAGAAAACCTAAAAAGACTAAAGCCACTAAAAAGAAAGCTTCTTTGGTAACCGCCAAAGATCCTACAGATGATCAACTTAATCTTAAGTTGAAGTCTGAGTAAATATCGCTAAAGGAACTCACCTACATGACATTTCGCTGTGGAACGGTAGCATTAGTAGGTCGCCCTAACGTTGGTAAGTCAACTTTGCTCAACGCATTGGTGGGTCAAAAGGTAAGTATTACTTCGCGTAAGGCGCAAACTACACGCCATCGTATTTTGGGCGTTAACACGACCGAGACAGCTCAATTTATTTTGGTCGATACCCCAGGGTTTCAAACGAAGTACAGCAATGCCATGAACAAGGTTATGAACCGCACAGTCAAGTCAACCATGGCAGATGTGGATGTGATTTGTTTTGTGGTTGAGTCTGGCTACTGGAGTAAAGCGGACGAGCAAGTATTAGAAATCTTGCCAAAAGACATTCCTGTGGTTTTACTTGCAAATAAATTAGATGTCTTTGCGCAAAGAGCGGATGCGCCAGAAGATCGTGATCAAAAGTTGTTTACTTTCATGCGAGAGATGAGTGAGAAGCATGATTTCTCAGAAATCATCCCGATGACGGCTAAAAGTGCTGATGATGTCAAACGACTACTAAGTTTTTTAGAGCCGTATTTGCCGGAGCAGGAGGCAATTTACGATCCTGATATGTTGACTGATCGTAGCGAGAAATTTTTAGCAGCAGAAATCTTAAGGGAAAAAGTTTTCCGCCACACTGGTGATGAGTTACCGTATTCAAGCGCTGTGATTATTGATCAATTCAAAATGGATGGTGCTTTAAGACGTATTGCAGCAACCATCTTGGTTGATCGAGAAAGCCACAAGGCCATGGTGATTGGGGAGAAGGGGGCTAAGTTAAAGCGCATCTCCACTGAAGCTCGTCAAGACATGGAAAAACTATTTGATGGCAAAGTCTTTTTAGAGACTTGGGTCAAGGTCAAGAGTGGTTGGGCTGATGACCGTGTCATTTTGCGTGAACAGGGTATTGAGTAAGCCAACATCATGGCCGTGCGAGTAACCGACGAACCAGCATTTGTGCTTCACAGCATTCCTTATAAAGAAACCAGTCTCATTCTGGATGTTTTCACACGTTCGTATGGTCGGATGGCATTAATTGCCAAAGGTGCCAAAAGACCGCACTCTGTTTTAAGACCTGTTTTGCAGCGCTTTCAGCCATTAGCAGTTTCTTGGAGTGGCAAAAGTGAGTTAAGAACCATGACCAAGGCAGAGTGGTTGGGTGGGGTGCCACCGCTGGTGGGGGATGCGCTCCTTTGTGGTTTTTACTTGAACGAGCTTTTAGTTAAATTCACTGCTAGAGAAGACTCTCACGAAGATTTGTATGATGAGTATGCAAAGACTGTGCATCTATTAGGACAAGATCCCAAAGATCTTGAGCCCATCTTAAGACCCTTTGAATTGGCTTTATTAAAAGAAACAGGTTTTGCCGCTGCGCTTAATCATTGTGTTGATACGCAAACAGCGCCAGAAGAAGATGAGCATTATGTGTACCAGCCAGAAAAGGGTATACGTAAATTGCAAGCTGATGACCCTGGTCATTGGCCGGTAATGACGGGCAAACATCTGAGATTCATGAATGACAAAAACTACAGTGATCCAGAGACTCTGACGCAAAGTAAATCGCTCACACGTTTCTTATTAGGTCTTCATCTACCTGATCAGGCCATGATGACTCGCCAAATTTTGATTGATTTGAAGAAGATTTGAACGTGTGTATAATGACTAGTCATCTAACTAGTCAGATGGAGTTGGCCATGAAAAACAATTGGCAAGTTCAGGATGCTAAAGCTAAATTTAGTGAATTTTTAAATGCGTGCTTAAGCCATGGGCCTCAAATAGTTACGCGTCGTGGCGAAGAGGCTGCAGTCCTTGTTCCCATCGAGGTGTGGAATCAGATGAAAAACGGCGCTCGTCCGACGCTAAAGTCATGGTTATTGGCAAGTGGCCCTAAAGCGGACCTGGATATACCACCTAGAGGAAAGGCGAAACGCCGTCCTGTGATTGATCTTTAATGGTTGATGAATGTATTTATTAGATACAAATATTATTTCTGAGTTTCGACGTGCAAAGCCTCATGGCGGCGTACTTGCATGGATTGAGGCTGTGCCTGATTCGAGTTTATTTATTTCGGCCGTTAGTGTTGGTGAAATTCAAGCTGGCATTGAAAAAACACGTGAACAAGATCGAGTTAAAGCTAAGCAATTAGATGCTTGGTTAAATGAGGTGATGGACGGTTATCCGATTTTGCCGATGGATGCTGCAGCATTTCGTGTATGGGGGCAGTTGATGCATCGACAGTCTGATACTGTGATCGAGGATGCAATGATTGCCGCAACTGCTTTGGCTAATCATTTAACGGTTGTCACTAGAAACATCAAGGACTTTAAAAGATTTAATGTTAATGTCTTAAATCCGTTTAAAGTTTGATAAATATTTAGTAAAAGGTTTAGAGATTCTTGGGACCAAAAAACATCATTGATTTAGGTATCAATATTGACCACGTAGCGACACTCAGAAATGCGCGCGGTACAACTTATCCAGATCCTTTGAGGGCTGCGCAATTAGCTGAGGAGTATGGCGCTGATTTAATCACCTTGCACTTAAGAGAAGATCGTCGCCATATTAAGGATGCTGATTTAATTAATATGCGACCACTCATCGCAACTCGCATGAACCTTGAGTGTGCAGTGACACCGGAAATGATTGAGATTGCTTGCAAAGTTAAACCTCACGATGTTTGCTTGGTGCCAGAAAAGCGTCAAGAAGTGACGACAGAGGGTGGTTTAGATGTCGTTGGTAATTTTGATAATGTTAAAAATGCGACCCAACGTTTGATTCAGGCGGGAATCACGGCATCCATCTTTATTGATCCAGATGAGCAACAAATTGCGAAGGCTAAAGAAACTGGTGCCACAGTGATTGAACTTCATACTGGTAAATATGCAGACACAGATGGCGCGGAGAAACTAAAAGAATTGGAGCGCATTAAGGCGGCTGCTAAGTTTGGTCACTCAATTGGTTTGAAAGTAAATGCAGGCCATGGTTTGCATGAAGGTAATGTGAAAGCGATTGCGGAAATACTTGAAATTGCAGAATTAAACATTGGCCATGCGATTGTGGCTGAGGCAGTGTTTAAAGGGTGGAAGGCAGCTATCCAAGATATGAGAGCCATCATGTTGTCGGCACGCCAAGCTGCCATGAACCGATAAATACATATTGATATAAATAAGATGATCGCCGGTATTGGTACAGACATACTCAAGATAGATCGCTTAAGGGCGGCTTATGAGAGAACTCATGGTCGTTTGGCTGAGCGTATCTTGGGTCCTGATGAGATGGTGGTCTTTAAAAGCAGATTGGCGCGTAATGAGTCTAGAGGAATCGCTTATCTCGCAACACGCTTTGCCGCAAAAGAGGCATTCTCAAAAGCGATTGGTTTGGGAATGTATTCACCAATGTCATGGCGAGCCATGCAAACACTCAATGACCCAACCGGTAAACCAGTGGTGAAGTGTTCTGGTAAGTTACAAGAATTCATGGATGCAAAACACTTTAGTGCGCAGGTTAGCATTAGTGATGAAGTAGATATGGCAATTGCTTTTGTAATTGTTACTTTTGGTACACCTGTTGTATCTGGTGTCATGGACCCCAAAGATTTGATGGGTTAATCATTAAAAATAGAGTAGGTCAACCACAGTAGAACAAGATGAGTAAAAAAAATAAATTTAACGCAGGTCCCATCGTATTAGATGTGGTTGGTAAAACTTTGACCAAAGATGATATTCGTCGTATCGCTGATCCTAAAACGGGTGGGGTGATTTTGTTCGGTCGTAATTATCAGAACAGGGCGCAGCTCACTGCACTGACTAAAGCCATTAAGAAGGTTAGATCGGATGTGATGATCAGTATTGATCATGAAGGCGGTAGAGTGCAGCGTTGTAGAACTGATGGCTTTACGCATTTGCCTGCCATGAAAAAGCTTGGTGACATTTGGTCTAATGGTGGCAAGAAGGCTAGCGCAGAACATGCTTTAAAAGCCATGGAAGCAGCTACTGCAGTCGGTTTTGTTTTAGCTGGTGAGCTAAGAGCTTGTGGTGTTGATTTTAGTTTTACGCCTGTTCTTGATTTAGATTTTGGCCGTAGTGGTGTGATTGGTGATCGTTCGTTCAATCGTGATCCGCAGATTGCTGCGATGTTAGCCAAGAGTCTGAATCATGGTTTGCAATTAGCTGGCATGGCTAATTGTGGCAAACATTTCCCAGGTCATGGTTGGGCTGAGGCTGATTCTCATATTGCTATTCCAGTTGACGAAAGATCTCTCACAACAATCATCAATGATGATGCTAAGCCTTATGCATATTTAGGTCTTGGTCTGGCATCCGTAATGCCGGCACATGTTATCTATCCAAAGGTAGATAAACATCCTGCGGGATTCTCAAAGGTTTGGTTGCAAGACATCCTCAGAAAACAACTTCAATTTACAGGCGTTATTTTTAGCGATGACTTATCGATGGAGGGCGCATCTGTGGCAGGTAGTGTTGTCAAGGGAGCCCAGATGGCATTGAAAGCTGGTTGCGATCAAGTGTTGATTTGTAATCGCCCGGATTTGGCAGATCAACTACTTAAAGATCTTACCTATGACGAGAAGACTTATAAGATTTCTCGTAGAAGAGTACAAAAATTAATGCCTACATCGCAGGCAATGGATTGGGATGAGTTGCAAGCTAGCCCCGATTATCAAAGGGCTAAGCAATTACTCAAAGACCTTAAGCTGGTCTAACTCTGGCTGTTAGCGTATCGCTGCTACCGCGCTCTTCGAGTGCGGATAAGCGCAATGCTTCATGTTCAAATTCAATGATGCCTGAGGCAAGACGAGGGCGATCTAATGAGATCACATAGGTCCAGACCAAGCTACGGTCTTTTCTTTTAAATACGTCAACAATTCTTTTCATAACTTAGCTTTTAAAGCTCCTATAGAACATTGCTAAGTTAACACGTAACACTATATTTAGTTATAAGTATTTGCCATAACCCTAGCTATTGTGAAACTTACAAGCCACAAACAATTTATTGCCTAATAATATATAATTACATATAATGTAATCTAGTAAATTGAAATAAAGATTTAATGCCCTCTAGATATACCTAAATAAGGCATTGATTCTTATGAATATGTGCAAAAACTAAAAAAGGAAGGCAACTATGTCAGAACTTAGCAGTAGTAATCCGACAGCAACAGAGGGCCCAGGTTGGAGTCCCTACTTGGCTGGAGCTCTATTGGGTATTTTGGCCATAGTGTCGGTATATCTAACTACGACATTGATGGGCAAATCAAATTACCTAGGTGCATCAACTACTTTTGTGCGAGCAGCAGGTTTGTTGTTTCAAAGTGTTGATCCTGCCCACGTTGCCGAGAACGCTTATTACGTGAAAGAAAAAGTCAAAGTTGATTGGCAGTTCATGATTTTGATTGGCATCTTCTTTGGCGCACTGATTTCATCATTAAAAGACAGTAGCTTTAAGTTAGAAGCTGTACCACCTACATGGGAAAAACGATTTGGTCCATCGGTGGCTAAGCGCGCAGTATTTTCATTCTTGGGTGGCATTGTTGCCATGATGGGAGCAAGACTTGCAGATGGTTGTCCAAGTGGTCATGGACTAAGCGGGATGATGCAGCTATCAGTTAGCTCATTTGTGGCTTTGGCATTTTTCTTTGGTGTTGGTGCCATCATTGCTAACTTGATGTACAGAAAGGTTCAATAACATGTCTACAGAACAAATTTTAGGATTAATCACAGGTTTGGCATTTGGCTTCTTGTTACAAAGAGGGCGTGTATTACGTTATGACAAACAAGTAGGTGCGATGTTATTTAAAGACATGGCAATTTTTAAATTTATGTTATCTGCCATCGTCGTAGGTATGTTTGGTATCTTGGCTTTGAATGATCTTGAGATCATTAAGTTAAGTCATAAAGCAATGAATGTCGGAGCTATCTTGGTGGGCGGCACGTTGTTTGGTATTGGTTGGGCAGTCATGGGTTTTTGCCCAGGCACATCAGTGGGTGCCGTAGGTGAGGGTCGTTGGCACGCCATCTTTGGTGTGATTGGCATGATCGTTGGTGCTGGTATCTATGCTGAGATGTACCCATTCTTTAAATCAACAGTTTTATCTTGGGCTGATTTTGGCAAGATTGGCTTGCCAGAAGCTCTGGGCATTAATCACTGGGTGATTGCCGTTATCTTCGCCATCATCACACTCTTGATGTTTAGATGGTTTGAGAAAAAAGGAATTTAAAAGTTATAAAAAGAAAAATTATCAATAAAAAACCACCGTTATCCGGTGGTTTTTTTCATCTTGATTGTGCCGTTATCTAAGTGAAAGGTCGCTTTTTCACCATCTATATTTTTATACAAAGCTTCCCAATGCTTTTCATCGGCGCTAATCAGTTTTACTAGGGTATAAGCCGGTGTTGTTGGAAATAACGGTTGCTCTGTGTAATGAAATAAAAAACCGTACATGTATTCAACATACAAATGTTTGGGTGCACTCTTTTGGCTCATTTGGTGACCTCTTCCGAATCAGTTATCCACAGAAATTGTTCATAACTTCTATTGAACTAATCATAAACCTACTAAAAACAACCGCTAGGTTGTTTGCTTAAAAAACAGTCAATCGCGAATCAGCTTAACAAATAATTGTGAAGAAAAATTGACATAAAAAAACCACCCTAGCAGGGTGGTTTATCGCACATTCAGTTGAATCAACTGAATGTTGAACAACATCAATTAGTTAGCACGGCTGCGGTATTCGCCAGTACGTGTATCAATCTCGATCTTGTCACCTTCAGTACAGAACAAAGGAACTTGTAGTTCGTAGCCTGTAGCAATCTTTGCGCTCTTAAGCACGCGGCCTGAGCTTGTATCGCCTTTAACAGCTGGTTCTGTGTAAGTGATTTCGCGAACAACAATTGTTGGTAGTTCTACTGATAAAGCTTTACCTTCGTAGAAAACCACTTCAACTGGCATGCCGTCTTCCAAATAGTTAAGGGCATCACCCATATTGTCTTTTTCAACTTCGTACTGGTTGTACTCTGTATCCATGAATGCATACATTGGATCTGCGAAGTAAGAATAAGTACATTCTTTACGTTCCAAGATCACAACTTCGAATTTGTCATCAGCTTTAAAAATGCCTTCGTTAGGCGCTTCTGTGATCAAGTTCTTAAACTTCATCTTAACTACAGCAGCGTTACGACCTGAACGGCTGTATTCAGTTTTCTGAATAACCAATGGTTGGCCATTCAACATAACAACGTTACCTACGCGGAGTTCTTGAGCAATTTTCATCGCGATATTTCCTGAGATTTCACAAAGTCTAAGATTTTACCCTCTAAATGACCTAAACCCACTAACTTCTGTCGCCAAGCAGCAGAATGTTCGGTCCAAGCCCCTAATTGAGCCCACCAGTCTGTGGGGGAACCCCATTTCATGGCAGATATACCAAGAGATCTAACCGTTGGAGGAGCATCTTCAAAATACCGCTCTAAAAAGGCATCTAGTTTCACTTCGTGGGCAGAATCAGACTGAGGATAGATATCCCAGATGAATGGCTTACCGGCCCATTGAGCCCTCACGAATGAGTCCTCACCGCGCACCAAGTTCATGTCGCAGTGGGCCACAAGCCAGTCGTAATCTTCTTGTGGCACAAATGGCAGCTCTATCAATTGCAGCGCAGTTAATTCAGCTGCCAAGGTGGCAATAGAAACATTCTGACCAGCGCAAATGAGTACGTCGACAACATCACCATGATCAATTGCAGCTCTATTTAAAGAGCGAAGCCATTGATCTAATGGGGCATGACGGTAATTAAAGATAGATATGCGTTTGGCGCCGGCACGACATTTAGCTAAAGAATCACTTAAAGATTTTGGGGTAGAGCTTGTACCTACTACGCCAACTACTTCATCCCAATTGCCAAAAGTGACGCCACCTGTTTTGGGAGTGAAGCCAGGGAAGTAAAAAAACTTCTTGAGACCATTATTTTGTGGTGATGGCATCAGATGCATCTCATCGGCCCACGGCTCAGCAGTTAGATACTCTAAGTTAATCCATATTGGTGCCACAGCTCGATGGGTCATGGCGGTCACATAAGCTTGTGGCAGGTGACAAGCAAAAGCCTCAATCACCACATTGCCAACATCAGATAAAACCTCAGCAGACTCTGCGGCAGACCATGGTAATACCTCAATGCCTAAACTAGCGCCATAGCCTACAGCATCACCATGGGCTATGGTATTTAAAACATTTAAATCATCGCAAAATAAACGAATGCGGATATCATCATGACTAGATCCTGTTAACAAAGAGTTAGACAAAGAAAGCGATGAAGAAGGAGATGGACGTGACAGTGCTCTAGCTAGACGCCAGCACACACCGGCATCACCATAGTTATCGACGATTTGACAAAAAATATCCCAACGCATGTCGAATGAGACTCCAGAAACCCTCTTAAATGATGTTAAAAAATTACCCGGTTTGCCGGGTGTTTATCGCTTTTTTGATGAAGCAGGGCAAATCTTATACGTTGGCAAGGCAAAAGATCTAAAAAAGCGCGTTAATAGTTATTTTCAACGAAATCTTAGTTCACCACGCATTGAGCGCATGGTCACCAGAATTCGGTCGCTACAAACTACAGTGACACGCACTGAGACTGAGGCGCTGATTTTAGAAAACAACCTCATTAAAGAACTATCGCCCCCATTTAACATTCTTTTTAGGGATGACAAATCTTATCCCTATGTGATGCTCTCAGGTCATCAATATCCGCGATTGGCTTATTACCGCGGCAGGGTTGATAAACGTCATCAATACTTTGGGCCATTCCCTAACTCTTGGGCTGTTAGAAACAGTATCCAAATCTTACAAAAAGTTTTCCAGATTAGAACTTGCGAGGACACGGTTTTTAAAAATAGAAGCAGGCCTTGTTTATTGCATCAAATCCATCGTTGCAGTGCACCGTGTGTTGGCAGAATCACAGATAAGAACTACGCCGAAGACGTTAATAAGGCGATGAAGTTTTTAGAGGGTGATCATGCAAGTGTCATGGCTGAATTTGAAAAAGCCATGTTTACCTACAGTGAAAACATGCAGTTTGAAGAAGCGGCCATGATGCGTGACCGTATTGCTGACTTGTCACAAGTATTGCAGCAACAGTCCATGGATGCTGTGGCTGAAGGCGAGGGTGATGTGGATGTCTTGGCTATTGCCATGAAAGGTGGTTTGGCTTGCATTAACTTGGCAATGGTCAGAGGTGGCAGGCATTTAGGTGATAGAGCTTACTTTCCTAAAATGGGTCGCTTTAAAGAAGATGCAATGCCTGATGGCGATGAGGTTATGCAAGCTTTTATTACTCAACACTACTTAAGTGATGACGCAGAGTCTTTAAAACTCATACCTAGAGTTATGGTGATACAAGACTTTAAAGACACCCCAGATAATGAAGAGCTGCAGCAATTGTTAAATGACAAGGCAGGTAAAAAAGTACAAATACTTAGGCAGCCTCAAGGTCAAAGAAAACATTGGCTCACCATGGCGCAGAACAATGCAGAGTTGGCATTGACCAAGCGCCTGACTGAGGCTGGCGGTCAAGAAGCTAGAACAAGATCATTGATTGATGTGCTCAATCTTGATATTGAAAATGCCGAAGATCTCAGAATTGAATGTTTTGATATTAGTCACACATCTGGTGAAGCAACTCAAGCTAGTTGTGTGGTGTATCAGAAGCATGACATGCAAAGCAGTGAGTACAGGCGCTTTAACATCAATGACATTATTCCTGGTGATGACTATGCCGCGATGCGCCAAGTATTGCATCGTCGTTATGCGAATTTTCAGGAGATACCTACTGAAAAGCAGCCGCACATTGTGTTGGTTGATGGTGGTAAGGGTCAGGTTAGTATGGCCAAAGAAGTTTTTGATGAGTTGGGTTTAGATATCCATATGATTGTGGGTATCGCGAAGGGTGAGGGCAGAAAAGTCGGTCTAGAAACACTCATTTTTGCTGACCAGCGCGAACCGCTGACTTTGGGTTTGGAAAGTCCTGCATTGTTACTCACTGCCCAAATCAGAGATGAGGCGCACCGCTTTGCAATCACAGGTATGAGGGCAAAGCGTCAAAAGGCCAGGAACGTTTCTCGTTTAGAAGAGATTGAGGGTATTGGGGCTAAGAGAAGGCAAAAGCTCCTTGCACGATTTGGTGGACTTAAAGGTGTGGTCAATGCCACCATAGAAGAGCTACAGCAAGTAGAAGGTATTTCTAAAGCTCTAGCTGAGCAGATATATAAACAACTGCACTAATACCCAAGGCGTTACGTTTAAAGAACAGCTTCTAATCCTTTTCTTTCTAATAGATGTAATAGCTTTAGTGAAGGACCTCGAGGGTGTTTTTCACCAATTTCCCACTTTTGTATAGTAGATGTGCTGGTATTTAAAACTGCTGCCAAGACTGACTGACTTAGATGAAGTTGAAGTCTTAGCTTGCGAATTTTTTTGCTGTCATATTTGGGAATAGGTTCTAGACAAAGTAAATCATATTTGTGCATTTTGCGCTTATCAATGAATCCAATTTCATGCAGGTCTTTAGCCGTCTCATGAACGGCTGCCAAAATTTCACTCTTAGCTTTTGTTTTTCTGACCATGACAAATTTCCTCTAGCTTCCCATGTGCAATTGCATCATCTATTTGAGAATGTGTTTGACTTAACAAATCTATGGCTATCTCTTGGAGCGCTGCTAATTCATTGCTAGCAATATTCGCTCTTTCACTTTTTTCGAAACCATAAACAAAGAACCACTTACTACCTAGATTGCTTGCTATTAACGTTCTTGCCCCTGACCTTTTTCCTTTGTTGGCGAGCGCAATTCTTTTCTTAAAAATGTGACCGCCTAAATTTGCATCAAATAAACCCAGACTCATTTCCGTAACGGCACAACACAAGGATTGATCTGTTAGTTCAGTCTTTCTCATCCATTTACTAAAGTAGCGTGTTTTTAATACTCGTCTCATCCATTTAATATATCACTAAGTGATATAGTATACGAATTCCAGTTTTTAAAATAGGGGCTTTAAAAAATCTTTCTGTTGCCCTATAAAGAAAGCTCTTAGCCGTCAAAATTCCTTTATCCTTGCGAGATGCCTTTTAATTTACCAATTTTTCTGACCTGGTTAAGAGTTGCCACCATTCCCTTGGTTGTTGGCATCTTCTATTTACCTGAGTCATGGCTGACTGTTGATGACAAAAATCTATGGGCAACCATCTTCTTTGTTGGAGCAGCGGTCACAGATTGGTTAGACGGTTATTTGGCTCGTAAGTGGGGTCAGGTCTCAGCGTTTGGTGCGTTCTTAGACCCAGTTGCTGACAAACTCATGGTGGCTGCTGCTTTACTAGTTTTGCTTAACTTTGATCGAGTAGAGGCTTGGGTTGCTTTAGTCATTATTGGCCGTGAGATCACTATCTCTGCATTAAGAGAGTGGATGGCACAAATTGGTGCTTCGAAAAGTGTGGCTGTGCATTTTGTTGGAAAACTAAAAACGGCGGCACAACTCATAGCGATTCCATTTTTGCTCTATAACGACACCTTATTTGACCTATTTCATACTAGTTATATCGGTAGACCTCTAATTTGGATTGCAGCGGTCTTGACCGTATGGTCAATGTTTTACTACCTACAAAAAGCATGGCCACTAATCAAGGCTAAAACAGACCTATAAAGTCATAAAAGCCAACTAAATCAACACGTAACATCGTGGTTTGTAGTAATCTGATGTCATTAGTACCTCTGTAGTGCCAAAGTCTGATAATTTGACATAGGCGAAAAATGTGTTAAAGTATTGGTCTTGTTGTTATGCGGGATTAGCTCAGTTGGTAGAGCGATACCTTGCCAAGGTATAGGTCGAGAGTTCGAGCCTCTTATCCCGCTCCAAATTACGAGGGAAGCTTAAAAAAGCTTCCCTTTTTAATTTCACACAACACGTCCCCGGCGGGATGGCAGAGTGGTTATGCAGCGGCCTGCAAAGCCGTGTACCCCAGTTCGATTCTGGGTTCCGCCTCCAAAACACACTATTTCAATGAACAACCATGGCGGTTTAGCTAGTCATTGACTATGCGCTAGCCAATTCAAATGATTTAACCGTAGACATCAAGAACAGAATTCGACGTTTAATAGAGTTGCGCAACTCTATTTGGTCATCAGGTGTTGAATCGTGCTCTTTGAGCGGGCTAACGATAATAGGGTTGTAGATGTTTCTTGCGGGTGACATATGTTTATATCCTAACTAGGCGGGTAGTCCATTAGCATCAAAAACGCCTTCAAATAATGCGGAACTTAAATAACGTTCTGCGGAGTCTGGCAGTATCACAACAATAGTTTTTCCCTCGTATTGAGGTTGCTTTGCCAAACGAACCGCTACAGCTGCAGCTGCGCCACAAGAAATACCTGCCAAAATACCTTCCTCTTTTGCAAGACGACGAGCAAATTCAATAGCCTCTTCATTACTAACTTGCTCGACTTTATCCACCACGGATAAATCTAGATTTCCTGGAATAAAACCAGCGCCAATACCTTGGATCTTGTGAGGTGATGGTTTGATTTCTTCACCATTTAATTTTTGAGTAATTACAGGGCTAGCAGTTGGCTCTACTGCTACTGATTCGATAGCTTTATTTTTAGTCTTTTTAATATAACGTGAAACTCCAGTAATAGTCCCACCAGTGCCGACGCCAGCAACAAATACGTCTAAGTTGCCATCGGTATCCTCCCAAACTTCAGGGCCTGTTGTTGCCTCATGGATGGCTGGGTTAGATGGGTTATTAAATTGTTGCAATAAAACATATTTTGATAAATCGCTATTAGCAATTTCTACTGCTTTTGCCACGGCACCATTCATACCTTTAGGGCCTTCGGTTAAAACAATTTTTGCACCCAAAGCAGTCAATAGTTTGCGACGCTCCAGGCTCATTGTTTCTGGCATGGTTAGAGTGAGTGATATACCTTTCGCGGCAGCCACAAAGGCTAATGCAATACCGGTATTGCCACTAGTTGGTTCAACCAGTTCTTTGCCTGGACCCAATAGACCTTGCTTGATAGCATCATTGATCATGGCTGCACCAATACGGCATTTGACAGAATAGGCAGGATTGCGTCCCTCAATTTTTGCTAAGACAGTAGCTTTAGCGCCATCGGTAATGCGATTCAAACGCACTAGAGGTGTTTTACCAATTGTTTGTGAGTTATCTGCGAAGTAAGTCATTTAGTTCCTTGGTGTATTCAATCAATTAATTTGATAATTTAAGTGGATGATGAAGCTCTGTAAAACAATAACTTTTCATAAGCTAATCAGAAAAAGAGCGCTAATAAATCATAAATTTTGATAACTATTCCACTATTACTTAGTTCAAAAAAATCATTTCTCTTCCTACACTGAATCAATCTACAGAAAGGAGTGAGTATGGCTGTGCTAATAGTTGGTGGAGATCGTATTTCAAATATTCGTGATTACTTAAATAATCATGGCTATCAAAACGTTAATCATTGGGCTGCTAGGCGCAATAGTGATTGCCATAAAGTTATTCCAAAAAATACCAAATTGATTGTTGTGCTCACAGATTTTTTAAATCATGGCATGGCTAAAAGATTAAGAAGAGATGCATCGCAGATGGGCTTGCCAGTGGTTTTTAGCAAAAACTCAGTATCTGATTTGAGTTATGCATTTGAGAGATTTAGTCATTTAATTCACTAACTAAATTACTTAAAACCTAAGTGTTGTCGCGTGATGTGTCTTGCTTTTGCTAGTTGACTGCCACGACCTCGTTGAGGTTTGACTGGTTGACTTGGGTCAATTTCGCCCAGAGGGATTAGATCATAGATAGATTTGAATTCTCGTAATAGCTTAAGTCCTAGAGGCCATGGTCCGAACCCTGATGCTGTATTAATGTGTCCCACTGAGTCTAGGGCTAAAACTTTACTCCCCCAACATTCTCCCCATAATTTGGCTTTAGCTAATTGCATCCATGGGTCATTGGTGCTAGCAATAATGATGCTTGGGAATTTCAATCTCTTAGTAGGCAGTAGACCTCTTATGCTCTCAGTAGCATTCCAATCATCTATAGGCCTTACGCCAGACGGGGTGAATCTTTCTGGATCTGCGGGAGCCACCAACATTAGCCCTGATATTTTGTCGGCACGATCAACTGCTGCGGCAACGCTGGCTAAACAGCCAAAACTATGAGCAACTAACCATACTGATTGAGGGCAATGGTCAATGGCTAGTCTAATGTTGTCCGCCCATCTAGCCAAAATAGGTTCATCCCAGTTTTGATTGATGCGCTGAGCACCCGCAATGTGATTCTCAATCCATGTTTGCCAATGGGTTTCCCCGCTACCTTTATAGCCTGGGACGATGAGGGTGGTTGATTGAGCCATATTCAGTAAATTTATTTCAGGTGACTGTATCTCATAAATTTGCTGAACAAAAACAATAAAAATGAATAAGCATATGAGTTGAAAGCTTAGATTTTTTTATTGGTTCACAAAAAAATCAGCTGAGCATAAATTTCTTTCCATCAAGTTATTACTTAATAAAAAAATTTATGTCAGCGCAAGAGAATCAAAAACTATTCTTTAACTTAACTGAATTAGTTGGTCAGTTAAGAGAATCAAGAGAGAGCACTCACAAAATTCGCCATCTAGGCCGAGTTCGTGAATTGCCGTCTCGCGCCGAACTTGAATCAATTCTGACAGGTCTTTTTGCTGCGTTATTTCCCACTCATTATGGTCGTCCCGACTTAACTGATGATGACATTGATTATTTTGTTGGTGATGTACTCAATGTCACATTAAAGAAACTTGCTGAACAGGTTCGTCGTGGTCTTTATTTTGTTTCTCAAGAAGATTTAGCTGATGAGAATCAATTTGATCAGAAAGCAAAAGATTTAACTAAGAAGTTCGCAGAGAACTTGCCAAATATCAGGGCATTGATTGTTTCTGATGTGAGGGCTGCTATGAGCGGTGATCCTGCTGCAACTAGTGTTTCTGAGATTTTGCTGTGCTATCCAGGGGTGAGCGCAACCATCCATTACAGAATTGCTCACGCATTGCATCAGTTAGGAGCCAGGTTATTAGCTAGATTTATTTCAGAAATCGCGCACTCAAAAACAGGAGTAGATATTCATCCCGGTGCTGAAATTAATGAAGGCTTCTTTATTGATCATGGCACGGGGGTGGTTATAGGTGAAACAGCTGTAATTGGTAAGCATGTTCGTCTGTATCAAGCAGTTACCTTAGGCGCAAAAAGATTCCCAGCAGATAGCGAAGGTAATTTAATCAAAGGGCAGGCTCGTCATCCAGTCGTTGAAGATGAGGTGGTCATTTATGCGGGCGCAACAGTTTTGGGTCGGGTCACCATTGGAGCCCGGTCAACTATAGGAGGCAATGTGTGGCTTACCCATAGCGTGCCACCGGATAGCAACATTTCACAGGCTCAGATGCTCAGCCATTAGTGGCATCAATTAATTTTATTTTTTATTACTACAGGAGTATTTATGGCAGAAATTATTCAAAGTCCAACCGCATTAGGTGATGTGGCCGCGCGGCAACTGGCTAATGCGACTAAAACCGTTCCTCAGTTATCAACAATAACACCTCGTTGGTTAACGCATTTGTTGGGTTGGGTGCCAGTTGAGGCAGGTATTTACCGGTTAAATAAGGTGGTTAATGCATCTGAAGTGCTGACAGATTGTTCTGGAAGAGGTGAGGAGCGTGTTCTACCGCAAACATTTGTGGACTATGACGCAAATGCTCGTGAGTATTACCTAAACGCCGTTAATACTGTATTGGATGTTCATACTCGCGTATCTGATTTATATAGTAGCCCTTATAACCAAATCAGCGAACAACTACGTTTAACCATTGAAACAGTTAAAGAGCGTCAAGAGGGTGAATTAATTAATAATCCAGAGTATGGTTTGTTAAACAACGTTCACCCTGATCAACGGATTAAAACAAGAACTGGCGCGCCAACGCCTGATGACTTGGATGAGTTGTTAACAAAAGTTTGGAAAGAACCTGGTTTCTTCCTGGCTAATCCGAAAACTATTGCAGCATTTGGCCGTGAATGTACTCGTCGCGGCGTTCCTCCGCCAACAACAGGTTTATTTGGTAGTCAGTTCTTAACGTGGCGTGGTGTTCCATTGATTCCATCTGATAAGGTCAAAATTGAGGGTGGTAAGTCAAAAATCTTGTTGATTCGTTCAGGCGAAAGCAAGCAAGGTGTAGTCGGGCTTTATCAACCTAATCTTCCTGGTGAACAAAGTCCTGGTTTGTCAGTTAGATTCATGGGTATTAACAACAAAGCAATTGCTTCATATTTAATTTCTTTGTACTGCTCATTGGCTGTTCTAACAGATGATGCATTGGCTGTTTTGGACGATGTAGAGATCGGAAAGTACCATGAGTACAAGTAATTCAAGTCATGCCGGGTTTTTGGATCCACAAATTCTGGCTTCTTTAGCAAGTCAAAATTTTGTGAATCCACCGGTTTCTGATGACCATTTATCAGCATTACCTGGCCATGCTCAAATACCGACTCAGGTGTCTGGGCATGCGCCAAGCAATATTGATTCAAGCCTAACTCGTGGCGTACCCACTAGTCATGCTCCTGGTCAAGGTTTATCTGTTGGTTCTCACCCTTATGTTGATGGTGACTTTGCTAAATTTCTCAATCCCTTGTCTAACTTGCGTCTAGACACTGTGTTTGATGGTTTGGCTGGTGGTCAATCGGTAGGTAGTCAAGCTTTTATTCAAGATCCTCTATTGGGGACTTTGAGTCAGCCTAATTCAACTGATTTGTATCACCAAGTATTACCTCAGCATATTCCGCTACCTAAGCAAAAGCCGACCACGTTGGATGCTAACTTACTCAAAAAAGATTTTCCTATTTTGAGAGAGCGTGTGAATGGTCGACCATTGATTTGGCTAGACAACGCTGCTACGACTCAAAAACCGCAATCGGTAATTGATCGTATTAGTTATTTTTACGAGCATGAAAACTCAAATATTCATCGTGCAGCTCATGAGTTGGCAGCTAGAGCAACCGATGCATACGAGGGTGCCCGTGAAAAAGTTAGGGCGTTCTTAAATGCTAAATCTGTCAATGAGATTGTTTTTGTGCGTGGTACAACTGAAGCTATTAACTTAGTAGCTCAAAGTTGGGGAAGGCAAAATCTCAAAGAGGGTGATGAAATCATTCTTAGTAACTTGGAGCATCACGCTAATATCGTGCCTTGGCAGCTATTGGCAAAAGAGAAAGGCTTAAAGATCAAAGTTATTCCTGTGGATGACGATGGTCAGATCTTGTTAGACGAGTATCAGAAGTTACTCAGCCCAAGAACTAAGTTAGTTAGCTTTACCCAAGTGTCTAATGCTTTAGGTACTGTGACGCCAGCTAAAAAGATTATTGAGTTGGGACATGCTGCTGGCGCCAAGGTTCTATTGGATGGCGCACAGTCAGTTTCTCATATGAAAGCTGACGTTCAGGACTTAAATCCAGATTGGTTCGTATTTTCTGGGCATAAAGTATTTGGACCGACAGGTATTGGTGCTTTATATGGCAAGGAAGAGTTGTTGAATGAGACTCAACCTTGGCAGGGGGGCGGCAATATGATCAAAGATGTGACTTTTGATCATACGCAATTCCATGATGCGCCGGGCCGATTTGAGGCAGGTACTGGCAATATTGCCGATGCAGTCGGTTTAGGTGCTGCTATTGATTACGTTAATTCGGTTGGTATTGAATTAATTGAGCAGTATGAACACCAACTCTTGTTATATGCAACGCGTTTATTGAAAGATATTCCAGGTCTTCGCTTGATTGGAACAGCAAAAGAAAAAGCGGGTGTTTTATCGTTTGTTATTCCTGGGTTAAAAACAGAAGAAATTGGAGCTGCTTTGAATAAAGAGGGTATTGCGGTTCGTTCTGGCCACCATTGCGCTCAACCTATTTTGAGGCGTTTTGGTGTTGAGAGCACTGTCAGACCGTCGTTAGCTTTTTATAACACTTGTCAGGATATTGATACGCTCGTATCAGCTATCTACAAGATTAAGTCTGGAGCATTAAAGTAATCCAGTGTTGCATAAATCAGGCCCCTAACGGGGCCTTTTTTATGGCTTGCCCGTTAGAGCCCAAAGCAACAAATTCGCATAGCTTATGAATTCTTCTTGGTTTGTTAATTGGCTAAATCCATTTAACCTTACGCCTAAGGAGCTTATTCAATGCAAACATTTGCTTACGAAATATTAATTGGTGTGTCGGCGATTTTTAGTGCCGCTTTTTATTTGGCTGGGCGTATTTCAGATAGGCAGTTATCTTAATTATTAGTCATAGACCATGTCTTATCAGAACCACCCAATACCTGTTAAAGCGCAATTATTCTTAAATAGCCTATCAAAATCACCCATTGGCCAGGCAATCACTTGGTCTGGTTCTGGAGAGATAGTTGGTCATTGGCGTGGCTGGAAGATTTCATCTGTATTTCAGCCGATACTTCATTCGGTCCACTCTGTGAATGCGCATGGCTATGAAGCGTTTATACGATGCGTAAATTCACAAGGCGTCAAAATCACACCACGTGGTTTATTTGCCAATACCTCAGATGCAGAATCATTAATGCATTTGGACAGATTGTGCCGTACTGTTCATTTACTAAATTTTATTTTGGGTACATCGAGTGACAAAAAATTATTTTTAAATGTTCATGATGGCTTGATATTTGCTGTAGTTGATAACCATGGCTCTGCTTTTAGAAAAGTTGTTGATGCCCTTGGTTTCTCATCAAAACGAGTGGTGATTGAGTTGCCACTCGAGTTGAGTAGAAATACCAATCATTTATCTTTTGTTTTGCAAAACTATCGGTTGAATTCGCTGGATATAGCGATCAATATTGATTCAATTGAGCAATGGCTGAGTATTCCTCAGTTGCCAAAAGTTAGTTATATAAAAATTGCTAGAAATATTCTGGATACTTACCCTAATCCTGTGGAACAAGTTAAGGCTTTATTGGCTAGTGATCCTGATGTGAAAGTTGTCATTACCAAGAATGAAACATTCTTTGACTCATTTGAGGATTCTCGTTTGTATACCCAAGGGCATTCATATGGTTATCCGGCTCAGTTGGTCAGTGACTTCCCGCTAAATATCTTTGGGCAGCAGGATGTGACTACGCCTGGTCTGTTTATTGGAGGTTAATTTGAGTCAGGAAATTGGTAAACCGGTTCAAGATGCTGAGTCAACACTTGATTTACTCGGGGTTATTTTTGGTGTCTCACTAGCAATCTTGTCAGTGTATTTAATTATTGATAAGCATTTTTTCATTGATTTTGTGCATGGCACACACGACGTCTTGTTGTTTGGTGTGCTCACTTTTATTGCATTGATTGCCAGTATTATTTTGATTATTAAGTCATTACCACCGGTATCTTCTGATGGCTCTGGTGACTATCGGGAGCAAACACCATTTTGATTAATTTGGCAGCATTAAGACCCGCATAATTTTCTGGTTGTATGCAGTAAAGATACTTGATAACCCAGTGACTCAACGCCCTTCATCAAGGTAGATATTTTCGCGTCAGTATTTTTAATACTTAGCTTATAAGTTAACTCACCTAAGTTGTCGGTTGTGGAGTCGCTTTCGTCTGTGATCAGTTCAAAAGTTAAGTTGCTGTCAATTTGCATTAAACATCTGCTTAACAAATTCTCATCTACAGGAGCCTTACCGATCAACATTAATACCACCACAATATCACTCCAACTCAGGTTGATTGGGGCTTAGAGCTAGCTTAATGTCACTCTCTGTTAACTCTTTAGAACAGAGTTCAATGAACTTATAGGCGTAACCACGTAAGTAATGACCTTTGCGAATCGCAATCCGTGTGGTGTTATTACTAAATAGGTGAGAGCTTTCAAGCAGTGTTAGTTGTGTGTCACGATCTTTTTGGTAGGCCATCGATGCAATGATGCCAATGCCTAAGCCTAGCTCGACATAAGTCTTGATAACGTCAGCATCAAGAGCAGACATCACAATATCTGGGGTGATATTGGCTTTTAAGAATGTTTCATCAATGATTTGTCGTCCCGTAAATCCTTCGTGGTACGTCACAATCGGATGCTCTGCTAAATCCTCTAGTGAGATCTTCTGCAATTTTTCTAATGGGTGCCCCTTGGGTACGATTACAGCATGGTGCCATGAGTAGTAGGGGAAAGTAGCTAATTCTGGAATTTGGCTAATAGCTTCTGTGGCAATACCAATATCTGCGCGCCCATCAGACAGCATTTCGGCAATCTCATTGGGGCTACCTTGATGCAGGGCTAAGTGAACCTTTGGAAAAGCCTTTTTAAATTGACTTACCACTTTAGGTAAGGCGTAACGAGCTTGAGTATGGGTAGTGGCAATGGTTAGCTGACCTTTGTCACTTTGGCTAAATTGTTCGGCTAGCTGCTTAATATTCTTAGCGTCTAGCAACATTCTTTCAACTATTCCTAACAATTCTTTGCCGGGATCAGTTAGTCCAAGCAGGCGCTTACCTTTACGAATAAATAATTCGATGCCTAATTCATCTTCTAAATCTTTGATGTGCTTACTAACACCAGATTGAGAGGTGTACAGGGCATTACCAACCTCTGTTAGGTTGTAATTTCTTCTAACGGTTTCTCTGATAATTCTTAGTTGTTGAAAATTCATGCTTTGCTCGCTTGCTGAGAGTTATCAAATACTTTGAGTTGTGATGGCACGATTCTTACCGTCAAACCCTCGCTTAAATTTCTATTAACCACTTCAGCTTTTGATAGCTCTACCTCAAAGTGTTGTGGTAAACCATCGTTGTTAGTACCCTCGATTGCAGACAATTCAATTCTTGAGTTAACACCAAATGACAAAATCCTATCAATCTTGGCGGCTACGCCATCATGACGTGTTGAATAATCAACGATGTCCAATTCATGTGGTCTGGCAAAAGCTACAACAGGTGTGCCGCTGGCTAAGTTAGTTGAAGTGCTGTGTTGAAGGTTGTGTTCACCGACCTGAATTCCATCACCATCGACGCGACCGTGGAATAGATTCACATTACCTAAGAACCCATACACGAATGGTGTGGCAGGTTTCTCATAAACCTCATCTGGACTACCAATTTGTTCTACTTTGCCTTTATTCATGAGAACTACTCGATCAGCCACTTCTAGCGCTTCCTCTTGGTCATGAGTGACAAAGATTGAAGTGATGTGTAATTCATCATGAAGTTTTCTTAACCAGCGACGTAGTTCTTTGCGCACTTTTGCATCAAGAGCTCCAAATGGTTCATCAAGTAACAAAACCTTTGGCTCAACCGCTAAAGCTCTAGCTAGCGCGATACGTTGACGTTGGCCGCCGGATAGTTGGGCTGGGAAGCGATCATGCAACCAATCAAGCTGAACCAAATTGAGAAGTTCATGAACCTTTTTAGCAATTTCAGGCTCACTCAAACGCTCTTTTTTATTTTTAACTCTGAGACCAAAAGCCACGTTATCAAATACAGTCATGTGCCTAAATAGGGCGTAATGCTGGAATACAAACCCAACTTGACGTTCACGTACGTGACGAGCTGATGCATCGTCTCCATCTAATAGAACTTGACCACTGTCCGATGTCTCCAAGCCAGCAATAATGCGTAATAGGGTGGTTTTGCCGCAACCAGATGGGCCTAGTAAGGCTACTAATTCGCCAGTAGGAAAATCTAAAGAAACATTATCTAAAGCAACAAAGTCGCCAAATGACTTATTAATGTTTTTTACTTGGATACTCATTTTTGTCCTTCAATTAGCGGTTCTGCATGTGTTTCTGCGCGAAGACGCCATTCCACATAAGTTTTAATAGCAAGGGTTAGTAGGGCCAGCAAAGCCAAAATTGATGCCACTGCAAAAGATGCAGCGAAGTTGTATTCGTTGTAAAGAATCTCAACATGCAACGGTATGGTGTTTGTGTAGCCTCTGATATGACCTGATACAACTGACACAGCGCCAAATTCACCCATGGCGCGAGCATTACAAAGAATCACACCGTACAACAATCCCCACTTAATATTGGGCAATGTCACCTTGAAAAATGTTTGCCAACCATTTCCACCTAAAACAGTAGCGGCTTCCTCTTCTTCTCGACCTTGTGCTTCCATGAGTGGGATAAGTTCACGAGCAACGAATGGGAAGGTAACGAAAATGGTCGCCAATACGATTCCGGGTATAGCAAAAATGATTTTGATATTTTCACTTTCCAACCAGGGGCCTAGCCAACCTTGTGCACCGAACACCAATACGTAGATTAAGCCTGCAATAACTGGAGAGACTGAGAATGGCAAATCAATTAATGTGATTAAAAGATGTTTGCCTTTAAAGTCAAATTTGGTAATTGCCCAAGCTGCGGCAACACCAAACACCAAGTTGAGTGGCACAGAAATAATGGCTGCAATCAAAGTTAGTTTGATGGCAGATACTGCATCAGGTTCTGTGATAGCAGCTAGATAGACGTCAAAGCCTTTTTTAAGGGCTTCTACAAATACTGAGATGAGTGGCAAAAGCAAAAAGAATCCAAAGAAACTTAATGAGATCAGGACTAAGCTGTACTTGACTAACTTTGGTTCGCTAGTAGCGGCACTTCTTTCAAATCTAGAGATATTGCTCATTAACGTGTCCTCCCAGTGCGTTTTGCAGTCCACGCTTGTAGAGCATTAATAGCAAACAAAAGAATTAATGAAATCACAAGCATCACAACAGCGATTGCTGTGGCGCCAGAGTAGTCGTATTGCTCCAGTCTTGTGATGATCATTAAGGGGGTGATTTCTGAAACCATGGGGATATTGCCGGCAATAAAAATGACTGAGCCATATTCGCCAACAGCTCTAGCAAATGCCAGAGCAAATCCAGTTAATAGTGCAGGTAAAAGAATAGGTAACACCACGATATGGAAGGTTTGCCAACGATTGGCACCCAAACTGGCAGACGCTTCTTCTAGCTCAGTTTCAAGATCTTCCAGAATTGGCTGAACAGTTCGAACAACAAATGGAAGACCAATAAAAACCAGCGCAATCAGAATCCCTAATGGCGTAAAAGCTACTTTGATACCTAGAGGATCTAAGTACTGCCCAACCCAACCATTCTTGCTATACAGGGCTGTTAAAGCGATACCAGTAACCGCAGTAGGTAAGGCAAATGGCAAATCGACTAATGCATCGACAATTTTTTTACCAAAAAAGCTATATCTCACTAGTACCCATGCAAGCATCAAACCAAATACAGCATTAATTAAGCCTGCTATGAGGGATAAGCCAAAACTCAGTTTGTATGAGGCAACAACGCGAGGTTCGCTGATGACTTGCCAAAAATGATCAAAGCCTGAGCTCCCAGCTTTAAAAGCAACAGCTGAGATTGGTATTAATACAATCAGTGATAGGTAAACCAGTGTATAGCCTAGAGAAAGGCCAAATCCTGGAAATATTTGATTTTTGCTTAATTTGGACATCTTGGCAGTCTAAAAACATCGTAAAAGCTTGTGAACTAATTAAAGTTGATTAGCTTATGCAAATAATGAATATAAAAAACCGCCCATCTCCGGGCGGTATCAAGGGACTATCAGGAGAGTGTTTAGATCATTTTGTGTATATGCTTATTTCACAATAATCTGATCAAAAGTGCCGCCATCAGAGAAATGTGTTTTTTGGGCTTTCTGCCAGCCACCAAAAACTTCATCGATGCTAAATAACTTCACTTTTGAGAATTGGTTTGCATATTTAGCTGCTGCCTTTGCATCGCGAGGGCGGTAGTAATGTTTGCCAGCAATCTCTTGACCCTCTGGTGAGTAGAGGTACTCTAAGTAAGCAGTAGCAACTTTACGAGTTCCTTTTTTATCAACATTTTTATCAACCACTGTCACTGGCGGTTCAGCCAAAATTGACAGAGAAGGCGTAACAATTTCATATTTCTCAGGACCTAGTTCTTTAACGGCTAGGAATGCTTCATTTTCCCAAGAGATAAATACGTCACCAATTCCACGTTCTGTAAAGGTGGTTGTTGATCCACGAGCGCCAGAATCTAGCACTTTCACATTGGCATAAAGTTTCTTTACAAACTCTTTTGCTTTGGCATCGTTGCCACCTTGTTGTTTAAGTGCATAGGCCCATGCAGCAAGGTAGTTCCAGCGAGCGCCACCAGATGTTTTAGGGTTTGGTGTGATTACCTCTACGCCTGGTTTAATTAGATCATTCCAGTCTTTAATACCTTTTGGATTACCTTTTCTAACCAAGAAAACAATGGTTGAGGTGTAAGGAGAAGAGTTGTTCTTTAGACGTTTTTGCCAGTTTTTAGGAATTAGATCTTTTTCGCCCAAAATATCGATGTCATAGGCAAGCGCCAATGTCACCACATCTGCATCCAAGCCATCTAGCACTGCGCGGGCTTGTTTGCCGGAACCGCCATGAGATTGTTTGAAATTAACCTCTTCGCCAGTTTTCTTTTTCCAGTGGTCGGCAAATGCCTTATTGAAATCCTGATAAAGCTCGCGAGTTGGATCGTAAGATACATTTAATAGTGTTGGACCAGCAAAGCTCGTGGCTGAAATGCCAATGCTAAGTGCTAGTGCTGTAAATATTTTTGAGATTTTCATGATGTTTCCTTTTGTGTCGATGAATGCACTTTATGGGGTTAACACCAGTATGTGAACCAAGAAAAAGTGATTTACATATCTAATATGTGAATATGGGGTATCGGGTTTCCCCACATTTGTAATTGCGTGAGGCATTGATACAATCAAAGCCAAATGAAGCGCCAAAGTAAATTCCTATTAATTCTGCTATGTCTCAGCCTTCTGTTATTTAAGGCTGTTTCTGGTAATCGATTTGTTGAAAATGGCATCAAGCGCGCAGAGATTTACAGCAATTACTCCGCCTATATATTGGCTCAGCAAGAGATTGAAGCCTCAGGCATGAGTGATGACAAAAATAATTTGACCAGAGCTATCTCAGTACACATGCTAGGTATTGTGATTGGTATATTTCTCTTATTCGGAGCTGCTCAGCTCAAGCAAATAATGAGAGCTATTGTTAAGGTTCTTAATAGTGCACAGTTAAATCAAGAAATATTCAAGCCACCCAAAAACATATATATACCCATTTGAATTTTTATTTTTTATTTTTAAAAGGAATATATATGTCTAAGTTATTAAAAGTTATTTTGGCAGTTGGTTTTGTATCAATTTTGGGTGCTTGTAGCACCACTGATTCAAATAAGGTGGCATCTGTTGATGTAACTGGCCAATCAATGGGCTATGACCCAATTAATGATCCAAAGTCAATCGTTTATGGCAAAAGAAGTATCTACTTTGATTTTGATAGCTACAAAGTAAAGCCTGAGTATCAGTCTGTTGTAGAGGCACATGCTAAGTATCTTCGTGAAAACAAAGATAAGAAAGCTAATATCGTTATTCAAGGTAATACTGATGAGCGTGGCACTACAGAGTACAACTTGGCTCTTGGTCAAAAGCGTTCTGAAGCAGTTAAAAAATCTTTGTCATTGCTAGGCGTGGAAGCGTCTCAAGTTGAGGCTGTGAGTTTTGGTAAAGAAAAACCTAAAGCATCTGGCAGTAACGAGGAAGCTTGGAAAGAGAATCGTCGAGCTGATATCGTTTACAAGTAAACAAAAAAGTCACCCTCGGGTGACTTTTACTTAGTGACTCTAAAATTGAATGAATAGTTACCTTAAGGCGTCAAAACCTTTAGGTAACTATTGACCAAATTTCTGAATGATTTTTTGAGCGATTGGCAAATCAGCTGGGGCCAATTTGTAGCTTGATAGCTCTTCAATAGGGGCCCATGCCAAGAAGTCATGGACTGTGCCAACTGGTTGTTGATCCCCAATATCTGCCAACATTGCAATTAGTTGAATTTCCCCACCATCGTAAGTGTGGTCGACCAACATAAAAATATCTTCGCTGACTTTGGCGTTCACGCCCAATTCTTCCTGGAGTTCTCTCTTTAAGCAGTCAACTAAGGATTCGCCATTTTCGACTTTGCCACCTGGAAACTCCCAGTAAGCTCCAAGGGCTTGATTAGGTTTTCTTCTGCCAATCAATACCCTTGATTCGTTCAAAATAATTGCTGCAGTGACAATTTTCTTCAATGGATTGATCCTTAGGTATGCTTAATGATTGGGTGATGCTTGTATTCTAATACGGCAGCTAAATTTACTAAATCATAGATAATTGCCATATGAAATTACTTAAGAAACTCTTTATAGCCATTGGTGTTTTGGTGTTGCTATTAGTGGGCTTTACCCTTTATGGCATCTATGAAATAGATAGCTTGGTAAAAAGCGGTATTGAAAAATATGGCTCAGAGGCAGTTAAAGCCCAAGTTTCGCTAGGGTCGGTGAGTGTGGATCTTAAAAAAGCACAAGTGACGCTTAAAAAGCTTACTGTTGCTAACCCAGAAGGATTCAAAGAAAAGAATGCTTTTTATGCAGGTGAGGTTGTGATTGATCTAGATGAAAACCACCTCAACACATCAAAAATCATTGTGCAAAAAGTGAGTATTGCAGCCCCAACGGTTACTTATGAATACAGTTCTAAGGGCGACAATCTGGGAATATTGCAAAACAATGCCATCAACTATGCCAAGCAAGTGGCTGATAGCGTAGGAGTTGATTCAGCTAAGTCTTCTGAAAAATCAAAGTTGAAAATATTGATTAAGGATGTTTATCTCAGCGATGTGTCACTGCTGCTAAGAGATAGTCGCTTATTTGATTCGTCTATCAAATTACCTTTGCCTAATATTCATATGACGAAGCTTGGTAATGCAGATGATGGCTCGGATCCATCTGAAGTCGCGGGGCAGTTGATGAATAGCTTATTTGGATCTACTAAAAAAGTTGTCACAGAATCAGCACCAGCGGCTTTAGAGCAAGCAGGTGTTCAGTTGAAAGATGCTGAAACAACTATAAAAAACACTGGCAATAAGATTTTTAAAGAAATTAAAAATTTATTTTCAAACTAACTTTTTTGCTAGATCAATAAAGTCGGCTGCGCTCAAATCAAAGTCCGAGACATCTGGTATTGGCTTGATTTGATTGGCGCCGAATTCTAGAGCGCGGTGAACATATGCGGTTTTGAGTCCGTATGACTTGGCTGCCTTTAAATCATTTGTGTGAGTGGCAACCAGCATCACTTCATGTGGTTGAACATCAAAAATATCAGCAACACCTAAATACGTTTCTGGGTCGGGTTTGTAGTGCCTAAAAACCTCAGCAGATAAAATTAGATCCCAAGGCAATCCACCAAATTTAGCCATATTGGCTAATAAACCCAAGTTGCCGTTAGATAGAGTCACGATTTTGAATCGTCTCTTGAGTAGAAGTAAGCCTTCAACAGTATCTGCCCAAGGATGTAAGCGATGCCAAATTAAATTGAGGTGTACTTTTTGTTCTTCGCTTAAATGGGTGATCTTGAAATCGTCCAAAATTTTGTCAAGAATCATGCGGTGCAGAACGTCGATTTTTGTCCAGGTCTTTGCGCCTTTGCGAACTTCAGCCATAGCTGGCTCATAACCAGAACGCCATGCATTCGCGAATTGGTCGGCATCAATATTCAAGCCCATTTGTTGGATTTCTTGCATGATGGAGCCATGCCAATCTACGGTTGTGCCAAATACATCAAAAGCGATTACTTTGATTGGGGAATTCATGGCAAAAGATTACTATGAATTAATTGATTTGTCTTGCGAGCTCCAACAATCATTCAAATTAAGGTTAACATTTGGAGCATGATCATTGATTCGAGAAGCTATCGATTCCCTAGGCGATATTTATGGCTTGCTATAGGCTTTTCTTTGTTTATCCATCTATTTGTCTTTTTTCAATTAGATTGGACTATTAATCTTGACGCTACCCCCAGTCAATCTGTGGTGATGACTAAGCTCATTAATATCGAAGAAATTAAGCAGTCAAAGCAGTCAAAGCAGCCAAAGCAGTCAACTCAATCCGATAGCAGTCTAATTAATGATTCAACTACAAAGCTTGGTAATGCAGAGCAGGGTGCCGATCAAGGTCAGGATTTTAGGTTGCCACCTTCAGCACTTTTGTCTTATGCCTCATTTGTAAACGGTAATCCAAATCAAATTGCTCAAATTAATTGGCTTAATTTGGGCGATGCCTATCAAATCAAAGTTACGCTGACTGTGCCCTTTTTAGGGGACTATATTTTCTCAAGCAGTGGCAAAGTTGATCGCTATGGTCTGGCCCCTGACTTTTACGAAGAGATTAGGGGCAGTAAGGGAGCTAGAAATATTGAATTTGCAAGACAGGCCAATAGCATCAAATATTCAGTGAACGGACAAGCATCTGATTTGCCGAAGGGTACGCAAGATAGATTTAGCGTTTTATTTCAGTTAGCTAGTTTGGTGGGCGGTAACCCTCAAATAGATGGCTCTGGTATTGCAAGAGAGATTCCTATTGCAGAAATTGATAAATTAAGCCAGTGGATTTTTGTTAGCCAAGGTGATGAAGAGGTATCTGACCCTGCGGATGCCAAAAAAATTAAAGCTAGATATTTTGTGCGCTTGCCAAGAGACGAAGGTGATAAGCGCAAGTTGGAGGTATGGTTGGCAGAAGAGCATCATTGGTTGCCGCTAAAGATTGTTCAAACCGAGCCTAATGGTCGAGTTTTTGAGCTTTTCCTTATTAAGCGCCAAGACACTTAGATTACTGTTTATCATTCATCAAATTAATCATTAATTGAGGTGTACATGAATACCAAAGAAGGTTTTGCAAAAGGTTTAGCTATTCGTAAAGAGGTTTTGGGTGAGGAGTATGTCAATAATTCTTTAGCTAATGCTGATGAGTTCAGTATGCCTTTACAGGAATACGTTACAGAGCATGCTTGGGGTGCGGTATGGGATCGACCTGGTTTAACAAAAAAGCAACGCAGCATGATCACGTTATCAATTTTGGTGGCGATTAACCGTCCACATGAGTTAAAAATTCATTTGCGTGGGGCTTTAAATAATGGCGTTACCAAAGAAGAAATTAGAGAGTTATTTCTTCATGCCGCAGCCTATTGTGGTGCGCCTGCCTGTGTAGATGCTTTTAGAACTGCCAAAGAAGTATTTGCTGAGTAAACTTTATTACAGAAATATAAACATGCCTCGCATCAAATTAGACCTCCCGGAATCATTCGCATTTACAACAGATTTGCAACTTTATATTGGGCATATCAACTATGGTGGCCATCTTGATAATGCCCAGTTGATCACCTTAGTTTCTGAGGCGCGGGTACGATTCTTAAAGTCGATGGGGTATAGCGAGCTGGATATTGAGGGCCTTGGCATTGTGGTGGCTGATCATTTCATCCAGTACAAAGCAGAGGGGTTTCATGGGGAAACCATTCGTATTCAGATGCAGCCACAAGACTTTAATAAATATGGCTTTGATTTGATCTATAGGATTGATTGCTTGGAAAATCCTCGTGAGCTAGCCAGAGGTAAGCAGGGTATTGTCTTTGTTAACAAAGAAACAAAAAAGGTGGCAAATGTTCCGCCAATATTTGCCAAGAAATTTTCCATATAAATCAGGTCGCTAACAAATATTTCATAACCCATAGCAACTCGCCTATAAACATTAATGAGAATTGTTCTTATTTGTGTTAAGATGGAGGCATGGATAGCGTATTTGATGGCTCAAACTTCATAAAAACAGGCACATGGGTGTTGGGAGCCCATGTATTAGCTATTGCCTTCCTAGCATTGGGTTTATATCTCAAGCCTAATACAGAGTTCATCATGATGGCGGAAATGATTGATCGCCAGTCAAGTGCTTTGGTGCAGAACTTTACAAAATCTAATGACACCAAAGAAATCAAGGATAAAAAAGAAGTTTTAAAACTGAGCGATTCTGCGGCTGAGGCTGCCAGCGAAAAAAAACCAGTAGATGGAAATCCTGGGGCAGCTGCTGTGTATATGCCTAATGCAGATGCAAGCGAATTAAATAATCCTAAGCCGCCATATCCCGCCATTTCTAGACGACTGGGGGAGCAGGGTAGGGTAATTCTTAAAGCATGCGTTAGTAATGTTGGCGGCATAGATTCGCTGAGTCTTATTAAAAGTTCGGGTTTTGATCGTCTAGACCGAATTGCTCTTGAAACCGTACAACGCTGGAAATTCATTCCTGCAAGGCGTAGCCAGCAACCTGTAGCCATGTGTTACCAGTTACCCATTCAATTTACTTTGGAGAAATAGTCGTGACCAATCAGTTAGGTGTTATTCACATGTGGCTTGAGGGTGGTTTAGTTATTCAATTAACGGCCATCGCTCTAATTACTATGTCTGTAATTTCATGGACCGTCATCATTGTTAAAGGTCTGATGATTCATCGCTCGAAAAAACAAGCAAAAGCATTGCATCATTTTTGGCACAGTGCTGATCTCAATGAGGGATTAAAAACTCTTAGTGCAAGCGATGAAAAAGGTATTAATACTTTCAAATTGTTGGCTCTAGAGGGGCAAAGTGCTATGGCACATCATCGGCACACTGAGAAACACTTGCATGATCATTTAGATCTTAGTGATTGGATGACTGGTAGTTTGCGTAATGCCATTGATGATGCGCAAGAAAAACTAAGTTCTGGTTTGGCTTTATTGGCATCTATTGGATCAACAGCTCCGTTTGTTGGACTATTTGGAACTGTTTGGGGAATTTATCACGCACTAATCACTATTAGTGAGGTAGGGCAGGCAAGTATTGATAAGGTGGCAGGCCCAGTGGGTGAGGCGCTGATTATGACGGCATTTGGTTTGGCAGTAGCTATACCAGCAGTGCTAGGTTACAACGCATTGGTACGTGGTAACAAATTCATTGTGGGCAAGTTAAATCGTTTTGCATATGACTTGCACTCATATTATGTCACAGGAAACCGCATTCAAAGACCTGACTCTGACAAACTTCAGCCAGTCATTTGAGGAGAAAAATCATGGCTTTCGGAAGTTTAGACAGTGGTGATCAGGAGGTGATGAGTGAAATCAACATGACTCCATTAGTTGATGTCATGTTGGTTTTGTTAATTATTTTTATTGTCACTGTGCCTGTGATGAAGCATGCAGTTGACTTTAATTTGCCACAAGCAACAAGTAAGGCTCAGCAAGACAAACCTGACACGATTAGATTATCAATTGACGCATCGGGAAGATATAACTTGGATAAACGGGTGTTAACTGCAGCTGAGTTGGAGCTCGAGTTAAAGCGTTTGGCAAGTCAGCAGAATCAACCATCTTTGCACATTTACGGTGATAAAAAAGTTGCATACGAATATGTCGCATCTGCAATGGCAATGGCTAATCGAGCTGGTTTGCAAAAAGTTGGTTTTGTAACAGAGCCAGGCAAGTAATGAGTGCTGACAAAAAAACCACTTTAGCGCCAACCATTATTTCACTGGAGGCTGAAAAGCTTCAGGCTGAGGCAAGTTTCAAGGCTAGAGTCGTAACTAGTAAAGATTTATTGGGGGAAAGCAAGTCCCTGGTAATACAGCATGAGGGGGAGACGTATCACTTACGTGCCACCAAATTTGGAAAGTTAGTTCTAACTAAATAACTTTCATACTAAAAATTCGTTAGTAGCCAGCCGTACATGAGTTTTACCGATATCAATCATTAACTCACGCGATGCAGCAAGCCAATAAATACCGTATCTAAATATTTTTTAGATACATCTTCTTATTGGAGTTTGTTTTGGAAAAAAGAAATATTAAAAAGACGTCAAAAAATTCAGTTGCAAAGCCTGGTCATCTTCATGGCATAGGTGCTGCAGTGGCTGCAATGTTAATGGCTCCCGCAGTATCAATGGCTCAGGCAGAAGAAACTAAGGTTCTTAATCAGATTGATGTCAAGAGTACTTATGAGCAAGGTGCTGTTGGGTATAACTCAAGCACTACAACAGTTGGTAAGACAACGCAGGCTGTTAAAGATATTCCGCAAGCTATCACCATCGTTCCAAAAGAGTTAATTCAAGATAAAAATAACGACAACTTGAAGGATGCTCTAAGAAACGTTGCTGGTATGACATTTAATGCTGGTGAAGGAGGTCGTATTGGTGACAATATGAACTTGCGAGGCTTCTATTCATTTGGTGATTTATATTCTGATGGCATCAGAGATACAGCTCAATACAATCGCGAAACATTCAATCTTGAGCAGATTGATGTTTTAAGAGGTTCTGGCTCGATGTTATTTGGTCGTGGTCAGGCGGGCGGTGTGATCAATCAAGTTTCAAAAACTCCTTTTATGACCGACAAGGGAAATGTCACGGCGACAGTTGGCAGCTATGACTACTATAGATCTACGACAGACATAAATAAAGTCATTGATGAAGCAAGTAGTACTGCAATCCGCATCAATGCAATGGTTCATGATGCAAAAAGTTCAAGAGATGTTGTGAGTAGTCAGCGTGAGGGCTTGGCGCCAACTATCACTTGGGGTATCGGCACTGCCAATCAAATAAGTATTGGCCACTACTACTTAAAGACCAATAATGTGCCCGACTATGGCATTGGATTTAATTCCACCACTAGATTGCCAGTGAATGTTTCTGCTAAACAATTTAGCGGAACTACTGCTGACTATGAAGATAACGTCACTAATATGACAACTATCGCTCAGGAGTACACCTTTGATGCGGATACCAAATTAAATACTAAGTTACGTAAATCAAACTACACCCGAGCATTGTGGTCCAACAAAGGTAGAAGTTCCTACCCTTATTCAACGTTGGCTTTGGCTAGCCCTCGTGGAGCTGAAGAAGATACCTATGCATTTCAATCTGACTTTAGTAAAAAATTTGCAACTGGTACCTTCAAACACGAATTGCTCATGGGTGTTGAATACTTAAAAGAAAATCTAAATCGCTGGACTTACGATAGAACAGCAAATGGCGCATGCGGTGGTGTTAGTGGTAATACTGTATCTGGTTATAGCCTGACGTGTGATCCATTTTTATATGGTTATGGCAATCAAAGGAAAGACCCGTCTAGCCTATTTGGGTACAAAGGTAATTCCTATGCCGCATATATTCAGGACATGGTTGAATTCAGCCGTGGTTGGAAGTTGCTAGGTGGGGTTAGGCAGGACTGGTTAAGGGCTGATTATTCCACTACGGGAACAAGTTTGGGCTCAACAAACCAAGCTAACGTTAATTTCTCAGAAAAAAGCTATCGCTCGGGTTTGACATATCAACCAAATGAAATGACCACTTATTACTTGGCATGGAATGATTCATTTAATGCCACGGCTGATTTGTATCAATTGTCAGCAGGTAGTGGATATCCTGCGGAACGTAGCAGTACAACAGAGGTTGGAGCTAAATGGGATTTATATGATGGTGATTTGTCCGTTCGAACTGCACTTTACAGGGCTTCAAAGGAGTGGGAGCGTAATACTGATCTAGAAAGTACGGGATCAATTAATGCTAAAAAGCGGCACACAGATGGTGTCGAATTTGAGTTTGCTGGGCGTATTGGTTCTTCATGGGAAATTTTTGGCGGCCTTGCTTTAATGGATGCCAAGATTGATGAGCGAGGTTACTCAAGTACTGGCAGACATCATTCATCAATTGATGGCATGACCCCGCGTAATACGCCAAAGTACACCTATAACCTCTGGACTACATATAGAGTGGATCCTCAGTTCAAAGTGGGTGGCGGGGCAACGGCAGTGGGACGTAGAATAATTTATGGTTTAAGCGGCAATGCTCCTGATATTAAAAATGTTCCTAGCTATGTTCGTTTTGATGCCATGGCTCAATACGACATAAAAAATGAATACACCATCAAGTTGAATATTCAAAACTTAATGAATAAAACAATTTATGAATCAGCTTATGAGAACGGTGGATTTGTGGTCCCTGGAACTAAGCGAGCGTTTCAGTTGACTGGAATTTATAAGTTTTAAATCTATGAGGGAGTCATCAGCATGTTGTTACATGTTCCTAAAGTACTAACAAAAAACCAAGTTTCAGAAATAAGAAAAATTATTGATGAAGCAGATTGGGCTGATGGCTCTATCACGGCAGGAACGCAATCGGCGAAAACTAAGAATAATCGGCAGTTGCCAGAGGATGGTGCAGCTGCGCAAAAAGCCAGAGGTATTGTCTTGCAGGCCTTAGCTATTAATGCCAAATATCTTGCTGGAGCACTACCTAAAAAAATCTATCCCCCACTATTTAATAGATATGACGGATCTAATAATTCATTCGGAAATCACATTGATAACTCCGTCAGAACTCATGCTGCCACGGGTAGGCATGTAAGAACTGATGTTTCATGCACGTTATTTTTATCTGAGCTCCAAGATTACGAGGGTGGTGAGCTAGTGATTGAAGATACTTACGGCTCACAAAGTATTAAATTTTCTGCCGGTGACATGGTTCTTTACCCTAGCTCATCAGTACATAGAGTCCAGCCTGTAACAAAAGGGTCAAGGGTTGCTTGTTTCTTTTGGACTGAGAGCATGGTTCGCTCTGATGAACAAAGACGTTTACTTTACGATTTGGATATGAGCATTTTGTCTTTGCGTGAGTCTCAAGGAGATACCGATGAGTCAGTCAAACTCACCGGCGTCTATCACAATCTACTCAGAATGTGGGCGGACGTTTAAAGTCAGCCAGATAATTTTGGATAATCGATATAACCCTCTGGCCCTGGTGCGTAAAAGGTATCTGGGTTGGGAGTATTGAGTGGTGCATTTTGCTTGAGGCGCTGCACTAAGTCAGGGTTAGCTATGTATAGTCTTCCAAAAGCCACTGCATCGGCCTTGCCTGATTCAACCGCATCGATAGCCATTTTTCGATCATAGCCATTGTTAGCAATATAAGATCCCTTGAAGTTAGCTCTTGCCCAAGCATAGTCAAACCCAGGTACATCACGAGGCCCACCAGTGGACCCCTCAATCATATGAATAAACGCAATGCCCCGTTTGCTGAGTTCTTCAATTAAATAGCCAAATACAGCTTGTGGATTGCTGTCGCTTAAATCATTACGTGGAGTAACGGGCGATAAACGAATGCCTACACGCCCAGCGCCAATTTCTTTGGCTACAGCATCGACAACTTCTAAGGCGAATTTGCAACGATTCTCTATCGACCCACCATAAGCATCTGAACGCTGATTAGCACCGTCTCTGATGAACTGATCAATCAAATAACCGTTGGCACCATGAATCTCTACGCCATCAAATCCAGCACGTATGGCGTTGGCAGCACCTTGCCTGAATTCATTAACAATTTTCTTGATTTCATCAATGGTTAATTCATGGGGCACTGGTAAATCTTCTTTGCCCTTGGGCGTGTATGCAGTGACATCCTTAGGTTGAATCGCAGAGGGTGCTACAGGTTCAGCGCCATCAATTAAATTGGGGTGTGTGATTCTGCCAACATGCCAAATTTGGGCAATGATCTTTGATCCTGCTTCATGTACTGCTTTGGTAATGGGCTTCCATCCATCTACCTGGGCATCAGAGTAAATTCCTGGGGTTGCATGGTAGCCTTTACCAATTGGGGAAACTTGAGTGCCTTCGCTAATAATCAGACCAGCATTGCTACGCTGACGATAATATTCAATATTCATATCGCTACCAGGCACATCGCCTTTTGTGGCATCTGCTCTACAGCGCGTTAAAGGCGCCATCACGACGCGATTGGCAATATCAATCACGCCAATGCGCGCCGGTTGAAACAATTTATATTGATTGGTTGTCATATTCAGAAAAGCTTGATAATTAGTTATACGTTATGTTTATTGAGTTTAGCCGAATATAAAATTATTTGAATTGATGTCTTGTTAACGGGGTAATAAAGTAATGTTCATGAGATTAAATCAACTATTTAAGTCCCTTGTCATGATAAGTTTTTTATCAGTCATGGTGGGGTGTGCAACCTTGACTCCTGAAAAAATTGCTAAAAGAGTCGACACCATGAATGACTTTGATTTATGCCTTGCGTCATCGGCTGAAATGGATAAGTTCACTTTTGCTCTTCCTGATGAAATCGTTACAGCTGCTAAAGAACGAATTGCCTCCAAAAAAATTGATTGCACCAGCAAGCAAGATGAAATTGTTAGATTCTTAGTAAAGTCCTTGCGTGATCAAGAAAAGCGTAATGAGCAATTTAGGACTCATTTTGGTTTTGGCTTTATGCGAGGCTGGTGACCAGGTGCTCTCTATATTCTCTAGAATATCTTTTCGCTTTTGAGCTTTTTACTCTTAGAGGTTCTTTCGTAAAAGTCATCGGGTTTAGACTTAACCCATTCGATGAACTTTTGCATTTCTGGCTGATCTTTGATGGCGTCAGCAGTGTTTAACTCTTTAGCCAATTTGGTTTCTGAGAAGAGGGCGTGTATTTGCCTATGGCAAATACGGTGCAAATATTGAGTTGTTTTGCCTCCCTTTGATTTTGGAACCAAGTGATGGGCATCTTTTTGAGAATTGGGTATTTTTCGATCACAGATAGGACATATCAGCTCAAGAATAGGTGAGCTATTAGCAAAATAATCTGTGATGAGCTTCTTGCGTATTTTTCCCAACATGATAAAAATTATCTTAATGTAATTTTTGATTTCTTGAGTGCACCCACGATCTGTATGAGTAATCACCTAGACAACCCCTGTTTTGAGTGCGGTCAGTGCTGTCAAAAACTACGTGTGTCCTTTTATCACGGGGAGGTTTTACACGGTGAGGATGGTCATCCAATTGGTTTGGTGCCACCAGAGTTCGTCACTCAAGTAACACCGCATATTGTTTGTATGAAGGGCACTGAAACAGGTAAGCAGGGATGCGTGGCTTTGAGCCTTGATGACCAAGAGGGCTATCGCTGCACCATCTATGAGCAACGTCCTAGCCCTTGTAGAGAATTCAATATCCTAAATGATGATGGGTCAATCAACCCATTGTGTGACAAGTTAAGAAAAGCTGCGGGTTTACATAGTGTTCAAACTGATTAATTAGTCCAAATTAACAATCAGTTCTGGTTTGACAACACGAATACGCTCATCCACATAGTAGCCACCATATTCTGTATAGCGTAGATAAACGGTACGGCATGTTTGGCACTGATAAATGTCGCTGCTGTTATACGGATGAAATTTCACCGCAATCGGTGCATTCGGTGACCACTGATCTGTGCCATCAGGGTGGTATTCATCCCAATTATCTTCGGCATTGGGTACTTGTAATGTGCCTACCATCTGGATTGCATCACGATCAAACGTGCTCAGAATGGTTTCCCAACAGGAAAAATTATGGTTTGCACAGTTGGAGCATTGTGGCGATTGTTGCTCTGTTGCTAGAGTTTTTAATTCTGGAGCATTAAAAACTTTAGCCATTTAATCGTCTTTCATATTGCGCAAAGCATAAATAGCAGGAATAGCGTAAATGAAGCAATATGCTGCAGGGCCCCACGCCCATTCATTAATTTCTAGTAACCAAGAAGTCACCATGGGTGAGGTGCCAGCAAATATAGCCACCGCTAAGCTATAACCAATCGCAAATACTGAGCAACGTTGTTCAGGTCGAACCATTTTGCTAATCAGTACACCTTGAGCGCCAAAGAGTAGCATCACAGGTATAGCTATCAATAGCTGCCCGATTGCTAGACCTGTTACGCCACCTAATTGCGAAGCAAGGACGCAGGGGATGGCTAGGATTGTGCCTAACCAAGTGGCGTATTGAGTAATTTTCACTCGACCCAACTTATCGGCTAACCAGCCGCCTAATACAACAATCGGTATACCAATTAGTTGAACAGCTGTGGCAACAGTATTTGCTGATTGCATAGAGCCGCCATGCTTGGCGACGTAATCAACAAAGTAAACAAATTCAACATAGAACAAGATGTTGGAGAAAGAAATAATTGCGGCAATTTTTCCTAGAATGCGCCAGTTTTTAATCACATCTTTGAGTCGTGACAAGATTAGAGCAGTTAGTTCCTTTGAGCTGATCTTGTGTTCAATTGCATCTTCAAAGGTTTCTGGCATATGAGCCCTGAGTCGCCAGCCCGCAATTGCTACTAGAGCGCCCAATAAAAAGGGCATGCGCCATGCCCAATCATTCACGTTCTCTTCGCCAAAAAAGTGAGCAGTGAGTGCTGCAACAAGTGATCCTAAAAAGAATCCTAGTAGTGCACCAGCATGAGCAATACCTGACATCAAACCTTCTTTGCCAGTAGGGGAAGCTTCGGTGGCATAAACCATGCTGCCCGTGTATTCACCACCAACAGAAAAACCTTGGGTCATGCGTAGCAACATCAATGCATAGGCAGCTATGGCACCCACTTGTGCGTAGGTGGGTAGTAGAGCCACTAGAAAGCTGGCTAAACCCATAATGATGATGCTCGTTGTCATCATTTTTTTGCGACCAAGCAGGTCGCCAACGGGCCCTAGCACCAAGCTACCTATCGGTCTGGCTAGATAACCTATGGCGAAAATCCCAAAAGAAGCCACTGTTTGAAAGCTGGGATCATCTGATGGAAAAAATACCTTGCCCAGTGCTGTGGCGAAATATCCATAAACGGCGAAATCAAACCACTCTAATGTATTGCCAAGCGCCCCTGCCAGAGCTGCCGAATATCGTTTTGGAATCATGGGTTTAGTATTTTTTATTGGGGATGTGACAGATTCTATCTGTATTTGCTAGGCAGCTGGCGCTCTGTAATGGTCGAATATATGCGGGTTATGTCATATATATTACTTTAGGTAATATAGGATTAATTAAATATTATTTCCGGATATATCAATCAATCTTTATAGTTTCGGCATGTTAAGTCCTTGATGGACTTGAAAAATCACTGAAAGTTGGACATGCGTACTAATAGACATACTGAGTTTGCCGATACACCTGAAAATCTAGAACATCTAGAGATCGGTATTCCTCCTGTAGAAGTTCAAAAATCAACACTCTTATTAGATAAGAGAGTGGTGACTGTTAGTTTTTTAGTACTGATCTCATTTTTAGGCTTTTGGTTTAGCCAAGCGCAGCCACAGATCAGACATGATTTTTCAGTATTAGTTGATCAGTTTGTTAGTTCACCATTTTTTTGGCAAGCAGTTGTTGTCGGTTTGATTGCCCAGGTAATTGATGGTGCATTAGGCATGGCTTACGGTATTAGCTCTAATACATTTTTGATTGGTATTGGCGCCTCACCTGCAGCCGCATCTGGGGCCGTGCATGTGGCGGAAATATTCACAACAGCTTTTTCAGGTGTTTCACATATCAAGTTTGGCAACGTTGATAAAGAGTTGTTTAAAAAGATTGTGATTCCTGGCGTGATAGGTGGCGTTGTGGGTGTTGTGTTCTTAACATCGATTGATGGTAAGTTGATCAAACCTTATGTAACAGCTTATTTGTTGATCATGGGTATTGTGATCTTGAGAAAAGCGTTTATACATCGTCAAGAAAAACAGTCTCATGAGTTACAACACGTTCGTAAATTAGCAGTGGGCGGTGGTTTCTTGGACGCTGTGGGTGGCGGTGGTTGGGGTCCAGTTGTGACGTCATCACTAATTGGTCAAGGTAACAATCCACGCAAAACAATTGGTACGGTTAATACAGCTGAATTCTTTGTGGCACTTGCTACAGGAACTAGCTTTTTATTATTAGGCGGTATCGATCACTGGATTTTTGTAGCTGGTTTGATTGTGGGTGGTTTGTTTGCGGCACCGTTTGCAGCCTTCTTAACCAGTAAACTATCGACTCGTTATTTATTAGTTGCTGTGGGATTGTTGATCAGTTCTTTGAGTGGCTTTAACTTGTACAAAGCCTTGTTCTAAGAACGGGCTCTCGAATTTAATTATCAACATCTTGAGATTTATCAGAAATGGCAACGTTTAATAAAGAAGAAGTTTTAAGTGTTCATCATTGGAATGACACGTTATTTAGTTTTACAACCACTAGAAATAAAGGTTTGCGTTTTCGTAACGGTCATTTCTTGATGATTGGCTTGGAAGTCAATGGCAAACCTTTATCTCGTGCATATAGTGTTGCTAGCCCAAACTACGAAGAGCATCTAGAGTTCTTGAGTATTAAGGTTGAGAACGGCCCATTAACTTCTCGTTTACAGAACATCAAAGTCGGCGACTCAATTTTGGTCAGCGAAAAATCCGTGGGTACATTGGTGATTGATGACTTGAATCCAGGCAAACATCTTTACTTATTTAGTACAGGTACCGGTTTAGCGCCATTCATGAGCATCATTCGTGATCCAGAAACTTATGAAAAGTTTGAAAAAGTGGTGTTAATTCATGGCGTGCGTTTAGTTAGCGAATTAGCTTATGAAGACTACATCCGTAACGTGTTACCTAATGATGAGTTCTTAGGCGAGATGGTGCGTAATCAATTGATTTACTACCCAACAGTTACTCGTGAAGCATTCAAGCACACAGGGCGTCTCACAACTGCGATTGAGACTGGTCAATTATTTAAAGACATTGGTTTGCCACCGCTAGATCCTGCTGTAGATAGAGCAATGATTTGCGGTAGTCCATCGATGCTAAAAGAAACATCAGAAATGCTCAATGCAAAAGGCTTTAAGGTGTCACCAAGTTTGGGTGTATTAGGTGACTACGTTTTCGAAAGAGCTTTCGTAGAAAGCTAATCAATAGGTTTTAAGGGTTCATATGTATCAATACGATGCCATCGATCAGCGATTAGTTGATGATCGAGTTAATCAATTTAGAGATCAAGTGAAGCGTCGCTTAGATGATCAGCTAAGTGAAGAAGAGTTTCGTCCACTGCGTTTACAAAATGGTTTGTACTTGCAACGCCATGCATACATGCTGCGTGTGGCTATTCCTTATGGATTGTTTAACTCTGCTCAGTTGCGCACTTTAGGAAAAATCGCTGAAAAGTATGACCGTGGTTATGGGCATTTCACGACTCGTCAGAATATTCAATTCAACTGGTTGACATTAGAAGATACGCCTGAAATTTTGGCTGAGTTGGCTAAAGTAGAGATGCATGCCATTCAAACATCTGGTAATTGCATTCGTAATATCACCAGTGACCCATTTGCGGGCATAGCAGGTGATGAGATTGTTGATCCAAGACCTGTTTGCGAACTATTGCGTCAATGGTCAACTTTGCATCCTGAGTTTGCTTATCTACCTCGTAAATTTAAAATTGCTGTGAGTGCTTCTAAGAAAGATCGCGCAATTGTTGCTGCTCATGATTTGGGTTTGTACCTTAAGAAAAATACGCAAGGTGAGTTGGTTGCAGATGTTTTGGTTGGTGGCGGTATGGGTCGTACGCCTATCCTAGGGGTAATCATCAAGCATGATTTACCTTGGAAAGAATTACCTAACTATTTATCAGCGGTATTGCGTGTATATAACCGCTTTGGTCGTCGCGACAACATGTACAAGGCTCGCATCAAAATTTTGGTGAAAGCTTTGGGTCCGGAAGAGTTCGCACGTCAAGTTGAGGCCGAGTACGAGCATTGGGTGGGTGGTAAAAGCACATTTACTGATGCTGAGTGGCAACGTGTGGCGCAATATTTCACAAGACCTGCTTACCAAACTCTCACTAAGTTGAGTGCACAAGAAGTATTAGCACAAGCTGGGGCATCAGATCAGCAGGCTTTTGCACGCTGGTTGAATCGCAATGTGAAAGATCATCAAGTCCCTGGTTATGCCAGCGTGGTTCTTTCATTGAAGCCTCACGGTACAGTTGCGCCTGGCGATGTAACAACAGCGCAAATGTTGGCAATCGCAGATTTGGCAGATAAATATTGTTTTGGAGAAATTCGTGCAACGCATGAACAAAACTTGGTATTAGCTGATGTGCAGCAATCACAGCTATATGCTTTATGGCAAGAAGCCAAGCAGCAAGGTTTGGTCTTGCCTAATATTGGCTACCTAACAGACATCATTGCATGTCCTGGCGGCGATTTCTGCTCTTTGGCAAATGCCAAATCCATTCCTATAGCTAACGATATTCAAAAGCGTTTTGATGACTTAGATTATTTGCATGATTTAGGTGACATTAGCTTGAACATCTCTGGTTGTATGAACTCATGTGGTCATCACCACGTGGGCAACATTGGTATCTTGGGCGTCGATAAAGATGGTCAAGAGTGGTACCAAGTGACATTAGGTGGCGAGCAAGGGCTGAATGCGGCGATCGGTAAAGTGATTGGCCCATCATTCTTTGCTGAAGATATGCCTGATGTTATTTCTAAAGTGATTGACGTTTATGTTGAAAAACGTGAACCCAATGAAAAGTTTGTAGACACAGTTCATCGTATTGGTATTACACCATTTAAAGAGCGTGTATATGCGGAGGTGAAACGTGGCTAAGTTAATTCGTTATCCAAAAAATGGTCAAGCTCAATTAGCGACCAATGATTGGCAAGTATTTCGTGCAACTGAGGGTGAAGAGTCTGCAGCTTTGCCGCCTGGCAAAGTCATTGTGCCTTTATCTTGGTGGACAAGCCGCGGCGCTAAAGAGCAGTTTCAGTTGAGAGCTCTTAAAGGTGAGATTGGTGTTTGGTTTGCTCCCGAGGATGATGTTTTGGCACATAAAGACGTTATCTTGGCGGGCTTGAAGCTTTGGCCTATTTTGGCCGTTGATTTCCCTATCTTTAGAGATGGTCGTGGCTACAGTACAGCAGCCTTATTGCGTGATCGTTTTGGCTGGAGTGGAGAGTTACGTGCAATTGGTGACGTGCTAATTGATCAGCTATTACCTTTGTCTCGAGTTGGCTTTGATTCATTTGTTTTACGTAATGATCAAGTGGTGGATACAGCATTGGCGCAGTTTGGCTCAGTGGCGCATCAATTTCAGGATGACTGGCGTTCAGGTCGTTCACAAAAAGATGTGAGATCAGCATGAGTGATGCAGCTAACAATGCCGTTAGTGGTTTGAATCGACCAACCCTGTGGTCTATTCCAGCGCACAATATTGCTCCTGAGGTTTTGGATGCTAAAGCGCAAGTGTTATTTGACCGTTTAAATGCGATTGCTAAAGAACATCAAGATGTGCGTTTTGCCACTAGCTTGGCCGCAGAGGACATGGTGGTGACTGATGCAATCGCTAAGTCAGGTGCCAAAATTGCTTTGTTTACATTAGCAACAGGTCGTTTGCATCAAGAAACGATTGATATGACCAATCAAGTACAAAAACACTATGGCATATCAATCGCTAGCATTGCTCCTGAATCTGCTGATGTTGATGCTTTTATTGCTCAATATGGCTTAAATGGTTTTTATGACACAGAAGAAGCTAAGAAGGCCTGTTGCGGAGCGCGTAAAATAAAGCCCTTAAATAAAGCTTTAATAGGTGCAGATGCTTGGTTGACTGGCCAAAGAAGAGAACAGGCTGTGACGCGTTCTGATTTGCCTTTGCGCGAATTAGATGACGCCAGAAATATTGCCAAATACAACCCTTTGTTTGACTGGACAGAGTCTGAGGTTTGGGCATATTTACAAAGTAAGCTAGTACCGATTCATCCGCTACATTTCCAGGGATACCCAAGCATTGGATGTGAGCCTTGTACCAGAGCTGTAAAAGCTGGTGAGGATATTCGAGCTGGACGTTGGTGGTGGTTGCAACAAGATAGTAAAGAGTGTGGTTTACACGTTAAATAAGATCATGAGTCAAACACAATTAGAAAAAACACAAAAGTTACAGAACGAGCATTTAGATTGGCTCGAAGCTGAGTCTATCTACATCATTCGCGAAGTAGCTGCCCAAGCAGCCAATCCTGCGATGTTGTTTTCAGGTGGTAAAGATTCCATCGTGATGTTCCATTTGGCTCGTAAGGCATTTCGTTTTGGCGCTAGACCGATTCAGTTGCCTTTTCCGTTGTTGCACATCGACACAGGTCACAACTACCCTGAAGTAATTCAGTTTAGAGATGACATCGTTGCCCAAACGGGATCGAAGTTAATCGTGGGGCACGTAGAAGACTCTATTCGCAAAGGCACGGTGCGTTTGCGTAAAGAAACAGATTCTCGCAATGCTGCTCAAGCAACTACATTGCTTGAGGCGATTGCAGAACACAAGTTTGATGCTTTAATGGGTGGTGCGCGTCGTGATGAAGAGAAAGCACGTGCTAAAGAGCGTATCTTCTCGTTCCGTGATGAATTCGGTCAATGGGATCCTAAGGCACAACGACCAGAGTTGTGGAATTTATATAACGCCAGAATCGCTCCAGGCGAGAACATGCGTGTATTCCCAATTTCTAATTGGACTGAGTTGGATGTGTGGCAATACATTGCTCGTGAAGAATTGGCTTTGCCAAGTATTTATTACGCTCACCAACGTGAAGTGGTTCGTAAAAACGGTTTATTGGTTCCAGTAACCAATGTCACACCGAAAGGACCTGGTGAAACTAGTGAAGTAATTAGTGTGCGGTTCAGAACTGTTGGTGATATTAGCTGTACCTGTCCAGTATTGAGTACTGCTGCAACAGCGGTTGACATTATTGAAGAGACAGCCATCTCAGAAATTACAGAACGTGGTGCAACACGTATGGATGATCAAACAAGTGAAGCTTCGATGGAGCGTCGTAAGAAAGAAGGGTATTTCTGATGAGTCTAGATCAGCAAACAAACACTCATCAAGGTGTGGTTCGTTTCATCACGGCAGGTAGCGTAGATGATGGTAAGAGCACGCTAATCGGTCGCTTGTTGTATGACACCAAAGCAGTATTGGCAGACCAACTCTTGGCGTTGTCAAAAACCAAGCATGCACGTGTCACAGCATCTGATGCCGCAGTGGATTTGGCATTATTGACAGATGGTCTTGAAGCGGAGCGTGAGCAAGGTATCACCATTGATGTGGCCTATCGCTACTTTGCAACTTCGAAGCGCAAATTTATTGTGGCCGATGCTCCAGGGCATGAGCAATACACACGTAACTTGGTGACTGGCGCATCACAAGCCGACGTTGCGGTCTTATTAGTTGATGCTACTCGTGTTGATTTAACAACCAAGCCAGCGGGGCTATTAGCGCAAACAAAACGTCACTCAGCTATTGTGCGTTTGTTGGGTCTACGTCACGTAGCTGTGGCTGTAAACAAGATGGACTTGTTGAACTTTGATGAAAATGTTTTTAACGCGATTAAAGAATCCATCGAGGGTTTAGCAACAACCCTAGGTTTGCCAACACCACACTTAATCCCTGTATCTGCTTTGCAGGGTGATAACGTTGTTGATAAAAGTGATAAAACACCTTGGTACCAAGGGCCAAGCCTATTGCAATGGTTAGAGTCGCTAGACACAACGCCTGTGCAAAACATTGAGGGTCTGCGTTTTCCGGTGCAATATGTAGCAAGACAAGATGGTAGTGCAGCTGATGACTTCCGTGGTTATCTAGGACGTGTTGAAGCCGGCACAATTTCAAAAGGTCAAAAAGTAACTATATTGCCTAGCGGCTCCGAAGCTACTGTGGCGGAGATTCATGTATCAAATGACCATCAGGCGAGTAATGATGCCGCGGGTGTAGATATTGCCAAGGCAGGTCAAGTAATTGCCTTACGCTTAGCTGAGGATGTTGATGTGTCGCGCGGTGACACGATTGTCGCTAGAGAAGGGCATGACCAACCAAGTTTAACGAAGCAAGTATCAGCTGATTTATGCTGGTTAGATAGCGAGCCTTTATCTTTGTCACGTAAATATGTTTTGCGTCATACAACTAATACTGTATTTGCTAAGGTAAAGGGTATTCAGCAAGTATTAGATGTGCAAACTTTGTCACATGCAACAGATATTCATGCATTAAATATGAATGAAATCGGTCGTGTTGATTTGGTCTTGCAAAAACCAATCATTGCTGATCGTTTTGATCAAGCTGCAAGCACGGGCGCATTTGTCTTGACTGACGAGGCAACTAATCACACAGTTGCTGCTGGCATGTTGCGTGAGTTAACGGTTTAACAATAAGCATTCAATATGACACCATCATCAACTTTAGGCAAAGTCTATTTAGTGGGCGCTGGTCCTGGCGCAGCTGATTTAATCACTGTGCGCGGTGCTGATTTGTTAGCTAAAGCAGATGTGGTATTTCATGATGCATTAGTGGAAGAGGCTATGTTGGCTTATTGCCCTCAAGCTGAAAAGATTGCTGTAGGAAAGCGTTGCGGTAAACATTCAACAGCACAAAAATTTATTAATAAGCGTTTGGTGGATGCTGCTCAAAAACACCAGGTAGTGGTGCGCTTAAAGGGTGGTGACCCGATGATTTTTGGGCGTGCTGATGAAGAGATTACGGAATTAGAAGAAGCTAGCATTGAGGTAGAGATTGTTCCTGGTATTACAGCCGCATTAGCTGCGGCCGCTACTTTGAAGCAGTCTCTAACATTACGTGGTGTGGCCAGAAGCGTTGCATTCAGTACGCAAGCAAAAGCAACCGACTCCACATCATTACCTTTGCCTACAGCTGATACCGTTGTTATTTATATGGGGCGCGATGAGGCCATCTCAATTGCACATCAATTGATAGGGCAGGGACGTCCTACGACATTACCAGTTCGTATTATTGAAGCGATTAGCACCAAGCGCGAGAGAAGCCTTGCCTTAACGCTAGGTGAAATGGCGGCAGGTTGCGCCACTGATTGGTTTGATGGTCAAGCGCCGGCACTATTGCTAGTTGGCGCAGTATTTGGCAATCGCCTGGAGAACTCCGAGATCCTCGCCAACAGCAGGCTTAGCGCTTAACTGTATTTCTGGATGTTTGTTGCGGCAAGCATCCAAAATGGCAGGAAAATCTTTTCTAATATGGCCGCCTTGGCCAAAAAATACCGGAATCACTTCTATTGTTTTGAAGCCTTCTATAGCTAACTGATCAACTACTTCAGGAAGGCTAGGGCTCATTAATTCTAGGAACGACAATTCAACGCGTACATTGCTATCTTGCGCAATAAGTTCTTGTAGTTTTAAAAATGGTTCCTTCCAGCGCTCATCCCTTGCGCCATGCCCAAATAGAACCAATGCTTTTTGTTGTGTCATTTTTGTCTTGAAAAAGAAAAACCCCAGTAGATGTATTGTATCTACTGGGGCCCTTCGGATGAACTAAAAATTACTTCTTAGCTTCTGGTGCAGGAGCTGCTGGAGCTTCTGCTGGCTTTTTGTCTTCTACGTGAGTTGCTTCAGCACCATGCTTTTCACCACCCATATCGATGTCGCCATCACCCTTAACTAATAAGTAGCCAGTAGCTACGATTAAAACTAAAACTGTGATTGCGATTGCGCGATTGCTCATGTTTACTACTCCCTTTTTGATAACTAGTTGTAAATAAAATTAATTAAATTCTCTGTAGTTTGCGTAGATGTTAGAAACAGCAGAAAAGCCAAGACTGACTAAACCACAAGCTAGAACATATTCGCCAGTTAGATTAAGTGCTGCACTGATGGTTGGCACTAAGATCACAATCGCCATTGCAGCCACAAGACCTACTAGAACATACAGATATTGTTTGATGAACAGTCCTATTGTAATAGCCACAATAACTAGAATTAAATTAGTGGCTAGGTCGTCAATTAATTTGAAGATATTTTGAATATCATCATTGCCTGTTGCTCGGGCGAAAACAAACATCATCACAATACTTGAGAGAACAAGCAGGTTTGGTAATATTTTTTTAATAAAAATCATGCTGGATTGCTAAAGATAAAAACAAGTTGAAAGCATACAAACAGTAAGAAGCCGGTCGTTAAAAAAACTGCCGCTAACTTCTTTAAATAGATAGATAGGTAATCGTTACTATCAATTTGAGCTGTTTTTAAAAAAATACTATCAAAATTTTTCCAAACCCAAACGCCTGCTGCAACTGGTAGAAGAATGGCAATAATGCCTAAAAGAATCGTCATAACGTCTTACTGTATTAATATATGTGAATAATTGATTCTACCTTGAACTGCTTGCAATAACCTTATCAATGAAAAGGCTTTTTCATACAGGAATGCACATAAATAGTGATATCGATATCAATTTGTAAGGGGTAACCCTAATGATGCATATTTAAACCTTAGGAATTACCCTCATTAAAACAACTATGTAAGAAAAATGAAGGATTTTCCAAAGCATAATCGCCCTGCAGTTTTATTTTTATAAATTTTTATAGGAGCCTTTATGTCTACAACTAAAGCCGCACCGATGACAGCTGAAGAGCGCAAAGTTATTTTTGCCTCATCACTTGGCACGGTATTTGAGTGGTATGACTTTTATCTGTATGGATCACTTGCAGCTATTATCGCTAAGCAGTTCTTCTCTGGCCTAGATGCCGGTTCTGCTTTCATTTTCGCTTTATTAGCGTTCGCAGCTGGTTTCATCGTGCGTCCATTCGGCGCTTTGGTGTTTGGTCGTTTAGGCGACTTGATCGGTAGAAAGTACACATTCCTAGTAACTATTCTTATTATGGGTGGCGCAACTTTCATCGTGGGTATTTTGCCTACTTATGCAACGATTGGTGTTGCAGCCCCAGTGATCCTAATTATCTTGCGTATGTTGCAAGGTTTGGCACTTGGTGGTGAGTACGGTGGTGCTGCAACTTATGTTGCTGAGCACGCTCCTCACGGTCGTCGTGGTGCTTACACTGCTTGGATTCAAACTACAGCTACATTAGGTTTGTTCCTTTCATTGTTAGTGATTTTGTTCACAAGAGAATTCACCGGTCCAGACTTTGAAGTTTGGGGTTGGCGTGTTCCGTTCATTGTTTCAATCGCGTTGTTAGCCATCTCTGTATGGATCCGCTTGTCAATGAACGAATCTCCAGCTTTCAAGAAAATGAAAGAAGAGAACAAACTATCTAAAGCTCCTTTGACAGAGTCATTCGGTCAATGGAAAAACTTGAAGATTGTTATCTTGGCTCTTTTCGGTCTAGTTGCTGGTCAAGCTGTTGTTTGGTACACAGGTCAGTTCTACGCATTGTTCTATTTGACACAAGTGTTGAAAGTAGATGCTAAGACAGCTAACTTGTTGATCGCTGCTTCATTGGTGATTGGTACTCCATTCTTCATCGTGTTTGGCTCATTGTCAGACAAGATTGGTAGAAAGATGATCATCATGGCTGGTTTGTTATTGGCGATCATTACTTACATCCCAAATACACCAGTTTCAATCTTCAATGCATTGACACACTTTGCTAACCCAGCTTTGGAAAAGGCTATGAAAGAAGCTCCAGCAACTATCACAGTTGACGAAGCTGAATGTACTTTCCAATTCAACCCAACTGGTACAGCTAAGTTCACAAGCTCATGCGATATCGCTAAGCAAGTGATGGCTTCTAACTCAGCTAGCTACTCAACAATCCCAGCTGCAGCAGGTACTGTTGCTACTGTTAAGATTGGTGAAACAACTATCGAAGGTTACTCATCAAAAGGTTTACCTGCTGATGAAGCCAAGGCTAAAGATGCAGCATTCAAGAAAGCAGTTCGTGATGCGTTGAACGCAGCAGGTTACCCAGCTAAAGCTGACCCTGCAGCAGTTAACCTACCAGCTGTTCTTGCATTGTTAGTAATCTTGGTGATTTATGTAACGATGGTTTACGGTCCTATCGCAGCGATGTTAGTTGAGATGTTCCCAACACGTATTCGTTACACATCAATGTCATTGCCATACCATATCGGTAACGGTTGGTTCGGTGGCTTGCTACCAACAATCTCATTCGCCTTGGTTGCGCAAAACGGTAACATCTACTATGGTTTATGGTACCCAATCGCGATCGCAGCTATGACTTTTGTAATCGGTATGTTGTTTGTACGTGAAACAAAAGACGTGGATATCTACGCGAACGACTAATTAATAACTTAGTCATTAAAAAGTGAAAACCCAGCTCTAAGAGCTGGGTTTTTTTATGCCTGTTACAAATTAACAAACCAATACTTTGATAAGCTAAATAAAGCTAGCCACTTTTTCTTTACTGGCTTTGCCCAGTCATTTCTTCAATTAGTTCTTTAATTAAATCTAGTCGGATGTGAGGGTTTTCAATGCCCAACAGGTGGTGCTTCTGCGCTGGCGTAAGAGGAAGGATTTCACACCAACGATTAGCTACCCAACCGCATTGATCTAGTTCGTAGGGTCTGGCAAAAGGCATCTGATCATCTCTAACCCCCTTTTTTTGCAGTGAGGCAATGATCTTTCCTACATCATCAGCTAATTTTTGATGTTCTGCTTCGATGATTGTTTCCGGATCATTTTTCAAATATTCAACGTCACCTAACCATAACCCGTTCTTTTGACGTTGGCTGTGATGAACTTTGAAGCGTTGCCCACCTTTGCACTTAATGTAGAACAGGCTAGGTTGTGGTGAGTCAAAGTAGGTGATTTCTGCAATGGTGCCAGTGGGCATGAAAATTACATCTTCTTGTCCCGGTATTCTGACCTCGGAACCTTGATCTAAGGTCACGATGCCAAAGGACGTTTTGTTAGCCACGCAATCTTTGATCATGTCTAGGTAACGAACCTCAAATATCTTTAGGTCAATTGCGCCGCCTGGGAATAATGTTTGTCCCAGTGGGAATAAGGGAATGGTTTGTAAATCAGCGACCATGTGTTGATTGTATTCAAGAATTAAATTTAGTGTTTTGATGGACAGTTTTTTATGTACACTGCTTGAGTGGTGAATAAATTCAGGAGATATCAATGAAGAAAGTGCTATTAATGTTAGCCACTATGGGCTTGATCGGTTTTGCTTCTTTAGCTAATGCGCAGGATGTGGTTGTTTATCACATTGATAATGCTGAAAACCAGGCTACTAAAGGTTTAAGAAATATTCGTAATCATTTGGATATTGCTCCGCAAACAAAAATTTATGTTGTGACGCATGCGGAGGGTATTGATTTCTTAATGGAGGGTGCCAAGGATAAGAAAAATCCTAATATTGATTATGCGTCCTTAGTTTCAGCTCTCAAGTCTAGAGGTGTGACCTTTGAGGTTTGTGAAATCACGCTTAAAAACAGAAACATCAAACGAGACGTTTTCATTATGGACGCTGAATTCACCCCATCTGGTGTTGCGAGGGTAGCAAGTTTACAAATTAAGGATAAGGCCGCTTATATCAAGCCTTAATCAATCACGATCCCTTTGTTTGATATGGCCGCCTAGCGCGGCTTTTTTATTCCCATGATTTCTGAGGGGTTTTACATTTAGTTCGTATTAGTACTAAAATGGTACTAATGTGAACTAAATATCATTGGCTAGTCAATATATGAATTTTTTACCAACTCTTAAAAACCTGGTGTTGACCTATCAGTCGTTTGAGCAATACTCAGCCCCACACATTAAATCGATGGGGCTCACAATGACGCAATTTGATGTGATTGCCACGCTAGGTAATCAACCACCCATGACTTGTAAAGATTTGGGTGATAAAACCTTGGTTACAAAAGGCACTCTGACAGGTGTCCTTGAGAGGCTTCACGATAAAGGGATTATTCATCGATCAGTTAACCAGGCTGATGCCCGTAGTCAAATGATTGGCCTAACTAAAAAGGGGCAGCAACTCTTTGAAAAGGTATTTCCAGAGCATTTGCAACATTTGGAAAAAGCATTTGGTCAATTAAGTAAGCAGGATTTAAACGAGCTAACTAACGCACTTCAGAAACTAAGAGCAGTATTTATTAATCAGTAATACATTAAGGAGAAATCAATATGACAAAAGTAGCAGTTGTATTTCATAGTGGCTATGGCCACACAGTCAAGCAAGCAGAAGCGATTGCTAAGGGTGCTAATGGGACATTGGTAGCGATTGATGCTGAAGGTCATTTGACTGATGATCAATGGAACACTTTGCAATCTGCTGATGCTATTGTGTTTGGGTCGCCAACATACATGGGCAGTGTGACATGGCAGTTTAAAAAGTTTGCTGATGCCAGTTCAAAAGCATGGTTTACGCAATCATGGAAAAACAAAGTATTTGGCGGATTCACTAATTCTGCCACTATGAATGGTGATAAACATTCAACCATTCACTATTTCATGACACTTGCTATGCAGCATTCTGGCATTTGGGTCGGCACTGGTTTAATGCCATCCAACTCTAAGTCTGCGAAGCGTGACGATGTGAACTATGTAGGGTCATTTGCTGGCGCAATGATGACAACTCCGTCAGATGCAGGTGTTGATGAGGTTAATGCTGGTGACTTGGAAACGGCGAGATTGTATGGTGAGCGCATTGCCCAACTAGCCGCACAGTTTAAGACTCAGTAAATCTTATGCTCAAAATCAGAAAATCTGAGGATCGGGGCTATGCCGATCATGGTTGGTTAAAAACCCATCATTCATTTTCATTCGCAGGTTACTACGACCCAGAGCACATGGGTTGGGGTAACTTGCGGGTTATTAATGATGATTACATTGCTGCTGGATATGGCTTTGGTAAACATGGGCATCGCAATATGGAAATCATTAGCTATGTTTTAGCTGGTGAGTTAGCTCACCAAGACAGCATGGGTAATGTAAAAGGAATTCCGCCTGGGGATATTCAGCGTATGAGCGCAGGAACAGGTGTGATGCATAGTGAGTTCAATCACGCCAAAGATCAAGAAACACATCTTTTGCAAATCTGGATTGAGCCAAGTGTTGATGAGATCGCTCCTAGTTACGAGCAAATCAAAATACCCACTGAAGAAAAGAAAAAAACATTGCGCCTGGTTGCTTCACCAACTGGCGAGCAGGGATCTGTGACCATCTATGCAGACGCTAAGATGTATGCGGGGCTTTTTGATCAAGGTGATAGCTATCATCAAGACTTAAACCCGCAAAGAAAAGGCTATTTACATTTGGTCCGTGGGAAAATCACTGTCAATGGCCATGCCATCAACGGTGGTGACGCTGTATTAATGGACGGAGAGTCTGAGTTGCAACTTACCAATCCAGAAGATGCGGAAGTCATATTTTTTGATTTAACTCAGTAATTAGTTAATGACTCCTGATTCTTTAAAAAAGCTTGTTAGCATGAAGATGCCTTTTGGCAAGCATGCTGGCAAGCTCTTATGTGAGTTGCCTGCTAACTACTTAGCATGGTTTGCAAGGGAGGGATTTCCTAAAGGGGAAATAGGTGAGCTCTTGCAACTCATGCATGAGATTGATCACAATAATTTGCGCGATTTATTAAAACCATTACAAAATGGTCGCACACAGCCTTAGATACTAAAGTCAGATTTTTCCGTATCAAACTCAGAAATAACTGACTCAATAATCAGCCCCCAATAGTTCAATTTCCATTCATCATGAATCCTTTTTATGGAGGTCAGCATGGAATTTATTTTGAATCAGTTTGGTAAGAAAGCAGCAACAAAAAGTAGACGTTCAAGCCCCAAGCTTGGTGCTAAGCGTCTGATTAAAAGGTCTGTAGGTGTTGGAGTGGCTAAAGCATCAAGTCAGTCTCTTGGTAAAACCCTCGTACGTGGCGCTAGGCCAATGACTAGATTCATGTTTGGTGCAGCCAAGGGTTTGGGTAAGTTGGCGACTTTGATATTGATTGGCAGGTTGTGAGGTGATGCATGAGTCAAGAGGTTTGTACATTGCTAGTTGAAAAGCTAGTCAATTCTGAGGAGTTGGGTGAGATGGCCCAAACTATTCAAACAGGACTGGAGTCTGGGCAAGGCATTTGGTATTTTTTATTAGATAACCCGATGGCATTTGGCATGTTAATTGGCGGCGGTCTTGCCACATGGATGCGTCGTTGGTTCTATAAAGAAACTCTGATACGCCGTTAATCATTATTCAAAATAAATGGAACCAGGGGTGTAGGCTTCTCGGGGGCGCATACAAATGTTAATGTCGTAGCCAAATTGAGTTAGGGCATGTAACAACATATACGTGCTGAGTTTCTTTAAGTCGCCTTTGTAAATAGCCAGGGTTTCTTTGAGTGGTAGTTGTGTCTTTTCAGAAAGGCTCTGTGGGTCACTGAGTTGATCCATAGAGATCTTTCTGTACAAATCTTCAAAAAGAGCTGATTTGAGATCATTTTCCTTTTTATTGATATCAAGGTATTTCATATCAATCATCTTCATTGGTTTACTCTTGTATTGATTGCTACCGATACCACTATCTTTCACCGCAGCTTTTTCAGATGATTGATGGCAAGTGAGCGTAAAGACATGGTGATCATCCGTATTAAAGATGAGTTTTCCTTGGCGGCAATTTAATTCAGATGGATCTATGGGGTCTAATGATTCAAGGCGAGTTGGCATAATTTGCTTTCAGTGATGTTGACTTCATGAAAGCTAGAGCTTGCCTTAAATTCTTGCTGGTGAATATCAGCAAATACTTATTTTGTTGTCAGAAATTTCTCACAACCTGTCCACCGGATATGCTAATAATTGATTAAATTGATATCTATGCAGATATCCTGGCTTTAATGTGTTCAAGTAAGCCATCACAGGCATCCTCTACTAAATCTAAGACCTCTTCAAAGCCTTCTGCTCCTTTGTAATAGGGGTCTGGAACAACAGCAGCTTCCAAGGTTTTACAAAATTCTGTAAGACGACGAATCTTATGCTTTTTGTTGTCCGGTGACATTTGTTCAGTTAGCGCGTAGTTATCCCAGTCCATCACTAATAACAAGTCGTAATCATTAAAATCTTTATCGCATACTTGTCGCGCCTGTAGATCGGATAAGTCATAACCTCTTTTAATGGCGTGTGCCTGAGATCTGGCATCTGGCTCTTCGCCCACGTGATAGGCGTGAGTGCCTGCTGAATCGACTTCAATCATATGAGATAGGCCAGCATCGCTTACATATTGTCTAAATACTCCATGAGCCGTGGGACTGCGACAGATGTTGCCCATACAGATAAATAGAACTTTAAATTTCATGAATACTTTCAGGCTGAACGGATATGCTTAAAGATTAAATGATATAAAAAAACTGGGTGGCAGCAGACGCTGCCCCCAGTCCAACGTCACTTTCGTGACTAGGGAGTTACACAATAATTACTGAATACCAATAATCTTTTTAGCCTCTGCTAATGCGGCCATAGACTCTGTGTGCTTGCCTGCTTTATGTAGATCTTCGCCTTTCGCGCGTAGGTCTTTTACTTTGCTCATGTTTTGCGGCGTCAGTTGAGTAGCTAGTAGAGCGCTATCAATCTTTTTCATTTCACCTGGGCAACCGTGAGCAAAAGCAAGGCTAGAGGTACAAATAAGGGTTGAAGCAATTAACCATTTTTTCATGAGTTGTCTCCTCGGAATGATTTATAGAGAATCTACTCTCAAATGAAATTTATTGCTAATTCACTAATAACCCTATGATAGAAATTGTTATTGCGGTGCATTAATAGAGAATGTTTAAAACAAATCCTTCTGTTGTTCTTTGCGCAATAAAAATGCATTTTGCATATCAATATTTGTTTCGCGTCTGCCTGGTGTAACAATGATGCCGTCACCAGCTTTGATAGTGCCACCTTGGTGAACTTTCAGATACCAACCTGAGCGACGCGATTGAATCATAGCTTTGGCAGAGCCTTTGTAACCCATGCGGGCATTAAATTTAAAGCATGGCTCACGGAGTTTTACGACCTCTAGTTCAACTTCGCCAATCTGCCAAATATCCCCAACCCAAACATCGGCTTCTGTGAAGCCTTCTACGCTTAAATTTTCACCAACAAAGCCATGCCCAATAGGTTCTGTTCTCTTGACTTCTCGCGCGAGTAATTCATTCCAAAAATTGTAGTGTTCTGCTGGGTAGGCGTATATGGCTTTCTCAAGACCGCCATGAACACTAAAGTCAGCTTGTTCGTCGCCATCAATCCCAACCTTTCTGACTAGAACGATATTGGGTTGCTCTAAAGAGCTCACAACATCTTTTTTGATCCCTGAATTCACCACTTTGTGGTCTGGATGATCAATACCGAAGAGGGGGCTAATTTTGCCGGTGGAGATGGATAAGATGCGCATGCCATAATTAAATCACTTTATTGAATCTTGAGTCATTATTCATGCCACGTTTTGCAGCCAATCTTTCTTTGCTCTATACCGATTTACCTTTCCTAGACCGTTTCGCCGCTGCGAAAGCTGATGGTTTTGAGGCAATTGAGTGCCAGTTCCCATACGAGTGGTATGCGCAAACGAGCATAGAGAATATTCAGAAAACCATGGCTCAGTTAAATTTACCCATGGTTTTGCATAATCTTCCTGCAGGCGATTGGGCCAATGGGGAGCGTGGCATTGCCTGTGATCCTAAACGTGTTGATGAGTTTAGGTTGGGTGTACCCTTGGCTATTAAATATGCCAAAGCGCTCAATGTGCCACGGGTTAACTGTATTGTTGGCATCTTGCCAGAAGGGCTATCACCAGAGTTGGCTCAAGCCACCTTGGTATCAAATCTGACCTATGCAGCAGAAGAGCTCAAAAAAGAAAACATCAAGTTGCTCATTGAGCCAATTAATACTTTTGAAATTCCTGGTTTCTTTTTAGCAAGTTCTAATCATGCGATTGAAACAATCATGGCGGTCAAATCTTCGAATCTTTATTTGCAATACGATGCCTATCACTTACATCGTATGGGTGAGGATATCTTGGAGATTGAAGAGTTGATGCCATTTATTGACCATATTCAGATTGCTGATCATCCAGGTAGACATGAGCCAGGCACAGGTGAAATTCTTTATTCAGAATTTTTTATGTTGCTAGATGACTTAGATTATTCAGGTTGGGTCGGTTGTGAGTACAAGCAACTGCATAAAGCTAATTTTTTAAAAGATTAAGCAGCAACTAGATTGGGTCGTATATTCCTAATCTTTACTCTACTTGCTTTGCGTGCGTGCCAGAGATCATAAGCCATCTGTTCTGCAAGCCAGATTTCAGCATTTCCACCATTTTCAACACCTAGCCACTTCTCAATTCTGACTGCCATTTCAGGTGTGATTGAGGCTTTTTCATTGAGGATTCTTGATAGCGTTACTCGAGTTACACCTAACTCTGTAGCTGCTGCTGTAACAGTTAAGCCTAGAGCTGGTAGGATATCTTCGCGAAGAGTTGATCCTGGATGAGGAGGGTTATTCATTTTTCGCATTTGTGCCTTAATGGTAATCGTGGTAGTTCAATAAAATTACATCTTGACCATCGTATTTGAACGTGAGTCGCCAGTTTCCATCAACTTTTATTGAGTAATAGTTGTTGTACTTTCCTTTTAGTGAGTGTAGTTTCCATCCTGGTATATTCATATCTTCTGGCGATTTTGACATATTCAATTTATGAAGCTGTCGAGATAGTTTTGCGGCATGCAAACTTCTGATACCACTTTTACTACCTGTTTCAAAAAATAATTCGAGTCCTTTGTGCTTGAAACTTTTGATCATTGAGTTGTGTATCTTGTAAAGATACACTTTACACTATTTGTCGCTCTAAATCTAGAGTTACTAAATTAATCTATGGTCACCAACTTGTAGATCTGTTTGACCACTTCACCATCAGTGGCATTGCGATTGCCCAAATTAATCCGAGTGCAATCAATGTGATTACCTGGTTAGGCATGCTGCCGGTGCCTAGCTTAACGCCAGCTAAATAGGATAGTGGACCGGTGATGCTGCCTAATATGGCGGCTAGCCAATAACTTCTTTTTAGCCAAGCTAGAGAGTGATTTAAGGTAATGGCCAATGCAGCCCACAGCAGGCACATCCAAAGAGGGCTGACCCCCTCAATTAATCCTGCTGATGCGTAGCTCATTAATTGAGTTTGGATGAGGCTGCTATCAATCACGAAGCCCAGCGCTAGACATCTGGCCACCAATAAAGCTTCAGCTCTGATTTGTTGTTTAGGTAAGCACCAAAAATGTATTCCTAGGCATGACAAAATAACTATCGCGCCAAGACTCGCCATTTGGTGAGATGCACCTAAGATGCCAGCAAACCAAGCAACTTGGAATAACAGAAAGTTAATTAAGTAAGACAAGATTTTTATTTAATTAACGTTTATAAAAACTCAGCGTTACTTCGCCCAAGTAAATACCAAATTTACTCATTTGCGCTTTATTGAGCATGACCTTCTGATCCATTAAATACATCCAGTCATTAAATTGCACATGATAAGTGGTGCCGTCGACTGGTAATGCTAGGGTATAGCTCCAGTTAAGAGCATTCCCTGCCACACTGCCTTCAGCCTGACCAATCACATCACCGGCGGTGCCGGAGTAGACTCCTGGAGCAGTTTCAGTCAAGGTCCACACTCGTCTTTGCTTAGTGCCATCTGAGTATGTGAAATCTTCGTCAAGGGTGCCTACTTTTTTACCGTCCTTGGTTTCCCACTTGGCATCAATGATCACTTTAAAGCGCTTAACAACTTCGCCTTTGCGATCAGTAAAAATACCATAGGCATCAATCGTGCCATTGAAGTATTCGGCCATGTCGAGTTTGGGTGATTCATTGGCATACCGCTGCACTTGCGGTCCTGAGCAACCCCACAGCGTTAAGCCTGTGAGTGTGGCAACGCTTGAGCAAATAATGCGACGAAGTGAGTATTTCATGGGTGCCTTGATTAATTATGTGGTTAACACTGTTGGTTGATAAAGCTAGGGGTACAACCTTGTGACAGTAGTTGTGTGCGAAGCTGCGGTGCGCTAGTACGAGGGTCTAGCCAAATACCAAAAAACGACTTAGAAAAATCGTCACCAGGCACTTCGCCGACCACTTGCCCATTATGTAAAAACAGAGTGCCGCGTTGAGGTCGATAGATGGCTGTTAAAGAATGTCCTGGTGCAATATTAGGAAATATCTTTTCTAAGCTAATAGACCATTTTTGGCGATTTTCATCAGATACCCCCAATTGGCGCATCTCCTTCATGGTTTGCTCTCTGAGTGCATCACCCTTGAAATTTCTTAAATAATTAATTTTTAGGGCTAAGCCTGCTTGAGAACCGTTGCCTGCAACAAATAATTGAGCGTCATATAAATCAAATCCCCAATAGGTCATTCGACCTTGCCCCAAAAGTTTTGCGCCACTGAGATGGCTGTGAAGGGTGTCATGAGATGGATTGGCATTTGCTCCAGAGCAAATCATGGTGCCAACAATCAAGATCTTCAAAAGGGTTGTTAATACTTTTTGCATATACAAGAGCATAATTATGTTTTATGAACTTTGCTGAGTAGGGCTTCATTACCCTTACAACGGCTCTTTATTATTGATTGCTATGTTGTTGGAACCACCGTATTCATCCTTAAATGATTTGCCCGTGCAGTTGCGACAACATGGTTATGTTGTTGTCGCTCCAGATCAGTTTTATGGGCTTTCAGGTCATTCAGAAAATGAATGGGCTCAATTAGCTAAATCTTGGCAGAATTTGCCACCAGATGAGTATTTAAGAGATGGCGGTCGTTATCGCCAAAGAAGACACGCGAGCTTTGTGATTAACAATGCCTCAGTCCAATTGGCGCCTCACCGAGCTCATTGGCAGCCAGTTGCTTATAACGCTTTGCATGGGGGTATTGATCGTTGGTTTGAACCATGTGAAGAAGAGTTTGTTAATTCTGATGCTTTAAAAGATTGTTTAATCAATCTAGGTAATCAACTCAATCAAATTAAGCCTACAAGTAATGACGCTTGGTATGTAGAGGTTCATCAATTTCGGATTGATACAACAGATGGTATTGGTCGACCAACTCCAGAGGGTGCTCACAGGGATGGCGTTGATTTTGTGGCTGTCTTAATGTTGGGTAGGCATCAAATCAAAGGTGGTGAAACGCGAGTTTTTGAAGCCAATGGACCACAAGGGCAGCGCTTTACGCTTAATCAATCATTCAGCCTGATGATTCTAGATGATGAGCGAGTCATTCATGAGAGCACGCCGATCCAACCTATTAACCCAGATAACGCCTCCCATGCTTGGCGCGACACTTTGGTTGTGACGTTTAGACGCAATGGTTTTCAGGATGGTCCCAAAGTCAATTAAATGTTGACCTTGATAACTAGCGTTTTCTGTCAGGCACTCTGTTTTCTGGCTTCTTCTTTTGCGGCTCAATCACACGATTAGGGTCTGGTTTTAAAACAGATGTGTGGCTAACGCTGCTTGGATTCATTGTGAGGGGTAGATACTCATGTTTAGCCCACTTGTTGGCATAGCTAGAGTAATTTCTGTTATTGATCCAACCAGATTGACCGGTTTGATAAATAAATTGCGATTTATCTAAATCGGCCAAGTCATAAACAGCACGCATGCTGGCGGCTTTAGTAACGGTGTATGGATTCTGGCTGTTACCAAAATCCATAAAACCTACATTAATCGTAAATCCATCACCAGGCATCGGTCGACTGACCTCAAAGTGTCTCTTTAACCATGACACCTTACTCATTGGACGATGCTCAGATACGGCGATATGTGCTTTGCCCCAGGTCCACGATTGAGGATTGCCACCCAACTGTTTTGTTAAATCATCTAAGGCACGTGTGAAGGCTAAATCAATTATCTGCTCGCAGGTTTCAACTTCGGTGGTTGATGCTTGATCGCACCAAAATGCCGCATCAGATTTTCCAGCTAGGTGAAGTTCCATCACGTGATGCACGCCAGAACGAAAATCTCTTTTGCCGTATTCAGTAGCAAAACTTTTGCCTAGCTTATCTTCAAAGAGTAGGCGGGTTAATTGATGTGCCCAAGCGTTATAGATTGTGGCACCTGCGCTGTCCATACTCATGTTGCCATTAAAGCTAGCAATCAAACCTTTTGCATCACTTGCATATTTGTGATTTGAATTGGCTTGCTGCAAAAGTGGCAGTAAATCAATAGCAGATAAAGATAGTGCATCAGCCTGCATGGCTTTCATGCTAGCTAGGTCATGTTTCTCTTGGCTAAGCAGTAGGGCTTCAATTCTGTTTTGGCGATAGGGCATGTGCCAATCTGCCGTTAATGGATTGGGGTCGTTGGCAGCATGAACGCGGTGATTGGCGGTAGCTATCCAACCTTTGCTTGGATTATTGTCCTTTGGTAATTGGTCTAGGCTTAAGTAGGGTCCCCAATCGTATTGTTTATCCCAGCCTAAGGCAGGTGCTGAGCCAAACAAACCATGGCCTTTACTGCGCTTAGGCGCAACTCCAGCGGCTCGATAAGCAATCTGACCTTCTTTATCTGCCATCACAACGTTTTGCATTGGGGCGTAGTAGTGCTTTAGAGCACTTTTAAACTCTTCGATGTTTTGAGCCTGATTCATCAAAAAACCAGCCACTAATGTTTGGTTGGCATCATCGAGTGCAGTCCAGCGCATTGAGATAGCGTAGCGCGAGGTGTCAATTAATTTTTGAGCACGCTCATAAGCATCTGAGATCACGGGACCGTGTCTTGTTTCTCGAGCAAGGAAGCGCACAGGTTCCTTCCCTTTTACTAGGATTGTTTCTTCTCGAAGAACAAAATTAGCAAAACCATTAGGTGTTTGATAGCGGGCAGGATTTTTTTCATCCAAAGCTTCGATATATAAATCTTGCACATCAGGATCTGTATTCGTAAAGCCCCAAGCAACATTTGTATTACGTCCTAAAACAACCCCCGGAATTCCCGGTACTGTGGCGCCAATCACTTGTAATTTTGGGGCTTCAATATGAGCAAAATACCAAATGGCTGGAGATGTAAGGCCTAGATGTGGATCATTAGCTAAAAGAGGTTTACCGCTGACTGTCTTATCGCCAGACAAAACCCAATTATTAGAGCCAATTCCTTCAAATCCTCCTGGAAGGAAACGCAAAAAATCTTTATTCAAGCTGCTAGTTTGATTGCCAGTAAGGCCATTTGATTTGAATACTCCTAAATCTCGATACATCTTGGCAAAGTTGGTGGACGTGGGTGGTGTTTCACCTGGGTAGGGTGGTAACACTTGCCAGATGCGATCTGTATCTAAGGTCTTTGATAGTTCAAGGCGTAAAAATTCTTTATGCCAATTGCCACCTAAATCCAAGGCCATCATTAGCGACCAAGCGACTGAGTCAGCGGGACCCCATGTGCCGGGCTTGGCACCCAAAATCATGAACTCTGCAGGTAATGCCCAACCTAGACGACTAAATCCAGCATTCACGCCTTCGACATAAGACTGTATTTGGCGTTTGTACTCAATTGGGTAGTTTTCGTACTGTTTTTCTGCGGCACGACGAATACCCAAAGTGCGTATGAACTTATCAACCCCAACAGTTTCTGGGCCAAGTATTTCTGATAACTTGCCTGAAGCTAGACGGCGATTGAACTCCATTTGCCAAGGTCGCTCTGTGGCATGTAAAAAGCCAAGGGTGTACCACGCATCCTCTAGGTTATTAGCGCTGATATGGGGGATGGCATTGTCATCAAATTTAATTGTGACGGGATTATTAATGCCAGGGGCTATTAGCTCTGCGTTTAACTTGTCTTTAGTGGATAGCCAATAAACACTAAGAGCAGTAAGGGTAATAATTAATAAAACAGCGATAGCAAGACCCAAAATCCTTGTCCAGCCTATATTTTTCTTGTCTCTTGAGGAGAGGGTGAAGCTCATATTAGGTAAAACCCCTAGCAAATATTACGTCGATATAGATGCGTATTTTTTCACAGAGTGCTAAATTAATCTCAACTTGTGAAATTTATTCTCAAGCTAGATAGATCGATCAATAAAAGAGGAGACATATATGTCAGACAATAAGGTTCAATCACGTCGTAAATTTATCGCCACATCTACAGCTGCAGCTGCTGGTGCAGGCACGCTTGGTTTCCCAATGATTGCAAATGCGCAAACAGTTAATCTGCGCTTTCAGTCAACATGGCCAACAAAAGATATTTTCCATGAGTATGCACAGGACTTCTGTGACAAGGTCAACAAGATGTCTTCAGGTCGTCTGAAGATTGAATTATTGCCAGCTGGTTCAGTAGTTAAAGCTTTTGACTTATTGGACGCTGTGAGCAAAGGTACATTGGACGGTGGTCACGGTGTGGTTGCTTACTGGTATGGTAAGAGCCCAGCGTTAGCGCTATGGGGATCTGGCCCAGCTTTCGGTATGGACCCAAACATGGTGCTTGCATGGCATGAGTACGGTGGTGGTAAAGCCATGTTGGAAGGCATCTACAAATCATTGAACTTGGATGTGGTGTCATACCTATATGGCCCAATGCCTACACAACCTTTGGGTTGGTTCAAAAAGCCAGTGGCTAAAGTTGATGACATGAAGGGTCTTAAGTACCGTACAGTAGGTCTTTCAATTGACATTTTTAAAGACATGGGCGTTTCAGTGAACGCATTGCCAGGTGCTGAGATCGTGCCAGCGATGGACCGTGGTCTATTAGATGCTGCTGAATTTAACAACGCGTCTTCAGATCGTCTATTAGGCTTCCCAGACGTATCTAAAGTCTGTATGTTGCAATCATTCCATCAATGTTCAGAGCAGTTCGAGATTCTTTTCAATAAGAAGAAACTAGACTCTATGCCTGCTGAATTGCGTGCGATGATTACTGCAGCTGTTCAAGCTTCTTCAGCTGAAATGAGCTGGAAGGCAATCGATCGTTACTCAAAAGACTACATTGAGATGCAACAAAAACAAGGTGTTAAGTTCTACAAGACGCCAGACTCAATCTTGCGTGCTCAATTAGCTGCTTGGGACAAGATCATTGATGCTAAGTCACAAGAAAACGCTGACTTCAAACGTGTTCTTGAATCAATGCGTACATTTGCTCAACGTGCATGCCGTTGGCAAAATGACACAAGCGTTGATTACAAGATGGCTTACAACCATTACTTCGGTCGTAAAGCAAAGTCTTAAGCTTCATGAAATAAGGCAAATACCCACCTAGAGAGCTAGGTGGGTATTTGTTGTTTAGCAGTTATATAAAAATAATATGGAAGAGACACATGCAAAAATTTTTGCTATCCATCGACAACTTGTCGACTAAGCTCGGACACTTTTCTGCTTACTCAATTGCGGTCCTAACCGCAGTAATTTGCTGGGAAGTTGGGTCTAGGTACTTTTTTAATTCTCCTCATGACTGGGTTTTTGATGTTACCTACATGCTTTATGGCGTGTTGTTCATGATGGCTGGTGCCTATACCTTATCCAAAAATGGTCACGTACGTGGTGACGTACTCTATGGCTTTTTTACTCCAAGAACGCAAGCGATTCTTGACTTGGCCTTGTACATCATTTTCTTTATCCCAGGCATCGTTGCTTTGGTTTATGCAGGCATTAGTTTTGCCTCAGAATCAATTGCGATCAATGAGCACACTACTCAAACAGCCAATGGCCCTCCGATTTGGCCATTCAAGATGATTATTCCAATCGCTGGTGGCTTATTGTTGCTCCAAGGTTTTGTAGAAATTATTCGTTGCATTCTTTGCATTCGTGATGGTGAGTGGCCAAAACGTGAGGAAGACGTCGAGGAAGTGGACGTTGACAAATTAAAAGCCATGGTTAGCCATGAAGATGATAAGAAGGGTGCTTAATCATGCGTAAGGAACTGTATTTCGGCTTTGCCATCATGGCAGCTATTGTTGTTGGCACTTTGTCATTTATGCCATCTTTCTCTGAAATGACTAATGGCCATCTTGGTTTATTGATGCTCAGTTTGGTGGTTGTAGCCATCATGTTGGGTTTCCCAACGGCATTTACCCTCATGGGTATGGGCATGATCTTTGCCTTCATGGCGTATCACAATCAGGGTGAGGGGGATGCGCAAGCATTGACCAGAACTCTTGATTTGATGGTGCAAAGAACCTTTGCCGTGATGACCAATGATGTTTTGATCTCTATTCCATTATTTGTATTCATGGGATATTTGGTTGAGCGTGCTAACTTGATTGAAAAGCTTTTCAAAAGTTTGCATCTTTCATTGGCTCGTGTGCCAGGCGCTTTGGCGGTTGCGACATTAGTAACCTGCGCAATTTTTGCTACAGCTACAGGTATTGTGGGCGCCGTAGTGACGCTCATGGGTTTATTGGCATTGCCATCAATGCTGAAGGCAGGCTACAGCGTTAAGTTGTCTGCCGGTGCGATTACAGCAGGTGGTTGTTTAGGTATTTTGATTCCGCCATCTGTGATGCTGATTGTCTATGGTGCAACTGCTGGTGTGTCAGTGGTGAAACTGTATGCCGGCGCATTCTTCCCAGGCATTATGTTGGCAGCTTTGTACATTGGCTATGTGATTGTGATGGCTAAGATTAAGCCGGAATTGGCACCTCCATTGCCTGAAGAAGATCGCAAAGTAACATTGACTCAGACAACACAAAAGCTTGCTACTTTTGGCAAATTAGCTTTGCCGTCTGTGATTGCTGCTATCAAAGGTCGTGCGGCTGCAGGCATGAGCACTAAAGAGTTGCTTAAGCAATTAGCCATCATTGTTGGTCCATTGGTATTTTTTGTTGTCATCATGAGTCTTATTCACAGGGTTGCTACAGAGCCTGTTGAGCAGACTGCAGTTGTGACAATGGAGAGTGATGGCGGCATGATGAGTTTGGAAGAGGTATCTGCTCCAACAGAGTCTGCTGGTGGCGTAGCCTTACCGCCAGGTGCCGAAGAACCTCCGCAAGCGATGGGGGTGGCAACACCTCCAGGTGCTGAAGAGGCTCCTAAACAAGCTGCTGCAGCATCAACTGCACCAGCAGCACAGCAGGACAAAGAGCCGGCTGAAAGACAACCAACACCAACATGGTATTGGATTATGTTGGGCATTGGGCTGTTAATTGGCGCCATCTTCTACTACTTCTTGACTATGGCTCGCCTTGAAATCTTCAAGATGCTATTGGGTTCATTCTTCCCGCTAGCTGCTTTGATCTTGATGGTGTTAGGTACCATTGTGTTTGGCTTAGCAACGCCAACAGAAGCTGCTGCAGTAGGATCTTTAGGTGGTTTCTTATTGGCTTGGGCTTACAAACAACTCAATATGGATGTTGTTAGAGAGTCAGTTTTCTTGACAGCTAAAACAAGTGCGATGGTTTGCTGGTTGTTTGTCGGGTCTTCTATTTTCTCAGCAGCGTTTGCGCTCTTAGGTGGACAAGAGTTGATCGAGAAGTGGGTGTTAGGTTTAGGTTTGAGCAAGATTGAATTCTTAATCTTGTCTCAAGTCATCATCTTCTTGCTTGGTTGGCCATTAGAGTGGACTGAGATCATCGTGATTTTCATGCCAATCTTTATTCCTCTATTGAGTCACTTCCAGGTAGACCCATTGTTCTTTGGCTTGTTAGTTGCCTTGAACTTGCAAACAGCGTTCTTGTCACCACCTGTGGCGATGGCGGCTTTCTACCTCAAAGGGGTTGCGCCTCCACATGTCACGCTCAATCAGATCTTTGCAGGCATGATGCCATTCATGGCAATTCAAGTACTTGCTTTGATCTTGTTGTATGCCTTCCCAGCGATTGGCATGTGGTTACCTGAGGTGCTTTACAAGTAATTTTTAAGCAACTTTTTACCAACAAACCCCGCTTTTTGCGGGGTTTGTTTTTAATGCATGTAAAATGCTGACTTCGTTACAAAATAACGAAAGCTGTAGAAGTGATTTAGAAGTAAAAAATACAACTATTTCCGTCTACAATGACAAAAGTACTATGCCCGAGTGACGAAATAGGTAGACGTAAGGGATTTAAAATCCCTCGGCTTAAACAGCCGTGCCGGTTCGATTCCGGCCTCGGGCACCAGGCTTCTTATCAGCTAGGTGCTTTTAAATGACAACAAACACATATCGAATAACCGCTAAAACTCGTCAGAGGATGGCGGTTTTTTTATGTCTAAGCGTTTTAGCTGCCGTGTCTTGGTGGCAAAGCGTGAATGCGCAAGCTGAGCCTGCAGAAATCCTTGGAATATATTTCACGCCACCGATTGGTGGGGCTAGTGGGATTATTAAGCAGATTGATGCCTCAAAAAAATCTATCAAAGTGATGGCCTATGGCTTTACCTCAATTAATCTCGCAGAAGCGCTTGTAAGGGCTAAGAAGCGTGGGGTGGATGTTGCCCTTATCCAGGATGAGAAAAGCTCTCAAAACAATCGTGAAGCCCTGCAAAAGTTATTGGATGTGGGCATCGAGGTGCGCAGTGATGGTAAGCATGCCATACAGCACAACAAGGTCATGGTAATTGATCAAGATGTTGTGATCACTGGTAGCTATAACTTTACCAACTCAGCCGAAACAAGAAATGCTGAAAACATCATGATTGTTAAGTCTGAATATGCTGCTAGGCGTTATTTAGATAACTGGAATAACCACTGGGAGCATGCCATCAAAGTCGTGGAGCTGCCGCCATCTCGTCAACGACGTTAATTGGGTATTCATCGCTTTATGAAGATGCGTAAAAAAGCAGATTTACCTAGCAAGATTTGTGTGACTTGTGGGCGTCCTTTTGCTTGGCGTAAAAAATGGGAAAAAGTTTGGGCTGAGGTGAAGTACTGCTCAGATCGGTGTCGAGCAGGAAAATAATTAGCCCAATACAATCTTAGCTATGAAAAAAGCCAAGATAGACCCCGCTGATTTATCACGCATTGTTGAGATGGCTTGGGAAGATCGCACGCCATTTGACGCCATTATGCAAAGTTATGGCATCAATGAATCCGCAGTGATTGATTTAATGCGCCAAACTATGAAGCCTAGTTCATACAGGATGTGGCGTAAGAGGGTGACTGGGCGTGCCACGAAGCACGTTGCTTTGAGATCCGAAAATGTTCAGCGAGCCTACTGCCCAACCCAATACAAACTGAAATAAAAACCGAAATAAAAATGTATTGAGCCCTTAGTTGGGCTCTGTCACAAAACCAATCTTGGTGAGCCCTGAGCGTTTGGCTGTGGCTAACACTTGCGCAACAGATTCGTAGCGAACATTTTTATCTGCTCTTAATTGCACTTCAGGTTGAGGATTCTTTTTCGCAGCAGTTTGAGCGTAAATAGACAAAGTATCTAAATCAATAGGTGATGTATTCCAGAAGATTTGACCTTTGGCAGAAATGCTTAAATTGATTGATTCAGGTTTAACGTCGTTATGTTGACTGCTAGCTTGTGGCAATTCAACTTTCACGGCGTGTTGCATCACTGGAATCGTGATCATGAATACAATCAATAGCACCAACATGACATCCACCAAAGGAGTCATATTGATTTCAGCCATTGGCTGGCTATCGTCGTCGCTAATAGGCTCGTTACCGAATGCCATGATTAATCCTGATTAGCAGAGCGAGCAGTGTTGGAGTTACCAACACGTGCGCCAGTGATAAAGAAAGCATATAAATCATTGCCAAAGCGATTGAGTTCAGCAATTAATACTTTGTTGGTGCGACTAATTGCGTTATAGGCTAATACAGCCGGAATCGCTACCGCTAGACCGAGAGCAGTCATGATCAAAGCTTCACCAATTGGACCTGCCACTTGATCAATGGTGGCTGTGCCTGAGGTGCCGATACCTACCAATGCATGGTAGATGCCCCAGACAGTGCCAAATAAACCAATGAATGGTGCTGTGGCGCCAGTAGAGGCCAAGAAAGTTAAGCCTTGTTGTAAGCCACCAACTGATTTGTCAATGCTAACTTTGAGGCAGCGTGTGAGCCAATCTGAAGGATTAAGTGTTTGATGTAATTCGCTACGTGAACCTGCTTGTTGATTGTGGTGCTTCATGGCTTCTTGAGCACTTTTAGCAAGATCGCAATATGGATTGAGTTCTTGTGTCATTTGGCCCAAAGCAACTTCAAAAGAAGGTGCGTGCCAAAAGCACTCGATTTCTTTGGCAATTTTTTTAGTTTTATAGAGATTCAAGGCCTTGGTAATAATGATGACCCAAGAGATGATTGACATCACCAATAAAAACAAAGCTACAGTTCTAGTGACTACGTCACCTTGTGTCCACATGTTAGCTAGACCAAACGTTTGATTCATAAACTATTCCAATCGGAAAATATAAGGTTGTATAGCGGTTACTTTAATTGGTTTGCCAAGTTCTAAAAATGGACGGCAACGAACTTTCATGCCAGCATCAAGAGCGGCCTGATCAAGGCGAGGTAGACCACTACTTTGTGCAATATTCACTTTTTGAACTGCGCCATCTTCTCCAATAAATAGACGCACCAAAATTTTACCTTCTTCACCCATGCGTCGTGAGAGGCTAGGGTAAATAGGTTCTGGTACGCTACATTGCGCTTGGCTTAATGAAATACTTTTTGGCTCGCCGGTGCTGCTGCCACCCGTACTGGTGGGTTTTGCTGTCGATGAATCTTGTGTTTGGGCGCTAGTAAGACTGCTAGGTGCACTGGTGGTGACAACTGGTTCAGGAGTTTTCTTTTCTGGTGCTTTCGGTTTTTCAGGAACAGGCTGACTGACTTTAGCTTTTTCTTTTTGTGGATTGGGGTCTAGCAAGGATGCCATCACTGTGTCGCCCATATTGGCACCAGTTTTTGGACGATCGACTCCTAATTGCACGCCGACAATCAATAGAAAGTGCATCAGAACCACAAACGCAGTGATTCTGTTTTGTTTTAACCATTCTTGGAGTTGATGAATAACTTGGTTAGGCACAGTTAAAGTTGTTGAAAGCTAGGATATAAAAACAGTCGATGTTTCGATGGAGTGTTGATCTAATGCCAATGGTATTAATTGTTTGGCATGAGCCAGTAATGCATCTGCATCAAGCGTTGAGTATAAGCGAATGGTTCTTGGTGGCGCAGACTGTAATAAATGGAATTCTTCTAGTTTTCTGCTGAGTTGTTTAACCACTGCATCACTGGTATCGATAATCTCTATCTCAGCCCCAAGAATCTTTCTGATTAAGGGGGCTAAGAAAGGGTAGTGGGTGCAACCCAAAACCAGCGTATCAATTTGAGCCTCTTGCAATGGGGCAAGATGTTCGCGCAAGAGCTGCTCTGTTTCTGGGCTATTGATGGCGCCAGATTCGATCAATGGCACCAAGCCTAAACCTGCTTGAGATATAAACTCACAATTACCTTCTAAGCTTTCTAGCAGCGCTTTGAACTTATCGCTCTTTAAAGTATTTTGCGTCGCTAAGACACCGACCTTTTGATTCTGGCTTTTTGTGACTGCTGGTTTGATCCCGGGCTCTACTCCGATAATTGGAATGGCGGGCATTTCATGACGTATGTGTGCAATTGCCTCAGCAGTAGCAGTGTTGCAGGCGACGACTAATGCTTGGCATCCTTCGCGTACTAGCCAGTGGCATAAATCTAGGCTACGGGTAGCTACCCATTCACTGGATTTTTCACCGTAGGGAGCATTGGCTGAGTCAGCCAAATAAATGTAGTGATGTGCAGGTGCTTGGCGTAGGGCCTCGTTAAGTACGGTGAGTCCACCAATACCAGAATCAAAAACCCCAATGGTCGCCAAGCCTGCTCCTGTATGTCTTAATTAAAAAAATTAATTAAGCTTTTGTGACTGGAATTTTTCCAATCTTTGCCTGCCACTCTTGTGGGCCAGTGTTGTGCACAGAGGTGCCATTAGAGTCGACTGCCACAGTTACTGGCATATCTTCAATGGTGAACTCATAGATGGCTTCCATGCCCAAGTCAGCAAAGCCAACCACCTTAGATTCTTTGATGGCTTTTGATACTAAGTAAGCTGCGCCACCAACTGCCATGAGGTATGCAGATTTATGTTTTTTGATGGCATCAATCGCAACAGGGCCACGTTCAGCTTTACCCACCATAGAGATAAGACCAGTTTGTGCCAACATCATCTCTGTGAACTTGTCCATGCGAGTAGCAGTGGTAGGACCGGCTGGACCAACAACCTCATCGCGTACTGGGTCAACAGGGCCGACGTAATAAATCACACGATTCTTAAAGTCGACTGGTAATTTTTCACCTTTGGCGAGCATGTCTGCAATACGCTTGTGTGCAGCATCGCGACCAGTCAACATTTTGCCGTTCAATAACAAAGTCTGACCAGGTTTCCAGCTAGCCACTTCTTCTGGAGTCAACGTATCTAAATTAACGCGTGTTGATTTTTCTGTGTTTGGTGCCCATGCCACATCTGGCCAATCAGATAATGATGGCGGTGTTAATACAGCCGGACCATCACCATGTAAATGGAAGTGAACGTGACGGGTTGCCGCACAGTTCGGAATCATCGCAACAGGTAAAGAAGCTGCGTGAGTTGGGTAATCCATGATCTTCACATCGAGCACTGTGGTGAGACCGCCTAAGCCTTGCGCACCAATACCAAGAGCATTCACTTTTTCCATGATCTCAAGGCGTAGTTCCTCGATGCGAGTTTTTGGACCACGAGCAATTAGCTCATGAATATCCACTGGAGCCATGAGTGATTCTTTAGCAAGCAACATCGCTTTTTCTGGCGTGCCACCAATACCAATACCCAAGATACCAGGAGGGCACCAGCCTGCACCCATGGTTGGTACAGTCTTAATTACCCAGTCCACGATGGAGTCAGAAGGGTTAAGCATATACATCTTGCTCTTGTTCTCAGAGCCACCACCCTTAGCGGCGCAGATAACTTCAACGCCATCACCTTCTACGATCTCGTAGTGCACTACTGCTGGGGTGTTGTCTTTTGAGTTTGTGCGTTTGCCAGCAGGATCTAGCAATACAGAAGCACGTAATTTGTTGTCTGGATGGTTGTAAGCGCGACGCACGCCTTCATTAACCATTTCTTGAACGCTCATTTTGGCGTCCCATTTGACATTCATACCGACTTTAAGGAATACCACCGCAATGCCTGTATCTTGGCAAATGGGACGTCTTCCTTCTGCGCACATACGGCTATTGGTCAAAATCTGAGCGATAGCATCTTTAGCAGCTGGGCTTTCTTCGCGTTCGTAGGCTTTACCCAGGGCGGTAATGTAATCCAGTGGGTGATAGTAGGAAATGTACTGAAAACCATCAGCAATACTTTGAATAAAGTCGTCTTGGCGAATTGTGCTCATAATTTTGTAAATTAATTGTCAAAAAAGAAAATCATTTTACCTAGGGAAAGTTGCCATATACAGGTTTTGTTTAGGCCTTTAGTCTAAGTATTAAGAGAAATGGATGGGTTTAAATGTATGCGCCCTAGGGGTAACCCTGATATGGGCTCAATATATAAGAATTGTCAGTCAACTGTCAGTCGTGAGACCTAATCTCGAGTTTTGTCTAAAACAGCCTAGAAAGTAGGAGAAAAGTATGTCCGGTATGGAACAGTTGTTGGTAGAGAACCGTGTTTTCAACCCACCTAAAGCATTTGCTAAGCAAGCGGCTATTACCAGCATGGAGCAGTACAACGCGATGTGCAAAGCGTTTGAAAAAGATTTCAATGGCACATGGGGTAGATTAGCTAAAGAAAACCTACATTGGAAAAAACCTTTCACAAAAGTTTTAGACGAATCTAAGGCACCTTTCTACAAATGGTTTGAAGATGGTTTAACCAATGCTTCATACAACTGTATCGATCGCAACATCAAAAATGGTCTTGCTAAAAAGACAGCGATTATTTTTGAAGCGGACGGTGGTGAAGTTACAAAAGTAACTTATCAGGAATTGCATGACCGTGTTGCAACATTTGCAAATGGTCTTAAAAAATTAGGCATCAAAAAAGGTGACCGCGTAGTTATTTACATGTCAATGTCAATTGAAGGCGTTGTGGCGATGCAAGCTTGTGCTCGTATTGGTGCAACTCACTCAGTGGTGTTCGGTGGTTTCTCAGCTAAATCATTGCAAGAGCGTATTGTTGACGTAGGTGCTGTGGCTTTGATCACTGCAGACCAACAGTTGCGTGGCGGTAAAGCATTGCCATTGAAAACTATCGCTGATGAAGCGATTGATCTAGGCGGTTGCGAAAAGCTAAAGCACGTGATTGTTTACAAGCGTACTGGTGGCGATGTGCCAATGAAGGCTGGTCGCGATAAGTGGATGCATGATGTTTCTGCTGGTCAATCAAAAGTTTGTGAGCCAGAGTGGGTTAGTGCAGAGCACCCATTGTTTGTGCTTTACACATCAGGTTCAACAGGTAAACCGAAGGGTGTGCAGCATTCAACAGGTGGTTACTTGTTGTGGGCGATGCTCACAATGAAGTGGACATTTGACTTGCGCGACAGCGATGTGTTCTGGTGTACAGCTGACATCGGTTGGGTAACAGGTCACAGCTATATCGCTTATGGTCCTTTAGCTTGCGGTGGCACACAAATCGTTTTCGAAGGCGTGCCAACATATCCAAACGCTGGTCGTTTCTGGGAAATGATTCAACGTCACAAAGTATCTATTTTCTACACTGCACCAACAGCGATTCGTTCATTGATCAAAGCATCTGATACAGATGCAAATGTTCATCCTAACAAGTACAACTTGAAGAGCTTGCGTTTGTTGGGTTCTGTGGGTGAGCCAATCAATCCTGAAGCTTGGATGTGGTACCACAAGAATATCGGTGGCGAGAAGTGCCCAATCGTTGACACATTCTGGCAAACAGAAACTGGTGGTCACATGATCACTCCATTGCCAGGTGCAACACCATTGGTTCCAGGTTCTTGCACATTACCATTGCCAGGCATCATGGCTGCCATCGTTGACGAAGCGGGCGGTGATATGCCTAATGGTCAAGGTGGTATCTTGGTTGTGAAGCGTCCATGGCCTTCAATGATCCGCACGATTTGGAATGACCCAGACCGCTTTGTGAAGAGCTATTTCCCAGAAGAGTTGGGTGGCAAGCTTTACTTGGCTGGTGACGGTGCTATCCGTAACAAAGATACAGGTTACTTCACCATCACAGGTCGTATCGATGACGTATTGAACGTTTCTGGTCACCGTATGGGCACCATGGAAATTGAATCATGCCTAGTTGCTAATCCATTGGTTGCTGAAGCTGCCGTAGTGGGTCGTCCTGACGACATGACAGGTGAAGCAATTGTGACTTTCGTAGTTCTTAAAGGTAAGCGTCCAACAGGTGATGATGCCAAGAAGATTGCTACTGAGTTGCGTAACTGGGTAGGTAAAGAGATTGGCCCAATTGCAAAACCAAAAGAAATTCGTTTTGGTGACAACTTACCTAAGACACGTTCTGGCAAGATCATGCGTCGTATTTTGCGTGTTCTAGCTAAAGGTGAGGAAGTAACTCAAGACGTTTCAACACTTGAGAATCCAGCTATCTTGGATCAACTCAAAGAAGCAAGTTAATTCTGATTGATTAGCGTCATCAGGTAGTTTTAGGCCGGTAACTCTTAGAGTGCCGGCCTATTTTCTTTGGTCTGAGTCATAATCCAACCATGCGCATTAGTTCTGAATCAAAAACAATTGGTTTTTATTACCTGCTTTTTACGGCCGGTTTTTTACTATTTGTTTATTTTTTAGGATTGGTTGAAAAAAATAGCGGGCCAGGTATTTGGTTGGGCTATGTTTTCTTATTTGTCACTATTGCCATCTACGCCAGTATCGGTTTAATTTGCCGTACCTCGGATATGAATGACTATTACATTGCTGGCAGAAAGATACCAGCGATCTTTAATGGCATGGCAACTGCGGCAGACTGGATGAGTGCTGCCACTTTTATTGGCTTGGTGGGCATCTTATTTAGTTCTGGTTATAAGGGCTTGGCTTTTATTGTTGGTTGGACTGGCGGCTTTTGCTTGGTTGCCATGTTGATTGCGCCCTACATTCGTAAATTTGGTTCTTACACCATCCCAGACTTCTTGGCGATTCGTTACAGTCAAGGTAAAGAGGGTGGTAGTCGCTTAGTTAGGATTGTGGCAGTTGGTGCCACGATTGTTTGCTCGTTTGTTTACTTGGTGGCACAAATTCAAGGTGTGGGTCTGATTGTGAACAGATTCATCGGCGTTGAATTCAGTATCGGTGTTTTTTTTGGTTTAGCTGGGATCTTGGTTTGTTCGTTCTTGGGCGGCATGAGAGCTGTTACTTGGACTCAGGTTGCTCAGTACATCATCTTGATGATTGCCTTGCTATTGCCATTGGGCATGATTTCATACAAAAAGCATGATTCTTTATTGCCTCAAGCATCGTATGGGCAAGTGCTTAAAGAGATTGAATATCACGAACGAGATTTTGAGGTAACCGCTGAAGAAGTTAAGGTGCGTGACTATTATCAAAAAGAAGTAGCTCGTTATGAGAAAAAGATTGCGGCTTTACCTCAATCTTATTTTGAGGGTAAAAAACAAGTAGAGAAGGCATTGCAAGATGCGCGTGTTAACCAGTTACCTCTCAAAGAGTTAAAGGCGCTAGAGCGTCGTTTAGCGGAGTATCCGAATAGTCCTGCCAATGCGTACGAGGTTTGGCAAAACGAAAAACGCCAAGCTCAATTAAAAAGTCAAGTCAGTACACCATCGATGGACCCTTCTGCTAAGGGTGTGATTGGATTTTTGAGTTTAGATCAGTGGAACTTTATTTTGCTGATATTTTGTTTGATGTTTGGTACAGCAAGCCTGCCACACATCTTGACGCGCTACTACACAACCACCAGTGTTTCAGCGACACGCTATTCAGTATTTTGGACATTATTTTTTGTGGCACTCTTTTATCTGAGTGTGCCTGCCTTGGCTGCCATGGTGAAATTGGATTTATTTAAGAATCTGGTTGGTGTTTCGTACTCGGACTTACCTACATGGGTTTTGCAATGGCGTAAATTGGAGCCAGCTGTTTTATCTGTCACAGATATCAATTTAGATGGATTTGTTCAGTGGGCTGAAATATCTATTTCACCGGACATGATTATTTTGGCTGCCCCTGAGATCGCAGGGTTGCCTTATGTCATTTCAGGGCTGGTAGCCGCTGGTGCTCTAGCTGCGGCTTTATCAACTGCTGATGGTTTGTTGTTGACAATTGCTAACGCATTCTCACATGACATTTATTACCACTTGATTGATAAAACAGCGTCGCATCAAAAACGTGTGACTGCTGCTAAGGTAGTCTTATTAGGCGTTGCTTTATTTGCTGCCTACATCACTTCACTTCGACCAGGTGACATCCTTTTCTTGGTCGGCGCAGCTTTTTCATTAGCTGCATCAGGATTCTTTCCCGTGTTGATTCTGGCAGTTTTCTCCAAACGAATTAATCAGTGGGGTGCAATAGCTGGTATGGTGACTGGTTTGCTGGTTAGTGGCACATACATTGCATTGAACTATCCGTTTGTTTCTAGGATCACGGGCGTCTTTGGTGATCGGTGGTTTGGGGTCGATCCAATTGCATCAGGTGCGTTTGGCATACCTGCTAGTTTTATTGCTGCGTATTTGGTGTCTTATGTGACAAGTCCTAATCCGCCAGTCATTGGCCGCTTAGTAGATTACCTGCGTGAGTCTCGATCTACGGTTTAGGAAATAGTTTTTTCCAACCTTCTAGCCCCAGTTTTTCCATAGTTTGCATATTGGTTTCAAAAATAGCTTCAGCTTCTGGAAAGGCTTCAACAGCTTTATCAATACTATCTTCCCGAATTAAATGAAGAGTGGGGTAAGGTGAGCGATTGGTGAAGTTAGTGATGTCATCAAACTCAGTGTTGGCAAATTGATATTGCGGATGAAAACTTGCAATTTGTAACTCACCGTCTAGCTTGAGTTCTTCTAAAAGGCTATCAGCTAATTCTAAAAAGTCGTTGTAGACTAAAAAATCTTGTAGGACATACGGGTGAATGAGTAGGGTGGTGTCTGTTTTTTCAGGAGATACCTCTGCTAGGTACTCAAGTTCTTTAGCCAGCTCTTCAAGTAAATCTTCTACAGAGCGCGCTTCACTCACAACGTATTTGATTTGTTCTTTGACGTGAACAGCTTTTGCAAAGGGGCAGAGATTTAAGCCAATCACGGCTTTGATGACCCAATCCTGAGTTTCTTGAATAATATCGGTGTGTTTTTCTGACATGATTTCTGACTTTATTGACAGATTGTGTATCGTATAGCCCTATGATTCGTATTACTGAACTACGTTTGCCTGTTAACCATGCTCCAGAAGAGCTTGAAGCAGCCATCTTAAAGCGTTTATCTATTTCCTCCAAAGACTTGGTTGAATTCAGCGTTTTTAAACGTAGTCACGATGCAAGAAAGAATAGCGCACTTTCATTTATTTATACGATTGATTTATCCATTAAGGATGAAGACAAAGTCCTGAAAAAATGGGGTCATGACCCTCATGTTCGGCCATCTCCCGATACAAGCTATCACTACGTTGCCAAAGCACCCCCAGAGCTCAAAAAGCGCCCAGTAGTCATTGGCTTTGGACCATGCGGTATTTTTGCAGCCTTAATTTTGGCGCAAATGGGTTTTAAGCCAATTGTTTTGGAGCGTGGCAAACAGGTGCGTGAGCGAACTCAAGATACTTGGGGTTTATGGCGCAAAAAAATTCTTAATCCAGAATCTAATGTGCAATTTGGCGAAGGTGGTGCTGGCACATTCTCAGATGGCAAGCTTTATAGCCAAATTAAGGATCCTAAATTTTATGGTCGCAAAGTCATCGAAGAATTTATTAAAGCAGGCGCTCCAGAAGAAATTGCATATGTGGCCAAGCCGCATATTGGCACATTCCGTTTAGTTGGGATGGTTGAAAAGATTCGTCAAGAGATCATTGATCTAGGTGGTGAAATTAGGTTTCAACAAAAAGTCACAAGTTTTGATATTCAAGATGGGCAGTTAAGAGGTTTGTATCTTGAGAGCGGTGAAGTTCTTGAGGCAGACCATGTGGTCTTAGCCTTAGGGCATAGCGCAAGAGACACATTCAAAGCTCTACATCAAGCGGGTGTTTATATTGAGCCCAAACCTTTTTCAGTAGGTTTTCGAATTGAGCATCCACAGTCCCTGATTGATAAAGCGCGATTAGGACCTCACGCAGGCAATCCTTTGATTGGTGCTGCTGATTACAAGTTGGTTCACCATGCTAAAAATGGTCGAGCAGTGTATAGCTTTTGCATGTGCCCTGGTGGCACAGTCGTCGCGGCCACATCAGAAGAGAATCGCGTGGTAACCAATGGTATGAGTCAGTACTCGCGCAATGAACGTAATGCGAATGCCGGAATTGTTGTGAACGTTGATCCAAGTGACTATGGTGGTAGTGCAGCTAATCCTCTAGCTGGCATTGATTTTCAAAGAGCTCTAGAGTCAAAAGCTTTTGAGTTGGGTGGCAAAAATTATGAGGCCCCAGGGCAGTTGGTGGGAGACTTTATTGCTGGCAGACCCTCTAATGAATTTGGTCGCGTGATTCCATCATACAAACCAGGTGTTCATTTGACAGATTTGGCAGAAGCCTTGCCTAGCTTTGCTATTGAGGCGATGCGTGAGGCTTTGCCTGCTTTTGAAAAACAAATTAAAGGTTTCTCAATGCCAGATGCAGTCTTAACCGGTGTTGAAACCAGAACCTCATCACCCATTCGTATTACGCGAGGTACTAACTACCAAAGCTTGAATGTAAAGGGCTTATATCCTGCGGGTGAGGGTGCTGGTTATGCCGGCGGTATTCTATCCGCAGGTGTGGATGGCATTAAAGTGGCAGAAGCCCTGGCTTTGGATATTCTTAAATAACCAGTCGGATCTTACTCAGACTGAAACTTCTTTTTTCTTAATTGGTTTGCGCGGTAAATGCCATAGGCAATGAGTGGAGCGCAGGCGGCACCAATCAGCTCTGGCGATAGTCCCAAACCTAATTCTTTCACGCCTTTGGCCATGTAAATAATTAGGCTGACTGCGTAGTAGGTCAGCACTAAAACAGACAAGCCCTCAACTGTTTCTTGTAGGCGAAGTTGTAGTTGGGCGCGTTGATCCATGCTGGCTAGCAACTGTTGTGTCTGGCTTTCGTTCACGTATTCAATGCGGGTGCGTAAAATTTGAGTGGTTCTAGAGATTCTGTCTGAGAGTTCTTTGAGGCGGCGTTGAGTCCAAGAGCAGGTGCTCATAGCAGGGGCAAAACGGCGATCCATGAATTCGGACAAAGTTTGCACGCCAGGAACAGAAGACTCGTTCAACTCTTCTAGATTTTTATGGACTAACTGACTATAGGCTTCAGATGCTGTAAAGCGTAAGCCGTGTTCAGAAATCCATTCTTCAATTTTTGAAGCAAGCATCGAAATGCGATGCAAAAATTCACCATCAGCATTCGGTGCTGCTGATAGTTGACTTTGAGCGCCTGAAATTTCTTTAGATAATTCAGCCAGTTCTGCTTCGGCTTGACGTAGTGGCCCTGACAAACTTTTTGCAACAGGGAAGGCAAGCATCGAAGCCATGCGGTAGGTTTCTGTTTCAGTGATGCGCCTTGCAACACGACCTGCTTGCCTTGAGCCCATGCCAACATGAGGCACTAAATATGAAATATAACCATCTTCATTAATTTGTAAATCGGTCCACAGTTGAGCTTTTTGACTGCTCAAAATCGTACTGCCTAGCAAGGTATTGCCAGAGAAAATTTGTGACACTTGTTCAGCGTCGCTGAACAGTGGACGATCTTCAAAAGCCACATCCATCGCAGCAATGCGTAAGCCACCTGATTCATGAATAGGGCTCACACCAAGATTAGCCAAAAAACGATTAACTTCTTGTTCGATATTCTGGCGAGTTTGGATATGGGGTTGATCGAGCAAATTAGCTTGCTGAACCACTGCTGAGATTGAGGCAAATTCACCGTGCAGTTCCCACTTGATGATGATGCGTTGTGGTGCAGCTTGTAATTCAATAATTCTGAAGCTTTGACCATGGTGAGGGTCAGCAGCTTGATTCATTTTCAGGCTAATTGAGTTAATCCACTCTAATTGCTTGATACGATCTTTGGCATTAAGTAAAAACGCCTGATTCAAAATACGATCTCTAGGCCATAAAGCAACGGGAGGTCTTGCATGAACTTCTTCATGAAGAACGGTTCTTAGTGGGTGATCGTATGTGCGCATAGTGGTCTACTTTATCTCAATACCATGAAAAATGGCTGGTATCCCAGCCATTTTTTAGATTTTAACGAGGTAATCTTAAATTACTTCGCGCCGTCCAAAATCCATTTAACAACAGTTTTTGCATCTGCTTCGCTGATAGCTGCATTAGCAGGCATTGGTACTGGGCCCCAAACACCAGAGCCACCAGCTTTCACTTTCTTAGCTAGCTTTTCAACAGCATCGGCTTGACCTTTGTATTTAGCGGCAACATCTTTGTATGCAGGGCCAACAATTTTCTTATCCACCGCATGGCAACCCATACATGCGTTTTTGGTCGCGATTTCTTTAGACGCAAATGCTGGTGCAGATGCCAACAAAGAGGCTGCTAGTAGTGTGCTGATTAATTTCATTTGTTTAATCTCCGGTTGTGACATTAAGCTTAATTTCAGATGCTTAGTATATGCAGAATTTATTGAATTTGTACTTCTTGGCGATATTTATTTAATACACTTCGGATAAATAAGTAACTGATTAGTATCAATAAAATCTTAAATATTCGAACCACTTTCACAGGTGGGCAATCTTGGTGCGTTTAAAATGTGAATCACTTTAATGAGTCATCTGACTCGCACCAATTTGCTTAGGAAATCATGGCTAGTTACAACACAGAGACAGTGCTAACGGTTAAGCACTGGAATGACACTCTATTTAGTTTTACAACCACTCGTAACAAATCATTACGCTTTCGTAATGGACATTTTTTGATGATTGGTCTTGAGGTTGAAGGTAAGCCGTTGGTCCGCGCATATAGTGTTGCCAGTCCAAATTATGAAGAGCATTTGGAGTTCTTAAGTATTAAGGTCGAAAACGGTCCATTAACTTCTCGCTTACAAAACATCAAAGTGGGTGATCCCATCTTGGTGAGCGAAAAATCAGTAGGCACTTTAGTGATTGATGACTTAAACCCAGGCAAGCATTTGTATCTGTTTAGTACAGGCACTGGCTTGGCACCATTTATGAGCATCATTCGTGATCCAGAGACTTATGAAAAGTTTGAAAAAGTTGTCCTCATTCACGGTGTGCGCTTAGTTAGTGAGTTGGCATATGAAGATTACATTCGTAACGTATTACCCAATGATGAATTCTTGGGTGACATGGTTCGAGAAAAGCTGATTTATTACCCAACTGTGACACGTGAAGCATTCAAACACACAGGGCGTTTAACAACGGCAGTTGAAAACGGTCAGTTATTCAAAGATATTGGCTTGCCGCCGTTAGACCCAGCAGTTGATCGTGGCATGATTTGTGGCAGCCCATCGATGCTTAAAGAAATTTCTGACATGTTAGATGCCAGAGGATTCAAGGTTTCTCCAAGCTTAGGTGAGTTGGGTGACTATGTGTATGAGCGCGCGTTTGTTGAGAAGTAAATTTAATGATTGGCGTCACAATGCACCAGGATGATTCGCAGTAAGTCACAGTAAAAGTGCAACAAAAAGTACCAAAATAACCATTAGTTATACATTTGCTAAAGCCATTGCCTAAATGGGGCGGCTTTTTAAATAATTAAGGGTATTCCATAGGACAATCCCTTATTGTTAGCTAGCTATTCTCTCTCTATATTGAGTCAGTTAAGCCTCTAACGAGGTCAATTAGATTTAGAGAAAAAGCGGCCCATATGTCAGATGTGATACTTGAAGCGAAGCAGCTCACAAAAGAATTCTCAGGATTCGTGGCTGTTAGTGATGTCAACTTACAGGTAAAAGCAGGAACCATTCATGCATTGATTGGACCCAATGGTGCGGGTAAAACTACTTGCTTTAATTTACTCACAAAATTTATCACGCCAACGGCTGGCCAAATCATCTACAAAGGTCAAGATATTACTCATAAGAGTTCTGCAGAAATTGCCAGAATTGGCATGGTGAGATCATTTCAAATCTCTGCAGTATTTCCTCATTTAAGCGTACTAGAAAATGTTCGCTTGGCTCTTCAACAAAGAACTGGCACGTCCATGCATTTTTGGAAAAGTGAAAGTACGCTCAATCACCTAAATGATGAAGCCATGGCGTACATCGAAGAAGTTGGTTTGGAAAGCTATGCCAAAGATACAGCTGTGAGTTTGCCTTATGGTCGCAAGCGCGCCTTAGAAATTGCCACCACATTAGGCATGAGTCCAGATTTAATGTTGTTAGATGAGCCAACTCAGGGCATGGGTCACGAGGATGTCGATAAGGTGACTCAGCTAATTAAGAAGGTATCAGCTGGCAGAACAGTTTTAATGGTTGAGCACAATATGAAAGTTGTTTCTTCCATTGTTGACACAATCACAGTTTTGCAACGAGGCAAAATCATTGCCAGTGGTAACTATGCTGAGGTATCAAATAATCCACAGGTGATTGAGGCGTATATGGGCAGCTCTTCAAATGCAACATTGGGGGCGCACTAATGAGTCACACAGTTTTAAAAATCGAAAACCTACATGGCTGGTACGGTGAGTCACATGTATTGCATGGCATTAACCTTGAGGTGGCTAATGGTGAAGTAATCACTTTATTAGGACGTAATGGAGCGGGGCGTACATCTACATTGCGTGCCATTTGTGGTTTGATTGGAAAAAGAACTGGCAGCATCCAGATACAGGGTCAGGAGACAACTTCATTACAACCGCACCAAATTGCTCGTCTTGGTGTGGGCTATTGCCCTGAAGAGAGAGGCATTTTTACAAGCTTAAGTTGTGAACAAAATTTGATGTTGCCGCCGACCTTGGCTGAAGGTGGCATGAGCGTTGATGAAATCTACACGATGTTCCCTAATCTAAAAGAGCGCCGCAACAGTCCAGGTGGTAGGTTATCTGGCGGTGAGCAGCAAATGCTTGCCATGGCCAGAATCTTAAGAACTGGTGCCAAATTACTTTTATTGGATGAGATCACAGAAGGTTTGGCCCCCGTGATTGTTGAAAAACTTGGGCAGGCTGTGACTGATTTGCGTCAGCGTGGTTTCACAATCGTATTAGTAGAGCAAAACTTTAGATTTGCAGCCCCATTGGCTGATAGACACTATGTGATCGAGCATGGTCAGGTAGTGAAAGTGGTTAAGCAGGAAGATTTGGCTAGCAATATGGCTGAGTTGAATGTTTTGTTGGGTGTTTAGTTTGTCCCTTTGAACTTAATCAAACTATTTAGTTAATTTGCAACTAGGAGACCGAGTATGAAACAAAAATTGATTGCACAAGCCGTTACGGCCCTTTGCTTATCGGCAATGGCTGTTGGCGCACAAGCTCAAAAAGTGAGTGATGATGTGGTTAAGATTGGTGTTTTGACAGATTTGTCAGGCGCTTATTCTGATTTGTCAGGCCAAGGCTCAGTTGTTGCAGCCCGTATGGCGATTGAGGATTTCTCAAACAGCAAAACTGTACTTGGCAAAAAAATCGAATTGATTTCTGCTGACCACCAAAATAAAGCTGACATCACTGCTAATAAAGCACGTGAGTGGTTTGATAAAGAAAAGGTTGACGTGATTGTTGACTTGGTGACAACCAGCGCTGCTTTGGCGGCAATGGAAGTGGCTGAGCAAAAGAACAAAATCACTTTGATTTCTGGAGCAGCATCTAGTGCTATTACTGGCGCAAAATGTACAGCAACTAATGTTCATTGGACGTATGACACATATGCCTTGTCAGCTGGTACGGGTAATGCGATGGTTAAAGCAGGCAAGAAGAGTTGGTTTTTTGTTACTGCTGACTATGCGTTTGGTCACAGCTTAGAAGGCGATACATCTGCCGTTGTTAAATCTGCTGGTGGTACTGTCGTTGGTTCTGTGCGTCACCCATTCCCAGGAAGTGACTTTTCCAGCTTCTTGTTAAAGGCTCAATCTTCTGGTTCACAAGTGATTGGTTTGGCCAATGCTGGTGCTGACACGATTAACTCAATTAAGCAAGCTGCTGAATTTGGTATTTCACAAAAGCAAACAATCGTACCTTTGTTGATGTTCATTACAGACGTGCACTCATTGGGTCTTAAAACAGCTCAAGGTTTGACTGTGACAGAGGGTTTCTATTGGGACTTTAATGACCAAACTCGTGCTTGGTCTAAGCGCTTCTTTGCACAACACAAGCGTATGCCAACAATGGTTCATGCTGGCGTGTACTCATCTGTGATGAACTACTTGAAAGCGGTTGAAGCAACTAAGTCAGATGACACAAACACTGTGATGGCTAAGTTGAGATCAACACCTATCAATGATGGCTTATTCAAAGGCGTGATTCGTGCTGACGGTAAGTTTGAACATGACATGTACTTATTAGAAGTGAAGAAACCTGCTGAATCTACAACACCATGGGATTACTACCATGTGCGTGCGGTAATTCCAGCTAAGGATGCTACTTTGCCGCTATCTAAGTCAGTATGTAAATTGGTTAAGAAGTAATCTTTAGTAAGAACACGGAGTAACGCATCATGTTTGAATGGTTAGGCATTACGCCTCAAGGTTTAGTCGCTCAATTGCTAGTGGGACTGATCAATGGTTCCTTCTATGCAATCTTAAGTCTAGGCTTAGCCATCATTTTCGGTTTATTGAATGTGATTAATTTCACACATGGTGCGCAGTACATGCTCGGTGCTTTTATTTCATGGATAGGGCTTACTCAACTGGGTAACTGGTTGGGTATGCCTGACCTATCTGTGAACTACTGGGTAGCTCTCTTTTTATCTCCGATCATTGTTGGCGCTATTGGCATTTTGATTGAAAAGACGATGCTCAAGCGTCTATATCACTTAGACCATTTATATGGTTTATTGCTGACTTTTGGCTTGGCCTTGGTGACCGAGGGGATGTTCCGTCATTGGTACGGTATCTCTGGTGAAAGTTATGGGGTGCCTGAAGCTCTGCAAGGTGGTATCCAAATTGAAAGTCTAGGATTATTCCTGCCGAAATATCGTTTGTGGGTGATTGTGGCATCACTCACTGTGTGCTTTGCTTCTTGGTACGTGATTGAAAAAACCAAACTTGGTAATTACTTAAGAGCTGGTACGGAAAACCCAAAATTACTACAAGCATTGGGTATCAATGTGCCTTTGATGATCACTTTGACTTATGGTTTTGGTGTTGCTCTAGCGGCATTTGCAGGTGTATTGGCTGCACCTGTGTTTCAAGTGAACCCAATCATGGGTTCCAACCTCATCATTGTTGTGTTTGCTGTGGTCGTGATTGGTGGCATGGGCTCGATCATGGGTTCCATCGTGACAGGTCTAACTTTGGGCTTGTTAGAGGGTTTAACTAAAGTCTTCTACGCAGAAGCATCAGGTGTGGTGATATTTGTGATTATGGCGATTGTTTTGTTGTTGCGCCCAGCCGGTTTATTTGGGAAAGAAAAATGAAAATAGATTCTCAAAAACTTTATTGGATATTGTTGGCATTATTAGTTTTACTGCCATTACAAGATTTTATTTACATTGTCTTTGCGATGAAGGTCCTTTGTTTTGCCTTATTCGCCTGCGCGTTTAACTTACTTTTGGGTTATACGGGTTTACTATCTTTTGGTCATGCGGCATTTTTTGGTGGGGCAGCCTACATCACATCGCATGTATGTAAAGAGTGGGGCTGGACTCCAGAGTTAGGTGTTTTGGCTGGCATGACATATGCCGGTATTACAGGTTATATCTTTGGTTCCTTGGCTATCAAACGTCAGGGCATTTACTTTGCCATGATCACCTTGGCTTTGTCGCAATTAATTTTCTTCTTGGCGTTGCAATTGCCATTCACGCATGGTGAAGACGGTATTCAAGGTGTGCCTCGTGGTCATTTCTTGGGTTTGATTGATTTGTCCTCTGATACAGCGTTGTATTACTTTGTTTTAGCCATTTTTGTTTTGGGCTTTGCAACCATTTTGAGAACGATTCACTCACCATTTGGACAGGTTCTAAAGTCAATTCGTGAGAACGAGCCACGAGCCATCTCTTTAGGTTATGACGTTGCTAAATTTAAATTAATGGCCTTTGTAATTTCTGCATCATTAGCTGGCGTAGCCGGATCAACTAAATCATTGGTATTCCAGTTGGCTTCTCTCACAGACGTTCATTGGCATATGTCTGGTGAAGTCGTTTTGATGACAATTCTTGGTGGTATTGGCACCATTTTTGGGCCAATTGTTGGTGCAACAGTAGTGGTTGGCTTGCAAAACTACCTTGCTGGTATTGGCTCATTCAGCACCATTGTGCTTGGCATCATCTTTGTGGTTTGTGTGTTGGCTTTCCGTAGAGGTATTGTTGGGGAAGTGCAGGCGTTCTTGAGTCGTAAAAGTTAACTTTTAGTCAGGTTCTCAATTACGGATAAAAAGGGTCTTCGGACCCTTTTTTTATGGGTTTTCATGTGACAATATCGATGGTTATTGATTAATCAAGATAATTTTAGTTTTTATAAGGTTTAAAGCTGAATCATATTGATTGCTTAATTAAAGAAGCGAACTATTTGGGTAATGTTTATGAAGTTAAAGCGAGTTATTAATGTTGGTTGTGCAATCTTATTGCTACATTCAGCAGGCTCGGCTAATGCACAAGTAGTTAAACCTAGCAAAAGTAATAAGGCTTTGGATGCAGGTCAATGCAGCTCACAAGCTCCTATTAACCTCAATCTAACGGTAATTTTAGACAGGGCAATGCAGTGCAGCCCTGATTTAGCTGCTTATCGCTTGGAGCACCAGTTGGCTATTGCTGATCGAGTGATTGCAGAGCAACGCCCAAATCCAAATATCACTCTGGGTGCTGATTCAATTAACCCACATCCCAGTCAAAGCCCTCAGGGTACAAAGAAGGTAGATAGTTCAGTCAGAATTGATCAGTTGATTGAATTGGGTGGTAAAGCTAAATACCGTGCAAATGCTGCAACAGCAGCTGAATTAGCATCTCAATATTTCTTGAAGTATGCTGAAAGAGCCGTACTAGTTAGCATTGAGCAAATTTTCTATGATGGATTAGGGGCTCAGCAAAAAGAGAAAGATCTCTTTGATATTGTTGAGATGAATAAAAATGTGTTGGATGCTGCCAAGATTCGATACAAAGTAGGTGACATCTCTGAAATTGATCTGAATAAAATCAAACTCGATATAGCTAGAGCTAATAATGAATATCAACTAGCTAAGTCTGACTTAGCAAGAGCAAAGGCTGGTTTGGCAAAAGCTTTAGGCTATGGAAAAAATATTCATAAGAGTTTGTTAATCGCTGATTGGCCTAACCATGAACTTGCATTACCTGCCATTCCGTGGGACAAGATTGATTCAAGAGCTGATTTACAAGCTTTGAAGAGTAGAACTTTGTCTGCAGAAAATTCACGCGATTTAGCAAGAGCCCTAAAAGTTCCGGATGTGACGGTGGGTTTGCAATATAACCATTTGCCGGTGACGGGCTCCGTCCAAAATGGCACGATTAATACTTATATGGTGAATTTGAGTATCCCATTATTTATTAGGCATCAATATCAAGGTGAGGCCATGAGGGCTGAGGCTGAGTATTACAGGGCGAGAGACAATCAATGGCGCGGCGAGAGAGATGCGGTGGCGCAACTTGAATATCAAGAGGCAGAGTTACAAGCAAATCAGGAGCGTTTAAATAGAGTTCTTGTAGACGTATTGCCAAGCGCAGAACAAGTTGCTGCAGCGGCTGAGTTTGCATACAAAAAAGGCGCTATTGGAGTTTTGGATTTCATTGATGCAAGGCGTTCATTGCGACAAGCTCGCACTGAGGCATCACAAACTAGAGCTGACTTTGCAAAAGGTTTAAGTGCATTTAAGTTGGCGATTGAGGTAGACGATAAATAATGAAAAATATTGGTCAATTCTTAAGAGATACTTGGCGTCTTTTTGCTTGGTTAATCAACTTTATTAAAACAACCATATTAAGTTTATTCAAAGGACTCTTTGACCAAGTTAAATCTAAAGCCTATATTGAGAAATTTAATGCTTTAGAGGCGCAGGTTATTCATCAGGTGCATGAAAACTTACCTGCTGAACCGAAAAAGTTTTGGGGCGCACATCATAAGAAGGTACTTAGAATTGCATATATCGTAATTATTTCTATGATGGTGGTTAACTTTGCTAAGTGTGTTTACAAACCTTCTCGAGTTGTTATTGAGCCAGTTGTTGAAGGTGAGTTGATTTACTTTAAGGGTGTAACAAAACCTTTAAATGGTATTAAATCGTCTGAGCTAATGGCTGGTGGGGTGCAAAACCTTGTGTTGCCTGGCCGCTTAGTTTGGAATGAAGAAAAAACAGCCAAAATCTATAGTCCATTTGCTGGTCGTGTGGAGTCAGTCGAAGTCCAGTTGGGTGAGACTGTTAAGAAGGGGCAGTCGCTAGCCTATATACAGTCCCCAGAATTTGGAGTGGCACAATCAGATGCTCGTAAAGCGCAGGCTGCGGCAATATTAGCTAAATCAACTTTAAGCCGTGCCAAAGAGCTTTATGCCCACGGAATCATCTCGAAAAAAGAGTTTGAGCAAATTGAGTCGGATACTGCACAAGTAATTGCAGAGTTTGATCGGGCTAGCGCCAGAATTAAAGCACTAGGCGCCAGTTATAACTCTATTAATCAGAAATTTCCACTCAACACCCCAACTGAGGGGGTTGTAGTAGAAAAAAATATTTATCCTGGCAGAGAGCTAAATTCTGATTTATCAAATGTACCCTTACTGACCATTACTGACCCAAATAACATGTGGGCTGTTTTAGAAGCCTCAGAGGTTGATCTTGGGCGCTTTGAAGTAGGTGCGGAGGTAACTATTTATAACAACACGCTGCCAAACGAAAAGCTAACTGGAAAAATTATTCAGATTGCTGACTTCATTGACCCAGTTACTCGAACTTTAAAGGTCAGAGTGGAAGTTCCGAATCAAAATAAAAAATTGCGTGCTGAAATGTTTGTTCAGGCAGATATTCCAGTAACCAACTTAGAGGGAATCATTGTTCCAGCTAGAGGAGTATTTTTAATTGGGGACCAGCACTTCGTGTTTGTTGAATTAGATGTCAATAAGTACGAGCGCCATGAAGTGAAAGTGGGTAAACGTTTTGCGGATAAAGTTGAGATTCTTGAGGGTTTGAAACAAGATCAAAAAGTTGTGACAGAAGGTAACTTGTATCTTCAAGAAATTCTTCGATCAAGTGTGAGAGCTCAAAAGGGGAAAGTTGAGTCATCGCCAGCCCGACTCTTGGATGATGTGTATCAAGGTATTACACACTAAGGGTTGATTGAATGCTTAATCGGATTATTCGCTTTTCTTTAGATCAAAAACTATTTGTTAGTTTAGGTCTTTTAATACTTATTTTGGCGGGTACTTTTGCCTTTAAGAGTTTGCCAGTTGAGGCATTCCCTGATGTTTCGGATATTCAGGTGAACGTCATTACCCTATATAACGGTAGAGCAGCTGAAGAGGTCGAAAAGCAAGTAACTATTCCTATTGAGGTAGCTTTATCAGGGCTTCCAAACTCAGTTCGAGTTTTTTCTCATACTCAGTTTGGCTTGTCATTTTTGATGGTGACATTTAACGATAAGACTACTGACCTCATAGCAAGGCAGCAGGTTATTGAACGCTTGCGCAGCGTTGATTTGCCTAATGGTGTCCAGCCTGATGTGGCGCCTTTATCTACTGCTATTGGTGAGATTTATCGATTTCGCTTAAAGGGTATTGGTAAAAGCACTCAAGAACTTAGAACTTTACAGGATTGGGTTGTTGAGAAGCATATGCGACAAGTGCCAGGTGTTGCAGACTTGGTCACCATAGGTGGTCAGGTCAAGCAGTACGAGGTTAATCCTAACTTGGCTAAGATGCGGGATTACAAGATTAGTCTTGCTCAATTATTTAATGCTTTATCAAGAGCCAACTCTAATGCGGGTGGTGGTCGTGTAGAAGAAGGTCATCAGCAGTTTTTATTGAGATCAATCGGATTATTTAAGTCTTCTGCAGAGATTGCTGGCGTGGTAGTTGCTGAAAATCGGGGTGTACCGATTTTGGTGAGAGACATTGCTGAAATTAAAACTTCATTTGCGCCTCCGCAAGGTCTAATGGCACAAGATCAAGAAGACGATATTGTGGTTGGTACTGTTTTAATGCGCAAAGGCGAGAACCCAACTAGGGTGCTTGAGGGTATTAAAGAAAAAGTGGAGAAATTAAATCAAGAAATCTTGCCAAGAGGGGTAGAGATAGAGCCTTATTACGACCGCTCATGGCTGATTGATAAAACGCTCAAAACTGTATTTGGCAATTTGGTTGAAGGCGCAATATTGGTTGTTTTGGTGCTCTATGCATTTTTGCTAAATGTTAGGGCTGCTGCGATTGTTGCAATCACTATCCCATTAGCATTACTTTCGACCTTCATAGGTTTGACCATTGTTGGTATACCCGCCAATCTTTTATCTTTAGGAGCGATGGATTTTGGCATCATTGTTGATGGTGCAGTAATTGTGGTTGAAAACATCTTTAGACGTTTGGGTGAACTTAGCCCTGAACATTTGGAGAGTTCTCGTCAGAGAAAGAGAGCGATTTTTAGAGCTGCAACAGAGGTGGGTCGTCCCACATTGTTTTCTATCATCATCATTATCGCAGCTCATATTCCAATTTTCACCTTGCAAAGGCACGAGGGAAAAATATTTGCGCCTATGGCCTATACCGTAACATCAGCACTGATAGGCTCATTGATTATTTCATTAACAGTAATACCGATGCTATGCCATTTGTTCTTAACGAAAGACATTGGCCATGAGGATTCTAGGTTTGTCCATTGGTGTAAAGATCGCTATAAAGCAGCTTTAGATTGGGCCCTAAATAGCAAGGCTAAAGTGTTGAAAATAGCAGGCGGTCTAATGCTGATAACAATTGTTGTTGCTAAATTGCTAGGTAGTGAATTTTTGCCAGAGTTGGATGAGGGTGCTATGTGGATCAGTGTTGATTTACCCGCATCGGTGTCAATTCAGGAGGCGAAAGAGCAGGCTAGGGTGATGAGAGAGGTGATTTCTCAAACGCCTGAAGTATTAACAACTATTTCTAAAGTGGGTCGTCCAGATGATGGCACTGATCCGAAGCTAATTAATACAGTCGAAATTTTGGTTGATTTGAAACCTGAAAAAGATTGGCGCTTTTGGCATAAAAAGTCTCACATTGTTAGTGAAATTGATGCCAATTTAAGATCATTGCCTGGTGTTGAGCCTAATTTCTCACAACCAGTTAGAGATAACATCCTGGAGAGTATTTCTCAAATCAAGGGTCAAATCGTCATCAAAGTTTTAGGTGATAGCTTGACTAGAAATAAAGATGTTGCCTCCGATATTTTGAATCAGGTTTCAAAAGTAGAGGGTGTTGTGCGAGCCTTTATCGATAGGGAAGGTGAGTTACCTCAATTTATTTTAGAAATTGATCGGGTACAAGCTGCTCGTTATGGTTTGAATGTTGGCGATCTTCAAGACGTCATTGAAACTGCTTTAGGCGGTAAAGTTGCTACAGAGCTATGGGAAGGAGAGAAGCACTTCTCAGTAGTTGTGCGTCTAAAAGAGGGCGAGAGGTATTTGGGTAATCTACCTAATACCTTGGTGTCAGCCCCAAATGGTGCACAAATTCCTCTATCTGAAGTTATGAACTTCAAGACAATTTCAGGTGCTATGAATATTAGTCGCGAAAACGGACAACGAGTCACTTCTATTGGTGTGTTTATTCGTGATAGAGATATGGGTAGTGTCGTGAAAGATATGCAAGCTGCAGTTGCTAAGAATGTAAAAGTGAATGATGTCAGAATTGATTGGTCTGGAGAGTTTGAGAATCAAGAGCGCGCCATGGCTCGCTTGTCGATTGTGATTCCAATTTCAATTTTGGTTATTTTCTTACTATTATTTAATGCCTTTAATTCGCTACCCAGTGCGTTGTTGATTATTTCAAACGTACCATTTGCGATGATTGGTGGCATTTTCTTATTGTTTATAACTGGTACACCATTGTCCGTTTCTGCAGCAATTGGGTTTATTGCTTTGTTTGGGCAAGCTGTTCTAAATGGTGTGATTTTGGTGACCTACTTTAACCAGTTGCAAGTCGAAGGTTACAGTCTCAGAGAAGCGGTGATCAAGGGTTCGGTTGAGCGTTTGAGAACAGTATTGATGACAGCGCTCTTGGCCATGTTGGGTTTGTTGCCAATGGCGCTATCAACAGGCATAGGATCAGAAACTCAGAAGCCCTTAGCAATAGTTGTTATTGGCGGCTTGGTAACTGCAACATTACTCACCTTGATTGTGTTGCCAATTCTTTATGAAACATTCTCGAATTACTCAGCAAAACATTTGTCTAACGATTAGCTAGATGGGCTTTGATTAAAAAAGGGGCTACAAAGCCCCTTTTTTAATCTTGATCATGACTAACTATCTTCTATCTTTAAGCATTGATCGATTAGATACTTTTCTATAGTCAATGTTATTTTCATGAGCATTAATTGATTTTTGAATAAATCGTAATGTTTCATTTGTAACGATTTCTCTTTCATTATCAACTGTAATGATGTGGTAGCAATCACCAAGCCATACTGCTTTTCTTGTTTCGCTTCCAACCTCATCAATTATCTGCTCCGTGTTGCGTGGTGCAGCAGTTTCATCGTCAATGGCATGTATGCACAACACATCCGCCTTTACCTCAGATAATGAATTTCTCACTTCTTTCATCATTTTTCGGGCAGTGTAGAGATGTCTTGCTGAAATTTGAGCTGCACCTACTTGAGATACGCCATCTTTGAGCATTGATTTCGCTACACGTCGACGTAATTCAATATTTTTAATGCCAAAAGGATCCTGCTCCTTATATGACCAATTTCTTAATCCCAGTAGGTAAGGAACTAGCATTAAATTTTCATACCATTTAATTGCCCAGCCGTCGTAACGTAATATGGGTGAGAGTAGGGATACAGAAGTGATATCAGATCTCTCTGATGCAACTGCGAGAGCTAATGTTGCTCCCATGCTCAATCCGCACAAAGAAACTGTCACATGTTTTTCAAGAAGCTCGGTAACAATCATGTTGACATGCTGACTCCACAGCTCCCAGTCAATTCTTTGTGATTTATTGAGCATCGACGCTGTGTAGTTTTCAATTTCGCAAATGTGAACTTGATACTCAGCATCTTTTAATGCTTTAGGTATTGAGCCTAATTCCATGGATGTGCCGCATAAACCATGTATTAAAACAACGGCATGTTCTGAATTGGAGGCTTTAAAAGTAGTCACTAATAAAAATTTTAGATGTGAGGTGTAGGCACAAAAAACTAACTGTATTATTTGCAGTATAGATAAAAAATAAGATTTAAAACATTATGAAAATTAAAAATAGTAAGCGCTGGAGCTCTCCAGATTGGAAGCCTTACCTGATTGGTGCAATTGGTTTCTTTTTGGCTTTTTTTCTAAGATTTTCATTACATGATCGTTTGGATGAGCATTTCCCAACTTTATTTTTTGCAATTAATTGCACTATGCTGGCTTACTTTTATGGATTTTGGCCCTCATTTGTATTTTTATTGATGAGTATTCCTGTTTCTATTTATTTCTTTATTGAACCTTATGGTGCGTTTGATATTGGAATTGATACAGATGTGACTGATCAAATAGTTTTCCTAATTATTACTTTATTAACAGCCGTGTTTTTTGAAAAATTAAGACGGGAGCAATATCGTGCGACTCTCTTACAAAGAGTCTCAGAAAGTCGGTTTCAATTATTGGTGGAGAATGATGCGGAGCTGCGCCAAGCAATTTTTGCAGCCAAATCGCAAACAGATAATTAGCGGGTATCAGGATGTCAAATATTAAAAAAGGGACTTTAAGTCCCTTTTTTATATTGTGAATTTGGCGGAGAAAGCGGGATTCGAACCCGCGGTAGGCTATTAACCTACGCACGCTTTCCAGGCGTGTGACTTAAACCACTCATCCATCTCTCCGTGAAGAGCGCAATTATATACGCCCCCATGATTTGAAGAGTTTGGCTTACTCAGCCTCAGCCATGCCGCCAACAACGTGGCTAAAGCCACCGTCAACGTATGTGATTTCGCCAGTAATACCGCTAGCAAGGTCAGACATTAAAAATGCCGCTGCATTACCTACATCCTCAATGGTGACGTTACGACGCAATGGTGCATTAGCTTCAACGAAATCCAAAATTTTGCCGAATCCTTTAATGCCTGAAGCCGCCAAAGTTTTGATGGGACCTGCTGAAATGCCGTTACAGCGCACACCCTTAGGGCCCACGGAGTTGGCTAAGTAACGTACGCTGGCCTCTAGAGAAGCTTTTGCTAGACCCATGGTGTTGTAGTTAGGTACCACCATTTGTGAGCCAAGGTAAGTTAATGTGAGTAATGCTGACTTGTCATTAAGCATTGGTAGGGCAGCTTTAGCCATCGCTGGAAAGCTGTACGCTGAAATATCGTGAGCAATTTTGAATGACTCTCTTGATAGACCATCTAAGAAGTCTCCGGCAATTGCTTCACGCGGTGCAAAACCAATGGAATGGATCAAGCCATCAAATTTTGGCCAAGTAGCCGATATGTCGGCAAATAGCTTGTCAATTTGTTCGTCGCTACCGACGTCACAATCAAAAATCAGTTTGCTGTCGAATTCGGCAGCAAATTCAGTGATACGGTCTTTGAAACGTTCCCCTACATAAGTAAAGGCTAATTCAGCACCTTCACGATGGCAGGCTTTGGCGATACCATAAGCAATAGAACGGTTAGAAAGTAGGCCTGTAAGGACGATTTTTTTGCCGGCTAAGAAACCCATTTTTGCTTCCTTTTATCTTTTTGATGCATTTGTTAATGTCTAATTACAATTGTCACACATGCTGATGATTAGACCCTTACTTCTGACCGCTATTTTAAGCCTATTCACCATGGCTGGAATAGGTCTGTCTGGCAATGCTTGGGCTGCTCATGGGTTTGCTCAGTACGGAGATTTGCTCTACCCAGCAGGGTTTAAGCATTTTTCTTACGTTAATCCAAATGCCCCTAAAGGTGGCACCCTCAACCTGCCTAATCCTGATCGAAGAACCAGCTTTGATAAATTCAATCCATTCACACTCAAAGGTGTGACTGCACCTGGTGTGGCTCAGTTGATGTTTGAAAGCCTACTGATTGGCAGTTCTGATGAAATCGCATCCTCCTATGGTCTTTTGGCTGAAGACGTTAGCTTGGCCAAAGATCAGTTGAGCGTTACTTTCCGTTTGCGAGCAAACGCACGATTTAATGATGGAGCCCCTGTTTTAGCCAAAGACGTCAAATATTCTTTTGATACCTTGATGAGCAAATTGGCCAGTCCGCAATTTAAAACTGTTTATGCAGATGTGAAGCAGGCGGTTGTGGTTTCTGAGCGAGTGATTCGTTTTGATTTTCATCGTAAAAATACAGAGTTGCCACTATTAGTGGGATCAATGCCTGTCTTTTCTGAAAAGTGGGGCAAAGACGCCACGGGTGCGGGTAAACCATTTAACCAATTGACCTTTGAGAAGCCCATTGGAAGCGGACCGTATCTGATTGAGTCTTATGATATTGGTAAAAGTATTGTCTTCAAGAAAGATCCTCAATATTGGGGGGCTGATTTAAACGTCAGAGTAGGGTTCTTTAACTTTGATCGTGTTTCTTATCGTTTATACAAAGACGACACAGCTAGGTTGGAGGCGCTGAAGGCTGGTGAGTTTGATACTTTGGTTGAATACCGAGCTAAAAATTGGGCCAAGAGTTATGTTGGTCCTAAATTTAGAGACGGCACATTAAAGAAGCAGCATTTTTCTCATAGGAATGGTGCTGGCATGCAGGGTTTTGTAATGAACATTCGCAAGCCGATTTTTCAAGATCAGCGTGTGCGTGAGGCTTTGACCCTTGCGCTGGATTTTGAGTGGATGAACCGCTTATTGTTCTACGGTCAATATCATCGTATTGATAGTTATTTCTCAAACAGTGATTTAGGTGCCTCATATCAACCTGCGAGCATGCCCAGTGCTGCTGAAAGAAAAATATTAGAACCTTTGCAAAGAGCTTATCCCAAGCACTTTCCTGCAAAAGCATTGGGTCCTATGACCTTGCCTGTGACAACGGAAGCGCCATCAAGCTTGCGTCAAAACTTAAGACAAGCCAGAGAGTTGTTGGCGCAAGCAGGGTGGGTATACAAAGATGGTGCACTCAGAAATGCTAAGGGACAAGCTTTTGAGTTTGAGTTCATGGATGATGGTGGCGCCATGTCTCGCTTGGTGTTGGCTTATGCACGTAACTTAGAAAAACTGGGTATCAAGGTCGATATTAGGACTACTGATTACGCTTTGTATCAAAAGCGCCTAGAAGAATTTGATTTCTTCATGACTAGTATGAAGTTCCCTGACTCTCAAAGCCCAGGCAATGAGTTGTGGGATCGATATGGCAGTGAGTCTGCAACAACTAAAGGCGCTGACAACATCATTGGTGTGCAATCACCAGTGGTGGATGCGCTTATAGGAGAAATTGTCAAAGCCCAAACTAGAAAAGATTTAATCACAGCTACTAGGGCATTGGATCGGGTTTTGACCCACAGTTATTATGTGGTGCCACATTGGTATAGCCCGACCCATCGCGTAGCCTATAAATCAGATTTAGCATTCCCGCAGCCGCCAAATTATTTTGCCGCCGAGTCATGGATACTTTCTACGTGGTGGCGCGTGCCACCATCAACCAATAAAGCTGGAGTCTCTCAGTGAACGGTGCTTTATTCCGCTACATCTTCAAGCGTGTCTTATTGATGATTCCTACCTTGCTGGGAGTAATCACTTTGACGTTTGCCGTGATTCAATTTGTGCCTGGCGGTCCTGTAGAGCAAATGATGTTAGAGCTCAAGGGTCGGGGTGAGGCTAGCGTGGGGGCGGGAGAGTCATCAGGTGGTGGAGCAACTTATCGAGGACGTCAGGGCGTTGATGAAGAGCGTTTAAAAGAAATTAAAGCGCTCTATGGTTTTGATAAGCCTGTGCATGAAAGATATTTTCATATGCTCAAACGTTTTGCGATGTTTGATTTGGGTCAAAGCTACTATCAGCACAAGAGTGTTTGGGAGTTAGTTCTTTCAAAGATGCCTGTTTCAATTAGTTTGGGACTGTGGACTTTTTTAATCACCTATCTGATATCGATACCACTTGGGATTAAAAAAGCGGTACGTGCAGGGACTCGATTCGATACCGCTACGAGCGTAGTTATCTTGATTGGTTATGCCATTCCTGGTTTTGTCTTGGGTGTGCTCTTATTGGTTTTATTTGGCGGCGGCAGTTTTTTACAGCTATTCCCTTTGAGAGGTTTAACTTCTGATAACTGGGCTCAGTTAAGTTTGATCGGTAAAGTCATGGATTATTTATGGCACTTGGTTTTACCTATTACAGCTTCTGTGTTGGGTAGTTTTGCTGTCATCACAATTCTGACCAAGAACTCTTTCTTGGAAGAAATTCGCAAGCAGTATGTCATCACTGCAAGAGCTAAAGGGTTGAGTGAGGATAGAGTTCTCTGGAAACATGTATTTCGTAATGCAATGATTCCGTTGGTAACAGGGTTTCCTTCGGCATTCATTGGGGCATTCTTCACAGGCTCTTTACTCATCGAAACCTTGTTCTCGTTAGACGGTTTAGGGTTGCTTTCCTATGAGGCTGTGATTAGACGTGATTACCCATTGGTATTGGGCACTCTATATCTTTTCACTTTAATTGGTTTGGTGACCAAATTAATTTCGGATATTGCTTATGTCTTGGTTGATCCGCGTATTCAGTTTGATAGCCAAGGGGGTCGTGCATGAGTATGACTCTACTGCGTCGGTTACGTGAGAGTGATCAGTGGGCCCGATTTAGAGCCAATCGCTTGGGCTATTGGAGTTTGTGGATATTTATAGTTTTATTTGTATTGAGTTTGTTTGCAGAGATCATTGCCAATGATCGACCTCTCTTAGTCAGGTACGAGGGTAGCTTCTATGCGCCAATTGTTAAAGACTATCCTGAAAAAACTTTTGGTGGTGACTTTCCTACACCTACAGATTACCTCGATCCTGATATTAAAAAAACTTTTAGTAAAAAAGGTAATTGGGCGATTTATCCACCTATTACCTATCGTTATGACACACTGAATTACTTTGCTAAAGAGCCTAATCCAGCATCGCCATCGAGAGATAATTTGTTAGGCACTGATGATCGTGGTCGTGACGTGTTGGCCCGGTTGATTTATGGCTTTAGATTGTCGGTCTTATTTGGCTTGTGCCTGACTATCATTGGTGTTTTTATTGGTGTCTTGACTGGTGCCTTGATGGGCTATTTTGGTGGTCGTTTAGATTTGATCTCGCAACGTGCCATTGAAATTTGGAGTTCGATGCCAGAGCTTTATTTGCTGATTATTTTTGCTTCTATATTTTCTCCAAGTGTTGGCCTATTAATTGTTTTGCTATCGCTATTTGGCTGGATGGGTTTGTCGGATTACGTGCGTGCAGAGTTTTTAAAAAATCGTTCTTTGGAGTATGTGCGCGCAGCGCAAGCTCTAGGTTTGTCTAGTCAACAAATCATGTGGCGACATATCTTGCCAAACAGTTTGACGCCAGTAATTACATTTTTGCCGTTTAGGATGAGTGGCGCCATCTTGGCACTCACCAGCCTGGATTTTTTGGGTTTGGGTGTTCCACCTGATAAAGCAAGCCTCGGAGAGTTATTGTCTCAAGGTAAGGCTAACTTAGATGCTTGGTGGATTTCTTTATCAACTTTTTTGGTTTTGGCTGGCACATTGATGTTGCTTACTTTCATGGGTGATGCATTGCGTGATGCTTTTGATAACCGTCGTGCAAAGCAGGGGAATGGCTTATGAGCCAAGAGATGTTGGTCGATATTCGGAATCTAACCATTCGCTTTGGTCGCAAAGTGGTTGTCAACGATCTTAGTCTGCAAGTAGCAGAGGGTGAGCGTATTGCGATTGTGGGTGAGTCTGGCTCAGGCAAAACCTTAACGGGCTTATCTCTAATAGGTTTGCTTCCAGAGGGCGGGGATGTTACTGGTAGCGTTTCTATCAAAATTGGTCGTGAGCAAACAAAGGCTCATGATTTGCTGAAGTTATCTGAGCGTGAGTTGCGTGGAATTCGTGGTAAAGATGTGGCGATGATTTTTCAGGAGCCCATGACAGCTTTGAACCCTCTTTACACAGTGGGCAATCAAATCATGGAAGCTGTGCAGTGTCATGAACCATTACTAACCCAGCAAGAATGTAAGAGTAGAGCGATTGCTTTATTAACAAAGACTGGTATTCCACAGCCAGAAGAGCGTTTTTCGTACTACCCACATCAACTATCTGGTGGACAGAGACAGCGTGCCATGATCGCTATGGCTTTGGCCTGCAAACCAAGATTGTTAATCGCTGATGAACCTACTACAGCCTTAGATCCTAGTTTGCGTCTGCAGATTTTGGATTTACTAAAAGAGCTGCAAGAAGATGCCAAAGCAGATGGTGGCATGGCCGTGATTTTGATCACACATGATTTGAATATCGTGCGCTACTTCGCACAGCGTGTGGCTGTCATGCATCAAGGCAAGTTACTGGAGTGTCGCTCTACTGAAGAAGTATTTGATCGACCAGAGCATACCTATACAGAAAGTCTTGTTCATAGCTCTCCAGTTAGAAATGTTTTGCCATTGGTGCCTATCGCGCCTGTTCTACTGAAAGCGCAAGATATTTGCGTGGATTATCCAAAAGCCGGTAGCGGATTTTTGAGTACAGGGATTAAGAAATTTATTAGAGGTTTACATTTTTCAGACTTGTTTAAGCGGGAATACGAGTCTGTGGTTAAAAACATCAGCTTGGACCTAAAGCAAGGAGAGACTTTAGGCATTATTGGTGAGTCTGGCTCTGGTAAATCAACCTTGGCCATGGCTTTATTAGATTTGCTTGGGCAAACTGGGGCAAGAACTAGTGGGCAGGTAGAAGTGTTGGGATACTCATGGGCGAAGATGACGTCTAGAGAACGCAGTCAGTTAAGGGCTTCTTTTCAGGTGATTTTCCAAGACCCATTTGGATCTTTATCGCCTCGCATGACGGTGGGTCAAATTATTGGAGAGGGGTTAGCGTTGCATCAGCCAACGCTATCTGAAGACGGTAGAAAAGCCAGGGTGATTGAAGTGCTCAAAGAAGTAGGGCTTGATCGCACGGCGTATAACCGTTACCCACATGAGTTTTCTGGTGGGCAGCGACAGCGGATTGCAATTGCTCGGGCATTAATTCTCAAGCCGCAAATTTTGGTCTTGGACGAACCAACATCTGCGCTAGATGTGACTATTCAGAAGCAAGTATTGACGCTTCTGTCTGATCTGCAACACAAGTACAACATGGCTTATTTGCTGATTAGTCATGACTTGGAAGTGGTTCATGCTATGTCGCATCGCATCATTACCTTGAAAAAAGGCAAACAAATCAATCATGTAGCCTTATAACCTGAGACTAGCTTGTAAGCTAATGTTCAGGTTATAATGTCCCTTCATGTCTAAAACACAGCAAAAGCTTCTCGCATTGTTCGTAGTGATTGTATCGCTCCAAACCCCAGCGGTTTTGGCGCAGTCTGCTACTGAGCCTGAAGCATCCAATCGCATCACATCAGTTGCCAGCCAATTGGCAAATACAGTGACTTCATCTGTCGTAGACGGTACAGAGTCATTGATCAATAATGCGATGCAATTAATTGGTGTGCGTTATCGCTGGGGTGGTAATACGCCACAAAGTGGTTTGGATTGCAGTGGTTTTGTGCGTTATGTATTCAATGACACATTCGGTTTCTTGTTGCCTCGTAAATCTGCGCAAATGAGCCAAGTGGGCTTAGAGATTCGCAAAGATGAATTACGTCCAGGTGATCTAGTATTTTTCAACACCATGCGTCATGCCTTCTCACATGTGGGTATTTATGTGGGGGATAACAAATTTATTCACGCACCATCAAAAGGCAAGTCAATTCGCGTGGATGATATGACTAAGGCTTATTGGGAAAAGCGTTATAACGGTGCGCGTCGCATGGAAGGTTTTGATGCGATGACTGAGCAACAGCGCCAGCAGTTATTGCTTGATTACCAAGAGCGTATTGAAAAGTCTGGCAGACTCTAATACACAAACTCAGTTAAATAAAAAAGAGCCGTAAGGCTCTTTTTTCTTAACCAAAATAATTATTACTTCATCCCAAGTTTGCTTTTGATTTCAGCCATTTGTTTCATGGCGGCCTCTTCACCAGCCAAAATGGCAGCATTGCGCGCTTTGAAGTCAGTGCCTTTCATATTGCTCAGTGGCGGACGAATAACCACTTGAGCATTTTCGAGTTCAAACTGGTTGATACTTTGCCCCATGATAGAAGTCGTTTGTAGCAAGATGCCTAATGTGCCACTGCTATCTTGACTGCTAGGCTCTGTGGAAATATTTACGGCAATCACAAAATCAGCGCCCATTTGTTTAGCGTAGCGAACAGGTACTGGAGATACTAGGCCACCATCAACATATTCATGTCCATTGATGGTGGTTGGCTGAAATACTCCTGGCACGCTGCAGGATGCACGTACCGCTTGTCCGGTATCGCCACGGCGAAATAGTACGCCAGCACCAGTTTGTAAATCGGTTGCAACGATACCTAAGGGCATCGCCATATTTTCTATGGACTGGTTTTTCAAAAGACGATTGATAGTTGTTTGTAGCGCATCGCCTTTGATCATGCCGCCAAATTTGCCTGAGAAGGGTAGAGCCCAATCAGTAATCGATGCCTCATCCAAAGACAAAGCTATTTTGTTGAGATCAGTGCCTTTATTGCCAGCAGCATATAAAGCGGCAATAACGCTGCCGGCGCTGGTGCCAACCACTAAGTCAGGTTTGATTCCCCCGGCTTCCAATGCCTTAATCACGCCAATATGAGCAAACCCGCGTGCCGCGCCGCCACCTAAGGCAAGACCAATTACGGGCTTTTTACCCATCCAGCTGGCGCAGCCAGGTAATGATAGAGAGCTAATTGCCCCTAAACTGATGGCGGTCAAGAACCGTCTTCTAGAATTGTGGTAATCTATATGAGAATTATTCTCAATTGTATTTAATTGATTACGTAAAACGGAGCGGTTCTTCATATGTTTTTAAGCAAAAAATCCTTGTTAGTGGCAATGGCTACTGTAGGTCTTACCACATCATTACCAGCATTATCTCAGTCTTCTGGGGTTTTGAATTTATATTCAGCCAGACACTATCAGACGGATGAGGCACTTTACGCAGACTTTACCAAGCAAACAGGTATCAAGATTAATCGCATTGAGGCAGATGACAATGCTTTGTATGAGCGTTTACGTAGCGAAGGTAAAAATAGTTCAGCGGATGTAATCTTGATGGTGGATGCAGCAAGGTTGTGGCGTGCTGAGATTGATGGCTTATTCCAGCCAGTCAAATCTAAAGTACTAGAAACAAGAATACCTAAAAACCTTCGATCAAACGATGCTGGTCAAGGTTCACAGTGGTTTGGCTTTTCTACACGTGCTCGTGTGATTGTTTACAACAAAGCCACAGTTAAAGCTAGCGATGTGGATACCTATGAAAAATTAGCGGATCCTGTAAATAAAGGCAAGGTGTGTACTCGTTCGGGGTCTCATCCTTATATGTTGTCTTTGATTGGTGCTATGTATGAGCGTAGCGGTGAGGCAGCTACTGAAGCATGGGCTAAAGGCATGGTGGCTAATATGGCTCGTGCACCCAAAGGTGGTGACACAGATCAAATCAAAGGGGTTGCATCTGGTGAATGCGGTGTTGCATTAACGAATTCATATTACTTGGCACGATTGATGAGGTCCGATAAGCCAGCTGATCAACAAGTAGTTTCTAAGATTGGTTTAATTTGGCCTAATCAAGCAAGCTCTGGCGCGCATATGAACGTGGCAGGTGGAGCAGTTGCTAAGAATGCTCCTAATAAGGCTGCAGCGATTAAATTCTTGGAATATTTGGCCAGTGATTCAGCTCAACAGTACTTTGCGGATGGCAATAATGAGTGGCCAGCAGTTAAATCTGTAAAAACCAATAATCCAGCACTAAATAAATGGGGTAGCTTTAAAGAAGAAAACATTTCTATTGCTGCAATAGGTAAAAATCAAATTTATGCACAAAAAATTCTAGATAGAGTTTCCTATAAGTAAAAAGAAAGCCTAGAATCTCAGGCTGAGATGAATACACAGCCTGAGAACTCCAATAAAACCAGTGAAGCTTGTTATCACTGTGGTGGCGACTTAGTAGAAGATAGTCCTTATGAGGCTGAGTTGGGTGGGGCGCCACGTTATTTTTGTTGTGCAGGTTGTATGGCCATTGCTCAAACAATTCATGGGCAAGGATTGGATGCCTTTTATGCCAGACGTATTCCGTTAGGAGGTAAGCCAGAGGGTTTAGATCATTTAGGCGATCAAGTCCCTGAGCATTTATTGGCTTATGACGATTCTGTTTTGTTGGATCGTTTTACGCGACCATCAGCACAATATCCCAGTGAGATTGAAACAACGCTGCGTTTAGAAAAGATTCGCTGTGCTGCCTGCGTTTGGCTCAATGAGCAGCATCTCAAGCGCTTGCCGGGTGTTAAAGATGTGCAAATCAACTACGTGACTCAGCGAGCAATTGTCAGATTTGACCCTCAACAGGTTCAGTTATCTAGGCTCTTGCATGCGGTCGAGCAAATTGGTTATGAGGCTTGGCCTTTCGAGCCATCGATGAGTGCTGGTATTGCAAAAAAAGAGCGCCGCCAGCTTTTGATGCGTTTAGGTGTAGCCATGTTGGGGATGATGCAGGTGATGATGTACGCCTGGCCAACCTATACAGATGCACAAGATTTATTAGCGGAGCATGCACTCCTTTTGGATTGGACCAGTTGGGCTCTAACGGTGCCAGTAGTTTTTTACTCGGCAGGCCCAATGTTTATCGCAGCTTGGCACAGCATCAAATCATTTCCTAAGACGGGTATGTTGGGCATGGATGTGCCTGTGACTCTCGCGATAGCCTTGGCATTCATAGCGGGAACAATTAGTTTGGTATTTGGTGTTGGTGAGAGTTATTTTGATTCCATCACCATGTTTGTGGCATTTTTGTTGGGCGCTAGGTATTTGGAATTACTGGCAAGACAAGATGCTCAAGGTGGTGCTGAAGCGTTAGCCAAACAATTGCCTGCAACGTGTGAACGTTTGGAACAATACCCAGCTGAGGAATCTAAAACTGTTGCTGTAGTCAGATGTCAGGTTGGTGATGTTTTACGTATTTCTCCTGGTGAGTTGGTGCCGGTCGATGGTGTCTTAATTGCGGGAGTTGCTAACTTAAACGAAGCCTTGCTAACAGGCGAATCAAGATCAGTTGCTAAAAATATTGGTGATGCTTTATATGCCGGTAGTCACAACATCGAAAGTCCAATTTTGATGAGAGTCACGGCAGTTGGGCAGGGTACTCGTATTGCAGGTATTGCATCGCTTTTAGATAAAGCATTAGAAGCAAAACCACATATGGTGGGCTTGGCAGAGAAGTGGGCTGGATACTTTGTAGTCTTCTTAATGATGGCTGCTGGGTTAACTGCCGTTGCTTGGTATTTTTTAGATCCAGTTAGAGCTTGGGAGACAGCAGTAGCTGTATTAGTCGCAAGCTGTCCCTGTGCTTTATCTCTAGCAACGCCAGCAGCTATGGCTGCTGCACAAGGGGCTATCACCAAGCTAGGGTTGCTGGTGGTGCGTGGTCATGTGATGGAAACATTGGCAAAAGCCACTGATCTAGTGTTGGATAAAACAGGCACACTCACAACGGGGCATCCTGAATTAAAACAAGTCCTGAATATTCGAGCGGGCGTTACAGAGAATGATGTTTTAGCCATTGCTTTGGCGATGGAGATTGGGCAAAAGCATCCATTAGCTTTAGCCATCATTGATGCAGCCCAAAAGAAAAAAATTAGTCCTGCAAAATTATCTGAGCCAACTGTTAGCGAGTTGGGCAAGGGGTTGAAATCTGGTCAATATCAATTAGGCAGTCGTCAATGGTTATCTGTTGGTGCGATTGATGTGCCTCTAGAGCACCAGCAATCTAGTTTGGTTTACTTGAGAGATGAAGAGGGGCTATTAGCAGTTTTTGCATTGCTTGATAGTCCAAGGGAGGGTGCAAAAGAGCTGATTCAAGCAGCGCAGCATAGAGGCATCCACGTTCATCTTTTATCTGGTGATGATGCAAAGACAGTTGCTTGGTGGGCAAATTACTTTAGCATTGATCAACATCGTGGTGGTGCATTGCCTGAGGATAAGTTTTCATACATTGAAGAGTTACAGTCAAAGGGAGCAACAATTTGGGCAGTTGGTGATGGTGTTAACGATGCACCATTTTTAGCTAAAGCAGATGTCTCTGTGGCAGTGGGCAATGGGGCGCCATTGGCGCAAGCTGGCGCTGATGCAGTCTTAACAACTGAGTCACTCAGACCTTTATCTCAAGCATTGCAATTAGCAGATAAAACAAAAATCATCATGCGTCAAAACTTAATATGGGCATTTGTTTACAACGTCGTAGCTATACCCATAGCCATGATGGGTTGGGTTAATCCATGGATTGCGGGCATAGGCATGTCAATCTCGTCGTTGGCTGTCACTTTAAATGCATGGCGTCTGAGAAAAGTTAGCTCTTTAAGCTAACTGTTAAAGCAACGTTCTCAAAACAATAGGTTAGACTCACGCCATGGAAAGCTTATATCTTCTAATCCCAATGTCACTGGTCGTGATTGGTTTCATCGTGGCAGTTCTTTATTGGTCTGTAAAAAATGGCCAGTTTGAGGATTTAGAAGGACCTGGTCATGCGATCTTGATGGATGATGACACGCCCAAATCCAATTCTGTATCAGACAAAGTAGACACTTTGTCCCCGATTAATACAAAAAACTAACTCTCCCTCACAAACTTGACCTATATCAAGGTCTTGAAAAGCACCAAGTTCGATAATCAGGACTGGGATAAATCGGCCATTCGGCTAGTAAAGGGAGAAACCATGGGATTTGCCGTGGGTAATACGCAAGACAACTTTAACTACAAAGTTGTACGCCAATTCGCTTTAGTAACAGTGCTTTGGGGCATTGTGGGCATGTTGGTGGGGGTGATTTTGGCTGCTCAGCTGATCTGGCCAGATATCACATTCAATATTCCGTTTTTGAGCTATGGTCGCCTGCGCCCGTTGCATACTAATGCGGTTATTTTTGCCTTCGGTGGTAGCGCGTTATTTGCGACTTCCTACTACATCGTGCAGCGTACCTGTCAGGTTCGTTTGTTCTGCGATAAGTTAGCTGCCTTCACTTTCTGGGGTTGGCAGGCAATTATCGTAGCAGCAGCGGTGACTCTACCTTTAGGTATTACTACCTCTAAAGAGTATGCCGAACTAGAGTGGCCAATCGATATTTTGATTACCTTGGTTTGGGTTGCATATGCCGTAGTTTTCTTCGGTACTGTGATCAAGCGTAAAACTAAGCATATCTACGTTTCTAACTGGTTCTTCGGTGCTTATATTTTGACGATTGCGATGTTGCATATTGTTAATAACATTGAAATGCCAGCTAGCTTATTTAAGTCATATTCAGCTTACGCTGGTGCACAAGACGCCATGATTCAGTGGTGGTACGGTCACAACGCGGTGGGCTTCTTCTTGACTACAAGTTTCTTGGGCATGATGTATTACTTCATTCCTAAGCAAGCTGAGCGTCCAATCTACTCATATCGTTTGTCAATCGTTCACTTCTGGGCATTGAACTTTACATATATGTGGGCGGGTCCTCATCACTTGCAACACACAGCATTGCCTGACTGGACTCAGTCTTTAGGTATGGTGTTCTCATTGATCTTGTTAGCGCCATCATGGGGCGGCATGATTAACGGCATCATGACTTTGTCTGGCGCATGGCATAAGCTTCGTCGTGATCCTATCTTGAAGTTCTTGATTACCGCTTTGTCTTTCTACGGTATGTCGACTTTTGAAGGTTCAATGATGTCTATTAAGACAGTGAACAGCTTGTCACACTACACAGACTGGACGATTGGTCACGTGCACTCAGGTGCTTTAGGTTGGGTGGCAATGATCACTATCGGTTCTATGTACTACTTGATCCCACGTTTGGTTGGCGAAAAAGAAATGTACAGCACTAAGTTAATTGAGTTGCACTTCTGGATTTCTACGATCGGTGTTGTTCTTTACATCGCCGCTATGTGGATTGCTGGTGTGATGCAAGGTTTGATGTGGAGAGCTTTCCAACCAGACGGCACATTGACATACAGCTTTGTTGAATCTGTAAAAGCAACATATCCGTTCTATGCAATTCGTTTGTTGGGTGGTTTGTGCTTCTTGTCAGGTATGTTTGTAATGGCCTACAACGTGTTGAAAACAGTTCAGCACAAGAAGTTTGTAGATGCTCCAATTCCAACTGCTATTGCAGCTGCCCACTAAGCTAAAGGAGAGATTCTATGTCTGATAATAAAAAGTTCTTCTCTCACAATACGCTAGAGAGTAATGCTGGTTGGTTGATTGTGATGACAATTTTTGTTGTTGCAATCGCAGGCTTGGTACAAATCGTGCCATTGTTCTTCCAACATTCAACAACTAAACCTGCTGAGGGTGTAACACCATATTCAGCGCTACGTTTGGCTGGACGTGACGTCTATCAACGTGAGGGTTGCTTAGGTTGCCATTCACAGCATATTCGTACATTACGTTCAGAAACAGAGCGTTATGGTCCTTACTCAGTGGCAGGTGAGTCTGTATACGATCACCCATTTATGTGGGGTTCAAAGCGTACAGGTCCTGACTTGGCTCGTGTAGGTCAGCGTTATTCTGATGATTGGCATCGTATTCACTTGCGTAATCCACGTGATGTAGTGCCTGAGTCAAATATGCCTGGCTATCCATGGTTACAAAACAAGCCAGCTAGCAATGTGGGTGATATTTCAGCTCACATGACAGCTTTGCGTCGCTTGGGTGTGCCATATACAGATGAGCAAATTGCAAATGGTCCAAAAGAGTTAGAAGGCAAAACAGAAGAAGATGCTTTGATTGCTTACTTACAAGGTTTGGGTACCAATCGTCGTGCGGTGCAAGCTGCTAAGACGAGCGCAAGTAACTAATTAGAGGTTGAGAGATCTTATGGAAAACATCGTACCGTATCTATCGGCAACATCGACGATTTTAGGGTTGATGTTTTTCGTGGGCATTATTTGGTGGGCTTGGTCTGCCAATCGTCAAGCAGCTAATCAAGAATCAGCTAACTTGCCATTTGATCTCCCTGATGAATACAAGAAGGACGATAAAAAGGATAAATCATGAGTGATTTTTTCAGTAGCGGTTGGGGTGTATATATTGCCCTAGTGACAGGTGTAGGTATCGTATGGTGCTTATATTTGTTGTTCTCACAACGTAAAACAAATGTGACATATAAGCCTGATGGTTCAGTTGCTGATACAGGTCACGTTTGGGATGACGATTTGCGTGAATTGAATAACCCATTGCCACGCTGGTGGATGTGGATGTTCTTGTTGTCATGCATTTTCGGTATCGTTTACTTAACTCTATATCCAGGTATGGGTGAGTACAAGGGTACATTGGGTTATTCAACAACTGGTGCGCATGATGCCTCTGTTGCTCAGGCTAACGATCAATTGAAGCCTGTATACGCTAAATACATGGGCTTAGATGTTAAGCAGGTAGCTGCTGATCCTGCAGCTCGCGAGATGGGTCAACGTTTGTTCTTGAACCATTGTGCACAATGTCACGGCTCTGATGCTGGTGGTTCAAAAGGTTTCCCAAATTTATCTGATAGCGATTGGTTGTATGGTGGCGAGCCACAGGACATCAAAACAACTATCTTGGGTGGTCGCGCTGGTGTAATGCCTCCATTTGCACACTTAGAAAGTGGACAAGTAAGCGACGTAGCTAACTATGTGCGTAACCTGTCTGGTTTGGCTGCTGACCAAATTAAAGTAGGTCGTGGTGCTGAAGTGTTTAAAGCTAACTGCGCAGCATGTCACGGTGGTGATGGTAAAGGTAATACTGCAATGGGTGCTCCTAACCTTACCGACAAAGTATGGTTATACGGTAGTTCTGAAGCAACCATCGTTGAGACTGTGACTAAAGGCCGTAATGGCATGATGCCAGCTCACGAAGCTATTTTGACTCCTGAAAAAGTTCATTTATTGGCAGCTTATGTTTGGGGCTTGTCAAATGTTAAAGACAAAACTGCTAAGTAATGACTGGTGATTTTCTAGAGAAAGAGGAAAGCTCTCAGAATACTGTTGAGCTTTCTCTCTACGAAGTAAGGCGCAAAATTTACCCCCGCTCAGTGAGTGGGGTTTTTGCCAAGTGGCGCATTGTTTTAGTGCTGTTTACCCAAATCCTTTTTTATGGATTGCCTTGGGTGCAGTGGAATGATCGACAAGCTGTTTTATTTGATTTAATTTCTCGTAAGTTTTATATCTTTGGCTTGGTTTTATGGCCACAAGACATTATTTACTTAACGCTGCTATTAATCTTGTCAGCGTTAGCACTTTTCTTATTCACAGCTGTTGCTGGGAGACTGTTCTGTGGCTATGCATGCCCTCAAACAGTTTATACGGAACTATTCATGTGGATAGAGCGCAAGATCGAAGGCGATCGTTTTGCGCGTATTCGTTTAGATGGTGAAGAGTGGCCATGGAGTTTCCGTAAATGGCGCATCAAACTTTCCAAACACTTTTTGTGGGTATTAGTAGCCTTGTGGACAGGCTTCACATTTGTTGGTTACTTCACGCCTATTAAAGTGTTTGCTGCTGAAATCATTGGCTTTACGCTTGGTCCATGGCAAGCCTTTTGGTGGTTGTTCTATGCATTTGCTACCTGGGGTAATGCAGGCTTTATGCGTGAGCAAGTCTGTAAGTACATGTGTCCTTATGCGCGTTTCCAAAGCGTGATGGTCGATAAAGACACCTTCTTGGTGACTTACGATAAAACCAGAGGAGAGCCACGTGGCAGTCGATCTAAAGCTGCTAACCATAAAGAGCTTGGTTTAGGTGATTGCGTTGATTGCAGTATTTGTGTTCAGGTTTGTCCAACAGGTATTGATATTAGAGATGGCTTGCAATACATGTGTATTGGTTGTGGCGCTTGTATCGATGCCTGCGACCAGGTGATGGACAAAGTTGGTTACGATAAAGGCTTGATCAGGTACACATCTGAGCGCGCCATGTTGGAACACATGGATAATAAAAAAGCACGCCATTACATCTTTAGGCCGCGCGTGATGGTTTATATCGGCATCATGACTGTGCTGATGATTGCATTTATTACCTCAGTATTTTTGCGTAATCCATTGCGGGTCGATGTGATGAGAGATCGTGGTGCATTGGCAAGAGAAATTGAAGGAACTAAGATTGAAAACGTCTATCGCTTGCAAATCATGAATTCTTCTGAAAACGCAATGAAAGTGCAGTTATCGGTTACTGGTTTACCTAGCATGCACATACTTAACTCTCAAGGTAAAGAAATTGGTGAGTTGATTGTTAACCCTTCAAGTAATTTATTGATGCCGGTAAAGGTGAGAGTCTTGATGGAAGATGTGAAGCCTGGCACTCATCCAATCAATTTTGATATTGAAGCAAAAGAAGATGGTCCCAATGCATCAGCGGCACTTAGAGTGCGTGATGAAAAATCTAGTTTTATTGTTCCAAGGTAATATTGGAATAAAGGAGCGGTGATGATGTCAAAAAATGTGACGAACAAGCCTTGGTGGAAGCAGTTATGGCCTTGGTTGATTATCAGTGGTCCAGCTATTGGATTTGTTGGGGCTGCAATCACCATTTGGTTTGCATTTACCAAAGATGTGGATCAGCCAATACGTGATGGCGTTCAAAAACAAGGCTTCAAAGTAGAGCAGGTGGCCAAATGAAATATCGTATTTTCATGTGGATTTTGTGGCCTTCATTCCTGGTGGCCGGCTTGGCTGAGGGTTTGTTATTTACGCTCGTGCACCCAGAAGATATTGTTTTTTTAGGTTATCCAGTTCAAGCCTCTCATGAGGCTATTTATACAATTGGCTTCTTTGTCCTTTGGTTCTTTTTGGCATTATCAAGCACGTTAAGTATTTATATCTTGCCTGGTTCTTTATCAGATCTAAATGAGAAATTTGATAGAAGCTTGTTCTGACCTTCATGAGAAACACACGAATAAAAAAGCAGCGATTAAGCTGCTTTTTTATTGGGTGAACTATTTAAGTTAATTGGATTTATGCTGCCTTTGATGGGTTTGCACAATGAATCGCACGTGATTTACCAGCTAGTTCCAATAAACCATCCATATCGACTAGTTTGATATGTCGTTGTTTAATTTGGATTAAGCCTGATTCTGTAAAACGAGAGAAAAGGCGACTAACAGTCTCTAATTGAATACCTAGGTAGCTACCGATTTCTTCACGACTCATGCGCAAATGGTATTCAATTGGTGAATAACCACGAGCAGCCAAGCGGTCTGACAAATTTAACAAGAAGCTAGCTAAGCGCTCTTCAGCCCGTAAGCTTCCAAGAGATAGAAGATGTCTTTGATCTTGAGTGAGTTCACGGCTCAAAATGCGATGGAATTGATGTTGTAGAGATGGTATTTGGCGGGCTAGTGATTCAAAGTCACTAAATCTGACAACACAGGCCTCGCTATCTTCAAGAGCAATGGCGTTGGATTGATAGTGATTTTCACCAATACCATCTAAACCTAGCATTTCGCCAGGAAGGTGGAAGCCAGTAATTTGCTCTCTACCATCTGGAAGGGCGTATTCTGTTTTGAGGGTGCCAAACTTGATACCATAGACCGCTGTCAGTGGTTCACCTTGTCTGTAAAGAGAGTCTCCTTTTTTGAGTCGGACTCTTTCTGTGACCAAAGTGTCGATTTTGTTCGCATCGTCAGCGCTTAGACCAACAGGCAGGCAAAATTGACCTAATACACAGGTTGAACATTTATTAGGAGATTCTGCGCTTGAAATACGATTCATTAATCTTTGCTTTTCATCAAGTTGATTTGCATCAATAGATATTATTCTATAACTTTGTTAAACACATTACTACTTAGGGAATATTAATAAGTATGGTCACCAGCACCTTATTTTTGACCATTTTTATTGGGGCTCTAGTGAGTGGTTGGCATTGCGCGCTCATGTGTGGCGGTATAGCGGCAGGCGTTGAGCGCCTCAAAAGCTCTGCGGACGCTGTGCCACTTAGAAAAATATCACGTTTAACCATGGTTTTTGAGCAGCTAACCATGCATCTAGGCAGAATTTGCACGTACGTTACCTTGGGAGCCTTTGCTGGATTGGTTGGTGTACCGATTTGGCAGCAAGGTTGGTTGCCCATACAAAGATTGTTATTTGCTTTGGCTGCATTGATCTTTGTATTTCAGGCTTACCGAATTTTGGCTCAAAGTAAGGGGGGTAGCAGCCCTTGGGAGCTTTGGTTGAATGCCAAAACTGCATCTTTGTGGGCTAAGTTGGCGCGGTACATTTCTGATAAAAGTAGTCCTAAATCTCATTTTTTGACAGGTATGGTCTGGGGCTTGGTGCCATGCGGGCTGATTTATAGCGTTCTACCTATCGCTTTTTTGTCGGGTGACCCAGCTTCTGGGGCCTGGTTGATGCTGGCCTTTGGTTTGGGCACTTTACCTAACTTGCTATTAATCAGTGGTTTTTCTGCCAGATTGGCGGGGTGGGGTCACCAAACTTGGGCTAGGTACCTGGCGGCAGCCCTGATGTTAAGCACTGGTTTATTTGGTTTATATAGAGCTTTTACCTTGCCCAATGATCTTTTGAGAGGCGGTTTTTGCATTGCTTCAACTTTGAATTACAATAGCTACCTAGTCGGTTAATAAGAATTACATGATGAATGGTCGGTGTCTATGTGCCGATCGTCCTTAACCCTAATATTAATAGTTCCCTTTTTTAATTTATGAATCCAGAACAGCTCAAGCTGGTGCTTGAAACTGCACTCTTATGTGCAGAACAGCCTATGACTATTAACGACTTACGTCGTCTATTCATGGAAGAAATTTCTACAGAAGACATGACCGCCGCCTTATTAGAGGTGCAGTCTGCTTGGGCTGATAAAGGCATGGAGCTTTTAGAGCTTGCTACAGGTTGGCGTTTTCAAAGTCGTTTAGCGATGCGTGAGTATCTAGATCGCTTAACGCCAGAGAAGCCACCGAAATATTCAAGAGCTGTGATGGAAACATTGGCCATCATCGCTTACAGACAGCCTGTGACACGTGGCGAAATTGAAGAGATTCGTGGTGTGACAGTTAGTTCAAATGTTATCAAGCAGCTTGAAGATCGTGGTTGGGTTGAGGTAGTAGGGCACAAGGAAACTGTTGGTCGCCCGGGTTTATACGCCACCACAAGACAATTTTTGAATGACCTAAGTCTGACTACATTGCAAGAGTTACCTATGCTCGATGATGCAGAAGCTCAAGCAGCGTCTGTTGCTCAGCGTGTAATTGAATTTGAAGGTGACCAAGCGGTTGCGGTTGATCAGGTAATTGACGTAGTTGATACATCAAGCAGTGAAGAGCCTGCGTCAGTAGATGCTACTGACAATATTGAAAATAACGAAAAAACTAATGACTAGTCCTGAATTTGAATCTGATAAGCCTGTTAACGTGAGCGGGCAAGAGGCTGGTGAAAATCGCTCAAGCGATTCTGCGGAAGGCGCATCTGATAATGGTGAGCGTCGTCCTAAGAGATTTGGACGTGGACCCTTTAATAAGGGGCGCGGTAAGTTTCGTCCTCGTGGCGAGAAGAAAATTGACGGTGAGAATGTTGAGGGCGAGGTATCGGCTGATGAATCTGCTCCGGCTGATGAATCTGCTCCGGCTGATGGTGCTGTAGGTGATGAGTCTACTCATACGCGCCACCCTAGATCTAGAGGCCAAAGACCTCATAGAGGCGAGCAGCGTGGTGATCGTCCGCAAAGGCCACAACAAGCAAAACCAAATCCCCTGAGTGAAGAAAGTCAGGCTTTGTTTGCTTCGGTGGTTTCTGGTGAGTTTGATGCAAGCCTAGATGCTCCTGAAGTTGAACCTGAAGTAACTCATGAAATGGTCGCACAAACTTTGGCTGAGATTGAGGCTGAAGCTGATCACGAAGAGGGTGAGGAGAAAGAGTCTGTTGCTGAAGAAGAGGCAATGCCTGGTTTGCAGTTCTCAAGCGTTGATGAGTTGCCGTTAAGTTTGCGTGATGAAGTTTGGTCAGATCTTGATGATATCGATGAAGAAGGTTTTGACGAAGACACAGTGAAGTTGCACAAAGTGTTAGCTGATGCTGGCATGGGTTCACGCAGAGACATGGAAGACTTGATCATTCAAGGTCGTGTATCTGTTAACGGTATGCCTGCTCACATCGGTCAACGTGTTGGCCCCACAGATCAAGTGCGTATCAATGGCAAGATGGTGCATCGTAAGATTCAAACTAAGCCGCCTCGCGTCATCATGTATCACAAGCCTGCGGGCGAAATCGTGAGCCAGTCAGACCCAGAGGGTCGTCCTACCGTATTTGATCGTCTGCCTAAAGCAAAGCAGGGACGTTGGATTGCTGTTGGTCGTTTGGACTTTAATACAGAAGGTTTGTTGTTGTTTACAACTTCTGGTGAGTTGGCAAATCGTTTAATGCACCCGCGCTACGGTGTGGAGCGTGAATATGCCGCACGTATTTTGGGTGATTTAGAGCCAGAGCAAGAAAAGCTATTGAAAACTGGTGTGCAGTTGGATGATGGTGTGGCTCGTTTCTTAAGATTGGTCAGTGGTGGTGGTGAAGGTGCGAACCGTTGGTATCACGTTGCTTTGACGGAAGGTCGTAATCGCGAAGTTCGCCGAATGTTTGAGGCAGTAGGTCACATTGTTTCTCGTTTGATTCGCACGCGTTATGGCCTATTTGTATTGCCTCCGCGTTTACGCCGAGGTCGTTGGGAAGAAGTGCCATCAGACCAAATTGTTCAGTTAATGAAGTTGGCGGGGCTAAAAGTTCCACAAGGTATGGGTGACAAACAGCGTCGCGATCCTAGAGAGGGTGGTCACCGTGGTCATCGCGACCAAGGTGGCGGTCAGCCAGACCCAATGCAGACATCGGTTTCTTATTGGGGGTCGAAAGATGCCTTAAGGCAGGCTTCTAATACCAATCGTTTTTCTCAGGGACATGCTGAAGATCGTGGTGGCAAGTTCAAAGGTAAAAATGGCGGAGGCAGAGGTAAACCTGGTCAAGCAGGTCGGTCAGGTGGTTTTGGTCATCGCCGTGATGAAGATAGTCAGGCTGGTGTGCACCACGGTAGTGCATTTGGTGCTGGTGCGGATAAACCAAGATCTGGGCAAAAGTTCGGTAAAAAGGGGCCAGGTCAAGGTGCTCATCGTTCAGGTCAGGGCCAAAATAGAGGACCTGGTGGTAAACCAGGGGCTAAATTTGGTAAAAAATTCACAAAAAGCTAGCCAAAACAGGGGGATTCTAGGTGATTTCCCTTGGCAGTTTTAGTGAGTTCCTATATAATTCAAGTGTTTAGTAGTTCCGGCTAAAGTTGCGTTCAACGTAGGTCGGGCATGTTCTTTTTGTTTAGGAATATGGGCTATATGCCCATTTTTTTTTGGTGAAAATTTTAGTAATAGCTTATGGCGAACGAACAAGTTTTGATTGCTGACGCTCTGAAGAGTCTGGGTTACCTACTCGTTGATATTGAACGAGAAGGTCGTGGCTTGTTGCGCGTAACAATTGAAAACATTGATTTTGAACGTCCGATTGATATTACTGATTGCGAAAAAGTTAGTCGTCATCTGAATTACAGCTTGCCTGTAGATAACGTTAACTATGAGCGCTTGGAAGTTTCATCACCTGGTTTGGATCGTCCTGTAAAGACCGTTGCTGACCATATCCGTTTTGCGGGTTTGGAGGCTAATGTGAAATTACGTGTGGCTCATGCCGGCAGAAAGAACTATGTAGGTGTTTTACAAGGATTGATCAGTGGAGACGCTGATTCAATTGATGCCAAGCTGGGTTTGTTGTTGAAGAACGCAGATGGTAGTGAAGCCATGTTTGAATTTACTCTGGCCGAGGTTGATAAAACTCGGTTGGTTCCCGTCGTTGATTTCAAAGGAAGAAAATCATGAGTCGTGAAGTCCTCATGCTAGCTGATGCATTAGCACGTGAAAAGAACGTTGATAAAGATATCGTATTCGAAGCGCTTGAGATGGCATTGGCCTCTGCAAGTAAAAAACGCTACGAAGAAGATGTTGATATGCGCGTATCAATTGATCGCAACACTGGCGAGTATGAAACATATCGCCGTTGGTTGGTCGTGCCAGACGAAGCTGGTTTGCAAGAGCCAGATAAAGAGATTCTTTCTTTCGAAGCCAAAGAGCAAATTGCTGACATTGAGATTGGCGACTACATTGAAGAGCAGGTTGAATCAGTTGCTTTTGGCCGTATCGGTGCACAAACAGCCAAGCAAGTGATTTTGCAACGCATTCGTGATGCTGAGCGTGAGCAAATTTTGAATGACTACCTAGAGCGTGGCGAAAATGTCATGACGGGTACAGTAAAACGTGCAGATAAAAATGGTTTGATTATTGAATCAGGTCGCGTAGAAGCATTGTTGCGCCGTGACCAAATGATTCCAAAAGAGAATCTAAGAAGTGGTGACCGAGTGCGTGGTTTTATTTTGAAAGTAGACCGTGAAGCACGTGGTCCACAAATCGAGTTATCACGTACTGCACCGCAATTCTTGATCAAGTTATTTGAGAATGAAGTGCCTGAAATGGAGCAAGGTTTATTAGAGATTAAGGGCGCCGCTCGCGATCCTGGTATCCGTGCAAAGATTGCTGTTGTTGCTCATGACAAGCGCATCGATCCTATTGGTACTTGTGTAGGTGTTCGCGGTACACGTGTGACTGCAGTTCGTAACGAAGTTGCGGGTGAGGCAGTGGATATTGTCTTGTGGTCTGAAGATCCAGCGCAGTTTGTGATTGGTGCTCTAGCGCCTGCTCAAGTTCAATCAATCGTTGTTGATGAAGAAAAGCATGCGATGGACGTAGTTGTTGATGAAGAAAACTTGGCAATTGCGATTGGTCGCAGTGGTCAAAACGTGCGCTTAGCAAGTGAATTAACTGGTTGGCACATCAACATCATGACTCCAGAAGAGTCTGCACAGAAGACTGAAGAAGAGTCAGAGAAGGTTCGTGCTTTGTTCATGGATAAATTGGATGTGGACCAAGAGGTTGCAGACATTTTGATCGAAGAAGGCTTCAATAGTTTGGAAGAGGTTGCGTATGTACCTTTGTCAGAAATGCTAGAAATTGATGCATTTGATGAAGACACTGTAAATGAATTGCGTACTCGTGCTCGCGACTCATTGTTAACAATGGAGTTGGCAAAAGAAGAGCGTGTTGAAGAGGTATCGCAAGACCTACGTAGCTTAGAAGGTATGACTACGAATCTTGTTGCCAAGTTGGCGGAAGGTAATGTCCATACCCGTGATGACCTAGCGGAATTGGCTGTTGATGAGTTAGTTGAAATGACTGGCATCAACGAAGAAGACGCGAAGGCTCTCATTATGAAAGCTCGTGCACATTGGTTTAACTGATTCATAAGGGGTTCGCATGGCGACCACGACCGTAGAAGATTTAGCAAAAGAACTGAAGCGAACTCCAGCAGCATTGCTGGAGCAGCTTCAGGCTGCAGGTATTAATAAGACATCTGCAGAAGATAAGCTAACTGAGAAAGATAAAACGAAATTGCTAGAGCATTTGCAAGTTGCACATGGCTCTGATGCTGGTGCTCGTAAAAAAATTACTTTAACTAAGCGTGAAACGACTGAAATTCGTCAAGCTGACTCTGCAGGTAAAACTCGCACAGTTCAAGTTGAGGTTCGTAAAAAGCGTGTTCTAGTTAAGCGTGACGAGTCTGCAGCACTAGAGGCTCCAGTTGCTAAACCAGCTGCACCTGTTGAAGCTGCGCCTGCAAACATATTGGACGATGCAGAATTGGCCAAGCGTGAAGCGGAAGCTAAACGTCAAGCTGAGTTGTTGGCTCGCCAAGAAGCTGACATGAAAGCTGAAATGGATCGTAAGGCTCGTGAAGAGTCTGAAAAAGCAGAAGCAAAAGCAAAGGTTGAAAAAGAAACAGTTTCAACTGAGGTAACTGCTGAAGAAGTTAAAGCAAAAGCTGATGTTGAAGAAAAGCAAAAAGTTGCGGATGCGGCTGCTGCAAAAGTGCGTGATGACGAATTGGAGAATATTCGAGTACGTCGCGCTAAAGCAGAAGCTGAAGCTTTAGCGATTCGTGACATGATGAACGCCCCAGCTCGAGTGCTAAAGGCTGCTAAGCCTGCTGAGGAAGAAAAGAAGGGCACTTTACACAAGCCAGTTAAGGCTGAAGGTGCTGAAGAGAAAAAGAAAGACAAGTCAGGGGTTGCAAAACCTGGCACTAAAACAATCAAATCTTCTGAGTCATCATCGACTTGGAATGAAGATGGTAAGAAGCGCCCAGGCGGCTTGAAAACTCGTGGTGATACTACGGGTGGTGCTGGCAACTGGCGCACCGGTGGTGGCAAGAAAAAACATCAACAGCAGGCTAGTGAAGTGCCAACTAATTTTGTGGCACCAACAGAGCCTGTTGTCAGAGATGTTCATGTTCCAGAAACCATTACTGTTTCAGAGTTAGCTCATAAGATGTCTGTTAAAGCAGCTGAAGTTATCAAGTTGCTAATGGGCATGGGTCAGATGGTTACCATCAACCAAGTGCTAGACCAAGATACAGCGATGATCATCGTTGAAGAGATGGGTCATAAAGCATTTGCAGCTAAATTAGATGATCCTGATACAGATTTAACAACGGATGCTCATGATGCGGAATTGCTCACAAGACCTCCAGTTGTTACTGTGATGGGTCACGTTGACCACGGTAAAACATCATTACTGGATTCAATCCGCCGTGCCAAAGTTGCATCGGGTGAGGCTGGTGGTATTACTCAGCATATTGGTGCTTACCATGTGGAAACACCACGCGGCATGATCACATTCTTAGATACTCCGGGTCACGAAGCTTTTACGGCGATGCGTGCTCGTGGTGCTCAAGCAACTGACATTGTTATTTTGGTGGTGGCTGCTGATGATGGTGTGATGCCCCAAACAAAAGAAGCGATTTCGCACGCTAAGTCTGCTGGTGTGCCATTGGTTGTAGCAATTAACAAAATTGATAAGCCTGAAGCAAATCCAGAGCGCGTTAAGCAAGAGTTGGTGGCTGAGGGTGTGGTTCCTGAGGAGTATGGTGGTGATTCACCATTTATTCCAGTTTCAGCAAAGGCTGGTACAGGTATTGATGATCTTTTGGAAAACGTATTGTTGCAAGCTGAGGTTCTTGAACTAAAGGCTCCTAAAGATGCTGCAGCTAAAGGTCTAGTGATTGAAGCTCGCCTTGATAAAGGTAAGGGTCCGGTTGCAACGATTCTTGTTCAATCAGGAACTTTACGTCGTGGCGACATGATCTTGGCAGGTTCTTCATTCGGTCGCGTTCGTGCGATGTTGGATGAAAACGGTAAGCCATGTAATGATGCTGGCCCATCAATTCCGGTAGAGATTCAAGGTTTATCAGAAGTACCTGCTGCTGGTGAAGAGGTGATTGCTGTTGCTGATGAGCGTAAGGCTCGTGAGATCGCGCTATTCCGTCAAGGTAAGTTCCGTGATGTGAAGTTGGCTAAGCAACAAGCAGTCAAACTTGAAAGCATGTTTGAGAATATGGGTGAAGGCAGTGTGGAAGCGAAGAACTTGCCAATCATCATCAAGGCAGACGTTCAAGGTTCTCAAGAAGCTTTGGCTCAATCATTGCAAAAACTATCAACTTCAGAAGTGAAAGTTCAAATTGTTCACGCTGCAGTGGGTGGTATTACTGAAACAGACATTAACTTGGCGGTTGCTTCTAAGGCTGTTGTGATTGGCTTTAATTCACGTGCCGATGCATTAGCTCGTAAATTGGCTGAAGCCAATGGCGTTGATATTCGCTACTACAACATCATCTACGATGCTGTTGATGAAGTGAAAGCAGCGATGAGCGGCATGTTAACGCCAGAGAAGAAAGAAGAAGTCACTGGCTTGGTTGAGATTCGTCAAGTGATTCAGGTTTCTAAAGTGGGTTCAGTAGCTGGTTGTATGGTGCTAGAGGGCATCGTTAAACGTTCGTCACGTGCACGTTTGTTGCGTAATAACGTGGTGGTGTGGACTGGCGAGTTGGATTCATTGAAGCGCTTTAAAGATGACGTTAAAGAAGTTAAAGGTGGTTTTGAGTGCGGTTTATCACTTAAGAACTACAACGACATTCATGAAGGTGATCAATTAGAGATTTTTGAAGTTACAGAAGTAGCTAGAACGCTCTAATTGCTTTAAGTCGTTAACATGCCAGTTAAAAATCATCGTAATCAAAGAGTGGCCGACCAAATCCAAAGGGATTTGGCCGAGCTCATTCCACGTGAGATTCGCGACCCCAAAGTGGGCTTGATTACTTTGCAGGCTGTTGAGTTAACAACTGACATGGCTCATGCCAAGATTTTTTTTACTGTTTTAGGTGCTGAGCCTGAGTATGCATTAGCAGCACTTCGTGAAAAAGCTGGCTATTTGCATTCATTGTTATTTAAGCGTTTACATATTCACACAGTTCCTACTTTACATTTTCATCATGATGAGTCTGTGGCTCGTGGGGTGGAAATGTCTCGTTTGATCGATCAGGCGCTTGGCGACCACGATAAGGCTTAAGTTATGCCCCAAGGTATTCATGGGGTGGTGCTACTGGATAAACCAGAAGGTATCAGCTCTCAAACGGCAGTCACAATCGTTAAACGTGCTTTTGATGCAGAAAAAGCAGGTCATACGGGTACATTAGATCCAATGGCAACAGGTTTGCTGCCAGTGTGTTTGGGTGAGGCAACAAAGTATTCGCAAGACTTGTTGGATGCGGATAAGACTTATTTGGCCACCATTAAGTTTGGTGAAAAAACCACAACGGGTGATGCTGAGGGTGAGGTAGTTGAAGTGAGAGTTGCTAATTTTGATGTGACTGATGAAATACAGTTGCAAGAAAAATTGGCAGAAGTATTACTGAAGTTCACGGGTGAGATTGCTCAAGTTCCGCCGATGTATTCGGCCTTGAAAAGGGACGGTAAGCCTTTGTATGAGTACGCTCGTGCAGGTGAGACTTTAGAGCGTGAAGCTCGTCATGTCACGATTCATTCATTGAAATGGATTAAGGTGGAGTGGCCGGTGGCGCAATTAGAAGTGAACTGCAGTAAAGGTACTTATGTCAGAACTTTGGCAGAAGATATCGGAGAGTATTTGGGTGCTGGGGCTCATTTGATTGGCTTACGACGAGAAAAAGTAGGCCATTTAAGTTTGGGGCATGGCGTTACTTTGGAGAATGTGAAAGCTAACTCTAGAGAAGAAAACATGAAGTCGGAGTATTTGCTGCCTGTAGATGCTCTCGTACAAGACCTCAATTCATTGGGGCTTAGTGATGAAGAGGCAAATCGCTTGCGCTTGGGACAAAGAGTTCCTGTGAGCAAAGCGGGTAGTGAAGAAGAGTTGATGAGGATTTATCGCGGTGCGATTGAGTCTTCAAATTTTATGGGTACAGCAGATTGGCGCAAGGGTGTTTTGCATCCGCGACGTTTGATTGCCCAAGTAGTAGTAACGAATTTAACCAATTGAAAAAAGTGAAAGCAGAACCATGAGTAATATTCGCGCATTAAGAAATATCGCCATCATTGCCCACGTTGACCACGGTAAAACTACCTTGGTTGACCAATTATTACGTCAGTCAGGCACATTCCGTGACAACCAACAGGTTGCTGAGCGTGTGATGGACTCAAATGATATTGAAAAAGAACGTGGCATCACGATCTTGTCAAAGAACTGTGCTGTTGAGTACGAAGGTACGCACATTAATATCGTTGACACCCCAGGACACGCAGACTTCGGTGGCGAGGTGGAGCGTGTGTTATCTATGGTTGATGGTGTGTTGTTGCTTGTGGATGCTGTTGAAGGCCCAATGCCACAAACACGTTTTGTGACTAAAAAAGCTTTGGCTCTTGGTTTGAAACCAATTGTGGTTGTGAACAAGGTAGACCGTCCAGGCGCGCGTATTGATTACGTTGTAAACGCAACATTTGAACTATTTGATAAATTAGGTGCAACAGAAGAACAATTGGATTTCCCAGTTGTGTACGCTTCAGGTTTGAGTGGTTATGCAGGTTTAACGCCTGATGTACGTGAAGGTACGATGGCGCCATTGTTCGAAACGGTTCTTAAATACGTACCGATTCGTGACGAAGATCCAGATGGTCCTTTGCAATTCCAAATTTCATCAATCGACTACAACAGCTATGTAGGTAAGATTGGTGTGGGTCGTATTAGTCGCGGTACGGTGAAGGCTGGTCAAAGTGTGGTTTGTCAAAACGGTCCAGATGGCACGCCATTTAACGGTCGTGTAAACCAAGTATTGAAGTTCCAAGGCTTGGAGCGTGTACAGGTTGATCAGGCAGCATCAGGTGACATCGTTTTGATTAACGGTATTGAAGATTTGGCAATCGGTACAACGGTCTGTTCACCAGATAAAGTTGAGCCACTACCTATGTTGAAAGTGGATGAGCCAACTTTAACGATGAACTTCATGGTTAATACAAGCCCATTAGCTGGTCGTGAAGGTAAATTCATTACTAGTCGTCAGATTCGTGATCGTTTGCATCGTGAGTTGAAATCGAACATGGCTTTGCGCGTTAGCGATACTGACGATGACACAGTGTTTGAGGTGTCAGGTCGTGGTGAATTGCATTTAACCATCTTGATTGAGAATATGCGTCGTGAAGGCTATGAGTTAGCAGTTTCACGTCCACGCGTGGTTTTCCATGAAGAGAACGGCATGAAGATGGAGCCGTATGAGAATTTAACCGTAGACGTTGAAGATACAACTCAAGGTTCTGTGATGGAAGAATTGGGTAAACGTAAGGGTGAGTTGCAAGATATGGTGTCAGACGGCAAAGGCCGTACACGTCTTGAGTACAGAATTCCTGCGCGTGGTTTGATTGGTTTCCAAGGTGATTTCTTGACGATGACTCGTGGTACTGGTTTGATGAGTCATACATTTGATGCTTATGGTCCAATGAAAGAGGGTATGGTTGGCGAGCGTCACAACGGTGTATTGATTTCTCAGGATGATGGTGAAGCAGTAGCCTACGCTTTATGGAAGTTGCAAGACCGTGGCCGTATGTTTGTGGTTCCTGGTGATGCGCTTTATGAAGGTATGGTGATTGGTATTCATAGTCGTGACAATGACTTAATTGTGAACCCAATTAAAGGTAAGCAATTAACCAACGTACGTGCTTCTGGTACTGATGAAGCTGTTCGTCTAGTTCCAGCTATTCAGATGTCTTTGGAATATGCCGTTGAATTCATCGCAGAAGATGAGTTGGTTGAAGTAACTCCAAAGAGCATTCGAATTCGCAAGCGCTACTTAAAAGAGCACGAGCGTAAGAAGGCTAGCCGTGAGACAGTTGCTTAATTAAAGTAACTGAATTAACAAAGCCGCATACTTTTTAGGTGCGGCTTTGTTGTCATTGGATCTCTGATTATGCAAAGCCAATCTGGTATTTCTCCTAGCAAGGTATTTCTACCTCAGGGTGGTCATGCTTTCGGGACGGTACTAGATTTTCTCGTGGATAAATTTCCGGCGATTCAAAGAGATGAGTGGGTATCAAGGTTTAATGATGGTTTGATATTCGACTCTGACGGCTTAACTCTTAGTGTTACCAGTCAATATTTGGCCGGCACATTTGTTTATTACTTCAGGCGTGTTGAGTCTGAAGAGAGGATTCCTTTTAATGAGACTATCGTTTACCAAGACGACTATCTATTAATTGCTGACAAGCCTCATTTCTTACCGGTCACCCCAGGTGGACATTATTTACAAGAAACTCTTTTAGTACGTTTGAAGAAATCCACAGGTATTGAGACATTGAGTCCAATTCATCGGATTGATCGTGAGACAGCAGGTTTGGTAGCGTTTTCAAAACGAGCATCTGATAGAAACGCTTATCAAGCATTGTTTAGAGATAGGCTTGTTGAAAAAACCTATCAGGCAATTGCACCATATCAAGAAGATTTGCAGAATCGTTTTCCAATTCATTACCAAAGTAGGATTGAAGAGTCTTCGGTATTTATTCAAATGCATGAAGTGGCTGGTGAGCCGAACTCTGACACTTGGATTGATATTGAGGAGGTAAGTGGTTCTTGGGCGAAGTATTCTCTGAAGTTAGGTACAGGAAGAAAGCATCAGTTGAGAGTGCACATGAGTGCTTTGGGTATACCGATTAAGAATGACCAGATTTATCCAGTATTGCAGCCCCATGTGATGAGCAATAAAGACTTTACCCAGCCGCTGCAATTATTGGCAAAGGAGTTATCTTTTGTTGATCCTATTAGTGGCTTAAAGCATCATTTTTTTAGCACTCAAGCACTTCATCTATAAAATTGACACATGTCACAAAATCAAAAACGCTTAGCGGTAGCTCCAATGATGGATTGGACTGATCGTCAGTGCCGAACTTTTCATCGCAGTCTAACTAAGAAGGCTGTTCTCTATAGTGAGATGGTGACAACAGGTGCGTTGATTCATGGTGATGTGCCACGACATTTAGATTTTGATGAAATTCAGCACCCAGTTGTTTTGCAACTGGGTGGTAGTGAGCCTCAGGATTTAGCAACATCGGCAAAGTTAGCGCAAAAGTGGGGCTATGACGAAATTGATTTAAATTGTGGTTGCCCATCGGAACGCGTTCAGCGTGGATCATTTGGTGCTTGTTTGATGGCAGAGCCTGATTTAGTAGCTGACTGCGTTAAAGCGATGGTTGATGCTGTGGATATGCCAGTAACGGTCAAGCATCGAATCGGTTTAAATGAGATGAATGTTCAGGATAATCTCAACGATTATCAATTCACGCTAGATTTCATTTGTAAGGTCGCCAATGCAGGTGCCAGTCAAGTAACTATTCATGCGCGTAATGCCATCTTGAAGGGGTTATCTCCTAAAGAGAATAGAACAATTCCTCCGTTACGTTATGACGTAGCTAAACAACTACGTATTGATGCGCAAAAGCATTTTCCGAATCTAAAAGTTTTACTCAATGGTGGTTTGGAAACCAATGGGGATATAGCTCGATATTGGAATGACTTTGATGGTTTCATGATTGGTCGCGCTGCTTACCATACGCCTGGGATGATGCTCGATTGGGATGAGATGTTTGAGACTGATGGGCAGGCATTCGGACATTTTTTTGGCGTAGAGCAATGGAATCGAATTACTGAAGAATTAATTGGGCAATGTTCCGGTTGGTTAAAGCACTGTCAGGCAACTGGCGAGCATTTTCATATGGCTGCTATCACCAGGCATATTCTCGGTTTGGCTCATGGCAAGGGAGGATCTAAGCATTGGCGCAGAAAATTATCAGACTATCGGTTGTTGGGCGCAGTAAAGACTGAACAAGACATTAGAGGTTTTTTTGAGGATGCCAATCAAGAGTTAAGAATGTATGTTGAACAAGAGGACTCAGACAGGTTATAATCTTATTTCTCTACGGTGGCTGTAGCTCAGTTGGTAGAGTCCAGGATTGTGATTCCTGTTGTCGTGGGTTCGAGCCCCATCAGCCACCCCAAAATACCGAAAAGCCCCTTATGAGGGGCTTTTTTTATTGCAGATAACCCTACTCAACACAATTGATGAATTGTCTGTAATATCAGCCGTAATGCTCACTAATATTCATCCATCATGAAAAACCTCGTTTTTATATCTATTTTGTCTTTGTGTACTCTTAACTTGGCTCACGCTAATGGCGAGGCCACCTATAAACAAGTTTGTTTGGCTTGTCATGGTGCCGGCGTTGCGGGTGCACCTAAAGTTGGTGATAAAGCGAAGTGGGCTCCTCTTATTAAGGAGGGGCAGGCAACATTAACAGCTCATGGTTATGTGGGAGTTCGTGGTATGCCCCCTAAGGGTGGTAAACCTGATTTAACGTTAGCTCAATTTGCTGATGCGGTGGTTTATATGGCTAACCAATCGGGTGGCACGTGGAAAAGTCCAGATGAAAAGCTCATGCATGCTATTCATGAGGAAGTTGAAAAGCGTAAAAAACAACTCGCTAAAAAATAAGTTTCAAAATTAATTTATTGCTGGTGAAAATAAATCATTAGCGTAACCAATATGGTGCCTATTGATAATTGACTCAACATGGTTCTGTAGGTGAGTTTGTGTAGCAATCTGTTTTCAAGATTTTCCATGTCTTTGGTCATCTCTTTGCGCAAATCCTTTAAGCAATCCCACAGATTGGTCATTTGGTTTCGAAGATCTTTAATTTCTCCTCTCACATCTTTAATTTCTTCCCTAACTTCTTTGATGTCATTTTTTAATTCATTCCGCACTAGGTGTAGTTCTTCTTTAGTTGCTAAATGAGCTTTATCTTTTGCTAGTTCATGCATCGCATGGCTAAGTGAACTTGCCTGAGTAGCGCTAAAGCCATTGCTTTCAAATGTTTCTTTGAGTGTGAGTGTGTCGATCATTGTGTCCTCTTGTTCGTACAAATTAATAATTTATATTTTTTATAAGCAAATGACAAATCGATAAAAATGATGGCGACTAAGCAGTGGGGTTAATTGGAGGATTAATGGAACATGTTCGTGAGAAAATAATCCTTGTGAAAACATTTTTAAACATTCTCTCGCATGGCTTTTTATGGTTGTTGGCGGTGATGCCATACGCATGGGTTGTGCGTATTGGTTATGCTATGGCGGCAATCGCTCCGATTTTTTCAAAGTCGCGAGTGAAGGTCATTAATGCCAACTTGAAAGCGTGTTTTCCAAACTTAAGTCAGGCTGAGCGTGATCAGTTAGCGAAACAACATTGGCGCTTATTGGGTAGAAGTTTTGCCGAGCGTGGTCGCTTATGGTTAGGTAGTCCACAATCGATTGATGAGTTTGTGACTGTTTATCCGGAAGTGGATATGAACGATGGCAAGCCGCGTCTTTATGTCAGTATGCATATGGTTGGCATTGAAGCGGGTCTCATTGCAATCACTATGCATCTTCAGAAAATCAAAGCAGCCCCTGGTATTACTTTGTATGTCTTTATGAAGAATGAGTACTTCGAGCCTCGAATTAAAAAATGGCGTGAGCGATTTGGGGCAAGGATGTTATTACGACAAAGTCATGGTCGTGAATTGATTCGTGAAGCTCGTAAAGGTACTTTTGTGTGTCTCTCTCCTGATATGGATCTTGGAAGAAACGATTCGGAATTTGTGCCATTTTTTGGAGTTCCTACCAATACAGTATTGGCGGTATCTAAAACAGCTCGCTTAGCAGGTGCAGAGGTATGCCCAATTTTCACAACATTAAGAGCAGATGGTTCTGGGTATGATTGCCATGTCGGCAAGCCATGGCCGAATTTCCCATCAGATGATCCGGTTGCAGATACAGCACGAATGAATGCTTATTTTGAAGAGGTGATTAAGCCGCGCATCCCTGAGTATTACTGGATACATAAACGCTTTAAGAATCGCCCTGATGGGCAACCATCTATCTATTAGTAAAGAACTAACTTGCTTATAGGCCACCAGGTCTAATTAGACCAACAGCAAGACCCTCAACTGTGATTTCATCACGGCGAGGATCAACAATGATGTTTTCGAAATCAGGATTTTCGGCGATCAATTCTATTTTGACGCCATGCGGACCTTTGGATTGTGACCAACGTTTAACAGTGACCTCATCGTCCAGTCGAGCCACGACGATTTCACCATTACGAACTTCGCTAGTTTTCTTAACGGCCAAATAATCACCATCCAAGATACCAGCATCTCTCATACTCATGCCGCGTACTTTTAAAAGGTAGTCGGCACCCTTATCAAATAAAGAAGGGTCACATGGAACTTGTTTTTGTATATGTTCTACAGCAAGGATTGGTGAACCAGCTGCCACTCGTCCAATTAAAGGAAGTGTGAGTTGCTGCAGTGCTGGAATAGGGAGGTTGAGTTGCTTAGGAAGTTTGATGCCTCGTGAAGTTCCTGGAGTCAACTCAACATAACCTTTGCGTGCCAGTGCTCGTAAATGTTCTTCTGCAGCGTTGGCGGAGGCAAAACCCAAGCGTGATGCAATTTCAGCTCGAGTCGGAGGTAAACCGCTGCGAGAGATAGCATCCGTAATCAGGCTAAGAATCTCTTCTTGGCGGGCTGTTAGCTTAGGTTTGGCTGTGTTTTTGTCCATACTGTCATTCTATACAGTGATTTCATAAGATGCAATACCCATTGATAATGTTTTCTATGAATTCTGGTCATTTATTACTTTTGGGTATGGGGGGCACGATTGCTGGCTTAGCCAGCGATCCGAGTAAGCCCATGGCTTATCAAGCCGGTCAAATTAGTGTTGCTGAATTGCTCCATGAAATTGGCTTGGAGTCTGATATTGGCCACGTAGAGGCTATGCAAGTAGCCAATATTGATAGCCGTCATATGACTGAAGAGTTATTGATTACGCTTGGATGGGCTGTAAAAGCTGGTTTGGAAGATGAGGCTGTTATCGGAATCGTGATTACTCATGGTACCGATACCATGGAGGAAACAGGCGTTTTTTTACATGCCACGTTGGGCAAGTTAGCTAGCCACTACAAAAAAGCTGTTGTTTTAACTGGGGCGATGTTGCCATCCAATGCCGACCATGCAGATGGCCCACTTAACTTGCGGGCAGCTCTTTATTTGGCCAAAGAGGCCAAAGACACGGAACAATACGGTATTTTGGCTATGATGGCTGGAAAGCCATGTTTAGCAAGAGACCTGTCAAAACAACACACGCATGCCTTGGATGCTCTAGTGGTCAACGCTAGGGAGTTAGATGGTCCGATTCACAAGCGCCAAGCTGACCTTAGTCTGCCTGGTGAGGCTCAATGGCCGTGGGTTGAAATTCTGACCAGTCACGGTGGTGCTAAGGGCGAATTAGTGGATGCGCTTGTGGCTCAAGGTGTTGAGGGGATTGTGATTGCTGGTACCGGGCAGGGGAGTGTTAATCGAGTCTTGGCTGAAAGACTAGTTTGGGCTGCCCAAATGGGAGTTGCAGTCGTACGATCATCAAGAACAGGTGCTGGAGCGGTGTTTTCTGAGATTCCTGAGCCAGATACTGCCTGGAACTGGCTATCAGCAAGGGATTTATCTCCCCCTAAAGCCAGAATCGCCCTCCAATTGGCTCTTTTAGAGGCAAATTCGCGAAAAACTGAGGATTGGCAGAGTATTTTTGCTACAATCTAAGGCTGTAGTTTTTTTACCTTGTCACACTGGTCAGTTATCTAAACAGTGGTAGCTGAGACGCCCAGGTGACTTTTATCCATAAGGAGTAATTAATGCGTCATTACGAAATCGTTTTTATCGTCCATCCGGACCAAAGCGAGCAAGTACCTGCCATGGTTGAAAAGTACACAAGTACTATTACAACTCAAGGTGGTAAAGTTCACCGCGTTGAAGATTGGGGCCGTCGTCAAATGGCTTACATGATCGACAAGCTCGCAAAAGCTCACTACGTTTGCATGAACATTGAGTGTGGCCAAGCTACTCTTGATGAGTTAGAGCACGGCTTTAAGTTCAACGATGCTGTATTGCGTCACTTGGTAATCAAGACTAAGAAGGCTGAAACAGAGCCATCAATCATGATGAAGCAAGTTGAACGTGAAGAAGCTCGTAAAGCTCTTCAAGCAACGGAGGCGCCTGCTGCCTAATAGGCACTGAGCGGGTTTGGGTTGAATCGTTTCATCCTAACAGCCGCCCTAGTCGCTAAGGAAGCTCTTCGATATACGCCAGCAGGAGTACCTGTCATTGAATGCCTACTAGAACATAGTGGGGAAGTTCAAGAAGCAGATCAACCTCGGCAAGTCAGAATGAGTCTCGAAGCGATTGCAATTGGATCAGTTCATCAGCAACTTGATCGAATAGCGTTGGGGAAGGTAGTTAGATTTGAAGGTTTCTTAGCTCACAAAACCCTGCGCAGTCAGCGACTCGTCTTTCATATCACGCATATTGAATTGTAAAAAGGAAACATCATGGCATTTGTAAAAAAAGGTGATGACCGCAAGAACAAGCGTCCAGCACAAAACCCATTATTTAAACGTAAACGTTTTTGCCGTTTCACAGCAGCAAACGTTGACCAAATCGATTACAAAGATGTAGACACACTACGTGACTTCATCGGTGAAAACGGCAAGATCACTCCTGCTCGTTTGACTGGTACTAAAGCTTTGTATCAGCGCCAATTGGAAACAGCTATCAAACGCGCGCGCTTCTTAGCTTTGATGCCTTTCACTGACCAACATAAGAAATAATCAGGAGTCACTATGCAAATTATTCTCCTAGAAAAAGTAGCTAACCTTGGTAACTTAGGCGACGTTGTTCGCGTTAAAGATGGTTTCGCTCGTAACTTTTTAATTCCACAACGCATGGCTCGTCGTGCAACTGCTACAGCGATTGCTGAGTTTGAAGCTAAACGTGCTGAGTTGGAAAAATTGGCAGCTGAGAAGTTGGCAGCAGCGCAAGCAGTTGGTGCAAAACTAACTGGCTTGACAGTTGAGATTAGACAAAAGGCTGGTGTTGATGGTCGTTTGTTTGGTTCTGTAACTAATCATGACGTTGCTGAGGCATTGAAAGGTAAAGGTTTCTCTATTGAGAAAGCTTCTATCCGTATGCCAACAGGCCCATTAAAGATTGTTGGTGACCACCCGTTATCAGTTGCTGTTCACACAGACGTAGTTGTTGAAATTACTGTCCAAGTGATTGGCGAGCAAGCGTAATTAATCATTTAATTGAACGATATCTCCTGATATCATCAGTTCATGGTTGATTCAGCGCTACAAGCTTTAAAAGTACCCCCGCATTCCGTCGAGGCCGAGCAATCGGTGCTCGGCGGTTTGCTTTTGGATAACTCTGCATGGGATAGGGTTGGGGACTTATTAACTGAAAAAGATTTTTATCGCCCTGATCATGGTTTGATCTATCGCGTGATTGGTAAGTTGGTGGGTGAAGCCATGCCAGCTGACGTGATCACCGTTGCAGAAGCCATGAAAACCCAGGGTGGTGGTGAGTCAATTGGTATTGATTATCTAAATGCCTTGGCTCAATCTACTCCAAGTGCATCAAATATTCGTGGTTACGCAGAAATCGTGCGTGATCGCAGTGTGTTGCGTCGACTCATTCAAACTTCAGACATGATTGCAGGAAGTGCCTTCACTCCTGAAGGTCGTTCTGTTCAAACTCTGTTGGATGAGGCTGAGTCTAGAATTTTAGCTATTGGTGAAGATAGCAATCGCGGTAAAACTGATTATTTTGAAATCGCCCCATTGTTAACAGATGTGGTGAATCGTATTGATGAGTTGTATCACCGTCAGGGTTCTACTGATGTAACAGGTGTAGCTACAAGTTTCATTGATTTAGATCGCCAGACCAGTGGTTTGCAAAAAGGCGATTTAATTATTGTCGCGGGTCGTCCTTCTATGGGTAAGACCAGTTTTGCTGTGAATATTGCGGAAAACGTAGCTCTTAAAGAAGGTTTGCCTGTTTTGATTTTCTCGATGGAGATGGGCGCCTCTCAATTAGCTTCTCGTATTTTGGGCTCAGTTGGGCGTATTGACCAATCGCGCATGAGAACGGGTAAGTTAACAGATGATGAGTGGCCAAAGATTACTGAGGCGATTTCTCGTTTAAATGACACCAACATCATGATCGATGAGACCGGTGCGCTGAGTAGTTTGGAGTTGCGCGCCAGGGCGCGAAGAATCGCACGTAAGTGCGGTACTTTGGGTTTGATCGTGATTGACTACATCCAGTTAATGAGCGGTAACAGTGGCGGCGGCAGTGAGAACCGTGCCACAGAAATTTCAGAGATTTCTAGATCCTTAAAGTCTTTGGCTAAAGAACTTCAGTGCCCAGTGATTGCACTGTCACAATTGAATCGTGGCTTAGAGCAACGTCCGAATAAGCGTCCTGTTATGTCAGATCTTCGTGAATCTGGTGCTATTGAGCAAGATGCGGACGTGATTTTGTTCATCTATCGTGATGAGGTCTACCATCCAGACACCACTCCAGAGAAGGGCGTGGCTGAAATCATTGTGGCTAAGCAGCGTAATGGTCCGATTGGTACGATCAAGATGAGTTGGCAAGGCCAATTCACAAAATTTGATAACTTGGCGCTAGCTCCAGGGCAATCCTCTGGTGGTTACGAGCCGTTTTAATTAATTTAGGTAAATCCCCTAGCTAATAGACTAAAATGATGACACTTTTGTGTCGTGTCATATAAGGATACTTATGCTTGGTCGTTTCATGCCTAAAGAAGAGAATTTCTTCGAATTATTCAATCAACACGTTTCATTATGTGTTCAAGGGTCTAAGGATCTTTTCCAGTTGATTAACGACTTGCCCAATGCTGCGGAGCATGCTCGTGCGATTCAGTCTTCTGAGAAAAAAGCTGACAAAATTACCCACGAGACAATCGATTTACTTCACAAAACATTTATTACTCCGTTAGATCGTGATGAGATTCATAAACTCATCACAACCATGGATGACATCTTGGACTTGATGGAAGATGTGGCTGAAGTTATTCAGTTATACGATGTATCTCAAGTGACTCCAGAGGCAGTTGAGTTAGCACGTATTTGTGAAGCTTGCTGTGAGCGCGTAAGCGCTGCGGTAATGAAGTTACATGACATGAAAAACGCCAAAGATATTTTGCGCATTTCTACAGAAATTGACATGCTTGAGTCTGACGCGGACCGAGTGATGCGTTCAGCAATTTCTCAATTATTCCGTAATGAAAACGACTTTAAACGCTTGATGAAGCTCAAAGCAGTCTATGAGTTGTTAGAGACAATCACGGATAAGTGTGAGGATGTGGCTAACATCCTTGAAGGCATTGTTCTGGAAAACGCGTAATGACTCCGGTAGAGATGAGTATTTGGGTGGTGGCCCTATTAGTGGGCTTAGCCTTGCTATTCGACTTTATGAATGGCTTTCATGATGCGGCTAACTCAATTGCGACAGTTGTATCAACAGGGGTTCTAAAACCACAACATGCTGTGGCAATGGCGGCTTTTTTTAACTTTATCGCCATCATGATCTTTCAGCTCAAAGTGGCGGCGACTGTAGGTAAAGGAACCATTGACCCAGCGATTGTGGATCACTATGTGATCTTTGGGGCTTTGGTTGGTGCGATTGTATGGAACGTGATTACTTGGTGGGGCGGTATTCCATCAAGTTCTTCTCATGCTTTGATTGGTGGTCTAGTTGGTGCTGCCTTAGCTAAGGTGGGGCCATCTGCATTGATTACTGCTGGTGTTGTGAAGACCGTTGCATTTATCTTAATTTCGCCACTATTAGGATTCTTATTTGGTGCGCTGTTGATGCTTTTATTCTCATGGTTGTGCTTCAGAATGTCGCCAGCTCATGTGGATAGATGGTTCCGCCGTTTCCAATTGTTGTCCGCATCTATGTATAGCTTAGGACATGGTGGTAATGATGCGCAAAAGACCATCGGTATTATTTGGTTGTTGTTGCTAACTGGTGGTTATATGACGACTGCTGACACTTCGCCACCAACATGGGTGATTATTTCTTGTTATGTGGCCATTGGTCTTGGAACTTTATTTGGTGGCTGGCGTATTGTGAAAACCATGGGTCAAAAAATTACTAAGCTCAAGCCATTTGGTGGCTTCTGCGCTGAAACAGGCGGTGCTATGACGTTGTTCTTAGCTGGCGCTCTAGGTATTCCAGTTTCAACGACTCACACCATTACTGGTGCGATTGTTGGGGTTGGTTCAGCACGCCGTATGTCATCTGTGCGCTGGGGCTTGGCTGGTAGCATTGTCTGGGCATGGATTCTCACCATTCCAGCTTCTGGTTTGATGGCTGCAGCAGCTTGGTGGATTGGTAAGCAAGTGCTGTAAAAAGTAAAAATCTTACAAAGTAAAAAGCCTGATTCAATCAGGCTTTTTTATTTATGCCACCAAAGATTAACCAAACTATCTTTGAATGATTCGTCTGGCTTCTGTGTACCTTTGCGACCAGTAGGAGGATGTGATTTTTTCTAGACGTACCGTACCTCCTTTTGATGGGGCATGCACAAAGCGACCTTTACCTACATAAATGCCCACGTGAGAGTGACGACTGCCTTGTGTATTAAAAAATACCAAGTCGCCAGGCGCTGGTGTGTCGTTGCCAAGAGAGGTGCCTATTTGCCCCATCTCTTCAGTCGTTCTAGGTAGTTTCTTATTCGCGGTGTTTTGATAAACATACCCAATTAATCCGCTGCAATCGAAACCACCTTTAGGTGTATTACCACCGTAGCGATAGGGGACCCCAACTAAACCAATTGCTGCAATTGAAATATCCTCTGTGCCTGCACTAACTTCCTTATCAAAGTCAGGTAGTGAAGAAAATCTGGGCAGCATGGCGCATGCAGACAGGATGCCACAAGTGCCAAAAACAATGAATGTTTTTTTGAGACTCTTAAATACCAAAGAAAAAGAAGGCGAGAACTTCCTCGCCTTCTTAATTAGAGCTTGATTAAAGAGCGTCTGCTGCATGGTCTGCAAGGCGAGAGCGTTCACCACGAGCCAATGTGACGTGACCGCTGTGGCGCCAGCCTTTGAAACGATCAACCACATAGGTAAGGCCTGATGAACCCTCCGTTAGGTAGGGTGTATCAATTTGCGCGATATTACCTAGGCAAACAATTTTTGTACCTGGACCTGCTCGGGTTACCAAGGTTTTCATTTGTTTCGGTGTTAAGTTTTGCGCTTCATCGATAATCACGAATTTGCTCACGAATGTCCGACCACGCATGAAGTTCATACTCTTAACCTTGATGCGCGAACGAATCAATTCTTGAGTGGCGGCACGACCCCATTCACCAGCACCATCTTCGCTGCGATGAAGAACTTCTAGGTTGTCATCAAATGCCCCCATCCAAGGTTGCATCTTTTCTTCTTCAGTGCCGGGCAAGAAGCCAATATCTTCACCAACAGGTACCGTTGCACGAGTAATGATGATTTCGTTATAGCGTTTGCTATCGAGCACTTGTTCCAGTGCTGCTGCAAGCGCTAGCAATGTTTTACCTGTACCAGCTTGACCCAATAAAGTAACAAAATCAATATCTGGATTCATGAGCAGGTTCATCGCGAAGTTTTGTTCGCGATTACGAGCGGTGATACTCCAAACATTATTCTTTTGGTGAGAGAAGTCGCGCAATGTTTGTAGTAGGGCAGTGCGACCTTGTACTTCTCGAACTTGGGCATAAAAAGGTGTGCCACCATCAGAATTTTCTTGATAAACAAATTGATTCACCATCATTTGCGCAACGGTTGGACCTGTTACGCGATAGAACATCGTTCCTGATTTGCTATCACTCCAACTTTCCATGTCCTTGCCGTGCTTTGGCCAAAAATCTACTGGAAGTTGAAGAACGCCTGAGTACATCAAATCGCGGTCTTCGAGTACTTGGTCGTTGAAGTAATCTTCAGCAGGTAAACCTAATGCGCGTGCCTTAATGCGCATATTGATATCTTTGGATACCAATACAACCTGACGATCTTTACGACTTTGTTGTAGTTCTCTGACAACTCCCAAAATCATGTTGTCTGCTTTGCCTGTAGGCAAGCCATCAGGCAAAGTAATGCTACTTAATTGAACTTGGAAGTAAAGATTGCCAGTGGCATCTTTATTGCCTAATTTGTTGAGTGGTATGCCATCTTCTAAAACACCACTTGTGTTGGCAACCAATTGATCTAAAGAGCGGCTGACTGTACGCGCATTGCGTGCTACTTCGCTCATACCCTTCTTATGATTATCTAGTTCTTCTAGAGTCATCATGGGTAGATACACGTCATGCTCTTCAAAGCGGAAAAGCGCTGATGGGTCATGCATTAATACGTTTGTATCTAGTACGAACATACGGATGATGCCGTCATCTGGAATCTTGCGCACACGAGGAGAAGACTTCACCGCATTGGCAGAAGACTTCTTGCTCGATTTACTTGGAGCTCTCATTTTTTCAATAGCAATATCTGCTAGTGATTGTGAGTTGTCGGTTTCGACATCAAAACTTGCTGAACCTTCTGCTAATTCTGTAATTTCTTCTACTTCCTCAACTTCAATTCTTTTTGGTCGTTTCTTTAAGTCTGCTTTTGGTTGACGACTGATGTTCACTTTATCTGCTGCTTGAGTTGGGATAGGTGGCAGAGGCATTCCGAAGGTCTCCTAATAAAGAAAAAGCCGCCTACCTGGTGGGGTGGCGGCTTGTGAGGTAAAGGTATTTTTCAACATCTAGGTGATAAGTTATCCTAATTTTTATGACAATGCAATCATAAAGCGATGGCAGCCTTCAAAACATCCTGGACGTGACCTGGAATCTTGAGGCCACGCCATTCGTGTCTTAAGATACCTTGTTCATCAATCAGGAAAGTGCTGCGTTCAATACCTCGAACTTGCTTGCCATACATATTTTTCATTTTCATGACGCCAAATAGTTGGCATAGGGTTTCTTCTGTGTCTGCAAGTAGTTCGAAAGGAAGTTCAATTTTTCTTTTGAAGTTTTCATGAGACTTAAGGTTGTCTCGAGAGATGCCTACAACCAAGGTATTGGCTTTGGTGAATTCATCAATCGTGTCTCTAAATTCCATTGATTCAACAGTACACCCTGGGGTTGAGTCTTTTGGATAGAAATACATCACAATTTTGCGACCCTGGCAGGCTGTTGGTGTGAAAACCAAGCCACTAGTAGCCGGTATTTCAAAATAGGGTATTGGTTTGCCAAGTGCTACGGTCATACAGTCTCCATTATTTAATTTTTGTTGGTATAGCTGTATTTATATCAGACTTATTCTACAAATCGATTGTTTTTCTTATTTTTCAATTAATAGTGCTGCAATCACGTTGCGTCCTTCGGCCATCAGAATATTGTAGGTGCGACAGGCGGCTTGCAAATCCATGGTTTCAACCCCGATTCTGGCCTGAATTAGGGGTTTTAGGAGTTCTGGTTTGGGAAATCGTATCTTTTGGCCACTACCAAAAATCACCACAGCAGGCTTTTGGCTAGCAATTAGCTCAAAATCCTCAATTTTTAGGTCTTCGAAACGGCTACAAGACCATTCTAGGACAGGGCCTTCTGGTCCCAAAATGATGGAATGATCGTAACGCTGAGCGTTGATTTCTATGTAATTAGACCCGTAAGCTGAAACCGTATTTAAGCTGGGTTGTCGATCCGGTTGTAGTTTCACTTGGGTATGCCCTCAGGCTCTGTCATAATTACAAAATTATAAATAAATTAAGACTTTATAGTGTTTCTATAAGACTTTAAGTGACTATTGTGAAAGAAATAAAAAAATCCTCCAAATTAAATAACGTTTGTTATGACATACGTGGACCTGTGCTCGAACTTGCTCAGCAAATGGAGGAAGAGGGTCAGAAAATTATCAAGCTCAATATTGGTAATGTGGGGGTGTTTGGTTTTGATCCGCCTGAAGAAATTCAGTTGGACATGATCCGTAATTTGCCAAATTCAGCAGCCTATTCTGATTCCAAAGGTATCTTCTCGGCGCGTAAAGCAATCATGCATTACTGCCAAGAGAAGGGTATTCAAGGTGTAACTTTGGATGATATCTACACTGGCAACGGTGTATCTGAACTAATCGTATTGGCAATGAATGCATTGCTAAATGCTGGAGATGAGGTGTTGGTGCCAGCGCCTGATTACCCGCTATGGACAGCTGCTGTGAGCTTATCTGGCGGCACTCCTAAGCATTACATGTGTGATGAGGCGCAGGAATGGGCCCCAGATATTGCTGATATCAAATCAAAAATTACACCTAAGACCAAAGCGATTGTGGTGATTAACCCGAACAATCCAACTGGTGCTTTGTATGGTGATGCGGTATTGAAAGAGATCATCGCCTTGGCGCGTGAACACGGTTTGATTATCTTTGCTGATGAGATTTACGATAAAACCTTATTTGATGGTGTTAAACACACTTCAATTGGCGCTTTATCGACTGATGTTGTAACAGTGACATTTAATGGTTTATCTAAGAACTATCGTTCTTGTGGCTACCGTTCTGGTTGGATGGTGGTGTCTGGTGATAAGAGTGGCGCTAAAGACTACATTGAAGGTTTAAATATGTTGTCATCGATGCGCTTGTGTGCCAACGTGCCTGGCCAGTACGCCATTCAGACTGCCTTGGGCGGATACCAAAGTATCAATGATTTAGTGGCAGAAGGTGGGCGTTTACGTCGCCAAAGAGATCTTGCTTGGGAGTTGGTGACGCAGATTCCGGGCGTGACTTGTGTCAAGCCAAAGGCAGCCTTGTATTTATTTCCAAAATTGGATCCTGAGATGTATCCGATTGAAAACGATCAAGAGTTCATTGCAACCCTGTTGCGTGAGGAAAAAGTTTTATTGGTGCAAGGCAGTGGCTTCAATTGGCCTCATCCAGATCATTTCAGAATTGTATTTTTGCCTCATGAAGATGTGTTGCGCGAGGCAATCGCAAGACTGGCTAAATTCTTAGAGCGTTATCGTAAGAAATACGGCAAAAAATAATTCAAGTTAATAAATTAATTTATTTCATTTTTCACATTTACTAAGTAAGAGCTTTTATTCATGAAACCTATTCAAGTTGGCCTTTTGGGCATCGGTACTGTTGGTGGTGGTGTATTTACTGTCCTTGACCGTAATCAGGAAGAGATTACCCGTCGTGCAGGTCGTGGCATTCAGATTCGCACTGTGGCTGACTTAGATACCAAGCGTGCAGAGGAATTAGTAAAAGGTCGCGCTAAGGTGGTGAATGATGCCAAGTTGGTGGTGAATGACCCAGAGATTGATGTGGTGGTGGAGTTGATTGGTGGTTATGGCATCGCTAAGGAATTAGTCTTGGCCGCAATTAATAACGGCAAGCATGTTGTGACTGCAAATAAAGCATTGTTAGCTGTTCATGGCAATGAGATTTTTGCTGCAGCCCAAGCTAAAGGTGTGACAGTTAACTTTGAGGCGGCAGTAGCAGGCGGCATCCCAATCATCAAAGCTTTGCGTGAAGGCTTAACGGCTAACCGCATTGAGTGGATTGCGGGCATTATCAACGGCACAACTAACTTCATTTTGTCTGAGATGCGCGACAAAGGTTTGGATTTTGATGTAGTGCTAAAAGAAGCGCAACGTTTGGGTTATGCAGAGGCGGATCCTACATTTGACATTGAAGGTGTTGATGCTGCTCATAAGGCGACCATCATGAGCGCGATTGCTTTTGGTATTCCAATGCAATTTGATAAAGCGCACGTAGAGGGTATCACCAAACTATCTGCTGTAGATATTAAGTATGCGGAGCAATTGGGTTACCGTATTAAGCTTTTAGGTATTACTAAGAAAACTAAAGATGGTATCGAGTTGCGTGTACATCCAACATTGATTCCAGCTAAGCGTTTGATTGCTAACGTTGAAGGTGCCATGAACGCTGTACAAGTGATGGGTGATGCGGTTGGTACAACGCTCTACTACGGTAAGGGTGCGGGTTCAGAGCCAACTGCTTCAGCAGTCATTGCCGACTTGGTTGATGTGGCGCGCTTACAAACTGCAGATCCTGAGCACCGTGTGCCACATTTAGCATTCCAGCCAGGTTCTATGGTTAATACCAGCATCATGCCAATGGGTGAGGTGACAACTAGTTACTACTTGCGCCTACGCGTAGCTGATGTGGCCGGCGTGTTGGCTGATATTACCCGTATCTTGGCAGATAACGGTATTTCAATTGATGCCATGTTGCAACGTGAAGCGGGTGATGGTGAGAAGCAAACTGATTTGATCATGTTGACTCACGAGACCAAAGAGAAAAACATTTTGGCTGCGATTGCCAAGGTAGAAGCTTTGAAGACTGTGGAAGGTTCGGTAACAAAGATTCGTTTGGAAAATTTAAGTTAATTATTCATCAATGCATTACATATCAACACGCGGTCATAACGCGAATCAAACTTTTTCTCAGATTCTTTTGGGCGGCCTGGCTGCGGATGGCGGTTTGTACTTGCCATCTAAGTATCCAAAAATTACACCAGCTCAGTTAGATGCTTGGCGTGGTCTATCCTATGCTGACTTGGCTTTTGAGGTTTTGAGTCTTTATTGTGATGACATCCCTAAAGAAGACTTAAAAGCACTCGTTCAGAAAACATATACAGCTCAGGTGTATTGCAATGGCCGTGCTGATGATCGCGCAGAAGACATTACGCCGATTCATTGGTTAGGTGATGAGCAAGGAACGCGCCTTGGTTTGTTGAGCCTGTCTAATGGCCCAACATTAGCGTTTAAAGATATGGCTATGCAGCTTTTGGGTAATTTGTTCGAGTACACCCTCAACAAGCAAGGTCAAGAATTAAACATTTTGGGTGCGACATCTGGTGATACAGGAAGTGCAGCTGAATATGCCATGCGTGGCAAAAAGGGTGTGCGTGTATTCATGTTGTCGCCGAACGGCAAAATGAGCCCATTCCAAGTTGCGCAGATGTACTCGTTGCAAGATGAGAATATTTATAACATTGCGATTGATGGTGTTTTTGATGATGCGCAAGACATTGTCAAAGGTGTGAGTAATGATCATGCCTATAAAGCAAGGCACAAGATTGGTACGGTGAACTCAATCAATTGGGCGCGTGTGGTTGCGCAGGTGGTGTACTACTTCCAAGGCTATCTATTGGCAACGAAGACCAGTCATGAGAAAGTTTCTTTCTGTGTGCCATCGGGTAATTTTGGTAATGTGTGTGCAGGGCATATCGCTCGCATGATGGGTTTGCCAATTGAGAAATTAGTGGTTGCCACCAATGAGAATGATGTTTTAGATGAATTTTTTAAAACAGGCATCTATAGAGCTCGCAAATCTGCAGAAACGTTTCATACGACTAGTCCATCTATGGATATTTCAAAAGCCAGTAACTTTGAGCGTTTTGTTTATGACTTGGTTGGTCAAGATGCTGCAAGAACTGCGCAAATGTTCAAGGATGTTGAAACAAAGGGTGGTTTTGATTTATCAAATGATCCGGCATACAAGGACATTGCTAAATATGGTTTTGTCTCGGGCAAGAGCACGCATGCCAATCGTTTAGATACGATTCGCGATATTCACGCTAAGTACAGTGTATTGATTGATACACATACTGCAGATGGTGTGAAAGTGGCTCGTGAGAATTTGCAAAAAGATATTCCGATGTTGGTGCTAGAAACTGCCTTGCCGATTAAATTTGCTGAAACTATTGAAGAGGCTATTGGTCGTGCACCTGATCGTCCTGCATCATTTGTGGGTATTGAAGATAAGCCACAGCGAGTAACAGTGATGCCTGCTGACTTGAATCAAGTTAAAGATTTTGTTGCTAAACACACTGGTTTGTAATTGATGACTAATAACTCCCAGTCTCAGCGCAAAACACCTGTTATAGGTTTTGTCGCTTACTCTGGAACGGGCAAAACAACTTTAATTGAGCAATTAATTACTTGTTTTACGCAACAAGGAATCAATATTGCTGTGATTAAGCATACCCACCATCATTTTGATATTGACCAACCTGGCAAGGACTCATATAGGCACCGCAAGGCTGGTGCTCATGAAGTTTTATTGGTTTCTGATCAGCGCTGGGTATTGATGCATGAGCTAAAAGAAGCCTCTGAGCCAACTATAGAAGAGCAATTAAGCAAGTTATCACCTTGCGACTTGGTGATTGTTGAGGGCTTTAAAAATGCCAACATTCCTAAAATTGAACTTTGGCGTGCAGAGCATGAGGAGTGCGTTACACGAGCATGCAAGGCTAATGAAGATTTAAATATTTTGGCAATTGCTTACCCGGGCGGTAAGGATGCGCTGAAGAAACCTGAACTTAATAGGGATATTCCAGTTCTAGACTTGGATAACGTTGAACAAATTGCACAGCATGTGATGTCAGTTGTTGGTGTTTTGGCAAAATAATCGCAATACCATTAGACTTACTTCATGTCACAGGCAAATGCAAAACCACCAATGAAAACTGCTGCAGAGGCATTGCAGCATCTCTTATCCAAAGCCATATCAGTAACTGAGCTTGAATGGGTGACTACTCAAGAGGCCTTGGGTAGGGTTTTAGCAGAGGATGTGCTAAGTCTTGTAGATGTGCCACCCATGAACAATACGCAGATGGATGGTTACGCAGTCAGATCAGCTGATATTCAAAAAGTCGGGCAATCTTTTGAGGTGTCTCAGCGTATTCCTGCGGGTCATGTGGGTGTTGAGTTAAAGCCAGGAACCGTTGCGCGCATATTTACTGGTGCAACTATTCCTTTGGGTGCTGATGCGGTTGTGATGCAAGAGGCATGTGTTGCCAATGGTGATCAAATTGTTATTCAAGAGATTCCAAAGGCGGGTCAATGGATTCGTTTGCAAGGTGAGGATCTTAGAGCTAATCAAGTAGCTTTAAGCAAAGGGACATATTTAAGAGCCCAGGAGTTGGGTGTTGCTGCCTCAGCAGGTCACGCCAAGCTACCTGTTTTGAGAAGAATTAAAGTGGCAGCTTTTTTTACTGGTGATGAATTAACGTTGCCTGGTGAGCCATTAAAGCCCGGCGCAATTTATAACTCTAATCGTGACACGCTATTAGCCTGTATCAGAGCTTTAGGTTGTGAGGCAACTGATTTGGGCATTGTTCCAGATACTTTGGATGCCACAAAAGCAGCCTTGCGCAAGGCCAGTGAAGATCATGACTTGATTATCACTTCTGGTGGTGTATCCGTGGGCGAGGAAGATCATATTAAGCCTGCGGTAACCGCCGAGGGTCGTTTAGACATGTGGCAAATAGCTATTAAGCCAGGTAAACCATTGGCATTTGGTGCCGTTAGAAAGCAGGCAACACCAAATTCTGAAGCGTGGTTTATGGGTCTGCCTGGTAACCCTGTTTCAAGTTTTGTGACATTCTTATTATTTGTCAGACCATTTATTGCCAAGTTGCAGGGGCGTGCAGTCATTTCTACGCCATCAATGATGATGCGCTCAGATTTCGATTGGCCGCGTGCAGATCGCCGTAATGAGTTTCTTAGGGTGCGCATCAACTCTGAGGGCGGTTTGGATTTATTCCCTAATCAAAGTTCGGGCGTTCTCACAAGTGCCGCTTGGGCTGATGGTTTGGTGGATAACCCGCCTAATCAAACAATTAAAAAAGGTGATTTGGTTAAATACATGCCTTTTTCTGGAATGATTTAATCTATCGTTATGAAAGTAACTGTTAAATTCTTTGCATCACTGCGCGAAACCTTGAAGACCTCTCAAGAATTGCTAGACGTGCCAGTTGGGGTTGTAACGGTAGCAGACTTGCGCGAGCATCTTAGGGCTAGAGGTGATCTTTGGGCTGAAGTGCTGGCAGAGGGCAAAGCAATTCGTATGGCTTTAAATCATGAGATGGTTGATGGCTGCGTGTCTCTTGTTGATCAAGCAGAAGTAGCCTTTTTCCCTCCAGTCACGGGCGGTTAAATAATGCCAGTTCGTATTCAAACAGAAGATTTTGATTTGTCAGTGGAGTTGAAAAAACTCAGGGCGGGTGATGCACGTATCGGTGCAGTCGCTGCGTTTGTCGGAACGGTGCGTGATCGTAATGATGGTTCAGAAGTGGCTGCCATGACTTTGGAACACTACCCAGGAATGACCGAAAAATCTCTTGAAGAGATTATTGAGAAAGCTAAAGCTCGTTGGGATATCTATGATGTACTCATCATCCATCGAGTTGGTCCTCTTCAAATTGAAGATCAAATTGTTTTAACTGCTGTTACAAGTGCTCATCGCGGTGAAGCTTTTGCTGCTTGCGAATATGTGATGGACTACTTGAAGACCTTAGCGCCATTTTGGAAAAAAGAAGAAACCCCAGAAGGTGCGCGTTGGGTAGATGCGCGCTTGAGTGATGATGAAGCACTCAAGAAGTGGCAGTAAGTCTTCGGTAGCTAAATTACATCAAGCGTTTAAATGGTGGCAGGCCAGCTAGTAATTTCTTGCCATAAGGTTTGGTTTTTAAGCGCTTATCTAAAACAATAATTGTTGCGTGATCAGTTTCTGTTCTGATGCCACGCCCAACCCATTGTTGTAATTTCAATGCCACAGCTGGTACGCTAATTTCATAAAAAGGATTGCCTTGATTCTTCTCTAGCCATTCAGCTTTTGCTTCTTCAATTGGTGAGTCGGGTGGCGCAAATGGCAGTTTAGTAATAATCACAACTTCGCACATTTTTCCTGGTAGATCTAGACCTTCACCAAAGCTTTGCATCCCGAACAAAATGCTGCGTTGACCTTCATTGATTCTAGATTCATGACTTTTGATTAGTTGATGACGGGGCATGTCACCTTGCATCAACACATCTTTTAAGAATTCGTCAGGTAAATCCTCATAGACTTGTTTCATCTGTTTTTTCGAGGTAAACAAAACCAAGGCGCCATGTTGGAGGTTTTGAAGTTGTTTGGGAATTTCAGTCGAAAGTTCTTCTGTGTGACCAGTTGCATTAGCGCTTGGACATTGAATCATTTCAGGAACAACAAATGTGCCTTGTTTTTCATAATTGAATGGCGATTCCGCTTCAAAAGTATTGGTTTTTGAAAACCAATTCAAGCCAGTTTGGGATAGGAAATATTGAAAATCACCAAGAGTTCTGAGTGTGGCAGATGTTAAAACTGCTGCCGAACTGGTAGACCAAAGTGTTTGAGCTAAGTTTTGGGCAGCGCTAATGGGCGATGCATGTAATTTAAAGTCAAAGGTCGATCCTAAATCTTGCCACTCAACCCATTTGGCAATTGGAGGATTTGCATCAGCCTGCATTAGATGCCAAGTATTTGATAGATTTTCTGTTTTAGATTGATAGCTACCAATTTCTAAAATGGCAGGGCTAAATGAATCTTTATCAATGCTGTTATTTCTGTGGTCATTGAGTTGCTGCAAAATTTTGCTGATACGGTTGTTTAGTCCAATAGCCAGTGGCCCAATTGTTTCTGCATAAGTAGCAAATTCATCACTAAGATGGCCATTTTTGAAACGATGAATTGGTTCTTCATGGGTAACAAAATTGGCTAAACGTAATGAGTTAATCATTTGGCGTGTATGCATGATTAAATCTTCTACATAACTATGTATTTCCTCTACTATTTTTCCGCTTGATTCTGGAAGTAGGGCATCCGCTCGCAATACTGCTGCCATAATTTTTTCAAGCCACCGAGTGCTCGCAATCAGTCCAACTGATGAGGCAAAGTGTTTGATACCAACTTGAGGTAGGTTGTGCGCCTCATCAAATACATACAGAGTTTCAGATGGATCTGGCAATATTTTTGAGCCTGAAGCAATCGTTGAAATGACCAAATCGTGATTGGCAATAATTAAATCGGCTTTGACTAGTTCTCTACGCGCATTGAAATAAGGGCACACATTAAAGCGTTGGCAGTGTCTACCTAGGCATGAGCTGCGCTCTGCAGCAATTTTTGACCACATGGCATCCGTAATCTCATTCGGTGCTGTGTCTTTCTCGCCGTTCCATTCACCTTCATTAAGTGCCATTAAAGCGTCTGCGTAGTTGTCTTTGTCTTGCTCTTTGGGTGGGCCATCCCAGTTGGCATCTTCAAATAGTGCAGCTTGTTTTGTTTTACCGCTGATTTGTTCGAGTCGAATATTGCAAACATATCGACCGCGTCCTTTTGCTAAGGCATATTCAAAAGAAATTGGCGACAGCTTGGCTAGGGCGGGTAAATCTTTTTGCAGTAATTGTTCTTGTAAGGCCACGGTACCAGTACTGATGATGACTCTTTTACCTAGGAGTTTGCTAAAAACAATGGCTGGTATGAGATACCCTAAAGTTTTACCGACGCCGGTTTTCCCCTCGACAACCAAAATATTGTCACCGGTTCTTTCTTCTTTATGGCTTTTAGCGTGGCTTAGGGTATTGGCAATTTGAGCAAACATTTGCTCTTGTCCAGTCCTGACCTTAAAACCTGGCCAATTAGCTTGGACAGCTTTATAAAAGGTTTGGATTCTTTCTTGAATCTCGCCCAATTGATCGGTGCTCACGCAAAAAATCCTAATTTGAGGTTTTTCGGGAGCCTTTTAATGGCATTTTCTGCTTTTGAAGCTTCTGAACGGTTGTCAAAGGCTTGTTGAGCAAGTAATTTGACGGGGCCTCGGCCACGAGTATATTTGGCGCCAGTGCCGTTATTGTGAGCTTTAATACGGTTCTCCAGGTCATTGGTGATGCCAGCGTAGTAGCTTCCATCAGAACATTCCAAGAGATATAAACACCAAGACATACCTCTATGATAAAGCTAGCAATTTATTTGATCTAAATCACTTGAAATCTCAACTTTAGTGCCTACATACTAGATATTGAATATGGGAGATATCCATGCGATTAGATAAGTTAACAAGTAAATTTCAAGAGGCTTTGGGCGAAGCCCAAAGCTTGGCATTGAACGCTGACAATCAATATATTGAGTCTGAGCATGTCCTTTTAGCTATGTTGCAACAGGCTGACAGTACGGCAAAATCGTTAATCAGTCGCACAGGTGGCAATGTGGCCTCCTTAGAAAAATCCATTCAAGCCATGGTTGCAAAGCTACCTCAGGTGCAAGGCACTGGTGGGGATGTGCAAATTGGTAGGTCTTTAGCCGCTCATTTAAATTTAACTGAGAAAGAAGCTACTAAGCGTGGCGATGATTTTATTGCTGGCGAGCTATTTTTATTGGTCTTAACTGACGACAAAGGTGAGATAGGTAAGTCACTTAAGCTTGCTGGTATTACTCGTAAAACATTAGAGGCTGCTATTGAGGCAGTTCGTGGAGGACAGACTGTGAATAGTGCTGATGCTGAAAATCAACGTGAAGCGTTGAAAAAATATACTTTAGATTTAACGGAGCGTGCGCGCTTAGGTAAGTTGGATCCTGTGATTGGTCGTGATGATGAAATTCGTCGCGCGATTCAGATTTTGCAGCGCCGCACTAAAAATAACCCTGTGCTAATTGGTGAGCCTGGTGTTGGTAAGACAGCCATTGTTGAAGGTTTGGCGCAGCGTATTGTTGACGGTGAAGTGCCAGAAACTCTAAAAAATAAACGCGTATTGGTTTTGGATATGGCTTTGCTCTTGGCTGGTGCCAAATATCGTGGTGAGTTTGAAGAGAGATTAAAAGCAGTTCTTAATGATGTTGCCAAGGATGAGGGGCAAACAATTGTCTTCATCGATGAGATTCACACAATGGTGGGTGCAGGTAAAGCCGATGGAGCAATGGATGCGGGCAATATGTTAAAGCCTGCATTAGCTCGTGGTGAATTGCATTGTATTGGAGCGACTACTCTTGATGAGTATCGCCAGTACATTGAAAAAGATGCGGCTTTAGAGCGTCGTTTCCAAAAGGTCATGGTGGGCGAGCCTAGCGTAGAAGACACTATTGCAATCTTGCGTGGTTTACAAGAGAAATATGAGTTGCATCATGGTGTAGAAATCACTGATCCAGCGATTGTTGCTGCAGCTGAGTTATCGCATCGCTATATCACTGATCGTTTCTTGCCAGACAAGGCAATCGATTTGATTGATGAGGCTGCTTCTCGTATCAGAATGGAAATTGATTCAAAGCCAGAAGTGATGGATAAATTGGATCGCCGTTTAATTCAGTTAAAAATTGAACGTGAAGCTGTCAAAAAAGAAAAAGATGAGGCCTCTCAAAAACGTCTTGGGTTGATTGAAGAGGAAATCAAGCGTTTGGGTAAAGAGTATGCTGACCTTGAGGAAGTGTGGAAGTCTGAAAAAGGTGCAGCACAAGGCACTGCTTCAATTAAAGAAGAGATTGATAAAGTTAAGTCTGAAATCACTAAGTTACAGCGTGATGGCAAATTGGAAAAAGTCGCAGAGTTGCAATACGGCAAATTACCAGAGCTAGAAGGTAAATTGAAGTCTGCTGCCGTTGCTGAGGAAAAAGCTAGTTCTAGCAAAAATAAATTGTTGCGTACGCAAGTCGGTGCGGAAGAGATTGCCGAAGTGGTTTCGCGTGCCACTGGTATACCTGTTTCGAAGATGATGCAGGGTGAGCGCGATAAGTTATTACAAATGGAAACCTATCTGCACAATCGTGTGGTGGGGCAGGAAGAGGCAATCTCTGCTGTTTCGGATGCCATACGTCGTTCGCGCGCAGGATTGTCTGATGAGGGAAAACCTTATGGATCTTTCTTATTCTTAGGCCCCACTGGGGTTGGTAAGACTGAGTTGTGCAAAGCTTTGGCTGAATTCTTGTTTGATAGTGACGAACACTTGATTCGTGTTGACATGAGTGAGTTCATGGAAAAACACAGTGTGGCGCGCTTAATTGGAGCTCCTCCAGGTTATGTGGGTTACGAGGAAGGCGGCTATCTAACTGAGTTGGTGCGCCGTAAGCCTTACAGCGTGATTCTTTTGGATGAAGTTGAAAAAGCTCATCCAGACGTATTCAATGTGCTGTTGCAAGTCTTGGATGATGGTCGTATGACAGATGGTCAGGGTCGCACGGTAGATTTCAAGAACACTGTGATTGTGATGACCAGTAATTTAGGGTCGCAGATGATTCAATCTATGAGCGGCAAACCTCAGGACAAAATCAAAGAGGCGGTCATGGGAGATGTTAAAGAGCATTTCCGCCCAGAATTCTTAAATCGTATTGATGAGGTAGTTGTATTCCATGGTCTTGACCAGAAAAACATTGCATCAATCGCTAAGATTCAATTGAAACGTTTAAGTGAGCGTTTGGCGAAGATGGATATGGTTTTAGAGGTGAGCGATGCAGCTTTGGCAAGGGTCTCAGAAGCTGGCTATGACCCAGTCTTTGGTGCAAGACCTCTTAAGAGAGCTATTCAGCAATACATCGAGAACCCTGTTGCCAAGCTAATTTTGGAAGGTAAGTTTGGTCCTAAAGATATTGTGCCTGTGGATGTAGATAAGAAGGGCGCTTTTATGTTTGACCGAGTCGTTCACTAAAGCTAACTAAAAGCCCTTTTGGGCAAGTCGTAGTAACATCAGCCAATGACTATTCGCAAAGACGCGGAGGTTATTGGCTTAGTTAGCTTGGCCCATGGTACCTCTCATTTTTATCATTTAATACTTGCGCCACTCTTTCCTTGGTTGAAGGTTGAGTTCGGCTTGAGTTATGCCGAACTTGGTTTTTTGATGACCATGTTCTTTGTCATATCAACCATCATTCAGGCTGCTGCTGGTTTTTGGGTTGATCACTCGGGACCTCTTAAGGTGCTCTTCTTTGGGGTTGGTTCTTTAGCAGTTTCTGCGCTATTACTTGCAACAGCAGATGGCTACACTGGTTTATTAATTGGGGCTGCCATTGCTGGTATGGGCAATGGTGTATTTCATCCTGCTGACTACACGTTATTAAATCGAAGAGTTTCACCAGAGCGAGTGGCGCATGCGTACTCGATGCATGGGGTATCAGGTGCCTTGGGTTGGGCGGTGTCTCCAGCAGTGTTGGTGAGTGTTACGGCTCTAGCGGGATGGCGACAGGCTCTATTAGTGGCTGCTCTAATTGCTAGTGCAATTTTGATTTTATTGTTCGTCAGGCGACAAGTTTTGTTGGGTACAGATGAGCAAAGAGCTCATGAAGCGCACATCAAGAAGAATGGTTCACCATTCTCACTCAGTTTCTTAAAGTTAAGAACAGTGTGGCTTTGTTGGGGATTTTTTTTCTTGAGTGCTCTAGCGCTAAGTGGAGTGCAAAGTTTTGCACCAACGGCGATGCAAATACTCTATGACCTTCCTGTTGCATTAACAACCACTGCATATTCTTCTTATATGTTGGCTAGTGCTGGTGGCATGTTCTTGGGTGGTTTTATTGCAGCCAGAGCAAAGGCGCCTGATCGCATTATTGCCATTGGCTTCATTACGGCTAGTGCAATTTCTGTGTTGATTTCATTAACTTTGGTATCCGGCTCATCAATGATGAGCTTATTTACCTTGATGGGTTTTTGCGTTGGCATCTCTGGACCATCTAGAGATTTAATGATTCGAACAGCAACGCCCAAGGAAGCCTCTGGCAGGGTGTTTGGTGTTGTTTACTCTGGTCTTGATTCTGGTTTAGCGTTGGGCCCATTATTGTTTGGCTTGCTGATGGATTGGAGTTTGGTGCCAGGGGTCTTTGTACTAATAGCTGGCTTTTTGCTATCAGCCTTGCTCACCGCATATCGAGTAGGCGAAAATAATCGCACAGTGCAATTAAAAAATACATCAATCTAAGTTTGGGAGAGTTTTAATGAGTTTTGCGACCACAGATATTTGTGATGCTAATGAAGATCTAATTACTAAAGGTGAGTTACGCGTTTGTGCACCGGTATTCAAAGCTTATGGTGGCTTGAGTCAGTTTAAGGGTGCTGCTGTTACGTTAAAAGTTTTTGAAGACAATACTTGGGTAAGAACTCTATTGGACGAGCCAGGTCAGGGCAGAGTTTTAGTGATTGATGGTGGTGGTTCTATGCGCTGTGCCTTGGTTGGCGGCAACTTAGGTGTTTTAGCTGAGAAGAATGGTTGGGCAGGTATTTTGGTTAATGGTTGTGTGCGAGATACCCTTGAGCTGGCTGAATCTAAAGTTGGTATTCGTGCACTTGCAGCTCATCCTCAAAAGAGCGTGAAACGTAATGTTGGCGAGCGAGATCTTGTTGTTGATATCGCTGGTACAACGGTTAAGCCAGGAGACATGATTTACGCAGACGAGGATGGTGTGTTAGTTGCTGACCGTCCGTTAATTTAAGTAAATTCCTTGTAACCGTATTTAATTGCAAGCTATGAATTAGCTTTCCATAATATGGAATATTAAAAATAAGCCATTGATTCTAATGGCTTATTTTATTTGTAGTACGACAAATAAATACTTGCAATCTTCTGCACAAATACATAAACTCTTATATAAGACATAAGACACGAAAATAACTTTGGTATATGTCTTATGAACACATTTTTTGTTATTTACAGGGAGAGAAACATGTCAACACGTCAACAAGAAATCGATGCATTGCAAAAGGATTGGGATACAAACCCACGTTGGAAAGGTATTAAGCGTGGTTACACAGCAGCTGACGTAGTTCGTCTACGTGGTTCTTTCCAAATCGAGCACACATTGGCACGTCGTGGCGCAGAAAAACTATGGAACTTGGTTAATAACGAGCCATACGTTAACTGTTTAGGCGCTTTGACTGGTGGTCAAGCGATGCAACAAGTTAAAGCTGGTGTTAAGGCTATCTATTTGTCAGGTTGGCAAGTTGCTGCTGATAACAACACATACGCTTCTATGTATCCTGACCAATCTTTGTACCCAGTTGACTCAGTACCTAAGGTTGTTGAGCGTATCAACAATACATTCCGTCGTGCTGACGAGATTCAACACTCTAAAGGTATCGAAAAGGGTGACAAGGGCTACATCGATTGCTTCGCACCTATCGTTGCTGACGCTGAAGCAGGTTTCGGTGGTGTATTGAACGCATTCGAATTGATGAAGTCAATGATCAAAGCTGGTGCTGCTGGCGTTCACTGGGAAGACCAATTAGCTTCTGTTAAGAAGTGTGGTCACATGGGCGGTAAAGTGTTGGTTCCAACACAAGAAGCTTGCCAAAAATTGATCGCTGCTCGTATGGCTGCTGACGTTTGTGGCGTTCCTACATTGGTTATTGCTCGTACAGACGCTGAAGCTGCTGACTTGTTGACATCAGACTACGATGAAAACGACAAGCCATTCTTGACAGGTGAGCGTACTGCAGAAGGTTTCTACAAGACTAAGAAAGGTCTTGATCAAGCTATTTCACGTGCTATTGCTTATGCTGAGTACGCTGACTTGGTATGGTGTGAGACTGGTACACCTGACCTTGAATTTGCTCGCAAGTTTGCTGAAGCTGTTCACGCTAAGCACCCAGGCAAGATGTTGGCATACAACTGCTCACCATCATTTAACTGGAAGAAGAACTTGGATGATGCAACTATTGCTAAGTTCCAACGTGAACTTGGTGCAATGGGTTACAAATACCAATTCATCACATTGGCTGGTATCCACTCTATGTGGTACAACATGTTCGACTTGGCTCAAGACTACGTTGCACGCGGTATGTCTGCATACGTTGAAAAAGTTCAAGAGCCTGAGTTCGCAGCTCGTGACCGTGGTTACACTTTCGTTTCACATCAACAAGAAGTTGGTACTGGTTACTTCGACGAAGTAACAACAGTGATTCAAGGTGGTGCTTCATCAGTAACAGCTTTGACTGGTTCAACAGAAGAAGAGCAGTTCCACTAAGAAGTCATTAACTCTGGCGTATCACGCCTTAGTTGATCAGCCCGGCCACAAGCCGGGCTTTTTTATTGCGTAAAAATTAAAGTGAGCGAAAATAACGCCATGAATGCAAATTGCCCTTTATGTACAGCAGATGGTGGCGAGCTCATTTGGAAAAATGATGAGCTTCGTGTAATTTTGGCCAATGAGCCAGAGTACCCAGGTTTTTGTCGAGTAATTTGGAATACCCATGTTGCGGAGATGACAAACCTTGCAATTGCTAATCGCTCAGCTTTGATGCAGACAGTGATGAAGGTAGAGCAGGCGATTATTGAAGTGATGCAACCAGACAAGGTTAATTTGGCAGCTCTAGGTAATATGGTGCCGCACCTACATTGGCATGTGATTCCTCGGTATCAGCAAGATAAAACATTCCCAGGTTCAGTGTGGTCAAATCCTCTAAGAGATTCTCATGCGCAACATTTAGCAACGCAGTTCGCAAAAGTTCCAGCACTGAAACAAAAGCTTATTGACGTTTTGGGTACGCATTAAATTGGCGATGAATCCTGAAAAACGCCGAGCTTTTTTTGAGGCGCTCAAGACTAATAACCCGAAGCCCACCACGGAGCTTGAGTACAGCACCCCATTTGAACTACTGGCTGCAGTCTTACTATCTGCGCAAGCAACCGATGTTTCTGTAAATAAAGGGACGCGCATTTTATTTCCAATCGCTAATACTCCAAAAGCCATTTATGAGTTGGGTGAAAAAGGTTTAATTCCTTACATACAGCACATTGGCCTATATAAAACAAAAGCAAAACACCTGATTGAAACTTGCCGGTTGTTAATGGAGCGTCATGATGGTGAGGTGCCTGAGGATCGTGAAGCCTTAGAGGCTTTACCTGGGGTTGGTAGAAAGACAGCCAATGTGATTCTGAATACGGCATTTGGTCACCCAACCATGGCTGTTGATACGCACATATTCAGAGTCTCTAATAGAACTGGATTGGCTCCTGGTAAAGATGTTTTGGCTGTGGAAATGGCTTTACTAAAACGTGTGCCTAAAGATTTTTTAGTTGATGCTCATCACTGGTTGATTTTGCATGGCAGATATACATGTAAGGCCAGAAAACCTGAGTGTGGTCAATGCATCGTTGAGCCCTTATGTTCATTTAAAGAAAAGAATTTTTCAAAATGAGTTTATTTAATCCAAGCCGTGAAGAGGTGAGGCAGTTTTTTTGTGATGCTTGGAGTAAGCATCAAGCATCTGGTATTTTGACGCCGATGGAGTCAATAGCTGCACGCTGGATGGTCGAGCATCCTGAATATCATGCGCTTTTAAATAACCCTCAGCAAGCCCAAGAAGCTGAATACACTCCTGAAAAAGGACAAACCAATCCTTTCTTGCATTTATCGATGCATATGTCGATCACAGAGCAAGTGCAAATTGATCAGCCCCCAGGGATTCGTGAAGCGAGTAGACAGCTAACCATAAAGCTTGATTCAGAGCATGAAGCTCAACACAGAATCATGGAGTGTTTGGGGCAAGTTCTTTGGAGTGCGCAGCGTGATGGCACGCCGCCTGATATGGCTACTTACGTTGAGTTAATTAAGCGCTTGCTGTAATTACTTTAGCTTTTCTTTGGCTCTTGCCATGGCTGCTGCAATGATTGCACGCTTGCGTTCAATCTCACTTTTTTCAGCATCTGTGCTTGCATTCTCTAAATCAAGAGCTTTTGCCTTATTTTGTGCCTTTACAGCAAGACGTCTGGTGTTATCAAGTTCTTCGCGCTCTAAACGCTTTTGACGAGATTCATAACGATCTTTTGCAACATTGGCTTGATTCTCAGTCCAGGCATCCCAACCTGTCTTATCTCCTGTTACTGAAATCATGGTGATGCAGTCAACTGGGCAAGGGGGGATGCATAAATCACAACCTGTACACCAGTCTTTGAGTACCACATGCATTTGTTTTGATGCGCCAACAATTGCATCTACTGGGCATGCCTGAATGCACAATGTGCAACCAATACATGCTTTAGATTCGATCACTGCTACAGGTCTAGGGCGCTCCTCACCATTGGTGGGGTTGAGCGTTAAGGGCTCTTTATTCAATATTTTCGAAAGACGTACAACACCATCTAGACCACCTGGTGGACATTGATTGTGAGGAGCGTCTCCCGCAGCCATTGCCTTGGCATAGGCTCTACAGTCGGGATAACCGCACTTAGTGCATTGAGTTTGGGGTAGAGCAGCGAATAGACGGTCAAACAGGTCATTACGACCGTCTATTGTTTTAGGCATTCTTTGCAGCAGTTTTCTTCGCGGCTACTTTCTTAACAGCCACTTTTTTCACGGCAATTTTTTTAGCTGCTACTTTTTTAACCGCTTTAGGAGTTGCCTTAGGAGCTACTTTAGCGCTAGCTGTTTTGCTACCCTTAATGGCATGCTTGCGAATGAAAGCACCAATCTCTGGGTAAACGATTTCACGCCAACGACGGCCTGAGAAAATACCGTAGTGACCTGCACCTTTAACTTCAAAGTGTTGTTTCTTATTCTCAGCGATGTTCTTACATAAGCCATGAGCTGCTTTTGTTTGACCGCTACCAGAAATATCATCTAGTTCACCTTCTACTGTTAGTAGAGCAGTGGTTTTAATGTCTTGTGGCTTAACTAGCTTGCCACCAACAACCCATTTACCGGTTGGCAATGAGAAGTCTTGGAATACAGTTTTAATGGTTTGCAAATAGTAATCTGCATCCATATCTAAAACAGCGTTGTATTCGTCGTAGAACTCAATGTGCGCTTGCGCATCATCTTTATCGCCCTTAACCAAGTCTTGGAAATAATCCCAGTGTGACTGTAAATGGCGATCTGGGTTCATAGCAACGAAACCTGTGTGTTGCAAGAATCCAGGATATACACGACGTCCTGCACCTGGATGTGGAGGTGGAACGGTATACACAACATTGTTCTCGAACCATTCAAATGATTTATTGGTTGCCGTAGAGTTAACCATGGTTGGGCTCTTGCGAGCATCAATCGGACCGCCCATCATCGTCATAGTTCTTGGGGTGACTTCACCATTTGAGGCCATTAAAGAAATGGCACCCAACACAGGAACTGTTGGTTGGCAAACTGATAGAACGTTTAGGTCCTTTGCGCCAATCGCACGAATAAAATCTTGCACATAGTGCACATAGTCATCCAGTGTGAATGAGCCATCTTCTAATGGTACTAAGCGCGCATCAACCCAGTCAGTGATGTAAACCTTGTGGTTTTGTAACAGTGTACGAACTGTATCTCTCAACAGCGTTGAATGATGTCCTGACAAAGGAGCCACGATCAAAACTACAGGGTCTTCTTTGAGTTTTTTGATGACATTGACATCGTCAGAGAAACGTTTAAAGCGAACTAATTTACAGAATGGCTTATCAACCACCGTGAACTCATTAATAGCCACAGGTTTGCCATGGGCCACCACGGTCTTGATTCTAAATTCTGGTTTTTCGTACTCTTTACCTAGGCGATAGAGTAGTTCGTAGCCCGCAGCAATACGTGTTGCTGATGGTAAAAGTGATAGTGGGTTGCTTGGATTAACAAAGGTTTTAGCTGTAGCTTGTGCCCATGCTGTTAATGGTTGCAGCAAGGCTCTTTGAAACTCTTGATATTGATACAGCATTAACTAATCTCCCGAAATCTAAAAAAGGGTTCAAACACTACTTTTTGAACTCGTGTGCCATTTGACACTTTTTACACTAGGTTTGATTATCCTCAAAAATATCAATTTGTGCAATGCAACATTTTGGCGCATAAAGCACCAAAATGTTGTCTAAGACATTGATTCTAATGAGTTAAAGTACAGAGGCTACTGCCTTAGCTACACCGTCAATATTCTTGCTATTGAGGGCAGCTACACAGATTCGACCTGTAGAAACAGCATAAATGCCGAATTCAGCTCTTAGGCGTTCAACCTGGTCTGCTGTCAAGCCAGAATAGGAGAACATACCTCTTTGATCGTTAACGAAGCCAAAATCGCGTTTTGCACCAGCTTCAGCCAATTTGGATACCAAAGTGTTGCGCATCAATTTGATGCGGTCACGCATTTCAGCTAGCTCTTGTTCCCACATTGCACGTAGCTCTGGGTCATTGAGTACTGTTGCAACAACAGTACCACCATGAATCGCAGGATTTGAGTAGTTAGTACGAATAACTCGTTTTAATTGTGACATCACGCGAGTTGATTCATCTTTGCTCTCAGTCACAATTGATAGGGCACCAACACGTTCACCATACAAAGAGAATGACTTGGAGAATGAACTAGATACAAAGAAACAAAGGCCGGCATCAGCAAATAAACGCACAGCTGCACCATCCTCATCGATGCTGTCAGCAAAGCCTTGGTAAGCCATGTCTAAGAATGGAATGAGGTCTTTAGCTTTGCAAAGTGCCGCAACTTGTTGCCATTGCGCAGTTGTTAAATCAGCGCCAGTAGGGTTGTGACAGCATGCGTGAAGCAGAACAACTGACTTGGCAGGCAAAGCCTCTAAAGACTTGACCATGCCAGCAAAGTTAACGCCACGAGTCTCTGGATCGTAATAGGTGTAGTTCTGAACTGGGAAGCCAGCACTTTCGAAAATACCACGATGGTTTTCCCAACTAGGATCACTAATAGCAACAGTTGCGTTAGGTACCAAGCGTTTTAGGAAGTCAGCACCAATTTTTAGGGCTCCAGTACCGCCAACTGCCTGGGCTGTTACAACACGACCAGCTGTCAAAATGGCAGAATCTTTGCCAAATAGAAGATTTTGAACACCTTGGTTATAGGCAGCAATACCTTCAATGGCAAGATAGCCGCGAGCAGCAGATTTTTCCATCATTTGCTTCTCAGCAGCTTGTACTGCACGCAATAATGGAATCTTTCCATCGTCAGTGAAATAGACGCCAACCCCAAGGTTTACCTTGGTTGTACGGCTGTCCGCATTGTAGGCTTCATTAAGACCTAGGATAGGGTCACGTGGGGCAAGTTCAACGTTTGAAAAGAGGCTCATAGTATGAAATATGTTAGAAAGTTCAAGCAAGCCTAGAATGATAGCCGAGATGCCAAAAAAGCCAGTAAAAAAATTAGATTTGCAGAGTTCTGATTCCAGTGAAAACGTGATTCAATTCCCGGGGTCACCATTTCTCTTGCATCAACCATTTCCGCCAGCAGGTGACCAGCCTGAGGCGATTGCACAACTTGTTGAAGGTGTGGAAGATGGTCTGATCTACCAAACCTTGTTGGGTGTTACTGGGTCAGGTAAGACATACACCATGGCTAACACGATTGCACGTCTTGGTCGACCCGCCATCATTTTTGCTCCCAATAAAACTCTCGCAGCTCAGTTGTACAGCGAATTTAGAGAATTTTTTCCGCAGAATGCTGTTGAGTATTTTGTGAGTTACTACGATTACTATCAGCCAGAAGCGTATGTGCCAACTCGAGATTTATTCATTGAAAAGGATTCCTCGATCAATGAACACATCGAACAAATGCGTTTGTCTGCCACTAAAAGTTTGTTAGAGCGTCGCGACACAATCATTGTTTCAACCGTCTCTGCGATTTATGGTATCGGTAATCCAGGTGACTATCACCAGATGGTTTTAACGGTTCGTCAGGGTGATAAGTTAAGCCAACGAGATGTGGTGAGTCGTCTGATTGCTATGCAATACGAGCGCAATGATGTTGATTTCTCGCGTGGCACTTTTAGGGTGCGAGGGGATACGATTGACGTATTCCCAGCTGAGCATAATGAGTTAGCAGTGCGCATTGATTTATTTGATGACACGGTCGATAGCTTGCAATTCTTTGATCCATTGACAGGTCGGATACGTCAACGTATTCCGCGCTTTACTATCTATCCGGGTTCGCATTATGTCACTCCAAGAGAAACAGTTTTAAGAGCCATAGAGACAATTAAGGCTGAACTGCGCGAGCGTTTGGATTTCTATGTAAAAGAAGGCAAATTGGTTGAGGCGCAACGTTTAGAGCAAAGAACTCGTTTTGATATTGAGATGTTGTCAGAGTTAGGTTTTTGTAAAGGTATTGAAAATTATTCAAGACATTTATCAGGCGCTAAGCCAGGTGAGGCGCCGCCTACCTTGGTTGATTATTTGCCGCCAGATGCTTTGATGTTTCTAGATGAGAGCCATGTGTTGATTGGTCAGTTAAATGGCATGTACAACGGTGACAGGGCGCGTAAATCAACCTTGGTTGAGTACGGTTTCCGTTTACCATCTGCGATGGATAACAGACCGCTCAAATTTGAAGAATTTGAAACAAAAATGCGCCAAGTTATTTTTGTCTCTGCAACACCTGCGACATATGAAGAGGAGCATGCGGACAAAGTGGTTGAACAAGTGGTCCGTCCAACGGGCCTTGTGGATCCTGTGATTCATGTGCGACCAGCTAGCACTCAAGTAGATGATGTCTTGTCAGAAATACATGCACGTATCAAAGTTGGAGAGCGTGTATTGATTACGACTTTGACTAAACGTATGTCTGAGCAACTAACAGAATTTATGTCGGATAACGGCATCAAAGTGCGCTATCTACACTCAGATATCGATACGGTTGAGCGTGTAGAGATTTTAAGAGATCTGCGTTTAGGCGTCTTTGACGTTTTAATTGGTATTAACTTGTTGAGAGAGGGATTAGATATCCCTGAAGTTTCTTTGGTGGCTATTTTGGATGCTGATAAAGAGGGCTTCTTGCGTTCGGAACGTAGTTTGATTCAAACCATTGGTCGAGCCGCTAGAAACGTTAATGGCACGGCTATCTTGTATGCCGACAAAGTCACTGATTCAATGAAAAAAGCTATTGGAGAAACAGAGCGCAGGCGGGCTAAGCAAACAGAGTTCAATAAAATTCATGGAATTGAGCCTAAGGGTGTGGTTAAACGTATCAAAGATATTATTGATGGCGTTTATGACGTTGATGAAAAACGTCAGGAGCTAAAATATGCAGAAGAAAAAGCTCACTATGAAGATATGAGCGAAAAGCAGCTAGCAAAAGAGATTAAGCAGTTAGAAAAAATGATGGTGGAGCACGCTAAGAATCTAGAGTTTGAGAAAGCTGCGCAAGCAAGAGATCAACTCTTAAAATTAAAGGCTATGGTTTTTGGTGCTGAGTTACACGACACGATTCAATTAAACGGAAATTAGTGAGATGCTAGGTTTGAAAAATATACGACGTCTATGGTCGCTATGGAAAGACTCTGGAGATGCTTCATTGGCTCTGGATACTCTTTTAGTAGTGCCTGATGCATCCGCTAGTTTGGCTGAACGTAATCGTTGGTTAGTCGAGGTGGCGTACTGGTTGCGGCGTCAAGATAAAGCAGAGAAAGGCCAAGATAAGGCAAAGATTGGCGCGGTAGTTTTAGAGGGGCATCCAGAACACGTCCGTCTAAAGGCTTTTTTGAAATTATTAGAGCAGCGTTCAGACGTTAAGTTAAAAATTGCACGGTTACTCAGAAGTATCTTGCGAGATAACGATGCGCTCTCACTACTATGTGACACCGGTGTTGCTACCAAGCCTAGTTTTTTTGGAGAAATCTCTGAGCGCATTCGTCACAGATTAATTGCACCTCCGCCTAATCAACCAGAGTTAGCAGTTTTATTTGCTTTGGGATTCGTGGGTGAGCACGATGCATCTTGGGTACATGATTTGGATCGTGACACATTGATTGCTTTACATGATTTATTGCACTATCAAGAGCAGACGGTTGAGGCTTCGAATTTATTCAAAGATATTTCTGAAGCTATTCACATACTAATTAGTTACATTGGCGCATCTGGTCTAAGTTATTCAGTTAGATCTCGGCTTAGAGAGGTTAGTGGGCAGCACTCGCCGTTTTACAAGTTAGGTAGACTCGCTGAAGAAATTCTTAAGGATGAGCCACGTTTAAATGAGCACGTATATCAAGCATATCTAAAAGACTTTAAGGATGTGATTGATGCTTGTTACATTGCTTGTGATGATGTGTATTCTCATCTTGATGAGAATGGTGTGTCTATTGAAACTGTTTTCCAAGTTGAAACCATGCGCTTGCGTTTGGCTAGGGTTGAGATGTTGTTGCAGGCATGGTTGTATCGTGATCAATTACAAAATTACTCCACATTGGTTGCTAACTTAATTCTCACGGTACAAGGTCACCGTAGTGTGAAGCGTTTGGCTGAGCAGTCTTTTGCTTTGTTGTCTCGCAAGGTTGTTGAAAGAAGTGCTGAAGCGGGAGACCACTACATTGCAGGTACTCGCAAAGAGTATTTTGCGATGTTGAAAAAAGCCTTGGGTGGTGGTGCAGTTGTTTCTGGGACGGTGTACCTTAAATTCTTAATTGCCAATCTTGGTTTGGTTAGATTTTTTGAAAATCTACTTCTTGCCACTAACTACGCAGGTAGCTTTTTATTAATTCAGTTTGCCAATTTCACGTTAGCGACTAAGCAGCCTGCTATGACAGCGCCTGCATTGGCGCAACTACTTGACCAGACGCACACCAGTGAAGGTTTAAAAAACTTTGTTGATCGCTCTATGGCTCTGATGAGGTCCCAAGCGGCTTCTATTTTTGGTAATTTGGTCATGGTGGTGCCTTTGGTTATTCTCATTCAAGTGGCTATTCTTTTCATCATTGGCTCACCCACAATGAGTGCTATTAAGGCGCAAGCTATTTTGCAAACTGTTTCACCTTTTAGTGGAGCATTGATTTTTGCAGCCTTTACTGGCGTGTTACTTTGGTTATCTAGCCTGATTGCTGGTTTAGTTGATAACTGGTTTGTTTTGCATCGTATTCAGGATGTCATTTATTACAACAGAAGATTAAATATTGTTTTTGGACAGGAGCGTGCGGAGCGTTGGGCGCGTTGGTGGCGTGACAATATTTCTGTTGTTGCTGCAAATATTTCATTGGGCTTTTTGTTAATTTATGGCCCAGCTTTTATGGCTTTCCTTGGGTTTGGTCTAGATGTACGACATGTCACTTTGTCAGCAGGGCAGTTTGCTGCTGCGGCTACTGCGCTTGGTTGGAAGACTTTCTTGATGAGTGGCTTTTGGCTTGGTCTTGTTGGGATTCTATTAATTGGTGCTGTGAATGTTTTGGTGAGTTTTTCGTTGGCATTTAATATGGCGCTGAGATCCAGAGATTTGCCAGCATTAGATAGACAGCGCTTGTATAGGGCTGTTCGTGAGCGCATTAGAGCTGACTTTAAGTCATTAATATTTCCACCTAAATAATTGATTTAATTGGATTAATCCTGTTTAAGGGGGTATTTCGCTCTATTACCCGAGCATATTTATCAGGTATCTGATAAACTTGAGCTTAGAAGTCAGGTATTGCCCATATAAGTAATCCATTTAAGACGAGGTAAGACATGAGACTAACAACTAAAGGACGTTTTGCAGTCACTGCGATGATTGATTTAGCTTTGCGTGAATCACATGGCCCAGTAACTCTCGCGGGCATTAGTCAGAGACAAAATATTTCACTTTCATACTTGGAGCAACTATTTGGTAAGTTGCGTCGTTTTGACATTGTTGAAAGTACCCGTGGACCTGGTGGTGGATACACCTTGGCGCGAAGAGCGGATCAGGTAACTGTTGCTGACATCATTATTGCCGTTGATGAACCTCTTGATGCCACTCAATGTGGTGGCAAAGGAAATTGCCATGGCGATGAGGGTGGTAATGGTCGTTGCATGACCCATGATTTGTGGGCCAACTTAAATCAAAAAATGGTTGAGTACTTGAGTTCAGTCTCACTTGCAGATTTGGCAAGGCAGCAAGAAGGTCGTGTGCATAGTCATGAAGTGCGCGAAACCAAAGTAAAAGCTGAAATCCAAAAAGCTGGTAAGCCTGCTACAGATAAGTCTGACTCAGACATTAAGAAAAAGCCGTTGGCTAATTCAGTGTTCACTTTTGCACAGCAAATTAATTAAAACTAAAAAATACTGAGATAAGAGGAAATAATAATGTCATCACCTAAACCAGTACCTATGTTTAGTCCGGAGCATTTCCCGATTTACATGGACTATTCAGCAACAACACCTGTTGACCCAAGAGTTGTTGATGTGATGATTCCATATTTACGTGAGCAGTTTGGTAATCCTGCTTCACGCAGTCATGCATATGGTTGGAGTGCTGAGGAGGCAGTTGAAAATGCTCGCGCAGAAGTTGCTAAGTTAGTTGGTGCCGATCCAAGAGAAATCGTTTGGACAAGCGGTGCAACAGAAAGTAATAACTTGGCAATTAAAGGTGCCGCGCATTTCTATAAAGAAAAAGGTAAGCACATCATCACTGTAAAAACCGAGCATAAGGCGGTTTTAGATACCTGTCGTGAGCTTGAGCGCGAAGGTTACGATGTGACTTACTTAGATGTATTACCCAATGGTTTGATTGACTTTGAAGCATTCAAATCTGCTGTTCGTCCAGACACCATTGTTGTCTCAGTGATGTTTGTTAATAATGAAATTGGGGTAGTTCAAGACATCCCACGCATTGGTGAGTTCTGTCGTGAAAAAGGCATTGTGTTTCACGTCGATGCGGCTCAAGCAACTGGTAAGGTTGCTATTGATTTGCAAACGCTCAAAGTTGATTTGATGAGCTTCTCAGCCCATAAGACATATGGTCCGAAAGGTGTCGGTGCATTATTTGTACGTCGCAAGCCACGGATTCGTATTGAGGCTCAGATGCACGGTGGTGGTCATGAGCGTGGCATGCGTTCAGGCACATTGGCTACGCATCAGATTGTTGGTATGGGTGAATGTTTCCGTATTGCCCGTGAAGAGATGGCCAGCGAGAACGAGCGTATTCGCATGCTAAGAGATCGCTTATGGAATGGTTTAAATCAGATTGAAGAGGTTTACCTCAATGGTGACATGGATCAGCGCATTCCTCATAACCTCAATATCAGCTTTAACTATGTTGAAGGCGAGTCGATGATCATGGCTTTGAAGGATATTGCTGTGTCTTCAGGCTCAGCTTGTACCTCAGCATCATTAGAGCCGTCTTACGTTTTAAGATCTTTGGGTCGCAATGATGAGTTAGCGCATAGCTCAATTCGTTTCACAATCGGTCGTTTTACAACTGTTGAGGATGTTGATTTCACGATTGATCTAGTTAAGGGCAAGATCGCAAAATTGAGAGATTTATCACCACTTTGGGAAATGTACAAAGATGGCGTTGATTTAAATACGATCCAGTGGGCTGCTCACTAACAATCTATTGAATATATTCGGAGTTAAATATGGCATACAGTGAAAAAGTAATCGAGCACTATGAAAATCCACGTAATGTGGGTTCTTTTGAGAAGGGCGATGATCATGTTGGTACCGGCATGGTTGGTGCTCCAGCTTGTGGTGATGTGATGAAGTTGCAAATTCGCGTGAATGACCAGGGCATCATTGAAGATGCTAAGTTCAAAACCTATGGCTGTGGTTCTGCTATTGCTTCCTCATCGCTAGTGACTGAGTGGGTTAAGGGTAAAACTCTTGATCAAGCTTTAGAAATTAAAAATTCACAAATTGCTGAAGAGTTAGCTTTGCCACCAGTAAAAATCCACTGCTCAATTTTGGCTGAAGATGCAATTAAGGCAGCTGTGGCTGATTACAAAGAAAAACACTCAAAATAATTATGGCTATCACTCTGACTGAAAAAGCGGCCAAACACATCACTCGTTATATAGAGCGACGTGGTAAGGGTATTGGTCTGCGCTTAGGTGTGCGTACCACGGGTTGCTCTGGTTTGGCTTATCAACTCGAGTACGTCGATGAGGTTTTGCCTGAGGATACGATGTTTGAATCCTTAGGGGTGAAGGTCTATGTAGACCCGAAAAGTCTCGCTTATCTCGATGGCACAGAGCTAGATTATGTGCGTGAGGGTTTGAATGAGGGATTTAAGTTTCAAAATCCTAATGTGAAAGATGAGTGTGGTTGTGGCGAATCTTTCAGGGTTTGATGATTACTTTGCCTTATTCCAAATAAAGCCACAATTTAATATTGATAGGCAGGCTTTGGAGTCTGCTTATTTAACTGTGCAGAAACAAGTTCATCCAGATTTGCATGCGGCTGGTAGTGATGCTGAAAAGAGAGTTTCTATGCAAATGGCCACCTTGGCTAATAGTGCGTATAGAACTCTCATGAATCCTATTCAAAGAGGGTTATATCTTTGTACTAAAAATGGTGTTGATCCACAGCTTGAAACGAATACTGCAATGCCTGCCTCGTTTTTGATGCAACAAATGGAGTGGCGTGAGACTCTAGATGATGTGCGTAATGATGTTGTGGGTTTAGAACAGTTATATGGTGAAGTTGAGAAAACAAAAAATACTGTTTTAAAGGAAGTTGAGCAGGCAATTGATGATGAGAAGAATTTTGAGTTGGCTGCGCAAAAATTAAGAGCTTTGCTATTTATAGATAAATTTTGTGTTGAGCTTGAAGAAGCAATATCAGCATAACTATTAGTTAAAACATTTATGGCTTTATTACAAATCGCTGAACCTGGCCAATCGCTTGCCCCACATCAACGTCGTATTGCTGTGGGTATCGATTTAGGCACAACTAATTCACTCGTTGCGGCGATGAAAAATGCGTTGCCTGAGGTCTTGGCTGATGATCAAGGTAGAAAGTTATTGCCATCAGTGATTCGATACTTGCCAGGCGGAGCTACACAGGCTGGCTATCAAGCTATGCAGAACGCCAATGGCGATCCTAAAAATACAATTATCTCAGTGAAGAGATTCATGGGGCGTGGGCTAAAGGATGTTGCCCACGCTGAATCCATGCCTTATGAATTTGTTGATGCTCCTGGCATGCTGAAGTTAAAGACAATCTCAGGTGATAAAAGTCCAGTTGAGGTTTCTGCAGAGATTCTTGCGAGATTACGCCAGCGAGCAGAGGACTCATTCAATGATGAGATTGTCGGTGCTGTCATTACAGTACCTGCCTATTTTGATGATGCACAACGCCAAGCGACTAAAGATGCTGCCAAGTTGGCTGGCATCGAAGTTCTACGCTTATTGAATGAACCTACGGCTGCAGCAATTGCCTATGGTTTAGATAATGCATCTGAGGGTCTATATGCTGTTTATGACCTTGGCGGTGGCACATTTGATATTTCAATCTTGCGTTTAAGTAAAGGTGTATTTGAAGTATTGTCGACTGGCGGCGACTCAGCTTTAGGTGGTGATGATTTTGATCACCGTCTGTACTGTTGGGTCTTAGAGCAAGCCAAGTTACAGCTACTTTCAGATAAAGACACCCGTTTGCTATTGAGCGCGTCTAAAGATGTTAAAGAACAATTAAGTAAAAATCCTTTAGCTCGTGTACATGTGACATTGAGTGATGGCACAGTGGTTAATGTGGGCATCAGTCAGGCGCAGTTCTTTGAGTTGACTCAGCATTTAGTGAACAAAACTTTGATGGCTGCGAAGAAAGCCTTAAGAGATGCAGGTTTAAATGTTGAGGATGTTAAAGGCGTGGTCATGGTTGGTGGCGCTACGCGCATGCCTCATGTGCAACGTGCAGTGGGAGAGCTTTTCGGTCAAACCCCATTGACCAATTTAGATCCTGATCAGGTGGTAGCGATAGGTGCAGCTATGCAAGCTGACTTGTTAGCCGGAAATCAGCAGAAGGGCGATGAGTGGTTGCTGCTTGACGTCATCCCTCTGTCACTAGGCGTGGAAACAATGGGTGGTCTTGTGGAAAAGATTATTCCGCGTAATACACCAATTCCTGTGGCTAGAGCTCAAGATTTCACAACATTTAGAGATGGTCAAACAGCTTTAGCAGTTCATGTTTTGCAGGGTGAGCGAGAGATTGTTGATCACTGTCGCTCATTAGCGAGATTTGAGTTAAGAGGTATTCCTCCAATGGCTGCGGGGGCTGCACGTATTCGAGTAACTTATCAGGTGGATGCTGATGGTCTCTTATCAGTTACTGCTAGAGAACAGCAATCTGGTGTTGAGGCAAATATTAACGTTAAGCCGTCCTACGGATTATCTGATGGTGATATCACTTCGATGCTACAAGATAGTTTTAGCCATGCAGCAGATGATGTCCAGGCAAGAGCCTTACGTGAAGAGTTAGTCGATGCCAAGCGTTTGGTGGAAGCCGTTGAAGCTGCCCTTGCAGAAGATAAGCACTTATTAGAAGAAGATGAATTGGATGTGATTCATCGCAAATTAATTGCCTTAAAAGATCTTATTGAGACAGCTAAAGATACACAGGTACTCAGACGCTCTGTAGAGTCTTTATCCAAAGCAACCGATGATTTTGCTGCCCGTAGAATGAACGAGAGTATTAAAAAAGCACTTTCTGGTAAAAAAATAGAAGAAATTTAATAGGAAATAAAAATGCCACAAATTGTTGTTCTTCCTCATGCGGAATATTGTCCAGATGGTGCAGTGATTGAAGCGCCTTCTGGCACCAGTATTTGTGAAGCTCTCCTAGAGAATGATATTGAAATTGAGCACGCCTGTGAGATGTCCTGTGCATGTACAACTTGCCATGTGATTGTGCGTGAGGGTGGTGATAGCTTGAATGAGTCGGATGAACTGGAAGATGACTTGTTAGATAGAGCTTGGGGCTTATGTCCTCAATCAAGACTGTCTTGCCAAGCGATTATTGCTCAAAAGGATTTAGTGATTGAAATACCTAAATACTCCATCAATCATGCCAAGGAAAATCACTAACCTCATTGCTGGATTCATTTAAAAAAAGGGACCCAAAGGTCCCTTTTTACTTATTATGAAGCACTAATGCTTCAAGTAAATAGCGCTGTGATTAATCTTCTTTTCTCATGTGAGGGAAAAGAATGACGTCTCTGATGTTTGGTGAATCAGTGATTAACATCATTAGGCGATCAATACCGATGCCGCAACCGCCGGTTGGGGGCATGCCATATTCAAGTGCACGAATAAAGTCAGCATCAAAGTACATGGCTTCTTCATCACCAGCTTCTTTTTGCTCGACTTGTTTGCGGAAACGTTCGGCTTGATCTTCTGCATCATTTAGCTCTGAGAAGCCGTTGGCGATTTCACGACCAGTAATAAATAGTTCAAAGCGCTCAGTAATACCTGGACGAGTGTCAGATTCTCTTGCAAGTGGACTCACTTCGATTGGGTAATCGATGATGTAAGTCGGTTCCCAAAGATGTTCTTCAGCCGTTGCTTCGAATAGTGCTAATTGAAGTGCACCTAATCCTGCATTTTTTAGCGTTGGACCATTGATGTCCTCGCCAGCTTTTTTAAGCTCTGCACGGATAAACTCTTTGTCTTCTAATTGCGCAGCTGTGTATTCTTTCTTAGATAAAGGTGCGTATTTAAGAATGGCTTCTGCAATTGTTAAGCGCTGGAATGGCTTAGATAGATCAAGAGCTTTGCCTTGATAAGTTAGGACGGCAGTACCTTGCGCATCAATGGCGGCAGCGCGGATGAGCTCTTCAGTGAAAGTCATCAACCATTTGTAGTCTGTATAAGCTGCATAGAATTCCATCATCGTGAACTCAGGGTTATGTCTTGGACTGACACCTTCGTTACGGAAGTTTCTATTAACTTCAAATACACGTTCAAACCCACCCACTACTAAACGCTTGAGGTAGAGTTCTGGCGCAATACGCAAGAACATTTGCATGTCTAAAGCATTGTGGTGCGTGATAAACGGTTTGGCTGCAGCACCACCTGGAATAGGGTGGAGCATTGGTGTTTCAACTTCCATAAAGCCTGCGTCTTGCATGTGATGGCGGATTGATGCCATGGCTTTACTACGGGCAATAAATGTCTGACGTGTTTCAGGTGAAACAATTAAGTCCACATAGCGTTGACGATACTTCAGTTCTTGGTCAGATAGGCCGTGGAACTTATCTGGCAGAGGGCGTAATGATTTTGATAGTAAGCGTAGATCTTTAACAAGGATTGATAGCTCGCCTTTATTGGTTTTGAATACAACACCTTCGGCAGCAATAAAGTCACCCATATCCCAGTGTTTAAATGCATTATGTGCATCAGCACCTGCATCAGCATCATTGATGTAAAACTGGATTTGACCGGTGCGATCTTGAACTGTGGCAAAGCTGGCTTTACCCATCACACGCTTGAGCATCATTCGGCCAGCCACTTTAACAGTGATGTTTTTCTCAGCTAAATGTTCCTTGCTTAGTTCGCCATAGTGGGCATGTAAGTCATTAGCGTGATGGGTTGGCACAAAATCATTAGGAAAAGCCACGCCATTCTTGCGCAAGTGAGCTAATTTTTCTCTGCGCTCTGCAATGATGTGGTTTTCATCAACGATTGGATTTTGTTGTTCTTGGCTCATGATCTTTCCGGTGGAAATGAATATTGGTAATAGGTTAAACGCCTTGTTTTAGGCTGGCTTCAATGAATGCATCTAGGTCACCATCTAATACTTTTTGTGTATTAGATATTTCGACGCTAGTGCGTAGGTCTTTGATACGGCTTTGGTCGAGCACATAAGATCTAATTTGATGTCCCCAGCCCACATCACTCTTTGTAGCTTCTAATTTGTCTTGTTCAGCCTGACGTTTACGCAGTTCGTGTTCGTACAAGCGTGACTTCAACATGGACATTGCCTCAGCTCTGTTCTTGTGTTGGCTTCGGTCATTTTGGCACTGAACAACAATCCCTGTTGGTATGTGCGTTAAACGAACCGCAGAGTCAGTTTTGTTAATGTGCTGACCACCTGCACCAGAAGCGCGGTAGGTATCCGTGCGGATATCAGCCGGATTGATGTCAATCTCAATCGAATCATCTACCTCTGGGTAAACAAACACGCTGGTAAATGAAGTATGTCTGCCATTAGCGGAGTCAAATGGTGACTTGCGGACCAAACGATGAACGCCAGTTTCTGTTCTTAAGTGGCCATAGGCATATTCACCATCGACTTTTATGGTGGCGCTTTTAATACCTGCCACGTCGCCATCTGATACTTCAAGAACTTCTGCTTTAAAACCTTTGCGTTCGCAATAACGAATATATTGACGCAACAACATGCTGGCCCAATCACAGGCTTCGGTACCGCCAGCACCTGATTGAATATCAATAAAGCATGAGCTTGGATCCATGGGGTTGCTAAACATGCGTCGGAATTCAAGATCCTCAACTTGTTTACGCATGTTGGCTGTATCTGACTCAATAGAGCGGATGGTGTCGAAATCACCTTCCTCTTTGGCCATCTCTAGGAGTTCTTGGCTAGCTGTGATGTTATCGGTCAGAAAGTTAATCGTTCCAACCACGCCATCTAGTAGCTTTTTTTCTTTTCCCAGTGCTTGAGCTTGCTTGGGGTCATCCCAAATTTTGGGATCTTCTAGGGTTTGATTGACCTCGACTAAGCGTTCTGCTTTGTTATCGACGTCAAAGATACCTCCGAAGTTCGATCGTACGAGTACGGAGGTCTTCTAGGGTGTTACTAATGAGATTTAGTTGTTCTGCTTCCATGGTGCGCGATTATAAAGGTTCATCGAGAGCCTCTATGTGTAATTGCGCTCTAGCTACTCCTTGGTAATGGTCGGTAACTAGTCTGTAAGCCAATCTGGCGGGGTTTGGAAGGGGTAAATTTCTTGAAAACCAGATGCCATTGAGCGTCTTTGGATGGCTTGCACCATTAGATTTAATGGCCTTCAGTTGAAGTTTTAAGTGCTTATCCTGGATGAGTGTTTGGTTGAGAACTTCAAACTCGCCGACAAACACCGGAGCCGGAAATCCTTGCCCCCAAACTTCTGCAGCCAATAATGTTCCCAGTTCCGGTTCAATATAGTCTGGATTAAGGTTGCCATCATGAGCTAGTTGTCGCTGTAGGGTTTCAGCGGTCATTAAACTTTGGGCAATTTCTTCGAAGCATGATTTAAAAGTATCAAAGGACTGTTGATGAATAGTCAGCCCTGCTGCCATGGCGTGACCGCCAAACTTAAGGATTAAGTTAGGATGCTTTTTAGAGACTAAATCTAGTGCATCTCTTAGGTGAAAGCCAGTGATAGAGCGGCCGGAACCTTTGAGTACCGCTTCACCACCTTCTTCTCCAGGGGCAAATATCAGGGTGGGGCGGTGAAACTTCTCTTTTAGTCTAGAAGCGACAATACCAATAACACCTTGGTGCCATGATTCATCTGTAAGGCAAAGAGTCGCTTGTTCACCTACTTCTATATTTATAAGGCTAGCTAAAGCAGTTTCTTGCATGCCAGCTTCTATCGTGCGTCGTTCACGATTCATACGGTCCAACTCATGAGCTAAGCGAAGGGCATCTTCATGAGAGTCTGAAAGTAAACATTGAATACCCAAGGACATATCAGCCAGCCTGCCAGCTGCATTTAATCTAGGACCCAGTGTGAAACCAAGATCAAAGGTGCTTGATTTCGAGGGGTCTTTTCCTGCAGCTATGTATAAGGCTCTTATGCCTGGCTGCATTTGACCGCTTCTAATACGTTTAATACCATTTGAGACTAGAACCCTATTATTTCTATCTAGGGATGCCACGTCTGCTACTGTGCCCAATGCCACTAGGTCTAGTAGGTTTTCTAGTCGAGGTTGATTTTCAGCAGTGAAAGCACCTCTTTTACGCAGCTCAGCACGTAGGGCAATTAGTAAATAAAACATCACGCCTACACCTGCCAGAGCCTTACTTGGAAAGTTACACAGAGGCTGATTTGGGTTAACAATCCATGCGGCAGATGGTAATTGATCAGCTGGCAAGTGATGGTCGGTAACTAACACCTCTATACCTAATTCGTTAGCTTTCTCAACTCCTGCAAGACTGGCAATGCCATTGTCAACAGTAATTAGGATATCGGGTTGCTTGGGAAGTTGGGCTACTAGTTCAACAACCTCTGGTGTTAAACCGTAACCTAGTGTGAAACGGTTTGGCACGAAATAATCGATTTGAATATCCCAGGCTTGGCCTAACGCGCGTAGACCTCTCATCCCAACTGCGCATGCTGTGGCTCCGTCGCAGTCGTAGTCCGCAACAATCAATAATTTTTTTCTATTTTCAATGGCGTTGGCTAGGTATTCTGCGGCTGCTTCACAATTCTTGAGTTGAGATGGTGGAATTAAATGTTTTAGTTCAAGTGCTAATTCTTCGGGTTTCTCAACTCCCCGAGCGGCGAATAATTTTGATAACACAGGATGAACACCACTTTGTTCAAGGTAAGTGGCATTTCTCTCTGAGTAGCTGCGCTCAATAAATTGAATGGTCATGAGCGAAGCATATCTTGAAGTGGTGGAGTGATAGGTTTTTTCCAGGGACCAAAACCTTTTTTAGGAAATTGATCGATTGATATGTGGCGGGTTTTTTCTTGCCCCTCCGGAAAATCAACTAGAACAATCTCTTGAATTTGATTGCTGATTAAGGCGTTGCCAGCCATATTCCAAAGCTCTGTGATGCTTGGGTCGCTCAGAGATACAAGGGATAAGGTGTTAGCCAAGGCATTGCTAGTGAGTGATGAGGTGTGTTGCTTATTGAGGTGTCCTGCAAGGACACTTAAACAAGAGTTGGGACTGTGTAGTAAGTTCGCTTCTTGTAATAGATGGCTAGGTTTAATTTCAGAGAGTGTGCCAATGCCGCTTATCCAAATAGAATTAATTGGCAGCATTCCTTCAGATGCTCTTCGTTCATTAACTGGATGATTGAACCAAATCATTTGTATATCGTTTTGCCATTTGCGCCATTGACGCGCAACACCAGCAATAGTTGTATCGATAGGCATCCAGTGATCAATATTGCGTCCCTGGGCTTGTTCAGTGCTAACTGTTGATAGTGACTGAAGTGAGGGTGATTCTATAAACCAGCGATTTGCTTTGGGGCGATAAATAGCTACAGCCATTTCAGCAAAGATATCTTTAACTGAGTCAAAAAGAGCATCTGCCTCATCTTGTTGAAGCTCAAGTATTTCAGTACTTGTTAAGACTAAGTGATCTCTGGCGGCATGAATATGTACAGGCTCAATACGAGCTATGGGAGAGCTTTCAGCGATCTTGACACCATAGGACTGCAATTCAAGCGGAGCGCTAGAGTTACTGGGACCCAGCAAGAACTTTTCATACGCAAGACCTCGATCCAGTGATTCATGGTTTTGGTCATCTATGAGTGCAATCGTGTATTTCATAACCCTGATTTTAGGTGGCAATTAGACCTTCTGTCCAAGACCAAGCTAAACTCCTTGCTATGAGCATTTGGCCGATTGAACTAGAAATTGCATGGCGCTATACAAGCGCCAGGAGAAAAGCTGGGAAAAATAAAGAAACTGGCTCAAAAGACGGCTTTTTGTCATTTATTTCATCTGTGTCAATGTTAGGGATTGCCTTGGGAGTGGCAGCTCTCATTGTGGTCTTGTCTGTCATGAATGGATTCCAGAAAGAGGTGCGTGATCGCATGCTATCTGTTTTATCCCATGTCGAAGTTCACTCTCCATCAGGTTTAGGTGATTGGCAGCCATTAATCGCTAAAGTTGAGCAGAATTCACATGTCAAAGGATCTGCTCCAATGATTATGTCCCAGGCATTAATTACGCGTGGTGATGTTATGCGTGGGGTTGCGTTACGTGGCATCGATCCCGAGTTCGAAGGTAATGTCTCTGATATTCCAAAGCATTTCATACAAGGAAAAGTTGCTGGATTAAAGCCGGGTGAATTTGGCTTAGCTTTGGGAGCTGAGCTTGCTGGTATTTTAGGAGTTCAGCTTGGTGACCGAATTACCATCATGGTGCCGGAGGGTGATATTAATCCTGCGGGTGTGACGCCACGGATGAGGGCCTTTAAATTAATCGGCATTATTGATAGTGGCCATTATGAATTTGACAGCACTTTAGCTGTGGTTCATTGGAGAGATGCTGCTGCTTTATTGAGGTTAGATGGACCATCAGGTTTACGTCTTAAATTGGATGACATGCAAGTGGCAGCTCAGGTTGCTGATGAACTCTCATTAAAGTTGCCAGGCTTATGGGTCAAAGACTGGACTAGGCAGAATAAAAATTGGTTTGCGGCTGTGCAAACCGAGAAACGCATGATGTTCATTATTCTGACCTTAATTATTGCTGTTGCGGCATTTAACCTGGTTTCGACCTTGGTAATGACTGTGACAGATAAGCAAGGCGATATTGCAATTCTGAGAACTATGGGTGCTAGTGCAGGAATGATTCAGCGAATATTTTTTGCACAAGGTTTTATGATCGGTGCGCTAGGAACACTAGGCGGAATAGCCTTAGGTCTGCTGATCTCATTGAATATTGATGTGATCGTCCCAGTCATTGAAGCGATCTTTAGGGTTCAATTTTTACCAAGAGATATTTATTTCATTTCTAGATTGCCATCTGATGTCAGAAGTGGTGATGTGTTGACAGTTGGATTAATGGCATTTGGTTTATCTCTTTTAGCTACGCTATATCCAAGTTGGAGGGCAGCCAAAATTCAACCAGCCCATGCGCTGCGTTATGAGTGAGATGCTGATATGAATATGGCTTTAGTTGCTAAAAATATCTCTAAAACTTATGGTGAGGGTAGCTTTGCCGTACAAGTTTTAACAAATGTTAATTTAGACCTAGCTTCGGGAGAGAAGTTAGCTATTGTGGGTGCCTCAGGTTCAGGTAAGAGCACTCTTTTACATTTATTGGGCGGTTTGGATCACGTGACTCAAGGTGAGGTGTATTTGGCTGGTAAGTCATTAAAAAATCTTTCCGAGTCGCAGTTAAATGAAGTGCGTAATCAACACTTAGGATTTATTTACCAATTCCATCATCTTTTGGCTGAATTTAGTGCGCTTGACAATGTGGCTATGCCGTTACGTATCAGAGGTGTCTCTGCCCAGCAGGCTAGAGCTCTAGCAGAAGAAATGCTTGGTAAAGTAGGTTTAAGTCATCGCGTTGATCATCGGCCTGCAGCTTTGTCGGGTGGTGAGCGCCAAAGGGTGGCTGTGGCAAGAGCTTTGGTGACAAAGCCAAGTTGCGTCTTAGCAGATGAACCTACTGGAAACCTAGATGCAGAAACTGCCGACTCTGTATTTGATTTAATGCTAGAAGTAGCAAAAAATCAAGGCACTGCGTTTGTGATCGTGACTCATGATCCTTTGCGAGCAGCAAGATGCGATCGTGTTTTGCGTTTAAATCATGGTGTATTAAAGGCTATATAGAATGGCTTTGTGTTTAGATACTCATTGCCATTTGGATGCTGATGAATTTGCTGCTGATCGTGAAGGCGTTATAGAGCGAGCGGCTCAATCAGGAGTTTCGGGTGTATTAATTCCGGCAGTTCGGGCTAGAGACTTTCAAGCAGTACGAGCTTTGGCTAGTCACGCATCAAATACTTTGCCAGCCACGTGCTACACCTTGGGGATACATCCAATTTATACCCCTGAGGCTAAAGAATCCGATTTGATTTCTTTAAGGCAGTCTGTGATTGAAGCTATGGATGATCCGCGATTTGTGGGTATTGGCGAAATTGGCTTAGATTATTTTTTACCTGAATTAGATCCTCATCATCAAGCTTTCTTTTTTGAGGCTCAGTTAGATTTGGCAAAAGAATTTGAATTACCTGTGATCTTGCATGTTAGAAGATCTCAGGATGCAATTTTGAAAGCGCTCAGATCAAGAAAAATTACAGGTGGCATTGCCCATGCCTTTAATGGAAGTTTTCAGCAGGCTGAGCATTTTATAAAGCTTAATTTTGTGTTGGGCTTTGGTGGTGCCATGACTTTTCCTAGGGCCCTCCAAATTAGACGCTTAGCCAAAGAGTTACCATTTGAAAGCTTGGTTTTGGAAACAGATGCGCCTGATATTCCACCTGCATGGCTGGCACATCAAGAGCATCACCGCAATGAACCAGGTGAGTTACCTCAAATATCATCAGTATTGGCAGAAATACGTTCATCATTGATTACTCAAACACAGGCGGTTTGTTCAAGTAATGCTTTACGCGTATTACCTCGTTGGGCGAGCCTAATACAGGCCGGCCAGTTCGCTAACTCAAACCAACAATAGCTTCTTGCGTTTTTTATTAACGGCATTCATTGCCGGGGAATCTCTTTTGCTTTTTTTACCGCAGACACCAGATCAACGAGAGTGGCTTTGGTTGCTTTCAACTCTTGGTTTTTGTTTGTTATTAATCGCAGTCTTGCAATTAATAAAACATCAGATATTTAATAAAGTTTCTTTCTGGATTTGGGTGTGCGTCTTATTCATCCTCGGATTTATCTGGTCAGGGTATCTAACTCACCAGAGAATTCAGAATGATTTACCTAGTTATTTAGAGGGCGTGCCTCTACTGGTTGAGGGCGTAGTGGATGGCTTGCCAAGTCAGGGTAACCAGTCTTTACGATTTTCACTGGCTGTTGAATCAGTCGTGACTGATGATGAGTTGATTCAAATTGATTTTCAGCATTTCCCCAAACGTTTATCTTTGGGCTGGTATCCAGGTTGGCGAGGTGAAACAGTATTACCTGAGATTAGACCGGGGCAACGGTGGCGTTTACCTGTGGTGTTAAAACGTGCTCACGGATTAATGAATCCGCATGGATTTGATTTTGAGCGCTGGATGTTTCAGCAAAACTTAGGTGCTACAGGTTCTGTTAAAGCTTATGCGAAAGGTTTGCCTAGGTCATGGCAACCAAAACTTATTGACCAATTTGATCTCAGCTTTACAACAATCGTTGAGTTATCAAGATGGCATCTGCGAGAGCGTATTAAAAAATCTGCGCCAGAAAATGCGCCATACGTTGGTGTATTAATTGCATTGGTGATGGGGGAGCAAAATGCCATTTCACAGAAAGATTGGCGAGTGTTCAATGCCACTGGTATTGGACATCTTATTTCTATTTCTGGTTTACATGTCACGATGTTGGCAGGTATGGGCGCAGCTTTAGCAAATCGTTTGTGGCGCAGAAGATCATTACCAATGATATGTCCTGCGCAAAAAGTAGCAGCCTTGAGTGGTTTCGCAGTTGCACTGATTTACACGTGGCTAGCAGGCTTTCAGATACCAGCTCAGCGAACCATGTATATGGTGGGCGTTGTTGCAGTTGCGCTTTGGACCAATCGAATTACCAGGGCATTTGATATTTGGTGGTGGGCTTTATTTATCGTTATATTCTTAGACCCATGGGCTGCTTATACGCCAGGATTTTGGTTGTCATTTGGAGCGGTTGCAGCAATTCTATTTGCTATGCCAGGTCAGGATGGTTTATCTGAGTATGGCTATAGTCGCTCGCAAAAATGGTGGCAATCGTTCAAAGAGGCCAGTCGAGTACAGGCTGTTGTCACGATTGCGTTATTGCCGTTAACACTTTATTGGTTCTCTCAGGTATCTGTTGTTTCACCTTTAGCGAATGCGTTTGCTATCCCGCTAGTTAGTTTCATAGTTACCCCATTTGCCATGTTGGGAGCCGTACTTCCTGAGCCATTAAGTCATGCTTCATTATGGGTGGCACACACTTGTATGGAGTTTGTGGCTTGGTTCTTGGAGCCTATGTCCTCATGGTTTTGGTCCGTGGCATATTTGCCACAGCCAAATTTGTTTGTAATGGTGATATCTACTTTAGGAATCATTTATGCCATCCGACCTGGACCTCTATTGGCAAGTTACAGAGGGCGTTTGCTGGGGCTATGTTGTTGTGTGCCTCTGGTGTGGACTAAATCCAATGACCTGACCCATGGTGATTTCAAGGTAACTGTTTTGGATATTGGTCAAGGCACCGCTGTGTTGGTGGAAACGCAAACAAAGCGTTTGTTGTATGACACAGGACCTAAAACATCGCCTGAGTCTGATGCAGGAGACAGAAATATCCTGCCATTTTTACGGGGTGAGGGCATTTCATACATTGATCGTTTGGCTATTAGTCATAAAGATACAGATCATGTGGGTGGTGCGTTAAGCCTCATGAAAAGTATTGAATTTGGTGATTTGTTAGGAACTTTGCCGGAGTGGCATTTTTTGCTACGGCGAACAAGAGAGCTAAAGATCCCTTCATTGCCTTGTAAGGCCGGTCAAACTTGGTCTTGGGATGGTGTTTTATTTAAGGTTTGGCATCCCGGTAGTGAGATGACATTTGATGCCATGCACCATTCTGGGAAACCAAATGCACTAAGTTGTGTCATTGAAGTGAAGAGTCAACACTATTCTTTCTGGTTAACAGGGGATGTTGAGAAAGGTGGCGAGGCCATCATTGCTAATGAATATAAGCGTTCTGAGGGATTGGCATCTATTTTGCTTATACCGCACCATGGTAGTGCTACTTCTTCCTCTGAAACATTCTTGGACGCGTTGCAGCCCAATTGGGCTGTTGCTCAGGCGGGGTATCGAAATCGTTATCGACATCCTAATGCCAAGGTTGTGGGGCGGTATGTTGAACGAGGCATTCCGATTCTGGAAACTGTTCACACAGGTGCGCAGGTATGGGAATTCAGGGGTAGGGAGTTGCAACGACACCATTGGCGAGACTTACACAGAAGGTCTTGGCATCAATAACTATATTAATAGCTGCGGGAGTAATGCATGATGGTCATGGAGCGTAAATTACCATTTGATGAGATGGCTTTAGATGATCTTGAGAGAGATTTTAAAAACTCAACATTGGCTCGCCCACATTACAAACAATTCTCTCAATGGTTGAGTCAGCAGGGTGACCAGTACCTAAGTGCTAGACGTGAAGAAGCAGACTTAATGTTCCGCCGAGTAGGTATTACGTTTGCTGTGTATGGCGAAAGTGGGGGTACGGAAAGAACCATCCCGTTTGATATTGTCCCTAGAATTTTTCCTGCCTCAGAGTGGGGGCGCCTCGAAACAGGTTTACGTCAGCGAGTAACTGCTTTAAACATGTTCTTACATGATGTGTATCACGAGCAGCATATTCTCAAAGCAGGCGTGATTCCCAAAGAACAGGTAATTAATAACGCTCAATTTAGACCTGAAATGGTTGGTGTAGATGTGCCAATGAACATTTATGCCCACATTGCAGGTATAGATATTGTTCGCGCAACTCATGGTGAAAATACAGGCGAATTCTTTGTTCTGGAAGATAACTTGCGAGTGCCATCTGGGGTTTCTTATATGTTAGAAAACCGCAAGATGATGATGCGCCTCTTCCCTGAGTTATTTGCGCAGCATAGGGTGGCTCCTGTTGCCCATTACCCAGATCTACTGCTAGATACATTGCGTCAAGCGGCGCCAAATATGCATGCCAATCCAACCGTAGTTGTGTTGACCCCTGGTATGTATAACTCAGCATACTTTGAGCATGCATTTTTAGCGCAACAAATGGGCGTTGAATTGGTTGAAGGTAAAGATTTATTTGTGCAAAAAGATGTTGTCTACATGAGGACAACTCAAGGGGCTAAGAGAGTTGATGTGATTTATCGACGAGTCGATGATGATTTCTTAGACCCAGAAGTATTTAGGTCTGATTCAGCATTAGGCGCTGCTGGTTTATTGAGAGCTTATAAGGCCGGTAATGTGGCCATCTGTAATGCCATAGGCACTGGGGTTGCAGACGATAAGTCAATCTATCCATATGTTCCAGACATGATTCGTTTTTATTTGGATGAAGAGCCATTAATTTCAAACGTTCCAACATACATGTGTCGTAAACCTGATGATTTGAAGTATGTGTTGGACAACATGGCTGACTTAGTGGTGAAGGAGGTTCATGGTGCTGGTGGTTATGGCATGTTAGTTGGACCAGCTTCTACTAAGGCAGAGGTGGCTGAATTTAAGGAAAAAGTAAAAGCTCATCCAGAAGGCTATATCGCACAACCTACTTTGGCTTTATCAACATGTCCAACATATGTTGATTCTGGTATTGCGCCTCGCCACATTGACTTGCGACCGTTTGTTTTATCAGGAAAAGAAGTGCGGATGGCGCCTGGTGGTTTGACCAGGGTTGCTTTGAAGGAAGGTTCTTTGGTGGTTAATTCATCACAAGGTGGTGGTACCAAAGACACTTGGGTTTTAGAGCACTAATAAATATAAGGAGATATCAACCATGTTATCTAGAACAGCAGACCACCTATATTGGATGTCTCGTTACACAGAACGGGCAGAGAATACGGCTCGTATGTTGGATGTTAATTATCAAATGTCTTTGTTGCCGCAATCTGCTGAAGTGGCGGAACAGGCATGGAGATCTTTGTTAGAGATTTCAGAGTTAACTGCCGCATTTGACGCAAGCTATGTTTTGATGTCGCCAAGAGATGTGATTCATTTCATGGTGAGCGATATGAATAATCCATCTTCCATCATGCGTTGCTTGCAGGCTGCTAGAGAAAATGCAAGGGCCGTGAGAGGGTCGATGACTACCGAGTTATGGGAAACCATCAATACAACTTGGTTAGAGGCACAGAAGAAAATGCGTGATGGTATGTTGGATAGTGCGCCATCAGAATTTTTTGAGTGGGTGAAGTTCCGTTCACATCAAACCCGTGGTGTTCAACACGGCACTATGGTGCGTGATGAGGTATTTCATTTCATTCGTTTGGGTACTTTTTTAGAAAGAGCTGATAACACGGCGCGTCTGTTGGATGTTAAATCTCTGACAGCGGAAAATATGCGTGAGCAGGGGCATGATTCAGTAGATGATTTTTACTACTGGGCAGCCATTTTGCGCTCTGTCTCCGCATTCGAAATTTATCGCAAGGTATATCGTGATGTGATCACTCCTGAACGCGTAGCTGATTTATTGATTCTTAGATCAGATATGCCAAGATCATTGTCTGCTTGTGTGGGCGAAGTTGTGGACTTGCTTGGAAAAATTAAAAATTCTCAATCTAGTAAAACAATTACACAAGCCAGAAATTTACTGGCTCAATTGCGTGATGCACATATTGGAGAAATTTTGGACCAAGGTTTACATGCCTTCTTGACCGATTTCTTATTGAGGATTAATACGGTTGGTAGTGGTATTAGTCGCGACTTCTTGTTGCCTATGGAAGAGATGGCTGCATAAATTTATGCTTAATAGCTTCTTCCACTAGTTAAAAATTGAAAGTGTAGTTTCATGACTTATTGCGTTGCTGTACGTTTGGATCAGGGGTTGGTGTTTTTATCGGATAGTCGAACAAATGCTGGTGTAGATGCTGTATCTAATTTTAGAAAGATGGCCATTTTTAAGAAGGATGGCGAGCGTCTAATGGTCTTGATGTCAGCGGGTAATTTAGCTATCACGCAAGCTGTCAGACATTATTTAAATCATCCAGATCCAGACGGCCCAAGTATTTGGAATGCGCCAACTCTCTTTGAGGCTGCTCAGGTCGTTGGCGATATTGTTAGAAAAGTAAGGGATCGAGACGCCGAAGAACTAAAAAAATCAGGTATTGATTTCAATATTCACCTAATTTTTGGTGGGCAAATTAAAGGACAGGCTCCTTCAATTTTTCAGGTATACGCCGCAGGTAACTTCATCGAAGCGACTATTGAAACGCCGTATTTCCAAATTGGTGAGGCTAAATATGGCAAACCAATTTTGGATAGGGTCATTACTCAAGCTACCCCATTAAAAGAAGCAGCCAAGTGCGCTCTTATTTCTATGGACTCCACAATTAAATCAAATATTTCGGTTGGGTTACCGCTAGATTTATTAATTTATCCAAAAGATGATTTGAGGACAGATCACTTATTGGTGATTGATGAGAAAAACGAATATTTCAAGATGATTCACGAAACTTGGGGAAAAAGGTTGCGCCAAGTTTTCTCAGAAATTGAAGATCCAGTCTGGTAAAGGGTTTGTAGCCTGATATTTTCGGCAAAGTTGTTTTTTTGAGCATTCTTTTTGGGTATCGGTATAATTGCGTATTACCCACTAAGCATATTCGATGACTAAATTCATCTTTGTTACTGGTGGTGTGGTTTCTTCCTTAGGGAAGGGTATCGCAGCCGCCTCCTTAGCCGCCATTCTCGAATCGCGCGGCCTAAAAGTCACCCTCTTAAAATTAGACCCATATATCAACGTCGACCCAGGTACGATGAGTCCTTTCCAGCACGGTGAGGTATTCGTTACTGAGGATGGTGCTGAAACCGATTTGGATTTGGGGCACTATGAGAGGTTTGTTTCTGCCAAGATGCGCAAGAGCAACAATTTCACCACAGGTCAGATTTATGAGTCAGTGATTCGTAAAGAGCGTCGTGGTGAATACCTTGGTAAAACTGTTCAAGTCATTCCTCATATCATCAATGAAATCCAGAATTTCGTGGAGCGTGGTGCTACAGCTAGTCATGATGGTCAGGCAGATGTAGCTATCTGTGAAATTGGTGGCACGGTAGGTGATATTGAGTCTTTGCCATTCTTGGAAGCTGCTCGTCAGATGAGTTTGAGATTGCCGCAAGGTGATACCGCTTTCGTTCATTTGACTTTGGTGCCTTATATTGCAAGTGCAGGTGAGTTGAAGACAAAGCCTACACAGCACTCTGTACAAAAATTACGCGAAATTGGCATCATGCCAACAGCATTGTTATGTCGTGCTGATCGTCAAATCCCAGAAGATGAGCGTGCAAAAATTTCCTTGTTTGCCAATATGCGTGAGCAAGCTGTTATTTCTGTATGGGATGTAGATACGATTTACAAGATTCCACAAATGCTTCATGAGCAAGGTTTGGATGAATTGATTTGTCAGGAATTGCGGATCAATGCTAAACCAGCTGATTTATCTGTATGGAATGGCTTAGTACACAGCCTAGAAAATCCAAAGCATGAAGTAGTGATTGGTATGGTTGGTAAGTATGTTGATTTGACTGAGTCATACAAGTCATTGATTGAAGCATTGCGTCATGCTGGCATTCATAATGAAACAAAGGTAAGTATTCGTTACATTGACTCTGAGAATTTAGAGCATGGAGATGTTTCTAGCCTTGCTGGTTTAGATGCTATTTTGGTGCCAGGTGGCTTTGGTAAGCGTGGTACTGAAGGAAAGATTGCAGCGATTAAACATGCTCGTGAGAACAAGATTCCTTACTTGGGTATTTGTCTTGGTATGCAATTGGCAGTAATTGAGTTTGCTCGTCATGTTGCAGGCTTGCAAGGTGCTAATAGTACTGAATTTGAGCCAAATGGCCCGCATCCAGTAGTGGCATTGATTACTGAGTGGATGGACCGAGAAGGTCGTGTTGAGAAACGTGACGAGGGCTCTGATTTGGGTGGCACGATGAGATTGGGTTCTCAGCGTTGCCCTGTTAAACCAAACACACTTGCTGAAAAAATTTATGGCTCAGAGGTGAATGAGCGTCATCGTCACCGCTTTGAAGTCAATAATGTTTATGTGCCCAAGCTCGAATCTGCAGGCTTGGTGATATCTGCAAGAACACCTAATGAATCATTGCCTGAAATGATGGAATTACCATCATCAATGCATCCTTGGTTCTTTGGCGTTCAATTCCACCCAGAATTCACTTCAACACCGCGCGATGGTCATCCATTGTTCTCAGCATTTATTAAAGCGGCCTTAAGTCATAAGGGTATTACGGGGTAACCTGTTAATCAGAGTTAGGGAATTTGCCATGAAACTATGCGATTTTGAAATTGGTTTAGATAAGCGTTTCTTTTTGATTGCTGGTACTTGCGTGATTGAATCAGAGCAAATGGCTATGGATACAGCAGGTCAGCTGAAAGAAATTACTTCTGGTTTAGGCATCCCATTTATTTACAAGTCGTCTTTTGATAAAGCCAATCGTTCCTCTGGCACATCTTTCCGTGGTTTAGGCATGGAAAAAGGTCTAGAGATTTTGGCTAAAGTCAAAAAAGAAATTGGTGTGAATATTCTTACTGACATTCATGATATTGATGAAGTGAAACCTGTTGCTGCAGTAGTAGATGTTCTTCAAACACCAGCATTCTTGTGTCGTCAAACTGACTTTATTCGTGCTTGCGCGCAAAGCGGTAAGCCAGTGAATATCAAAAAAGGTCAGTTTTTGGCCCCAGGTGACATGAAAAACGTGATTGATAAGGCTAGGGCTGCTGCTAAAGAGGTTGGTTTGCCAGAAGACATGTTTATGGCTTGTGAGCGGGGTGCATCTTTCGGTTACAACAACTTAGTGTCTGATATGCGTAGTTTAGCCATCATGCGTGAAACGAATGCCCCAGTGGTTTTTGATGCTACTCATTCTGTTCAATTGCCAGGTGGTCAGGGTACAAGCAGTGGCGGGCAGCGTGAGATGGTTCCTGTGTTAGCTAGAGCAGCTGTGGCGGTGGGTGTGAGTGGCTTGTTTATGGAAACTCATCCAAACCCTGCCAAAGCATTGTCTGATGGACCTAATGCGGTGCCTTTAAATCGCATGAAAGATTTATTAGCTACTTTGGTAGCGCTGGATAACGTTGTTAAAACTGGCAACGTATTTTTAGAAAAAGATTTTCAATAATTGGTAAGGGAGAAGTCATGAGTGCAATCGTTGACATCATTGGACGTGAAATATTAGATTCAAGAGGCAATCCTACAGTTGAATGTGATGTATTGCTTGAGTCAGGTGTTATGGGTCGTGCTGCTGTGCCATCAGGCGCATCAACAGGTTCGCGCGAAGCTGTAGAGCTACGTGATGGTGAAGCTGGTCGTTATTTGGGTAAAGGTGTTTTAAAGGCTGTTGAAAACATCAATACTGAAATTGCTGAAGCAGTTATGGGTTTGGATGCCAGCGAGCAAGCTTTTCTTGATCGCACTTTGATTGATTTGGACGAAACTGATAACAAGTCACGTCTTGGCGCTAATGCTACTTTAGCCGTATCAATGGCTGTTGCACGTGCAGCTGCAGAAGAAGCTGGTTTGCCTTTATATCGTTATTTTGGTGGGTCTGGTGCGATGCAGTTGCCAGTTCCTATGATGAATATCGTTAATGGTGGTTCACACGCTAACAACAGTTTAGATATTCAAGAATTCATGATCATGCCAGTTAGCATGGGTAGCTTCCGTGAAGCATTGCGTTGTGGTGCAGAGGTTTTCCATGCATTGAAGAAAATCATTCATGATCAAGGTATGCCAACATCAGTTGGTGATGAAGGTGGTTTTGCTCCTAACTTTAAGAGCAATGAAGAGTGTTTGAACACTATTCTGAAAGCCATTGAGAAAGCTGGTTACAAGCCTGGTGAAGATGTATTGTTAGCTTTGGATTGTGCAGCTAGCGAATTCTATAAAGATGGTAAATATGACTTGTCTGGTGAAGGCTTGCAATTAACATCATCTGAGTTTGCAGATTACTTGGCAAACCTAGCCGATAAATACCCAATCGTATCTATTGAAGATGGTATGCATGAGGGAGATTGGGCAGGTTGGGCCACATTGACGGAGAAGTTAGGTAAGAAGATCCAGTTGGTTGGTGACGATCTATTTGTTACTAATACAAAGATTCTAAAAGAGGGTATTGAGAAAAACATCGCTAACTCTATCTTGATCAAAGTTAACCAAATTGGTACTTTGACTGAGACATTTGCTGCAATTGAGATGGCTAAACGTGCTAACTACACAGCAGTTATTTCACATCGCTCAGGTGAGACAGAAGACAGCACTATTGCTGACATAGCAGTGGGTACAAATGCTGGTCAAATCAAGACTGGTTCGTTGTCACGCTCTGATCGTATCGCCAAGTACAACCAATTGATTCGTATTGAAGAAGACTTGGGTGATGTGGCTAGTTATCCTGGCAGAGCAACTTTCTATAACTTACGTAAGTAATTTGTAGATTATCTTAAGAGACAGATAAGAGAGCCTATTATGCGTATTGTTGTTTACGGCATGTTGGCTCTCTTAGTCATTATTCAGTATCCTTTATGGCTTGGTAAGGGTGGTTGGCTTAGGGTCTACGAGCTAGATCGTCAAGTTTCTAAGCAAATGGAAAAGAATGATGCGCTAGCTGCTCGTAACGCTAAATTGGCTGGTGAAGTGAAGGACCTCAAAGACGGCACCAAGGCTATTGAAGAGCGTGCTCGTGCTGAGCATGGTATGAGCAAAGAGGGAGAGATCTTTGTTCAGGTTGTCCCTAGCAAAAAGCCTTCAGCTGATGAAGCAAATTCACAAAAGAAATAAATTTACATTAATGCTTTGAATTTGGCGCCTGTTTAATAGCGTCAATAATTGTTGGGCTTGCAAAAATTTGTTTGCAATCAACAGCATCAAATATGTAAATTTGCCCGCAAAAATCACAGTTGGTTTCGACATTAGATTTTTCTTCTAATATGCTGTTGATTTCATCTTCGCCTAACATCTTTAGCATGTCTGCCACTTTAATTCTTGAGCAACGGCAACCAAATTGAATGGGTCTTTGATCAAAGCTTCTAACGCCGTGATGAGATGACTCTTCTAAATAGAGTCTTTTCATTAGAACCTTAGGTTCAAGCTTAAGTAACTCTTCATTAGTGACGGTATCTGAGAGCATTTGAAGTCTTGACCAGCCCTCGGCAGCCACCTCGTCATCCATCTTCAGTTGGCCGCCCATGTTGGGAAGTTTTTGTAAGAGTAATCCACCGCAAGATTCTTCATCGCTAGCTAGCCAAAGTCGTGTTTCAAGCTGCTCAGAATCCCTCATGTAAATCGTGATTGCTTCAGCGATACTTTGTACTGGCTTACCGTCATCACTTAAGGCAACAATACCTTGGTAAGGATTTTGACCTGGTTGGCGATCTGCTGGATCGAGGGTGATAACGAGTCTACCTTTGCCATCAGGGTTAATTAGATCGGATAAACCAGCATTCTCTGGCAAATGAGATAAATCAATGTCTTCATTCATTTTGGCAGTAGCTCTGATCACTAAGTGCTCATTGCACTCAAGTACTAACAAGCGAATGGCACCATTACCCTGTGCTTGAATGATCATGCTACCGTTGAACTTTAAGGTTCCACAGAGTAGCACTCCTGCAGCCACAAGATCTCCTAGGAGTTTTTTAACGGCGGGCGGGTAGTCTTTGCGGGCCAAAATAGCTTGCCAAGAGTCTCTGATGTGAGCGATTTCACCCCTGACTGGAGCGCCATCAAATACAAAAACTTGGAGGGAATCTAGAGCATTTTTTTCTGTCATAACGTATATTGTAAAAACTTTATGAAATGACATGCTGTGTTTTCAAATAAACATCCATTTTTAACCGCTTTTTCACTCGCTTTAGGCTCAGCAATTGCGCTTGGTTTGGCGCGTTTTTCATATGGGCTTTTGTTGCCCGTGATGAAGGAAGATCTGGATTGGTCCTATCTAGTGGCTGGTGCCATGAATACAGCGAATGCTCTGGGATATTTCATTGGGGCGTTAAGCTCTCCTATGTGCATGCGAAAAATGTCTGTGCATCGATTTTTTATCAGTGCATCAATCATTACAGGGATTTTTTTATATTTATCGGGTTGCACGGATAACACGAGTCTTCTGTTCGTGCTGCGCGTGATTGCCGGCATAGCTAGTGCATGGATATTTGTTGCCGGCGGTGTATTGGTTTCTCAGTTAGGCAGCATTCATGCTAATCGCTCGGGCCTCTTGTTGGGAATTTATTACGGCGGTCCCGGTTTAGGAATTTTTATATCTACTTTGGCTGTGCCATTCTTCAATGAGTGGGGTATGAGCGCCAATTGGCAACATTCATGGCAGTTGGCTTGGTATGCATTAGGCGCATTATGTATTGCATTAACTGTTGTTCTAATTAGGCCTATTACCTCTATTCCTGCTATACCTCCTAAGCCAATCGGTCATTCAGGCACTCCTTTGCGGACTTATGTCCCAATCTTGGCTGGATACTTTATGTTTGGTGTTGGTTATATCGGTTATATGACATTTGTGATTGCTTTACTCAAGCAACTGGGATTGCCGTCAGTAACCATTAATATCTTTTATGCTGTGTTGGGTCTATCAGTCATGGCATCTTCTCGACTTTGGGCGCAGATGCTTGATCACTATAAAGGTGGTCAATCATTAGCAATTTTGAATACTTTATTAGGATTTGCATCCTTAATTCCAGCGTTGATGGCTATTTACGATGTGACATTAAATACATTGGCAATAGTGGGCATTTTTATTTCTGGGATTATGTTTGGTTGTGTGTTTTTGTCTGCTGTTGCATCAACAACTGCATTTGTAAAACACAATATGCCTCCGACCGATTGGGTTGGCGGTATTACGGCATTCACAAGTATTTTTGCAGCAGGGCAAATTGTTGGGCCAACTATCGCAGGGTGGATTTCAGATGGTCAGGGTGGTTTAGCCAGCGGTTTGTTATTTTCAGGATTGGCACTTTTATTGGGTGGATTATTGGCGACCAAGCAGAAGCCATTACTCAAAAAATAAGCTCTGAATCTTGTCAATGAGATAATGTCAGTTATGACAGTTAGAACACGATTTGCACCCAGCCCAACGGGCTTTATTCACCTAGGTAATCTAAGAAGCGCTTTGTATCCTTGGGCATTTGCTCGCAAGATGCAAGGGGATTTCATTTTACGTATTGAAGATACCGATCAAGAGCGCTCCAGCCAAGAGGCTGTTGATGTGATTATTGAGGGCATGAAATGGTTAGGCCTTGATATTGATGAGGGGCCTATTTATCAGATGCAACGCATGGATCGCTATCGTGAAGTGATTGCTCAAATGCTTCAAGATGGCTTGGCTTATTACTGCTATATGAGCGAGGAAGAATTAAATGCCTTGCGTGAGCAACAAATGGCCAATAAAGAAAAACCACGCTACAACGGTTTTTGGCGTCCAGAACCGGGGAAAGATTTACCTGCACCTCCTAGTGATGTGAAACCCGTGATTCGTTTCAAAAACCCGATTGGTGGCAGCGTTGTTTGGGATGACGCAGTGAAGGGTCGCATTGAAATTAGTAATGACGAATTAGATGATTTAGTTATTGCACGCCCAGATGGCACCCCAACATATAACTTTTGCGTAGTGGTAGATGATCTCGATATGAAAATCACCCATGTGATTCGTGGCGATGATCACGTTAACAATACGCCTCGTCAAATTAATATTCTTAAAGCTCTTGGCGGTCAATCACCAATTTATGCACATTTGCCAACTGTCTTAAATGACCAAGGTGAAAAAATGAGTAAGCGTAACGGAGCAATGAGTGTGCGTGATTACGAGCGTGAAGGGTACATGCCAGAGGCAGTGCTGAATTACTTGGCTCGTTTGGGTTGGTCTCACGGCGACGCTGAAGTATTTACCAAGGAACAATTCGTTGAGTGGTTTAATTTAGATCACTTAGGTAAGTCTCCGGCTCAACACAATCCAGAAAAATTACTTTGGTTAAATCATCATTACATTCAGCAAGCTGATGCAGCTGATTTGGCAAAGCGTGCATTACCTTTTGCGCAAAATTTGGGGATCAAAACTGACAATGGACCCGATTTTGTTGGTGTTGTTAACATCCTCAAGGATCGAGCCAATACGCTGATTGAAATTGCTGAGGGTGCAAAGTTGTTTTATATGGGCAGGCCAGAGCACTCTGCAGCTGATTTAGAAGTAAATGTTCCAGAGGCTATTAGACCTGCCATTTCTGACTTTATTACCGAATTGGAGGCAGGGGATGGTAGTAAGGCTGCTATTTCTGCTGCTTTTAAGGCTGTTTTAGCTAAACATGGCTTGAAAATGCCTGCTTTGGCTATGCCTGTACGCTATGCCATGTTTGCGACTACCCAAACACCGGCCATTGATGCAGTTATCTCATTGATTGGTATAGAGGAAACAAAAGAGCGCTTGCAAAGAAGTATAAAAATAGGCTAGAATTACGGTCTTGATTGCTTGAGCTTACTTATTTAAGATCATCTAATTAAGGGGCTATAGCTCAGCTGGGAGAGCGCTTGCATGGCATGCAAGAGGTCAGCGGTTCGATCCCGCTTAGCTCCACCAGAAGCAGTAGTAAAAGTAGCAAATTGTAGTACCGTAAGTCCAGGGTCCCCATCGTCTAGAGGCCTAGGACACCACCCTTTCACGGTGGGTACCGGGGTTCGAATCCCCGTGGGGACGCCAAGTTTTTGGAGCGGTAGTTCAGTTGGTTAGAATACCGGCCTGTCACGCCGGGGGTCGCGGGTTCGAGTCCCGTCCGCTCCGCCAACAAAAAAGCCCTTGTCTAATGACAAGGGCTTTTTTTATTAGCCCCACATGAATTAACTTGTTCTTTACTTGCTCTTAAGCAAGATCTTTCATCACTTGGGGTTCAATTTCTGCCCACTCTTCATCTGTAAATAGGCGAGAGCGCGTTAAAAATGCTCTGCCTGTATTGCCTTCAAGTGAAAATGTACCGCCACTACCTTCAGTTACATCAATGATGAGCTGGGTATGTTTCCAGTAGTCATACTGTAATTTGCCAATATAAAAAGGTACGCCACCAATTTCACCTAATTTGACGTCATAAGGCCCAATCGTCAAATCAGTCGGTAGGTAACAGTTGGCCGCACTGTTATCACAGCAACCACCAGATTGATGAAACATTAGTTCCTGACCATATTGAGCTTGTAGCTCTTTGATAAGCTCAAGTGCCTCAGGGGTTGCTACTACTCTTTCAACCATCATGATCTCCTTGTTATGTGATTACTCTACGGTAATTTTTCTTGAATAAAAAGGGGCGGATAAATCCGCCCCATGTTTTGCCACGCAATACTTGGATTAGAAGAATCCTAGTTTGCTTTCGCTGTAGCTAACTAACAAGTTCTTAGTTTGTTGGTAGTGGTCAAGCATCACTTTGTGAGTTTCGCGACCGATACCAGACTCTTTGTAGCCACCGAACGCTGCGTGAGCAGGGTATGCATGGTAGCAATTAGTCCATACGCGACCAGCTTTGATTGCGCGACCCATACGGTAAGCAACGTTACCATTACGGCTCCATACGCCAGCGCCTAGACCGTATAGTGTGTCGTTAGCGATTTCCAAAGCTTCAGCTTCATCTTTGAAAGTTGTTACAGCCAATACTGGTCCAAAAATTTCTTCTTGGAAAATACGCATCTTGTTGTGGCCTTTGAACAATGTAGGTTGTACATAGTAGCCACCATCAAGATCGCCACCCAAGCTAGCTTGTGCACCACCAGCCAATACTTGAGCGCCTTCTTGTTTACCCACATCTAGGTATGACAAGATTTTAGTTAATTGCTCTTTAGAAGCTTGAGCACCCATCATGCTGTCTGTGTCTAGTGGGTTACCGTGTTTGATAGCTGCAACGCGCTTAAGCACACGCTCCATGAACTTGTCATAGATGCTTTCTTGAATCAACGCACGTGATGGGCATGTACATACTTCACCTTGGTTGAACGCAAACAATACTAAACCTTCAATAGCTTTATCCAAGAAGCCGTCATCTTTGTCCATTACGTCAGCAAAGAAAACGTTTGGTGATTTGCCACCTAACTCTAAAGTAGCAGGAATCAAGTTATTTGCAGCAGCTTGTGCAATCACGCGACCTGTTGATGTTGAACCTGTGAAAGCAATCTTAGCGATACGCTTGCTTGTAGCCAATGGCATACCTGCTTCACGACCGAAACCGTTAACCACGTTTAAAACACCTGGTGGCAACAAGTCAGCAATTAATTCAACCAAAATTAAGATTGAAATTGGAGTTGATTCTGCTGGTTTTAGAACTACGCAGTTACCTGCGCCCAACGCTGGTGCTAGTTTCCAAGCAGCCATCAAAATTGGGAAGTTCCAAGGAATAATTTGACCAACAACACCCAATGGCTCATGGAAGTGATAAGCAACAGTGTTCTCGTCGATTTCTGACAATGAGCCTTCTTGTGAACGTAGGCAACCTGCGAAATAACGGAAGTGATCTGATGAAAGAGGGATGTCTGCATTCAGAGTTTCACGAATCGCTTTACCGTTATCCACTGTTTCAGCGTAAGCAAGAAGTTCTAAATTTGCATCGATACGATCCGCAATCTTCAACAAAATGTTAGAACGCTCTGTTACAGATGTTTTACCCCATGCATCAGCTGCTTTGTGTGCAGCATCCAATGCTAATTCAACGTCTTCTGCGCCTGAACGAGCAGCTTTTGTGTAAACCTTACCGCTGATCGGTGTAATAACGTCAAAATATTCACCCTTAACTGGTGCTGTCCATTTGCCACCAATAAAGTTGTCATATTTGGCTTTATATTGAATTTTTGCGCCTGCTGCGCCTGGTGCTGCGTAAATAGCCACGTTTCTCTCCTTTGAGTTTCATTAACCAATAATCTGCTCATTACATCTTGTGTAATGTAGTCATCGGAACTTTGATGGAGATGGGATTCATATTCAATCAGATGCATCGCAGCATTTTTCTATGAGGGCTTCAAAGGTTATAAATCAAGGGTATTTCCTGATGATTGAAGATTCAAAGTGTTCACATATGTAACAGGCTGGAAGCCTTAATTTATATATGTTTTTTTGATATTTAAAAGCTAAATTTATGGCTTTTTACTAATTTGTAAATGCACTTGTGCACTTATGATGATTGGTGTGATTTTTAGACCATCTCACATAGAATTCGAGCATTCAATCACAGTACTCCATTCCATGAACAATACTGATTTAAAGCAGTTAAGACGCAGCTGGCTGATGCAGGGAAGTATTCCTGAGAGTGCCCGTTTGGCAAATCTTAGTAAACCTGTTTTAAATTCATGGCAACGTTGCTTGCAGTTTGGTCTAGAGGCTAATCAGAAATCATTGCCCGAAAATATTTTGACTGGTTCTAATCTGTCAGCTCGGGTTGAGCAGCGTCAAGAGTTGATTCGATTAGTACAGCCAAACATGACCTATTTGCATTCATTGATTGCAGGTAGTGGTGGTATGGTTTTATTGGCCGATCAGCATGGTGTGATTGTCCATGCTATTGGTGATTCTGAATTTGTACCTAAAGCTGATCGTGTTCTGCTCACCAAGGGTGCATCTTGGTTGGAGCAACACAGAGGCACCAATGCAATTGGTACGGCGATAGTCGAAGGTGGTCCAGTAGTAGTCAATGGCGCAGAACATTTCTTTGAAACTAATTCATTTTTAAGTTGTGCTGCAGCGCCTATTTACCAGCCTGATGGCAAGGTTGTGGGCGTATTGGATATATCTTCAGATGCTAGAGTTTTTCATCCGCACACATTGGGATTGGTAAAAACCACAGTGCATTCGATTGAACGTCAATTGTTTTCTCAATCGCAAAATCGCTATGCGATGGTTATCTCAGTAGCTCCATCACCTGAGGGAATTTCATCAGTTATTAATGGCCTTATTGGAATATCTGAGGATGGTTTGATTCTTGGTATTGACCGATTTGCGATGGGCTACTTAGGTATTGGTGATATTGATATTAGTAGTTTGAAAATCCAGCAAATTGTTGATCATTCTTTGGGTCGAATGATGGATTACGGTAAAGGTAAAACAGCTGGAAATATTCATCAGCTCAATACCTATACAGGCCGACCATTATTTTTTAGTTTTCAGTACACAAAGTTAAGTCAATTTGATGCTGCCACTTCAACAATGAGTGATACTGCAATAGCCAAAGCTGAGCCGGATTCTATTGTTGAATCTATTGAAGAAAATGTCACTTTACGTGGGGTATCAAAGAAAGTGATTGACAAGACAATTGCGCAAAATAAAGGCAATATTTCAAAAGCGGCGCGTATCTTGGGTGTTTCTAGAACAACACTTTATCGTTATCTAAAATCTTCTACTGATTAATCAATTAGTCTTTGCAATATAAGCATTGCAGGCTAGATGCTGTGTGAGTTAGCTAAATCACTTTGTCAGTTAAAATCATGGGCTACATAATCTTTTGCGTCATACAGAGTGTTTGATGACGTAGAAATAACCCAGCAGTGGCTGGTATGACTGCTCATAATGATTACCTTAAATAACGTTTCTTTACGTCGTGGTGCCAAATTACTTTTAGATAAGGCGACGGTCACTCTTAATCCTGGTGAAAAGGTTGGCTTAGTCGGTCGTAATGGTGCTGGTAAATCAACACTATTTGCACTGTTAAATGGCTCGTTGCACGAAGATGGTGGTGATTGTTCAATTCCGAAGATTTGGCGTATGGCGCAAGTTGCGCAAAATATGCCAGAAACAGAGGAGACTGCTACTGATTTTGTTATAGCGGGTGACACAAAACTAATTGAATTAAGACAAGCTTTAGCTCTCGCTGAGTTGGCTGAGGACGGCATGGCTATGGCTCATGCACATGCTGATTTGGCGGATGCTGGTGAGCATGATGCAATTTCTAGAGCTCAATCTTTGATCTTAGGTTTGGGTTTTAAGGTTAGCGAACTGGATCAACCTGTTAATAGTTTCTCTGGTGGTTGGCGTATGCGTTTGCAGTTAGCTCGTGCGTTGATGTGTCCATCTGATTTACTGCTGTTAGATGAGCCAACCAACCACTTAGATTTAGATGCATTGGTTTGGTTGGAGGCTTGGCTTAAGCGTTATCCTGGAACCATGATTGTGATTTCTCATGATCGCGAATTTTTAGATGCTGTGACCAATGTCACACTCCATATTGAGCATGCCAAATTGAATAGGTATGGCGGCAACTATAGTTCTTTTGAAACAATGCGCGCTCAGCAACTTGAACTCCAGCAAGCATCATTCGCAAAGCAACAAGAAAAAATTGCTCATTTACAGAAATTCATTACAAGATTTAAAGCTAAAGCTAGTAAGGCTAAGCAAGCTCAAAGTAGGGTGAAGGCACTTGAGCGCATGGAAAAGATTGCTCCAGTTTTAGCTGATGCAGAATTTACCTTTGAGTTTAAAGAACCTCAAAATCTACCTAACCCGATGTTGGCTATTAGTGATGCAAGTTTTGGTTATCAGGTAGATGGTACAAACAAAATCATCATCAAAGATGTCAAAAAATCGGTATTGGCTGGACAACGCATTGGTATCTTGGGGGCAAACGGTCAAGGTAAGTCTACTTTGGTTAAAACTATTGCCAGAACGATGCCTCAGTTGGCTGGTGTCGTTACTGAGGGCAAAGGTTTAAATATTGGTTATTTTGCTCAACAAGAGTTAGATGTGTTGAGGTCTGAGGACAATCCTCTGGAACATATGATTCGCCTTGCGAAAGACTTGGGACCTAACGCTGCTGAATCTGGTAAAGAGCAAGATTTAAGAAATTTCTTGGGAACTTTCAATTTTGCTGGCGACATGGTTAAGCAGGCAGTTGGCACCATGAGTGGTGGTGAGAAGGCTCGCTTGGTATTGGCCATGATTGTTTGGCAACGTCCTAATCTATTGTTGCTAGATGAGCCAACTAATCATTTAGATCTTGCAACTCGAGAAGCTCTTTCTATGGCTCTCAACGAGTTTGAGGGTACTGTCATGCTAGTTAGTCATGATCGTGCCTTGTTAAGGGCTGTCTGTGATGAATTCTGGTTGGTTGGTCGTGGTGAAATCAAACCTTTTGATGGCGACTTGGATGATTACCAGCAATACTTACTAGATGAGTCAAAGCGCTTACGCGAAGAAGCAAAAACAATAACTGAAGTGGTTGATGTGACACCTATCGAGATTGATAAAGTTAAACCAGTGGTTAAGTCTAGCGAACAGAAAAAGTTAGATGCTGCCCGTCGTCAAGAGATCAATGCTTTAGTAAAGCCTATCAAAAAGAAGATAGAAAAAGCTGAAAAAGATATGGCTGATCTTAATCGTCAGAAATTTGATATTGAAACTCAATTATCGCAACCAATATCACCAGCTGAAATTGCTCAATTAGGTAAAAATCTTAAGTTAATCAATGAGAATCTAGCAACTATTGAAGAGCAGTGGTTAGAGTGGGTTGCTAATATTGATGAAATTGAAGCTAGCTTTAATTAATTAAAATTTCTTGAATTGTCATCTCCCAAGACTTTGACACGTTATAGGTATAAGTAAAGCTGTGTAGGTATATGTAGATTGATTTAAGATAGTCAAGGTAGCTAAGATAGTAAGAGTTACTCAAATCATTAGATAAATTGGAATAATGAAACATGGTAAATAGCAATTTTAAAAAACTCGGTCAAATCAGTGCATTGGCGATGGTAACCATTCTGATGGTTGGTTGTGCATCGACACCAGTTGGTCCAAGCTTAACTGTTATGCCAGCACCAGGTAAGCCATTTGATGTCTTTAAAAATGATGACAAAGAATGTCGTGATTACGCGCAAAACTCACTTAATACAACTGCTGACGAAATTGCTGCAAAGAACACAGCAAAAACAGCAGTTATTGGTGCTGCGCTAGGTGCAGTGGCTGGCGCAGTAGCAAATGGTGGTAGCTCTAAAAATGTTGGAACTGGTGCTGCGGTTGGTCTATTAGGCGGTGCGGCAATGGGTGCTACTGGTGGTAATGATGCTTCAAAAGAAGTCCAACGTCGTTATGACATCGCGTATCAGCAATGTATGTATTCAAAAGGTAATCAAGTTCCTGGTTATGCAATCCAAAAACCAGCTGATCCAGCACCACCTGCGCCTAAGAAATAATCTTTCTAAAATAAATGACAAGGCTTCTTCGGAAGCCTTTTTTTATTAGCTCATCAAATTAGAGTATTGCTTCAATACCGAAGTTACACTTCAACTGGGGGATGCTCTTTTTCAAAGCGTTTAGCGGTGTGCTTGAATAGGGTCATCAGAAGTGCTGCAGCAATTGCTAGGCTCATGCTGTTTGCAAACCAGAAACCTTGAGCCCCTTGAAGTAGTTCTGGAATATTGCCGGTTAAGTTAAAGCCCAATATATAACCGCCTCCCAATCCAACTCCCCATAGAGAGATGGCGTAGATCCACATTGGCCAAAATGCTACTCGGTAGCCGCGCAGAATAAATGCTGAAGTAACTTGTAGTGCATCAAAAATTTGGTAAAACGCTATAAATAAAAATAACGGAATTGCGGCCAATCTGACTTCTTCGGGCGGAGCATATAAGTCTAGTAGGGGGTATTTAAACTGCCAGACAAGTAAGCCCACCAGTACACAAATACTTGTTGTAAACATTAAAGATGACCAACCAATTTCTTTGGCCAAGGTAGGTTTGTCAGCTCCAATAGATTGTGCAACTAAAGTGGATGTGGCAATTGATAGTGATAGAGGCAGCATGTATAAAACCGTGCCTAAGTTAGCAACAATCTGATGTCCTGCAAGAGGTAATGTGCCAAGGCGAGCAATAAACAATGCCATGAAAGCGAAAGAGGTTACCTCTATCAAATAGCTCAATCCAATAGGTAGGCCCAGCTTTAACAAGGTGCTGATTTTATGTTTATCAGGCCAGCTAAAGCGTTGGTAGACGGCAAATATTTGATAGAACTTACCTTGATAGACAATCCACAGCGCTGCAATCAACCATAGCCAGTTAATTACAACAGTGGCGAGTGCGCATCCTGGGCCGCCCATTGGGTCGATTCCAAGGCCGCCATAAATCAGCCACGCATTTAGGGGTATCTTGAGAAGTAAACCGATAATTTGCAACCAAGTAATTACTGTGGGTTTTGAGACGGCATTATGAAAGGCTACTAGCACTCTCATGGCCATACTTGCAGGTAGCCCCCATGCAACGATTTGTAAATACAAAATCGCTTTTGCTTCGACTTCTGGGCTGGCATTGGCGATTGATAGCAATATTCCTGGGTTGGCTAATATGAGAATGCCAAAGAGGCTCAGGCCAAGGGATAGCCACCATCCTTGGCGGACTTCTTCACCGATTTCATCAAAGCGTTTAGCACCGAATAATTGGCCAGCAATTGGTGCTAGTGCTGAAACAACTCCAGTTAATCCAACATAGATGCTAATAAATACAGAACTAGCCATGGCAAGCGCAGCCAGATCATCAGCTGAGTAGCGAGCCACCATCGCTGTGTCCATCACGCCAAAGGCAATTACAGCTAACTGGCCTACCAGTAGTGGGCCAGCTAATCCTATAAGTTTTGGTATATCTCTTTGAAGTTTAGCGAGCATTGCCTGTGACTTTGTATAAGCGTAGTCTCTCGTTTCTGTCACTCACGCGTCGATCTTCCCAAATTAATTCTAGATTGATTCCAATCTTCTCGGCTGTTTGTCGTGCCATGCCTGGTTGGTTGCTAATCCATAAATCACAGCTTGCATCATCTCTAAATTTCAAAGATGTGAAATACACAAACGAACCAAGTTGACCATCTCCTAGATGAGTTGAGTTAATACACCGAGCATCTTTAGGTGTGGCAGCAACCAATCTCGCTGCTACAGATTGATAAGTTTTTGCATAGTTGATGGTTGGTAGCCACAAGGTCATTAATAAAACCCATGTGAGTGTTGTGCCTGATGCAGAAATCACCACAGCTCGCCAAATTACTTTGGGTGCTCTTGAAGTTCTCCATTTGACAACCATGACCCATAACGCTGTTGCAGCAATCGCTGCTATGAGAGCTAACCAATTTACTTCATGGATAAACCCTGGAACTTTTTTTGCCACATTTCTAGCAAGGCTTGCAGGGAAGTTGGTTGTCATGGCAAACCACATTACCCAAATAAAAGCACCAATAATCGTAAAGCTTAGTAGGGCTAACCAATCAATAAAGCTAATCACGCTACGTTTAATAATTGGTAAGCTAAAGCATGCCCAAATGACCATCGGTGGAATGATGATCAACAATGATTGTTCATTAAGTGCAGATAGGTGCGTTAAATAAATCAGCCCAGCAATAACCAAGCCTAGAGGTAGGGCCATATTAGGATTACGAATACCTCCTAATGGGTAATTAGTTCCCTTACGCCAAAACCAAATACTCCATAGTGCTAGCGGCCAAACAGGCCACGCATAAAGAGGTAGATTTCGTGCCAAGAATCCAACTGACTTACTTGAGGCGATAAATTGAATGCTATCGTTAGACCACCACTCATGCCATGCTTGCTTTATCAGTGGTGTCGGCAAATCAAACAACCACCACAAAGCAGGCCACAAGCCGATGCCAAGCACTGATCCTAACCAAGTCATGCCTAACCATTTAGCATTTGGTTTTACTTCGCAAATGGCTAATGAAATTAGCAAGCCGGCAAACATCACTACAAACAGCCAAAGTGATGCTGATAGTGCAATTACCGCTAAGCCAACACCAGTCCAAAAGCCACCTTGAATGGGTTTATCGAGACCACGTACTAAACCATAGAGTAGGGTCGTGACACCCAGTAATTGAGCGAGCGCTGGAGTTGTTTCATGTGCACGTGTTGCTAAACCAATACATGCCAAAAAAATCATCAGGGCACTATCAGCTAGTGTGCGACCGTAATCTCTCGGTTCTGGTTGTCCACCTAAAGCAAATGCTGTAGGTTGAACTTCTGGTCTTCGGCCTAATAGGTATGAGGCATGCCAAATAGCTGCACAACTTAAGAAAAAACATGCCGCCGAGTAAATACCAGCGGCGTTGCTTGCCCCGACTAATGGAGCAAAAGCTTTTATTAGTGCGCCACCAATCCAATACGGTAGCGGTCCTGCCAAGATATCTGACCGACCATCGATGTGTGGCAATAGCCAATCTTGCAGGGAACCATTTGCTAAGGTCCACATGGCGCCAAAGCCCGCAGCGTCGTCATTTTTCCACGGGTCCCTACCAAAAATGCCAATCAAGCCATAAATGGCTGTGATTAGAACCAACACATACCTAGGTAAGGTCGTTGTGGCAGCGGCAGTTAGTTTGATGGGTCTCATGTGTCTTAAATTGTGACCTGATTTTTAAACGATGAAAAGCATCTAAGTAAAAAAGGCAGCGTGAGCTGCCTTTTTATTGTCCGTATGGAGCAGGGGTGTTGCTTAGGCTGATTTTTTGCCTGTAGCTTTTGCGCCAAACTTTTGACGGAATTTCTCAACACGACCAGCAGTGTCCATAATCTTTTGAGTACCTGTGTAGAACGGGTGTGACTCAGAAGAAGTTTCAATCTTAGCCAATGGATACTCTTGACCGTCTTCCCACTTGATTGTTTCTTTAGTAACAATAGTAGAGCGTGTTTTGAAGCTGAAGTTGTTTGATACGTCTAAGAAAACAACTTCTTTGTAATCTGGGTGAATACCTTGTTTCATTTAAAAAGTCCTTAAGCTTGGTAGCCGCCTATTTTAATAAATAGGTACTTGCCTGAATTAAAACGAGAATTGTAGCAAAAAATACTAGATATGGGCTTAATTTGGCTAAAACTGACTGGAAAACCACGTTTTTCAGCCAGTTTTGATCAAAATTTAACCGCCACGGCGCATTAGTTCAAAGAATTCCGCATTATTTTTAGTGGATTTGAGCTTATCAACGATAAAGTTCATCGCTTCAATGTCATCCATGTCAGAAATAAGCTTGCGTAGTACCCAGATCTTCTGGAGAAGTTCTGGCTTGATGAGTAACTCTTCGCGACGTGTGCCTGACTTGTTCAAGTTGATAGCAGGGTAAACGCGACGTTCAGCAAGACGGCGTTCTAAGTGAACCTCCATGTTGCCTGTGCCTTTGAATTCCTCATAGATCAAATCATCCATGCGGCTGCCAGTCTCAATCAGAGCTGTTGCGATGATAGTTAGTGATCCACCTTCTTCGATATTACGTGCGGCACCAAAGAAACGCTTAGGTCTTTGTAAAGCATTGGCGTCAACACCGCCAGATAGAACTTTGCCTGATGAAGGTACAACAGTGTTGTAAGCACGGGCTAAACGAGTAATAGAGTCAAGCAAAATGATGACGTCACGTTTCATTTCCACTAAACGTTTAGCTTTTTCAATCACCATCTCTGCAACTTGGACGTGACGAACCGCTGGTTCATCAAATGTAGATGCAACGACTTCACCTTTAACTGAGCGTTGCATTTCTGTAACTTCTTCAGGGCGCTCATCAACAAGTAGAACGATTAGGACTGCATCAGGATGATTAGCAGAGATCGCATGGGCGATGTGCTGCATCATGACAGTCTTACCTGATTTTGGTGAAGCTACCAAAAGAGCACGTTGACCAAAACCAATTGGAGAAATCATATCGATGATTCGTCCAGTTAGATTCTCTTCAGCTTTGATGTCGCGCTCTAAATGCATTGGGCGATCAGGGTGAAGAGGCGTTAAGTTTTCAAACATGATGCGGTTTTTAAGCGCCTCAGGTGCTAGACCATTGATCTTGTCTACTTTAACTAGAGCAAAGTAACGTTCGCCTTCTTTAGGTGTTCTTACTTCACCTTCAATCGCATCACCTGTGTGAAGGTTAAAGCGACGAATCTGAGCTGGAGAAATATAGATGTCGTCTGTAGACGCCATGTATGAGGCCTCTGGTGAGCGTAAAAATCCAAACCCATCTGGCAGCACTTCAAGTACGCCATCACCAAATATAGTTTCGCCGCCTTTAGCGCGTTTTTTAAGAATGGCAAACATCAACTCTTGCTTACGCATACGTTGAGTATTTTCAATCTCTAGGCCTGCGGCCATTTCTAATAGGGCAGATACGTGTAGTGCTTTAAGTTCTGTGAGATGCATGTGTTTGGAATTAGGCTTAAGCCTTAAGAAAGAACAAGATTTTTGGAATTATTGACCTGAACAGGACGTTTGGTCATTGGTTGGGTGAATTCTACACCCTAAATTAAAAAAAGAGCAAATATCGTATTTTTGTAAAGCTAAAAGTAAAGGGGCTCAATTTATGAGCCCCTTCATGGTTAGGATTAGATATGGCTATCCAAGAATGCAGTCAACTGAGACTTAGACAAAGCACCCACTTTTTGAGCAGCTACCGCACCATTTTTAAACAAAATCAACGTAGGGATACCGCGGATACCAAATTGAGCTGGGATACCTTGGTTTTCATCAACGTTCATTTTTGCAATTTGAACCTTTTCGCCGTACTCCTTGGCAACTTCTTCAAGGATAGGGCCAATCATTTTGCAAGGACCGCACCACTCAGCCCAAAAGTCGAGCAATACTGGTTTGTCAGATTTCAAAACATCTTGATCAAAAGATGCATCGCTTACGTATTTAATGGCGTCGCTCATAGGAGTCCTTTAGTTAATTCTTTTAAATATTATTTAGTTTTTATGATTATTCATCACTTACAAGCAATATATTATCAATAAGCGCTTATTTGTGCATACTCTCTGATCCATGTCATATCGTCAACAACACCTTTTAGCCCCCAATCGCCTTGTTATTGAGGATTTGGCGAGTCTTATATGGAAAATCACCTTGGCTGAAGGTGAAAGTCCTTTGGTGTTGCTAAGTACCTCAGGGCCAGCATACGGTTTAAGGCAGGCTCTTGAACTTGCTCGTCCTACGGGTATTTCTGATCATTTAGTTTTTTTGCCACGTGTATTGGGTTTAGCTCAGTGGTTAAAAGAAACTCCAGGCCTCAGAAAAGAAGGTCCTATTAAGAGTGATTTAGAGCGCTGGTTTGAGGTTTATAAGACATTGTCTGATAGATCTCAATTGAGCCAGATGTTGCTTGGTAGTTCGGACGCTTCAAAATGGGCATTGGCTAAAAATATCATCGAAGTATGTGATCTTTTGTCTGATGCTACTTTGGGTATTTTTGATGACGTAGTTGACTCCGCACTGAACGATGCAGTGAAGAAGGCTTATCAAGGGGCTTCGCAACATATTGTTGAGTTTGAAACTCGGATTGTTCTAGCTTTTTGGGAATACTTAAGTACAAGCCAAGATCCCGTGGTTCGTCAAAGAAGGGCTATTGGTCTGAGGCTTAATGAGATCAAGTCGGGGGTTTCTCGTCAGCCACTTATATACATAGAAACAGCCAAAGGCACCCCGGGTTTTGAAAAATCAATCGCTCAGCTTTGGGATGCGTATTCTGATAAAGCATCATTTCATCACTGCATGATGGATCAATCTGCTGTTGCTTTATGGCCAGAGTGTATTAGTAATGAGGTGTCATCTAGGGATGACGCCGTTAAAGCAAACCGTGAGCAATATTTCAGTGAATTATCTAGAAACAACCGACATGTCTATAAAGCATCTGGTTTTGAGGATGCAGCATGGCAGGGAGCTGGGGCTATACAGGACTTATTGCAAGAAGGGCATCAACATATTGCTTTGATTGCTCAAGACCGCTTGGTTGCGCGACGCATCAGAGCCCTTTTAGCCCGTTTTGGTAAAGGCTTATCGGTTCATGATGAAACAGGTTGGAAACTTTCTACTACCAGGGCTGCTGCATCAGTCATGTCTTGGATAGATGTTCTTCGTCAAGCAAATGGGCCGACATCTATTGAGCTCATGGATTTTTTAAAGAATCCCTACATCAATTGGTCTACATGGGGACTTTCTGATGAACAAGCATCTGATTACCTGAGTCATCTAGAAAAACGTTTGATTCAGGCCGATGTAAGAGCATCTTGGGGCGGTATTTTGCTAGCACTTCAATCTCAAGATGTAGAAGTTGATGCTGTATCTAATCTCATTAAAAAGCTCCAGGAGCTTAGTCATAAATGGCAGATGTCTGAGCGAGCATGTAGTGAGTGGTTGGAATTTTTAGAGTCAGATTTAAAAGAGTTAGGAATGTTCGATGCCTTGACCAAAGATGTCGCGGGTCAGCAGTTGTTGCAGTCTTTGCAGCCTATGCAACTCTTAAATGAATATTCATTAAAGCAGTCTGAATGGCTCTCATTGCTATCGTCGATATTCGAAGATGCGAGTTATATTGAAAGTAATCCTCGCGCAAAAGCTAGTGTGACTATTTTGCCTTTAAGTGCCACTCGTTTAAGAAGATTTAATGCTTGGGTCATGGTTGGTTGTGACGATGGTCAGTTGCCATCTGTCTCTGACAGCCCGATGTTTTTGTCTGGTGAGTTGAAAAAAATCCTGGGGTGCAAAACACAGACCATGGAGTTTGAGCAGCAAGCCATGGACTTATCTCAGTTAATGATGTCTCACTCACATTGGCGAATGGTTTGGCAATCAAATGGTTCAGCGGGTGAGCCAAAGCAACCCTCGCCCTGGTTACAACGCCTATACGTCAATCATGCTGATTTATTAAAACAATGTATTGATGTAAAAGCTACTGCATATAAGCCAGTTACAGTTGTTCAGCCAGCGCCATTGTTGCCAACTGATTATGTAAAACCAGCCTCTATTAGTCCTAGTGCTTATCGTGCTTTGCGAGAATGTCCTTATCGGTATTACGTCACGCGTCTTCTTGGCTTGAGAGAGCAAAACACCTTAGATGTAGAGGTTGATTTGAGTCTTGTGGGGCAAGCATTACATGCTGCCTTGCGAGATTTTTATCATGGTCTTAAGACGCAAGCTATTGTTTCAGATAACCCATATGAAAAAGCTAAGCTACTGAAGCAACGTTTATTTGCAATTTCTAATAAACAGTTCAAACCGCTTTTAGAGGTTGATGGCCGTTGGTTGGCGGCGTGGATTGAGTGGGAAACATTAATACCTGATTGGATTAACTGGCATATGGAACGTGAAGAGGCTGGTTGGGTATTTCATGACGGTGAAAAGCCTGTGGGTTTTGACTTGCTGACTAGTTTTGGTTCAATCCGAGTTTCTGGATTTGTAGATCGTTTAGATATTCATCCAGAGCACGGTGTTGAGGTGATTGACTACAAATACAGTAGCAAAACCTCTATAAATAAAAAGAAAAGCAATATTGAAGATGACCCACAGTTAGTGATTTATGCAAAAGCAGTTGATGGTCATGATCTTGTTAACGGTCAGGCAGTTGCTGGTGCATCTTGGGTATCTATCAAGGAAGCTAAGACAGCTATTCAGGTTGAAGATTTATCTGAACATATGAATGAGTTGCCTGCGCAAATGATTGCCGATATAGAGGCTCTGTGGGGTGGTTCGCCAGTGGTGGCGAGTGCTCCGGATAGCGTTTGTCAATATTGTCAGGCTCGGGGCATTTGTCGTAAAGGAATGTGGTCATGACCGATCAACTAACTCATGATTCATGTAATCCTCATTTATCAGTCGTTATTGAGGCATGTGCTGGTAGCGGTAAGACGTGGCTATTGGTATCCAGAATTGTTCGTCTTTTATTGAGTGGCGCAAAACCTCGAGAAATTCTAGCGATTACATTTACAAGAAAAGCTGCCCAAGAAATGCGTGGGCGTTTAGATGAAGTCTTATTAAAGTTAGCTAATTGCCCTCATAACGAGTTACTAGATGAGTTAATGGCGCGTGGTTTGTCAGAGTCGGATGCCCAAAATTTAGCCCCGCGAGCTAGGGCTTTATTTGAAGAAGTCTTGTCTGACCCATATCCTTTATGTATAGAAACTTTCCATGGTTGGTTTAGTCATTTATTAAGGGGGGCACCTCTAAATTCTGGTGTCCCTCAAGGTCTTAATTTAAGAGATGACTTTAAGCGTTTACAAGATGAGTGTTTAGAGGATTGGTGGACTAGTTTGCCTACCAAAGAGAAAGGGCCCGTCAGATCTGCTTATGAGTTACTGGTTAAAGAATTAAAGGCTAAAAATGCTAATGACTTACTCATTGGGTCCAAAGGGTTTTTAACAGTAAAAGCCGAGTGGTTAAGTTATCTCACTGAGTGCCAAAAGAAGAGTCTTGATCCATTACGTTCGGTGATTGATCAATCTGATTTACTGGATATTCAGGATCCATTAAAAACTGCTTTAGATGACCCGGGTAATTTAGGTAATTTAATGTCGCTTGCTAGTTATTTGGAGAATGGCGGCAAAAGAGATCTTGGATACGCTAAAGCAATCAGTGATGGTTTAAAGAAACATTCTCATCAGTACGACTTGTCAGAAGTCGCAAACGCCTTAAAGCCTGCATTTTTGAATGGTGATTATGAGTGTTTGGCGCAACTATCGGCTTCTGGTGATTTAAAAAAATCTCTCAAAAAGCTATCTAACCCAGAAGAGTTAGAGCAGCAAATCAATAAAACTCGCCAGTATTGGGCACAAGTATTATTCGATCACTACCGTTGGATGGCTGATCATCGCGCACATGCAATTCATCAGGCTTGGGTAACTATTGGTATGGATATGCTTTCGCACTACCAAGCTAAAAAAGAATTGCTGCGGGTGCAGGATTTTTCTGATTTAGAAGCCTACACAGCTAAGTTGATGTTGAACTCTGACGTGGCTAATTATCTGCAAGCAAGGCTTGATGCGAAGTACAAGCATCTTTTAATTGATGAGTTTCAAGATACCAATCCACAACAGTGGCAAATTTTATTGTCCTGGTTAAGTGCTTATGGTGATGGCGAGGATAAGCCCTCTGTGTTTTTAGTGGGCGATCCAAAGCAGTCCATTTATCGTTTTAGAAGAGCAGATGTGCGCTTGTTCAAAGAAGCTAAAACGTATTTGGAGAATCACTTCAAAGCCAAGTTTCATCCATTTAATGCTACGCGAAGAAATAGTCCGGCAGTATTGGAGGCGGTTAATGCGGTGTTTCAGTTGCCTGATGTTCCAGAGGCCTATCCATTTGAAGAGCAAACGCGCAACCCACAAGCGAAAAACATCTACGGTAATGGCGAAGTCTTTCTCTTACCTTTGATTGAAGCCCCAAATATCACTAAGCACCCACATAGGAATGCGCTGATCAATCCTTATATTGACTCGGCTAAAGAGTCGAAAGCTAAGCAGAGTTATGCTGAGGCATTACAGGTGGCAAGACACATTCAACGGGTTAAAGCTAAAAAAAATGCTTCTTGGGGTGATTTCTTAATCTTATTAAGATCTAGAACTCATCTTTCGCATATTGAAAAAGCATTCAGAGATTGTGGGGTTCCATGCGATAGTCCAAGGCAGGGTGGGCTTCTTAAGACCTTAGAGGCGGAAGATATGATTGCCCTGTTGTCGGTGTTAATCACACCTACTGATGATTTATCTCTGGCTCAGGTTTTACGCTCCCCCATCTATGCTTTTTCTGATGAACAGTTGATGCAGTTAACAGCCTCAAAACTGTCTCATCAGCATCACTCATTCTGGCACCTCATAGGTCAGACTGAGAGTCAGCATCACCAAATTTACAAAGATATATTGAGTTGGATTGATTTAGCTAAACATTTACCTGTTCATGATTTGTTAGATCATATTTACGCGCAAACACAGTTGCGTCTGAGGTACGCTCAATTCGCTCCGCCTTTACAACGAGATCAAGTTCTTTCCAATTTGGATGCATTCTTGGCTTTAGCGTTAGATTTGGATGGTGGTCGTTATCCAAGCTTACCTAGATTTATTGCCGAACTTAAAAAAATCAAACGTGGCGCTGAAGAAGAGAGTCCAGATGAGGGTGAGTCAGTTGTTGATGAGGATGCTGATGAAGACGCCGCTTCCTCGGATGCTCGCGTGAGAGTTTTAACTATTCATGCGGCTAAGGGCTTGGAATCACGCTTTGTCATTTTGATGAACACTAATACCACCCGCAGTGGTCATGACAATGTAGGTGTCCTGATGAGTTGGATGCCAGGTGATCAAGGCCCGCAACATATATCTCCTATTTTTTCTGGTAAGCCTAAAGATCCTGCGCGCCAAGAACTTAGGGATCGTGAGGATGCAATTGCTGAAATTGAAAATTGGAACCTTTTATATGTGGCATTAACTAGAGCAAAAGAGGCTGTTTACATATCAGGTTTGGTAAATAAGAGTGATAAGCCAGTTGCTGCTAATGGTTGGTATGACAGGCTTGAGCGAGCTGGGGTTGATAAAATTGAAGAGCAAGATGGTGTTGCCACAGAGGTAATCAAATCTAGTGGCGATATGGTTGATAGCCATGAATTCTTTGATTTTGAGGTCGCTTGGCAAGGTGAGGCCGATGTATCAGTGCCATTTGACGAGGAGCTAATAACTCCTGAACAACAGAAAGTTATTGATTTAGGCGTTGCCTTTCATGCCATCATGGAGCATGTCATGAGAATGGGTATTCGACATGTCGAGGATTTACCCCCTAGTGATGAGCTCGTCTCTTGGTTGAATATTGATTCAAAATTAGCCAGTGATGCAAGACGATGTGCGGTGAATGTCTTATCTTCAGATTTTGCCGAAAAATTCTTCTTTAGTAACGAGATACAAAATGCTTGGGAAGAGTTAGATATCGCAAGTTCTGATGGTCGTTTATTAAGGATTGACCGATTGATTGAGTTACCTAATCAGCTATTGATATTGGATTACAAGCTTTCCATTCCTGAAGTAACTCACGAGTTATATCAAAAATATCAATTACAAATGGCAACATATAGGCAATGTGTATCAAAGCTACGACCTGATAAAGAGGTTAAATCCTATTTATTAAGTGGCAAAGGTGAGCTTTTGGAGATGAATGGTCCTAATTAGGGAAAAACCTAAAGGAAATATGTGGGTAAAAATAGACTGAAAAATGAGGTAAGTAGGTGGACGAGCCTGACCCTCGGCACTGGTAGTAATTGGGTTTGGCTGCTTCGTTCCCGACCTGACCAGGTTGCCAAGCCACCATGCGAGGAGGCCCGTCCTCTGACATTCTACTGCCTTCTACTTGTAGAATGACAATATGACTGCATTAGCATTAGCCCGAAAGTGGCGCCCGAGAGATTTTTCAACCCTAGTTGGCCAAGAGCACGTGGTCAAAGCATTGACTCATGCCTTAGATCAGCAGCGTTTACACCATGCTTGGTTATTTACTGGTACCAGAGGTGTCGGTAAGACAACTATTTCACGTATTTTGGCTAAAGCCTTAAATTGCACTGGTGCTGATGACCAGGGGCAAATGACTTCTCAACCATGTGGTCAATGCCCAGCTTGTACAGAGATCGATGCTGGCAGATATGTTGATTACATCGAGATGGATGCTGCAAGCAATCGCGGTGTTGATGACATGGCTCAGTTGCTTGAGAAAGCCATGTACGCACCAAGCAGTGCACGTTTTAAGGTTTATATGATCGACGAGGTTCATATGCTAACTGGGCATGCATTTAATGCAATGCTCAAAACGCTAGAGGAACCACCGCCACACGTTAAATTTATTCTTGCAACAACTGATCCACAAAAAATTCCAGTAACAGTTCTATCTCGCTGTTTGCAATTTAATCTAAAGCAAATGCCTATTCCTGCAATTGTGGAACATTTGCAAAAAGTTTTAGAGGCAGAATCTGTCCCATTTGAAATTGGTGCGCTACGTATTTTGGCCAAAGCTGCGCAAGGTTCTATGCGCGATGCTTTGTCTTTAACTGATCAAGCCATAGCCTATGCAGCTGGCCCAGTGAGTGAATCAGCGATCAGAGCAATGTTAGGCACGCTAGATGAAACATATCTAATTAGAGTCTTGGATGCTTTGCAGTCAAGAGATGGCGAGACTTTAGTGAAGATTTCCGATGAGATGGCGGAGAGAAGTCTTTCATTTTCTTTGGCTTTGCAAGATTTGGCATCCTTGTTGCAAAAGATTGCCTTGGCTCAAACAGTTCCGTCTGCAGTCTTGGATGATTGGCCTGAGGCGAGTGATGTACGTCGTTTAGCCGCTTTATTTGGTAAAGAAGAGGTTCAGCTGTACTACCAAATCGCGATTACTAGTCGGCCAGATTTATCCTTAGCTCCAGATGAGCAAGCGGGCTTTACGATGGCTCTTCTTAGAATGTTGGCATTCAAGCCAGGCGATGGTTCTGGTTCTCCAAAGTCAGCAGGTCCAGCAAAAGCCTTGAGTGGTCCGGCTGCAGCAAAAGCTGCGGCAGGCTTGTCTGCCCCTCAGGCAGCTCCAGCTAAGACCGCTTCAGTAACGACTAAACCAGTAAATACATCAGCAACAGCAGTTAGTTATAACCAAGATGATCCAGATTGGCAGGCTTGGATGAAAGCTTTACCTGTCCGAGGATTGGTGCAGCAATTAGCATTTCAAACTGAGCTACAGAAGTGGGATGAACAAGGTGGCAACATCAAAGCAACAGTGATTGTTGGTATGCCTCAGTTGGCAAGTACCGAAAGTGTTAATCGACTTCAAGATGCTTTATCTACCTATTTAGGCAAGCAAGTGAAAATTTTGATTGAGACAGGTAAGGCAACTCAATCAATTGCTGCTGTTGAGGCGAAGATTAAACAAGAAAAGCAAGAGGGTGCGGAAGAGTCTGTTGCAAACGATGATTTTGTGAAAAGTATTCAGGCTGAGTTCGGTGCAACGGTTGTGCCTGGCAGTATTAGGCCAATTCAATAAGTATTAGTAGTTTTTGTTAGGGGATTAAGAAAATGATGAAAGGCAATATTGCTGGTTTGATGAAGCAAGCTCAGCAGATGCAAGAGAACATGAAGCGTGCCCAAGCTGAATTGGAAGCTTTGGAAGTTGTTGGTCAAGCAGCTTCAGGTTCTATCAAAGTGACTATGACTGGTAAGCACGTGGTTAAGCGCGTTGAAATTTCTGAAACAGCTATGGATGATCGCGAAATGTTAGAAGACTTGCTAGTTACTGCATATGCAGATGCTTATCGTCAGGCCGAGGAAGTTTCTAATAAAAAAATGTCTGGTGCTACGGCAGGTATGCCAATGCCACCAGGATTCAAATTGCCGTTCTAATTAGCATGGCAGATAACCGCTCACCGGACCAGGCACAGGATGCTCTATCGCGCATGGTGCAAGCTTTAAAAGCTTTGCCAGGTGTTGGTCCTAAGTCAGCGCAACGCATGGCGTTTCATTTGCTGCAACATGACCGTAATGGAGCTGCAGTACTGGGGCAGAGTTTGCTAGATGCGGTGAACAATATTCACCATTGCACTTTATGTAATACCTTTTCTGAGTTAGAAGTTTGTACAACTTGTGCTGATGAGCGCCGTGACCCAAGTATTTTATGTGTGGTTGAAACGCCTGCTGACCAACTGATGGTTGAACAGACTCTGACTTATCGTGGCTTATATTTTGTGTTGATGGGAAGGCTATCTCCGCTAGATGGTTTGGGCCCAAATGAAATACATCTAGATCGCTTAATTGAGCGAGTTGAGAAAAGCAAAGAGCCTGTTAAAGAAGTGGTTTTAGCAACCAACTTCACCAGCGAGGGTGAGGCGACTGCCCATTACATTGGTGAAATCATGAAGGCTCGAGGCATTAAAGTTTCTAGAATTGCGAGGGGTGTACCTGTTGGTGGAGAGCTAGAGTATGTTGATGCAAGTACTTTAGCCAGAGCGATGATGGATCGACGCTCAGTTAGTTGATAAAAAAGATTAAGATAGAGGCTTCCAAGTACCCAAGCTATATGCTTGGCATTCTTTCCACTGAGACCTTATGCACATATTAATTGCCAACGATGATGGTTATTTAGCCCCTGGGTTGCTTGCGCTCGTTAACGCTTTGCGCCCCTTGGGTAAGGTTACAGTGATTGCGCCTGAGCAAAATCATAGCGGTGCATCTAACTCACTGACTTTGTCTCGGCCTTTAACTGTTAATCGTGTGGTTGGTGGTGAAAGAGATAATTTCTTATATGTCAACGGTACGCCAACAGATTGTGTGCACGTTGCATTGACTGGTTTATTGGATTCAAAACCAGATATTGTGGTTTCGGGAATTAACCAGGGTGAGAATATGGGTGAAGATGTTCTTTATTCAGGTACGGTTGCTGCAGCTATCGAGGGAGTTATGTTTGGTATTCCAGCGATAGCTTTTTCTCAGGTTGATAAGGGTTGGTCTGGTATTGATGATGCTGCCAAGGTTGCCAGAGATATTGTTCTCCAACAAATTGAACAACCTGTGGATGGTCATTTAATGAGTGATGGTATTAATCTGCCTAAGCCTACATTGCTGAATGTAAACATCCCTAATCGCCCGTATGAGCAATTAAAAGCTTGGCGCGTGACTAGGTTAGGTAATCGCCATCATTCTCAGAACGTAATCATGCAAAACAACCCTCGTGGTGAGCCAATATATTGGATTGGTCCTCCAGGTGTTGCCAGAGATGCAACTGAGGGAACGGATTTTCATGCGATTGAGCATGGCCAAGTTTCAATCACGCCTTTACAGTTAGATTTATCGCACACGCGCATGCGTGCGCACATGATCGATGCTAACTGGAATAAAAACTAATATAGATAAGTAAGTCATAGGTTACTAGTGGTTAAAAAAGATCCAATTCACGATAAGGCGCGTATTCAGTTGGCGGAGAAGGTGGCTGCTAGCGGTGTGCGCCATCGTCAGGTGTTAGAAGCTATTGCTACTGTACCAAGACATGCTTTTGTTGATGAGGCTTTGGATACCAGAGCCTATGAAGATTCTGCACTACCGATTGGTCATCAACAAACAATTTCTAAACCTTCTGTGGTAGCCCGCATGGTGGAGTTATTGCATAAACCCAAGAAAGAGTTAGGCAAGGTTCTTGAAATTGGCACCGGTTGTGGATATCAGGCTGCTATCCTTAGTTTGGTTGCAGCTGAGGTCTACTCGATTGAGAGAATTAGACCTTTACATGATCAGGCTAGGGCTAAGTTAAGACCATTCCGAATTCCGAATCTTCGCTTGGTATATGGCGATGGTATTCGTGGTTTGCCTCAAGCAGCTCCATTTGATGGAATTATTTTGGCAGCAGCTGGTTTAGGTATTCCTGATCCTCTGTTGGATCAATTGGCTATTGGTGGTAGATTAGTTGCACCGGTAGCTAAAAGTGAAGAGGAGCAGCAGTTAGTAGTCGTTGAGAGGGTGAGTTCGCAGCGCTATCAAAGAACTGTTCTTGAAGAAGTATTTTTTGTGCCCTTACAATCAGGTACTGTCTAATTAATATCGTAAGAATTTATGACTTTGACTCGTTTTTTGATGATAGTTTTACCAGTTTTGGCTGTTTTATTTCAGTCAGGATGTGCTACGCGCTTGTCGCCTGCACCAGTTGTTGATCGCTCAAGTGGTCGCAGCGCTGAACCAGTAGAGCCTGGCTATTATCGAATTAAACGTGGTGACACATTATTAAGAATTGCTCTTGATCATGGGCAATCTCATCGTGATATAGCTGAGTGGAACAATATTGCTGATCCTAACCTCATTGAGGTTGATCAAGTGATTCGTATCACGCCACCTAAATCGGCCAAAACAGCTAGTACCAAAATTGAAGTAAAGCAGGAAAAGCCGGTAACAGTTAAAGAGGCGCCAAAGCCTATAGACAAGCAACCTAATAAAGAGGATAAGTTGGCTAAGCAGGAAGCCGTGCCTGAAAAGACCAAACCTGATACTCCAACTGATTTAGGTATACGCTTATCTTGGCCTTCAAAGGGTGAAGTGATTGAACGTTTTGATGAGGGTAAGTCAAAAGGTATTGGTATTGCTGGTAAACCTGGTGATGCAGTTCAATCTGCAGCTGATGGTAAGGTGGTTTATGCTGGTAACAGTCTAAGAGGTTACGGTAATTTAGTGATTGTTAAACATGACAACACCTATCTCACAGCCTATGCTCACAATAAAACTCTCTTGGTAAAAGAGGGGGATATGGTGAAGAAGTCTCAAAAGATTGCGGAGATGGGGAATACTGATGCTGACCGTGTGAAGTTACATTTTGAGCTTCGCAAAAATGGCAAACCCGTTGATCCTATCGCTTACTTACCATAAAGATGTCTTTACCAGCAGACTCAGATAACAGTTCATCTAATGACTTTTCTGATCTGGATGACCTAGCGAATCAAGAAATTGATGCTGATGAACTCAAGCAAGTTTTAGCTGCTGAGTTATCTGCTGATTTGGTGCAGCGTTATTTGCAGCAAATATCTAGCAAACCTTTATTTACTTCCGAGCAAGAGTTACTGGTTGCCACTAAGGCGAAAGATGGTGATTTTGCTGCTCGTCAGGCAATGATTGAGCACAATCTACGCCTGGTTGTAAGTATTGCAAAAACTTATATGAATCGAGGTTTGCCATTTCCAGATTTAATCGAGGAAGGTAATCTTGGTTTGATGCATGCCTTGGATAAATTTGAGCCGCAAAGAGGTTTTAGATTTTCTACTTATGCCACCTGGTGGATTAGGCAAAGCATTGAGAAGGCTTTAATGAGTCAAGTCCGCACAGTCAGGTTGCCTGTGCATGTGATTAGAGAGATTAACCAGGTATTAAGGGCTAGGCGTTACCTAGAGCAAGCGCTAGCCTCTGAGGGGCGAAGTCCTGATATTGATGACATAGCGAGTTTGACTGGTAAAACAATTGAAGACGTGGCTGATGCTTTAGCAATGGCAGAGCACACAACTTCTCTAGATGCTCCTCGTGACCTGGATCCAGGTTCTAGTTTGTTAGATCTAATTTCAGATGAGCGTAGTGCGGGCCCAGATCAAGAGGTGGAAAAATCACAAGTTGAAGAAAAGCTGAGAAGTTGGTTAAAGGGTTTGAAAGATGATCAGCGCAAAGTGATTACTAGGCGCTACGGCTTGGACAATCAAGAGCCAGCCACTTTAGAAGAGTTGTCAAAAGAAGTGGGTTTATCTAAAGAGCGTATTCGTCAGATACAGCAAGAAGCTTTAGTTAAACTTAAAAAATATTTACAGAGTCATGGTCTTGATAAAGACACTGTGTTGGATGATTGAGCTCAGATAAGAAAGATAATTCATGGCAGGCGTTTTAGTTTTTGATATTGAAACAATTCCAGATGCTGCAGGAATACGACGTTTAGAAGGTATTCCAGACAGTGTTAGCGATTTAGACGTTGTGACACAGGCTTTAGCTGATCGCAAGGAAAAAACCGGTTCTGAGTTTATGCCGCTACATCTTCAAAAGGTGGTGGCGATTTCATGCGTGATTCGTCGTACAACTAGAGACGGCTCGCCACAATTTAAAGTGGGTAGCTTGGGGGATGCGAATAGTTCTGAAAAAGAAATTATTCAAGCATTCTTTGATTTGATTGAAAAATATACGCCGCAGTTGGTCTCTTGGAACGGTAGCGGTTTTGATTTACCTGTATTGCACTATCGAGCATTGCTTAATGGAGTTGTTTGCTCTCGTTATTGGGAAATGGGTGAGAGTGGTGATAGCGACAGTCGTGACTTTAAATGGAATAACTACATCAGTCGTTATCACATGAGGCACATTGACCTCATGGATCTTTTGGCAAAGTTTTCCGGAAGAGCCAATGCGCCACTGGATGCGCTAGCTAAATTGTGTGGCTTTCCAGGAAAAATGGGGATGGATGGCGGTCAGGTATGGCAAGGATTTTTGGATGGAAAAATCAAGGAAATCCGTGATTACTGCGAGACTGATGTTGTTAATACCTATTTGGTTTACTGCCGTTTTCAAAGAATGCGTGGTGGAGTATCTCCAGAGGAATACCAAGAGGAGTTACAGTTTGTTAAGAGTGAACTCTTGAAAGAATCGAAAACTCCTCAAGGTGCTTTTTGGCAGGGGTATTTAGATAATTTTTCTGAAGATTCTCAAGATATATTGTGACTAGAGTAGTTGTTGAATCCTTAAATCTGGAGGCGCAGGGTGTCGCTCGACCTCTGGACGAATCTGGCGTTCCGGGTAAGGTTGTCTTTATTGATGACGCGCTGCCTGGTGAGGATGTTGAGTTTCAGTCATACAAAATTAAAAGTAAATTTGAGTTAGCAAAGCTAACTCATCTTTATAAATCGTCGCCTAGTCGTATCACTCCTCAATGCCCCTCGTTTAAAGAGTGTGGTGGTTGCTCTATGCAACATTTAGACCCTAGAGCTCAATTGGCTATGAAGCAAAGGGTATTAGAAGATAACTTGAGGTACTTAGGTCGTATCAAGCCTGAAGTATTGTTGAGGCCGATTTCTGGGCCTGCTTGGGAGTATCGATATCGCGGCCGTTTATCTATCTTCAAGATTCCAAAGGGTAGGGTGTTGGTCGGCTTTCATCAAAAGAAAGGTAGTCGCATCACTGACATGTTGTCTTGCGATATTTTGCCTAAGCATGTTTCTGATCTTTTGCCACGATGGAGAGACTTAATAGGACAAATTTCTATTTCTGGAAAGTTGGCGCAACTAGAGTTCGCAATCGGTGAAGGTGATGCAGTTGGATCTCTTAAAACAGTATTTGTTTTAAGGCATCTTGAGCCATTAAATAAAAACGATCAGCAGTTGATCAAAAATTTTGCTGAAATTCATCGTGTAGATATTTGGTTGCAACCAGAGGGCTTAGATAGTGCCTATCCATTTGCACCACCTACTAGCCAACTTTGCTATCGCTTGCCTGAGTTTGATATTGAAATGCCATTCAAGCCTACTGATTTCACGCAAGTAAATCATCAGGTGAATCGTGTGTTGGTTAGCAAGGCTATTCGTTTATTAGACCCAAAACCAGAAGATAGAGTGTTGGATTTATTTTGCGGTATTGGTAATTTCACATTACCTCTGGCACGTCGTTGTGCAAAGGTCTATGGTATTGAAGGTAGTGATAGTCTAACTAAGAGAGCCAAAGATAATGCTATTCACAACCAGCTTGGCGATCGGGTTGATTTTGCTTGCGCTAACTTATTTGAAGTAACTCCACAAATCATTCAATCGTGGGGTCAAGCAAGTAAATGGTTAATTGACCCACCTCGTGATGGAGCAATGGCATTGGCAACAGCCATGGCTGAAATAGTTAAATCAGGCAATCAAGATCAGTTGGCTTGTTTGCCATCGAGAATAGTCTACGTCTCTTGTAATCCTGCCACCTTGGCACGTGATGTGGGCATCCTGACAGCTCAGGCTGGTTATCGTTTGAAGGCGGCTGGGGTGGTAAATATGTTTCCACATACCTCACACATTGAATCTATCGCCGTATTTGAGCGATAAAAAAGGCCTGCATCTGCAGGCCTTTTGCTAGTAATTAAGTCGTTATGACTTAGTCTCTATCTCCACCAAAGATACCCAATAATGCTAGTAGATTACTAAACACGTTGTATACGTCGAGGTAAATGCTAAGTGTTGCAATCACGTAGTTTGTTTCGCCACCGTTGATCACACGTTGAACATCAACCAAAATGAAGGCTGAGAAGATCGCAATTGCTACAACGCTAATTGTGAGCATCAAAGCTGGCATTTGAAGCCAGATGTTTGCCACTGATGCAAGCAACAAAAGAATCACGCCAGCAAACAACCATTTGCCTAGACCTACCGAAAGATCTTTTTTGACGCTGCCAGCTAATGTAGCCATACCTGCAAAAATTACAGCAGTACCGCCAAAGGCTGTCATGATTAGGCTAGCGCCATTGCTAAAACCCAAAATCGAGCCGATAAGGCGAGAAAGCATCAACCCCATAAAGAATGTAAAGCCAAGTAATAGGACAACACCTAAACCTGTGTCTTTATTCTTTTCGATTGCCCAGAAAAATCCAAATGCAATTGCCATGAATGCAATCAAACCAATGAATGGGCTACCAGCAAATAGTGAAAAACCTGTTGCAACACCAATCCATGCGCCCAAAATTGTAGGCACCATCGACAATGCTAAAAGGGCATAGGTGTTACGTAACACCCGGTTGCGGACTTGAACGCTCGCTGTCGCGCTACCGTGCCCAAAACCATAAGTGTTTAAATCGCTCATTAGAACTCCTTCATGTATTAAACATAACTTGCCCACCACTGGGCTCGTACTGATAAGTATAGACATTTCATATGAATTTCAAGGGCAAATTTGATTGTTGATAGGTAAATAGGGGTGTTTTTAGAGCAATTTTTAGCTTATGACCTTATTTTTAAGGAATATTTCTGGAGACTTTTCCTTAAAAATCAATGCTTTTACCTATTTTCTGGCTGAGAAAAGTGCCTTGAACACTGTATAATTTGGGGTTTTTAATCTATCTATCAATGGAGTTTAGTAATGGCAATTGAACGCACCCTTTCTATCATCAAACCAGACGCAGTAGCTAAGAACGTTATTGGTCAAATTTACGCACGTTTCGAAGCAGCTGGCTTGAAAGTGGTAGCTTCAAAAATGGCTCACCTTTCACGTCAAGAAGCTGAGCAGTTCTATGCTGTTCATAAAGAGCGTCCTTTTTTCAAAGACTTGGTTGATTTCATGATTTCAGGTCCAGTGATGATTCAAGCTTTGCAAGGTGAGAACGCTATTGCTAAGAATCGTGAATTAATGGGTGCTACTGATCCTAAGAAGGCAGATAAAGGCACAATTCGTGCTGATTTCGCTGACAGTATTGATGCTAACGCTGTGCACGGTTCAGATGCTCCTGAAACAGCCGCTGTGGAAGTTGCATTCTTCTTCCCAGGCATGGAAATCTTTTCACGCTAATACTTCACATTGATTGACTCACGCATCAACCTGTTGAACTTTGATCCTGAGGGATTGTGCGATTACATCGCATCCCTCCAGGAGAAGCCGTTTCGTGCAAAACAGTTGATGCGTTGGGTGCATCAAAGAGGTGAGGCTGATATCGCTCAGATGAGCGATTTGGCTAAAACATTCAGAGCAACGTTGGCTGAAAAAGCCTGCGTTTCTGCTCTACCAGTTATCAGTGATCAGCAAGCTTCTGACGGTACACGTAAGTGGTTATTGGATGTTGCTGATGGCAATGCCGTAGAGATGGTCTATATCCCAGAGGATGATCGAGGCACATTGTGCATCTCATCTCAAGCTGGATGTGCTGTGAATTGCAGCTTTTGCTCTACAGGCAAACAAGGTTTTTCTAGAAATCTCACTTTAGGTGAAATCATTGGCCAATTATGGTTGGCTGAGCACACTTTGCGTAAAGAGCCTGGTGCAGTAAAGCGTATCGATGGCTACGATGGCACGGTGATCGATGAGCATGAGAGTCGCGTAATTTCAAATGTGGTGATGATGGGTATGGGCGAGCCACTGCTTAACTATGAGCCAGTGGTCGGTGCAATGCGTCTGATGTTAAGTGATAACGCATATGGACTATCAAGACGTCGCGTTACTTTATCCACTTCAGGTGTCGTGCCGATGATGGATCGTTTGGCAAATGATTTACCTGTTGCTTTGGCAGTTTCATTGCATGCACCAAACGATGCATTGCGTGATGAACTAGTTCCAATTAACAAAAAATATCCATTAAAAGAATTGATGGCTGCATGCATGCGTTACTTGCCATTTGCACCCCGAGATTTTTTAACGTTTGAATACTGTATGTTGGATGGCGTGAACGATTCTGATCAACATGCTAAAGAATTGGTAGATTTGCTAAAGAGAATTCCATGCAAGCTAAATTTAATTCCATTTAATCCATTTCCGGGATCTGGTTTACATAAATCTAGCCCAAGTCGAGTTCAGGACTTTGCTAAACGTTTGATGGATGCTGGAATCATTACCACTGTGCGTAAAACTCGTGGTGATGATATTGCTGCAGCTTGTGGTCAACTGGCTGGCGATGTTAAAGATCGCACCAATGTTAAGCAAAGAATGCAAGTGGTTAAGATTGATAAAGGGGTGACTCGTTCATGAGTTCGAGTGCTAATTCATTCTTAAAGCGCCGTATTAGTCGCCAGTCTGTAATTCAGTGGGCCGATAACGTTGTGACAGTGGGTGGTGATGCACCCGTGCGTGTTCAGTCAATGACTAATACTGATACAGCAGACGCTATTGGGACTGCAATTCAGGTAAAGGAACTGGCAAGAGCCGGTTCTGAAATTGTTCGCATCACAGTTGATACGCCTGCAGCCGCAGCTGCGGTGCCATCAATTCGCGATCAGTTGGATAAGATGGGGGTTTATGTACCGCTTGTAGGTGATTTTCACTATAACGGTCATACCTTGTTAAAAGATTATCCTGATTGTGCCCAAGCGCTATCGAAATATCGAATTAATCCAGGTAATGTAGGTCAGGGTGCAAAAAGGGATGTGCAGTTTTCTCAAATGATTGAGATGGCTTGTCGCTATCGTAAGCCTGTGCGCATTGGTGTTAACTGGGGAAGTCTTGATCAAGATTTGCTCGCCAAATTATTGGATGAAAATGCAGCCTCATCACATCCGAAAGAACTTCGTGAGGTTATGGCTGAGGCTTTAATTCAGTCTGCCTTGCAGTCTGCTGCCAGAGCAGAAGAGTTGGGTCTAGATGGAAATCAAATTACCTTGTCTTGCAAGGTAAGTGCTGTGCAGGACTTAATTGCTGTTTACAGGGATTTAGCTAAGCGTTGTGATTACTCTTTGCATCTTGGATTGACGGAAGCGGGCATGGGTAGCAAAGGTATTGTGGCATCAACAGCCGCTTTATCTGTTTTGCTGCAAGAGGGTATTGGTGACACAATTCGAGTTTCATTAACGCCAGAGCCAGGTGCTCCTCGTGAAAATGAAGTGATTGTGGCGCAGGAAATATTGCAAACTATGGGCTTACGTAATTTCACACCAATGGTGATCGCTTGCCCAGGTTGTGGTCGCACCACAAGTACTTATTTCCAAGAGTTGGCATCTCGTATTCAGACTTACTTGCGTCACCAAATGCCAATCTGGAAAAAAGATTATCCAGGTGTTGAAGCAATGAATGTGGCTGTCATGGGATGTATTGTGAATGGGCCTGGTGAAAGTAAGCATGCAAATATTGGCATTTCCTTGCCGGGTACTGGCGAATCTCCAGCGGCACCAGTATTTGTTGATGGCATCAAAGTGAAAACTTTGAGGGGCGACAATATTGCTGAAGAATTTCAAGTGATTGTTGATGAGTACGTTAAAAATACATACCGCGCCCAATAATTCATATTAATAAAACTATACGAGCAGATAACGAGTCAAAAAATGAGCCAAGAAAAACAATCAAAAATAACTGGCGTTAGAGGTATGAACGATATGCTTCCTGCTGAGGCCCCTTTATGGGCTCATTTGGAGCAATCAATACAAGGTTTGGTTCGTGCTTATGGTTATCAACAAATACGTACTCCGATTGTTGAGCAAACGGCTTTATTTAAGCGTGGTATTGGTGAGGTGACTGATATTGTTGAGAAGGAAATGTATTCCTTTGAAGATGCTTTGAATGGTGAGCAACTTACATTAAGACCTGAGGGTACGGCTGCAGCTGTAAGAGCAGTGATTGAGCACAACCTTTTATACGAAGGACCAAAGCGCCTTTGGTATACCGGCCCAATGTTCAGGCATGAGCGTCCACAACGTGGGCGTTATCGTCAATTCCATCAATTAGGTATAGAAGCCCTAGGTTTTGCTGGTCCTGATATTGATGCAGAAATAATTTTGATGTGCCAAAGACTATGGGATGACTTGGGTTTATTTGGCATTAAGTTAGAGTTGAATTCATTAGGGCAAGCTAATGAACGTGCTGCTCATCGCGAAGCATTAATTGAGCATTTCAAAAAACATGAAGCTGAATTAGATGAAGACGCAAAACGTCGTTTGCATACCAATCCATTAAGGATTTTGGATAGCAAGAATCCTGCAATGAAGCCAATTGTTGAGTCAGCCCCGCAGTTGCTTAGCTATTTGGGTGAAGAATCTTTGAAGCATTTTGAGGGCGTGCAAAAGTTGCTTAAAGCTAACAATTTGCCTTTCACGATCAACCCTCGACTTGTAAGAGGCTTGGATTATTACAATTTGACCGTATTTGAATGGGTAACCGATCAGTTGGGATCACAGGGAACGGTTGCTGGTGGCGGTCGTTATGACCCACTGATAGCTCAAATGGGGGGTAAACCGGCACCTGCTTGTGGTTGGGCCATGGGCATGGAGCGCGTGATTGAGCTCATGAAGGAGCAGAATTTAACTGCAGACTTAGATGCTGGTTGTGATGTCTATGTTTTGCACCAAGCTGGTGACACTTTGGAGCCGGCTATGGTAGTTGCTGAGCGTTTAAGATCAGCGGGTATTGAGGTCGTTTTGCATTGCTCGCCTGATGGTGGTGCTGCTAGTTTTAAGTCTCAAATGAAAAAAGCTGATGGTAGTGGAGCGGCATATGCCATTATTATCGGACCTGATGAATTGGCCGCAGGGCAGGCGCAGTTAAAAGATTTACGTCGTGATGGTCAGCAAATGACAGTTGCGTTGGATGGTTTGGTTGATGCTGTTATCAATCAGTTGGTTAGTATTTCAGAATAAGCGAATAAGACATGCACTTTAATTTAGAAGAACAAGAACAATTAGCGGAATTTAAGGCTTGGTGGAAACAATACGGCAACTGGTTAATCGGTGGCTTAATTGTTATTTTGCTTTCTTACTTTGTTTACACAGGTTGGGGCTGGTGGCAAAACCGTCAATCTGTTGGCGCAAGCAAGCTTTATGACACTTTATTAGTTGCTGCACAAAAACAAGATGTGCCAGCAGTTTTGCGTGCGGCTGATGATTTGCAACAGCAATTTTCATCAACTAGTTATGCTGGTATGGGTGGTTTAGTGGCTGCTCAAATTGCTAACGCTGCTGGTGATATGGCTGCTACCGAAAAGCAATTACGTTGGACGATGAATGATGCTAAAGCTGTTGCGCACAGGGATCTAGCCAGAGCACGCTTGATTTCATTATTGATTGATAAAAGTGATTTTGCTGACGCTGACAAAATAGCTGGCGCATCTGTGTCAACATCCTTCGAGCCTCTCATGTTGGAAAGACGTGGCGATGTACAGTTAGCTCAAGATAAGAATGCAGAGGCGCGCAAGTATTATCAAGAAGCTTGGACTAAATTGATGAAAAATCCAGAAGCTTCTGATGAAGCTAAACGTTTATTAAAAGTTAAATTAGATGCTGTAGGAGGTCTTTAATGCGTTATCCAATGATTCGCACTGCAGCAATACTGCTGTCTGCTATTACTTTAGTAGCATGCTCTAGCACCAAAAAACGTGAACCTGCTTCATTGACTAAAGTTGAGGACAAGATTCGTGTTGAGTCTGTATGGTCAACCAGTGTTGGTAAATCTGAGACTTTTGTTATGCGCCCAATATTGGCTGGCGATTACTTGTATACATCAGCAGGTAACGGTACGGTTACTAAAGTTGAGGTATTAACTGGTAAGAAGGTGTGGGAAGTTAAGGCACCAACAGATATTTCATCTGGTCCAGGTAGCGACGGTAATGTGGTGGTGGTTGGATCAACCAAGGGTGTTGTATATGCCTATGACTCAGATGGTCAAAAGATTTGGGAAGAAAAAGTTGGTAGTGAAGTTCTCACTGAGCCATTGGTTTTAGGTGGTGTAGCAGTTATTAGAACAATTGATAATCGTTTTGTTGCTCTAGATGCGAAAACAGGTAAACGCCGCTGGTCATATGTACGCCCACAAACCGCACTTGCTTTAAGAACAAGTTTTGCGATGGTGCCTATTGCATCTGATGCTTTCATTACTGGATTCTCTGGGGGCAAGATTGGCGTAATGGGGTTGGCTTCAGGAGGCGTGCTTTGGGAAGCTTCATTGGCTTACCCTAAAGGCTTCTCTGAAATTGAGCGCATGACAGATGTATCTGCAAGACCTACCTTATTAGGTCGTCGTTTATGTGCAGTGGCTTTCCAAGGCCGCATAGCATGTGGTGATATCAATAGTGGCACATTCACATGGTCTAAGGATTTCTCTAGCCATACTGGTACGGCTCAGTCTCAAGATTTTGTTTTTGCGGCTGACGAAAAATCTCATGTGGTTGCTTATAAAGCAGCTGACGGAGTTGAGGTGTGGCGCAATGAGACCATGACTTGGCGCGATGTTGGCGAACCCTTAGCGGTTGGTAAAGTGGTCGTGATGGGTGATAAGCAAGGTTACTTGCATTTCTTGGAGCAAACTACTGGAACCGCTCTAGCTAGGGTGCGTGTAGATAGTAGTGCGGTTGATGCAGCGCCGATCGTTGCTAGTGGTTTGTTAATTGTGCAAACACGTGGCGGATCTTTATCGGCTTATAGGCCTAACTAAGACATAGTAATAAGAATAAAAATATATATAGCAAGAATGATTAATTGGTAATCGTTCTTGCACTTAGAAAGCAGTTAATTATTTATGAAACCCGTCATTGCCATAGTTGGTCGACCAAACGTTGGTAAATCAACGCTATTTAATCGCTTGACTAGATCACGCGATGCGTTGGTGGCTGACTTTGCTGGCTTAACTCGAGACCGTCACTACGGTAATGGCCGTATGGGTGAGCGTGAGTTCATTTGTATTGATACGGGTGGTTTTGAGCCAGTTGCAAAGACTGGTATTTTGGCTGAGATGGCCAAGCAAACCAAGCAAGCTGTTGTAGAGGCTGACGTTGTTATTTTCTTGGTTGATGCGCGCCTAGGTATGGCGCCACAAGATCGAGTAATTGCTGATTTTTTACGTAAGACTGGCAGACCTGTCATTTTGGCTGTTAATAAGGCTGAAGGTATGGCCTATACAACTGTCACAGCGGATTTTTATGAGCTGGGCCTAGGTGAGCCGATAGCCATATCTTCGGCGCACGGTGATGGTGTGCGCGCCATGATTGATGAGGCATTAGATGCCTTGGGTATTCCAGATGAGCCTGAAGAGGATGACAAAACTGACAAGCCAATGCGTATTGCTGTGGTTGGCAGACCAAACGTTGGCAAGTCGACTTTCATTAACACCTTGATTGGTGAAGAGCGAGTCATCGCCTTTGATATGCCTGGCACGACCCGTGATGCGATTGATGTGCCATTCACACGTAATGGCAAGCCATATGTGATGATTGATACGGCTGGCTTACGTAAGCGTGGCAAAGTATTTGAAGCAATTGAAAAATTCTCTGTGGTGAAAACCTTGCAGGCAATTGCAGACGCCAATGTGGTCATTTTGATGCTAGATGCTCAACAAGATATTTCTGAGCAAGATGCGCACATTGCTGGTTTTATCGTTGATGCAGGCAGAGCGTTAGTTTTGGCCGTTAATAAATGGGACGGCATGGATGACTATGAGAAGGAACGGGCTAGAACAGATATTGCAAGAAAGCTACGTTTCTTAGATTTTGCGAATGTTCATCCTATTTCAGCAATCAAAGGGTTTGGTATCAAGGAGTTGTTCAAGGATGTAGATGCTGCCTATGCTGCTGCAATGTCTAAGTTGCCAACCCCTAAATTAACAAGAATTTTGGAAGAGGCGGTTGAATTCCAGCAACCTAAACGTGTTGGTATGTCCCGTCCTAAGATGCGTTATGCGCACCAGGGTGGCTCTAATCCACCAATTGTGGTGATACACGGTAATGCTCTTAGTGGAGTAACTGATAGTTATCGCCGTTATTTAGAGGGTCGCTTCAGAGAAGCTTTCAAACTTCGCGGTACACCATTACGTCTAGAATTCAAAACAGGTCAAAACCCTTTTGTTGACCAGGATAAAAATAAGAAAAAGAAGGGTAGGTAGCAATTTTTTGTAGCTTAGTTACACTCTTCACCGTTGATAACTATTTTTAAACCAGAGTAAGACTCCCTAATTAACAAAAAGAAAGAAGGAGCAGGCATGAACACTAATAAAGGCCAACTTTTGCAAGACCCATTTTTAAACGCTTTGCGTAAAGAGCATATTCCTGTATCTATATACCTTGTTAACGGTATCAAGTTGCAGGGTAATGTTGAGTCTTTTGACCAATACGTTATTTTGTTGCGTAACACTGTGACTCAAATGGTATACAAGCATGCCATTTCTACAGTGGTTCCTGCTAGAGCGGTGGAGTTCCGCGCTGACGAGGGAACACCAAGCGCTTAACTTTCTATGCAAGCAGTTAAAGCCGCTCTCATAGGTATTGATCCCGGTGGTAAACCTGACTTCGCCGATAGTATGGCGGAGTTAAGCTTGCTTGCGTCTAGTGCAGGCTCAAAGCCTGTGATGACGATGATCGCTAAGCGAGCCAAGCCAGATCCAGCGCTATACATGGGGTCAGGTAAGGCCACAGAACTTCGTGAGCAAATGGAGGCGAATGAGGTTGAGCTAGCTATTTTCAATCATGCCTTGTCACCAGTTCAGCAGAGAAATCTTGAGCGTCACTTAAAGTGTCACGTGATTGACCGCACGGGTCTAATTTTAGATATCTTTGCTCAGAGAGCTAAAAGTCATGTGGGTAAAACCCAAGTCCAGTTAGCGAATGTCAGATATCAAGTATCTCGCTTGGTAAAAGCTTGGAGCCACTTGGAGAGGCAAAAGGGTGGTATTGGTATGCGTGGTGGTCCCGGTGAGACTCAGATGGAGTTGGACCGCCGTATGTTGGAGAGCAAGGCTAAGCGTCTTCAGTTAGAACTCGAAAAACTGCAAAAACAACAGGCGACTCAACGAAGGTCTAGAGAAAAAGGCGGTGTTTTCTCAGTGTCTTTGGTTGGATACACCAACGCTGGTAAATCAACGTTATTTAACGCTTTAACCAAGGCAGGTACCTATGCGGCTGATCAATTATTTGCCACATTGGATACAACATCAAGACGTGTTTATTTACCAGAGATTGGTAACGCTGTTGTTTCAGACACAGTTGGTTTTATACGTGATCTGCCACATCAATTAGTTGAAGCGTTTAGAGCAACTTTGGATGAAACGGTTAGGGCAGATTTGCTGCTGCATGTTGTTGATGCATCAAGTTTTGACCGTGAGCAACAAATGATTGAGGTCGATAAAGTCTTGACAGAAATAGGTGCGGATCAAAGCCCTCAATTGGTTGTGGTTAATAAGATCGATCAAGTACCTGCTTTAATGGAGCGTGGACCTGTTTTACGTTATGACAGAAATGGCAAAGTAACAGCAATTTATATCTCTGCCAAAGAAGGTATTGGCTTGGATCTGCTCCGCGAAACATTGGCAGATTTAGCAAAGAACACTGATAGAATGAAGGCTCCTGTAGAGGAAGTTCCATCAGTGGCAGAAATGGATCCACAGGCCCCAGCGAAGCGCTGGGAATCTTTAGATGTTTTTCATACTCGTACAGGACTTTATTCTCCCAACGATGCGTAAATTACTACAAATATTCTCGGTTAATGATCCCGGTTGGGGTAATAACCATCAAGCTGATCCTAATCGTGGGCGTGATGAGAAAGATGCCACTCCGCCGAAACAGGAAGATAAGCCACGTCAACCTCAAAAGCAGGATGGTCCACCTGATTTAGATCAGTTGTGGAGAGACTTCAACAATCGTCTAAATGGATTATTCACCGGTAAGCGTCAGGGTGGTGGTAATAATCAACCTCCGAGCTCAAAAGGTCCAACTGGCGATGGTATGAAGCCTAGTTTTGGCGTTGGTATCGTTGCAACTATTGCAGTTGCTGTTTGGATTTTTAGCGGCTTTTTTATGATTCAAGAAGGTCAAACTGGTGTTGTTCTTCAGTTTGGTAAATATAGCTATACCACTCGTCCCGGTATTAACTGGCGCATGCCATGGCCGATTCAAACCCATGAAGTGGTGAACCTTTCATCAATTCGTTCGGTAGAAGTTGGTCGTGCCAATCTCATTAAGGCATCTAACCTTAAAGATTCTTCGATGTTGACCGAGGATGAAAACATCATTGATGTGAAATTCGCGGTTCAATATCGTCTAAAGGATGCTTCTGAGTATTTATTTAACAACAAAGATCCTGATGCATCTGTAGTTCAGGCTGCAGAAACTGCTGTGAGGGAAATTGTTGGTAAGAGCAAGATGGATAACGTTTTGTATGAGAATCGCGAAAAACTTGCGATTGACCTTAATGCTTCTATTCAGAAAATTTTGGATGGTTATAAAGCAGGCATATTTGTTACAAGCGTGACAGTTCAAAACGTTCAACCACCAGAACAGGTTCAAGCCGCTTTTGATGATGCGGTGAAGGCTGGGCAAGACCGTGAACGTTTAAAGAACGAAGGGCAAGCGTATGCCAATGACATTGTTCCAAAGGCTAAAGGTGCTGCTGATCGTTTGATGCAAGAGGCTGAAGGTTATAAAGCGAAGGTAATTGCAGTCGCAGAAGGTGATGCAACAAGATTTAAGTTAATTCAACCTGAATACGCAAAGGCTCCGCAAGTTACTCGTGAGCGTATGTACATTGATGTGATGCAAGAAATCTATACAAATGTAACCAAGGTGATGGTTGACCAGCGTAGCAACGCTGGTAGTTTGTTGTATTTGCCTTTGGATAAGTTGATTCAGCAGGTGACGCCAGGTAGTCCATCTGCTTTGGTGCCTACATCCAATACAGTCGCTAATACTCCGGCAGTAACAACTACGCCAGCGCCAGTATCAAATACAAGCAATACGAATCCTCCTGCCACTTCGGGTGATAGAAGAGATAGTTTGCGCAGTCGTGAGCGATAGGAGATTTATTAAATGAATAATCGTATTTTTCCTATGATCGCTGCATTCTTTGTGGTGATTGGCCTATTGTCCTCAACAGTGTTCATTGTTGATCAGCGTAAATATGCAGCCGTTTTTGCTTTTGGTGAATTAGTACGTGTGATTGAAGAACCTGGTTTGCAATTTAAATTGCCACCACCATTTCAAAGTGTGCAATTTTTCGAGCGTCGTATTTTGACAATTGATACACCTGATGCAGAGCGTTTTATTACCGCTGAAAAGAAGAATCTCTTGGTTGATTCTTATGTGAAGTGGCGTATTGTTGAACCGCGCCGTTTCTTTATTAGTTTCCGTGGTGATGAGCGTTTGGCTCAAGATCGTCTTAACCAATTGGTCAAGTCAGCGCTCAATGAAGAATTTACAAAGCGCACGGTTCGCGAGTTAATCTCTGAGCAGCGCGAGCAAGTCATGCAAAATATTCGCAAGAAGGTTGCTGAGGAAGCGGCTGATATTGGTATTGAGATTGTAGATGTGCGTTTGAAGCGTATTGATTTGCTAGCGGAGATTAGTGAGTCAGTATTCCGTCGTATGGAAGCAGAACGAAAACGTGTGGCCAATGAGCTTCGTTCTACTGGCGCTGCTGAGTCTGAGAAAATTCGTGCCGATGCCGAGCGTCAACGCGATATCATTCTATCTAGAGCATATCGTGATGCACAAAAGATCAAGGGTCAGGGCGATGCCAAAGCAACGGCTTTATATGGCGAAGCCTTTAACCGTGATCCACAATTTGCTCAGTTCTATCGTAGTTTGGAAGCTTACCGTAGTAGCTTTAAGACTAAGCAGGACTTGATGGTGATGGATCCTAATTCGGAATTTTTAAAATTTATGAAGAGCAGTCGTCCACAAGGCGCACCTTCAATACCGGCAGCTAAATAATGAATCGTTGGTTACTACCTGAGAATATTGCAGATGTTCTGCCTTCAGAGGCTAGAAAGATTGAAGAGTTACGTCGTATTCTCTTAGATCGTTTTCAGTCTTATGGCTATGAACTTGTCATGCCGCCTATGTTGGAGTATCTAGATTCTCTATTAACTGGTTCAGGACAAGATTTAAATTTAAAAACCTTTAAGTTGGTTGACCAGTTGTCTGGTCGAACTCTAGGTTTACGTGCAGACATTACTCCTCAAGTAGCTCGTATTGATGCACACCTATTAAACCGTCAGGGTGTTACGCGCCTTTGTTATGCCGGATCAGTTTTACACACACTTGCCGCACCAGGAACCAGCTCTCGAGAGCAGTTGCAGCTAGGTGCTGAAATTTATGGTCACGCTGGTTGGGAGGCTGACTTAGAGGTTCAAACCCTATTAAATGAGGTTTTGACCTTGAGTAACTTGGGTGAGATTACCCTAGATATGGCGCATGCTGGTATTTTGACGGGTATTTTGGGTGAGTATCACCCTAAGTCTGATGCTTTAGAGGCTCTTTACGCTGCACTTCAAGCGAAAGATTTGCCCGGTTTAACTCAACTGCTATCCGATTGGCCAGCAGCGATTAAGTCTGCCATTATCAGTTTGGCTGCTTTGAGTGGTTCGCCTAAGGAAGTTTTGCCTGCTGCTCGCAAAGCTCTACCTCAAACAAAGCAGGTAGCAGGTGCCTTAGATGATTTAGAGCGTCTTTGCCAGGCTATTTCTGGTTTACCTAACGCGCCTAAGCTTAATTTAGACCTGTCTGATCTTCGTGGTTACCAATATCACAGTGGTGTGATGTTTGCCGCTTACGTTGAGGGATTGCCTGCGGCTATTGCAAGAGGTGGTCGTTACGATATGGTTGGTGAAGCTTTTGGACGGTCTCGCCCGGCAACAGGTTTTTCTTTAGATATCATGACTTTAGCAAGACTATCTAAGATTGATTCTAGAAAAAATGCCATCCTAGCTCCCTGGTCTAATGACGAGCAATTGTCACAAGCCATTGCCGCTTTGCGTGCCAAGGGTGAGGTTGTTATTCAGCTTTTGCCTGGTCACGAGCAAGATGGGGAAGAATTTCACTGTGATCGCGAGCTTGTTGATCAAAAAGGTGCATGGGTAGTGATCACAAGAGCGTAAAATGCTCGTTTGCGCATTTTTCTAATTAATTATCTTTTTTCCTGGTTTATATGTCCGTACAGAAATTCGCCAGCAAGTCTGGCCGCAATGTTGTTGTAATTGGTACCCAATGGGGTGATGAAGGCAAAGGCAAGATCGTTGACTGGTTAACGGATCATGCAGAAGGTGTGGTGCGTTTCCAAGGCGGCCATAATGCTGGCCATACATTGATCATTAATGGTCAAAAGACAATTTTGCGTTTGATTCCGTCAGGCATCATGCGTCCAGGCGTAACTTGCTATATTGGTAATGGTGTTGTTTTGTCACCAGAAGCATTATTTAAAGAAATTGGTGAGTTAGAAGCTGCTGGCGTGGATGTTCGCTCACGTTTGAAGATTTCTGAAGCAACAACTTTAATTCTTCCTTATCACGTAGCTATTGACCATGCTCGCGAGGCTGCGCGCGGTAATGACAAGATCGGCACAACAGGTCGTGGTATTGGCCCAGCATATGAAGACAAGGTTGCTCGTCGTGCATTACGTGTTCAAGACTTGTTTTTCCCTGAGTCTTTTGCACAAAAACTCAAAGAGAATTTGGAATATCACAACTTTGTATTGACTCAGTACTTCAAAGCCCCAGCGCTAAACTTTGAAGAAGTAAGAGACAGTATGTTGGGTTATGCAGAGCAGCTACGTCCATTAGTGGCTGATGTTTCTAGCGATTTGGATGCGGTCCAAAAAGCAGGTAAAAACTTGTTGTTTGAGGGTGCTCAAGGTGCATTGTTAGATATTGATCACGGCACATATCCATTTGTAACATCATCAAACTGTGTTGCTGGTAATGCGGCTGCGGGTTCTGGTGTTGGTCCTGGTAGCCTACATTTTGTGTTGGGTATTACAAAAGCTTATTGCACACGTGTTGGTTCTGGTCCTTTCCCAAGTGAGTTATATGACCATGCGAACCCTAAGGCTCAAGATCCAATTGGTTTGCGTTTAGCTGAAGTTGGCAAAGAGTTTGGTTCCGTAACAGGTCGTCCTCGTCGCACAGGTTGGTTAGATGCTGCTGCATTGAAGCGTTCTATCCAGATCAGTGGTGTAACAGGTCTATGTATGACTAAGTTGGATGTTCTGGATGGTTTGAAAGAAATCCGTCTTTGCGTAGGTTACAACTTAGATGGTAAAAAGCTAGATGTATTGCCGCGTGGTTCAGATGCGGTTGCGCGTTGTGAACCAATCTATGAAACTTTCCCAGGGTGGTCTGAGAGCACCTTAGGTATTCAGAAATGGGATGAGTTGCCAAAGGCAGCACAAACCTATTTAAGACGTGTTGAAGAGGTGGCTTGTGTACCTATTGCCATGGTTTCAACAGGTCCAGATCGTAATGAAACCATCTTATTGCAGCATCCGTTTGAAGCTTAATAAGCTGATGCTCTAAAAACAAAAAAGGCGCTTTTAAGCGCCTTTTTAATTTGACTCAAATTTTATGGTGCCCCAGGAGAGACTCGAACTCTCACGCCTCTCGGCACCGGCTTCTAAGACCGGCGTGTCTACCATTCCACCACCAGGGCTAACAAAAAAGCTTCTAAATTGTACCTTAGAAGCTTTTTATTATTTGGCTCCTCGACCTGGGCTCGAACCAGGGACCTACGGATTAACAGTCCGGCGCTCTACCGACTGAGCTATCGAGGAATAGACGAAGATTATAGCCTGATTTTTATAAGATGCCAAATTTCCAGTAACTTTGCTCTAATATTTAGCCTCTACTTACTAAATTGACAGAGAGTAACAAATGCCTAGCTCAATACTGGGTCCAATTAGTTTCATTGGATTATTGGTTCTATCAAATGTGTTTATGACATTTGCTTGGTATGCACACCTTAAAAATTTATCAGACAAGCCATGGTGGATTGCTGCTTTACTAAGTTGGGCAATAGCTTTTTTTGAGTATGCATTACAAGTGCCTGCTAATCGAATTGGGTTTGAGCATTACGATTTGGCTCAATTAAAAATAACGCAAGAAGTAATTACCTTGGCTGTTTTTGTACCATTTTCAATCTTGTATATGGGCCAACCTTTCAAACTAGATTTTGTTTGGGCGGGATTGTGTTTGTTGGGCGCTGTTTACTTTATTTTTAGATGAGCGCAACTATTACTATCTCTGGTTGGGGTGAGGTTAAAGACCTCGTCAAGCCAATTCGTGTAAAAGTATTTGTTATTGAGCAAAATGTTCCAGAAGAGCTTGAATGGGATGAATACGATGAGACTGCTTGGCATGCGGTAGCAAAAGTAAATGAGCAAGTTGTCGGGACTGGAAGGCTGATACTTGATCAATCAAAAGCCAAGATTGGGCGCATGGCTGTCGATAAAAACTGCAGAGGTAAGGGCGTTGGTAGTGAAATACTAAAGGCTTTAATCAATCTGGGAAAAGAAAAGGGCGCACAAGAATTCATCTTGCACGCCCAAACTCATGCGATTGCTTTCTACGCCAAAGAAGGCTTTGAACCGTATGGCCCCATCTTTGATGAGGCCGGTATCCCACACGTAGAGATGCGTTTATATATTTAGAGCATTAGAAGTCTAATTTAGCTGTGGCTCTAAAGATGCGCGGAGCACCTGGAATTAAATATGAGTCCCCCATAAATTCTGGCGCATCTGACCAATATCTTTTGTTGAGAAGATTTTCTATGCCAACTCTAATCGTGGTTAAACCATATGAGTTTTTATAAGCTTGGGTGGCACCTAAATCAAACCGATGGTACGCAGGAATTTTCGCATCATTCTCTCTAGTAACATATTTACTGCCAACATAACGCCAGGTTCCATTTAGAGAAAGGCGTTCATAGCCAGGTACTCGATATATGGCAAATAGATTGCTACTAAAGGTGGGTACATTAGTTGAATGCTTGCCATCGTGAGGCCCACCTGAGCCTTCGATCTTTGTATCAATCAGAGTTGCTGATGCGTTGATGCTTGTTCGCTGAGTGATTGGGCCGGATAAATTAGCTTCTAAACCAGTATGAATTTGTTTTCCTGATTGCACATATGCATCATAGTAATTACCAAGCACTGTGGTGTACTCATAAGGCTTATCAATTCTGAATACAGCAATTGCTAATTGAAGATTGTTTTGGAAAAGAACCTTATTGCCAATTTCATATTGGTGAGTTTCTTTGATCTTCATGGGGTCAGCGTAGTTAGTGGCAATGATTGGGGCTTGACCACCTAGCTCAAGACCTTTGCTATAGCTGATATATTGAGTTGATCCCTTAAAGCCCTGATAACTAATACCTAAACTTGGTAAGAATTTTGTTTCTTCTGATTTTCCTGACTTAACAGCATAACCGTTCACCCAGTTTTCTGAAATATCAACAATTCGTGAGCCAATATGGAGTTTGTAGCCCTTAAAATTTTCTAGGCTGCTAATATTGTCTTGAAAATATATAGATCTTTGATTGTTTTTATATTGATAAAAATCAATAGGAGCAGATGTTGATGTTGTGTATATATTTGAAGTCCCATAGATGCTGCCTGGTGTGATTCCTCTACCGGGGTGTGCTGCAGTATTGTCACAGTAGTCAATAAGTTGAGCGCAATTGTTTATCCAATTCGGTTGCGATACTTTTCTATATTGAATAGAGCTACCAAATGTCAGGTCATGAATAATTTGACTATATGTTGATTTACCGGATAGCTCAAACTTTAATTCTTGATTTTGCCTAGTCTCATTTAGACTTCTGTAGTCGTAAATAATGAACTCACCATTACTATTAAATTTATTTGAATTAACCGGGTACTTCCATTCGGCAGCATCATAATAATTTGTTGGGCTACTCCAAGGAAACGCTAAATTATCATCTGTCTTAATCCGACTTATTTGATATCCACCGGTTGCTTTCCATCCGCTCTCAAGCTCTTGGGTAAATTTTGTTCCAAAATTGATTTGCTCGGTGACAACTGGTTTCTGCCAGGTTTGCTCAGCAGTGAGGTGCTTGTATGGATCTATTGGGGGTATACCATTTACTCCAAGTAATTGATATCCAGGCACCGAGTATTGAGAACGTTTTTGATAATCAATATCTGTTTCCCATTTGCTTCTCGCTGACGGTGAGATGTCGATTGCAAGACTTGCAAAGTTTCTATAGCCTGTAGCTGCTGCTACATAAGGCTTAAAATCTTCGTGTGCTAGATTAATTCTGTATCCAATAGGATTATCTGTGGTTTGTTTTCTGCCAATGTCTATAGCTTGTGAGAAAGATCCTTTTTCACCATAGCCCAATGAGAAACTATTTACATCTTGGTTTGCTCGTTTGGTTACGTAATTAATCAACCCTCCTGGCGATAGAATGCCAGCCTCAAGAGCGCTAATACCTTTAATGACTTCTACACGCTCTTTATTTTCAAGGGCAATATTGGCTTCGCTAGCCATAGCCATGCCATTGATCTTATATGCTGTAGCTGGATCAAGGGGAAATCCTCTGACTGAGAATGATTCATAGTAGCCAACAGGTGTGTAATTTCTTCCTACTGATGCATCATTAGTAATGACATCACTGGCTCTTTGAGCTATTTGAGCATCAATTTGTTCTCTGGTAATGGTTGAAATAGATTGGGTTTTATCCTGCCAGTTACCTTGTCCAAATCCCCATTGAATATTTCTAGTATTCAGAGCTTCTTGGTTGCTATCGGTTACCACCACAGGCGACAACTGAGTTTCACTTTGAGCAATTGCGTGATTAATAACAAACAGCAGGGCGCATGCACCTGCAATGTGATTTAGTTTTGGCATATAAGCCATCGTCAGTACTCCTTATATAAACGATGGCGAGTTGGGGATGCGATTTTGGACGCTTCCCTGCGCTCGCATTATCGAGATCAGGTTCAACGGGTATTTCTCACCCACACCGATAAAGCTTGATGCAGGACCCCGAGCTAATGTCTATAACTTCTAGACAGATGTAATTATAAGGATTTTTTAATTTTGAAGTTTTAGAAGCAAAGACCTGATGATTTTTTGGGTCTTTTTGACTCTTTCTGATGGAATACCGCTGATAGGCTCATATGGAATCTTTAGCTCATCCAATCTTGCTTTGAGGCGATAGTGAACCTTGGTTTGAGCTACGGGGCCATCTCTTTGCATACCATCTTCAATCCATGGGAAGTCTACTTGGGTGAAGAGTGTTAAATCATAGTCATGGTTGTGAGCAATTTCTTTTAAACCAGCGTTGCTGCCAGCGAAAACTACTTCGCTATAAATGGACGTTAATAGTGGGGCTGTATCGCAGAACAACAATACAACTGCTGCCTCTGGATTTGCTTCAATTAACTCTTTGGCTGTATCTTTTTCTGCCGCTTTTTGAGTAAGAGCAATATTGATTTGCTCTTCTGACTTTGGAGTTCTTTTTTCTTGATCAACAAAAGTTCTTAAATATTCGGATACGAAAGCGCTGGGGTAGTCCTTCTTAAAAGCCTCTGTTAAATCCTTAGCCAATGTTGTTTTACCTGTGCACTCGGCACCAATGATGGCAATCTTAAGAACATGAGTCATGTATTGGCTTTAACTTTCATCTGTTTGGACCATTGTCTCCATCCCAAGAGACACAACGCTATCAGTAGACCATACAACAGGGCAGTCAGATACAAATCCTTATAAACATAAAGGCCAATGTAAATAACATCCACAAAAGCCCATAACAACCAATTCTCAAGCCACTTCTGAGCGCTCATATATGTTGCCAATAAACTTCCTGCAGTTAAGAAGGCATCAATATTTGGCACATCGGAACTAGTGTGGTTTTTTAAGATGTATTGAATGACAAAAAACATCAATAACCAAGCTATGCCACATTTTGCAATAGAGTTGATGGAAGCTCTAGAGAAAGAGGGTTGGTTTGTTTGATGGTTCGTGTCTTTCTTGTGCCAAGTGATCCATGCGTATATGGCCAGGCCTATAAATACGAATTGAAGGGCAGCATCACCAAATAATCGGCTATCAAAGAAAACATAGCCATAAGCTGTTGAGCTTGCAATTGCTAATGGCCAAGTCAGAATTTTTCCATATGCATTTAATAGAACGCATGCCAGTGACAATATGAAAGCAATAATTTCCATCAGGCGTATGGGCGGTACTAAGCTTTTCTTAGAAGAAAATCTGCAGTTACAGCAGCAGCATCTGGTGTTAGCGCACCTTCTAAGATCAGGTTAGCAGCTTGTGTAAATGGAACTTTTATAAAATTTGCGACCTCGCCGTCATTATTTTTAGGGATAAAGTCTGAGGGGAGTTCTAAGTCATAGGTATAGAGACTTTCGTCATGAAGACCTTTTGGCTCCACAACGCGACTCACATGAATGTGGCCAACTGGTTCAACCAGACAAGCTAATTGTCTTGGAACGCTAGATTCTTCCCACAATTCTCTGATGACGCATTGCAATAGAGTCTCATCAGCACTAACACCGCCTGCTGCCAAGTTATCCAGCATGTTGGGGTCAGTAGCTTTGGTGGGGCTGCGAAGACCAAGCCAAATCTCTTGATTACTTGTGTATCCGTTGATATGGCAAGCTCTACTATGAAGACCTAGGGATCTAAAAGCAGCTCTTTCCATCCTAAATCGTTCATGACCTAGATGATCAAACCATGCAAATGACTCATTGCGCCATCCTGGTGCCAAACCTTCCTTTTTCAAAAATTCGGCTAATTCTTGAAGTTCTTGGCTAAGTAAATAGGGAGATAGTTTTTCAAGTTGTAAGTGCTCTCCAAAGCGAACAATGGCTGGAGTCTCTGCGTTAGCAATATACGTTTCGATTGTGTCAACATAATCGGGCTGAATATGGCCAATCACCTCAGTACCAAATCGAATGGTTTGCCAATTGGATGGAGCGGGTCTTAGAGCAGTCTCCAAGATCTCTTCTAGAGCAGCGCGTGTTGTGGCAGAAATCAATGACATGTCTACAATATTTATTAATATTGTTAGATTATCTGTCAAAGCGGACAATTTAGTCTAAATTTGCTTCAAAAATAAAGGGATGGCATGAGTTCAACGAGTGAAAATGATTCATCAAGTGATGATTTTGAGCCTTTGGTGCAGGCTGGACATGTTATTTGCTCAGCCGAAGCCGTAAAGGATCAGGACGAAGGCTTTCGTTTCATGGTCAGAACCTCCGACATTGCCAGTAAAGTAGGTTCTGTTGATCACCGCATTGATGAAACACTTCCAGCCTTTGTGATTCGGTACGATGGTCAAGTTCATGCTTATCTGAATCGATGTGCTCACGTCGCCATGGAATTAGACTGGCAGCCTGGTCAATTTTTTACTTTAGATAAAACTGCTTTGATTTGTGCTTCACATGATGCGCAATATCTCCCTGATACTGGGGAATGTATTTCAGGACCATGTCCGCATGGAGCAACTTTGATCAAGCTCGATATTGAAGAAAAAGATGGCAAGATTTTTCTCTGTCAAGCACTTTGAAACAAATATTTTTTCAGGTTGATATATTGTATTAGTGGGTTGCTTAAAATTTAAGCAGGTCAGCTCGACCATTGTTGAATAAGGATTTTTTAATTTTAATGAAGGAGTAGTCCACAAATTCTGTGGATAAGTTCTTTAAAGATTTCGCGGAAATATATTTTTTCCCCTATTGACAAAGAAGTAGAAAATTTTAATTGATGAGTTTAGAAAATATTCTTGGCTATGTTGCAGCGGCGCTGACTACCTTTGCATTTCTGCCTCAAGCTTGGCGTATTTATAAAACTAAAGATACAAATGCCATCTCATTCTGGATGTATTTGATTTTTAGTCTTGGCGTTTTCCTATGGTTGGTGTATGGTGTTTTTATCAGCGCTTGGCCTGTGGTTATTGCAAATGCGATTACATTATTGATATCGCTTTGGATTTTGTGGATGAAGATCAATGAATAAATTACTTGCAGCTCTATTTTGCATTTCTGTAACGCTCTTTTCTGGTTGTGCTTCAACGCCCATGACCAATGCAGATGGTGAGTCTATTCAGGATATTCAAACCAAGTTATTGGGTGATATGCCCATGCCTGGTGGCGCAAAGATTAATAATGAAAATACCTTGATCTTGGGTAGTGGTGACGGTTGGGCTGGAAGGGTTGCAATAATTGCCCAACAAAACTCAAATGAAACATTCACTTTCTTCCGTGATCAATTCCAAAAAGCTGGCTGGACCTTGGTTTCTTCAACCAAAACTAAAAATAGCATCTTAGTTTTTATCAAGAAAGACAGAACCGCTACGATTGAAATTGAAGATGCAGGTTGGATTGGCAGAACGAATGTGATGTTAACGGTCGCACCTCGTAGCACTGTCGTGCCTCCCGTAACAAAATAAGCGCAAACCAAGTAATTTGGTCCCGCCAACAGGAATCGAACCTGTGTCTACCGCTTAGGAGGCAGTTGTACTATCCACTGTACTATGGCGAGATCTGAAATAGGTCGCTAGCTTACCATCCGCAAAGAGTTAGCACTGTATTTGCGATGGTAACCATTAAATCTGGCTTCAAATAAGCTGAAAAGACCAATACCAGTGCAATTGCTGCCAGATTTTTAATGAGGATATGAGGTCGCAATATGTTCATGATGATTGATTTTGATAATTAGGCTTTTGCCAAAGCAGCATTTCTATCAATGGCATCTTCTTTGATTGGTAAATTAACTAGCGCCGCTAGAATACCCAACGCTATGGCAATGATCCAAACAATGTTGTAGGAACCTGTTTTATCAAATAAAACGCCTCCCAAATAGGCACCCATGAAGCTGCCAATTTGATGAGAGAAGAATGCAAAACCAGATAGCATCGATAAATACTTAACGCCAAAAATTTGAGCCACTATCCCATTTGTGAGGGGTACGGTGGATAGCCACAAAATACCCATGAGTGCAGCAAATAAGTAAGTTGTTAATGGTGATAGGGGAAGCAATAAGAACGCACCAATCACAATCGATCTTGAGCCATATATAAAGGCAAGTATGTAGTGCTTAGGCACTTTTTGCCCAAGGACACCTGCATAGTAGGTGCCCAAGACATTAAACAATCCCACTAATGCTAAAGCCAGTGTTGCCACTTGAGGGTGACCAACATCAGGATAGGTGGCAGACATGTCTTTGAGATAGGGCGCTAAGTGAACGCCAATGAAAACCACTTGGAATCCGCAAACAAAGTAACCAAGAATTAATAATTGAAAGCTACGTTGTTTAAACGCTTCGCTAATGGCTTCTGTAATTGTTTGCTGATGCCCTGATACTGCAGGCGCATGATTTTTCTCTCGCAAAATCCAACCTAGCGGCAACATCAGAGTAACTAGGATTGCTAGAATAACTAGAGCATTTTGAGGCCCAAAGTTGCCCAGCAATTCTTGTTCTAAAGGGATCATCAAGAATTGTCCAAATGAACCCATGGCAGCAGCAATGCCCATTGCCCAAACACGTTTTTCGGGTGGGCAGTTGCGACCAATCACTCCATATACAACGCTGTATGTTGAGCAGGCTAAAGCCAAACCTAAAATAACTCCCATACTCAGGACAAAAGCTAGTCCACTTACAGCTTGGCTGGCACCATACAGACCAATACAGTAAAGGCATCCGCCTAGCAGCATAATCTTGTATGCACCGAACTTGTCGGATAGGCCACCAAATAATGGTTGTGTTGCACCCCAGGTTAAATTTTGTAGGGCGATCGCCAAGGCAAATGTTTCTCTTCCCCAACCATTTGCTTGAGTAACGGGAAGATTAAATAAACCAAACCCATGACGTATGCCCATTGATAGAGTAACTAGCAGTCCTCCTGCAATTAGAACTCTTGTCAGGTTTAATTGATAAGTCATGACTTAGATGATGCCTTGTTCTTTTAAAGATTTGATTTGAGATTCGGTGAGACCTAATTTGCTTTGAAGAATCTCATGGGTGTGTTCACCCAGTAATGGTGGCGGGCGATGTTCCACCACTGGCGTTTCGCTTAATCTCATTGGGCTGCGAACTAAATTGACTTTGCCTGCCGTAGGGTGGGGCATTTCCATTTTGATATTGCGTGCGATGACTTGTTCGTTCTCAAAAACTTCTTTGAAGTTATTGATGGGCCCGCAAGGAACATTGGCAATATCCAATAGTTCAATCCATTCTTTTTTTGTTTTCTTTAAAACCATTTTTTGAAGAAGTGGATCTAACTCAGTGCGATGTCTAACACGCTCGGGATTGGTTGCAAAGCGAGGATCATCAGCAAGTTGAGGTTCATGCCCAGACTCCACAAAGTGTCTAAATTGACTGTCATTACCAGCAGCAACAATGATCCATCCATCAGATGCTTTAAAAGTTTGATAAGGGACTATGTTGGCACTAGCATTACCCCAACTTTTAGGCGGTACACCACTAGTTAAATAATTACTCGCTACGTTGCACATGGTGGCGATTTGTACATCTAATAGCGATAAATCAATGTATTGACCTACGCCGGTTCGATCTCTGTGAACAACAGCGGCAAGTATTGCTGAAGTGGCATACATGCCCGTGAAGATGTCAGCAATCGCAACGCCAGCTTTTTGAGGTCCTCCGCCAGGTAAATCTTCCTTTTCGCCCGTGACGCTCATAAATCCGCCCATACCTTGGACGATATAGTCGTAACCAGGGCGATGCGCGTAAGGGCCAGTTTGACCAAAACCCGTTATAGAACAATAAATTAGATCATTTTTTATGCCTTTTAGGCTCTCATAATCAAGGCCATACTTTTTTAATTGCCCAACTTTATAGTTTTCGATAACGATATCGCTCTGTAAAACCAGTTTTTTGATGATTTCTTGACCTTCTGGCTTCGAAATATCTACGGTAATTGATCTTTTATTCCGATTTATTGCTAAATAAAAGGCGGATTCTGTGGTTTCTTTGCCTTCAGAATTCCTTAAAAAAGGAGGGCCCCATTGGCGGGTATCGTCTCCCGTAATTGGCCTCTCAACCTTGATTACATCGGCTCCTAGGTCTGCTAGGTTCTGCCCACACCAAGGTCCTGCCAGTACTCGACTGAGGTCTAAAACGCGAAGATGATTAAGTGCTCCCATGGAAGTCATTTTCGCATGTGGATACAATTCTCCGCCATGGCAACAAAAAAATCAGATCAATACAGCGAATCGTCGATCAAAGTCCTAAAGGGCCTTGAACCAGTCAAACAACGTCCGGGTATGTATACACGGACCGATAACCCTTTGCATATGATTCAAGAGGTTATCGATAATGCTTCCGATGAAGCCCTAGGGGGCTACGGTAAGCACATCGTCGTCACCTTGCATACCGATGGTAGTGTGAGCGTGGAAGACGATGGCCGTGGTATTCCAGTAGGCATGCATCCTGAAGAGAAAAGGCCAGTAGTCGAGTTGGTATTTACGCAACTTCATGCTGGTGGCAAATTCGAAAAAGGCTCGGGCGGGGCATATGCCTTCTCTGGTGGTCTACACGGTGTGGGCGTATCTGTAACCAATGCCTTATCCAAGCGCATGGAAGTGACTGTTTGGCGTGATAAACAGATTTCGACATTGGCATTTGAAGCAGGTTTTGTGGTTGAACCACTCAAGACAAAAATTGCTCCAATGGGCGATCGACCGAATGGCACGCGCGTAAGAGCTTGGCCAGATGCTAAATATTTTGATAGCGCCCAAATTCCTCTCGCTGAGTTACAAAGACTATTACGCTCTAAAGCAGTTCTTTTGCCTGGCGTAAAAGTGACCTTAATTCAAGAAAAGGGTGGTGAACCACAAACTTGGTTATATACCCAAGGATTAAGAGGTTATCTAGATGAGGCAATGGCCCAGGGTGGTCATAGTCCGGTTGTGATCCCAGCGTTTGATGGCGAACACTTTGCAGATCCTAATCGACCAGGTGAAGATTCTTTTGCTGAAGGTGAGGGTGCCAGTTGGGTTGTGGCTTGGACTGAAGAGGGAGCTCCTGTTCGCGAAAGCTATGTCAACTTAATTCCAACGCCAGCGGGTGGAACCCATGAAAGTGGATTACGTGATGGCTTGTTCAATGCAGTTAAAAGCTTTATTGATATTCATGCACTTCAGCCAAAGGGTGTGAAGTTAATGCCGGAAGACGTTTTTGCTCGTGCATCATTCGTTTTGTCCGCCAAAGTTCTAGACCCACAGTTCCAAGGTCAGATTAAAGAACGATTGAATTCAAGAGATGCTGTACGACTAGTCTCTGGCTTTGTTAAATCAGCTCTGGATTTATGGCTTAACCAGCATGTCGATTATGGTCGTAAGTTGGCAGAGTTAGTGATTAAGCAGGCACAAGCAAGAACTCGTGCGGGTCAGAAAGTCGAAAAGAAAAAATCTTCTGGTGTTGCAGTCTTGCCTGGCAAGTTAACTGACTGCGAGAGTGAAGATATTGCCATGAACGAACTCTTCCTTGTGGAGGGTGATTCTGCCGGTGGCTCTGCAAAAATGGGTCGCAATAAAGAATATCAAGCAATCTTGCCCTTACGTGGCAAAGTGTTAAATACTTGGGAAGCCGAGCGTGATCGTTTATTTGCTAATAATGAAGTTCATGACATTGCTGTCGCAATTGGTGTTGATCCGCATGGAGCAACTGATGAGCCCGATTTGAGCAATTTGCGTTACGGCAAAATCTGCATCTTGTCAGATGCTGACGTCGATGGCGCTCACATTCAAGTGTTGCTACTGACCTTGTTCTATAAGCATTTCCCAAAATTGATGGAACGTGGTCATGTATATATCGCTCGTCCTCCATTGTTCCGTGTCGATGCGCCAGCTCGCGGAAAGAAACCAGCACAAAAACTATATGCTCTCGATGAGGGCGAATTAAGAGCTATTGAAGATAAGTTACGCAAAGATGGTTTGCGTGAAGGTTCATGGCAAATCAGTCGCTTTAAAGGTCTGGGTGAAATGAACGCTGAACAACTTTGGGACACAACTTTGAATCCGGATACGCGTAGATTGCTTCCTGTTACGGAGGGTGCGTTGGGCGAGGTAGAAACAGTTAAGACTATGGATATGCTGATGGGTAAATCCGAATCTGGTGCTCGCAAGAGTTGGTTGGAAGAGCGCGGCAATGAAGTTGAAGCAGATATTTAATCTACCGATATTTAGAAAAAATAATGAGTAAGAAAAAAAATAATCCAAATCAAGAGCCAGACCTGTTTGCAGATCTAGGAGATGAATCTTCTGAGCCTGTATCAGTAAGTTCTAGAGTCGTGCCGAGTTCTGCAGACGTTGATTCATTAACCTTAGCAACTTATGCGGAACGTGCATATTTAGACTATGCCATTAGCGTAGTTAAAGGTCGTGCTTTGCCAGAGGTTGCTGATGGGCAAAAGCCAGTGCAGCGCAGAATTTTATTTGCTATGAATGAAATGAATCTACGCGCAGATGCAAAGCCAGTAAAAAGTGCACGCGTAGTAGGTGATGTTTTAGGTAAATTTCATCCGCATGGCGATCAATCAGCCTACGATGCTTTGGTTCGTTTGGCACAAGATTTTTCGTTACGCTACCCATTAATTGATGGCCAGGGAAACTTTGGCTCTAGAGATGGTGATGGTGCCGCAGCGATGCGTTACACCGAGGCTAGACTTACTAAAATCGCCAGCTTGTTGCTAGATGAAATTGATGAAGGCACAGTTGATTTCATTCCCAACTATGACGGTTCAATGCAGGAGCCTAAGCTGCTACCAGCACGTTTGCCATTCGTTTTGTTAAATGGAGCGTCAGGTATTGCTGTTGGTATGGCTACAGAAGTGCCATCTCACAACTTAAAAGAAGTCGCTAGTGCCACCATTGCATTGATGAAAAATCCAAAATTAACTCATGATGAGTTAATGACTCATGTGCCGGGACCTGATTTCCCAGGTGGTGCACAGATTATTTCTTCACAAAGTGAGATTTCACAAATCTATCAAACTGGCAGAGGTAGTTTGAAGGTCAGGGCACGTTGGATGGTTGAAGATATGGCGCGTGGCCAATGGAAATTGGTGGTTACAGAAATGCCGCCAGGCACATCGACGCAAAAAGTGCTGCAAGAGATTGAAGAGCTCACCAATCCAAAGGTCAAGGTTGGTAAGAAAACACTCACAGCAGAACAAAATAATCTCAAGCAAACAATTTTGTCATTGTTAGATTCTGTGCGCGATGAATCTAGCAAAGATGCGCCTGTCCGTTTGGTTTTTGAGCCAAAGACTAAAAATATTGATGTCAACGAATTTGCAACAACACTACTTGCTCACACATCACTAGAATCCAATGCGCCAATTAACTTGGTGATGATTGGTAATGATGGTAGACCTCGTCAAAAGGGTCTCGGTGAGATTTTGCGCGAATGGATTGAGTTCCGTGTCGCAACAGTGACGCGTAGAACAGAACATCGTTTAGGTAAAGTTAATGACCGTATTCATATTTTAGAAGGCCGTCAGTTAGTTCTTCTAAATATTGACAAAGTCATCAAGATTATTCGTGGCAGTGATGATCCTAAAGCTGATTTGATGACTGCCTTTAAATTATCTGAGCGTCAGGCTGAAGATATTTTAGAAATTCGTTTGCGTCAGTTAGCTCGTCTTGAAGCGATTAAGATTGAACAAGAGTTAAATGAATTAAAGACTGAAAAAGATGATCTAGAGAGTCTGTTAAGTAGCGATGCGAACATGCGTAAACGCATTGTTAAAGAAATCGAAGCCGACATGAAGGCTTTTGGTGACGAACGACGCACCATGATTCAGGAAGAGAAAAAGGCAGTTGCTGAGGCAAAAGTCATCGATGAACCTGTGACAGTGGTGATATCTCAAAGAGGTTGGGTCAGGGCACGTCAAGGGCATGACCATGACCCACAACAATTTAGTTTCAAAGCTGGTGACGGTATGTATGGCACGTTTGAATGTCGTACGACCGATGTGGTGCTTGGTTTTGGTAATAATGGTCGTGTCTACACGGTTGCCGTTGCCGACCTGCCAGGTGCTCGAGGGGATGGTTCACCATTAACTGGCTTCGTTAACTTAGCTGCCGGCACACAAATGGTTGCTTACTATGCTGGTCACAATGATGATTTGCTCTTGTTATCAATGAGATCGGGTAATGGCTTCTTGGCTAATGTGGCAGATATGACAACACGTAACAAAGCAGGTAAATCCTTTGTTGGTGTGGATGCAAAATTTGCCCCTGGTGATGCTCCATTGGCACCCGCAAAAGTAGTTGAAGGCATGAAGAGTGTTGCTTGCTTATCAGAGGCGGGGCGCTTACTTGTATTCCCATTGGATGACTTAAAGCGTTTGCCAACCGGTGGTAAAGGCGTCATCTTGATGGATTTGGATAAGAATGAAAAGCTTCAATCTGCTATTGCAGTAGGTGACACAGGTGCTACCTTGTCCGGTTTGGGTAGAACTGGTAACCCAACAGAGGCTGCCTTGGATGCTAAAACGCTAAAAGCTTTTGCAGCTAATCGTGCTCGTAAAGGTCATGCATTAGAGCCAAAGTTAAAAGACGCCAAGTTAACAGCTGGTATCTAATTGGTGAGAACCTAGCGCCCCTTGAATATTGGGGCGCGTTTTTCCGCCCATGCAGTTCTGCCTTCTTGAAGATCCTCTGAATTTTGAGCTAGTGCAATGTCTCGATTAAGTTCTTCAACATTCAGTGTGCTGCTTGCGATTCTATTGATGTGCTTTTTCATTCCTAAGATAGCGAGCGGAGCCATTAGCGTTAGTTGTTGAACTAATTCTGCAATAGATGAATCTAAATCATCTGGGTTTACTAGTTGAGTTAGAAAACCAATTTCTTTCATTTCTGGGGCTTCAATCTTTTCTGCAGTGAGCAGTAGTCGTTTGGCCGTATCTACACCTAATCGAGATACGTAACGCATTAAGCCACGCTGATAGAAATGTATGCCTAGTTTTGCGGCGGGCATAAACATTTCTGCCGCTTGACTACCAACTCTAAAGTCACATGCAAGTGCTAAGTCTGTAGCTCCACCATACACACCACCTTGAATAGCAACAATAGTGATCGGTCGGCAATCCTCTAGAGCATTAACCACATCTTCAAACATGAGTGACTTATCTTTTGCTGACTCGTCTAGACTTGTGATGTCAAAGCCTGAGCAAAAATACTTGCCTGTGGATTTAACTATCAATGCAATAACGCTTGGGTTCTGATTCACCTCAGATATATGTTGCTGCAGTGATGCCAAGTCATCTACTGTTAAACGATTTGCAGACTCGGGGCTGTTGAGTGTAATAACAGCAGTCTTTCCTTGAATGCTTAGACTTGGCCTCAAGATATTTACTCAACCTCAGCAATTAGTTCGATTTCTACGCAAGCGCCCAGGGGAATTTGAGCTACACCAAATGCGCTACGCGCATGTTTACCTGAGTCACCGAATACTTCGAACAATAATTCTGAGCAACCATTAGTCACTAAGTGATGCTCAGTGAATGTGTCAATAGAGTTAACTAAACTCATGACCTTGACAATTCGCTTGACCCGGTCCAAATCTCCCAAGTGGGCTTGCATCGTTGCTATAAGATCAATAGCAATACTTCTGGCAGCGGCTTTTCCCTCATCGGTAGTCATGTTCAGCCCTAGTTTGCCTACTAAAGGTTTGCCATCTTTCTTAGCAATATGACCAGATAGAAATAGGGTGTTGCCAGTCTGGGCAGACATGACATATGCAGCTGCTGGAGCGCCAGCAGATGGCAGTTCAATATTTAACTCTTTTAATCGGGCAGCAATCTTAGACATTTAAATTCTCCATAACTATTCATTATTGTATTGCTAGCAAAAAGTTAAGCCTCAAGTTGTTGATTTTTTTCTACATGCTGACTGGTTTTACGGCGAAAAAGCCAATTGTTGGTCTAAAACTTGGTGAAAATACCTAAAAATTACTCTTTGTAAGCCATTTTCCCTTGCTCATCCGCTATACTCCCTTCGAACATTTTTTTTGATCTACCTCAATATTTGGTCACTATGAAAAAACTACTAACTGTTGCTGTTGCTGCCATGACATTGGCTGGTACTGTGAATGCTCAAACTGTGGGTAACGCTAAAGCTGCTGAACCTAAAGTTGCAATGTGTATTGGTTGCCACGCAATACCTGGCTACCGAATCAGCTATCCAGAAATCTATACCGTGCCTCTATTGGGCGGTCAAAACGCTGCTTACATCGTTTCTGCATTACAAGCATATAAAAAGGGTGAGCGTAAACATCCAACTATGCGTGGTATCGCAGGTACATTAACCGATCAAGATATGGCTGATATTGCTGAGTACTATGCTGCTCAAACTTCTGCCACAACTATTAATAAATTGAAATAAGTAGGGGAAGTCGACATGAAACGTATTTTGATTGCTATCGCAACGGCCTCTTTTGCTTTGACTACACAGGCAGCTGACCTTAAAAAAGGTGAGGAGTTGGTTAACAAGAGTGGTTGTATTGCTTGCCATGGTGAAGGTTTAAATAAGCCTTTGGCTCCTGAATATCCAAAATTGGCTGGTCAGCATGCAGATTACTTGTACGCTGCCTTGAAGGCTTACAAGGTAACTAATAATCCAAATATTGGTCGTAGTAATGCGATCATGGCAGGTCAAGTTGCACAATTCTCAAACAAGGATTTGCAAGATATGGCAGCTTATATTGCTAACTTGCCTGGCACATTGGTAATGAAGAAATAAGATTTTCTTTTTACTCGATTAAAAAAGCCGCTTCAAAGTGGCTTTTTTAATGTTTACTTGGCTGCAAGTTGCCCTTGGAGTAGGTGTTCCTTCATTAGCTTCTCAGACAAATCGGCGTCACGAGCGAGCAGGGCAGATAAGATCTTTCTGTGTTCAAGCAAGGAACTTTCCATTCTGCCTCGTTTGCTAAGTGAGTCTCTACGCTGCAATTTAAGAACCTTTCTCAGGTCATCAATCACTCGTTTCATCCAAGGGTTATTAGATATCTCTTGAAGCTTGTCATGAAACGATTGGTTAATAGCAAAGAATTGCTCTAAATCTCTATCTGCCGCAGCTCTTTCTAGTTTCATGTGAATAGAGTCCAGGGCTTCAAGCTGTCCTTCTGAAGCTTTTAGGGCGGTTTCTCGACATGCTTGCCCCTCAAGAAGGGCTAGCACTGTGAAAATTTGGTTCAAGTCTGACTTGCTGACCTCAGTAACATAGGCTCCGCGCCTCATTTTCATGGTTATCAAGCCTTCAGCAGCCAGTATTTTGATCGCTTCACGCATTGGGGTGCGGCTGATGCCATATTCTTTTGCTATGGCTTGCTCGTCAATCCATGAACCTGGAGCAAATTCATGAGAAAAAATACTTGTTCGCAGTCTCTCTGCGACTTCCTCGTACAATGGCCTTGGGCTTAGTAATAATTTTGAATTCATAATTATGAATTCATTAGACTACTTTTGTCAGGTATATGTCAAGCCTTCGAGGTTCAATATCAAGAATCAATTAATTGTGTCTGTGGAGAAATAATGAGTAAACCCACTAAAAGCCAGTGGCCTGAATTTTCAACTCCAAGCATGGAGGCATGGACTAAGGCAGCTACTAAATCAGCACCGAATGGAAATGTTGATGCATTAGGTTGGCAAACACCCGACGGTATTAAGTTAAAGGCTTTGTATACCGCCGCAGACACTGAAGGATTGCCATTCGCAAATACTTTGCCTGGGTTTGAACCATTTGTACGCGGTCCACAAGCTACGATGTACTCAGTACGCCCATGGACAATTCGTCAGTACGCTGGATTTTCAACAGCGGAAGAATCCAACGCTTTTTATAGAAAAGCTCTAGCAGCCGGTGGTCAAGGTGTATCAGTTGCATTCGACTTAGCAACGCACCGCGGCTACGACTCTGATCATCCTCGTGTAACTGGTGATGTTGGTAAAGCTGGTGTGGCAATTGACTCTGTAGAGGATATGAAAATTTTATTCAATGAGATTCCATTGGATAAGGTTTCAGTATCAATGACGATGAATGGAGCAGTTCTACCCATTTTGGCTGGTTATGTTGTAGCTGCTGAAGAACAAGGTGTTAGTCAGGACAAATTATCCGGAACTATTCAGAACGATATTCTGAAAGAGTTCATGGTGCGTAATACTTATATTTATCCACCAGAGCCATCAATGAGAATTATTGGCGACATCATTGAGTACACATCTCAAAAGATGCCTAAATTTAACTCGATATCTATTTCTGGATACCATATTCAAGAAGCAGGTGCTAATCAAGCCCTTGAGCTTGCATTCACAATTGCCGATGGTAAAGAGTACGTTAAAACTGCGCTTAGCAAAGGCTTGGACGTTGATGACTTTGCTGGACGCTTGTCATTCTTCTTCGCTATTGGTATGAACTTTTATCTTGAGGTTGCCAAGCTCAGAGCTGCACGATTGCTGTGGTGGAGGGTGATGAAGGAGTTCAACCCGACTAATCCTAAATCATTGATGTTAAGAACTCATTGCCAAACATCTGGCTGGTCTTTGACAGAACAAGATCCATATAACAACGTCGTAAGAACAGCGATTGAAGCTATGGCTGCTGTATTTGGCGGCACTCAATCACTACACACAAATTCGTTTGATGAGGCAATTGCTTTGCCAACTGAATTTTCATCACGTATCGCACGTAATACCCAATTGATCATTCAAGAAGAAACTCATATTACTAATGTGATCGATCCATGGGCTGGCTCTTACATGATGGAGAAGTTAACTCAAGACATGGCTGATCAGGCTTGGGAGATTATTCAAGAAGTTGAGTCAATGGGTGGCATGACCAAAGCAGTTGAAAGTGGCTGGGCGAAGTTGAAGATTGAAGCAGCCGCAGCCGAGAAGCAAGCATGTATCGACTCAGGCAAAGATGTGATTGTTGGTGTTAACAAGTACAAGCTTGCCAAAGAGGATTCAATTGATATCCTTGATATCGATAACAATAAAGTGCGTGATTCACAAATTGCGCGCCTAAAAGAAGTAAAAGCAAAACGTGACGCAGCGAAAGTACAAGTTGCGTTAGATGCGTTAACTAATGCAGCGGAAACAAACTCAGGTAATTTATTAGCCTTAGCAATTGATGCGATTCGTTTAAGAGCTACTGTTGGTGAAGTATCTGATGCTTTGGAAAAAGTTTACGGGCGCCATCGCGCCGATACTCAAAAGGTGACTGGTGTGTATGCAGCAGCTTATGACTCAGCAGAAGGCTGGGAAAAATTAAAAACTGAAATTGCTGACTTTGCTAAAGAGGCTGGTCGTCACCCACGTGTGATGATTGCTAAATTGGGGCAAGATGGTCATGACCGTGGCGCTAAAGTAGTTGCTACAGCATTTGCAGATTTAGGTTTTGACGTTGATATGGGGCCGTTGTTCCAAACTCCGGAAGAGTGCGCTCGCCAAGCAATTGAAAATGATGTACATGCCGTGGGTATTTCTACATTGGCAGCCGGTCATAAGACTTTGGTGCCAGCAATTATTGCTGAGCTTAAAAAGCAAGGCGCGGATGACATTATTGTGTTCGTGGGTGGCGTGATTCCTCGTCAAGACTATGAGTTCTTGTATGAGGCTGGTGTTAAGGGTATTTATGGTCCTGGTACACCTATCCCGGCTTCAGCAAAAGATGTTCTAGAGCAAATTCGTAAAGCTCAGAAATAATTGATAAAGAACTAGGGTGCAAGCAGAAGACCAAGCTCTCGTTGACGCAATTTGTGGACCAGGCTCTAAACCTGGTCCTGAGCAACGTCGTGCTATGGCTAAGGCGATTACTTTGCTTGAGTCAACTCGAGTCGATCATCGCTTGAGAGCTGATGATGTTTTAAATGCAGTCTTACCTAAAAGTGGCCAATCATTTAGATTGGGTATTTCAGGTGTACCCGGTGTTGGTAAATCTACTTTTATTGAAGCCCTAGGGTTGTATTTGATAGATAAAGGACACCGTGTTGCAGTTCTAGCGATTGATCCATCATCATCAGTATCGGGTGGTTCAATTTTAGGCGATAAGACCCGTATGGAGTTCCTCTCGGTTAATGAAAAAGCATTCATCCGACCCAGCCCATCATCTGGCAATTTGGGTGGAGTGGCTGAGAAGACCAGAGAAGCAATGCTTGTCGCTGAAGCTGCAGGCCATGATGTAGTGATTGTTGAAACAGTGGGAGTTGGTCAAAGTGAGACTGCTGTAGCAAACATGACTGATATGTTTGTTTTATTACAGTTACCTAATGCTGGCGATGATCTACAAGCCATTAAAAAAGGTGTCATGGAGTTAGCTGATTTAGTTGTTATTAACAAGGTTGATCTTGATCCAGATGCAGCAACTAGAGCTCAGGTTCAAATCATGAGCTCGTTAAGATTATTTAGTATGCACGGCAACCCAGATCATGCACATCATGATGAGACTCTTTGGCACCCTAAAGTCATGAAATTGAGTGCACTTAAAGCTGAAGGCATTACTGAATTTTGGGACACGGTAACTTCTTTTAAGAATATCCAGAGTAAGCACGGTCATTTATCAGACAGAAGAAGACAACAGGCCCAATCATGGATGTGGGAGCGAATTGAAGCTGGGTTGAAACAGAACTTTAGAGCTAATTCACAGGTTCAAAAACTGTTGCCTGAATTAACAGCGGCAGTCAATAACGGAACTGTTGCAGCATCTGTCGCAGCAAGACGTTTATTAGATTTAATGAAATAGAAGTAATTGTATTAATTTTGAAGATTGAGAAACAAGGGAGAGCATTCCATGCATGACATCATTAAACAGCTAGAAGCTAAGCGCGAGCAAGCTCGCCTTGGTGGCGGCCAAAAGCGTATCAATGCGCAACACGGCAAGGGCAAGTTGACTGCTCGTGAGCGTATCGAATTATTGTTAGACGAAGGCTCATTTGAAGAGTGGGATATGTTCGTTGAACACCGCTGCACCGACTTTGGCATGGCTAATGAATCTGTGCCAGGCGATGGCGTGGTGACTGGTTACGGCATGATCAATGGCCGTTTAACATTTGTCTACTCTCAAGACTTTACTGTTTTTGGTGGCTCATTGTCTGAGGCGCATGCTGAGAAGATTTGCAAAGTAATGGACCAGGCTATGAAAGTTGGCGCTCCTGTGATTGGTCTTAATGACTCAGGTGGTGCGCGTATTCAAGAAGGTGTTGCATCATTAGGTGGCTATGCAGAGATTTTTCAGCGTAACGTTTCAGCATCAGGCGTTATTCCACAAATCTCTTTGATTATGGGTCCAAGTGCTGGTGGCGCAGTGTATTCACCAGCATTAACTGATTTCATCTTTATGGTGAAAGATAGTTCATATATGTTTGTTACAGGCCCTGAAGTTGTTAAAACTGTGACTCATGAGGAGGTTACAGCTGAGGAGTTGGGTGGTGCAGTGACACACTCAACTAAGTCTGGTGTATGTGATCGAGCATTTGATAACGATGTCGAGGCAATTTTGATGTTGCGTCGTTTCTTTAACTACTTACCACTATCAAATAAAGAGAAGCCGCCTGTACGTAAAGCTGCAGATACTGCAGAACGTTTAGATTTTTCATTGGATACTTTGGTTCCAGATAATCCAAACAAGCCTTATGACATGCTTGAGTTGATTTTGAAGACAGTAGACGATGGCGACTTTTTTGAGATTCAACCGGATTACGCCAAAAATATCATTATTGGTTTTGCTCGTATTGAGGGACAAACAGTCGGTATCGTAGCTAATCAACCATTAGTTTTAGCTGGTTGTTTAGATATTAAGTCATCAATTAAGGCAGCGCGTTTCGTGCGATTCTGTGATGCATTCAATATCCCAGTAGTAACTTTTGTGGATGTTCCTGGTTTCATGCCTGGCACATCGCAAGAGTACGGCGGCATTATTAAGCATGGTGCTAAGTTGCTATATGCCTATGCTGAATGCACAGTGCCGAAAATTACAGTGATTACACGCAAGGCCTATGGTGGCGCTTATGACGTGATGGCATCTAAACATTTACGTGGTGACGTTAACTTTGCATGGCCTTCAGCAGAAATTGCTGTGATGGGACCTAAGGGTGCGGTTGAAATTATTTTCCGCGAGGAAAAAGGTGATCCAGCAAAATTGGCTGAGCGTGAAGCTGAATACAAAGCTAAGTTTGCCAACCCATTTGTTGCCGGTCGTCGCGGTTACATTGATGACGTCATCATGCCGCATGAAACACGTAAGCGTGTAGCGCGTTCTCTAGCAATGCTGAAGGACAAGGATTTAGAGAATCCATGGCGCAAACACGGCAACATTCCCCTCTAATCGATTAGGAAAAGAACATGTTTAAAAAGATTCTGATTGCTAACCGTGGTGAGATAGCTTGCCGCGTTATTAAAACTGCCCGCAAGATGGGTATTAAAACTGTTGCTGTTTACTCAGAAGCCGATAAAGATGCGCGGCACGTTGAGTTAGCTGATGAGGCCGTTTGTATTGGCCCAGCACCATCTCGCGAGTCATATTTAGTGATGGATAACATCATCAAAGCTTGCAAAGATACTGGTGCGGAAGCTGTTCACCCGGGTTATGGTTTCTTGTCTGAGAACGAAGCTTTTGCTAAGCGCTTAGAAGAAGAGGGCATCACTTTCATTGGTCCCAAGCATTATTCAATTGCTGCAATGGGTGACAAGATTGCTTCCAAGAAACTAGCTAATGAAGCAAAAGTTAACACCATACCGGGATATAACGATGCGATTGATACACCTGAGGCAGCTGTAGAGATTGCTAAGGGTATTGGCTATCCAGTGATGATTAAAGCATCGGCTGGTGGCGGTGGTAAGGGTTTGCGTGTTGCTTTTAACGATAAAGAAGCTTTTGAGGGTTTCTCAGCTTGTAAAAATGAGGCACGTAATAGTTTTGGTGACGATCGCGTATTTATTGAAAAGTTTGTTGAAGAACCACGTCACATTGAAATTCAAGTATTAGGCGATGGTCATGGTAATGCCGTCTACCTCTGGGAGCGTGAATGTTCTATTCAGCGTAGACATCAAAAAGTAATTGAAGAAGCTCCATCACCATTCATTAGCGAAGAAACTCGAAAAGCGATGGGTGAGCAGGCTGTTGCCTTGGCTAAAGCGGTTAAGTATCAGTCTGCCGGAACGGTTGAGTTTGTGGTTGGTAAGGATCAATCGTTCTATTTCCTAGAGATGAACACACGTCTACAGGTTGAGCATCCTGTCACTGAATCAATTACTGGTCTTGACCTTGTCGAGCAGATGATTCGTGTTGCAGCTGGTGAAAAATTGTCATTTGGACAAGCTGATATCAAGCGCAATGGCTGGTCAATGGAATGCCGTATTAACGCGGATGATCCTTATAGAAATTTCTTGCCATCAACTGGACGCTTAGTTAGATATCAGCCGCCTGAAGAAGTAAATGGTGTACGCGTTGATACAGGGGTGTACGAGGGTGGCGAAATCCCTATGTACTATGACTCAATGATTGCGAAGCTCATTGTGCATGGCAAAGATCGTTTAGATGCCATCACAAAAATGCGTGCAGCTTTAAACGAGTTTGTGATTCGCGGTATACATTCAAATATTCCCTTCCAAGCAGCTTTGATGCAGCACCCACGTTTTATTTCAGGTGACTTCAATACAGGCTTTATTGCTGAAGAGTTCCCACATGGCTTCCGCGCATCTGATGTTGTACCTGCCGATGATAAGTTGATGGATGCTTTAGCTACAGCAGTTCATCGTCGCTATTTAGATCGTGCTGCTGGAATTTATGGTCAGTTAGAAGGTCACGAAGTTAAGATTCCAACAGAGTTTGTGGTTGCCTCAGGTGAGCCAGGAAAAATGGACTATGTTGAGACATCTGTTAATGAGTCGTCACAAGGCTACGAAGTAAACGTAGCAGGTGAGATTTATAAAATTGATACGGATTGGAATCCTGGACAGATTATCTATAAGGCAATTGTTAATGGTAAAGCAATCTCTGCTCAAGTAGAGCGCGTTGGCTTGTACTATCGCATTCAGTTTGATGGAGTTCGAGTTGATAGCTTGGTGTTAACTCCAGCTGGTGCGGAAATGCAAAAGCTAATGCCATTTAAAGAACCGCCTGACATGTCCAAGTTCTTGTTATCGCCAATGCCTGGCCTTCTAGTCGATGTTGCTGTGACTGTTGGTCAGAAAGTGGAAGCTGGACAACGTCTTGCTGCTATCGAAGCAATGAAGATGGAGAACGTTCTTGTGGCTAGCCAAGATGGTGTGGTGGCAGAAGTAATGGCTGCTAAAGGTGAAAGCTTGGCCGTTGATCAGCAAATTCTTAGATTTGAGTGAGTTAATTAATGACTAAACCATTCAAAATTCTAGGCATTCAACAAGTTGCCATTGGCGGACCAGATAAATCTAAGCTCCAGAAATTATGGGTAGATATGTTTGGTTTAGAAATCACCGGTACATTTCAATCAGAGCGTGAAAATGTTGATGAGGACATTTGCGCAATGGGTAAGGGTGTTCATAAGGTTGAAGTGGATTTGATGCAACCGATTGATCCTGAGAAAAAGCCAGCAGTTCATGCAACACCACTCAATCATATTGGGTTGTGGGTTGATAACTTGCCTGTTGCAGTTGAGTGGCTCACTGCCAATGGAGTTCGCTTTGCGCCAGGCGGCATTCGTAAAGGTGCAGCTGGATACGACATCACATTTTTGCATCCCAAGGGAAATGAAGAATTTCCAATTGGAGGCGAGGGTGTGCTGATTGAATTAGTGCAGGCGCCAGCTGATGTGATTGCAGCGCTTAGTTAGTGACTTGTTCCTAATGCCTTAAAAACAAAAACCGCCTCAAAAAGGCGGTTTTTTGTATTTGTATTGTCTTAATTATTGTTCTTATGCATAGACCGGCATGTAAGTGAGGCCTTTTCGCCATTCTGCAAATGCAGCTAGCTTAGGCGGTAACTCTCTAATTGCTCCGATAAGCAATAAACCCTTGTTTTTATTCAATTCTTTGCACAAAACAAGAAATTCATCATCTGACAAGTGATTAAAACCGTATCTCACAAAAGGCTCCTATAAAGTTTCCTTATAGCTATAACGTATGAGTTTTTAGTTTGGTTGACGCAAATTAGATATTCTTTAAATTGCTGCCTAAGTCTATGAAACATTTTCAATAGCTAAGGCATAATGTCGTTTTTACAGTTTTAAGTAATTAGCCTTTAATAATCATAACTATTTGTTTTTTCAGGAGTTTTCATGTCAAACTTGCCACAAGGCATGGCTATCAATGCCGAAGTTACCCCAGAATTCGCTACTATTTTGACTCCTGAAGCTTTGGCTTTAGTCGCCAAACTTCATCGTGCTTTTGAGCCACGTCGTCAAGAATTGTTAAAAGCACGTGTTGAGCGCACAAAGCGCTTGGATGCTGGTGAAAAACCTGACTTCTTACCTGAAACAAAAGCTATCCGCGAGGGTGATTGGAAAGTTGCTCCAATTCCAGCAGCATTGCAATGTCGTCGTGTAGAAATCACTGGTCCAGTTGAAGCAAAAATGGTGATCAATGCTTTTAACTCAGGCGCAGACTCTTATATGACTGACTTTGAAGATTCCAACAGCCCTAGCTGGACAAATCAAATTCAAGGTCAAATTAATATGAAGAAGGCAGTTCGTCGTGAACTTAGCCTTGAGCAAAATGGTAAGAGCTACAAATTAAATGACAAGATTGCGACATTGCAAGTTCGTCCACGTGGCTGGCACTTAGATGAAAAACACGTAACTGTTGATGGTCAACGTGTTTCAGGCGGTATTTTTGACTTTGCATTATTTTTCTTCCATAACGCAAAAGAGCAGTTGGCACGTGGCGCTGGCCCATATTTTTACTTGCCAAAAATGGAGAGCCATTTAGAGGCACGTCTATGGAATGATATTTTCTGTATGACTCAAGATGAGTTAGGTGTTCCTCGTGGCACGATCAAAGCAACTGTTTTGATTGAGACTATTTTGGCCGCATTCGAAATGGAAGAGATTCTTTACGAATTACGTGAACATAGCGCAGGTCTTAACGCTGGCCGTTGGGATTACATTTTCTCTTGCATCAAGAAATTCAAAGTTGATCAGAACTTCTGTTTAGCAGATCGTGCCAAAGTAACAATGACATCCCCATTTATGCGTGCTTATGCATTATTGCTATTGAAGACATGTCATAAGCGTGGTGCGCCAGCTATGGGTGGTATGAGCGCGTTAATTCCTATTAAGAATGATCCTGAGAAGAATGCCATTGCTATGCAAGGCATCATTAATGATAAAAAACGTGACGCAGAAGATGGTTACGACGGCGGTTGGGTAGCTCACCCAGGTTTGGTTGAGCCAGCGATGGCAGAGTTTGTGAAGGTATTGGGTGATAAACCTAACCAATTCGAAAAACAAAAACCTGAAGTGAATGTTGTAGCTGCTGATTTGTTGAACTTCCAACCAGAAACACCAATTACTGAAGCTGGTTTGCGTATGAATATCAATGTAGGCATTCATTACTTAGGCGCTTGGCTTGCGGGTAATGGTTGTGTGCCTATCCATAATTTGATGGAAGACGCTGCTACAGCTGAAATTAGTCGCTCACAAGTGTGGCAATGGATTCGTTCACCAAAAGGTGTTTTGGAAGACGGCACAAAGGTAACAGCTGAGTTGGTTCGCAAGTTAATTGCTGAAGAGTTGCCAAAAGTTAAAGCAAGTGGTGCAACAGGTCATTGGGACCGTGCTGCAGAGATTTTTGACACAATGAGTACAAGTGAAAAATTTGAAGAATTCTTAACTTTGCCTTTGTACGAGGAAATCTAATTGACTATTTTGGCCATCGACACCTCGACACAGTGGTGTTCTGTGGCCTTAGTCGACCCAAAAGGGGGCTCGGGTAATCCGCAGTCCCCTTTGTCATTAGTAAGGCATGAAAATCTCGGGCCTGAGTCCGGTCAATATGCTTTAGATTGGGTAGAGCAACTACTCACAGAGGCTAATATTAATTTTAGAGATTTAGAAGCTGTCGCAGTTGGAATAGGTCCTGGTGCATTTACAGGTATAAGAATTGGTGTTGGTATTGCTCAGGGTATGGCTTTTGCTGCTGACTTACCTTGCTTGCCGATTGTTTGTCTTGATGCGGTTGCTTTAGAAGGTATTCAGAGCTTAAAGCTGGTTGCTGGTGAAACAATATTGGTCGCTGTAGATGCACGTATGAATGAAGTTTATTGGGCAACCTATATCGTGCTAAATAATGGTTTACCTGATCGTACTGGGGATATTTATTTGTCGTTACCCCAAGAGATTGATTGCCCAAATGATTCTTTTTATTTAGTTGGTAATGCAATTAGCAACTATGCAAGTGAGATGAGTGCGCTCTCCAATCAAGCATTAGCGGTTGATCCCAATGTGGTTCCACATGCCAAATCAATAGCCTCATTGGGTCTAGATATGCTGGCTAGAGGCATGCATGTGACTGCAGAGAATCTGCAACCAATCTACGTCAGAGATAAAGTTGCACAGACTATTGCAGAGCGTAGTGATGCTGCTTCAAAAAATATCTAGTTAGTTGATTGCTATGATTAATGTTCGACTTTTACCTATGGCAGTTAGGGATCTTGATGAAGTGATTGATGTCGAAAGTCATAGTCACGAGTCAACATGGACCAAGGGTAATTTTATTGATTCATTAAATGCTGGATACTGGGCTTACTGTTTACGTCGACTCGCTGATGATAACGAGGATTCTGATGAGTTGATGGCTTATTGCGTACTTTTGCCTGGGGTCAATGAGTTGGAGCTCTTAAACATCACTGTCGATCCCTCTTATAGAAAAAAAGGGTACGCACAAAGAGTTTTGGGAATTATGGAAGATCTTGCTTCATCGCGGTCAATGGAAAGTATTTTCTTAGAGGTCAGAGTTGGTAATAAGCCAGCTATTCAGTTATACAAGAAATTGGGCTATGAACAAGTTGGCTTGAGAAAGGATTACTATCCTTTAACCTCGGGCGGAAGAGAAGATGCCATTGTCATGAAAAAATCGTTAATAAAATCCTAAATATATGAGTCAAATTGATTATTTAAATGCCATGGGCATCAGTACATGGGTGGTTAAAGATGAAGATCTAGCCTCAAATAGAGAATTGACTCATGGAAGTGCGCCAACATCTATGCAACAGGTAGGTAATCATGAATCAAGCATGTGGACTTTTGTAGTAGATGAGTTGACCGATACTGGCAACATCTTATTTGACAAGATATTGGCTTCACTAATGCTTAGTTGCGCTACCGTACAAGTGGTTAGTAGTTCAAAAGTGCAAATAGAGGGCGTTAAGGGGCAAGTAGTTGTGGCAATGGGTGCAACCCTAGGTAAGACTCTTCTTGGCTTGTCAGAGCCATTTAACGAACTCAGAGGGGCAGTTCATTCATTAGAACAGAGCGGTAATGAGGTTCCTGTTGTATTAACTTACCATCCCGATCATTTATTGAAAAACCCTCTAGATAAAATTAAGACCTGGCAAGACTTAATACTGGCCAGGTCACTGGTATAACGCTAAATCTCAGGTGATTTAATGTTTATGTTCACCGATTAGGTGAAGAGAGTCATATTCCATTTGATTACGGTTATGCCACCGAATGATGTAGATCATTAATAGGCAAACAAAACTGCCAAATAAGACAATGACAAAGCTAACGGGAACCTCTAACCAAATTAGCAGTGAGTAAAGACAAAGCATTCCCAAGACAGATAGATTTTCATTGAAGTTTTGTACTGCAATAGAGTGACCAGCAGATAAAAGAACATGGCCACGATGTTGCAGTAGGGCATTCATTGGCACGACAAAGTAGCCTGACATCCAGCCAATGGTTATCAAGAATAAATATGCAATTAATAGATACAAGGGTAGGCTAATAATGCCAAGATTAATTGATATATCTGGTATTAGGTCTTTTCGGAAAATAGCCAAAACCATGACCAACGCACCCATTACCACGCCATAAATTAGAACATTGAGCGATTTTTTAAGTGGAACTCGCCATGCAGCCCATACAGCACCACCAGCCACACCAAAAGCAACAACCGCTTGTAGGATGGCACCTTCCGATAAATTCATGCCCAATGCAGATTCAGCCCACTTAAGGACAATAAACTGAAGCGTTGCTCCTGCTCCCCAAAATAATGTTGTTACTGCTAATGAAATTTGACCTAGGCGATCGGTCCAAAGAGTTCTAAAGCAGTGTTCAAAATCTTTGACCAGTCGAATTGGATTAGTTTCTTGTTGAGGATAAACGGCACCAGTATCTGGAATTTTTAGGTTAAAAGCTGCTGCAATTAGATAAATAAAAGCAATAACGCTTATTGCTGCCTCAGGGGCCGTATCAATGCCTGTATTAAAAACAGGTAAATCAAAAGATAATAAGTAAGTAGACAATTGATTCGAAATCAACATGCCACCAAACACCGTACCCAAAATAATGGAGCCTACCGTCAGTCCTTCTATCCAACCGTTAGCAGCAACTAATTTTTCAGGGGGTAATAACTCAGTCAAAATTCCATATTTCGCTGGTGAATAGGCGGCAGCTCCAAAGCCAACAATTGCATATGCCATCAGAGGATGCGCGCTAAATAGCATAGCTAGGCAGCCAACAATTTTGATGCTGTTGGTCCAGAACATGACATTGCCCTTTGGGCGAGAGTCAGCAAAAGCTCCCACAAAGGCTGCTAGAACTACATAAGATAGGACGAAGAAAAGCTTCAGGAGCGGCGTCATCCAAGCTGGAGCTTGAAGCTGGTATAACAGTGCAATGGCTGCAATTAAGAGCGCGTTGTCTGCGAGCGACGAAAAAAATTGCGCCGCCATAATTGTGTAAAAACCTGGTTTCATTCGTACAATTCAGTTATGAGTTGTCATTAAAACACGAAAGTGAGTATTTTCTGTCAAGACCGATCTATGCCCACATAAACTCTGATGCCATGCGCCATAACTTGGAGCGGGTCAGAGAACTCGTTCCTGGCTCAAAAGTATGGTCAGTTGTTAAAGCTAATGCTTACGGTCATGGCTTGGCTAGTGCTTTTGAGGGTTTAAAAACCACTGATGGATTTGCCCTGTTAGATCTCGCAGAAGCAAAGTTGTTGCGTGATATGGGTTGGCAAGGGCCCATTCTTTTGCTTGAGGGCTTATTTAGCCAAGAAGATATATTTCTAGTATCAGATCTTCATTGTGACTGCGTGGTTCACCATATTGATCAAGTTGATTGGTTAGAGGCTCTCAGTGAGGCAAAACATGGGGCAAGCAGCCATTTACCCAAAATTTATTTAAAAATGAATACTGGCATGAATCGACTGGGTTTCAGACCAAATGAGTACAAAGAGATTTATCACCGCTTACATGCCAGCGGCTACGGCATTTCTCATATGACTCACTTTGCAAATGCTGACTATGTAGATCGCTCTCCAAGCGTGGATGAGCAAGCTGAAATTTTTCATCAAGCAATCGAAGGATTTGAAGGGGATAGATCTCTTGCCAATTCTGCGGCTGTTTTGTGGCATCACCACATGTTTTTTTCGGATTGGGTAAGGCCTGGAATTATGCTTTATGGGGCATCACCATCTGGTAAATATGAAGATATTGAACATGCTAAGTTGCAAGCCGTGATGTCATTAAATTCAAAGATTATTGGTATTCAACATTTAGATGCGCATGAATCTGTTGGATATGGTTCAAGATATAAAACAGATGTACCTATACGTATTGGTATTGTTGCTTGCGGCTATGCAGATGGTTACCCAAGACATGCTCCAGACGGAACGCCTGTTTGGATTGCTGGCCCCAATGGACTTGCAGACGGGAAAGTTTGCCGTATGGCAGGTCAAGTATCAATGGATATGATTACAGTTGATATCACCGATATGCCTCATGTTGATGTTGGTACCGATGTTCAGTTATGGGGCAATTTTTTGCCAGTTGATGCAGTAGCTCAATCAGCAGGAACAATTGGTTATGAGTTGCTTTGCGCATTGGCGCCAAGAGTCCCTAGGACTGGGTAAAAATCAGAAAATAGGTAATAAAAAAGGAAGGTCATGCCTTCCTTTTTTACTGGCTAACAAGATACTTATTTGCGCCAAATCTGCCACCAAGATGGTTTGTTCTCATCGGCATCAGCGCGCTTACCCGTGACTAAGATTTTGCTATTTGGGAAATTAAGTTTTAATACCCTTAATGCATCATTACTGAGATCTTTCATATTTAGTGCTTCATATGACTTGTAAAGGATATAAAGAGCTTCTTCAGTCGCTGGTGCTCTGTCGTAGTCTGTAATCGCACGCTGAGCACGATTGACTGCCGCCAAATAAGCGCCGCGACGGTAGTAATAACGCGCTGTATTAACGTCACTATCTGCCAATGAGTTAACAATGTAGCGCATGCGATCCAAAGCATCTGGAGTGTACTTACTGTCAGGATAACGAGTAGTTAAAGTCTTGAAAGCTTCAAAGGCGTCACGTGCAGCTCTTGGATCTCTTTCACTCAAATCTTGCCCAGTTAACTTGCCCAGAAAGCCCATGTTGTCATTGAAAGTAATTAGACCTTTGAGATAGTAGGCATAGTCAACATTAGGATGACCTGGATGCAATTGAATGAATCGATCTACAGCAACAATAGCCTGTGCTAATTCACCGTCTTTCCAGTGACAATATGCAACATTAATTTGCGCTTGTTGAGCATAGGGTCCAAAAGGATATCTAGCCTCTAATTTTTCAAAATATTTGATGCATTTTGCATTGTCACCACCATCCATGGCGTCTTTAGCTTCAACGTATAGTTTGTTTTGTGACCAGCCTGCAGTCTCATCATTAGCATCGCCTGCGCAGCCAGAAAGTAGGGCAGTGGAAAATAATAAGGATGCTGAACCTAGACGAAGCAGTTTCAGACTTAAACTAACGTTACTTTTAGATGAAAGGGCACCAAATTTTGGCATTACCAGATTCTCCTGAGATCAATGCATCCCATTATATCGATGAGGAAGAGTTTATTGCTGTAGTTGTGCCAGATAATTTGGCGGGCGAGCGTTTAGATAAGGTTTTGGCCCAATTAATACCTCAGCACTCTAGAAATAGGCTGCAATCATGGATTGAGGGTGGTTTTGTCACTTTAGCCGGATTACCCCTAAAAATCAGATATTCCGTTAATGCTGGAGATCAGATTATCGTGGTCCCACAAGCTAGCGCAGAGGAACAAGCCTATCTACCGGAAAATATTTCTCTAGATGTTGTCTATGAGGATGAAGACATTCTAGTTATTCATAAACCTGCGGGTATGGTTGTTCACCCTGCAGCAGGAAATTGGTCTGGCACAGTCTTAAACGCTTTACTTCATCACTATCCAAATATCGCAGCAGTGCCGCGTGCAGGCATTGTCCATCGTTTGGATAAGGATACTTCAGGGCTATTGATGATCGCAAAGACCCTCGAGGCACAAACTGATTTAGTACGTCAGTTGCAGTCCAGACAAGTAATTCGTCGTTACCTAGCATTTGCATGGGGCCAAGTTAAATCTCAAACAGTACATGCATCACTAGGTCGTGATCCACGTGATAGATTGAAGATGGCATTACTCACAGGTTCAGCCAGTAAGCCAGCCGTGACACATGTTCATCAATTGGAAACCGTAGATTTTCAGAAAACTAAAATATCACTGGTGATGTGCCGCCTGGAAACCGGAAGAACACATCAAATCAGAGTCCACCTAGAGTCACTTGGTAATCCACTAGTGGGCGATCCAGTCTACAAAAAGAAATTGCCTACTGATGCATCTAGCCTCTCCTTTGAAAGACCAGGACAAGCTCTGCATGCAGCAGTTTTAGGTATAGAACACCCTAGGACTAAAGAATCAATGATTTGGAAAGCTCCATTACCGTCCGATATGCAGCAATTAGGTGAAAATCTTGGATTTAGTGCATCTTGTTTATGGCCAAACTGGGAATCTTTTGATGTTTGACGACTCAATCAAATCCAGCTGCTTCATTCCAAACAGTGTAGACATTCTCTTTACTAACCGAAGCGGTGGATATAGTTCACCCCCATATGACAGCCTCAACCTCGCAACACATGTTGGTGATGATGTAAATGTAGTTGAGCAAAACAGAGACTTATTAATCAGTAAACTACCCAGTAAGCCAATTTGGCTTAATCAAGTTCATGGGTGTGAGGTTTTTGATGCCGATACTTGGGATGGCAGTTTCATACCAACAGCAGATGCTGCCGTAACTATAAAGAAAGATCAGGTTCTAGCGATTTTGACTGCGGACTGTTTACCTATTTTGTTGTCAACAACAGATGGTTCAGTTATCGGAGCAGTCCATGCAGGTTGGCGAGGCTTAGCTAGTGGAGTGATTGAACAAACCGTGGAATTGATGCAAGAGAAAATAATTATTCAAAATTCTCAAGAGACGATAAGGGCATATTTTGGAGCAGCCATCGGTCCACAATCGTTTGAGGTGGGTGAGGACGTCGTTAGCGTGTTTATTAATCATGACCCACAATCATCAAAATTATTTGTACCATCCAACAAGGCCGGCAAATATATGGCTGATATTTATGGTCTAGCCAAAAATCGGTTAAACGCTATGGGTATTTATGACATTGAGGGTGGCGATGAATGCACGTTTAAGAATATGAATTTCTTTTCATATCGTAGAGATCACATTACTGGTCGTATGGCCAGTTTAATCTGGATCAAAAATAGGGCCTAAAGCTTATTAAGTAAGCTTTCAACAAGTTTCAGATAGGGTTAATTCTTATAACGATTTCCCCAATAAAACCTCAGAATAGGGGTTAGACAAAAGGTCAATAATTAGATTAAGGGAATGTTATGGTGAATATGCAAGGCTTTGGTCCAGGTCCTAGCCTAGCCCCCCAGCATATGGCTCTCATTCCACCAGAGAAATTGGTGGAGATTGAACAGCAATATGCCAAAGAGTTATCTGCTTTATGGGCCAACCCAACTGGTACACCAATCACAGATCGTCGCTTTAGAGCTGATGCATGGCAAAACCCTTGGAATCAGGCCACGGTTAACTTTTATCTACTTAACTCTCGCCATCTACTTAATCTAGCAGATGCAGTAGAGGCAGAAGCCAAAGTTAGACAAAGAATTCGCTTTAGCATCGAGCAAATGATTGATGCGATGTCACCGTCAAATTTTCTAGCAACTAATCCTGAAGCGCAGCAACGTCTGATTGAAACCAAAGGAGAGTCTCTACGCACTGGCATCCTTAATGCCTTGCAAGACTTAGGTAAGGGCAAAGTTTCACAAACCGATGAATCAGCTTTTGAAGTTGGCAAGAATGTTGCAACTTCTGAGGGCGCAGTTGTTTATCAAACAAAATTATTTCAAATCATTCAGTACAAGCCACTAACTGCAAAAGTTTATGAGCGCCCGTACTTAATGATTCCACCATGCATCAACAAGTACTACATATTGGACCTTCAGCCAGAGAGTTCCGTTGTACGTTATTTGGTGGAGCAGGGACACACAGTCTATTTGGTCTCTTGGAAAAATCCTGATCCGTCAATGGCGGATACAACTTGGGACGATTACATTGGTGATGGCGCGATTCATGCGATTGAAACCGTTCAAGATATCAGCGGCCAAAAGCAAATCAATATTTTAGGATTCTGTGTTGGTGGCACCATAACCACCACGGCACTTGCTGTGATGGCTGCAAGAAATCAACATCCTGCAGCAAGCTTGACGTTACTCACTACCTTGTTAGATTTTTCAGATACAGGTATTTTGGATGTCTTTGTCGACGAAGCTCTAGTCAGTCTTAGGGAAAATAGTATCGGCGGTAAGAATGGTGGCAAATGTGGCATGTTAAGAGGGGTTGAGTTAGCAAATACTTTCTCATTCTTGCGCCCAAATGACTTGGTTTGGAATTACGTTGTAGATAACTACCTCAAGGGAAATTCTCCGCCACCGTTTGATTTACTGTACTGGAATGGCGACTCAACGAATTTGCCTGGTGCTATGTATTCTTGGTACTTGCGCCATTTATATTTGCAAAATGAGCTAAAAGTTCCTGGCAAGTTAACTATTTGTGGTGAAAAAGTTGATTTAGGCAAAATTAAATGCCCAGTCTACTTGTATGCATCTAGAGAAGATCACATCGTTCCATGGTGGTCTGCTTATGAATCTGTCAAATTATTAAAGGGTGCAAAAGTCCATTTCGTACTTGGTGCATCAGGTCATATCGCAGGTGTCATCAATCCTCCTGCCAAGAAAAAACGTAATTATTGGGCTAATTCAAAACTACCTACAACAGCGGATGCATGGTTTGATGGTGCAAAGGAAATCCCTGGTAGTTGGTGGCCGGATTGGGCAAAGTGGCTTGTTCCTCACAGTGGTAAGCAAAAGCTTGCGCCTAAATCCTATGGAAATACAAAGTACAAGGTAATTGAAAAAGCACCAGGCTCTTACGTTAAAGAAAAAGCCATAGATTAATCATTAGTAATTTTTAAAGTTGTAATGCACTCAAATTAAGGGAGATGAAGAATGAGTCAGAAGATCGCGTATGTAACAGGTGGTATGGGTGGTATCGGTACCGCTATTTGCCAACGTTTGGCAAAAGATGGTTTTAAAGTAATTGCTGGTTGCGGTCCTAACTCACCACGTAAAGATAGATGGTTGGCTGAGCAAAAAGCACTAGGTTTTGATTTCACAGCATCAGAAGGTAACGTTGGTGATTGGGAAAGTACCGTAGCTGCTTTTAATAAAGTAAAAGCTGAACACGGAAAAGTTGATGTGTTGGTTAATAACGCAGGTATTACTCGTGACACAGTTTTCCGCAAAATGACACCAGAAGATTGGCGCGCTGTTATCGATACTAACTTGAACTCATTGTTCAACGTCACCAAACAAGTAATTGATGGCATGGTTGATGCTGGTTGGGGTCGAATCATTAACATCTCATCTGTTAATGGTCAAAAAGGACAGTTTGGTCAATCAAACTATGCAACAGCAAAAGCTGGTATTCATGGTTTTACTATGTCTTTAGCACAAGAAACTGCTTCTAAAGGTGTAACTGTTAATACTGTATCGCCTGGTTACATTGGCACAGATATGGTTACTGCTATCCGTGAAGATGTTCTTGAGAAAATTATTTCAACAATCCCAGTTAAGCGTTTGGGTACACCAGATGAAATCGCTTCGATTGTTTCTTGGTTGGCATCCGACCAAGGTGGTTTCTCTACAGGTGCAGACTTCTCGCTAAATGGTGGTTTACATATGGGCTAAGCAATTCCATGCCCCCAAAAAGGGCATGTTGCTTAGTTTTTAGGAGCGGGCTTGATTTACACATACAATATGCGTATTCAAGCCCTAATTATTTGATATGGTCACAAAAAGACAATCTGCAAAATCAGCTGGCGTTAGGATTATTAAGAAATATCCTAATCGTCGTCTTTACGATACTCAAACAAGTACATACGTGACTTTGTCTGATGTTAAAGGCTTGGTGCTTGCTCATGATGACTTTAAGGTCCTTGATGCCAAGACGGAAGAAGATTTAACACGAGCCATTCTTTTGCAAATCATTTTGGAAGAAGAGGCTGGTGGTGTTCCACTATTCACAACGCCGATGTTGTCTCAAATGATTAGATTCTATGGTCACTCTATGCAAGGCATGGTGGGTGGCATGTTAGAAAAAAATATTCAATCATTCATAGACATGCAAAGTCAATTTGCTGAGCAGTCTAAGCAGGGTGGTGCAACCCCTGAAAGTTGGGCTCAGTTCATGAATATGCAAAACCCAATGATGCAAATGGGTAACTACATTGAGCAGAGTAAAAATCTATTTACTCAAATGCAAGAAAAAATGAAAGATCAAACCCCTAATGTATTTACTGGGTTCCCTTTCACAACTCCCAATAAGAGCGATAAATAATTGAGTGGCAAGATTGGTTTTGTTTCCTTAGGTTGCCCTAAGGCATTAGTCGATGCTGAGCGCATCGTTACACAACTGCGTGCAGAAGGGTATGAGATTGCAAAGGATTATGCAGGCTCAGACCTTGTAGTGGTTAACACTTGTGGCTTTATTGATTCGGCAGTTCAAGAGAGCTTGGATGCTATTGGTGAGGCACTAGCTGAAAATGGCAAGGTCATTGTGACCGGGTGTTTGGGGGCAAAAAAGAATGCCGATGGTTCTGATGTTGTGACATCAGTACACCCTAAAGTTTTAGCTGTTACTGGTCCACATGCAGCTGATGAGGTATTAACTGCTGTTCACCAACATCTACCAAAAGCGCATGATCCCTTCTCAGATTTAGTGCCTAAAGCCGGAGTTAAGCTAACTCCCAAGCATTATGCATATTTAAAAATTTCAGAAGGATGTAATCACCGCTGCACTTTTTGCATTATTCCAAGTTTGCGTGGTGATTTAGTTTCACGACCAATTGGTGATGTATTGCTTGAGGCTCAGCATTTATTTGAAGCAGGCGTTAAAGAACTATTGGTGGTTTCACAGGACACAAGTGCCTATGGTGTGGATGTTCAGTATCGAACTGGCTTTTGGGATGGCCGCCCAGTTAAAGCTAAATTATTTGATATGGTTGAGGCGCTAGGTAAGTTGGCCCGTCAGCATGATGCATGGGTACGGTTACATTATGTTTACCCTTATCCGCATGTCGATGAAATATTGCCTATCATGGCCGGTTTCGCAGATGAGGGTAGTGGAGTTCTGCCATATTTGGATATACCAATGCAGCATGCACACCCAGATGTACTCAAACGTATGAAGCGTCCCGCTAGTGGCGAGAAAAATTTGGATCGCATACAGGCTTGGCGCAAAGCTTGTCCTGATTTAACTATCAGAAGCACCTTCATTGCAGGATTCCCAGGAGAAACAGAAGAGGAATTTAATTACTTACTGGAGTTTATGCGTGAGGCAAAAATTGATAGAGCTGGTTGTTTTGCATACTCACCAGTGGAGGGTGCTAAGGCTAACGAGCTAGATGGCGCACTACCGGATGCCATTCGAAATGAACGTCAAGCAAGATTTATGGCTGTTGCTGAGGAGATTTCTACTCAACTTCTTCAAGCCAAAGTTGGTAAGCGCATCAAAGTAATAGTTGATGCGGTTAATGGTCAAGGAGGGGTGGGTCGTAGTCAATCTGATGCTCCGGAGATCGACGGTCTAGTTCACCTACTGCCTACAGATAAGATCTCTAAAAAGTACCGTGTGGGTGAATTTGTCAAAGCAACAGTTGTAGGCACTCAAGGTCATGACCTCATCGCTCAGCTTTAGTTTTAAATAGAATTCTTTCATCCAAATCAATTATTAGCTGTTTTTTTATGAGTGATTACCCTTGGTAAGTACTAATAGATTGTTTTAGACAGTTACTCGTAAGATTAGCCCTACAGACTAGTTTTTTCTATTAATAACAAGTAACAAGGGAGTTCCAGATGGCACGTGATGTTGTTGTATTGAGTGCAGTTCGTTCTGCTATTGGTGGTTTTGGTGGTTCATTGAGCGGCATGGAACCGGCTGAATTAGCTGGCACAGTCATGAAAGAGGCTGTGAATCGTTCTGGCGTAGACCCTAAACAAATTAATTATGTGACCGTTGGTAACTGTATTCCTACAGAATCACGTTTCCCATATGTTGCCCGCGTAGCGGCCATTCAAGCTGGCTTGCCAATGGACTCAGTTGCCATGGCTGTTAACCGTTTATGTAGCTCAGGTTTGCAGGGTATCGTGACTACATCTCAAGCAATCATGTTGGGTGATTGTGAGTATGGCGTTGGTGGTGGTGTAGAGGTCATGTCACGTGGTATTTATGGTGCCCCTGCGATGCGTACAGGCGCGCGCATGGGTGATACAAAAATGATTGACATGATGGTGGCTACATTGACCGATCCATTTGGCGCAGGTCATATGGGTATTACTGCCGAAAACTTAGCAGCCAAGTGGAATATCACTCGCGAAGAGCAAGACGCTCTAGCAGTTGAGTCACACCGTCGTGCTACTGCAGCTATCGCTGATGGCCGCTTCAAATCACAAATCGTTCCAATCACTATGCAGACTCGCAAGGGTGATGTGGTGTTTGATACTGATGAGCATGTTAAAGCCAACACCACAATGGAAAGCTTGGGCAAGATGAAGCCTGCTTTCAAGAAAGATGGTACGGTGACTGCTGGTAATGCGTCAGGTATTAACGATGGCGCAGCATTCTTCGTATTAGCCTCTGCTGATGCAGCAGCAAAAGCAGGACAGAAGCCTTTGGCACGTCTAGTGTCTTATGCACTAGCTGGTGTTCCTAATGACATCATGGGTGAGGGTCCAATTCCTGCATCTAAGCTTGCATTACAACGTGCTGGTTTGACTATCGACAAGATGGACGTTGTTGAGTCTAACGAAGCTTTTGCTGCGCAAGCAATTGCTGTTTCTAAAGGTTTAGGTTTGGACATGACTAAGACCAACCCTAATGGTGGTGCGATTGCTCTAGGTCACCCAGTAGGTTGTTCAGGTGCATTTATTGCCACAAAGGCAATTTATGAACTTCACCGCACAGGTGGTAAATATGCATTGGTAACAATGTGTATTGGTGGCGGTCAAGGTATTGCGGTTGTATTTGAACGCTTATAAGCCTTAAGTTTCTGCCTAAAAAGCCGCTAATACGTTAGCGGCTTTTTTTATTCCATCACCTTAACCAAATTAGTGATGGTGCCTCACCCTTATTGATCCATACAATTGCATTTTGCTGATATGCGTCCCCTAATTCGCTTGCCTTACTCAAACCAATACCCATCACCAAATAGCTATCTTCTTTCCATGCGCCCTTTGGATCACTCCCAGAGCCAAGATAATAGGGGAGTCCCATTTCTTGGATCGCTAGCTCTAGTGACTGATTGGCTTGATGGTTTGCCTTTATCTCGCACATCTTTCCCTGAGGATTCCAAGCAGTAATCAAAGCTGCCATATCAACTCTATTGGCATCTAGAAGTTGATCTAGATACTGGTTATGTTCACCAATCTTGAATGCAATCCATCCATCTGGAGTAGTGACCTGGTATTCAGCATTTTTGTACGTTTCACCATATGTTATTTCTGATACATATATCTTATTTAACATAATAATGATTATGCGAATATATGATTAGTTGACGTAAGGCTTGCCATAGACCTTGGACCATCTAGATTTAAGCCCTATAGCAATCTCAGATTGGTTATTTTGCTCAGCAAACTCTATCGCTGTCATTTTCATAGCGTTGCGTTTAGATAAGTCTGCGCCACGATCTAAAAGTAGTTTCACTACATGAATGTGACCACCTCTGGCTGCCATCATTAATGGCGTTGTCCCATTCGGGCTTAAAGCATCTATATAGGCATGTTTATCTAATAAATATGTGGCCACACGCATATGTCCATTCGTTGCTGCGTAATGTAATGCCGTCCAACCAGGTTTATTAATTTCAACATCGCGCTTATCAACCAGGTAGACCAATAAATCATACATATCTGTGTATGCCATCATCATGATGGGAGTTTCACCTGCTAAATTCGGTCGCTCAAGGTCAATAGATGGCGTATCAACCAATATCTTCACAACATCCAGGGATTTCTCAGTAATAGCGATAGCTAATGCAGAATTACCCTGTGCATCCATAGAGTTGGGGCTAATGCCATCACTCAAAGCCTTTTTTACAGCCTTAACATCGTTCATTTTGACTGAATTTAGAAAATTTTCAGTCTGGTATTGATTAACCTGAGCCACACTAGTTTGAGCTAGAACAAGGCCATAAAAAAATGAAATTAATGTTTTACAACAACGGTTTATGAGTGTTTTATACATCAAATTCTAGGAATAAAATGCTCAAATTGGCGCTTTGAACAAGGTTTTAAAATTATGGGTGGTTGCTTGAGCGACTTCCTCGACGGAGATGCCCCTTAGATTCGCAATAAACTCTCCGACATGAGACACCCAAGCAGGCTCATTTGTCTTGCCTCGATGTGGAATTGGAGCTAAAAATGGAGCATCCGTCTCTATTAACATTCGGTCCAATGGCACTTTTTTACAGGTTTCTTGTAATTCCTTGGCATTTTTAAAGGTCACAATGCCTGAAAAGGAGATGTAGAAGCCTAGCTCCATGGCAGCCTGTGCGACATCCCATGTTTCTGTGAAGCAATGCATAACACCTGCAACCTGATTAGCCCCCTCCTCCTTCAGAATCCTAATCGTATCTTCTGATGCAGAGCGGGTATGAATAATTAAAGGCTTATTGGCTCTTTTGGCTGCACGAATGTGAGTGCGAAAGCGCTCTCTTTGCCACTCCATTTGTGCATAAGTTCTATCACCAATTCGGTAATAATCTAGGCCAGTTTCCCCAATTGCCAGAATTTTAGGGTGGTTTGCAAGTTCCACCAATTGGTCCTCTGTAGGCTCTGGCGTATCCTCATAATCAGGATGTGTTCCAACTGTAGCAAATAAGTTCTCATAAGCCTCAGCTAAAGCTAGAACATTTGGAAAATCAGGCATATCTACAGATATACACATCGCATGCGTTACCCTAGCTGCCTTCATGCGCTCCAAAAGTGTTGGAACTTGATTGGCATACTCAGGAAAATCTAAATGGCAATGTGAATCAACAAACATTAAAAATCCAATCCCTTATTAATCTTTATACAGCTCTTGATAACGTATCAATAAAGCCTCAATTTGTACCCTATTAGCCAGTGCATGTAACTCATGTCTGCGAGCATCTATGAGTGTTCGCCAAAAATTCACCACCTTATTGGGCTTGGCTAACTTAGCGCACTTTTCAATTTCAACTTGTCTAGATGGGTAATAACGTATTTGCCCTGATTGTTGTTGACTTAGTAAATCAAAAATCCAACGTTCAAGGGTGATCAGTAAATTTGACATAGGTGCTTTATATACTTGCTCAGCAGTTATCAACCAATTTAGATTGCCTGCTAGAGATAGAGCCCCTAAGAGTGCATCTGTTGCTTGGGAAACATCCTCTTCATCGTTGACGCCAAGCATCTCATTGAGCGCATCCATGACAGAGCCACCTGACTGGCTCAAGGCCTTATCAATATCGGTTTGGGCTTTTTTAACTCCAGCTTGCTGAAGTTGATTGGATAGCCAAACGAGAGCTTGCTCTTTCTGAGGTCTCGGTAAAGCTATTAATCTGCAGCGAGATCTGATTGTTGGCAAAATACGATCTAGGCGATCGCTCAGCAGAATAAATAAGGTGCTAGCTGGTGGTTCCTCAAGTGTTTTAAGCAAGGTATTGGCAGATACAGCCTGTAGTGCTTCAACAGGATTAATGAGCACTACCCTTTGAAGACCTCTATGAGGTGTGGTGTTGATGCCCTCCAACGCGTCTCTAATTTGCTCAACCTTGATAAATGAACTCGCCTTTTTATCTGCCTTATCTGCATCATCATCTAATTTCTTTTTGCCACGCTTAGGTTTGTCCTCTAGGGAATCTGCGCCTTCCATCTGCTCATGGGGCAAACTCAAGTACATAGTCTCTGGAACAATGCCTAAAAAATCTGGGTGGTTACCTGTATCAAACCAATGGCAAGCCTCACATTGGCAGCAAGGTTTTTGATGATCGCCTGATTCACACAACAAGGCCTTGGCTAGATACAAGCCAAACTCCATCTTCCCTATGCCAGTTTGACCATGCAATAAAACCGCATGAGGCATATTGGTTAAGCTAATCTCTGACCAAGTTTGCTCAAACCAAGGGAATAAAGAGTTCTTCATAGCTTTAGATTATATCGATGATTATAGTTAAAATTAATGATTAAAATAACCAATATAATCATATTGTTATAGATGTTTCTTGAAGTAAATTCCAAATTTGCTCTTTTGTTTGGCTAGCATCTATTAATCTAAATCTGGCAGGATCATCCTTGGCACGACGCAAATACTCTTGGCGTACGTTCTCAAAAAAACTTGTATTCAGTTGTTCAAATTTATCTGGCTCACGCACGGCACTTCTGCGAGCCTCAGCAGTTTCACTAGGTAAATCAAATAAGAAGGTCAAGTCAGGCTGCAGAAGATACCTCTGCCCCACCCCATCATTTTTCAGACGCATCTGCACCCAAACCTCTAGTTCGTAGAGTTTGGCCAAATCTAAGCCACGCCCGCCGCCTTGATAGGCAAAGCTAGCATCTGTGAACCTATCTGAAATAACTATCTTTCCAGCAGATAGAGCTGGCTCAATTACCGTTGCTAAATGCTCCCTTCTTGCTGCAAACATCAATAGCGCCTCTGTCTCAAGGTGCATTGGGTGATGCAACAACAAATCACGTAGTTTTTCACCTAAAGCCGTACCACCTGGTTCACGTGTCAAAACTACCTCTTTGTGAGGATATTGTTTCGCTAAGGTAGTTGCAAAAGCTTCAATGTGAGTGCTTTTGCCTGCACCATCAATACCCTCAAAGGTAATGAAAAAACCCGGCTGATTGGGTGACTGGGTCATTAAAGACATAAGTATTTAGAATCTATTCAGGGTATAAAAATTTATTTAGCAGATGCATTGCTCAATTGGTACTTCTTCACAGCCTCATTATGCGCTACCAAGGACTCAGAAAAGGCACTTCGGCCATCGCCCCTAGCAACAAAATATAGAGCCTTAGAGTTAGACGGTTTTGCCGCTGCAATCAATGCATCTTTACCAGGCATAGCTATGGGTGTAGGCGGCAAACCATAACGGGTGTAGGTATTGTAGGGACCATCCTTCAAGAGATCTTTTTTTCTAATGTTGCCATCAAACGAGTCACCTAAACCATAAATAATGGTTGGATCTGTTTGGAGTTTCATGCCTAGCTTTAAGCGGTTGTTAAATACCGCAGAAACCAAACCACGATCATCTGGGTGACCGGTTTCTTTTTCCACTATAGAAGCCAATTTAAGTAGGTCATAAGGTGACTTAACTGGAGAATCACCAGCCCTTATCTGCCACGCATCATTTAACCGAGTCTGCATTGATTTATAGGCTTTTTGATAAATCCTCAAATCACTGTCACCCGGCTCATACACATAAGTATCTGGAAAAAATAAACCTTCAGGATGACTTTCGTTGGCACCCAATTTAGCCAAAATTTGCTTGGCTGAAAGACCTTTGGTTTCCTTCTTTAGATCGGCTTGAACATCAATGGCTGATCTAAATTGTTTAAAAGTCCAACCTTCAACCAAAGTTACACTCAACTTGATACTGTCGCCCCGCCCCATTTTAAAAAGAATGGTGGCTAGGCTAGATCCAGGAGAAAAGTCATATACGCCAGCTTTTAACTTTTTTCCCTGAAACAAGCCACGTGCTACCACCTGCATAGTGATGTTAGAAACTTGAACCCCCTGAGATGCAAGTTGTTTGGCTGTACTTGCCACATTAGAGCCTGGTAAAACTTTTACCCTCAGTTGGCCCGCCGGCGTCAATGGAAACCCTTTATTAGGAACGACTGATGCAATAAACCCAAGGTAAATAAAGCCTGCCAACAAGCCTAAAAATATTAGGGAAATAACCTTAAATACAGGTCTAGAAAAAATAGGTGTAAAAACGTTCTTCATCCGTCTATGATAAAAGCATATTTATAAAAATTTAGAAATTTGAATGACTATGTCACCAACTCTTGCACCATCAACTACTGAGTTAAATAATTGGTCCATCATCACGGTCACCGGTCCAGATGCTACTGATTTTCTTCAAAATCAACTAACCAATAGTGTCAAATCAATCAAACCAATCGATCTTGGGGAGCTCGCTTTAGCTCATACTCAAAACCGCTTTGCAGGTTATTGCTCAGCCAAAGGCCGCTTGATGAGCAGCTTTTGGATTACCCGCAGAAATACTAAAAATGAAGCGGGTGAAGATATTCCAGAATATCAACTACTCATCTCCTCAGACTTAGCTCAGACCCTCAGTAAGCGTCTGAGCATGTTTGTCTTGAGATCCAAAGTCAAAGTGATAGATCAGAGTAATCATTACAAAGTGTATGGCTCTCTAGATGTAGACAGTTCCAATACAGCGCAATTACAAAAAATCAGTGCCGCAGGCGTTCGTGTATCTGAGCTGCCAACAGTCCAAGTTGATGGAATTAATTATCAACGCTACCTACTCACCTGCACTGTAGAGCAGGAGACTTTGCTTAAAGAGATACAGAGCAATAACGTAAGTGCAGCCATCAATACATGGAATTGGTTGGAGGTTCAAAGTGGTATTCCTCGAATTACACAATCAACATACGAGCAATTTGTGCCCCAGATGATTAATATGGAATCACTGAAGGGTATTGATTTCCAAAAAGGTTGTTATCCAGGTCAAGAGGTCGTTGCTAGAAGCCAGTATCGCGGCACAATTAAACGCCGCTTACAAATTGGGCACTTAAATGCTAATCATGAAGTTGCTATCGGCGCTGAGATTTTTCACAGTGAGGATCCACAACAACCATGCGGCATGGTTGTACTTAGCGCCCACCACCCTAGTATCGAGCAGCGTATCGATATCCAAGCTGAATGTAAATTAGAGGCTCTTGAAACCGGATCCGTTCACCTGGGTTCCGTGAATGGACCAACCATTCAATTTGCTAGCCTGCCTTATCCACTAATTGAGATTTAAACGCTGGTATGTGCTTAATACTTACCTCTTGGCAATCACACCCAGAATATCCGCTGGTTGTACTCGCTAATAGAGATGAGTTTTATGAGCGTGCCACAGACCCAATGCATTGGTGGGATGACCACCCACACATACTTGCTGGACGCGATCGTGCCGATGTAAAAGGTCAATCAGGCACGTGGATGGGGATTAGCAAAACTGGCCGCTTTGCCGCAATTACCAATGTCAGAGCACCTAGCGAGAAAAATCCAGACGCGCAAACTCGTGGGGAAATTACTGCCCAGTTTTTGAAAAGCGCAGATAGCCCTGAAGGCTTTATCGATGTGCATGGCCATACATTTAATCGCTATAACGGATTTAATTTGCTAGCAACTGATTTATCGGATAAAGATCCAGTATTAGTTTGGTTAAGCAATCGGGTTTTGATGGGAAAAAGTCTTAGACCCAGAAAAGTCATGCATCCACAAAAATTAAATCCTGGGATTTATGGTTTATCAAATGGCATGTTAGACACACCTTGGCCTAAAGTTCAGCATCGAGTGGGTGCATTTGCCCAATTATTGGCAATGGATACAGGGGAATTCAAGCGTTCTGAACACTATCTAAGGGCCATGGAAGACATGACCCAAGCACCAGATGATTATTTACCTCAAACGGGTGTTTCTTATGAATGGGAAAAAGCGCTCTCCTCTGCTTTTATTAGAACGCCTAATTACGGCACCAGATCAACATCACTCATCAGAATTAGAAAAGATGGCCGCTACGAAGTAATAGAAAAACTCTTTAATGCAGAAAAAGAACTAGACACCCAAGTTTTTGAAGGGCAACTTGAAAACTTTCATAATGCCCGCGCTTAATTCTTTTTGACTTGCCTGCTGGGTAGCTCTTTAAAGTATTTAAACGTCGCGCTTCCCATACAGCAGATCCGGTCACGCTCGTCGTAGAGCTTTGCCTCGACAAATACTAATGTCGGTGTAGCATGAACAGTTCTAGCAGCCACCCTAACAACGCCTTGCGCAGCCTGCATAAAGTTAGCTTTTAGTTCAACGGTGACTACACCGCGACCAGCCTCATCAGCTGCTCGTGCGGCTACTGCCATACCAACATCCATCAAAGTTAATAAAACACCACCATGAGCAACCTCCCAGCTATTGTTGTGCTCAGGCTTTAAAGCAAGTACCACTTCTCCCTCACCCAGCTCAGCTCGCAAGCAACGGACCCCCAATAACTTCAGGAAAGGTACATCTAATTCAACACCCAAATCTTTTAACTGTTTTTTATCCATAGCCATATCTTAATCGTGGTTATAGACGTGATACATAGGTTTTCTGCAAATATTCGCAAGGCATCCTAGAATGGACTAATTCCCGAATAGAAATTTATGGCATTTCATCTACCGTTCACCGACAACCTAGCTCTTGTCCAATCAATTAGCCCAACTCCTATCCCTAACCCCTATTGGGTTGGATTTTCAGCTAGCGTGGCAAATTTGTTAGGTATTCCAACCACAGACAATTTACCTATCAATCCGGACTACCTAAATTTGTTAGCAGGCAACCAATCCCATATTGGTGATCAATCCTATAAAACTTATGCCACCGCATATAGCGGACATCAATTCGGATCTTGGGCGGGTCAATTGGGAGATGGTCGCGCTATTTATTTGGGTGATATCCATGGTCAGGAAGTTCAACTCAAAGGTGCTGGTCAAACGGCCTACTCTAGGATGGGTGATGGTAGAGCCGTTTTAAGGTCATCTATAAGAGAATTTTTATGTAGTGAGGCAATGCATTTCTTGGGTGTGCCTACATCAAGGGCCTTGGCTGTGGTTGGCTCAGATATGCTTGTGATGCGTGAGTCCCCGGAAACCACTGCGGTATGCACCAGGGTTGCACCAAGTTTCCTGCGTATTGGCCACATTGAGCACTATGGCCATAATCAGATGTGGCATGAGCTAAGTCTCACTTTAGACTACCTGATTGAACATCACTATCCAGAATGCCACCATAGCCCCACACCTTATTTGGCTTTGTTAGATCAAATATCTTTGAAGACTGCTCGAATGGTCGCTAAATGGCAATCACTTGGTTTTTGTCATGGCGTTCTCAATACCGACAACACCAGTTTGCTTGGCTTGACTCTTGATTACGGGCCTTTTGGATTCTTGGATCAATTTCAAGTGGATCACATTTGCAACCACTCAGATCATGGTGGTCGGTACTCATATCATCGGCAACCAGAGATATTGCACTGGAATATCTATTGCTTAGCTAGCGCCATGCTACAACCACTACAGCAAGAACTCAAAAGAGTACGCGGTATCGACGGTGATGAAGCGATTGAATACATTAAGAACACTTTAAACAATTACAACAAAGAATATGTCAAAACTTGGCAAACTCTGTTTAGAAAAAAACTCGGTTTAAGCACTGAATCTGAGCAAGACATCACATTACTCGAGGAACTATTACAAACTCTTCATAGAGAAAAAGTAGATTTCACATTATTTTTTAGAAATTTATCTGAAGGCTTAGGGGTGCCGACATCTATGAATAGTTGGTATGACACCTACAAAGAACGTCTTGATATAGACAAGCAATCTACAGATCGTCGTTTGGAAAGTATGCAAGCCGTCAATCCAAAATATGTTCTACGCAATCATTTGGCACAGCATGCAATTGAATTGGCGCAAAAGAAAGATTTTTCAGAAGTGTCTCGCTTACTTAAAATATTAGAGGATCCTTTTACCAATCAAGCTGTTCCCGAGTCATATGCTCTCGGCCCTCCACCTGAATTAGCCGCTATCTCTATTAGTTGCTCATCATAATAGCCATCATGAAAAAGACTGATCAAGAATACAAAGACATATTGAGTGATATTGAGTATCGTGTCACACGAGAAGCTGCTACTGAATATCCTTTCAGCGGTAAATATTGGGATCATTGGCAAAATGGTCAATATCAATGCGTTTGTTGTGGCACCCCACTATTTGCTTCAGACACCAAATTTGATGCTGGGTGCGGTTGGCCAAGTTATTTTCAACCAATTCAAGCTAGTGATATCGCTGAATTTAAGGACTCAAGCCACGGAATGATACGTACTGAGGTTCGCTGCAAAAAATGTGACGCTCACCTCGGTCATGTATTTGAAGATGGCCCTGCTCCAACAGGATTAAGGTACTGTATCAACTCAGCTTCGTTAAAATTCAATCCTGATTCTTAAATAATTAAATACCCTCATGAAATTTCTTTTTGACTTACTGCCAGTTATCTTATTTTTTATTGCCTTCAAAATGGCAGACATCTATGTCGCGACTGGCGTAGCCATGGCAGCCACGCTTGCTCAAATCATCTGGGTTGCTCTGAAATATAAGAAAGTAGAACCTATGCAATGGGCTAGCTTGGCGCTAATCATGATTTTTGGTGGATTAACGATTGGCTTACAAGACAAAACCTTTATTCAATGGAAACCAAGCATCCTCTATTGGCTATTTTCAATCGGCTTGTGGGCCAGCGCTACGTTTTGGAAAAAGAACCTGATTCAAGCAGCCATGGCACATCAATTGACTCTCAAACCCGGTGTTGGCCAACATTTATGGCACCAGCTCAATCTGGCATGGGTTGCCTTCTTCCTCATCATGGGGATTTTGAATTTAGTTGTTGCCTACCAATTTGATGAGGCGACATGGGTCAATTTCAAGTTATTTGGTGGCATGGGATTAATGTTGGCTTTTGTCATTGCCCAAGGGGTATGGCTTAATAAATTTATTGTTAATGAACATAAATAATTGATTAATTTGACATGACCACAACTAGAATCGCCAAATTTGAACAAGCTCTCAGAAGTGCTATTCAAATCGATAGTCTTGTGATTGAAGATGAAAGTCATCTTCACGCTGGTCATGCAGGTGCTCAAGGGGGTGCGGGGCATTACCGAATCCACATTAGCTCCCCTGCTTTCAAAGGTCTAAATAGGGTTCAAAAACACCGGCTGGTGTATGATGCTCTGTCTGCTTGGATGCCCCATGAAATCCATGCTTTAGCAATTATTACTAACTGATTGATGAATATGAAATTACTATCTACTTTGGCAGTTTCTGTAGCCCTAACAGCTACTCTTGCAACCCCTGTATTGGCTCAAAATGCTGCCGTTGTTAACGGTAAAGCGATTCCAAAAGCCAAGTTAGACAAGATGCTAGCTAGTGCTGGCCAAGTAGCCAATAACCCTGAATTACGTGATCGTGCCCGCGATATGTTGATCACACGTGAATTGATTAACCAAGAAGCCATTAAACGTGGTGTGATTAACAATGACGGCATCCAAGAACAATTGGAACAAGCTCGCTTGAATATCCTAGTTGGTGCAGTTTTTGAAGACTACATTCAACGTGAAGGTGTAACAGAATCTGAACTAAAAACTGCTTACGACCAAGTTAAAGGTCAATTCTCTGGCAAAGAATACAAAGTACGTCACATTCTTGTAGAAAAAGAAGCGGATGCAAAGTCTTTGATCGCCAAGATTAAAGCAGGTGAAAAGTTTGAAGATTTGGCTAAAGCCAATTCTAAAGATCCAGGCTCTGCTGTGAATGGCGGTGATTTGAACTGGATGAACCCACAAGCATTGGTTCCTGAGTTCTCCAAAGCGATGGTAGCTTTGGATAAAGGTCAAATGACTGACAAACCAGTGAAGTCTCAATTTGGCTTTCACATTATTAAGTTAGAAGATGTTCGTGAATCTAAAGTTCCTACAGTTGCTGAACTTAAACCTCAATTAATTCAGATGATGGCTCAAGATCAAAATTGGCAAAAAGCCAAGTTTGAAGAGATGCTAGCTAAATTAAAGTCAAAGGCTAAAGTGCAATAAAGCGTAATAGCTAGACTAGTTAGTCAGATATCAAAAGCCACTCTTATACGAGTGGCTTTTTTATTGGGCAATCTTGATCTTAGGGTTACAAACACTACTCAATTTCCAGCCATTGCTTTATAAATAGGTATCCATATCAAGAGACAATCATGAGCCTACATAGAAAACTTCTAGAACTAGCAGCCAATCGCAAAAGTATCAAAGTCGGTTTGATTGGGGCAGGTAAATTTGGTTCGATGTACCTATCTCAAATCCCCAACACCCCAGGGGTGCATTTAGTTGGTATTGCTGATCTATCACCAAGTGGCGCGAAAAAAAATCTATCTCGTGTTGGCTGGACAGATGAGCAATCGAATGCGCCATCATTGGATGAAGCAATTAAGACAGGACAAACTCATATTTCTGATAATTGGGAAGCTCTCGTGAGTCACCCCGCCATTGATGTGGTTGTTGAATGTACCGGACACCCTATTGCTGCAGTTGACCACTGTTTGCTGGCATTTAAGAACGGCAAACATGTCGTTAATGTCACAGTTGAGGCAGATGCATTCTGTGGCCCGCTGTTAGCTCAAAAAGCTACAGAGGCAGGAGTAGTTTATTCCTTAGCATTTGGTGACCAACCAGCACTGATTTGTGATTTGGTAGATTGGGCAAGAACGTGTGGTTTTCCAGTAGTCGCTGCAGGTCGTGGTCATAAATGGCTGCCCCACTTTTCTGAATCAACCCCAGAGACCGTTTGGGGTAACTACGGTCTAACACCTGAACAAGCTGTACGCGGTGGCCTCAATCCTAAAATGTTCAATAGCTTTCTTGATGGCTCTAAACCTTCGATTGAAAGCACGGCGGTTGCAAATGCCACAGGTCTTGATGTGCCTAGTAACGGTCTTCTCTACCCACCAGCCAGTGTCGAGGACATTCCTTATGTCACCCGCCCTATTAGCGAAGGAGGCGTGCTTGAGAAAAAAGGTATGGTAGAGGTCATCTCTTCTCTGGAAGCGAATGGTAGAAAAATACCTTATGACATCCGTATGGGAGTGTGGGTCACTGTTGAAGCAGAAACTGATTACATCAAAAATTGTTTCGAAGAATACAACGCTCACACCGATCCAAGTGGTCGATATTTCACGTTATATAAGCGTTGGCATTTGATTGGTTTAGAGGTTGGAATGTCAGTAGCTAGCGTTGCTTTACGCAAAGAAGCGACTGGTGTTGCTCATTGCTGGAATGCCGATGTGGTAGCTACAGCCAAACGAGATCTAAAGCCAGGAGAATTATTAGATGGTGAAGGTGGTTATACCGTTTGGGGCAAACTCTTGCCCGCGCAGAAGTCACTAGCAATGGGTGGATTACCTCTAGGCTTGGCTCACGATATCAAAGTAATACGTCCAGTTAAAAAAGGACAATCCTTGTGCTGGGATGACGTAGCAGTTGATACAAGTACGCATGCCTACAAGATTCGGCAGGAGTTAGAGCTTAAGTTCAAATAAATTAGGTATTTTTCTTAAGATCATTCACGATTGCGGTGGTATCTGCCATTGCCTGGCCACTTAGCTTAACTGCTTCACTAAATTTTTGAGATACCAATAAACGTAACTCATCAATCTGAGCTAAAGCATAGTCAGGTGATGGAAAGATTGCAGGCATGTCTAGCACCCGCCCGTCCTCAGTTAAAAACTTAGTTTTAACCATCACCCCTTCAGGTGTGATTTCAACTGAAAAGACCGAACGACCTGTGAACTGCTCATTTAATGGATCATCATTGTTCATGGTTATTTCTTTCCTGAAGCTTGGCTCACAAATGACAACTTAGTAACGCCGTTAGCCTGAGCCATTGCCATGATTTCAGCAACGCGGCCATATGGCACAGCCTTGTCAACGCTGATCTGAAGTTGGGATTGAGGTACGGATGATAATTGTCGTAATTCTTGTGACAACTCCTTATCACTAACTAACCTGCCATTTAAACTAGCTTGACCATTAGCTTCAATGATTAGTGGTGTATTTTTAGCTTGATCCTGTTGAGCAACAGCCTGCGTTTTGGGTAAATTAACCTTCATGGATTGCGGCACAATTAAAGGTGCTGTGACAATAAATATCACCAACAGCACCAACATAAGGTCCACCAACGGCGTCACATTAAGTTCAGCCATCATGCCATCTTCAGATTTATTAGAAATCATTGACATTGCTATCTCTCAATCATGATGATTGTTTTAATAAATTTAACGTAATGTTTGCCATTACGAATCTATTAAATTGATGGCAACAAAAAAAGCCACCCTACGGTGGCTAGTGAGCTCAGACAACTAGCGATAGCAACTTATATAGATAAATAGTTTTCTTGTCGGGCATTCTCAGATCTAAGCCCTGGAACCCAAGCTTTAGTCGGAAGGCAAAATTTCTTCTCTAAGTACTCTGCCCTAGCCTTAACCTGATGCCAGTCGATTTCTAAATGAGGTCCCTTAAATGCCAGCACCACCACATTACAGTCATGCACTTGATGGAACACCAAGACCCTATTATTAAAAGCGTCACATATATTCTTGATATTGGTTTTAAAACTCTTGTGGTTACCAAATAGATTCACTGTCATGACCCCTGGTGACTTGAGGGTGTCGTAACAACCTTGGTAAAACTCTGCGGAACTTAATACGGGACCTCTGGCTGTGGCGTCATATAAATCAACCTGCAATAAATCCACCGTTTCTTGATGTTTCTTGTAAGTCACATACTTAAGCGCATCACCTTGCAAGATTTCAAGATTCTTATTTGGTGCAGGCAAATTAAACATGACTCTAGCTGCAACAATCACCGCGGGGTTCAAATCCACTGCGGTGACTTTGGCTTTTGGAAAATACTTATGGGCGAATTTAGTTAATGCCCCTGTTCCCAAACCTAACTGAACCATATGAAATGGTGTCTTCTTAATTTGATTGAGGCGCTTGTCATTTGGATCTAAAAACAACAAACCTGCCATCATTTGCTGCGCATACTCAAGCTCTATGTAATCTGGGTCATCGATGCGCATCGCACCTTGAACCCACCAAGTACCAAAGTGCAAGAAGCGAACCCCCTTCTCTTCAGAGAAAGTTACTGGTGCAAACTCAGGCTTATTGTTCACTTTAGCTTTTTTGGATATTTTTGTTTGCTTTTGAATGCTCTTCTTTTTTGCATTAGCCATAGCAGCCTCATGTAAAAGAACCAGACTCAAAGCTTCAGTCTGGTTCATTGTTTCCTGCATGAATTGATTAAATACTTACTTAGTCCAAACCCTGGCATTACGGAACATACGCATCCATGGGCTTGCGCCATCCTGAATGTCATGCCATTGTTTTGGTGCCCAGCTCATCTGAGCTGTTCTAAACACTCGCTCTGGATGAGGCATCAAGACTGTAAAGCGTCCATCAGGCGTCGTTAAACCAGTAATACCCTCTGGTGAACCATTGGGGTTTAATGGATAAGTTTCAGTCGGTAAGCCTTGGTTATCTACAAATCGAAGTGCCACCAAACCTTTAGCTTGCGTATCAGCTTGATTACCTTGCTGACCGAAGTTAGCAAAACCTTCACCGTGGGCAACTGCAATTGGTAATTGGCTACCTGCCATGCCTTGCAAGAAAATCGATGGTGACTGCGTCACTTCTACCATCACCAAGCGGGCCTCGTATTGCTCAGATTTATTGCGCGTGAACTTAGACCAAGTCTGTGCACCTGGAATGATGCTCGCCAAGTTCGACATCATCTGACAACCATTACAAATACCTAAACCGAAAGTATCCGGGCGATTAAAGTAAGTCTGGAACTGATCTTTAATAGATGGGTTAAATAGGATGGATTTAGCCCAACCCTCACCCGCACCTAAAACGTCACCATAACTAAAACCACCACAAGCGACTAAACCTTGGAAGTCTTTAAGATTGACTCTGCCAGAAATCAAGTCACTCATATGGACGTCATAGCTTGAGAAACCAGCCCAATCCATGGCGTAAGCCATCTCTAGATGAGAGTTAACACCTTGCTCTCTGAGGATAGCCACCCTAGGTTTAACACCTTTGGCAATATAAGGCGCTGCCACGTCTTCACTTGGATTAAATGTGAGTTTTGGCTGCATACCGGCGTCCGCCAAGTTATCAACCAAATTATTTTCACTATCAGCACAAGCAGGATTGTCACGTAAACGAGCAATTTGCCAACTAGTGCTTTGCCATAGCTTTTGTAATACATGGCGAGGCACATCTAAAATCTTCTTCGCATCACGCCAAATTTCAATTTGACCAGTGGTGTTTGGTTTAGCCACCACATGACTGCATGCATACAAGTTATGCTCTTTCAAAATAGCAAACACTGCATCCCTGTCAGAGCGTTTTACTTGAATCAATGCACCCAACTCTTCATTAAAGAGTGCTCTTAAGGTCAAATCATTTCTTCTGCCTGATACCTGTTGAGCCCAGTTCTTCGCATCACCAAAATCAGATTCGTGATCTTTATCAAGCACCAACATATCAACGTTTAAAGATACGCCTACGTGAGCAGCAAATGCCATTTCTGTAGCTGCGGCAAATAAACCGCCATCCGAACGGTCGTGGTAGGCAAGCAATAGCCCTTCTCGACGCATCTTGATAATGGCGGCAGCTAAGTTTTTAAGATCTTGAGGATCATCTAAATCAGGAGTGGTTTGACCCGCTTGATCAATCACTTGAGCCAAGATGCTGCCTGCCATCCGACTCTTTGATCTTCCTAGATCAACCAACACAATCTCTGTATCTAACGCTTGACCAGCTTCATCTTTGACCTGCAACAGAGGGGTTGAAGTTTTACGCGCATCAATCACTGGAGCAAAGGCAGAAATAATTAGTGACACTGGTGATGTCACTGCTTTCTTCTCTTGAGTAACCTCATCTGCCCATTGCGTTCTCATCGATAAAGAGTCCTTACCCACAGGAATCGAAATTCCTAAAGCTGGGCATAACTCCATACCTACTGCCTTAACAGAATCAAATAACTTGGCATCCTCACCGGGATTGCCGCATGCTGCCATCCAGTTAGCAGATAACTTAATATCTTCAATTTTGTCGATATCAGCAGATAAAAGATTCGTGATGGATTCTGCCACTGCCATGCGTGCAGCCGCTGGTGCATTCATCACAGCCAATGGAGTTCTCTCACCCATTGACATCGCTTCACCGCGATACCCTTTGTAATCCATCAAAGTCACAGCAGCATCTGCTACTGGCACTTGCCAAGGACCGACAAATTGGTCACGGGCATTTAACCCGCCCACTGTTCTGTCACCAATCGTGATCAAGAATGATTTGCTAGCTACAGTTGGGTGCTGCAAGACCAAGCTTGCTGCAATATCTAACTGGACATCCGTTAAATCAATCTCTGGTAATTGCTTTTCAATACGCTTGACATCACGATGCATGCGCGGCGGTTTACCCAAGAGCACTTCCATCGGCATATCAATCGGTAAGCGCTCATCTTTACCCTCAGGCTGCTTGGTATCAACCAAGAATAGTTGACGCTCAGCCGTTGTCTCACCAACCACTGCAATCGGACAACGCTCACGCTCACATATGGCCTCTAATATCGGTAAGCTTTCTTTTGCAATAGCTAGAACATAGCGCTCTTGAGATTCGTTACACCAAATCTCTGCAGGACTCATACCGCTTTCTTCTAGAGGCACTTTACGCATATCAAAAATAGCCCCTAAACCAGCACCATCTGCTAACTCAGGAAAGGCATTGGATAAACCACCCGCACCCACGTCATGGATTGAAACAATTGGGTTCTTATCCCCTAAAGCTCGACATGCGTTAATCACCTCTTGAGCACGACGCTCAATCTCAGGATTGCCACGCTGAACTGAATCAAAGTCTAAGTCTGCTGTATTTGCACCTGTGGCCATGGAGCTAGCTGCACCACCACCCATACCAATGCGCATACCAGGACCACCCAACTGCACCAATAGATTGCCTGCTTTAATTTCTTTTTTATGGGTATGACCATCGTCAATGGCACCAATACCACCCGCAATCATGATGGGCTTGTGATAACCACGACGCTCACCATCAATCGTTTGCTCAAAAACACGGAAATAACCACCTAAATTAGGACGACCAAATTCATTATTGAATGCAGCACCACCCAAGGGACCTTCAATCATGATCTGTAATGGCGAAGCAATGCGCTCCGGTTTACCGTAAGGCTGTTGATCCCAAGGTAACTGACTACCTGGCAAATTTAAATTCGATACTGAAAAACCACACAAACCTGCTTTAGGTTTACCACCAATGCCCGTTGCACCTTCATCACGAATCTCACCACCTGAGCCAGTTGATGCGCCAGGATATGGGGCAATCGCTGTTGGATGGTTATGAGTCTCTACCTTCATCAAGGTATGTGTGAGTCTCGTTTTCTTGACATATTCCTGCTGCTCATTTGGAGCCCAAACCTCTGCCTCACAACCAACCATGATGGCTGAGTTATCAGAGTAAGCGACCACCGTACCATTGGGTTGCAATTGATGCGTATTACGAATCATTGCAAATAAAGACTTATCTTGCTCTAAGCCATCAATGGTCCAAGTTGCATTAAAAATCTTATGACGGCAATGCTCACTATTAGCTTGCGCAAACATCATAAGCTCAACATCGCTTGGATTGCGATTGAGTTTTTTGAAGTTATCAACCAAGTAATCCACTTCATCATCAGACAAAGCCAACCCCATGGATGTATTAGCTTCCTCTAAAGCAGCTTTACCACCTTGCAAAATGTCTATGCGCGTAAAGTGCTTATCAGCCAAAGTTTGATACAACTCAGCGGCTGCGTCGATACTTGGTAAAGTGATTTCTGTCATACGATCATGAATAGCTGCCAAAACTAACTGGCGCTGATCGTCACTTAATGATTTTTTACTCGTCCAGAAAAATTGCACACCACGTTCAATACGCAATACATTGAGGCCGCAATGATGCGCAATATCTGTAGCTTTACTCGCCCATGGTGAAATCGTACCAATACGAGGAGCCACCACTGCTTGATCTTGCTTACCTGAAAATAATCCCTTGGCTTCTACTAAGGAAAATGGTTCGCCATAATTCAGCAAACCCTTCAAGACATTCATTTGATCGCCAGAAAATTCTGTGTCAGACCAAACAAAATGAACAAATTGCGCTTGAATCTGCGTGAGCTCAACACCTTGCTCTGATAATGAGCTAATTAGGCGCTGTTGGCGGAATTGAGAGAGGGCTTGGGCCCCATTTAGGCTTAAAAAACGACGATTTGCAGGCATCCCGCAATTATAAAACGAATAGGATTTGACCTCTTGTTTTTAAAGCCATTTTTAGCTTTTATTAACTCCCTGAAATCACCCGGCCTGCATTTAGAACCATCTGACGCTTGCATCGCTTGGCCAAAGCCCCATCGTGGGTCACCAGAATCAAGGTGGCGCCAAGATCCTGGTTTAGCTGAAAGAGTAAATCAATGATTTTTTGACCATTTTGCTCATCCAAACTACCCGTTGGTTCATCAGCAAACAAAATATCCGGCTCAGTCACAAATGCGCGAGCCAATGCAACACGTTGTTGTTCACCGCCAGATAAAGTCTTAGGTCGATGTTTTAAACGCTCGGCTAGACCTACTTTCTCTAGCCACACCTGCGCCTTAGCAGCAGCTTCTGCTCTTGGCATACCTATGAGCTCCATAGGTAATTGCACATTCTCAAGTGCATTTAAGTGGTCAATTAACTGAAAGGTTTGAAAAACAAATCCCACGTGGTGCGCGCGGATAGCCGCTCGAGTGCTTTCATCCCCACCTGAAATATCTTTATCCATTAATACAACCTGACCTGCAGTAGGAGTATCTAGACCAGCCAATAGTCCGAGTAAAGTACTTTTACCAGAGCCACTAGCCCCCACGATCGCTAAGCTATCACCCTCTTCCACAGAAAAAGAAATATCATGCAAAATCGTCAGCAAGCCATCGGCTGTATCAACAGTTTTTCCTAGGTGAGATACATCTAAAACAGTTCTTGGTAAGCTTGTAGACATGGCAAATAAAGTGAATATCTTATAAAAATGACTCGCTGGATTCAATCAAGACACATGGTACTGGTCTTTGCACTATTGTGCATGGCAGTTTCATATGCCCCCAATAGTTCGGCCAGTAACCCCAAAATATTGATCTTGGGCGACAGCCTTTCCGCAGAATATGGTTTGCCTCGGGGCACTGGTTGGGTATCCTTATTAGATAAGCGTCTTGTATCCAATCAGTTATCTTGGTCACTGATCAATGCCAGCATCAGCGGTGAGACGAGTGCTGGAGGCCAAACTCGCCTAGCCGCCCTATTAAAAACTCACCAACCTCAAATAGTCATTGTTGAACTGGGTGCCAATGATGCTCTAAGAGGATTGCAACTACAGGCTACTGAAAAAAATTTACGGCAAATTATTCAATCGTCTAAAAATGCTGGCGCGAGAGTATTGCTACTGGGCATGCGCATTCCACCCAACTATGGGCCTGATTACAGCAATCAATTCTTTGGCCTATTTGCGAAATTAGCTAATTCAGAACAAATTGAATATTTACCGTTTTTCTTAGAAAAGGTAGCTGATAAATCAGAACTATTTCAAGCAGATCGAATCCACCCTAATGCTCAGGCACAGAGCATCTTATTGGACAACGTCTGGCCTAAATTAAGACCCATGCTGCATCGCTAAATAGGTTTTAGCGGCAAGGTAATCACAAACTCTGCCCCACCGGCTACTGATACTTGATAAGCAATATTTCCCTGATGCCTATCAACGATATGTTTTGATAGCCACAAGCCCAAACCCATACCATCCTTCTTATTACTACTCATCAAGTTGAATAAGTTAGCTCTTAAATGCTCTGGCACCCCCGCACCATTATCAGCAATGCTTAATTTCATCTCAGCAGAGGTGAACTGTGTTGATATATCAATTTTTTTGTGTTGAATATCAAGATTAGATAAAGATTGAATAGCATTATTTAGAAGGTTCAATATCACCTGACTAAATTCATTGCTGTTCATTGGAACCAAATGATTGCCACTCAAATTGAGATTAACCTGTATACCCAAATTCTTGGCTTGAGGCGTGATGATTGGCATCAAATCTTCGATTAAATCATTTAAGTTAACAGCCGCTAGCTCAGCTTGGTCTTGCTGAAAAATATTTCTTAAAGTAGAAACAATTCTAGATATTCTCTGGTTGTCATGTTCAATATTAAGAATGACATCTTTAATTTCAGACGAAGTCTCAGTACCCTTATCCATCTTTAACTTCAAAAATTCCGTATTCAAAGAGATAGCAGTAATTGGCTGATTCAACTCATGGGCAATGGATGCAGATAATGCGCCTGTAGCGACAGTTTTATTAGCCTTCAATAACGATGCAATCAACTCATCACGCTCTAAGAGAAGCTTTTTAATCACCTCATTTTCATTTGAAAAAGTAGCACTAGATAAAGCCATTTTCTCAGTCCAATAGCTACCAATCGCGATATAAGCAACTGTATTGGCCACCAACTGCGCGATCGTGAAAAATATCAGAGCCTGCGGCAACTGTTCCACTCTCTGAACCGAAAGAGTACTGAACCCCAAAACAACCAAACGACAAATTGCAAAACTTAATTCAATCATCGTGGCATATTGCAAATATGTCAGCTGTGGAGATGAATCAATTTTTCTAATTTGACGTAACTGATGGATTTGAGAGCCAAACAAAAACAATGCCAAACAAACCATATAGACAGTTCTGATCTCAAAATTACCGTAATGCCTTAGCAACTCAAAGATGACAAAAAAGATAAGAATTGACGCCTTAGCTAGTGCATCAAACCGATCAGAAACCACCTGAGTCAAAGACTTGCAAAACAACCACTGATAAACCGCTGCAACATAGAAGAGCGTGTTAGCGATTGTGAAATTGAACGCTGGGCGCTCAACGTCATCTACAAAAATAACGCCCAAACCAAAAACAAATAACGCAGAAATATTTGCCGTCAAGGATCCCATCCAATATGGGCTCGGGCGCACTAGATTTCTAGATCGATGATAGTGAAATAAACCAATTAATAAGCCCAGCTGAATTGCAGCTAAAACGAAGAAATAAAGAGCGATTAATGGCTTTAACATACTTAGAGTATATCGATGAACCCAGTTAGATTGAATAAAAAAGCCCTGATATACAGGGCTTTTAATGAACTAGTTTAGTTACTTCACTTGATTGATTTGCTTAACGCCAGCTCGTTCACGCACACTGTCAAAATAAGTGGCCGCTTCTGATTGCGTACCTAACTGAGCAATTTGCTGAGCTTGACTTGCTCTTAGCTTAGGATCGACTTTGCTAGGTTGCTGAATTTTGCTCACACGATAAATCGCTAAACCACCACCGGCAGCTTCTGCGCTGACTACCGCAGGCAATTTAGCTGGATCGACTGAGGTAACTGCATCAATTGCTGAGCCAGTTAAATCTGTTGGCTTATTTCTAGATACCCACTTGGCAGCACCAAACCCAGTGACATCTGCTGGATTTTTTTGCAATGCTTGCAATTTTTCTTGGCCAGTCTTAATGGCTAAGTCTTGAGCCATCTTTAGACTAACTTGCTTCTTAACGTCTGGCGCCACTGCATTAAATGGCATTGCAGATTGAGGGTTATGCCCTGTGACCCTTGCAGAAATCAACTTACCTGGACTTAACTCAAGTGCCTCAATATTGCGTCGATTCTTGATGGCATCATCGCTAAAGATTGCTGCTAAAACCTTAGGGTTGTTGAGTGGATGATCTGCCGATAAAGCATTAGCACCACCACGCGTAACACCTTTGAATGTCTGAACAGCTAGCTTCAAACGATTCGCAACTGGACTAAGGCTGTCTGGCTGCTCATAAGCCATATTGGCAAATAAGTCCGCTTTTTCAGCGTAAGCTTTAGCGTCTTTTGTATCGGCCTGTAACACCACATACTCAACATCGATAGATTCAGGGGCTTGATATGCTGCAACATTCGCCTGGTAATAAGCCTCTAGATCTTGTTGTGTTGGATTAACTTTCGATAAAAAGTCTGCAGGAATAAAGCGTAATACCTGTACTTCACGCTCAGTCTCAAGTGCTTGAGATACTTTTTCAGCAACTTTACGTGAACCAATCCCAGTTGCCATCACTGATGTCAGCACATGGCGAGTCATTAATTCATAACGACGCGTACCTTCAAATTGATCAACGGTCATGCCATTGCTCTTTAATAACTGAACGTAACGGTCATTATCAAATTTGCCATCTCTGTATAAAGCTTTGATTTCAGGAATCTGAGTCAAATCACGAGCCAACGCCTCTGGACTCACAGCTAACTTAAGAGATTTCAATTCATAAGCCAACAAACGTTGCTGAATGATCTCACTCAATACTGATTGTTTGAATGGCACACTATTAACCATTGCTGAATCAACGCGACCTTGCTGTTGTTGCAAACGATCAGCTCTAGCTTTTACTGCGTTATCCAACTCTTGGCGAGTAATGCTGACACCGTTGACCTTGACCAAGTCACTGTCTTTCCCCATGTCACGCACATAGCTCTCAATGCCTAAAAAGACAAATGATGGAAGGATGAGCAATAGCAAAAGCCCCATCAGTAATTTTTGGTACTTACGGATCGATTCAAGCATGGATTTTTGGTAGGTTTGACGTAGAAAAAGTCAGAAGAAATCTGTGGTGGGTGCTGAGAGGGTCGAACTCCCGACATTCGCCTTGTAAGGGCGACGCTCTACCAACTGAGCTAAGCACCCACAGAGAAGACGAGAGTATACAGCACCTTCACCTTCACTGCAAATTTTTTCAACTTTTGAGTTAATGTTTGTCCTGACACAAATAGTTTTTTACACCACTTGTGCCAGGGTCTTACTGTTTTAATCAGTGCTTCAAGACGTCGCCAGAAGTAGCTTGGGCAGTCTTACTTGCCTCTGCTGCTTTAGCAATTTCTTCCGGAGTTAACTCAGGCAATGGCTCTGGCATTTTTTCAAGCGCCAACTCCAAGACCTTATCAATCCAACGCACTGGAACAATTTCAATTGCATTCTTCACGTTATCAGGAATATCAGTTAAATCTTTGACATTTTCTTCAGGAATCAAAGCCAACTTAATTCCACCACGATGAGCTGCCAGTAGCTTTTCTTTCAAGCCACCGATTGGCAACACTTCGCCACGCAAAGTGATTTCACCTGTCATTGCGACATCAGCTCTCACTGGAGTACCAGTTAGAACAGATACCAACGCTGTAGTGATTGCAATACCCGCTGATGGACCGTCTTTTGGTGTTGCACCTTCTGGGAAGTGAATGTGAATGTCTTTCTTTTCAAAAGCTTCTTCAGCAATACCCAGCTTGCGACCACGTGAACGCACCACCGAACGAGCAGCCTCGACTGACTCTTTCATCACGTCACCAAGCGAACCAGTTCTAATGGTGTTGCCTTTACCAGGCATCACTGCGGCTTCAATGGTTAACAAATCACCACCTACTTCTGTCCAAGCCAAACCAGTTACTTGCCCCACTTGGTTTTTCTTCGCTGCTAAACCAAAGTCATAACGGCGCACTGATAAGAACTTATCGAGGTTAGAGCTGTCCACCTTAATAGGTGCCGCCTCTTTCTTCAAAAGTAACAACTTAACAACTTTTCGGCAAATTTTGCTGATCTCACGCTCTAACGCACGCACACCCGCTTCACGAGTGTAGTAACGAATAATGTCGCGCACAGCCGACTCATCAACTGCAATTTCTCCCGCCTTCAAACCATTGCCTTTAATTTGCTTAGGCAATAAATAGCTCATGGCGATATGCGTCTTTTCGTCTTCTGTATAGCCCGCCAAACGGATCACTTCCATACGATCCAACAAAGGGCCTGGAATATTTAGCGAATTAGATGTTGCAACAAACATCACATCTGATAAGTCGTAATCAACTTCTACATAGTGATCTTGGAAAGTATGGTTTTGCTCTGGATCCAACACTTCCAACATAGCACTAGCAGGGTCACCACGGAAATCCATACCCATCTTGTCGATTTCATCTAAGAGGAATAATGGATTACGCACACCTACTTTGGTGAGACTCGTCAAAATTTTGCCTGGCATTGAACCAATGTAGGTGCGACGATGACCACGAATTTCTGATTCATCACGCACGCCACCCAATGCCATACGCACAAACTTGCGATTAGTAGCGCGAGCAATTGATTGACCCAATGATGTTTTACCCACACCAGGAGGCCCGACCAAACAAAGAATCGGCGCCTTCACTTTATCAACGCGTTGTTGAACAGCGAGATACTCCAAAATACGCTCTTTAACTTTATCAAGACCGTAGTGGTCTTCATTAAGAACTTTCTCTGCATTGGTTAAATCATTATTAACTTTGCTCTTCTTCTTCCAAGGCAAGTTCACCAATGTTTCGATGTAATTACGAATCACAGAAGCTTCTGCTGACATCGGCGACATCAACTTTAGCTTCTTCATTTCAGATTCAGCTTTTTTCAATGCTTCTTTAGGCATCTTCGCGGCTTTGATGCGTTTATCGAGCTCCTCGATATCTGCACCCTCTTCGCCTTCGCCCAATTCTTTCTGAATGGCTTTTACTTGTTCATTCAAGTAATACTCGCGTTGACTCTTCTCCATTTGACGCTTAACACGTCCACGGATACGTTTTTCAACTTGCAAGATATCAATCTCACTCTCAAGATGCGCCAAAATAGCTTCCAAACGCTCAACCACTGTTGGTAGTTCAAGCAACTTTTGCTTTTGGTCCAACTTGATTGGCAAGTGTGAGCAAATAGTGTCAGCTAAGCGACCAGCATCATCAATGCCTTGCAGCGTTGCCAAAATTTCTTGAGGAATCTTTTTGTTGAGTTTGACGTATTGATCAAACTGAGAAACGACTGCGCGGCGCAGCGCCTCAATCTCCGGTACTTCAGTACTTGAAATCGCTTGAGGCGTTGCATCGCACATGAAATACTCTAAGCTATCTTCCACATTGCTAACGTCCGCACGCTGAGTACCCTCAACAAGAACCTTGACCGTTCCGTCTGGCAACTTAAGCATTTGTAGAATTTTTGCAATACAACCCACTGTATACAAATCTTCTACTTCCGGCTCATCTTTTGCGGCTGCTTTTTGCGCAACTAGCAAAACACTCTTACCGGTTTCCATAGCGGCTTCTAAAGCTTTGATAGATTTTGGTCTACCCACGAACAATGGAATCACCATGTGCGGGAACACCACCACATCTCTTAGCGGCAACAATGGCAGCTGGATGGGTTCAGAAGGAAGTAACAAGTCACCAGGCATGGTTTATCTCCAAAATGTGTGTTTGTATTTTCCTACAGAGTAAGAATACATCGAATTTGGGGCTGTTTTAATCAAAAACAAGGGTAAAAACTAAGAAAAATGCGAAAAAAAGCATTTTTTGGTGTTTTCTTGGGCGATATAGAGATTATTTTGGACTGGAAATAACAAAAAACCCCCTATTTAGGGGGTTTTTACTCTAAAAAATCGATTTACTACTAAATTTAGTAGAGAGTAGGCTCTTAAGAAGCTGCTTTTTCTGACGCCTCTTGGTAAAGCATAAGTGGCTTACCGTCACCGTTAATGGTGCTCTCATCTATCACCACACGTTGCACGTTCTCAAGACTAGGTAAGTCATACATCACGTCCATCAGTGCATGCTCAATGATTGATCGCAAACCACGTGCGCCAGTTTTTCTAGCAATTGCCTTTTTCGCTATTGCACTTAAAGCATTAGGGCGAACCTCTAGCTCCACACCTTCCATATCTAATAAGGCTTGGTATTGCTTTACCAAAGCATTATTAGGTTCTGTGAGGATTTGAACGAGAGCCGCTTCATCTAGCTGAGCTAAGGTTGCCACAACAGGTAAACGACCAATCAACTCAGGAATCAAGCCAAACTTGATCAAGTCTTCTGTTTGAACCTCTTGTAATAACTCAGATATAGAGCGATCGTCTTTACCGCGTACTTGAGCACCAAAACCAATACCAGCAGTCACAGTACGCTGTTGAATAACTTTTTCTAAACCATCAAATGCACCACCGCAGATGAAAAGAATATTCGTTGTATCAACTTGCAAGAAATCTTGATTAGGGTGCTTACGACCGCCTTGTGGTGGCACTGAAGCCATGGTGCCTTCAACTAACTTCAATAAAGCCTGTTGAACACCCTCACCTGATACATCACGTGTGATTGATGGGTTGTCTGATTTACGTGAAATCTTATCGATCTCATCAATGTAAACAATGCCCTTCTGCGCTTTTTCAACGTTGTAGTCACAAGCTTGTAAAAGCTTCTGAATAATGTTCTCGACATCCTCACCAACATAACCAGCTTCAGTCAAAGTGGTTGCATCAGCAATCACAAATGGCACATCTAATAATCTTGCTAAAGTTTGAGCCAATAAAGTTTTGCCTGAACCTGTTGGGCCAATCAAAAGAATATTGCTCTTAGCTAACTCAACGCCGTTATGAATAGTTTTCTTATTCTTGCCTGAGCCAGTAGTTTCAATGTGCTTTAAGCGCTTATAGTGGTTATAAACCGCTACAGCTAATTGCTTCTTGGCATGGTCTTGACCAATCACATATTGGTCTAAGCTTGAACGAATCTCATGTGGTGTCGGCAAACCTTCACGTGGGTCTGCCTCAGGTAACTTACCAACCTCTTCAGTAATGATGTCCGTGCATAAATCAATACACTCATCACAAATGAATACTGATGGACCCGCAATCAGTTTTTTTACTTCATGCTGGCTTTTGCCACAAAACGAGCAATAAAGTGGCTTCTCTGTTGAAGTAGTTGTATCGCTCATAAATATTGATCTGGATGAATGATTAAGTTCTAGCGCTTTTCGATGACTTGATCAATCAAACCGTACTCTTTAGCCTGCTCTGCAGACATAAAGTTGTCACGGTCTGTGTCTTTGGCAATTGTTTCAATTGTTTGACCTGTACGATCTGACAGAACTTTATTCAAACGCTCACGCAAATACAAAATTTCGCGGGCTTGAATCTCAATATCAGAGGCTTGACCACGTGCACCACCCAAAGGTTGATGAATCATCACGCGTGAGTTTGGCAAAGAAAAACGCTTACCCTTTGTACCAGCTGCTAATAAGAATGCACCCATACTAGCGGCCAAACCCATACATAAGGTGCTCACATCAGGCTTAATAAACTGCATCGTGTCATAAATTGCTAAACCAGCAGATACCGAGCCACCTGGAGAGTTGATGTACAAGGAAATGTCTTTCTCTGGATTTTCACTTTCCAAGAAAAGCAATTGAGCAATCACCAAATTAGCTGTTTGGTCATTTACCTCGCCAACCAAGAACACAACACGTTCTTTTAATAAGCGAGAGTAAATGTCATACGCACGCTCACCACGACCAGAAGTCTCAACCACCATTGGAACAAGTCCCAAGGCTTGGGTATCGAGTGCGCTGTTATTGATATTGCTCATATTGTTATGGTCTCCAGGGTATCAGTCAGCTTGATTACATCTTGCTTAGTTCTTCAAAGCTTACTGCTTTTTCTGTCACTTTGGCTAGACCTGTTACATATGCAACAACATTATTTTCAAGAACCAATGCTTCTACATCAGCCAAACGCTTAGGATCGCTGTAATACCAACGCATCACTTCTTTTGGATCTTCGTAGCTAGCAGACTGCTCTTCAATCTCAGCCTTAATTTGTTCTGGCTTAGCTTCTAAATTTTGTTGTTTTACCAACTCATTCAAAATCAAACCTAATTTCACGCGTTGCTCAGCTTGCGCAGTGAACAACTCAGCAGGAATTGGAGCATCTTTGGCATTTGGCACACCGCGAGCCGCCAAGTCTTGGCGAGCATTTGCAATCAAACGCTCTTGCTCTTGAGCAACCAAACCTTTAGGTACAGCCATTTCACATACTTTTGTTAAAGATTCCATTACTTGGCTCTTTAGCAAGGTTTGTGTGCGACGCGTTACTTCACGAGTCAAATTAGTGCGAATTTCTTCACGCATCTTAGCCACGCCTTCTGCAACGCCCAATGATTTAGCAAAATCATCATTCACTTCTGGCAAATGAGGCCACTCAACTTTATTCATCGTGATCGTAAAGTCAGCTGTTTTACCTGCAACATCTTTACCGTGATAGTCAGCAGGGAAAGCCAATGGGAAAGTCTTTGACTCGCCAGCTTTCAGACCTAGTGCAGCATTCTCGAATTCAGGCAACATGCGACCTTCACCCAATACGAATGAGAAGTTTTCTGCCTTACCGCCTGCAAACTCAACACCATCAATCTTGCCTACAAAATCAACGGTAACTTGGTCGCCAGTCTGAGCAGCGGTATTAGCACCGCCATTACCATGCGCACCCTCTTCACCACGTACATGGTAGTGAACGCGTTGTTTGCGCAAAATCTCTAAAGTTTTATCAATTTCTGCATCATTCACATCAGTGGTGTTGCGAGTAATTTCAACTTTTGACAAATCGCCAATAGTAACTTCTGGGAAAACTTCAAAAGTTGCGTCATAAACCACTGGATCAGCAGTCATATCGCTCTTAGGCTCAAGACGTGGTTGACCAGCAATTTTTAAAGATTCTTTTTTGCTGATTTCATAAAACAAGTTAGATGCGTGATCAAACTGAACTTCGAAATCAACTTGCATACCGTACTGGGCTTCAACCATTTTCATGGGAACCTTACCTGGACGGAAGCCAGCCATTTTGACTGTCTTAGATAATTTTTGTAAGCGCGCAGCGCGTGCTTTGTCAGTATCAGCTTTTGGAAAGCTTAGAGTAATTTTACGGTCTAAATTGCCGAGGTTTTCAATCGTTACAGACATGCTGGTATCCCGTTTAAGCTAAAAAAATGGAGGTGAATCAGGACTTCAACGAAAGCCTCTAATCCCCGCCTTTGGTACAACATTACAAAAGCTCACTATTCTACATGATGACAGGTAATTAAGCTCCTCCAAAAGTGCTTAAACCACGAGAAAACAAAGACTTAGTCTCCATCATGAAGCCCTACTCACTGGATTAATTGCCTAAAAATGTCATTTCTTTAAATTAGCCAAAGACAAATAGCTCTAGAGTGCGGGCCCAACGATGCCTATAAACTATGGTTAAAGAAAATTTGCTTTAAGGAAACCTTCATGAAAATGCTTCAAGAATTTCGTGCTTTTGCCATTAAAGGTAATGTGATTGATCTAGCAGTGGGTGTCATCATCGGTGGCGCTTTTTCTAAGATCGTCGACTCTTTAGTGGGCGATGTGATCATGCCCATCATTGCTTGGCTGATTGGCGGTAAATTAGATTTTTCTAACCTATTTATTGTTTTAGGCCATGCCCCAGAGAATGTGCCCATGACCTTAGATGCACTCAAAAAAACAGGTGTTCCTTTATTTGCCTATGGCAGTTTTTTAACTATTACACTTAATTTTGTTTTATTGGCTTTCATCATCTTTCAGATGGTCAAAATCATCAATCGCATTAAACTACAAGACGAATCAGAAACAAGTAACGTACCACCATCGACTCCTGAAGATATTCAGTTGTTAAGAGAAATTAGAGATAGTTTGAAAAATAAGGAATTGAAATGATTACAACCCCATCAGGTTTGCAATACGAAGATACCGTTGTTGGTAGCGGCGAGGAAGCTAAAAAAGGGCAGTACGTGTCTGTGCACTACACAGGTTGGCTTTATGAAAATGGTCAAGCTGGCAAAAAATTTGACTCAAGCAAAGATCGCAATGACCCATTTGAATTTCCTTTGGGTGGTGGCATGGTTATTAAAGGTTGGGATGAAGGTGTTCAAGGCATGAAAATCGGTGGCACACGTCGCTTGGTGATTCCTGCTGAATTAGGCTATGGCGCCTACGGTGCTGGTGGCGTGATTCCACCAAACGCTACTTTGCTATTTGAAGTAGAACTATTGGGCGTTTAAACGTTTCAACCAATAGCAAAAACGCCTCGATAGAGGCGTTTTTTTTAATGTCTTTAATTAATGGCGATGAGTTATTTTGATAAGAGTACGATCGCTTGCACAGCAATACCCTCACCTCGACCCAGGTGCCCCAAACCCTCATTCGTTTTTGCTTTGACATTCACATGACTTGGAGCAACACCCAAATCATGGGCAATGTTATTGATCATCTCAGGAATGTGTGGCGCCATCTTAGGTGCCTGGCAAATAATCGTGGCATCCACGTTACCTACCTGATAACCCGCAGCTTGTATCAGCGACAAGGTTGCTCTTAAAAGAACACGACTATCAACGCCTTTATAACGCTCATCAGTATCTGGAAAATGTCGACCAATATCGCCCAAAGCCGCAGCACCCAATAAGGCGTCTGTAATGGCATGAAGCAAGGCATCTGCGTCCGAATGACCTAACAAACCTTTATCGCAAGGAATCTTAACGCCACCCAAGATCAAATCCCTACCAGCAACTAAGGCATGTAAATCGTAGCCTTGGCCAATTCGGAAAGATGCTGTCGTCATCACTTATTCCCCATGCTGAGTATTTGATCCATTAGAGCCCAATCCTGCGGATATGTCACTTTTAAATTGCGCCACTCGCCAGGTACCAACAGAGGTTCGCAGCCAACTCTCTCCATGGCACTCGCCTCATCGGTCACATCAAATTTATTCTGGATAGCCTCACTTAAGGCTTCGCTCAATGCCTGAACGCGGAACATCTGTGGAGTTTGAGCTAGCCATAAACCTTGTCTTGGCAAAGTTTTGCCAATGCACTCAGGATTTTGAGTAGAGATCAACTTTAAGGTATCAGCCATCGGCATAGCCAGAATGCCACCTGAAACATAGACATGCTCTGTAACTGCCAAAATTAAACGTCTTGCAGCTTCGATGGTTAAACCAGGTCTTGCGGCATCATGAACTAATACCCAATCATCGGCACCAACTCCAGCAGAAGACATGGCACGCAATGTATTTAGAACTGTTTCTTGACGCGTCGCGCCACCTGTAGGACTTAAATGAAAGCGCGCATCACTTGGCCAGCTATCTGTTGGCAGCTCTTGCGCCTCAGGCGATACCCCCACCCAAATCGTCTTGATTTCTGACATAGATAAAAAAGTATTCAGAGCGTGCAAAGCCATCGGGCGACCAGCCAAAGACTCAAACTGCTTAGGCGATTGAAAGCCCATTCGGCTTCCAGTACCCGCACAGGGCATCAAGACATGCAGTGCGGGAGTGGTTTTTTGACTGGTTTGTGCTGAATTCATACCCCAATTCTATAATGTCTAGCTTATGCAGAAGTTATCGGCTGATTCTTTAGCCAAATCCAGTTGCGTGACATGGTCACCCCCCCTACCCGGACCACGGGATGGGCAGCGCTTTACCATCAATAATTTAATCGGTTCAGCAGATGCTGCCGTAATTGCTCAACAAGCTTTAGAACACCGTCAGTCTTTCTCTGTGATGGTCATCATTTGTGCCAATGCACTAGATGCCGCCAGATTACAAGAGGAAATCCCCGTATTTGCGCCACAACTATCAGTCCGTTTGCTACCAGATTGGGAAATACTGCCGTATGACGCCTTTTCACCTCACCAAGATTTAGTATCCGAGCGTCTAGCTACTTTGCATGAATTACTCACAGGCTCTTGCGACATTGTTTTGATGCCAGTGACCACAGCATTACAAAAATTAGGTCCCCCCAGCTTTTTAGCCGCACACACATTTTTCTTCAAAAAAGGTGACAAGCTTGATGAGATGGCTTTACGCCTACAACTCCAACAGGCAGGCTACGACCCAGTTAGCGCTGTTGTTCGTCCAGGTGAATACAGTTTGCGAGGTGGTCTAATTGATTTATTCCCAATGGGCTCAGCCCTACCTTATCGCATAGATTTATTTGGCGATGAAATTGATCAAATTAGATCATTTGACCCAGATAGCCAAAGAAGTTTGTTTCCAGTTAAAGAAGTACGACTGTTACCTGGCCATGAATTCCCCATGGACGAAGAATCACGCACGGCATTTCGTGGTCGCTGGCGGGAAGTCTTCGATGGTGACCCAAGTCGCTGCAGCATCTATAAAGATATTGGTCTTGGCATTCCAAGCGCCGGCATTGAGTCATACCTACCGCTTTTCTTCGAAACGAGTGCTACATTTTTTGATTATTTGCCGATGGCAAAGGGTCCAGTTTGGCTAGGCATTCACGGTGAACTTGAAGCAAACATCAAAGGCTTTTGGCAAGACACACAACAACGCTATAACTTTTTAAGTCATGACTCATCAAGGCCTGTTTTAGACCCCAAGCAACTTTATCTACAGAATGATGAGTTATTTGCATTACTTAAAAATCACCCACGCCTTGTACTAGATAAAAATAGTGCTAACGATGAACCAACATTTTTTCAGTTACCAGATGTCTCAGTTAACCGCAAAGATGCTGACCCGATTAGCAAGCTTAAATATCTCGTTAACAACACCAACTCACGCATCATCATCAGCGCTGATAGCGCAGGACGTCGTGAGACCATTCGACAACTTCTAGAAGAAAATCAACTTAAAGCTCACCAATCTGATAGCTTGATCGACTTCCTAGTCAGTGATGCAAAACTAGGCATTACCCACAGTGATATTCATGATGGTTTTGTTTCACAGCATGCCAAATTAATTGTTATTACTGAGTCAGAACTCTTTGCTGCCAGCGCTAGAACACGTCGCAAAGGTAAGGACAAAGAAGCTAGCAATGTTGATACGCTGGTCAAAGATTTATCAGAACTAAAAGTGGGTGATCCTGTTGTCCATGCGGAACATGGTATTGGTCGCTATCAGGGCTTGATCCTATTGGATGTTGGTAATGGCGAAGAAGAGTTTTTACATTTACTCTACGCTAATGCAACGACCCTCTATGTTCCAGTTCAACAACTGCAATTAATTTCTCGCTACGCTGGAGCTGACCCAGAAACAGCACCACTTCATCAACTTGGCTCTGGTCAATGGGAAAAAGCTAAACGCAAAGCGGCACAACAAATACGCGACACGGCTGCAGAACTACTTAACCTATACGCTGCTAGAGCTCTACGTAAAGGCCATGCCTTTGAATTCTCAGCCCATGACTATGAAGCCTTTGCTGAAAGCTTTGGCTTCGAAGAAACAGCCGACCAAGCTGCTGCGATTGCTGCAGTAATACAAGACATGACTAGTGGCAAACCAATGGATCGCTTGGTATGTGGTGATGTTGGCTTTGGTAAAACTGAGGTTGCACTACGTGCTAGCTTTTTAGCGGTGATGGGTGGCAAACAAGTGGCCATCATGGCACCAACTACCTTACTTGCCGAGCAACACGCTGAAACGTGGAAAGATCGTTTTGCAGACTGGCCAGTAAAAATTGTTGAGTTATCACGCTTTAAGACAACCAAAGAAATCAATGCTGCTCTAGAAGCTATGGCCAAAGGTGAAGCAGACATTGTGATTGGTACACATAAATTATTCTCTGCTGATGTGAAATTCCCTCGTTTAGGGCTGGTCATTATTGACGAGGAACATCGCTTTGGCGTGCGTCAAAAAGAAGCACTAAAGTCACTGAGGGCTGAAGTAGACGTTCTCACCCTCACAGCCACCCCCATCCCTAGAACCTTGGGTATGGCACTAGAAGGATTAAGAGACTTCTCTGTGATTGCTACTGCACCACAAAAACGACTAGCGATTAAAACGTTCGTACGCCGCGAAAGTGACGGCATTATTCGTGAGGCAGTTTTACGCGAAATAAAACGTGGCGGGCAGGTTTATTTCTTGCACAACGAAGTCGATACGATTGAGAATCGCAAACAATCCTTAGAGAAACTACTTCCGGAGGCTCGCATCGTAGTGGCTCATGGCCAAATGCATGAGCGCGACCTCGAGCGAGTCATGCGTGACTTTGTCACACAACGTGCCAACATATTGTTATGCACCACAATTATTGAAACTGGTATTGACGTGCCAACCGCCAACACCATCATCATGCATAGAGCAGATAAATTTGGCTTGGCCCAGTTACATCAATTGCGCGGACGAGTAGGACGTTCACACCATCAGGCCTATGCTTATTTGACCGTACCCGATCCAGAAGCTCTAACTAAACAGGCTAAGCTACGTTTAGATGCCATCCAAGCAATGGAAGAATTAGGCTCAGGATTCTATTTAGCCATGCACGATCTTGAGATACGCGGTGCGGGTGAGGTTCTAGGTGACAAGCAATCTGGCGATATTTCTGAAATTGGCTTCCAACTCTACACAGAGATGCTCAATAAAGCAGTTAAATCTCTCAAGAGTGGCAAAGAACCCGACTTAATGGCGCCAATGGAAATCATTACTGACATTAGCTTAGGTGTTCCCGCCCTATTAACGAACGACTACTGCCCTGATGTGCATGAGCGCTTATCACTATACAAGCGCCTATCTGGTGTTGAGACACATGAAAAATTAATTGAAATTCGAGAAGAATTGGTCGATCGTTTTGGAGAACTTCCAGAGCAAGCTCAGTCACTATTTGAAACGCATCGCCTACGTTTGAACATGTCTCGTTTAGGTATTAAGAAAATTGATGCGAATCCTGTACAAATCACTATTCAATTTATCCCTAACCCGCCAATTGATCCAATTAAGATTATTCAGCTAGTTCAGACCAATAAACGTATTCAACTCAATGGCCAAGATAAATTAAAAATATTGCCAGCGGATAAAGAAGCATTTATGACGCTCACTCAACGCTTAGAGGCAATTAGACTACTCATGAAGCATTTAGGCGATACTGTCGTTAAAGAAGAAACCTCGAAAACTTGATTATGCAAATTGCTCTATTTCATACAACATCTATTCAAGAACAACTCATTCGTGAAATTGACAAATCTCACGCCATTAAAGCTCGTTCAATTAAAACCAATAAAACGATTGTTTTAGAGCTGAATGAAATACTTGATCTTGAACAAAGAAGCCACCTAAGAAATCTTGGCGTATTACATCAGACAGACATCGGCTTCCTACCTAAGCATTTTGCACCTGGCAATATCAAAGTATTGGCCATGGACATGGATTCAACACTCATCAACATTGAATGCATTGATGAGATTGCAGACGCAGTTGGCAAAAAGAAAGAAGTATCAGAAATCACAGAAGCCGCTATGCGCGGTGAAATCAAAGACTTTAGCGAGAGCCTACGCCGTCGCGTGGCATTACTCGAGGGTGTTCCTGCAAGCTCATTAGAAGGCGTATTTAAAGAACGTTTGCGCCTCAACTTAGGCGCAAGAGAATTGATTGCAGGCGCACATCAAAAAGGAATTCATACCCTATTAGTCTCTGGTGGTTTCACATTCTTCACGCAAAAACTCCAAGATGAACTCGGCTTATCTGAAACACATGCAAACCAACTAGAAATCATTAATGATCAACTAACAGGCAAAGTACTCGGCAATATCGTAGATGGCGCTGCTAAAGCAGCCTATGTTGAGGCTCGCTGCCTGGCCTTGAATACTAATAAACATGCTGCAGTCACCATGGGTGACGGCTCAAACGATTTGCCGATGATGCATGGTGCAGGCCTATCGATTGGTTACAGAGCCAAGCCTATCGTTAAAGAGAAAGCTGATATGGCTTTTGACCATGTAGGCCTAGATGCTTGGTTAGACCTTTTATAAAAATATTGAGGAACAAGATGCAATTACTTCACACAATGCTAAGAGTTGGTAATTTAGATCGCTCTATTGAGTTTTACACCAAGGTGATGGGTATGAATCTACTCAGACGAACTGAGCGCCCAGAACAAAAATACTCTTTGGCATTTGTTGGCTATGAACAAGGCAATGTCTCTAACCAAGCTGAAATTGAGCTCACCTACAACCACGGTGTTGATAGCTACGAGCTTGGCACAGCTTATGGTCACATAGCTTTGGGAGTCAAAGATCTCTATAAGACTTGTGAAGATATTAGAGTTGCTGGCGGAACAATCACGCGTGAACCAGGACCCGTTCAGGGAGGCAATACTCTGATTGCCTTTGTACAAGACCCTGATGGCTACAAAATTGAATTGATTCAGAAATAAAGAAATACTTAGTAAGAAATTACTATTTCTGGGGGCTGTTTTATGAAACAGCCCTTTTTATTTCTTTTTCCTTATCTTTTCTAGCTTTTTCTTCTTCAGCAGTTTCTTGCAATAGGTCCGTTACCACTTCTTCCATACGGATATTGTCCTTAGGACAAATGGGGGCTCCCATGGTTGCCCATTTTTTTAATAGGCTGACCTCATAACCACATTGAGAACATTTGGCCTTAGCTCGCTGGGTATTGTTGGCGCGTGGCGGCGGGAAAACAATCGCCTTATGTGGATACTGACCCAAGCGCTCTGCCACCATCATTAAACGAACTTTTAGTTCTTCACTAGCATGAGCACTTCTAGCCGGACCTTCCAAGCCAACGCACTGAGCAATCTCTTTAAAGTCCTGACCATGTCCACTATGACAATCATCAATCGCATGACATAACTCATGCACCAATGTATCCAAAACATCAACAGGGTCATCAATTTTGGGAGAGACAAATATCTCATTGACCATATCTCCTGAGCGCTCTTTAGGCCAACATTGGCCCAAGGTTGTTCTGGGGCTACTAGATGCTGGCCATCCGCAAGATACCTTCACTGGAGGAATGGCAAAACCTGCTTTTGAGAAAGTTGGCTCAAGGGCATGCACTGCAGCTTGAAGCCAAGATTCACGGGTTGTGTGTGATTGCGCTATATTCGTGGACATGTTGTTAAAAAAATTACCTATTTATTTACTTTTATCGCTTGCCATAACAGCTTGCGATAGAAATGATTATGTTACATGGCATTGCAAAGTAGATGCCACCAATCCGGATGAAAAACCTCTCACCATGATCCTTGAGGGCTCCACCATGAAGGTTTCTCAACAAACTTACAACTACTGCGGCAGTTTAGGTCCTACTAGCTATTTTGATCTAAACTGCTCTGGCTATGCTGACCAATCAGCTATTAGCTTCATCTCAAAAACAGGCACTTGGAAAAAAGGTGCCGAAACACTCAGTTGCGTATCCCTATGACAAACTCTAACAATCCAGACGCAACCTCTAACTCGTCCTTGTCAGTCAATGATGAGAACTCCGACTCACCTTGCATCGGTATTTGCTCAACATTATTTGATGATATTTGCCAAGGTTGCGGCAGAACAGCAATCGAAGTTTGTAACTGGGTATTTATGACTCCTGAGGAGAAACAAGCCATTTGGACTCGCATCACCTCAGAAGGCACTGCTATGCGCTTTACCAGAAAAGATTAACCCTCGATTGATTGACTAGCCAAGTACTCTTCGTAAGTGCCCTCAAAATCAGTCACACTACCATCGTGACGAATTTCTAGAATACGGGTTGCCAAACCTGTGATGAACTCACGGTCATGAGAAACAAAGATAACCGTACCATCATATTTCTCTAATGATGTTTGCAAACTCTCAATGGATTCCATATCCATGTGGTTTGTTGGCTCGTCCATAGCTAAGATGTTATGTCTTTGCAACATCAACTTACCCCAAATCATGCGGCCTTTTTCACCACCAGAAATAACTCTGACAGACTTGCCGATTTCATTGCCTGAGAAAAGTAAACGACCTAAAGTGCCGCGAATGATTTGATCATCATCACCAGGTTTTGCCCACTGCCCCATCCAGTCCAACAAAGTCATGTCGTTAGGAAAGCATTCACTGGTGTCTTGTGGCATATAGCCAACATCTGCATTCTCTGACCATTTAACCGTGCCATTATCTGCAGCGATACCGCCAAAACGCTCGCTCAAAATTGACTTTAATAGCGTTGTCTTACCAGCACCGTTTTCACCAATGATGGCAACTTTTTCACCCGGCCTAATGATGATTTTAAAATTCTTAAAAATATCTCTTTCATACGTTTTTGCTAAAGACTCGCATTCAACAACGATGTTGTGTAATTTCTTGTCGTATTCAAAACGAATGAATGGGTTCTGACGTGATGAAGGCTTGATTTCAGCAACTTCGATTTTCTCCAACTGACGCTGTCTTGAAGTGGCCTGACGAGCCTTTGAAGCATTTGCAGAGAATCGACGTACGAAGGCCTGCAACTCCTCAATTTTCTCTTTAGCCTTAGCATTGTTTGCTAGTTGCTGACTGCGTGCTTGCATTGAAGCCAGCATATATGAATCGTAGTTACCTGGGTAGACAGTCAAAGTGCCGTAGTCCATGTCGGCCATATGAGTACAGACCGCATTTAAAAAGTGGCGATCATGCGAAATGATAATCATGGTGCTATTTCTAGCATTCAGAATATCTTCTAACCAATGGATCGAGTGAATATCCAAGTTATTGGTTGGCTCATCTAACAACAATACGTCTGGATCTGAGAAAAGTGCCTGGGCTAGTAAAACACGTAGTTTCCAACCAGGTGCCACTTCACTCATAGGACCATTGTGCTGCTCAATAGGAATACCAATACCTAAAAGTAATTCACCTGCTCTTGCTTCTGCTGTGTAGCCACCATATTCCGCAAACTTAGTTTCTAGCTCAGCAGCACGCATGTAATCTTCATCAGTTGCTTCTGGATTTGCGTAAAGTGCATCACGCTCAGCTGCAGCGTTCCACATATCCTCATGCCCCATCATCACTACATCAAGCACTCGCTTATCTTCATAAGCAAATTGATCCTGACGCAATTTACCTAAACGAATATTTGGCTCAAGCGATACATTGCCTGCTGATGGCTCAAGATCCGAACCTAAAATTTTCATGAATGTTGATTTGCCACATCCATTGGCACCAATCAAACCATAGCGGTTGCCACCGCCAAATTTGACAGAAATATTTTCGAATAAGGGCTTCGCCCCGAATTGCATGGTGATATTTGCTGCTGAAAGCACGTTATTTGCCCGTAAAAGTGTGAGACAACCAAAGCCGTCTATTTTAACCAATCCACTGCATCAGTAGAGAGAATCTGTATTAGGCGCAGTTAGCCTTAAGAATATAGCCTGATGAACTTGCCGATAGGTTCGCAGTACGACCTACTGGCAAGGTTAGCTTGTCTGGGCAGTGCCCAAATGGCAAACCAGTTAAAACCGGTACAGAATCGCCTAAGCGCTGACGAATTGCGTGAAGCGCAGCATTCAAATCATATCCACGATCAACGTCACTTAGGCGATAGGATGAGATGTCACCCAAAATCACCGCTTTTTGCTGCCCCAAGTAACCTGCATCGATTAATTGTTGCAACATGCGCTCAATACGATAAGGATGCTCATTAACATCCTCAATAAATAAAATACCACCCCTCACCTGATCTATAGATGGCAAATACTCTGTCCCTAAAAGAGATGTGATCATGGTCAAGTTACCACCCCATAAAACTGCATCAGTCACCCCTAGAGGCTTAGCCATCACTTGCGGAGCAATCACTTCTACTTCGATGACTTTTTCTGACATGGCATCATGAAAATGCTTCCAAGTAAATTCAGAAACATCGCCACAAAAATCATAACTAAACATAGGGCCAGCAAAACTTGGCGCACCTGTTTTGGCAAAAAGAGCCAAACAAAATGCGGTGAAATCGCTATGACCAACTATCTTTAAACCTTGGCTCACTTGATTAGCAATGCCAGCCCAGTTAATTTGGTCCAATAAGCGACTTAAGCCATAACCACCGCGCAAAGCCATCACTACCTGATCAGGAGAAATAAGGGCTAAATCGTTAATCTCTTTTAGACGCTCATGATCTGCACCAGCAAATCGTTGAAATTGTCTGCGACCACACTCAAGATTGGTCACCTTGATATTTTTTTGTTTAAACCAAGCTTCGCCATTCGCCAAAACACTGGCGTCGGGCAATGATCCTGAAGGAGCAATGAGGTGCAAATTCATGAAGCTTAGGCTCTACGTTCTTTAAAAAAGTCTTTTAATACTTGGGCGCACTCTTCTGCCAGCACGCCCCCTTCAACCATTGTATGGTGATTTAACTGTGGATTGTCAAACAGATTGAGAACACTGTGCACGCAGCCAGTTTTAGCATCTGCCGCACCATATACCACCCTAGATATCCTAGCATGCATGATGGCGCCACAGCACATCATGCAAGGCTCCAAGGTAACGTATAGAGTCGTATTAGGTAATCGGTAATTGGATAGATTTTGGCCAGCCGCTCTTAAAGCCGCCACTTCGGCATGAGCGCTTGGGTCATTATTACTGATGGGTTGATTATGACCCGTGGCTATAACCTGATTATCAGACACCAATACAGCGCCAACAGGTACTTCGCCTAAAGCACGAGCTTTTTGAGCCTCCACTAGAGCCAACTGCATGAACTCTAGATCTTGCTCATTAGGCATGAACATCTGCCCAACAGTTAGGAGTTTCGTATAAACGCAAACGGCTTAAATTTAAACGACCGCCAAAGCGCTCTTTAAAGATTGGTTCTAAAGTTGAAAATGCTGTTTGAGCAAGATTTTCAACGGTTGGGATTGAATCCATCACCACTGTTTTGTGATTAGGGATGCTGGCTAAAAAGTTAACCAAGGCATGATCTTCTTTGGCGACTAAAAAAGCATGATCCCATTTTTGAACGATTTCTTCATTGGTGATTTTTTTAATATCACCAAAATCCAACACCATGCCATCATCACCATGGCCCTGATGACTCAACACATTACCCATTAAAGTTACCTCGATAACATAACGATGGCCATGCACATGCTTGCAATGTCCGTCATGATGCGGAATTCGATGACCGGCATCAAACTCTAGGCGACGGGTAATTTCAATTTTTTTATTCATATTCTTCTGCTTAACGGATACCCAAAATTTTATGAGTTTGGGTACTTAAACGCCATAAGGGACGAGATTGGCAGATTTTAATGGCTAATTCAGTATTAGCTGCCTTATTCGGTCCATCTAATGGCTGAAGAAAATGATGTTTAAACGACATTTTTTCAAAGCGTGCGAGCAATTGCGGCAATTTGCCCTCATGTCCAAACTGAGGAATCACAAGCTTTAACTCATCACCTTGAACCTGAAGTAGGTCTGAACCATGCTTAGGACTCACACAAATCCAATCAATACCCGCAGGTGCGCGCATCGTGCCGTTTGTTTCTATAGCAATTTTGAATCCTAATTGGTGCAACTCATCAATCAAAGATTTATCTAACTGCAACAGTGGTTCACCACCAGTAAACACCACATACTTGTGATGAGGATCGCCATCACCCCAAGTGTCGTTAATTCTTGAAGCTAATTGCGTGGCTGTCTCAAACTTGCCGCCACCATCACCATCTGTGCCAACAAAATCTGTGTCGCAAAATTGACAGATTGCAGAAGAACGATCCTCTTCACGACCCGTCCAAAGATTACAACCACTAAAGCGGCAAAAAACTGCAGCACGACCTGTTTGAGCGCCCTCGCCCTGAATGGTCAGAAAAAGTTCTTTGACGCTATAAGTCATCAGACTTGATTATTCCCACTCCGTAGTTACACGGAGAAAATTTACTTTGTAAACAATAGCTTGCATAAATTTATTTATTTGTGTGTAACTTTTGTGTAACAAAAAGAATTACTGAAAAGCAAAAGCTTTAGATGATGTTTGGAATTTTACTAGCAATAAGTTACACAATGTGTAAAACGTAAAACAGAATTAAAAATACATGGCAATACGTTTAAACGATTTTCAGTTTGCTACTTCTTAAAGTCTTCAGCTAGAGAGGTCGGCCTCTGGGCTTTAATTTGCCCCATGAATTCGACATTGAATTCATCAGTCACAGGGATATTCTAGGCGTTACTTAAGTAACGGTTGAATCTGAAAATCACACAAAAGAGTGAAAAAGTGAGGTTTCCAATTAGATTCAAAGCATAAGGAGCATGACCCCAGAAACCTCAAATTAATATTGGATCCATCCATTTTGGATAATCGTTTATCCGCTCAATTAATATCCCACCTTTAAAAATTGCGGAAGGGATGTATTCAGGTGATCCAACAGACCCTTCTTGGCTATTATCTATAGCAATAGCCACAGTTGCCACCTTCATTGCCAACTTCATATTCTCTATAACCCGAGGATAACGCTCAATGATTTTTTCATATGGAACGTCGTGACCACCATTTGCAAATCGCAACTGCACACGCTCATACGATTTATCTGGCGAGTCTAAACCAATAAAAAATAAAATTACCGTATAACCAAGAGAAATTGCCTGCTCCATTAGGGAAACTTTGCTTATATGGGACGCAACAGTCTCAAAACAAAAGTCTCTGCGAGATTTAATGGCAACCTCTCGCTGTTGGTCGGCCTCTAATCTTGCCAATTCAGAGAATTCTTGTGGTGAGCGTACAAGTCCCTCATCGGAGTATTCGCGCTTTATTTCTCGCTCAATGTTATCGGCATTAATATACTCAAGGCCCACATCATCAAGAAATGGTTTTAAAACCTGCTCATAACATGTGGTCTTTCCAGCTCCATTGTGGCCTGCTATTACTACAAGCAACGGCCCACTATTAGCTTCTAATACTTTGCTAATTTCATTTTGGAATTTCTCAATTAGAGAAGACACTGTTTAAGAGGATTTTTTTGTACTAGCCACGGGGAACTTAGTAAGCGCCCTACCTAATGCTTCCCCAATTCTTCTGGTTTTCTCAGTTCGAATTGATTTTTCTCTATCTCCAAAAGAGTTCATAAGCGCATGAAAACTCAAAGCACTTTGTTCGTTTAGATTTTCTTTGGATAGCACATTTATTAACGTCTCCCCGGTTTCAATCGGAATAGACAATATATTTATTGATAAACTCCCTAATGCAATCCACTTCTCAGCCAATTGATAAACCTCTTTAAGGCGCCCCATTTTATGCACTCGAATGCGAGCTGCATCATCCAAAGAATTCCACAGATAAATTGTAGGCCGTTCAACCCTTAAGATTTGAGCAAGCTGCGTCACATTTGGAAGCCATGCTTCACGTATCACACTCATCATTTTTTTTGGTGTGATAAATTGGCCCAAAACTGGAGTGCCCACCACCTCAAAATTTCGTGGCAATACATATGTATTAATTTTGTTAGCCATACGGGTATTTAACCTTGAACGCAAAACTAGCACCCGCTCATTCTCAGTCAAAGGTTTGCTGATATGTTGCTCCCACCAGACTCTAGATAAACCACTAGATGCACCTGTACCAGGCTCTTGAAAATAGGCTATCTCAGGAGCTGCATCATTATCAAAAGGGAGCGCTCCAGTGCCGGCCGTCCACTGATGGCTAGGGGCTGCAAAATCAACATAGCGTAGAGAATTACTTATCATATATTACTGTTCCAATTTAGGGTCGCCCCACTTTTGTCTCGCATCATCAGTGATGATGGCGCGAAATGCATTAGATAAATCTTCGTGAATTGAGATAAATCTATCACGCAGATCTATTGCTGACAAAACACCAGAAACGTCCTCCATTCTGTCCATATCCAAAATTACACTCGTTTTTTCCGGATTTATTGACTGAAGCACAGATTTTTTAATCTGCAATGATGCAATGTCTGGCGGCAATGGGGGCGCTCCACGCTGCTGAAATAATTGCACTCTCAATTTTTGGTTATCCCGCGTGTAGTCACAAACAGCAAAACGATTCGTTGAAGTCCAACCATCCAGACCAAGCCCGGAGGCCAAAGGTGGATTTATATACTCGCTAATTGCTTCAATATTCTCGGTTTGAAATAAATCAACATACCGCAGCCCAAGGCGCTTTAGATACAAAGGATGTTGATTTGTCAAAGCCTGCAATGATCTAAACCAGTCTGCTTCGAAAAAATCAGAGTATTGCTCGTATTCAGTTACCGTATAAGTTAACGATCCAGAATCCAAACGAAGGCATTTGGTTTCATCAGCATTTTTAAATTCAAAGTACTTGAATGCCTGCACTTCAGGAGATACATCTAGCTGCCCAACATCAGTGGGTCGAACATTAAAAGGAAGTATTTGCTGTTCATTGAACCTTGGATAGTCTTGCTGTATCAAAGCTTGAAAGCCCTTTGCCATAGCCTCCCACCCAATAAACGATTCAAACCGAACCTGCGCCAAAACCATTATCAGCGGAGAGTGCGGCCAGCTCCCCATTGGTTTTACTGTCATTAATATCCCCTAAACTATTGTTTTGTATAGATAAATCTAAAAAAACATGCTTAGTTAAATTTTCGAAAGTACGGTAGTAAGCATCTGTAAAGTATTGTTTTACACATAATATTACACATTTCAACATATATCGACACTTTAATTCGAAAATATTGTTGCTCTTTTGCCCGCCTCTCTTAGCGCACTTACTTTTTACCCATGTAATAGCTTGAGATCATTGAGAATTTTTCGAGGCTCCGTTCCTGTTAATCCGCAGGCTTCTAATCCTGTTTAGGGCCCGGATCCGACTCACGAGATTCGAACTTTGTGCAATAAGCAATCACACAGCAAATCGTTTCAAACGAATTAGTGAGCACACTTTAGTGCTGTGATCTCTTTAAGATGGTTGCTTACCACCCTATCCAGGTAACTATCATTTTGAGTAGTTACCTGTATGTGTAACATTCTGTGTAACTTAATTTTTTTATTCAACAAAATCAGTCATTTAAGAAATGACTGATTACTGTATTACGTGGAATTTATCTATATAAATCAATAGGTTACAAAATTCCCGTCATTCCCACTCGATCGTGGCTGGTGGCTTACCGCTAATATCGTAGACAACCCGGTTAATACCACGGACTTCATTAATGATCCGATTAGATACTCGACCCAATAAATCATGCGGCAAATGCGCCCAATGAGCCGTCATGAAATCTTGCGTTTGCACAGCGCGCAATGCAACGACATACTCATAAGTTCTTCCATCGCCCATCACACCAACTGATTTAACTGGCAAAAATACAGCGAACGCCTGGCTAGTTAAGTCATACCAAGATTTACCACTGTTTTCATCGATGGTGGAACGAAGCTCTTCAATAAAGATAGCATCAGCTCGGCGCAATAAATCAGCAAACTCTTTTTTTACTTCACCCAAGATGCGCACTCCTAAGCCAGGGCCTGGGAATGGATGACGGTAAACCATCTCGTGAGGCAAGCCCAATGCAACGCCTAATTCACGCACTTCGTCTTTGAATAGTTCGCGTAATGGCTCCAATAACTGAAGCTTCATATCCTCAGGTAAGCCACCTACGTTGTGATGGCTCTTGATAGTATGAGCACCCTTTTTACCTTTACCGGCAGACTCGATGACGTCTGGATAAATGGTGCCTTGTGCAAGCCACTTAGCATTCTTAATTTTTCCAGATTCAACTTGGAATACTTCAACGAATTCTTTACCAATGATTTTGCGCTTAGCTTCTGGATCAGAAACTCCTGCCAATTCACCCATAAACTGATTGGTAGCATCTACGTGGATTACTTTAACGCCCAAGTTCTTGGCAAACATGTCCATCACCATCTTGCCTTCGTTTAAGCGAAGCAAACCATGGTCCACGAACACACAAGTTAACTGAGCACCAATCGCACGATGAATCAAAGCAGCAGCAACACTTGAATCAACACCACCAGACAAACCTAAAATAACTTCATCACTGCCAACCTGTTTGCGAATCGATGCAACAGCTTCAGCAATGTAATCACCCATGACCCAATCTGTGCCACAGGCACAAATTTGATGAACAAAACGCTCTAGAATCGCTTTACCTAAAACAGTATGTGTTACTTCAGGGTGGAATTGAACAGCATAAAAACGACGGTCTTCATCAGCCATACCCGCAATCGGGCATGAATCAGTCGATGCCATTAACTTAAAGCCGGCAGGGAGTTCAGTTACTGAGTCACCATGACTCATCCATACCTTCAAAATGCCATGACCTTCAGGTGTTGTGAAGTCCTGGATATTTTCTAATAACTTGGTATGACCTCTTGCACGAACTTCAGCGTAACCAAATTCTCTTGATTTACCTAAAGATTCAGCCGTTGCAACCTGACCACCCAACTGTGCAGCCATCGTTTGCATGCCATAACAAATACCTAAAACAGGCACGCCCAAATTAAAAACAATTTCAGGTGCACGAGGCGTGTCGCCCTCTGTCACAGAACTTGGACCACCGGACAAGATAATGCCTTTACAACCCTGCTCCTTGACAAACTTTTCAATAAAGCTTGGATCTACATCATAGGGATGAATTTCTGAATAAACGCGTGCTTCACGAACGCGTCTAGCAATCAATTGGGTCACTTGTGACCCAAAGTCCAAAATTAAAATCTTGTCGTGCACAGTAATCCTAAATATGTGACAAATTAGTCGAATTAATCGATGTGGTAGTTAGGTGCTTCTTTAGTAATTTGCACATCATGAACATGTGACTCGCGCATACCTGCAGAAGTGATCTCAACAAAACCTGCTTTTTCATGCAACTCAGAAATTGTTTTGCATCCACAGTAACCCATTGAAGAACGAATACCACCAGTTAATTGATGAACAATCGCTAAGACGCTTCCTTTATAAGGAACACGACCCTCAATACCTTCTGGCACCAACTTATCAACGTTAGCACTGTTATCTTCTTGGAAGTAACGATCTGCAGCACCATCCTTCATGGCACCTACTGAACCCATACCACGGTAGCTCTTGTATGAACGGCCCTGATACAAGAACACTTCACCTGGAGCTTCTTCAGTACCTGCAAACATACCGCCCATCATCACGCAATGCGCACCAGCTGCTAAGGCTTTAGAAATATCACCAGAGTAACGAATACCACCGTCAGCAATCAATGGCACGCCTGTACCTTTAAGAGCTTCAGAAACATTCACAACAGCTGTGATTTGCGGAACACCCACACCAGCAACGATACGAGTTGTACAAATAGAACCTGGACCAATACCAACTTTCACACCATCAGCACCATGAGCCACCAAAGCTTTAGCTGCCTCACCGGTTGCAATGTTGCCGCCGATAACCTGAATCTGTGGATAGTTCTTTTTAACCCACTTCACACGATCCAATACGCCTTGACTATGACCGTGAGCTGTATCAACCACGATGACATCTACGCCAGCTTTAGCTAATAACTCAATACGCTCATCATTGTCTGGGCCAACGCCTACGGCTGCACCAGCAATCAATTGACCACGACCATCTTTACTGGCCAAAGGATGCTCTTTGGCTTTAAGAATATCTTTAACAGTGATCAAGCCACGTAATTCAAAATTGTCATTAACGACCAATACGCGCTCAAGACGATGCTTGTTCATCAAGCGCTTTGCTTCTTCTGGTGATGAACCTTCCTTGATGGTCACAAGACGATCTTTAGGTGTCATCTTGTCACGAACCTTCGCATCCAAGTCTTCTTCAAAACGTAAATCGCGGTTGGTGATAATACCCACCACTGTTTTGCCCTGAAGTACTGGGAAACCTGAGAAACCATGTTCTCTGGATAAATTGATTACATCGCGAACTGTCATATCCGGTGAAATCGTGATTGGATCACGCAACACACCAGATTCGTAACGCTTCACCTTAGCTACTTCACGAGCTTGCTCAGCAGGCGTTAAGTTCTTATGAATAATGCCCACGCCGCCCTCTTGAGCCATCACAATCGCTAAGCGACCTTCTGTGACTGTGTCCATTGCAGCAGACACGAGTGGAATATTGATCGAAATATCACGAGTCAGTTGAGTACCCAACTGAGTATCACGTGGTAGAACCGCTGAATAAGCGGGAACTAGAAGCACATCGTCAAATGTAAGTGCTTTTTGTATGAGTCTCATGCAAAACCCCTATGCGCAAAAGCGAATTATAGAGGTTTTATGACTGTTTGCTCAAAAAACGCCCTTTTCTACCCGCCGCCTTAGCCTGCAAGCGGTTATCTAGGTTCTTGTTAGCCTTTTTGCGGCGAGCCTCCATCGGATCAATAAGTAGCTCGCTATATAGCTCTAAGCGATCCCCTTCGTAGATGGGGCTATCCCAGTCCTTGCGCTTGCCAAACACGCCAAAACAGCCTTTTCTGGCGATATTTGGATCTTTTGCAGAACTGGCAATATTCAACTGAATCAGCGCCTGGCCTACGGTCACAGGATCATTTTCGGCAAAACTCAGCTCAACAGGAGTCATAACAGGATCTCCTTGGCAACAATCACAGAGCAAGATGTTCAACTTATGCCCCATACACTTGATCAGCTCTCTTAACAAAACCATCCACAAAAGTACCTGCAATCATGCCAAATACCGGGCCAATGATCTTTTCTAACAAAACGCTCTCAAATTCATAATGCAATTGAAATTCGATTTTGCAAGCATCCTCTCGCAAAGGCATGAAACGCCAGTTGCCATGGAATTTTTTAAATGGTCCGTCTACAAAGCTCATATCAATGGATGTAGGACGAGTATTTATGTTCCGAGTATGGAAGAATTGTTCCAATCCCTTAAATTTGATATGGATTTTGGCGTCTAGAATCTCCTCAGTTTGCTCATAGATCTCCACACCACCGCACCAAGGTAGGAAATCTTGATACTTAGCCACATCAATGACCAAGTTATACATTCTCTCTGCAGAATGCCCAATGAGTACTGTCTTAAATACGTCTGCCATAATCTCGTATTCTAACGATATAAATATATGAGCATCATTGATAACAAAAAAGCCTTTTTCGACTACTTCATTGAAGAGCGATTTGAGGCAGGAATGGTCCTACAAGGATGGGAAGTTAAAGCCATCCGGGAAGGTCGCGTTCAAATCAAGGAGGCTTATGTGGTTATACGTGATGCAGAGATTTATCTGATTGGTTGCCATATCAGCCCCCTCATCTCAGCATCCACCCATGTTTTAGCTGACCCAGGTAGAACCAGAAAACTACTTCTGAATGCCATTGAAATTAAAAAATTGATTGGTAAGGTAGAGCAACGCGGCTATACCTTGGTGCCACTCAACCTTCACTTCAGTAAAGGTCGCGTCAAATGCGAGATTGGTCTGGGTCGCGGTAAGAAGCAACACGATAAACGCGAAGCCTCAAAAGATAGAGACTGGCAAATAGAAAAAGCCCGAATTATGCGTTCGGGCTCCAAGATAGCGGACTAACGTAGTCCGCTTTTTTATTGCTGTTGTTTTGTTACTTAGCCAATAAAGTCCAAGTATCCACAACGCTA
>NZ_FYEX01000002.1 GCF_900187875.1 Polynucleobacter victoriensis | reverse complement strand
TAGCGTTGTGGATACTTGGACTTTATTGGCTAAGTAACAAAACAACAGCAATAAAAAAGCGGACTACGTTAGTCCGCTATCTTGGAGCCCGAACGTATAATTCGGGCTTTTTCTATTTGCCAGTCTCTGTCTTTCGAGGCTTCGCGTTTATCGTGTTGCTTCTTACCGCGACCTAGCCCCATCTTTTCTTTAAATCGAATTTCATCGTACATTTCACTGGCAGACCGCTTAGCATATTCAAGATTGTTATGCCTTGTGGAATAGCAGTGCCACTTTCGGTCAAATAGCTTGAAGCGCACTTGCCAAACAGAGCTATCAGGTCTTTTATATAAAACCACTTCACCATCTCTTAAGTAAATAAGATCTGATGTTGATTCTTTGGTTTGTATATTTGGGATCGGAACAAAGATGGGCTTACTAACTTGTGAATAATTGAGATAATTGGATTGGTGTATGATTTTCATATAGTTAAAAAGCTTAATTTCACAACAAATGAAAATTTAGCCATATAAAAACACTACACATAACACTACACACCGATATTTGAAGCTTGTAGAGACCCTGTTTATGGAGTTCAAGTCCGGTTTTCTGTTCTCATAATCCTTTGGTCCGCGGTTCAAGTCCGCGAGGGCCCACCAGTAGTTATAAACCCCCATCAGTAATGTTGGGGGTTTTGTTTTTTAAGTATTTATTGAGCTTTAATACCTTATACTTATTTCACATCCTTCTTGGGGTTCATTGGCTTAAATAAATCGGAGCACATACATGAAACGCTTTCTTTGGGTATTAATTTCAGCTGTTCTTGCACTTGGTGTTGTTGCCTGTTCAAAAGGTGATGATTCAAAACAAATCAAAGTAGCAGTTTCTCCTGCATCTCCCCCCATGTTGTTTGATGACAAAGGGCAAATCGTTGGAGTTGATATGGATTTATTCCAAGGCTACTGTCAAGCGCGTGGTTGCACGATTAAAGTAACCCCTTATGATTGGGCGGGTATGTTGGGTGCTGTTTCTAGTGGCCAAGCGGATGTGGCATTTTCTGGAATCTCAATTACTGATAAGCGCAAAGAAGTGATGGACTTTTCACAGCCATACTATGACAACGCATGGCATTTAGTGAGCTTAAAAAATAAAAATATCAAAATTACTGATCTTAAGCAGTTGAAAAAATACTCCGTTGGTTACCCACGTGGCATGGCTTACGATGATCTCATTAAAAATGAGTTAGAACCAAAGGGTTACTACACCTTGAGTAAGGTAAAGCTTTATCCATCTTATGCTGAGGTGATTACGGATCTTCAAAATGGCAATCTAGATTTGGCATTCATTGAAGAGCCAGTATTTTTAAATTACCAAAACAAATTGAATCTACCTGTACAAAGTAGTTATGTATTTACTGGCTTTGATCAGTTAGGTTTTGCTTTTGCTAAGGGTTCAAAACTACGTGATGATTTTGACAAATATCTAAAAGAAATTGGCCCTGAAAAAGTAAAAGCTACTTTAGATAAGTGGATGAAGTAAACGTTCATCCATGACACTTTAAGAAAGATCATCTCGTGACTTTCTATGACATCCTTGCGCAGCTTGCGCAAGGAGTCTCATACACAGTGTTAGTGACACTGGTTTGTTCTGTAACAGGCTTGGTCGTTGGGTTGGCTTTGGCTAGTCTGAGGCGTCTTGATTTCCCAGGGGTTAACTCATTTATTGATGGATACGCCTATGTCTTTCGTGGCGTACCGGTTTTAGTATTGCTATTCATTGTTTATTTTGGTTTGCCAGGTATTGGTTTTAAAGGCCCGCCACTATTAGCTATGGCCTTAAGTCTTGGCTTGGTAGCTTCCGCATATTTATCTGAAGTGTTTCGTGGGGCGTTTAATTCAGTTGACCCTGCTGAAATTTTGGCGGCTAAAGCCATGGGCATGACCAGGTGGCAGGTCTTACTTTATATTGAGTTACCTCAAATGCTCAGATTCTCAGTGCCAGGCATGGTTAATGAGTTCACAACAGTCTTAAAGTTTTCACCGTTTGCTTACACCGTGGGTATTCCAGAAATTACCAAGCAAGCTATGACTTTAACTGCCACGACTTTGCGTGGTATTGAGATCTATTTGGCAGTTGGGGTTTTGTATTTTGTTATTTACAGAATTTGTTTGATTGGTGTTCAAGTATTGAGTAAGCGGTATCAAATTCCTGGGATGGGCTCTGTATGAGTCAATCAAATTACTATTTAAGTGAGATATTAGAGTGGCGTTAATTCAGGTAAGAGATCTGGTTAAAGAGTTTGAGGGGCAAAAAGTTTTGTCAAACATCAATCTTGATCTCCATGAGGGTGAAGTTAAAGTATTGATGGGTGCCTCTGGCTCAGGCAAATCAACTCTATTGCGTTGCTTGAATCGCTTGGTAGAGCCAACATCGGGCTCGATTTTATTTCGTGGCAAAGAGGTCTTGGGACCTAACGTGGATGTTAGGGAGTTACGTCAACAGATCGGTTTCGTTTTTCAGCAATTTGCCTTGTATAGCCATTTATCTGTTTTAGATAATGTGACCCTAGGTCTTCGTAAATTAAAAGGTATGAGTGAAGCTAGCGCTAAAGAAAAGGCTCTGCATGAGCTATCTCATTTTGATATGGCGCCTCATCAAGATAAATATCCTGCACAATTATCGGGTGGTCAGAAGCAACGTGTGGCTATTTCGCGTGCTTTAGCTATGGATCCTGCAGTCTTGGTCATGGATGAGCCAACTTCAGCATTGGATCCTGTGATGTCTAGAGACGTTGCAGATTTGATCAATCGATTGCATGGTGAGGGCATCACCATGATTTGTGTAACTCACGATCTAAATTTGGCTAGCAATATTGCCGAAAAAGTTATGTTCTTGGATAAAGGCGTTATTAGAGCGGATGACCGTATTGATGTTCTGAGTCAACATGCTGATCCAGTTATCCAGAAATTCTTTGGCGAGGGCCAAGTGTAATGGGTTCATGGCCATCCTTTTGGCGTGATTTATCTGAGCAGATGCCTCTCATATTGGCGGGCCTGTTAAACACCATTGAATTGGCTGGACTAATCAGTATTTCTGGATTGTTATTGGGCATTGTGGTTTTTTATTTAACGCTTAGTAGCAACCGTTTCATTCGTTATGTCATCAATGCGTACATATCTTTCTTTATTGGTATGCCGCTGATTGTGTTACTTTTCTTGATGTATTACGGCTTGCCGCAATGGGGGGTACGTTTATCGCCCTATACAGTGGCATTTATTGGATTTACATTTAATGTGGCAGCGTACAACGCAGCTTATTTAAAAACTGCCTACAACGGCTTAGATAAAACTCAAATTGAGGCGGCTACTGCTCAGGGTTTTAATTCTTGGCAAATTTTCATTTTTATTACCTTGCCGCAAGTCATTCGTTTGTCGATTCCGGCGCTGACTAATCAAGTGATTGGTAATTTAAAAGATAGTTCTGTGGCGTTTTTGATTCAGTACACAGAATTCTTTGCGCGTGTTCAAGAGTTGGCGGCCACCAATTTCCAATTCTTTAAAGCGTATATGTTGGCAGCCTTAGTTTATTTGGCTCTGGTTTCAATTATTGTTTTAGTAGCTAGAGCTGTTGAGAGGCGTTACGTTATACCAGCCTAGAGTCAACCGATGATTTAATCAAAAAGAGCTAATCAAAAAGAGCTAATCAAAAAATAGCCAATCAAATTTTCTGATTGGCTGATTTCAACATAGATGCTGGCACACAACCGCCAACAATCATGCCTGTTAAGCTGGCGCACAGACCTGCTAACTGAGGTGGCATGGCCGCTTCAGGCCACAAAATTTCACAAGTGATCCAAGTAATCAAGCCACCAAGAACAGCTAATAGGCCGCCTAAGGTATTCGCTCTAGACCAGTAAACACCAAACGCTAATGGTACAAATGCAGCCACCAAAGTCACTTTGTAGGCGTTTTCTACCATCTTAAAAATCGATAGCTCAGAATTTAGTGCAAAGAGTGTCACGATACATGTGAAGCACAACACAGTGATGCGCATGATTTTTAATAAATGCTTGTCGCTTAAATGTTTGAACAAGCCTTTCACAATATTTTCAGCAAACGTGACGGATGGGGCTAACAAAGTTGCGCTGGCACAACTCTTAATCGCTGACAGTAAAGCGCCAAAGAACATAATCTGCGCAAAGAGTGGGGCGTGATTCAGGATCAAGTTCGGCAAAATTAATTGCGAGTCGCTGTGCAAGTAATTTTCAATTAATTGGGGGTTAATCAGCATCGCTGAATAAGCCAAGAAGATCGGTATAAACGCAAAGATAAAGTAAAGCACGCCACCCAATATCGAGGCTCTTACCGCAATTGTGACGTTTTTAGAGGATGTGATTCTTTGGAATACATCTTGTTGTGGAATGGATCCCAACATCATGGTCACCAAAGCAGCAATAAACCCCAAAATGGCTGGTAAGTTAAAGTCGGGCAAAATGCCTAGTTTGCCGGCTGCTGCGGCATGGTTAATCACCACATCAACACCGCCCGTCAGAGTGCTCACCTCAAAACCGATATACAGCATGCCAATCACGATGATGATCATCTGAATAAAGTCGGTAATAGCTACTGACCACATGCCACCAAATAATGTGTAAATTAAAACGCTGGCTGCACCAATTAACATACCCATTTGTTGGGTCATGCCATCGTTGGATACCACGTTAAAAACCAAACCAAGTGCTTTGATTTGCGCAGCTACCCAACCCAAATACGAAGTTACGATACATAAAGTAATAATGATCTCTACTGTGCGACCGTACTTTTCTCTAAAAAAGTCACCAATTGTTAAATACTTCTTGTTGTAGAGATGTTTGGCAAAAAACACACCAACCAATATCAGGCACATGGATGAGCCAAAAGGGTCGGAAATAATCCCGCCCATACCTTCTTTTAAGAAGGTGGCGGGTACGCCCAATACAGTTTCTGAGCCAAACCAGGTTGCAAATACCGTGGCTGTCACAATGTACATCGGCAAGCTATGACCCGCTGCGGCAAAGTCAGCGGTATTTTTGACCCGCATGGCTGCCCAAAGGCCAATGCCAATAGAGATCACCCAGTAAACAATCACAAACCAGAGAAGCATCTCAACCTCGTTGATAGGAATGGGCGAATTATAGGGCTAGGCATCAAATATGACAAAAATGCTAAAACCTGATTTATATCTGTTGGCAAGCCATTTTTTTAGGTATAGGATAGTTAAATCTACAACCTGTTGGGAGAGAGAAAATGGCAAATCAAAAAGAGTTCATGGAATGGCAAAAAGATCGTGCAAAAGAGCTTTTTGCACTGTCGCATAAACTGCTAGAGACTGCTAAGCAATTTAGCGAGCATCAAGCTACAGAGATTAAAGCTAGCATGGAGCATGCTAAGTCTTATGCCAAGCAAGCTGCTACTAATGATGTCAATAAACTCAAAGCCCTGCAGGAGCAATTTGCTGAGGAAGCTAGTGCCCGCATGGTTGCCTATCAAAAGAAAGTAAAAGCTCTTTTGAAAGCCATGGAGAACGAAGCAGCTGATGAAGCAGAAAAGCATCTGAATAAAGCACGTAATGCCATGGAAACTTGGTTAAAAGAAGCAAGCAAAAATTTGCCAGCTGGTGCTGATAAGTTCACGGACGTGGTGAGAGATATTGCTGCTGCAGGCGACAAGGTCATGAAAGAAGGTCGCAAAATGGCTAAGCAAGCTGCTGAAGCTGCTGAGCAAGGCATCGAAAATTTAGAAAAAATGGTGAAACAGCCTGGCGCTAAAAAAGCTGCGCCGGTAGCAAAAAAAGCGCCCGCCAAAAAGGCTGCTAGAAAAACATCGCGTCGCCGTTAATTGGTGTAAAAAGGATATGTCACAGACATATCCTTTTTTTATGCCCTATTAACCAATACCAATCAGTCATTAATCCATCCATGAACATTAAATATCTAGGAATATTGATTTCAACAGTTTTGGTGATTGGATGTTCTACGCCTTCAGAAAAAGTGGTCATACAGCAGGGCGACACACATTGGACGCTGGAGTTCACGCTTCTAAAAAATAACAAGCCATCAGAAATTAAGACCTACCAGTTTGAGTCTCGCATGGATTGCTTTAATACCATGTACAAGATGCAAGAGGATGCCAAAAAAGTCAAAAATCAAACGGGCGCAGGTCTTTGCTATAAATTATTTGCCGACGGACAAGAGCGCACTAGTAAAGACACATTGGCGCGCCAATAGCATTCAAGCTTATATTCAAACTAAATTTGAATTTCACAATTGGTTGCTTGGTTTAACCAAATCTTTTCTTAAGTAACCTAACTTTTCCGCTTTGACTAGCAAAGACTCTTCTAGCTCAGGAGATAACTTTTTATCTCTAGCTAATATCCAAAAGTACTTGCCAGCAGGCTCACCAATTAGCACCCAAGAATAATCACTGGCTAAATCTAAAATCCAATAGTCGCCATAAAAAGGCCTAAAAAATGAAACCCTGAGTTTTGAGTTATTGGATCCTTCAACAATTTTGGCGATTCCCTTGGCTTCCTCTTTTTTGGATGCTTTGTGGCAGGTATTTAAAACACTCACGCCACCATCGTCACGCAAACCATATTCAGCGGTGACAGTCACACAGTCATCATCTTCAAACCAATTGGGTAAGCGGTAGATTTCATACCACTTGCCTAAGTATTTATTTAAATCAACAGAGCTAACTGTTTGTAGGGGCGTGCTTGTTTGCCTGTAAACAGGTTGATTGAGACAACCGCTGATTAAAAGACTGCTTGTGGAAACAAGCAAAATTGTTAGAAGACGATTCATCTTAAAAAATTATCCGAAAAGGTATTAACACCGTATCTAAAAACCAATACGTTAGAGACATCATTGGGTCCATCCACAAACTATTGATGGTGTGAGTAAGGACTAATGCTAAGACGATATAAAAGCCCCATGGCTCGATTCTAGAAACCATCGCAGCTTGCTTCCAGGGTAGTAAACCCACCAAAATTCGACCGCCATCGAGTGGTGGCAATGGGAACAGATTAAAAATAAACATCACCACGTTGGCTAAAACACCCGCTTGGCACATGCCTAATAAAAATCGTTCACTGGTTCCCAATTTAATGAGTAATAAATAGGCAATCGCCCAAATTACAGCTTGAAACAAATTCGATCCTGGGCCTGCTAGAGCCACCCAGACCATATCTTTTTTGGGGTGTCTTAAATTGCCAAATCTAACAGGCACTGGTTTGGCGTAGCCAAATAGAAAACTGCCGGACGTTGCAAAGTACAAGAGTAGGGGTACAACAATCGTACCCATGGGGTCAATGTGCTTGATTGGATTAAGTGTGACTCTGCCAAGCGCATAAGCAGTATTGTCGCCAAATTGCTTGGCTGCATAACCATGCGCAGCCTCATGCAAGGTGATAGCAAATATAACGGGTATAGCGTAAATCGCTATGGTTTGAATGATTTGTGAGATATCCATGGCTGTCTACTAGACAATCGATAAAACGTCGTAGCCAGCATCTACAACGGCGGCGCTGATCTTTTCACGGTCTACTTCGGTAGACACTTTCACAGTTTTACTAGGTATATCAGTTTCTACCGTAGCCTTGGCGTCAATCGCCATAATCGCTTTGGTAATGGTCTGTGTGCAGTGACCACAGTTCATGCCATTAACAGTTAGAGTGATAGTCATTTATTACCTTTTATGAAGGATTTATATCTTGATTCGTAGGACAATTAAGATGATAGTGAATCTGCTTTAATTATCAATCGTATGAGCCAATTAGTCACTCTAAAAATCGACGGCATGACCTGCGCCTCTTGTGTGGCAAGAGTTGAAAAATCTCTATTAAAAGTAGATGGTGTGGATGTGGCTAGTGTTAATTTGGCAACAGAAAAAGCTCAAATTAGAACCCAGCAATCATCAGACGAGTTGGTGCCTCATTTAATTGCGGCAATTGAAAAAGCAGGATTTGAAGCAAGTCCTGTTAATCATCAGAACGTTCAACAAAAACAAAAAAGTATTTTTGATCTGCATGGCCCTTACGCAGTGGCTTTAGCGATTGGCTTGTCGTTTCCGTTGATGCTTCCCATGTTATTAATGCCGTTGGGCATTCATTGGGTGTTGCCAGCCTGGCTGCAGTTCTTACTAACCACACCCGTGCAATTTATTTTGGGTTCTCGTTTTTATGTTGCTGGATTTAAAGGTCTGCGCATGGGCTCGGGCAATATGGATTTATTGGTGGCCATTGGAACCAGCGCTGCTTACGGCTTAAGTATTTATCAGTGGTATCTATCCGATTTTGGACATACCCATCACGAACTTTATTTTGAGAGTTCATCGGTGGTGATTTCTTTGGTGATGTTGGGTAAGTGGTTGGAGGCACGTGCCAAGAAAGAGACCACAGAAGCCATTAGTGCTCTACAGGCTTTATGGCCTAATCAAGCCAAGCTATTGGCAACGAGAGACCTTAAAAATTTAGACTACAAAGAGTTGCCTATTGCGCAGATATTGCCTGGTGATTGGATAGTTGTTTTACCTGGTGAGCGCATACCGGTTGATGGGCTTGTATTGGATGGCGCCAGTGAGCTTGATGAATCGATGTTAACAGGTGAGACCCATCTAGTGGATAAGCAAGTTGGCTCCAAAGTAACCGGTGGTTCCATGAATGGATCTGGACGTTTGATTATTCAAGCAACAGATGTGGGCGAAGAAAGCACTTTGGCAAAGATGATTCGCATGGTTGAAGATGCGCAAGCTAAAAAGGCTCCCATTCAGCGACTAGTGGATCAAGTGAGTTCTTGGTTTGTGCCAGCGGTGATTGCAATAGCATTGATTAATTTTGGAACGCAATATTTGGTGTTTCACGAATTTGAAAATGCTTTGCTGTATTCAGTCGCGATCTTAGTGATTGCTTGTCCTTGTGCTTTGGGCTTGGCAACCCCAGCGGCCATCATGGCGGGTACAGGTGTGGCAGCTAAGCATGGCATCTTGATTAAGGATGCTCAAGCATTGGAGTTGGCGCACCAACTAAATGTGATTGCATTTGATAAAACCGGCACCTTAACTGTGGGTAAGCCCAAAGTCATGAGTTTTCATAATCTAACGAATGTGCCAGATGAAGACTTGTATGCGCTTGCACTGGGTTTGCAATTGGGCAGCGAGCATCCTTTGGCTAAAGCAGTTATTGATTTTGCAAAAGAAAAAAATATCAGACCTATCGATTTCACTGGCATTACTGCAAAAGTGGGGCAGGGCATTGAAGGACAGTGTCTCTCTGGCTCTTATCAAAATAAGACGATTGCATTGATCAGTCATCATGCTCTAAAAAATGCACTAGCGGGCAACGAGTTTGAAAAAGCAGACTTGCTTGCCATCAATGAGCTTAATCAAGGTCGCAGTGTTTCTTGTTTGATTGATCAGACTAATCAATCGGTTTTAGCAGTGATTGCATTTGGTGATGAGTTAAAGCCGGGCGTGGCGGAAGTCATGGCACGCCTACGAGCCATGGATATTAAAACAGTCATGATCTCTGGGGACAATCATTTGGTGGCTGATTTGATTGCTAAAAAAATTGGTATTGATCATGTTTACGCACAAGTGATGCCTGGAGAAAAAGCTGATTTGATTAAATCGCTAAAACTACAAACTAAGAATGGTTTGATTGCCATGGTGGGCGATGGAGTAAACGATGCTCCAGCATTGGCAGCCTCTGATGTGGGTATTGCTGTATCTACGGGAACAGATATTGCCATTCATGCTGCAGGAATTACTTTAATGCGGGGTGACCCAGGTTTAATACCTGATGCAATTGAGATCTCTAAAAAGACTTGGCAAAAAATTAAACAAAACCTATTTTGGGCTTTCTTTTACAACTTAATTGGTATTCCACTGGCTGCCATGGGTTATTTGACGCCGATGTTGGCTGGTGCAGCAATGGCTGCATCTAGTGTGAGTGTGATAACTAATGCCTTATTGCTGAAAAAATGGACTAGGCCTACTCATTAATAGTTCATGAATACTTTTCAGTAACTATTAATGAGTAGGTGTCTAAAGATTTGTAATTAACCAGCAAAAGTATTTAAGTTAATACCTTCTTTTTTCATGATGCGCTCTACAACCGGTAGTGCAGCAATACGAGATACATACGCTTGGTAATTAGGATAGTTAGCTGGATTAATGCCAGCCAAACCGCCCCAACGTATGAATGCAATGGCGTAAATATCGGCAGGAGTTAATTGATCGCCACAAATATATGTTTGACCTTGAGATACTAAGCCATCAATTTCTGCTAAGTAGCCTTTGAATGCCTCTAATGCCATGGCCTTAACGCCTGCTTTGCCAGCCTCATCACCAAAGCGTTCTGACCTAAACACTCTTGTAAAGGTTGGGTGAACGGTGTTATTCATCCAAGCCAAGATTGAAACAGCCTGAGCTTTTGCCATGGCGTCTGTAGGAAAAATTTGTGCTTTTGGAAAAGAGTCATGCAAAAAGCCCGTGATGGCCATCACCTGAGTGATTAACTTGCCATCCACAATCAATGCAGGAACTTGACCTCTGGGATTGATGGCTTTGTATTCTGGTTTTAAGTGTTCCCCATTTTTTAGATTAATCACAGTGCCGTCAAAATTTTGACCAGAGCTTTCTTTAACAAGCTCTAATGCAACGTGAGGAACAAACGAGCATGTACCAGGGCAGTAATACAGATGTAAATTCATTCAAGTCTCCTTTTTTGTTGTAACCTTGAGTATAGACTTTTTAGCCAATTTTCATGACTGCTCAAACACTCAATACGTTTCATCTAATTCCCCGTCTAGAAAGGCAGGCCCATGAACACAAAGGGCATGCAGGGAAGGTGTTAATGATTGGCGGTGCGCCAGGTATGGCAGGAGCCATATTGTTGGCTGGTAGGGCTGCTTTGCATGCTGGAGCTGGTTGGGTCATTCTTGATTTTGTGGATGAGCGTGCTATCTCAGTACTCTCAGATCAACCAGAGTTAATGCTCCGAGTTGCGCAAGTAGGAGATGTTGCGCAAATTCATCCTGATGTCATTGCGATTGGGCCAGGCTTGGGTCAAGGAAATTTAGTAAAGCAGCTGTTATCAGAGGCCTTGCAATCAAGTGCTTTGCTAGTGATCGATGCAGATGCTTTGAATCTCATTGCGACTAATCCACACCTACTCAGTCAATTAAAAGCTAGATCATCATTAAGTACTGTATTAACACCTCACCCTGGTGAAGCGGCCAATCTACTTAAAGAAACAACAGAACAAATTCAGAGTAACCGTGAGTTAGCGATTCAAAAACTAGTTGATCTAACAGGTTCAATAGTTGTTCTAAAGGGACAGCACACTCTCCTGCACGCGCCAGAGCAATCAATGCAGGTTTGCCTTAGGGGAAATCCAGGCATGGGGGTTGGTGGCATGGGTGATGTGCTAACAGGTGTTACTTCAGCGATTCTTGCCCAGGGTATTAGACATGGTCTGAACGCCTATGAGGCTGCTTGTCTTGCCGTTGAATTGCATTCAGTTGCCGCCGATAACCTTCTAAATCAAGGGGTTGGTCCAATTGGCCTGACACCCTCGGAGGTACTCCTTGAGGTACGAAATTTGATAAATATCAAATAATGCTCATTTTTCATGGATAATACGGGTCATAGCCTAATTTTTGATGAGGGAGCTTGTAATGAACGAATGGCATAGCGAAAGTAAAGAAGAAATTAACAAGAAAATCATCACTATGATCGTGATGTTGGCAGGCGCTACTTGCTTGGCGATTTTGTTCGCATTAGCTGCTGCACATATTGGTTACGTTTTGTAATTAATAACAAAAGTTTCAATAAAAAAGCTGCCTAGGCAGCTTTTTTATTATCTATAGCAGTCAATCAACTGACCATCTATTAAATCAAGATTTAATTTGAGCTAACAATTCTGGCAAAAAGAATTCACTGATCAGAATTGGGTGACCTCTTAATTGATAGAGACTTCTTCTTCCCCAGCCTAAGCCAGGCACTTCTGTAATTTGGCGCAACAAAATGGGCGCCTTACCTTTTTTAAATAGCACTTCGCCTAAGGGCTTGCTACCTAATTGCAATACGTCACGATTAATACCAGTAGAGCTACTGGTCGGCAAAATGCTGCGAGCAAAAACAACGGGGACGTCATTCACGCACAAATACACTTCGCGGATACGGCAATGATTGATGGGCTTATTAAATAACAAAGCCTCATCATTTAGAAGATTTTGATTGCGATCGCTTAAGACTTCTACGCTAACAGGTGATTGAGTTTTGTTGGCAATCAGTTGAGTTAGAGAGCCTGCATCACTTAACCAGTCTTGCCAGATCTGTGGCACTGCGTGCAGTGCCACGTGATCAAGATTCACCCAAGACTGGCGAAGTTTTTTCATTTACGCAAATGAGCGCTTATGACCTGATGATTTACCGCCACCAAACTTAGGGCCTGAAGAAGGTTTGCCTGAACCACCAAACTTAGGACCACTTGGTTTAGCAAAGTGATTTTGTTTGAAGGTTTTGCCTTCGCCTTGACGGTTAGATGCATTGCTTGCACCTTTACCACCATAAGAGCGACCAGGGCGACCTGAACCAGGACGGTGTGATGGTTTGCGTGATTTTTCTTGTGGCTCAAGACCAGGAATCACTTCAGCTTGTAGGGGCTGTTGCGTGTACTGTTCAATAGCACGGATCTTAGAGCGATCACGGTGTTCAGCCAAAGTAATCGCTACACCACTGCGACCTGCGCGACCTGTACGACCAATGCGGTGAACATAGTCTTCGGCTTTCATAGGTAAGCCAAAGTTAATCACGTGAGTAATCGTTGGCACGTCAATACCGCGAGCAGCCACATCAGTAGCTACCAAAATACGAGTTTGACCTTTGCGCAAAGACTGTAAACGACGGTTACGCACTGCTTGTGGCATAGCGCCATGAAGAGCTGTCGCTTCGTGGCCGTCGGCGCGCAATGAGTCGGCAATTGTTTCACTGTCTACTTGAGTGCTAGCAAACACAACGGCTTGTTCTAGCGTTGGATCTGATAACCAGTGGCTTAATAGCTTGTGCTTGTGTGCAACGCTATCAGCCCAGTGCAATGTTTGAGCAATGTTTTCATGTTTATCTTGAGCACTTGCTAATTCAATGCGACCAGGATTATTCATAAGGCTTGTAGCCAACTGCATGATGCGTGGTGCAAAAGTTGCAGAGAACATCAAAGTTTGATTGCGTTGTGAGCTTAGCTCATGAATCGCTTCGATATCGTCTTGGAAACCAAGATCTAACATACGATCTGCTTCGTCAACAATCAAGCATTTCACTTTGTCTAAGCGAATTGCGCGGCTGTTGCTTAAGTCAAGTAAACGACCAGGTGTAGCAACCACTAGGTTGGCACCCTTGATCTGAGAAATTTGTTTGCCATAAGGCATGCCACCCATGATGGTCGCAATGCGAATACCGCGAGAAAATTTAACTAAATTGATAGCGTCTGCACTAACTTGTTGTGCAAGCTCACGTGTTGGGCATAGCACCAACACTTGTGGTTCTGCACGACCTGGTACAGGTTTGCCATTTGGATTGGCAGCCATCAATTGATTTAATAAAGGTAACAAGAATGCAGCTGTTTTGCCGCTACCTGTTTGGCTGCTTACCATCCAGTCGCCACCAGATAGGGCAGCTGGAATTACTTTTTCTTGTACTGGAGTGGCGTGTGTATAGCCAAGCGCTTCAGTGGCTTGAAGTAGGGGTTGGGCTAAGCCCAGTTCTTTAAAACTAATAGTCATAGTCATGCACATCCCTTGAGAGGGATGTCCTTTCTGTGGTTTGGTCAATTAAGGCATCGACCAACAGACAAACAAAAAGGCATGCAGTTCTTAACTTCAGAACAATGGCTGGGGGCGATGTTTCATACTACAAGACGGATTATGCCATACTTTCACATTATTTGCTGCACTGCATAAATAAGCCGTCAGGGAACTGAGGGTTTGCTTTGCTAAGATTTGCCCCAATTCAAACGTATTGCATGGAGAGAAAATGAGCTTAAACAACGTTCAACCTGGTTCTAAGATCCCTGATCAGTTCAATGTGATCATTGAAATTCCTATGAATTCAGACCCTGTTAAGTATGAAGTAGACAAGGAATCTGGCGCAGTATTCGTGGACCGTTTTATGGGTACAGCAATGCACTACCCATGTAACTATGGTTACATCCCACAAACATTGTCAGAAGACGGAGATCCTGCTGACGTTTTAGTTTTGACTCCATTCCCAATTCCACCAGGCGTTGTGATTACTTGCCGTGCTTTAGGTGTATTACATATGGACGATGAGTCTGGTGGCGATGCGAAGTTATTGGCTGTACCAACAGAAAAAATCTTGCCAATGTATGCAAATATTCAAAAAATGGAAGATTTGAACCCATTGGTTACTCAACAAATTCAGCACTTCTTTGAGCACTACAAAGACCTAGAAAAAGGTAAGTGGGTGAAGGTTAAGGGTTGGGACGGTATTGATGCTGCCAAGAAAGAAATTTTGGACAGCGTAGAGCGTTACAACAAGACTAAGTAATTAGTCTGCTGACTCCAAACGGAGGCAATGGGATAATGATTCCTATGCCTCCGTTTTTTATTGCCTTATCTCAATCTAATCCGGTTCTTGGTGATTTACCCAAGAATGCTGATCTCGTTGCCAAAGCTGCCCAGCAGGCTAGTGCCAAGGGCGCCAAACTCTTGCTAACGCCTGAGTTATCGCTGACTGGGTACCCTCCTGAAGATCTACTCTTAAGGGATGCATTTATTCAGGCGGTAGACCAGCAATTAGCACTTTTGACAAAAACTTTAGCGGCATACCCTGATTTAAGGGTGATTGTTGGGCATCCTAAGCGTACGGATGCTGGCTTGCAAAACGTGGCAAGTGTTTTGTATCGCGGAGAAATCGTTGCCTCTTATGCCAAACAAAAACTACCTAACCATGAAGTATTTGATGAGGTTAGATACTTTGTTCCGGGTACTGAGCCTTGCATTTTTGAAATTGATGGCACTAAAGTTGGTTTGATTATTTGCGAAGACGCTTGGCATGCATCAGCTGCTGCTCAAGCCAAGCATCATGGCGCAGAATTATTGGTCATTCCTAATGCCTCTCCATACCATTTGGAAAAGCAGTATCTGCGTGAAGATGTTGCAAAAGCCAGAGTCCTTGAAACAGGCTTACCGCTGATTTACTCGAATGCCGTAGGTGGACAAGATGAGTTGGTGTTTGATGGCGCTTCCTTTGCATTGAGCAAAAATGGCGAACTCGCGCTAGCGATGCCACACTTTAAAGAAGACTTAGCTTTTATTGAATATAAAAACTCTGATCTTGTTAAAACTGACATAACTGCACCAAGTTCTATTGAAGCCCAGGTCTATGATGCTTTGGTTCTGGGTGTCAAAGATTATTTGGGTAAGAATGGTTTTCCAGGAGCCATTATTGGTTTGTCTGGCGGTGTTGATTCTGCGCTGGTGCTAGCGATTGCAGTGGATGCTTTGGGTGCCGATAAGGTTCGCGCAGTGATGATGCCATCACGCTATACCGCCGACATTTCATGGATTGATGCCAAGCAAATGGCTGATAACTTGGGTGTTCAGTATGACGAAATCACTATTGCACCGATGGTTGATGCGTTTGATGGTGCCCTGGCATCTGAATTCAAAGGTTTGCCTGTGGATGCGACTGAAGAGAATATTCAGGCGCGTGTGCGAGGCACCTTGTTAATGGCGATGTCAAACAAGTCGGGGCGTATTGTTTTAACTACCGGTAATAAGAGTGAGATGGCAGTAGGTTATTGCACTCTGTATGGTGACATGGCAGGTGGTTTTGCGGTGATCAAAGATATTGCTAAGACTTTGGTCTATCGCTTGTGTCACTACAGAAATTCAATAGCGCCAGTCATACCTGAGCGTATTTTGACCAGAGCTCCTTCAGCAGAATTAAGACCTGACCAGAAAGACCAAGACAGTTTGCCGGAATACGATGTGTTGGATGCTATTTTGGGTCTTTATATGGAGCAAGACGAATCCATTGAGTCGATCATTGCAAAAGGCTACCTTGCTGATGATGTTGAAAAGGTTACGCGTTTAATTAAGATCAATGAGTACAAGCGTCGCCAAGCACCTATTGGGGTCAGAATCACTCAAAGAGCTTTTGGTAGAGATTGGCGTTATCCAATCACCAATAAGTTCAGAGCTTAATTTTTTAGATGGATTGACTAATTTTAGGTATCATCAAATTTATTAGGAGATGAATATGAAACAAATTACAGCGATCATTAAGCCATTTAAGCTAGACGAGGTTCGTGAAGGTTTGGCTGAGTTAGGCGTTACAGGTTTAACAGTGACTGAAGTAAAAGGCTTTGGCCGTCAAAAAGGTCACACTGAGCTCTATCGTGGCGCAGAGTATGTTGTTGATTTTTTACCTAAGATCAAGGTTGAAGTAGTGGTTGCTGATGACCGCGTTGACGCAGTGATTGATGCGATTGTGAAAGCTGCCCATACAGGCAAGATTGGCGATGGCAAGATTTTTGTCACAGCTGTTGAGCAAGTAATTCGTATTAGAACTGGTGAGACTAACGAATCAGCTATCTAATTAGCTGCCTTCTAAAACAATAAAGCCCAGACTAGTCTGGGCTTTATTTTTATCCAGCGTAACTGACTTACAGGGTCTCTAAGTAACGCTGCGCATCAAGTGCGGCCATACAGCCTGTGCCAGCACTTGTGATTGCTTGGCGATAGATGTGATCTTGCACATCACCTGCGGCAAATACACCTGGGATATTGGTGGCAGTAGCATTACCCACCAAACCAGTTTTGGTTTTGAGGTAGCCATTTTCCATATCAAGTTGACCCACAAATAAATCCGTATTTGGTTTGTGGCCAATCGCTACGAAGACGCCTTTGAGCGCAATATCTTTTTTCTCACCACTGGCATTGGCAATGCGCACACCAGTCACGCCAGTGTTGTCACCCAATACTTCATCTAAGTGGCTATTCCATTCAATTGCTACCTTGCCTTCGGCTACTTTGGCCATCAAGCGGTCAATCAAAATCGGTTCTGCGCGGAATTTGTCACGGCGATGAATCACCGTTACTTTGTTAGCAATACCAGCTAGGTAGAGTGCTTCTTCAACAGCAGTATTGCCGCCGCCAATCACGCACACATCTTGGTTTCTGTAAAAGAAGCCATCGCAAGTGGCGCACGCAGAAACGCCTTTACCCATAAAGGCTTCTTCACTTGGTAATCCCAAATACTGGGCAGAGGCGCCTGTAGCAATAATTAGTGAGTCGCAGGTATACGTGCCCGCATCACCTTCTAAGCGAATAGGCTTCTCAGTCAAAGCCGCCGTATGAATATGGTCAAAGACAATCTCTGTTTTAAAGCGTTCTGCATGCTCTAAAAAGCGTTGCATTAATTCTGGACCTTGCACGCCATTTGGGTCTGCTGGCCAGTTTTCTACCTCTGTGGTGGTCATCAATTGACCGCCCTGAGCGATACCAGTAATAAGAACGGGGTCTAAATTAGCCCGAGCTGCATAAACAGCTGCGGTGTAGCCTGCAGGACCAGATCCCAAAATGAGTACTTTTGCGTGTTTAGAGTTTTTTGTAGTCATTTTTCAATTATAAGACTTTGAACGTTTCTTGTTGATTACAATCAGGAGAACATGGCTAGAATTGCAACCCCTCAAAATCGCCCTCCAGTTGTAGGAGGTCCTGATACCCGTTTGACTAGGCTTATGCGTGAAGTCAAGTGGATTGCCTTCATGGCTCTGACATTGGCTTTATTTGCGGTGTTAGCTAGTTACAGCAAAAGTGACCCAGCATGGTCTCATGCCAATCAGGTGGCAAATATTTCAAATATAGGTGGTCGTTTAGGTGCCTGGCTAGCCGATATTCTCTTTTACGTATTTGGTGCATCAGCTTACTGGTGGGTGATTCTGCTCTTAAAACGTGCCGTTAGAGGTTGGCAAGAACTGACCGCAGCAAAATTACCAGGCAATGAGCTCGAGCCTGAGCCTTTCTTGCCAAGATTTTTAGGTTTTGCCTTGACCATGGTTTCAAGCATGGCTTTGGAATCTATCCGTATGCACAGCATGACCATGGATTTACCAAGACCTCCTGGTGGTGTTTTGGGTGAGTTGCTTGGCGACCCATTGCAGATGGCAATCGGTTTCACGGGTGCCACTTTGGTGTTGTTAGTGGTTTTGGCAATTGGTATGTCTTTATTCTTAAGATTCTCTTGGTTAACACTCGCAGAACAAGTGGGTCGATTCTTAGAATTAAGTTTTATGCGCATCCGCGAGCGCCGCGAATCTGAGGAAGATCGTCGTATTGGTGAGCAAGCTGCAGAAGAGCGCGAAGAAATCGTAGAAGAAGAACGCGTCAAGATTGAAGAGTTGCCTCCAGTGCCGATTATTAGAGCGCCTTTAACAGTTGTGAAGAGTGAGCGTGTTGAGCGTGAGAAGCAACAACCTTTGTTTGCTGACATGTCAGATTCTGAGTTGCCACCTCTATCGCTCTTAGACCCAGTGCCGCCAGTTAAGGAAACAATCTCTGCTGACACGCTTGAGTTCACTTCTCGATTGATCGAGAGAAAGTTAAAAGAATTCAATATTGAGGTGAAGGTTATCTCAGCACATCCTGGCCCTGTTATCACTCGTTATGAGATTGAGCCAGCAATGGGTGTGAAAGGTAGTCAGATTGTTAATTTACAAAAAGACCTCTCGCGTGCTTTAGGTGTTATGAGTGTGCGCGTGGTGGAGACCATCCCAGGTAAAACTTGTATGGGTCTTGAGTTGCCTAACCCTAATCGCCAGGCTGTTCATTTAACTGAGATTCTCAGTTCAAGAATTTATAACGACAACACATCGTTGTTAACCATGTCTTTGGGTAAAGACATTGCTGGTGCACCGGTTGTTGCTGATTTGGCAAAAATGCCACACTGCTTGGTGGCTGGTACAACTGGTTCTGGTAAATCAGTGGGTATTAACTCAATGATTCTGTCTTTGCTTTATAAGGCAAAGGCAGATGAAGTTCGTTTGATCATGGTTGATCCAAAGATGTTGGAAATGTCGGTGTATGAAGGCATCCCACATTTATTGTGCCCAGTAGTAACGGACATGAAACAAGCTTATAACGCTCTTAATTGGGCTGTGATTGAGATGGATCGCCGTTACAAGTTAATGAGTAAATTTGGCGTTCGTAACTTAGCAGGATTTAATAAAAAAATTGCTGATGCTGAAGCCAAAGGTGAGTATTTATATAACCCATTTAGCTTGACGCCAGATGATCCTGAGCCATTGCATAAAGCACCAGTCATCGTGATCATCATTGATGAGTTGGCTGATTTGATGATGGTCGTTGGTAAGAAAATTGAAGAGTTGATTGCGCGTATCGCGCAAAAAGCTCGTGCTGCCGGTATTCATTTGGTCTTGGCAACGCAACGTCCTAGCGTGGATGTCATCACCGGATTGATTAAAGCAAACGTGCCAACACGTATTTCTTTCCAAGTAAGTAGCAGAATTGATAGCCGTACGATTCTTGATCAGCAAGGTGCTGAGAGCCTGCTTGGTATGGGTGATATGTTGTACATGGCGCCAGGTACTGGTCTACCTATTCGTGTACATGGTGCTTTTGTTACTGACGATGAAGTGCATCGCGTGGTCACTTGGTTAAAAGAAAAGCATGGCGAACCAAATTACATCGAATCAATCTTAGAGCCTCAATCTGAGAGTGATAGTGGTTTTGGTGGTGAGGCTTCGGCCAGTGGTGAAGCGGATCCTCTCTATGATCAAGCGGTTGCCATTATTTTAGAAAACAAACGCGCTTCAATTTCTTTGGTGCAAAGACACTTGAGAATTGGTTACAACCGTGCCGCTAGATTATTAGAAGACATGGAGCGTGCTGGCTTAGTTTCAAAGATGGGTAGTAACGGCAATCGTGACATCTTGGTACGTGGCTCTAGCGATAACTAAGATGTCATTTCTGAAGCTAATTAAGCAAAGCATTTTGCTGGTAGTTGTGTTTGGCACAACTTTTACCCAATCAGCAATGGCTGATGAAGGCATTACACAATTTAGAGAATTTATTGCTAATGTAAAAAATGCTGAAGGCGAATTCTCCCAGCAACAAATTAGACCGCCAAGATCTGGTGAGGCCCAACCTAAAGTTCTCAAAAAAAGCCAAGGCCGTTTTGTTTTTGAACGGCCTGGCAAATTCGTTTGGCAAACCATCAAGCCTTTTGAGCAAAAAGTGATTGCTGATGGGCAACGACTTTTGTTGTGGGATAAAGACCTCAATCAGTTAACAATTCGACCTGCTGGTAAAAGTTTAAGTGCCAGTCCGGCTGCCATCTTATTTGGTCAGGTTGCTATTGATGAGCGCTTTGAATTGATTCCGGGTGGTGAGAAGGGCGGCATGTATTGGCTGGAGTTAAAGCCTAGAGCAGATGGAGCAGAGAGAACTACTGCAGACATCCCATACAGTCGTATTGGTGTTGGTATGGTTAATGGTTTGCCAGCTGGCTTAGAGCTACACGACAATTTTGGTACGATCACTTTGATTAACCTGAGTAAAATTCGTATTAATGGCAATTTGGGGGCGGAAGTATTTAAATTTAATCCGCCGCCAGGTGCAGACGTTTTAAACGTCCAATAAGACAAACAAAAATAGTATTGAGAATCACATGATTGATATTCAGCTTTTACGCAAAGACATTGATGCCGTGGCAAGTCGTTTGGCAGATCGAAAATTTATCTTAGATAAAGGCCAATTTACATCCTTAGAGTCTGAGCGTAAACAAGTTCAAAGTCGTACGGAAGAGTTGCAAGCTAAGCGCAATCAGTTAGCTAAAGCTGTTGGTATGAAAAAAGGCAAAGGCGAAGACGCTAGTGCTGAAATTGCTGAATCAGGCGTGGTTAATCAAGAGCTACAAAGTTTGACTGAAAAATTAACTGTGCTTCAAGCGCAATTAAATGATTTCTTGATGAGTATTCCGAATATTCCTCATGAGTCTGTGCCAACTGGTAAAGATGAATCAGGTAATCAAGAGGTATTGCGTTGGGGGCAGCCACGTCAATTTGATTTTGAAGTGAAAGACCATGTTGATTTAGCTACTCCGCTAGGCTTAGATTTTGATAATGCTGCCAAAATCACCGGCTCTAGATTTGCTGTGATGCATGGTCATATGGCGCGCTTACATAGAGCCTTGATTCAATTTATGTTGGATAACCATATCGCGTCTGGTTACAGCGAAGTGTATGTTCCTTTTATTGTTAATGCTGATTCGATGAGAGGTACGGGTCAGTTACCAAAGTTTGAGGCTGACTTATTCAAAGTACCCCGTAAAGTAGGTGGCGACGATCAGGATGAGTCTGTTGAGGCTAGCTACGAAAACTTTTATCTAATTCCAACGGCAGAAGTTCCAGTCACCAACTTAATGCGTGACACCATTACTGCTGCAGATCAGTTGCCGAAAAAATTTGTGGCCCATACACCGTGCTTTAGATCTGAGGCAGGTAGTTATGGACGTGATACTCGCGGCATGATTCGTCAGCATCAATTTGAAAAAGTTGAGTTGGTTCAAATCACCAAACCTGAAGATTCTATGAATGCTTTGGAAGCGTTGACTGCGAATGCTGAATCTATCTTGCAACAATTGGAACTGCCTTACAGAAAAGTGTTGCTGTGCACCGGTGATATGGGCTTTGGTAGTGTTAAAACTTATGACTTAGAAGTTTGGTTGCCAGCGCAAAACACATACAGAGAGATTAGTTCTTGTTCGAATATGGGTGACTTCCAGGCTAGGCGCATGCAGGCTCGCTTTAAGACAGGGCAAGCAAAACCCGAATTGGTGCATACGCTCAATGGTTCAGGCTTAGCCGTGGGTAGAACCGCTGTGGCTATTTTAGAAAATAATCAACAGTCAGACGGTAGCATTAAAGTGCCTAAGGCATTACAGCCATACATGGGCGGTCTTCAAATCATGTCAATTTAATGAATTGTTGACTCTTTTTAGAACACTTTGCCTCGAACCAAGATGGGGCATAGGTTAAACCCTAAATATTCATATAAATACTGGCTCACAGGTAGATTCTGTGCTTTAATACAAGCAATACAAAGGTTCTTAGTTTTTTAAAAAATTAAAAATCCTTTGTATATATTCCCAGTTTCAATGTTGAAAGGTTAATAATGAATAAAGCTGAATTAGTAGAAAAAATTGCAAAAGATGCAGACATTTCTAAAGCATCTGCAGAACGTGTTTTAAACACATCAATCGAGACAATCATTAAAGCAGTTACTAAAGGTGACAAAGTTCAATTGATCGGTTTTGGTACATTTGGTTCAGGCAAGCGTGCTGCACGTACAGGCCGTAACCCAAAAACTGGCGAAGCAATCAAGATTGCAGCTGCTAAAACAGTTAAGTTCACAGCTGGTAAAGCATTTAAAGACGCTGTTAACAAGCGCAAGTAATTCCTCATTCGTGAGAATAAAAAAGGCTGCTTAGGCAGCCTTTTTTATTGCCTAGACTTTCTACAGATTAGGCAATTTCATGGACAATCATCCCATGAAATCAAATTCTAAAAAAATGCCTGTAGTTTTTTTAGGGCATGGCAATCCGATGTACGCCATTGAATCCAATATTTATTCTCAAGCATGGGAACAATTGGGCAAATCCTTGCCTAAGCCCAAGGCCATCTTAGCCATCTCGGCGCATTGGTTGACTGAGGGAACTTCAGTGACCGCTATGGAATATCCTGAAACTATTCATGACTTTGGTGGTTTTCCACAAAAACTTTTTGACGTGCAATACCCGGCGCCAGGAAGTATAGGATTGGCAAAGCGAGTGAAGGAGCTTGTGACCAGTCGAAACGTTGAGTTAGATCACCAGGATTGGGGCTTGGATCATGGTACATGGGCGGTACTAAAAAGTGTGTATCCCAACGCAGATGTTCCAGTTGTGCAGCTAAGCTTAGATATGAGATTAAGCTCAAAAGAGCATTATGAGCTCGCAAAAGAATTAAAGGGTTTGCGAGAAGAAGGGATCCTAATTGCCGCTAGTGGCAATGTGGTTCATAACTTGAGATTGGTTGATTTTTCGGGTAACCAGCTGTATCCATGGGCAACTCGCTTTAATGATTTTTTTAAGACTGAGTTACTTGCTGGGCGTCATGATGCTCTCATTAATCCAGAGCTATTTGGGGAAGATGCTTTGATCTCTAACCCTACCTGGGAGCATTACTGGCCTGCTATGTACGCTTTGGGCCTGCAAGACAGTGAAGATGCTATTGAGATCATCACCGATGGGATTGATATTGGTTCTATTAGCATGCTCTCATTTAAATTCGGTTAAGTTAACTAAGCTACTCTAAGCGAGCTAAGCAAACCGTTCTTCTAGGCTACTTAAACCAATCTCTTCCAAAAGCTTAGTTTTTCTGTCCCGGGCTTTTTTGCCTGGCAAATTCTTTTGCGTGGCAATGATTAATTCGTTCTTCATAGAATGTTCCCATCCTACTAATTCTGTGACCGTAACATCGTAGCCGTGAGACTCTAATTGTAGGCAGCGCAATACGTTGGTGATGTGACTACCAAACTCTCGTGTATGTATGGGGTGGCGCCAAATTTCAGAGAGCTCATTTTTAAGTGATTGAGCTTTTATTTTTCTGAGGGTGGCAGCAACTTCTGCTTGGCAGCAAGGCACTAAAACAACATGCTGAGCTTTCTTGGTTAATGCAAAGCGAATGGCATCATCCGTGGCGGTATTGCACGCATGTAAAGCTGTCACGACATCGATTTCATCTGGTAATAAATCAGACTGCAGGGAGTCTTCTGCGCTTAAGTGCAGAAAAGACATATTTTTAAAATCTAAACGTGCTGCCAACTCTTGAGATTTCTTAACCAGCTCTTCACGAACTTCAATACCGTAAATAGTGGATGGCTGACTTTGCAACTTGCAAAACAAGTCATTCAGAATGAATCCCAAATAAGACTTGCCAGCGCCATGGTCGACAATCGATAAGTGATCTTTTTTTGCGAGAACTTCTTTGAGTAAAGGTTCAATGAACTGAACTAAGTGGTAAACCTGCTTGAGTTTGCGCCTGGTATCTTGATTGAGTTTGCCGTCTCGGGTGAGGATGTGTAATTCCTTGAGTAGCTCAATTGATTGAGTAGGCCTAATCTCGTGTTTTTGGTCAGTTATATCTTTTTTTGTCACTTTTTTGCTCTACCGTATGAAAAGGGCTCAATAACCCTCCAATATTCTAAATACACACTCAATTAATGCCTGTTTGGCTCGTCTAAACTAAACTATAGGGCTATTTGATTGAAAAGCCTATGAATTACAGCAATGATATTGTCCGCGAAGTCGCAAGACGTAGGACTTTTGGCATTATTTCTCACCCTGATGCCGGTAAAACAACCTTAACCGAGAAACTATTGATGTTCTCGGGAGCCATCCAATTGGCGGGCACCGTGAAAGCTCGTAAAAGCGGTAGACACGCCACCTCTGACTGGATGGAAATTGAAAAGCAGCGTGGTATTTCTGTTGCGAGTTCCGTCATGCAGTTTGAGTACCGTGATCACGTAGTGAACTTATTGGATACCCCAGGTCACCAAGACTTTTCTGAAGATACGTATCGTGTGTTGACTGCAGTTGACTCTGCGCTCATGGTGATTGATGCGGCCAAGGGTGTGGAAGAGCAAACAATCAAGTTGCTCAATGTTTGTCGCATGCGTAACACCCCAATTATTACTTTTGTTAATAAGATGGACCGTGAAACAAGAGACCCGATGGAGCTCTTGGATGAGTTGGAGTCGGTATTAAAAATTGAGTGTGCACCGGTGACTTGGCCCATTGGTATGGGCAAGAATTTCCGTGGTGTTTATCACTTGATCAATGATGAAATTTTATTGTTTGCAGCGGGTAATGACCGTGCTGATCAAGAGTTTCAGGTCATGAAGGGGATTGATAATCCTGAGCTTCATAAAATGTTCCCTGATGAGATGGCGCAATTAAAAATGGAAGTAGAGTTGGTGCAAGGTGCATCGCATCCATTTGATTTAGAGCGTTTCTTAGGTGGTTTGCAAACCCCTGTATTTTTTGGTTCAGCGATTAACAACTTTGGTGTTCGTGAGATTCTGAATGCGCTATTAGATTGGGCGCCAGGGCCAAGAGAGCGTGATGCCACAGTTAGATCAGTGGATCCTCGCGAAGAGAAATTCAGCGGCTTTGTATTTAAGATTCAGGCCAACATGGATCCGGCTCACCGAGATCGGATTGCGTTTTTGCGAGTGTGCTCAGGTAAGTTTGAGCGCGGCATGAAGATCAATCATCTGCGAATTAATCGGGATGTGAAGGTATCGAACGTAGTGACATTTATGGCATCTAGTCGTGAGCAGGTTGAAGAGGCTTACGCAGGTGACATTATTGGTTTGCCGAACCACGGCAACATGCAAATTGGTGACAGCTTCTCTGAAGGTGAGGCATTGCAGTTCACTGGCATCCCTTATTTCGCGCCTGACTTTTTTAGGGTGGCACGTATTCGTAACCCGATGAAAATTAAACAACTGCAAAAAGGTTTGCAACAGTTGGGTGAGGAGGGTGCTGTGCAGGTATTTAAGCCCGTTAATAGCAGTGACTTAATTTTAGGTGCTGTGGGAGCTTTGCAGTTTGAGGTGGTTGCCAGCCGTTTGATGAATGAGTACGGCGTAGATGCTGTTTTCGAAACAGCCAGCATTAACTGTGCTCGTTGGGTTACTTGCGATGACAAGAAGATCATGACTGATTTTCAAAATTCATCGGCTGGTCACCAGTTAGCCATTGATGCTGCCGAAAACTTGGCATATTTAGCAACTTCTGCGGTTAATTTAAGAGTGACCCAAGAGCGTTGGCCTCAAATTGTTTTCCATGAGACCAGAGAACACGCTAGCAAACTTAGTTAAGTATTCAAGTTAATATCTACTTATGTCAAAAACTAGCACCTCTGATTCTTTGCCCGTCGTCATTATTGGCGCTGGTTTGGCTGGTTTAACAGTCGCACTTGAATTGGCAAAGAATCGTCAGGTCATCATCATGGCTAAGAGGGGCTTGTCGGAGTCAGCAACGGCTTGGGCACAAGGCGGCATAGTAGGTGTGATTGATCAGCAAGACAGTGTTGATGCTCACGTGAGAGACACCGTTGAGGCTGGTGCTGGTTTAGTCGTTGAATCAACCGCTAGATATATCGCTGAGAGAAGCGCGGATGCAATTGATTGGTTGGTTGACCAAGGCGTTCCATTTACGACCGATCCTGCGGGCCCCAAGGGTCTTCATTTGACGCGAGAAGGCGGTCATAGTCATCGACGTATTGCTCACGCCGCAGATGCTACTGGTAAGGCAATCCATGAGGTTTTATTAGATCAAGCCAAGGCTCATCCGAATATTCAGTTGCTAGAGCGCTGGATGGCTTTGGATTTGATTACCAACCATCATTTAAAAAATAAAAAAAATAAGCATCCCAATCGTTGTTATGGTGTTTATGCCCTAGATATTGCTACTGGCAAGATTGAGACTATTCCTGCATCTGCGGTGGTATTAGCTACTGGTGGTGTGGGTAAGGTCTATCGCTATACCAGCAATCCTGAGACAGCTACTGGTGATGGTATTGCCATGGCATGGCGCGCAGGCTGTCGTGTGGGTAATATGGAATTCGTGCAATTCCATCCAACTTGCTTGTATCACCCGCAAGACAGAACCTTCCTAATTACAGAAGCATTGCGCGGTGAAGGTGCGCAATTAAAGTTGCCAGATGGCACACGCTTTATGACAGCTCATGATGAGCGTGCAGAATTAGCTCCACGAGACATCGTTGCCCGTGCCATTGACTTTGAAATGAAAAAGCATGGTCTTGATTATGTGTTGCTAGATGCAACTCATTTAGGTGAGACCTTCTTAAAAGAACATTTCCCAACCATCTATGCTCGTTGTGCTGCTTTAGGTATTGATATTTCTAAACAAGCTATTCCTGTTGTGCCAGCAGCGCATTACACCTGTGGTGGTGTTGTAACAGATTTAGAGGGTAAGACAGATTTACCAGGCCTGTATGCAGTGGGTGAGGCAACCTATACAGGTTTGCACGGAGCCAATCGCTTGGCTAGCAATTCTTTGTTGGAATGCGTGGTGATTGGTAAGTCAGCGGCAGCACAAATTAACCAGCACCCATTTAAAGATATGCCAGAAGTTCCTGCTTGGGACGAGAGTCGTGTGGAAGATGCGGATGAGAGTGTGGTGATTTCTCATAACTGGGACGAGCTACGTTTATTGATGTGGAACTATGTGGGCATTGTAAGAACCAATCGTCGTTTAGAGAGAGCGCTGCATCGCATTGAACTGCTTCAAAGTGAAGTGCAAGAGTATTACGCTAACTTTAGAGTGACAAGAGACTTATTAGAGCTTCGCAATCTGCTAAGTTGTGCTGAACTTATTGTGCGCTCTGCATTGATGCGTAAAGAAAGTCGTGGACTGCATTACAGTCGTGACTATCCACAAAGCTGGACAGTTTCATACCCTACGATTTTGACGCCGCTAAATCGCCATTGATTGCCAAGCGGCAATCAATCATTGCACGCGTAAAGAAAAATCTACAGCAATAACATCTTTGGTTAATTTACCAATCGAGATGCGATCTACGCCAGTGGCTGCGATGTGTTTCAGTTGATCTAAGCTCACACCACCAGAAGCTTCAAGCAATGCCGCGCCTTTAGTGACGGCAACAGCCTCACGCATCTGATCAAGACTGAAGTTATCAATCAAAATACTTTTTGCGCCAGCTGATAGAGCTTCTTGAAGTTCACTCATGTTTTCAACTTCAATTTGAATATCTACGCCTGAGTTCAGTGCAATGGCTGCTTTCATGGCTGCAGAAACGCCGCCTGCTGCAGCAATGTGATTTTCTTTGATCAAAATACCATGCCATAAAGCCAAGCGTTGATTCTTACCCCCGCCAACTGTCACTGCATATTTTTGAGCTTGGCGCAGTCCAGGAATAGTTTTGCGGGTATCCAATACTGCGCACCCTTTAGGATTGGGGCTAGCTCCTTCAATGGCCTTGACATGCTCTCTTGTAATCGTGGCAGTCCAAGAGAGTGTTTGTAAAAAGTTAATCGCAGGACGTTCTGCAGACAATAGCGCTCTTGGTTTGGCAACGATGTCACAAACAGTGGTGTTTGCTTGCATCAAATCACCTTCGTCATAAGACCATTTAACTTGAGCAGAGCTATCTAATTTTTTTAGGCATCCCTCAAACCATGCTTGACCACACAAAACAGCTTCTTGTCTCACAATCAGCTTGGCTGAAACGGTGCCATCATCAGGCACGAGCATGGCAGTCCAATCACCTTTGCCAATATCTTCCAAAAGAGCATCGTTGATATTGCGTTGACGCGCTTGTTCGAGTGATTCGTTATAGTCAAACATAAATAATTTCTAAATTTGGAATATTTTTTTATTAAGCAGCACCGATATTTTTAACAAAGCCATGTTGCGCTTTTGCTAACAAATCAGGGTGGTCAGCTGTGAACTTGAGCATTCTCTCAATGCAACGGCTGGCATCTTGGCTAATAGAAGAGTCAATCAAAATTTCTCCAGATTGATGAGTCAAACAATGAAGTATGCCCTTGAGACCATTCATTGCCATCCACGGGCAGTGTGCGCAACTCTTGCAGGTGGCACTGTTGCCGGCAGTCGGCGCTTCTATCAAAGTTTTGCCAGGTGCCAATTGGCGCATTCTGTGCAAAATTCCTTTGTCTGTTGCAACGATATATTCTTGAGCAGTTCCTTCAACTACAGCTTTGATCATGGCTGAAGTCGAGCCCACTACATCAGCTAACTCAACAACATGTTCTGGTGATTCTGGGTGAACCAAAATTAAAGCCTCAGGATGCTTCTTTTTTAAAGTTTCTAGTTCAATCGCCTTGAACTCGTCGTGCACGATGCAGTGACCTTCCCATAGCAACATGTCAGCACCAGTTTGATCTTGTATATATCTACCAAGATGGCGATCAGGTGCCCATAATATTTTCTTGCCCTGTTGATGAAGATGATGGGCTATGGCTAAAGCGCATGAGCTTGTAACCATCCAATCAGCTCTGGCTTTAACAGCGGCACTGGTGTTGGCGTAAACCACCACTTCACGATCGGGATGTGCATCACAGAATTTTTCAAAGTCGTCAGATGGGCAACCCAAATCCAGTGAGCAGGTTGCATCTAGATCAGGCATGAGAACTGTTTTTTCTGGGCTGAGTATTTTGGCGCTTTCGCCCATGAACTTCACGCCAGCCACGATAAGTTTTTGCGCTGGGTGATTTTTACCAAAACGAGCCATTTCCAAAGAATCGGCCACCATGCCGCCAGTTTCCCAGGCTAGATCTTGGATATCTCCATCAACATAATAGTGAGCTACTAAAACAGCATTTTGTTTTTGTAGCTCAGACTTAATTGCTTGAATTGTTTGAGATTTTTCTTCTTTGCTCAAGGATTCTGGCACTTTTGCCCATGCTTGAGCGATACAAGTAGCGCCGGAGGCGTCTTGTTTGGGGTAATCAAATAATTCTTTGTTCATGTATGAATATTAAGGCAATTTTCTTAATTAACCTGAAAGCTAATTGTTATTTAGGTAGAAAAGTCTAGAGTTAATCAAAAGGATTTAAAATGTGGGCATCTATGGAGATTCAATATGTTTGGCAAGCGTAAGACATCATTGCTTTTACCTACCAATGAACGGTTCGATACATTGATTGGTAAATCATCAGAAATCTACGGTCGTATGGTCGTAGGTGATAGCTTGCGCGTTGACGGTAAGGTGGTTGGCAATATTGAATGTGAAGATAATTCAAAAGTTACTGTAGCCATCGGTGAGAGTGGTGAGGTAGTTGGCGATATTTTTGCTTACCGCGTTATGGTTGCTGGAAAAGTGGAAGGTAATATTTATGCCACTGAGCGCGTTGAATTTCATCAAACAGCACAAGTGCGAGGGGATGTTACATACGGCTCAATCGGTATCGAGCATGGTGCCAAGGTGGTTGGTTTAGTGATTCAGGGTATTGATAAGAAAACTGCCAATCAAGCATCAGATTTAATTCGTGCAGTCCAAGATCGACGTTAATTTAGCAAATAGATATAAATAGTATTTCATTCAATAATTAAAAAAGGCTCACAGATTAAATCGTGAGCCTTTTTATTTAAAGGGCTAATTACTTGCGCTTTAAATCACCCTTCACTGTACCGCCACGCTGAATGGTGATACTTGTGTAAGTTACTGCGCCATCAACTGTGGCTCTGCCACCAATCACGATATCGCGACAAGTTACTGTGCCAGCCAAACGGCCCTTAACGTTGATGTTGTCAGCACTGACTGTGCCATCAACATAACCATTGGCACCAATTAACAATGTTTGCACAGATAAGTTGCCCTTAAATGTGCCATCTACTGTAATTGAACCGCCAGATTTCATATCGCCAGTAAATTCAAAGCCTTCACTGATGATGGATGGTTTTAGTGAACTTGGAGTTGTTTGAGTAGGTAGTGCATCTAAACCCAAGCTTTCTTCAGTCGCTTCGTTTGATTCGACTTGTTCTGCTTCTAACTCTGGAGTTTCGTTATCTGTTTTTTTACCGAACATATTCATTCCCTAGCAATAACTTAAGATGCGCTATAGCCGCTGTCAGATTTAAGAAGGTTACCTTGTAGGTCGCCACCTTTTTCAATTTCGATTTCTGCGTATTGAACAGTGCCAATCACCTTGCCTGTTGAGCGAATAAATAGTGATTTTTTGGCTGATAGGTTGTCATGGATTTCGCCACGCACATCAACTACTTCAGCAGTCACTTTGCCTTTAAGTACGCCAGTACTGCCTACTAGAATTTCGCGAGCTGTTAATTCGCCTTCAATAGTGCCAGAAATAGAGGCAATGTCTGGTACAACAAAAGTACCTGTTAATTTGACGCCTTCGCCTACTGTTAGGCAACCGTTTTGATTGTTATCAGCCATAAAAACCCTTAAAAATTAGAATTAATTGTCATACGTACCAAATTTTACAGCGAATGACAGTCTATCAAGGTAGAATCCGCACCCGGAGGGAAATTTATGCAAAGAGTGATGTTGCGCGCCAAGTTGCACCGTGTAACGGTAACAGAGGCCGATTTGGAGTATGAGGGTTCATGTGGAATCGACGAGGATCTATTGGATGCCGCCGATATGCGTGAGTTCGAGCGTATTGAGCTGTACAACATCAATAATGGCGAACGCTTTTCCACCTACATCATCAAAGCTGCTAGAGGTTCTGGCGCGATTTCATTAAATGGTGCTGCAGCACGTAAGGCGCACGTGGGTGATTTATTGATTATTTGTACTTATGGCTCAATGACTGAGACTGATGCGAAGACATTCATCCCTAAAGTGATTTTGGTAGATGAAAAGAACAAAATTAAAGAAATCAAAAAAATTACGATTTAACTCAAATTAATCATTAGTGATGAGTGGTCGATAAAAAAGGCAGCCTTGGCTGCCTTTTGTTTTATATCCCACAGGATGGTTCTACAAACTTTCAAAGAGCCATTAAAACGGCATCTTGGCATCGGGTTTAACTGCCAAGAAAACCTTTTTAAACTCGGCTTGGATTCTCTCGATAGCTGCTTGAGTGTCGGCCTCAAAACGCATCACCACAATGGGTGTTGTATTGGATGGTCTGGCTAGACCAAAGCCATCTGCATATTCAACGCGTACACCATCAATGGTGTTCACTGATACTGCCGTTTCAAAAGTAGCTTGAGTACCTTTAGCTACTTCCGCTTTAATTTTGTCTAACAATGTAAATGCTTCACCTTCGGCGCAAGGCATTTGCAATTCGGGTGTGCAGATAGCATTTGGTAATTGATTCAGTGTGGCATTAGGGTCTTGCTCGGCACTTAAGATTTCTAGAAGGCGAGCACCTGTATATAGACCATCATCAAAACCATACCAACGATCTTTAAAGAAAATATGACCACTCATTTCACCAGCCAAAGGTGCCCCAGTTTCTTTGAGCTTTGCTTTAACCAATGAATGACCAGTTTTCCACATTAAGGGCACGCCACCTTGTTGCTTAACGTAGGTCGCTAAGTTGCGTGTGCATTTAACGTCGTAAATAATTTGTGCGCCAGGATTGCGAGATAAAACATCTTTGGCAAAGAGCATCATTTGACGGTCTGGAAAAATAACCTCACCAGTTTTAGTGACAACACCTAAGCGATCAGCATCTCCATCAAAAGCCAAACCTAATTCATTATCAGTAGTTTGTAGATTCTTGATGAGATCTTGCAGATTTTCTAAATGAGCCGGGTCTGGGTGATGGTTGGGGAATGTGCCATCTACTTCGCAGAATAGCTCTTCTACTTCACAACCTAATTCTCTAAATAGTCTGCCAGCAAATGCACCGCCCACGCCATTACCGCAGTCAACAGCAATTTTGATTTTTCGTTTGAGTTTTACATCGCCCACAATGCGCTGTAGGTATTCGGGAAAAATATTGTGTTCGGAGCGAGTGCCTTGTTCACTTGCAAAGTTCTTCTCAACAATGCGTTCGCGTAAGGCTTGGATTTGATCGCCGTAGATAGCTGAGCCACCTAAAACCATTTTGAAGCCGTTGTAATCAGGAGGGTTATGGCTACCAGTGATCATGATTCCTGATTTGGCTTGCTGACCCTCAATCGTGATGTTTGTGCCGAAGTACACCATCGGTGTTGCAACCACACCCAAATCAATCACATTGACACCAACTGACAAAAGACCTTCAGTCAGACCTGCCATCAGAGATGGGCCAGATAAACGACCATCACGCCCCACAACGCAGATGGTTTCACCCATCTCACGCATGGCGCTACCAAATGATTGACCTATTAATTTGGCGATGCTGGGGTCTAATGTTTTATCAATAACACCACGAATGTCATACGCTTTAAAAATCGAGGGAGATAGTTGCATGGGGTTGTAAAAGTTAATTGTTGAGCCACTTGATCCGAGCGGCAGTAATGTCATCAATGCCATCAAGCGATGGGTTTTCACCTCTGAGGGCGGCTTGGATTGGTTTGGCTAATTTTTTGCCTAATTCAACGCCTGGTTGGTCAAAGCTATTTAAATTCCAAATAGCCCCCAAGCAAATGGCGCGATGTTCATACAGTGCTAATAGGGCGCCTAGGTGATAGGCATCCAACTTAGGTAGCCAAATTAGGTTACTTGGACGGCCGCCTGGGCATGAGTCGTAGGCATTTTGCACCTCTGAACCATTAGCAAGTGCTTGTGCTTGTGCCAAGCAATTGGCGACTAGTGATTGGTGATGTTCTTTTGCCTCGGGTAGGTCGCTCATTGGCTCTTTAACAGCAATGAAGTCGACTGGAATGATTTGCGTACCTTGATGCAACATCTGGAAGTAGCTGTGTTGAGAGTTACTACCAGCGCTACCAAAAACAACAGGAGAAGTTGGGTCGCATGACTTTCCATCCATCGTCACGCTCTTACCATGACTCTCCATCTCTAATTGTTGCAACCATTCTGGCAAAAATCTTAGGGCGTGTGCATACGGCACAATAGCTTTTGCTGTAATGCCATGACGCTTTTGATTGTGTATCAATGTCAGCGCCAAAATTAATGGCATATTTTCTTCGGCGGGGGCATTCAAGAAATGCTGATCCATTGCATGTGCGCCGGCTAAGAATTGTTTGAATGTATTAAAGCCAAACTTGATTGCAATCGGAAATCCTACGGCAGACCATACTGAAAAGCGACCACCCACCCAATCCCAAAATGGATAAATATTTTCTGGGGCAATCCCAAACGCTTCTGCAGCTTCTGGATTGGCTGTGATGCCAATCAAGCACTTTTTAAGTTGTGAAGGACTAACTTGATAAAGTTTTAGCCAATTAATTACCGTTTGAGCGTTTCTGATTGTCTCAAGCGTTGTGAATGTTTTAGAAGTGATTAAAACGCGCGTGCTGCGTGGTTGGGCTTTTGCCAGTGCGGTCGCTAGTTCGGCGCTATCAACGTTAGCAACAAAATGTAAGCGAATGGCTTTGCCATCTTGTGGGTTAATTTGATAAAGAGCGTCACATACCAGGCGTGGACCCCAATCTGAGCCACCAATGCCTAGACAAATTACATCGGTAATGCCAATCAGTTGGTTGCAGAAGCCTTCGATACGTTGCCATACGCCTTTGACCAAAGGCATAACATCTTCCCCATTCACCATCATCGGGGTGGCTGATAAGTTACGTAGAGCTGGGTGAAGTGCTGCGCGCCCTTCAGATTGGTTAATAGCGTTACCTGAGAAGATCGCATCGCGTCTTTCAAAGACGCCACGCTCTTTGGCCATATCAATTAATTGATGCCAATCTGCATCGTTGATTGTTTGATATGCCGTATCTAGAGTCAGGTCTACAGCGCTAATTAATTTAGACATTTATGAATTTTAACAACTTCAAATGACGAAAAAGTGAAAAAAATCGACAGTCGGTTTCAGATACCTCTATAATCACGGCTGTTTTGGAAGCTTGGCAGAGTGGTTGAATGCAGCAGTCTTGAAAACTGCCGAGGATGCGAGTCCTCCGTGAGTTCGAATCTCACAGCTTCCGCCAATACCAAAAACCTCCCTGCAGCAATGCTTGGGAGGTTTTTTATTTCAGGAACAGCATCTGTAAATCGTTCAGATACTGAAGCCCCAATGGTGACGGTTTGATGGTTCTGGGGTCTTCATCTAGCAGTCCTTTGGCTAGAGCTTTTTCGAGCATGCCATTGATTTGTGCCAAATCTAAGCCAGTTCTTTCCTGAAATTGGGGGGTTGGTACACCATCAACCAGCCTTAATACATTGAGCATGTATTCAAAAGGTAGATCCTCTTTGCTCAATAATCGTTCTTCAATTAATGCATGACCATCGGCAAACATCTTTTGCATGTAGGTCTCAGGGTGGCGTTCATTGGTTTGTCTAGCAATTTGATTGTGAGCGGAAATCTTGCCGTGGGCTCCTGCTCCAATACCGATGTAATCGCCAAATTGCCAATAATTCAAATTATGTTGGCAACGTTGCCCATTCTTGGCATAGGCCGAAACCTCATAGCGTTCAAAGCCGCTGGCTTTTAACTTGTCCATTAATACATCGAGCATCTCAAAAGCACTATCGTCATCAGGTAGTACCGGTGGGTACTTGGCAAACAATGTATTGGGCTCGAGCGTCAGGTGGTAGAGCGAGAGATGAGCAGTATTAAAGGACAGTGCGATATCAAGGTCTGCGATAGCTTCGGACACTGTTTGGTTTGGTAATGCATACATCAAATCAATATTGACTTGATCAAATAAATCCATGGCTGAGCTAATCGCCTTTTTTGCTTGGGCAGCATCATGGATGCGACCTAAAGCTTTGAGCTTTTCATCATTGAAGCTTTGGATACCCAAAGAAATACGATTAACACCACTATTGGCAAAGCTTTTAAATTTCTCGATTTCAAAAGTGCCAGGGTTTGCTTCCATGGTGATTTCAGCATCAGCGTTCACTGGCAACAAAGCTCGTATATCTGAGAGGAGTTGATCTAAGCCGGCAGGGGACAAAAGACTAGGTGTGCCGCCACCAATAAAAATCGTGTGTATTCTGCGACCCCAAACTTTAGGCAACACACTTTGCAAGTCTAGTTTTAATGCTTCGAGATATCTCTTTTCGTCAAACCATTGCCCATAAGTATCCCCATCCTTGATTTGATGAGAATTAAAGTCACAGTAGGGGCATTTCTTAATGCACCAAGGTATGTGAACGTATAACGATAAGGGCGGTAAAGAGCTCAGCATGAGGGTGGGCTGATTCTTTGTTGTAACTCTAGTAACAGTTTCTTAAGTGCTGTGCCGCGATGGCTCACACTATTTTTTTCTTCGGCGCTGAGCTCGGCAGCTGTCTTGCCTAACTCAGGAACAAAGAAGAGTGGGTCGTAACCAAATCCTGATTGGCCTTTGGGGCTCTCAATAATTTGCCCATGCCATTTACCAACTGCAATTAATGGCTCTGGATCATCAGCTGACTCTAGATAGACCAGGGTGCAGGTGAAGTGTGCGCTGCGTTGACTGACGCCCGTTAATTTTTTAATCAGTAAAGCATTGTTATCGTCGTCTGAAGGATCTTTCTTCTGATCACTCAGTGCAAAACGGGCTGATAAAACGCCAGGTAAGCCACCAAGAGCATCTACACAAATGCCAGAATCGTCAGCAAGTGCTGGCAAGCCACTTAATTTGCTTGCATGTCTTGCTTTGGTGATTGCATTCTCAACAAAGCTTGGGAAGGGCTCCTCGCAGGAAGGGATGCCTAGCAAGCCTTGAGATATAACTTCAATACCTAATGGGGATAGCAAGGCGTTGAACTCCTTCACTTTCCCCGCATTATTGGAGGCTAAAACTATTTTCTTGCTTGGCATGCTTATTTCGTTAAAGCGGCTTTTTGTAATTGCACTAATTCTTTGATGCCGCTTTCGGCCAAGCTTAGCAACTGGTCTAATTCGGCTCTAGAAAAAGCAGCGCCCTCGGCAGTGCCTTGAACCTCGATAATGCCACCTTCGCCTGTCATCACAACATTCATGTCGGTATCGCACGCAGAGTCTTCTGCGTAATCTAAATCTAATACTGGTACACCTTGATAAATACCCACAGAAATGGCGGCCACGTGATCTTTGATAGGGTCTTTAGATAAAACCTTTTTGTCTAATAGCTGGTTGACTGCATCTCTGGCAGCCACAAATGCGCCAGTAATCGCTGCCGTGCGTGTGCCACCATCCGCTTGTAAAACATCGCAGTCCAAATGAATCGTGCGCTCACCCAACAGTTTTAAATCAAAAACGCTTCTCATTGAGCGGCCGATTAGACGCTGAATTTCTTGAGTTCTACCACTTTGCTTGCCCTTGGCTGCTTCACGGTCACCACGGGTGTGAGTTGCTCTTGGCAACATACCGTATTCAGCAGTCACCCAGCCCTCGCCACTACCTTTTTGGTGTGGGGGTACTTTTTCAAGAATAGACGCTGTGCAAAGCACATGGGTATCACCAAACTTCACCAAAACCGAACCCTCGGCGTGTTTGGTAAACCCTCTGATGATAGAAACAGGACGTAAATTTTCTGGCTTACGTTGGCTAGGTCTTGTGGATATTGTCATGATAGGACTTTACAATGTGTGAATGATAGAAAGTATGACCGGTTTTGGTAGTGCCTCCAGACAATTAGATCTGGGTGGCGGAGTCTATGCAACTGTAGCGGTTGAATGCCGTTCAGTAAATAGTCGTTTCCTAGATTTGAACATACGTTCGCCTGAGGAGTGCCGTTCAGCTGAAATGTCCCTGCGCGAACTAGTGACTAAACAGTTGGGACGTGGCAAGGTTGAGTTTCGAATCAATGTGCACCGTGAAGTGCAAACCACCACTCAAGCTAGCGACTTACTGAACCAAGACAGCTTAAAAAGTCTAAAAGCTCTTGAATCAGCAGTTTTAAAAGAAATGCCTAATGCGGGGAATATGCGCATGGGTGAGATCTTGCGTTGGCCAGGTGTGATCAACGAAAAGAATGTTGATGATGACTTGTGGCGCAAGTTGACTCTTGAAGCTGCTACAGAGGCTGTAACAGCTTTAAAAGAGAGCCGTCAGGGCGAGGGTCAGGCTCTATTCAAAATCTTAATGGAGCGAGTTGTTGGCATCAGGGCGATAGTTAATCAGTTAGAGCCATTGATTCCCCAAATCATTTCGGCACATCAAGCAAGGCTCACAGAACGTTTAACCGAGATCTTGACTGGGGTAGATGCTCAAGGCCAAGCAACGACCAAGGCGGATATTTCTGACAGAATTAAACAAGAAGTTGTTCTGTACGGTGTGCGCATTGATGTGGCAGAAGAGCTATCGCGCTTAAAGACGCATTTAGATGCTGTGGAGTCTGCGTTAAATAAGGGTGGCCCTGTTGGTAAGCGTTTGGACTTTTTGATGCAAGAATTAAATCGTGAAGCAAATACATTAGGTTCTAAATCTGTTTCTCAAGAAAGCAGTAATGCATCAATCGAAATTAAATTATTAATTGAGCAGATGCGAGAACAAGTTCAGAATCTTGAATAGATTTCAATTTAAGTAGTTTAGGTGGTTTAGGGGAGTAGTTCATGGCATATACCGGAAGCATGTTGATGGTGGTGGCACCTTCAGGGGCAGGTAAATCCTCTTTGGTGAATGCTCTCTTAGAAAAAGACCCTGATATTGGTTTATCGGTATCTTTTACAACACGCGCACCACGTCCTGGTGAGGTCAATGGTCGTGAGTACAACTTCTTAACTGAACAAGAATTTTTAAAGCGTAAAGACGCAGGTGATTTTTTAGAGTGGGCCAATGTCCATGGCAATTATTACGGCACCTCTAAGTCTTGGATTGAGTCTCAAATGAAAAATGGCAAAGATGTCATTTTGGAAATTGACTGGCAAGGAGCTAGACAAGTACAACAACTCATTCCGCAGGCCATTTGGATTTTTATCTTGCCGCCATCGATACAGACATTAGAGGATCGTTTGCGCAAGAGAGCTCAAGATGATGAGGCAACGATTCAAAAGCGCGTAGCCGCAGCAAAAGATGAGTTAGCTCATGTGGCAGAGGCCAATTATTTGGTCGTGAATGATAATTTTGAGCAGGCTTTGAGCGACTTAAATCAAGTTGTTTTAGCTAGTCGTTTGCGTACTGGACCTCAGTTGGCTAGACAACATCAACTAGCAAAAGAGCTCGGTGCAATTGGTGGCGCAAACTGAACTTTCTGCCACTTTTTCACAAGTGCGTTATCCTTTAGGTATTCCTAGTACTTTTTGAGTTAAACACATGGCACGTATTACTGTTGAAGATTGCTTAAAAACAATTCCTAATCGATTTGAATTGGTGTTGGCGGCTACTTATCGCGCACGTCAGTTAGCGCAGGGTCATGCCCCACGAGTGAACGCTAAAGACAAGCCAACCGTGATTGCTTTGCGCGAAGTGGCAGCTGGCGTTACAGATCGAGATATGTTGGTTAAAGTACCTCTATAAGAGGTGATCAGGTGGCGCCTAACTCAGATGCACAAGGCATCCTAGCCGCCATCCTGGAGCAGTCTAGCCGGCACTTATTCGGGCCCACGTCCCAGCCGGCAAATCCCCCTAAAGCCCAAGTCATATCGATTGCGGGTCTTACTGAAAAGATTGCCCATTTAAAGCCCGAAGAAATTGCTTTAATTAAAAAAGCGTTTCAGTACGCTGACTCAGCTCATTTGGGTCAGTATCGTCAAAGTGGCGAACCTTACATTACCCATCCGCTGGCAGTTGCGGAGTTATGTGCGAGTTGGCGCCTTGATGCGCCTTCAATCATGGCAGCGCTTTTGCATGATGTGATTGAAGATACTGGCAGTACTCATCAAGAGTTGGTCGAGGTGTTTGGCGGCAAAGTAGCTGATTTGGTGGAAGGTTTAACCAAACTCGACAAGTTAGAGTTCCAAAGTCATGCTGAGGCGCAGGCTGAAAGCTTTAGAAAAATGTTCATGGCTATGGCCAGAGACGTTCGTGTGATCTTGGTGAAGTTAGCCGATCGTTTACACAATATGCGCACATTAGATGCTATGGCTGCAGCCAAGCGTAAGCGCGTAGCACTTGAGACCAATGAGATATATGCACCCATTGCCCATCGTTTGGGCCTTAACTTGGTTTACAGAGAGCTTCAAGATTTAAGTTTTAAGCATTCTTCTCCGTTCAGATATGCCACTCTTGATAAAGCTATCAAGAAAGCTAGGGGCAACAGAAAAGAAATGGTCGCAAAGATATTAGATGCGGCACGCATGTCAATCAGTAAGGCTGCGTTAGAAGCTGATTTACGCGGTAGAGAAAAAACGCTTTACAGCATCTATATGAAGATGCGTCAAAAGCATTTAAGTTTTTCTCAGGTCTTAGATGTCTATGGTTTTCGAGTAACGGTGAAAACCATTGATGAGTGTTATCGCACTTTAGGTATTTTGCATGCTTTGTATAAGCCGATGCCAGGTAAGTTCAAAGACTACATAGCTATTCCGAAGTTAAATGGTTATCAATCTTTGCATACAACATTGGTCGGCCCGTTTGGTATGCCAGTGGAGTTTCAGATTCGTACTCAAGATATGCATAAAGTGGCAGAAGAGGGTGTGGCTGCTCACTGGGCATATAAAGATGGTGAGAGTGACTTAACAGAAATGCAAGTCAGAGCCCACCAGTGGCTGCAATCTTTGGTTGATATTCAAGATAACAGTGGCGACTCTCAAGAATTCTTAGAGCACGTCAAGATTGACTTGTTCCCAGATGCTGTTTATGTCTTTACACCCAAGGGTCAGATTAGGGCTTTGCCTCGGGGCGCGACTGCGCTTGATTTTGCCTACGCCGTACATAGCGATCTAGGTAACGAGTGCATGGCTGCAAAAGTAAATGGTGTGCAGTTGCCGTTGAGAACAGAATTAAAAAATGGTGACATTGTAGAAATTAGTTCTTCGCCAAATTCTCAACCTAATCCTGTCTGGCTTACCTTTGTTAAGACTGGTAAAGCAAGAGCAGCGATTCGTCATTACTTGAAGACCAGAAGGTATTCAGAGGCGATTCAGTTGGGTGAACGTTTGTTGTCTCAAGCGTTGCGTCAGCAAGGTGGCGATCCTGCCTTGGTTACTGATGAAGTTTGGGAAAAGTTGTTGCATTGGACGGGCGCCAAGGGGCGTGAAGAATTATCTGCTGACATTGCTATGGGGCATCGTGTGCCAGCAGTGATTGCTAAGCGGATTGAATTTATTTTGCAAGACACCAAAGGGCATGCGGAGCAGATGCGTTTGGACTCTGAGGATTGGGAGCCACCGGTTGAAGATTTACCAATTCAACGTCAATCCATCATGATTGATGGCGCTGGTGGCGAATCTGTCACCTTCCCATCTTGTTGTTACGCAATTCCAGGTGATGCGATCTTGGGTTACCTGGGTAAGGGCGAAGGTTTACAAATACATCGACATGACTGTAAACAAGCGCAGCGCTTACATCACCGCGATCCAGATCACTGGGTAGATGTGATTTGGGCTGAAGAAACTAAGAGAAGTTTTGATGTGGCTATCCGTGTGGATGTGAAGAACGGTAAAGGGGTTCTAGCTAAGATTGCTGGTACATTGACCTCGGCTGATGCCAATATTGCTCACGTAGCGATGGATGATCGTTTCACCGAATCAGCTGTATCGATTCGATTTGTTCTGCAAGTAGAAGGGCGCTACCACTTATCTAAAGTAATGCGCCGCTTAAGACAAAATCAAGACGTTTTAAGAATTACTCGAGTTTTTGGTAAGTAACACTGAGTATTTCTAATTCTTTGGGACCTGTTGGGGTCTGCAACTTCACGGTGTCACCTTCTCTGGCTTTAATCAAAGCCTTGGCAATTGGCGAAATCCAGCTGACATAGTTTTTTTCCATATCCACTTCATCAACGCCGACGATGGCAATGGTGGTTTCTTCGCCGTCTTCAGTTGCATAGCAAACTGTGGCGCCAAAGAAAATTTGATCTGTTGCCTCGCGGCTCTCAGGATCTACAACCAAAGCATCTTCTAGGCGTTTAGTGAGGAAATAAATGCGACGATCAATTTCTCTAAGACGCTTTTTACCGTATTGATAATCACCATTTTCGGAGCGGTCACCGTTAGAAGCTGCCCAAGATACAACTTTCACTACCTCCGGTCTCTCTACATCCAAAAGGTGTAGAAGTTCATCCTTCATTCGTTGGTGTCCTGCAGGAGTTATGTAGTTTTTAATTTCCATGGCATAATATCGGTCTTAATGCGGCTGTAGCTCAGTTGGATAGAGTACTTGGCTACGAACCAAGGGGTCGTGGGTTCAATTCCTGCCAGCCGCACCAAATAGAAGGGCCTAGTTTATAACTAGGCCCTTTTTCATTCAAGCGAAATTCGTGTAAGTCTTTGATAAGGCTTTAATAAAGCTTGTGTGTTCAAATGGAATGACAAGATTAAATATGGAGTTTTTATGAAACCTGTTCGCTTATTGGGCATGATCCTAGCTGGTGCATTACTAAGCTTTGGTCAAGTACGTGCAGAAGGTTTTCCTAGTAAGCCCATAAGATTGGTGGTGCCCTTTGCGCCGGGTGGTAGTACTGACATTATTGCTCGCGCGATTGCTGAGCCTTTGACAAAAATTTTAGGTCAATCAGTGATTGTTGAGAATAAGGCAGGTGGCGGTGGATCCATTGGCGCCTTAGAGGTGGTAAGAGGCTCTAAAGATGGTCACGTGATTGGCATGGCAACAGTTTCAACTACTGCATCGAATCCTGCTATTAATAAAAAAATTGGCTACGATCCAATCAAAGATTTTCAAGCGATTACTAATATTGCAGCAACACCGAATGTGATTGCTGTAACTGCTAATTTTCCTGCTAAAGATTACAAATCTTTTATAGATTTGATTAAAAGAAATCCGGGTAAGTATTCTTATTCCAGTTCTGGTACGGGTGGTATTGGCCACTTGCAAACTGAATTATTTAAAAGTTTGACTGGTGCATTCCTTGTGCACATTCCTTATCGAGGTGCCGGTCCAGCCTTGGTCGATACAGTTGCTGGGCAGGTGCCAATGATTTTTGATAACTTGCCTTCAGCTTTGCCATTTATCAAAGATGGTCGTTTAGTGCCTATTGTGGTTGCATCGTCTAAGCGTTTGGCAGTTTTGCCCAATGTGCCAACTTTTGCAGAAGTAGGTTTGGCTCCTGTTAATCGCATGGCTTACTATGGTTTGCTAGGCCCTGCAGGTATGTCAAAAGAAGCCATCGATAAAATTCATGCTGGGGTTCAAAAAGTCTTGCAAGACCCTGCTGTTAGAAAGCGTATTGAAGATACGGGTTCTTTGATCGTTGGTAATACACCCGATCAATTTGCGGCAGAAATCAAGGCAGAGTATGAGATTTACAAGGATGTTGTAGCTAAGCAAAACCTAAATCTCAACTAAAGACGACAGGCGTTTATGACGTCTGCAAACTCGATGCTAATCAGATACACTGATTGATAGCAATTCATCAAAGGCCATCACTGAATTGATGGCCTTTATGTTTTATTCGTTAAAAATGATTTCTATTCCTCGTTCATTTCGATCTATTGAGTTTGCGTGGCTTCTGGGGGCGCTGATTATTTCAGTGGCTTCTATGAGCAGCGTGGCTTATCTTGCTGATCGCATGCAACGCGCCTTTGAAAGAGATGCTAAGCAATTAATTGCCGCTGATGTCATGGTTCAGGCTGATCAACCTATACCTGAACAGTTTCAGAAAGATGCTCAATCAAGAGGCTTAAAAACAGCGCAGACTGTTGTCTTTCCGACCATGTCTAGTTTTAAATCTCAAACGAAGTTGGTGGCTTTGAAGGCTGTCAGCGATGGCTACCCTTTAAGGGGTGTGATCAAAACAAGTGACACCCTTGCTGATCTGAAAGGGGTTGCAGCTCAATCCATTCCAAATCCCGGTGCGGTATGGGTGGATTCAGCTTTGATGCCAAGCTTAAATATAAAAATTGGTGAAGAGCTTACTTTAGGACGGGCAAAATTTAAGCTTGAAGCCATCATTACTCAAGAGTTAGATAAGGGTGCAGGGTTTTTAAATTTTGCGCCGAGGGTGATGATTCGCGAAGACGAATTATCAAAAACACAGTTGATTGGATTCGGTAGTCGTGTGACGTATCGATTGTTGGTCTCTGGTCATGAGCGCGACGTAGCTAACTTTATTGCGTGGGCTGATCAAGAAATTCAAAGCAAGCAATTAAGAGGTATTAAGTCTGAGGGGGTAGATAACAGTCAGCCTCTCATGCGAGCAACTTTAGATCGCGCAGAGAAATTCCTATCTTTAGTTGCGATGCTAACAGCCATGGTTGCTGCTGTAGCGATTGCTCTAGCTGCTAAACGTTATACCTCTAGACAGGCTCAAGCTACAGCCATATGGAAGTGCTTGGGCGCAAGTAGGCGTCAAGTTTTGTGGGAGCATGGCAGAGCTAGCATATTGATTGGTCTGATTGGTGGTGTCAGCGGCGCATTTTTGGGTTGGTTGGGTCATCAGGCTTTACTTTATTTTTTAGGCGACCTATTAGTATCTGATTTGCCGCCAGCATCTATATGGCCGCTGATTTGGTCTGTGATGGTTTCAATTATCTTGTTGATAGGATTTGTTTGGCCACCAATTTTGTCGCTCAGTCAAATATCTCCATTACGAGTGATTAGAAAAGAAGTGATAGTTAATGCGCCATCAGCTTGGTTGCTCATGCTATTAGGTTTGGCTACCTTTTTTGGTTTGTTGTTGTCAGTAGCAAAAGATTTAAAGCTGGCAACTTTAACTTTGGGTGGTTTTGGAATAGCAGCGATTCTGTTTGTGGGCGTTGCTTGGCTCATCGTCAAGTTAGCCGCTAACTTGGCTGAACACACCTTACTGGGTCGTGATGTTGTGCAAAGGTTCGCCTGGCAATCTTTGTCGCGCCGTTCTATGTTGACTGGTTTACAAGTCGCATCCTTGGCGATTGCCATCATGGCACTCTTATTATTGGCAGTAGTGCGACAGGATTTACTCGATGCATGGAAGAGTGGCTCGCCACCTGATGCGCCTAATAGATTTTTAATCAATATTCAGCCCGATCAGAAAGCGGCATTAGAAAAAGATCTATTGAGTTCTGGGGTTGATAAGGTAACTTTGTACCCGATGATTCGTGGGCGCTTAACGCACATCAATAAGCAACTGGTATTGCCACAAAACTATCAGGATAGCCGTGCGCAACGCTTGGTTGATCGAGAATTTAATTTGTCATATGCATCAGAATTGCCAGAAAAAAATAAAGTAGTGGCTGGAACTTGGCATGGCAATACCGCTCAAGCAGAGTTATCCATTGAATCAGGTATAGCTAAGACCTTGCAACTGAAGTTGGGTGATCAATTAAGTTTTGATATTGCTGGTCTGCCCATTCAGGCCAAAATTACTTCGGTGAGACAGCTAGATTGGGGTAGCATGCGAGTCAACTTCTTTGCGATTCTGCCTCCAAGCTTGATGTCTGAGATGCCACAAACTTGGATTACTGCCTATCGACAAGCGCCTCCTCAAAATAATCAATTGCCGATTGATATTGCGTTAGTAGCCAAGTATCCGAACATCACGGTGGTGGATGTTGAATCTGCATTAAATCAAGTGCAGGATGTTTTAGACAGGCTGTCTGCAGCAATTGAGTTGTTATTTGTGTTCACGATTGCTGCAGGTGTATTGGTGTTGATTGCAGCTTTGGGCGCCACACAAGATGAACGTTTAAAAGACGCTGCATTGTTAAAAACATTGGGGGCAGGTCGGGGACAAATTCAAAAATCATTTTTTACAGAGTTAATGGTGATTGGCTTTATTTCAGGATCTCTGGCTGGAGGTGGGGCTATCGCAGTTGGTTGGGGTTTAGCTCAATTCGTTTTTGAAATCAGTTTTCCAATTCCTTGGGTAGTTTTCTTGTATGGGGCAATTTTTGGAGTGGTGATTTGTTGTATTGGTGGCTTATGGTTGCAAAGAAAAATATCCAATACATCTTCTATTGAAGTGTTAAGACAAATTTAGAAATTTATATTCAGATGATTAATTGAGTTAAATTACATAACTATGTCAGCACAACAAACTACCTATGAACTGATCGGCGGCGCTGAAAAATTACGCGAGTTAGTCGATCGTTTCTATGACTTGATGGACCTTGAAGAGAGTTATCAAGGTATTCGAGTGATGCATCCTGCCGATTTGAGTACATCTAGAGAAAAGCTCTATATGTTTTTAAGTGGTTGGATGGGTGGCCCAGATTTATTTGTTCAGCAATATGGTCATCCGCGCTTAAAAGCTAGACATCTGCCATTTCCAATCGGTTTATCAGAAAGAGATCAGTGGTTGCAGTGTATGCGCCAAGCGCTTAAAGAGACTGGTGTTAATGGACTTTTGTTTGAGCGCTTAATGCAATCATTCTTTACCACTGCTGATTGGATGCGGAATCAAGCTGGGTAATTGCACCAAGCGAGTCTTTGCCCAACGATCAGGTAGTGCTTGGCGATTTTTTCTGTCTAAAAGAGCCGTCAATGGCCAGAAAAATAAAGTCATAAAAAAGAAAATAATCGATACATGTGTTCCCATGCTTCTGGATTGGTCTAATCTAATCGCCAAGAACAACATAATCGCAGCAGGTATTAACCATAGTGAGCCTATGGCATAACGCATTAATGCTTGTGATTGCTGCAAGATTTTTCCATCCTCGCTAACTAACTGTATGCGCCATGTTTGCATTGCTAAGGTTTGCCCTGTTCTGGTCCAGTACCAAGAAAAGTAAAAAGCCAGCACTAGGTAAATGTGTGCCATCAGTAGTGATGACGGAGCGGTGACCTCTAGTAAAACGCCAATTAATAGGTGAGGGACTAAGAACGTCAAGGCTAAAACACCAAACAGTACGAGTAGCTCATAAAGATTGAGCGCTATGCGACGTTTAATCGTGGGGGCTGGTAAGGACTTTAAGTACTCAGCCGGTAGAGGGATGAATTGTTCGGTGTTTTTCACAAGCGCTATTTTAGCGTTGGTGATGTGACCGTGGTGGGTTTGCTGGTAGACGCTTTTTTATCTGCTAACTTTTTCTTATCTTCGTCAGATAGCTGTTGATAGCTTTCCCAAGCAGCCGCCTTTTTCTCTGGAGAAATTTTGAGTGTGCGTAGATAGTTATCTCTGGCTATTTGGCGCTCAGCTGTCGATAGCTTTGCCCATTCAGTCATTCTTGATTGAAGGGTTGATCTTTCGGCATCAGACATCTGTGGGTAACGATTGGCCACTTCTAACCATTTTTTTTGTCGCGCTTTTGTCAGTGATGCCCAGTCATCTTCGAGTGGAGCTAGCACCAAACGTTGTTGATCATTAAGTTGTTGCCATGTTTGAGCATGAGCAGATAGTTGGCAACCAAATATCAAAGCTAACATCACCATCACGCGACCAATCACGCGATAGCTTGAATAGATATATTGATTTTGGTATTTCATGTTTTTGAATGATCCAAAGAAGATAAATCTTAATTAGATTTTTTCTTCCTCATCTTCTTCAACAACCAAGTCTTTGCCATTGGTGATCAAGAAGCGCACATAACCATTGTCTTTGTATGCCTCTGGCGGCACCACATCTACCAAAATAGCGCTATCGACTTTTGCTATGTCACGAATACGCTCATCTTGTTGCCAGTTAGAGATCAAGAAGATGCCTAAAACAAGCGCGAAGATGGGGGCGGCACCTAAAGTGCCCCAGGCTTTATTGCGCCAATCTGAACCAATGCTGTGTAGATTGCCAAATCCTGGCATGGCAAATTCTTTCTGCCAGACTGGTTTTTTCTGGGTTGCATGTGCTGCTAAGGCAGATTTTCTGGCTGCAGCTAAGCGTTCTGAAACGTGAGTTGGTAGCTTTCCTGAACTTTCATCCAGTAAATCGCGAGCGAGCATCGCCACGCGCAACTCCGCATTGGTCGTCGATGGGTTGTTTCTAGTATCGATGCTCACAGTTTAAATCCTTGTTTTTTAAGGGCTTTCGCCAAAGTTGCAGCTGCCCGAGAGCAGTGTGTTTTTACGCTACCCTCTGAGCAAGCCATCAATTTGGCTGTTTCAGAAATACCTAAGTCATCCCAATAACGCATGAGGAAGGCTTCTCGTTGACGTGATGGTAGTTTTGAGATTTCAGTTTCCATGATTTCTATCAATTGTTTGCGTTCCATAATGGTGGAACCGTCTTCAAATCCAAGATTTTCTTCTTTAGATTCAATGAATTCGAGTGGATCAGAGTAGTCTGACTCGTCGCCACCGTCTTTGTTACCCCCCTTTAGCGCTGAAAACAGGCTTACCCAGGTATTTTGGGTTTTTTGGCGCCTAAACCAGTCAAGAGTGGTGTTTTGGAGGATTCTGGTGAAGATCAGTGGAATCTCGCTGATGTCTTGTTGGCCGTATTTTTCAGCCAATTTCATCATGCTTTCTTGAACAATATCCAAGGCTGCCTCCTCGTCCCGTGTAGCAAATACGGTGCGTTTGAAGGATTTTGCCTCTACTTCCTTCAGGAAGTCGGACAGTTCTTTTTCTGATGCCATGCCCTCTATTAGACAACGGTTAATAAACCTACCCCTAATAGGGCGTTATGAGATAAAATCATTGGTTCGACTTACCGGACCTTTCATGAGATGGTTTTTTCCCGGATTAAGCGACCGCCACTCGAACCCGAGCCACAAGCACGGAGCCAGAGTAGCCCAAACAATTTTTTGCCGAAAATTGCAAAGGACTAAAGAAAATGAATGCAAACAACAGCGCGGAACTTTTGAACCCTGCTAACAAAAATCAAAGCCAAGACGGCCCAGAAATGATTGGTGCTGAGATCTTGGTCCATGCTCTTCATGCTGAAGGTGTGGAATATGTCTGGGGTTACCCAGGCGGTTCTGTTTTATTTATCTACGACGAGATTTTCAAACAAGATAAGTTTGAACATATCTTGGTGCGCCATGAGCAAGCAGCTGTCCATGCTGCCGATGGTTATGCTCGTGCCACAGGTAAAGTAGGTGTTGCTCTAGTGACCTCAGGTCCTGGTGTAACCAATGCCGTAACAGGTATTGCTACTGCCTATATGGATTCGATCCCAATGGTGATCATTACCGGTAACGTGCCAACGGCCGCTATTGGTGAAGATGCATTCCAAGAATGCGACACAGTTGGTATCACTCGTCCTATCGTTAAACATAATTTCTTGGTTAAAGATCCAGCTGATTTGGCTTTGACTTTGAAAAAAGCTTTCCATATTGCTAGAACTGGCCGTCCTGGTCCAGTTGTGGTGGATATTCCTAAAGACGTGTCTTTCCAAAAGGCGCGCTTTAATTATCCAAGTGAATTAACAATGCGTTCTTATAACCCTGTGAACAAAGGTCATAGTGGTCAGATTCGCAAAGCGATTTCGTTGTTGTTAGAAGCTGAGCGCCCATACATCTATACAGGTGGTGGTGTGATTCTTTCTGACGCAGCTCCTGAGTTAAAAGAGTTTGCTGATTTACTTGGTTACCCAGTAACAAATACCTTGATGGGCTTGGGCGGTTTCCCAGGTACAGACCCGCGTTTCTTGGGTATGTTGGGTATGCATGGCACATACGAAGCAAACATGACAATGCAGCATTGCGATGTTTTGATTGCTATCGGTGCTCGCTTTGATGACCGTGTGATTGGTAACCCAGGCCACTTCTCTAGCGTGCCTAGAAAAATCATTCACATCGATATCGATCCATCAGTGATTTCTAAGCGCGTGAAGGTCGATGTACCTATCGTTGGCGATCTCAAAGATGTATTGATTGAGATGTCGGCAATGATTAAGGCTGCCGGCCCATTGAAGAACAAAGCTAAGTTAGATGCTTGGTGGTCACAAATTAATGAGTGGCGCAAGAAAGATTGCTTAAGTTTTGATCGCGATTCAGAAATTGTTAAGCCACAGTACGTTGTTGAAAAAATTTGGGAATTAACAAAGGGTGATGCGTTCATTTGTTCTGACGTTGGTCAGCATCAAATGTGGGCAGCTCAATTCTATAAATTTGATAAGCCACGTCGTTGGATTAACTCCGGTGGTCTTGGCACCATGGGTGTTGGTTTGCCATATGCAATGGGTATCAAAAAAGCATTCCCTGATGATGAGGTTGTAACTATCACGGGTGAAGGCTCTATCCAAATGTGTATTCAAGAGCTATCAACCTGCAAACAATACGACACACCAGTGAAGGTGGTTGCACTGAACAATCGTTACTTAGGTATGGTTCGTCAGTGGCAAGAGTTGACTTATAACAAGCGCTATTCAAGTTCATACATGGATTCATTACCTGACTTTGTGAAGTTGGCTGAAGCCTATGGACACGTAGGTATGCGTATTGAGAAAAAGTCAGACGTTGAGCCTGCATTGCGTGAAGCCTTCAAGATGAAAGATCGAACAGTGTTCATGGATTTCCAAACTGACCCTACAGAAAACGTATGGCCAATGGTTCAAGCTGGCAAGGGCATCACAGAAATGCTCTTAGGAAGTGAGGACTTGTAATGCGCCATATTATTTCTATCCTTTTAGAGAACGAGCCAGGTGCTTTGTCTCGTGTGGTGGGTTTGTTTTCAGCCCGTGGTTACAACATTGAAACTTTGACAGTGGCACCTACAGAAGACCCATCTTTGTCACGTATGACAATTGTGTCGGTTGGTTCTGAAGATGTGATTGAGCAAATTACCAAGCATTTGAATCGCCTTGTTGAAGTGGTGAAGGTGATTGATTTAACAGACGGTCCTCACATTGAGCGCGAGCTCATGTTGATCAAGGTTCGTGCTGTTGGTAAAGAACGCGAAGAGATGAAACGTATTACTGACATCTTCCGCGGGCGTATCATCGATGTCACGGATAAGGCATACACCATTGAATTGACAGGCGACAGCAGTAAATTAGATGCATTCATTGAAGCCACAGATCGCGGCGCCATTTTGGAAACAGTCCGAACTGGTTGCTCAGGTGTTGGTCGCGGTGAGCGTATCTTGAAGGTATAAATTTTTAACAAACAACAAACTGATATTACATAGGAAATAGCATGAAAGTTTTTTACGATAAAGACGCAGATTTATCTTTGATCAAAGGTAAACAAGTAACAATTATTGGTTACGGTTCACAAGGCCACGCTCATGCACAGAACTTAAATGATTCTGGCGTGAAGGTAACAGTTGGTTTACGTAAAGGTGGCGCATCTTGGAACAAAGCTGCTAATGCTGGTTTGCAAGTTAAAGAAGTTGCTGAGGCTGTTAAAGGCGCTGACGTTGTGATGATGTTGTTGCCTGACGAGCAAATCGCTGAGGTGTACAACAAAGAAGTTGCTCCAAACATTAAAGCTGGTGCTGCTTTGGCATTTGCTCACGGTTTTAACGTTCACTATGGTCAAGTAATTCCTCGTGCTGACGTTGACGTGATCATGATTGCTCCAAAAGCTCCTGGTCATACAGTACGTGGTACATACGCACAAGGCGGCGGTGTTCCTCACTTGATCGCTGTTCACCAAGACAAGACTGGTTCTGCTCGTGATGTTGCTTTGTCATATGCAACAGCTAACGGTGGTGGCCGTGCTGGCATTATCGAAACAAACTTCCGTGAAGAAACTGAGACTGACTTGTTCGGTGAGCAAGCTGTTTTGTGTGGCGGTACAGTTGAATTGATCAAAGCTGGTTTTGAAACTTTGGTTGAAGCTGGTTACGCTCCAGAGATGGCTTACTTTGAGTGCTTGCATGAGTTGAAGTTGATTGTTGACTTGATCTACGAAGGTGGTATTGCCAACATGAACTACTCAATTTCTAACAATGCTGAGTACGGTGAGTATGTAACTGGTCCACGCGTTGTGACTGAAGATACTAAAAATGCAATGCGTCAATGTTTGAAAGATATTCAAACTGGCGAATATGCTAAGAGCTTCATCTTGGAAAACAAGGCAGGTGCTCCTACTTTGATTTCACGTCGTCGTTTGACTGCTGAGCATCAAATCGAAGAGGTGGGTGGTAAGTTGCGCGCGATGATGCCTTGGATCGCTAAAAACAAGTTAGTTGATCAGAGCAAGAACTAAGACAAACTAGTCAAAAGATCCAGAAAGAGAGACAAGATGGCCGTTCATTATCCGCACCCAATCATTGCAAAAGAAGGTTGGCCACATGTGGCCATCGCAGGTTTTGTTTTGTTTGTGGTCCATTCAAGTTTTGGCGGCACATGGTCTTGGCCTTTCTGGATTATTTTTGCTTTTGTTTTGCAATTCTTTAGAGATCCGGGACGTTTAGTTCCGCTCGTTAAAGATGCGGTGTTATCTCCAGCAGATGGTCGAGTGATCATTGTTGAAAAATCATTCGATCCTTATGCTAATCGTGAAGCGCTAAAAATTAGTGTTTTCATGAACGTATTCAATGTTCATTCAAACCGTTCTTCAGTGAATGGTACTGTGAAAAAAATTGAATATTTCCCAGGGAAGTTTGTGAATGCTGATTTAGATAAAGCTTCGACTGAAAATGAGCGTAATGCAGTAGTGATTGACGCTAATGGTCAGACTGTGACCTTGGTTCAAGTTGCTGGCTTAATTGCACGCAGAATTCTTTGTTATGCCCACCTAGGCGACAAGCTTAAAAAAGGTGAGCGTTATGGCTTTATTCGTTTTGGTTCTAGAGTTGATGTGTACTTGCCATTAACTGCAGAGCCAATGGTGAGTGTGGGCGATAAAGTATCTGCTACAAGCACGGTACTAGCCAAATTGCCCGGATTGGACTAAAAAGTAGTCTATGACTACATTTAGACGCAGAAAATTACGCCCTTCTAAGGGCTTGCCTAGCAACGTTACCCCATTACGTCAGGGGGATTGGGCTGGGTCTAATTCTGAGCATCCCACAAGACCGCGTAATCGCGGCATCTATTTATTGCCAAATGCATTTACAACCGCTAACTTGTTTTGCGGTTTCTTTGCTGTTGTGCAAGCCATGAACCAACGTTTCGAGATCGCAGCCATTGCTATTTTCTTTGCTTTGGTGATGGATGGCATGGATGGTCGTGTAGCTCGTATGACAAATACCCAAAGTGCTTTTGGTGAGCAGTATGACTCGCTGACAGATATGGTTTCCTTTGGCGTGGCACCTGCTTTGATTGCCTATGAATGGGTTTTAAAGGATTTAGGTAAGTGGGGTTGGTTGGCTGCTTTTGCTTATTGCGCAGGTGCTGCTTTACGTCTAGCCCGCTTTAATACCAACATTGGTGTGGTTGATAAAAGATTCTTCCAAGGTTTACCAAGTCCTGCCGCTGCTTCTTTGATTGCAGGTTTTGTGTGGTTGGCGGTAGATAACAAACTCCCTATTAAAGAGCTCGCTTTGCCATGGGTCATGTTTGTTTTAACCATTTACGCTGGTATCACCATGGTATCCAACGCAATGTTCTACAGTGGTAAAGCCTTGGATGTACGTTATAGAGCGCCATTTGGGGTCATGATTTTGGTGATCATTGGCTTTATTTTGGTTTCTAGTGACCCACCTGTGGCGCTATTTGGATTGTTTGTGGCTTATGCGATATCTGGCTATGTTTTCTGGGTTTGGCAAAAGATTGGCTTGCGCAAGAAAAAAGCTTCGGATATCCTTTCTAACAATTAATTCATTTTTTGTGTATATTGGAGCTTATGAATTACAGCTTGTCACTGCTATTACTACTAGAACTAGGTCAAAACCTGGGGTCGGTGCACGCTTAAACACTTAGAGTAAAAGCAAACAAACACGAACCCCAGTCAAGCTGGGGTTTTTTATTGATATTTTTTGTGAGTTGGAGAGTTGGCGATGACAGATAAATTAATCATTTTTGATACCACGTTAAGAGATGGTGAGCAGTCACCTGGTGCATCTATGACGCGAGATGAAAAGGTTCGCATTGCTCGTCAACTAGAGCGTCTTAAAGTGGATGTGATTGAGGCTGGCTTTGCTGCTAGTTCTGATGGGGACTTTGCTGCAATCTCTGCGATTGCTCAAGTGATTAAAGATTCGACGGTTTGTTCATTGGCGCGCGCTAATGAAAAAGATATTGGTCGCGCTGCCGAAGCTTTGAAAGCCGCTAACTCCAAGCGTATTCATACATTCATTGCAACCTCACCATTACATATGGAAAAGAAGTTGCGCATGACGCCTGATCAGGTGTTTGAACAAGCTAAAGCGGCAGTTCGCTTTGCCCGCAATCACACCAATGACATTGAGTTTTCACCAGAAGACGGTTATCGCTCTGAAGTTGATTTCTTGTGTCGTGTGATTGAGGCGGTGATTGCTGAAGGCGCAACCACGATCAATGTGCCAGACACAGTAGGTTATGCAGTGCCTGAACTTTATGGCAATTTCATCAAAACATTGCGTGAGCGCATTCCTAATTCAGACAAGGCAGTTTGGTCTGTGCACTGTCATAACGACTTAGGGATGGGTGTGGCTAATTCATTGGCTGGCGTAAAAATTGGTGGTGCTCGTCAAATTGAGTGCACCATCAATGGTTTGGGTGAGCGCGCAGGTAATACTTCTTTGGAAGAGGTAGTGATGGCGATTAAAACTCGCAAAGACTACTTTGACTTGGCTGTTGGCATTGATACGACTCAAATTGTGCCGGCTTCCAAGATGGTTTCCCAAATTACTGGCTTTGTGGTTCAACCCAATAAAGCAGTTGTGGGCGCCAATGCCTTTGCTCATGCCTCAGGTATTCACCAAGATGGCGTATTAAAAGCTCGTGATACATACGAAATTATGCGGGCTGAAGATGTGGGTTGGGCAGCTAACAAGATTGTTTTGGGTAAGTTATCCGGCCGCAATGCGTTTAAACAACGTTTGCAAGAATTAGGCATCGAGTTAGAGACCGAGACCGAATTAAACGATGCTTTTTCTAGATTTAAAGCTTTGGCTGACCAAAAAGCAGAGATTTTCGACGAAGATATCACGGCTATCGTTGGTAATAATGCTGAAGAAGCTAGTGACTACTATCGTTTTGTCTCTTTATCTCAAAGGTCTGAGACAGGAGAGCGTCCATTTTCTAAGGTCATTTTCAAGTCTGGTAAAGAAGAGTTTGTTTCTGAGGCTGAAGGCAACGGGCCAGTGGATGCAACCCTCAATGCCATTGAATCGAAGGTAAAAAGTGGCGCTGAGCAGCTTTTGTACTCGGTGAATGCCATCACAACTGGCACGGAATCTCAGGGAGAGGTGACCGTTCGCTTGGCAAAAGGCGGTCGGATAGTGAACGGGGTGGGTACGGACCCAGATATTGTGGCGGCATCTGCTAAAGCCTACTTGGCAGCTTTGAATAAGCTCCATGACCCGTCTCAGCATAAATTGAACGCCCAAATGACGGTTTAGGCTATAATCTTGGCTCTTTCTGGGGTTATTCTCAGAAAGGGTCTAGAAATAGACAGAAAAGCAGACTGGAAACAGTTTTTACAATTCGCACGACATATTGGGTAAGTCCCTGATTTTTAATCAGTTCAAGCTCAAATGTTCGCAAGTATGGAGTATAAAAATGGCTATTCTTACAGCTGATAAAGCCGCTATCGTTAAAGATAACGCACGTGCAGCAAATGACACAGGCAGTCCTGAAGTTCAAGTTGCTTTGTTAACTGCTCGCATCAATGATTTAACACCTCACTTCAAAGCTAACGCTAAAGATCATCACAGCCGTCGTGGTTTGTTGAAGATGGTTAGCCGTCGTCGTCGTTTGCTCGACTATTTGAAGGGTAAAGATTTTGATCGTTATCGCGCTTTGATTGAAAAGCTCGGTCTACGTAAGTAATACCGAAAATGCCTGCCTCAGGAATACTCTGGCAGGCATTATCGTTTAGAGCGGTCGGTGGCTGCTCGTTAGTTAAGGAACCGTGTCATTCCAAGGACAGGTTAATTCTCCCTCCTAGCCTTTCCTTGGAATGGCATCCTTACTCCGCAAAGCCCCCAATGCTCCAGTGCTGCCATAGCGCTGCTATTTCTATGGCAAATGTTGATTGGAGATATACATAAATGACGATGTTTAATAAAGTAGTTAAGAGCTTCCAGTGGGGCTCACACACAGTGCGCATGGAAACAGGCGAGATCGCTCGTCAAGCAGGTGGTGCAGTTTTAGTTGATGTGGATGACACGGTAGTTTTAGCAACAGTGGTTGGTGCTAAGAACGCAAAACCTGGTCAAGACTTCTTCCCATTAACAGTAGATTACTTAGAGAAGACTTATGCTGCCGGTAAGATTCCTGGTGGTTTCTTCCGTCGTGAAGGTCGTCCATCAGAAGGCGAAACATTGATTTCTCGTTTGATCGACCGTCCAATTCGCCCATTGTTCCCAGAAGGTTTTTATAACGAAGTGCAAGTTGTTGTACACGTTGTATCTATTAACCCAGATGTACCTGCTGATATCCCAGCTTTGATTGGTGCTTCTGCAGCTTTGGCTGTTTCAGGTATTCCATTTAATGGTCCAGTTGGTGCAGCACGCGTTGGCTACAAAGATGGTCAATACCTCTTGAACCCAACACGCACTGAGCAAGCTACTAGCGAACTTGATTTGATTGTTGCTGGTACTCAATCTGCTGTATTGATGGTTGAATCAGAAGCGCATCAATTGTCTGAAGAAATCATGTTGGGCGCAGTTGTTTATGGTCACGAGCAAATGCAAACAGCGATCAATGCAATCAACGACCTAGTCCGTGAAGGCGGTAAGCCTGAGTGGGATTGGGCGCCAGCACCTAAGAATGAGCCTTTGATTGCAAAAGTAACAGCATTGGCTGAAGCTGGTTTGCGTGAGGCGTATCAAATCCGTCAAAAGCAAGCTCGTTCAACAAAGTTGAAAGAAGTAACAAAAGATGTTTTGGCTAAATTAGCTGAAGAAGGCGAATTTGATGAAGTTGAAGTTGGCAACATCATGTTTGAAATCGAAGCCAAGATTGTTCGTGGTCAAGTATTGAATGGTGAGCCACGTATTGACGGTCGTGATACACGCACAGTTCGTCCAATCGAAATTCGTACAGGCGTATTGCCACGCACACACGGTTCTGCATTGTTCACACGTGGTGAAACACAAGGTTTAGTAGTAGCAACTTTGGGTACTGCACGCGATGAGCAAATCATTGATGCCTTAGAGGGTGAGCAACGTGATCGTTTCATGTTCCACTACAACATGCCTCCATTTGCAACTGGTGAAACTGGTCGTGTAGGTAGTCCTAAGCGTCGTGAGATTGGTCACGGTCGTTTAGCTAAGCGTGCATTGATTCCTGTATTGCCATCTCCAGAAGAGTTTGCATACAGCTTGCGCGTTGTTTCAGAAATTACAGAATCAAACGGTTCATCATCAATGGCTTCTGTTTGTGGTGGCTGTTTGGCTATGATGGATGCGGGCGTTCCTGTTAAAGCTCATGTGGCTGGTGTTGCGATGGGCTTGATTTTGGATGGCAATCGCTTTGCAGTGTTAACAGACATCTTGGGTGATGAAGATCACTTAGGTGATATGGACTTTAAGGTGGCTGGTACATCAAACGGTATTACTGCATTGCAGATGGATATCAAAGTACAAGGTATCACTAAAGAAATCATGCAAGTGGCATTGGCACAAGCTAAAGAAGGTCGTTTACATATCTTGAGCAAAATGCAAGAAGCTATGAGCGGTGTTCGTACAGAATTGTCTGCACACGCACCACGTATGGTGACAATCAAGATTCACCCGGACAAGATTCGTGAAGTAATCGGTAAGGGTGGCGCAACGATTCAGGCTCTTACAAAAGAAACTGGTACTAGCATCGATATCACTGATGATGGCGTAGTAACAATCGCTTCAACAAGTGCTGAAGGCATGGAAGAAGCTAAGCGTCGTATCGAAGGTATTACTGCTGAAGCTGAAGTAGGCAAGATCTACGAAGGCCCAGTGGTTAAATTGCTTGAGTTTGGTGCATTGGTAAACATTCTTCCTGGTAAAGATGGTTTGTTGCATATTTCAGAAATCGCTAATGAGCGTGTGAAAGATGTCAAAGACTACCTTCAAGAAGGTCAAGTTGTGCGCGTGAAGTTGTTGGCTGCTGATGAGCGTGGTCGTCTACGTTTGTCATTGAAGGCTGCTTGTGCTGACGAAGGAACAAGTATTGCTCCTTTGAATGGTGCTGCACCTGCGGCTGATGCTGCTCCTGCAGAACAAGCTGAACAACAGCAACAATAATTGGGCTAAGTAATAACGGCATGCGTGCTGTTGAAATTAGCCAGTATGGTGCCCCTGAAGTTTTAAAGGCGGTGGTGAGGCCTGATTTGGCCTTACCGCAACCTGGTTCTGGTGAAGTTCTCATCAGAGTTCGAGCTGCAGGGGTTAACCGACCTGACGTATTGCAACGTCAAGGTTTTTATCCTGTTCCTCCGGGCGGTTCTGATTTGCCTGGTTTGGAGCTCGCAGGAGAAATCATTGGTGGCGATCTTGCCCACCCTGATAATTTTTTTAGTTTAGAAGTCGGCAGTCGTGTTTGTGCGTTAGTAGTTGGTGGCGCATACGCAGAGTACTGTATTGCTCCTTTGGCGCAATGCTTGCCAGTGCCTAGAGGTCTTTCAGATGTTGAGGCGGCAGGTTTGCCGGAAACGTTCTTTACTGTGTGGAGCAATGTATTTGATCGTGGGCGTTTGGGTTTAGATGGTCGCGGTAAAGAAACCTTATTAGTTCATGGTGGTAGCAGTGGCATTGGCGTCACAGCGATTCAGTTAGTGACTGCTATGGGGCATGATGTGATTGTTACTGTAGGCAGTCAAGAAAAAGCCAATGCGTGTAAAGAGTTGGGCGCGGTTTTGGCTATTAACTACAAAACAACTGACTTTGTTGAAGAGGTGAAATCTTTTACATCTGGCAAAGGTGTGAACGTCATCCTTGATATGGTTGGCGGAACATACATTGGTCGCGATATTCACTGTTTGGCAGATGATGGTCGAATTGTCATCATTGCCCATCAAGGCGGTAAAATTTCAGAAATAGATGTTGGACATGTTTTGCGTCGTCGTTTAACGATTACTGGTTCAACACTTAGAGCTAGGTCGGTGGAGTTTAAGGGCGCTATTGCTAGGTCTTTGAGAGCTTATGTATGGCCCTTGATTGAGGCAAAAAAAATCAAGCCAGTCATCCATGAGGTTTTTGAGTTAGAGGCTGCCGCTCGTGCCCATGAATTAATGGAATCGAGTCAGCATATTGGCAAGATTGTTTTAACTGTTAACTAAAAGAGATTGCAATGAGACCATTGACCATCATTGGTAATTGGAAAATGAACGGCAGCTTGAGTGCCAATCAGCAATTGATTCAAGCCATGTTGGGCTTGGGTTTGACTGATTTGGCCAAGAGTGCGCGTTTAGCTCTTTGCGTTCCTTATCCCTATTTAATCCAAGTTGCAGATTTACTGGCTAACTCCGGGATTGCCTTGGGTGCGCAAGATGTATCAGATCATCCCAATGGAGCTTACACCGGTGATGTGAGTGCCAATATGTTGCAAGAGTTGGGTTGTCAGTATGTGATTGTTGGGCACTCTGAGCGTCGTCAATATCACCATGAGGGTGATGGCTTGGTAGCTAGAAAAGCCAAAGCCGCTTTGCAAGCCAATATGACCCCAATTATCTGCGTAGGCGAAACCGAAGAAGAACATGACGATGGAAAAGCATTGGTTGTGGTTAGACGTCAGTTGCAGGCTGTCTTGGATTTATTGCAAGGTCAGGTAGCTTCTTGTGTTTTGGCTTATGAGCCTGTCTGGGCAATTGGTACAGGCAAAGTGCCTACTCCTGCGCAAGCCCAAGATGTACATAGAGAGTTACGTTTGCAATTGGCAAAATTTGATGCCGAAGCAGCATCAAAAGTAGCAATTTTGTATGGCGGGAGCTTAAAGCCTGATAATGCTAAAGATTTGTTGGCGATGCCAGATATTGATGGTGGTTTAGTGGGTGGCGCATCGTTGAATGCACAAGATTTTTTGGCTTTATGCCAAGCAAGTAATTAAATTAGTTTTTGGAGAATCAGATGGAATGGCTTAAAACATTGTTAGTTGTGTTGCAAATTATTGCTGCTATTGGCGTAATTGCTTTGGTATTGGTTCAGCAGGGTAAGGGCGCTGATATGGGCGCAGCCTTCGGCGGTGGTTCATCGGGTGGTTTATTTGGTGCGGCCGGTTCAGCCAACTTCCTTTCACGTTTAACAGCTGGCTTTGCCACAGTGTTTTTTGTGACAACTTTGGCCATTACTTTGATTGGTTCAACAAAATCTCAAAATGCGGGCGTTTTGTCAGGTACTAGCGCTCCAGCTCCAGCGGCTGCTCCAGAAGTTCCAGCAGCTGCCCCAGCCAGCACAGCGCCAGCTACAGGATCTGGCCAAAGCGTTCCTAAATAATCAGGAAAACCTCAAAAAACCCTAAAAAAGACGCGCCATTAGGCTAAAATCTTAGGGTTTTACCGTAGGCCGTCGTGGTGGAATTGGTAGACACGCTATCTTGAGGGGGTAGTGGCGTAAAGCTGTGCGAGTTCGAGTCTCGCCGACGGCACCAAATGGGGGTCTGCAGCCTGTCAGAAAGCTGCAAGACCAGTTAGAGAAAATTTGAAGTTGTTGTTTAGAGTCACGAATTGGAACGCTCTTGAACTTAGAAAACTATTTCCCCGTTTTGCTATTTATCCTTGTAGGTATTGGCGTAGGCTTGGTTCCTATGACTTTGGGCAAAATTCTTGGCCCCAATAAGCCAGATACTGAAAAAATTTCTCCATATGAGTGCGGTTTTGATGCGTTTGAAGACGCCCGCATGAAATTCGATGTGCGCTATTACCTTGTAGCGATTCTTTTTATTCTTTTTGACTTAGAAACTGCTTTCCTCTTTCCGTGGGGTGTAGCGCTATCTGAGATTGGTTGGGCTGGATACATCTCCATGTTCATTTTCTTGTTGGAATTCGTGATTGGCTTTGCCTACATCTGGAAGAAAGGCGCCCTTAATTGGGAGTAAGGACTGGACATGGCTCTTGAAGGTATCTTAAAAGAAGGTTTTGTAACAACGTCAGCTGACAAGCTGATCAACTGGACTCGCACAGGATCATTGTGGCCAATGACATTTGGTCTTGCCTGTTGCGCTGTTGAGATGATGCATGCAGGCGCATCACGTTATGACTTAGACCGTTTCGGTGTGGTGTTTAGACCATCACCACGTCAATCAGATTTGATGATTGTTGCTGGCACATTGTGTAACAAAATGGCTCCAGCTTTACGTAAAGTGTATGACCAAATGCCTGAGCCACGTTGGGTGATCTCAATGGGTTCTTGCGCTAATGGCGGTGGTTACTACCACTATTCATATTCAGTGGTGCGTGGCTGTGACCGCATCGTGCCTGTGGATGTTTATGTGCCAGGTTGCCCTCCAACTGCTGAAGCTTTGATGTACGGCATCATTCAGTTGCAAGCCAAGATCAAACGTACCAGCACGATAGCGAGAAAGGCTTGATATGTCAGACATGCTAACTGTGCTTAAAGAGCGTTTAGAAAAAGTTCTTGGTAAAAAAGTATCTCGTTTGCACGAGGCTCTTGGCGAATTAACTTTAGTAGTTCGTTCAGAAGATTACTTGGAAGTTGCAACAACATTGCGTGATGAGCCTACTTTAGGCTTTGATCAGTTGATTGACTTGTGTGGTGTTGACTATAGCGACTATGACAATGCAACTTGGGAAGGCCCACGTTTTGCAGCAGTCAGCCATTTGTTGTCTGTAAAACACAACTGGCGTTTACGTTTGCGCGTATTTGCCCCAGACGATAGTTTTCCGCTTGTGGCTTCAGTAACGCCTATTTGGAGTTCTGCTAACTGGTTTGAGCGCGAAGCGTTTGACTTGTACGGCATTCTATTTGAAGGTCATGACGACTTGCGTCGTATCTTGACTGACTACGGTTTCATTGGTCACCCATTCCGTAAAGATTTCCCTGTGTCAGGTAACGTTGAAATGCGTTACGACCCAGAGCAAAAACGCGTTATTTACCAACCCGTCACGATTGATCCTCGCGAAGTAACTCCAAGAGTGATTCGTGAAGAAAGCTACGGGTCTTAATCATGGCAGACATTAAAAATTACACACTTAACTTTGGTCCGCAGCACCCTGCGGCTCACGGTGTTCTACGTTTGGTGTTGGAGTTAGACGGTGAAGTGATTCAACGCTCTGATCCACATATTGGTTTATTGCATCGTGCTACAGAAAAATTAGCTGAGACACGTACATGGGTACAAAACGTTCCATACATGGATCGTTTGGACTACGTATCGATGATGGCTAATGAGCACGCTTATGTGATGGCTATTGAGAAACTATTGCAAATTGAAGTGCCAGAGCGTGCGCAATACATCCGCGTGATGTTTGATGAGATCACACGTTTATTGAATCACTTGCTCTGGATTGGCTGTCACGGTTTAGACGTTGGTGCGATGGCGGTGTTCTTGTACGCTTTCCGTGAGCGTGAAGATCTATTCGATATGTATGAAGCAGTTTCTGGTGCGCGTATGCACGCTGCTTACTATCGTCCGGGTGGTGTTTACCGTGATTTACCAGATTCAATGCCACAGTATTTGGCTAATAAGATTCGTGGTGAAAAAGCCGTTAAGAAATTAAATGAAAACCGTCAAGGTTCTTTGTTGGATTTCATTGAAGACTTTACAAACAGATTCCCAACATATGTTGATGAGTATGAAACATTGCTCACAGACAACCGTATTTGGAAACAACGCTTGGTAGGTATTGGTGTTGTATCTCCAGAGCGTGCATTGCAAATGGGCTTCACGGGTGCGATGTTGCGTGGTTCAGGTATCGAGTGGGACTTGCGTAAGAAGCAGCCGTATGAGGTTTACAGCAAGCTAGATTTTGATATTCCTGTTGGTGTGAACGGTGACTCATATGATCGTTACTTGGTGCGTGTAGAAGAGATGCGCCAATCAAACAGAATCATTAAGCAGTGTGTGAACTGGTTGCGTGCTAACCCAGGTCCTGTGATGAGTGACAACCACAAAGTAACAAGCCCTAAACGTGTGGATATGAAGTCCAACATGGAAGAGTTGATTCACCACTTCAAGTTATTCACTGAAGGTATTCACGTACCAGCTGGCGAAGCTTATGCAGCGGTTGAGCATCCAAAAGGTGAGTTTGGTATTTATGCAATTTCTGACGGTGCTAACAAGCCATATCGCTTGAAGATTCGTGCGCCAGGTTTTGTGCATTTATCAGCTTTAGATGAGATGGCAAAAGGTCATATGTTGGCTGATGCTGTAACGATTATTGGTACGCAGGACATTGTGTTCGGCGAGATTGACCGCTAAAAGGATAAGAGAACGTATGTTGTCTGCACAAGCCCGCGCTGAGATAGATCGCAACATTGCTAAATATCCAGCTGACCAAAAACAATCTGCAGTGATGGCTGCATTGGTTGTTGCTCAAGACCAATATGGTTGGGTAACACCAGAAGCTATTGAAGAGCTTGCAGTCATTTTGGAGATGCCTCCAATTGCTGTTCAAGAAGTAGCAACTTTTTACAACATGTATGACACCAAGCCAGTTGGTAAATTCAAATTAGCAGTTTGCACAAACTTGCCATGCGAATTATCTGGCGGTGCTCGTGCTGGTGAGTATCTAAAGAAAAAATTGGGTATTGGTTACAACGAAACAACTCCTTGTGGCACTTTCACATTAAAAGAAGGTGAGTGCATGGGTGCTTGTGGTGATGCACCAGTAGCTATTGTGAATAACAAAACAATGTGTAGCTTTATGAGTAATGAAAAGCTAGATGCTTTGATTGAAGAATTAAAAGCTAAAGCCCAGGGAGGTGCAGCATGACCTGTTTGCACGATCGTCACATTCAGCCGTTGATCTTGGCTGGTTTAAATGGTGATAACTGGCACTTAAAAGATTACGTTGCGCGTGGTGGCTATGCTCAATTGCGCAAAATTTTGACAGAAGGTATTACGCCTGAAGCTGTGATTGCAGAAGTGAAAGCTTCTGGGTTACGTGGTCGTGGCGGTGCTGGTTTCCCAACGGGTTTGAAGTGGAGTTTCATGCCACGTCAGTTCCCAGGCAATAAATATCTAGTTTGTAATACCGACGAAGGTGAGCCAGGAACATTTAAAGACCGCGACATCATTCGTTATAACCCACACGCATTGATTGAAGGTATGGCGATTGCTGCTTACGCCATGGGTATTTCAGTTGGTTATAACTACATTCACGGAGAAATCTGGGAAGGTTACGCGCGCTTTGAGGAAGCTTTAGAAGAGGCTCGTGCAGCAGGTTTCTTGGGTGACAAGATTTGTGGTTCAGAGTTTTCATTCCAATTGCATGCTCACCATGGTTGGGGTGCATACATTTGCGGTGAAGAAACTGCGCTCTTGGAATCATTAGAGGGTAAAAAAGGTCAGCCACGCTTCAAGCCACCTTTCCCTGCTAGTTTTGGTTTGTATGGCAAGCCAACAACAATTAATAACACTGAGACTTTCTCAGCTGTGCCATTCATCTTTGCAGTAGGTGGTGAGGCTTATGCCAAATTAGGTAAACCTAATAATGGCGGCACAAAGATCTTCTCAATTTCAGGTGACGTAGAGCGCCCTGGTAACTATGAGATTCCATTGGGCACATCATTTGCAACTCTTTTAGAGTTGGCTGGTGGTATGCGCGGTGGCAAAAAAATTAAAGCTGTTATTCCTGGTGGTTCATCTGCGCCGGTTGTTCCTGGTGCCATGATGATGGAAACAGACATGGACTACGACAGCATTGCAAAAGCAGGTTCTATGTTGGGTTCTGGAGCTGTGATTGTGATGGATGAGACGCGTTGTATGGTCAAGTCTTTACTGCGTTTGTCTTACTTCTATCACGAAGAGTCTTGTGGTCAATGTACGCCATGCCGTGAAGGCACGGGTTGGTTGTGGCGCATTGTTAACCGCATTGAACATGGTGAAGGTCGTCCAGAAGATCTAGATCTTTTGAATGATGTTGCTGCAAATATTCAAGGTAGAACAATTTGTGCATTAGGTGATGCTGCGGCAATGCCAGTGCGTGGCATGTTGAAGCATTACATGGATGAGTTTGCGTATCACGTTGAGCACAAGCGTTGCATTGTGCCGGCTTACGTTTAAGCGTCTAAAAGAGATCGACAGGAAAAAAGATGGTTGAAATCGAAATTGATGGCAAAGCAGTAGAAGTCCAACAGGGTTCTATGGTGATGGATGCGGCCAAGAAATTGGGCACGCACATTCCTCACTTTTGCTATCACAAGAAATTATCAATAGCTGCTAACTGCCGCATGTGTTTGGTTGAAGTGGAGAAGGCTCCTAAGCCTTTACCAGCTTGTGCAACACCAGTAACACCAGGCATGAAGGTTCACACTCATTCTGAGAAAGCCGTTCAAGCTCAGAAATCTGTCATGGAATTTTTGTTGATCAACCATCCATTGGATTGCCCAATTTGCGACCAAGGTGGTGAGTGTCAGTTACAGGATTTGGCAGTAGGTTACGGTAAAACTACTTCACGTTACTCTGAAGAAAAGCGTGTGGTGTTTCATAAAAATGTTGGCCCATTGATTTCAATGGAAGAGATGAGCCGTTGTATTCATTGCACCCGCTGTGTTCGTTTTGGACAAGAGATTGCTGGTGTCATGGAGTTGGGTATGCTCAACCGTGGCGAGCATTCTGAAATCACATCATTTGTTGGTAAATCTGTTGATTCTGAATTGTCAGGCAACATGATTGATTTGTGCCCTGTGGGTGCTTTGACAAGTAAGCCATTCCGTTATTCAGCACGTACATGGGAGTTGGGTCGTAAGCGCTCAGTGAGCCCACATGATTCTTTGGGTTCAAACGTGGTGTTGCAGACAAAAGCAAATCAAGTCTTGCGCACAGTGCCGTTAGAAAACGAAGCTATCAATGAATGCTGGATCAGCGACAAAGATCGTTTTGCTTATGAAGGTTTAAACGGTGCTGATCGTTTGAAAAAACCTATGGTTAAGCAAGACAATCGTTGGATTGAGACAGATTGGGAAGCGGCTTTAGATTATGCTAGCCGTTCTTTGAATTCAATTAAAGCCGACCATGGCTCTGATGCGATTGCTGCTTTGGCTCATCCAATGGCTAGTGTTGAAGAGTTGCACTTATTGAAGAAGGTGTTGAGTGGCTTAGGTTCACAAAATATTGAGACACGTTTGCGTCAACAAGACGTGAGCGGTGCGGCTAAAGCCCCATGGCTTGGTATGAAGATTGCTGAAGTTGGTCAGTTACAACGCGCATTCTTTATTGGCAGCTTCTTACGTAAAGATCAACCTCTATTGGCAGCACGTGTTCGCGCAGCAACGAAGCGTGGTTTAAAAGTAACTCGTTTGGGTGCTAGCTCTGAAGATTGGCTCATGCCAGTTGCTGCTAGTGCACAAGTTGCGCCATCCAATTGGCCAGCTGAGTTGGCTGGTGTAGCAGCTGCAGTTGCTCAAGCAAAAGGAATTAATGCACCAAGCAATGCGAACGTCAGTGCTAGTGCAAAAGCGATTGCTGATAGCTTGCTAAGTGGTGAGCGTAAAGCAGTCTTCTTGGGTGCAGCTGCGATGGCTCACCCACAGTTTGCGCAACTTCATGCTTATGCACAATTTATTGCAGCAAATACAGACGCTACTTTAGGTTTCTTACCTGAAGGTGGTAACTCAGTAGGTGCTCATGTGGTTCAAGCCATTTCTTCTGCTGGTGTAGAAGGAATCTTGGCAAAAGATCTCAAAGCAGTTGTATTGTTGGGTTTAGAGCCAAGTGCAGATTTGGCAAATCCACAAGCAGCGAAAGCTACTTTGGCTAAGGCTGGCACTGTGATTGCAATGACAGCATTTGATAGCCCAGAGTTACGTGAAGTGGCTGATGTGTTGTTGCCGGTTACTCCATACTCAGAAACATCTGGTAGCTACATTAATGCTGAAGGCACGTTGCAATCTGTGCAAGCGGCTGTTCGCCCATTAGGTGATGCTCGTCCTGCATGGAAAGTATTACGAGTGCTTGGTAACTTATTAAACCTAGATAACTTCTATTTCAATTCTTCAGAAGAAGTGTTGGGCGAAGCAGTGCCAACTGATTTTGCTGCGAAGTTGAGTAATACAACTACGGTAGCACCTGCGGTGACTAGCTTGTTTACTCCAGCAGTTGAGCGTTTAGCTGATGTGGCGATTCATTCAAGTGATGCGATTGTGCGTCGTGCACCCGCCTTGCAGTTAACGCAAGATGCTAAGCGAGCTATCAAGTTGGGTGTGCCATCAAGTTTATTTATGCAGTTGGGCTTAAAAGAAGGTGATGCTGTTAAGGTCAGTCAATCTGGTTTGAGTGTCACGATGCCAGCTACTGAAGAAAAAGCATTGGCTGATGGCGTTGTTCGTTTATCTGCTGCAACATCAGTGAGCGCGCAATTGGGCTCAATGTTTGGTCTATTAACAGTGGAGCGTGTATGACTGAATTAATTCAAACTATCAACACGCACGGCTTGGCGCTTTTTGGTGAGTTGCTTTGGCCGATTGTTTGGACCTTATTAAAGATTGTCATCATCGTATTGCCGATGTTTGGTTGTGTGGCTTACCTCACTCTTTGGGAGCGTAAGCTAATTGGTTGGATGCATATCCGTTTGGGGCCAAACCGTGTTGGTCCATTGGGTTTATTGCAACCGATTGCTGATGCTCTCAAGTTATTGCTTAAAGAAGTCATCATTCCAAGCAAGGCCAATAAAGTTCTTTATATCGTTGCTCCAGTGATGGTGATTGCACCTGCTTTTGCTGCATGGGCAGTGGTACCTTTCCAAGCGGAACTAGTGCTTGCCAATGTGAATGCTGGTTTGTTGTATGTCATGGCAATCACATCGATTGGTGTGTACGGCATTATCTTGGCTGGTTGGGCATCTAACTCTAAATATGCTTTCTTAGGTGCTATGCGCGCTTCAGCGCAAATGGTTTCTTATGAGATTGCGATGGGTTTTGCTCTAGCATCGATTTTGATTATTTCTGGCACTTTGAATATCACTGATATTGTGAAGTCGCAGCAAACTGGTTACTTTGCTAGCTTGGGCTTGAACTTTTTGTCTTGGAACTGGCTACCTTTATTGCCAATGTTCTTGATCTACTTTATCTCTGGCGTGGCTGAATTAAACCGTCACCCATTTGACGTGGTTGAGGGTGAGTCTGAGATTGTGGCTGGTCACATGATTGAGTACTCAGGAATGGCATTTGCGATGTTCTTCTTGGCTGAATACGCCAACATGATTTTGATTGCTGCTTTAACTTCAATCATGTTCTTTGGTGGTTGGTCTCCAATCATTGATGCACCAGTTTTACGCGACATCCCAGGTTTCTTCTGGTTAGTTGGTAAAACATTCTTCTTCTTGTCATGCTTTATCTGGTTGCGCGCTTCTTTCCCGCGTTACCGTTATGACCAAATCATGCGTTTGGGTTGGAAGGTATTTATCCCTATCTCGATCTTCTGGATCTTGTTGGTAGGTGCTTGGGTATTGTCACCCTGGAATATTTGGAAATAAGGCGGGGATTTGACTATGTTCCAACGTATCCGTGAATTTTTAAACAGCCTCTTATTGAAAGAACTCTTTCAAGGCTTGGCGCTGACTGGTAAGTATTTGTTTAAACCAAAAATTACTGTTCAGTATCCAGAAGAAAAAACTCCAATGTCACCACGTTTCCGTGGTTTGCATGCATTGCGTCGCTATCCAAATGGCGAAGAGCGTTGCATCGCCTGTAAATTGTGTGAAGCAGTTTGCCCTGCGATGGCGATCTCAATTGAGTCTGATCAGCGTGAAGATGGTTCTCGCCGCACAACTCGTTATGACATTGATTTAACTAAGTGCATTTTCTGCGGTTTCTGCGAAGAAGCTTGTCCAGTAGATGCGATTGTTGAGACTCATATTCATGAGTACCACGGTGAAAAGCGTGGCGACTTGTATTTCACAAAAGACATGTTGTTAGCGGTTGGTGATCGTTACGAAAATGAAATCGCAGCCAATAAATCAGCGGATGCTAAATACAAATGATGCTAGAACCTAAAACACTTCTTTTTTACATCTTCTCGGCAATTCTAGTGATTGCTGCTTTGCGTGTGATTACAGCGCGCAATCCAGTTCATGCTGCCTTGTTCTTGGTGTTGTCATTCTTTACAGCCGCAGGCATTTGGATGCTATTGCATGCAGAATTCTTGGCCATCTTGTTGGTCTTGGTTTATGTGGGTGCTGTGATGGTGCTCTTCTTGTTCGTGGTGATGATGCTAGACCTCGACCTAGATCACATGCGTAAGGGCTTTAAACAATTCATGCCAGTGGCTTCGTTGGTGGGTGCAGTGATTGTTGCTGAAATGTCGATTGTGTTGATTCGTGGCTTTATCGGTACAGCGCAACCAGTTCAAGCTTTAAGTCCAGAAGTTGCTGCAAACAACACCAAAGCTTTGGGTACTTTGTTGTACACAGAGTATCTATTTAGCTTTGAAGTGGCAGGCGTGATTTTATTGGTGGCAATCATCGCTTCAGTAGCTTTGACATTGCGTCGCCGTAAAGACACTAAAACACAAGATATTGCTGAGCAAATTCGTACGCGTAAAGAAGATCGCGTACGCATGGTCTCAACAATGAATGCTGATACAACAGCAACTAAAGACTAATAGGGAATAGGGAAAAAGGATCAATATATGACTATTACCTTGGCTCATTACTTAGTGCTAGGCGCCATCCTATTTGCCACAGGCATTGTGGGTATTTTCTTGAATCGTAAGAACTTGATCGTTCTTTTGATGTCAATTGAATTAATGCTTTTAGCGGTTAACTTGAACTTTGTGGCTTTCTCCCATTACTTGGGCGACATGGCTGGTCAAGTTTTTGTGTTTTTCATTTTGACTGTGGCTGCCGCAGAAGCAGCGATTGGTTTGGCTATTTTGGTCACCATGTTCCGCAAGCTTGACACGATTCATGCTGAAGACCTTGGACAACTGAAGGGCTAACAGAGATACATATGACTACTCCAACTCTAAATCCTCTTCTACTTCTAGCAATTCCGTTAGCACCATTGGTTGGTGCTGCTATTGCTGGTTTATTTGGCACCAAGTTTTTTGGTAACTTGATTGGTAGAGCTGCAGCTCACACAGCAACTATTTTGGGTGTTGCAATTGCTTGCGTGCTCTCATTCATGGTTCTAAATGATGTATTAGCGGGTGCACGCTTTAACGAGACGATCTATACATGGATGCAATTGGGTGAGTTAAGCCTAGAAGTAGGCTTCTTGGTTGATCCATTGACTGCCATGATGATGGTGGTTGTGACATTTGTGTCATTGATGGTTCACATTTACACCATCGGTTACATGGCTGAAGACGAAGGTTATTCACGTTTCTTTGCATACATCTCTTTATTCACCTTCTCTATGTTGATGTTGGTGATGAGCAACAACTTCTTGCAACTATTCTTTGGTTGGGAAGCGGTTGGCTTGGTGTCTTACTTATTGATTGGCTTCTGGTACACACGTCCAACAGCCATCTTCGCCAACATGAAGGCTTTCTTAGTAAACCGTGTAGGTGACTTTGGTTTCATCTTGGGTATTGGCTTGTTGTTGGCTTATAGCGGCAGCATGAGCTACGACGGTGTATTTGCACAAAAAGATGTATTGGTGCAGCAAGTATTGCCTGGCACTGACTGGAATCTATTAACAGTTGCTTGTATTTGTTTATTCATCGGTGCGATGGGTAAATCAGCTCAATTCCCATTGCATGTTTGGTTGCCAGACTCTATGGAAGGTCCAACACCGATTTCTGCGTTGATTCACGCGGCAACGATGGTGACAGCAGGTATCTTTATGGTGAGCCGTATGTCACCATTGTTTGAGTTAACTGATACAGCCTTGTCATTCGTATTGATCATTGGCTCAATTACAGCCTTGTTCATGGGCTTCTTGGGTATTGTCCAAAACGACATCAAACGCGTGGTTGCCTACTCAACGCTTTCTCAATTAGGTTACATGACTGTTGCCTTGGGTGTGTCAGCGTATCCAATCGCTGTATTCCACTTGATGACGCACGCTTTCTTTAAAGCCTTGTTATTCTTGGGCGCTGGTAGCGTGATCATGGGTATGCATCATGATCAAGACATGCGTAACATGGGTGGTTTGTGGAAGTACATGCCAATCACTTGGCTCACATCATTGCTTGGCTCATTGGCTTTGATTGGTACGCCATTCTTCTCAGGTTTCTACTCAAAAGACTCCATCATTGAAGCAGTAGCAGAGAGCCACATCTACGGTTCAGGCTTTGCCCACTTTGCAGTGATGGCTGGTGTATTTATTACAGCGTTCTACTCATTCCGTATGTACTTCTTGGTATTTCACGGTAAAGAACGTTTTGGTCAAGCTCACGATGATCACGGTCACGATGCTCATGATGACCATCATGATGATCATCACCATGGTTTGGCACCAGGTCAAAAACCACATGAGTCACCATGGGTTGTTACCTTGCCGTTAGTTTTATTGGCAATTCCATCAGTGATTGTTGGTTACTTCACAATTGGCCCAATGTTATTTGGTGACTTCTTCGGCAACGCCATTTTTGTTGATGTTGTTAAACATCACTCAATGAAAGAACTTGCAGAAGCGTTCCATGGCCCAGTGGCAATGGCAGCGCACTCATTACATAGCCCAGTACTTTATTTAGCGCTTGGTGGTGTTGTGACTGCAGCCGTGTTCTATCTTTGGTTGCCTCAGATTCCAGCATTCTTTGCCAGAGTGCTTGCTCCAGTAAAAGCAATTTTGGATAACAAGTACTACTTGGATGATTTCAACCAAGCTGTATTTGCTAAAGGTGCTCGCGTATTGGGTACTAGCTTGTGGAAGGGTGCAGATCAAGGTTTGATTGATGGTTTAGTTGTTAACGGTAGCACCAGAGTGGTGGCTTGGTTCTCAGCAACTGTTCGTCAAGTGCAGTCTGGATACATTTACCACTATGCCTTTGCAATGATTCTTGGCTTGATTGGTTTGATCGGCTGGATTTTGTATACCCATTTAGGCTCCATTAAATAAAACAACAGATAGAGCGCCACGACATGATTCTTTCTTACTCAATTTGGTTGCCGATTATTTTCGGTCTAATTATTTTGTTCACAGGTTCGGACAATAGCAAAGGCTATGTTCGCGTGATGGCACTGATTGGTTCTTTGATCAGCTTGTCAGCCACCATTCCATTGATTACCGGATTTGACACCAGCACAGCGGCAATGCAATTTGTTGAGCAGGTAGCTTGGGTGCCACGTTATGACATCAACTATTACCTAGGTGTAGATGGCATCTCAATGTGGTTTGTGGTTCTAACAGCGTTTATCACAGTCATTGTGGTGATGGCTGCTTGGGAAGTAATCACCGAGAACGTAGCTCAGTACATGGCTGCATTCTTGATCCTATCTGGTTTAATGATTGGCGTATTTGCTGCATTAGACGGTTTGTTGTTCTACGTCTTCTTTGAAGCTACGCTCATTCCGATGTACATCATTATTGGTGTATGGGGTGGCCCAAATCGCGTGTACGCAGCGTTTAAATTCTTCTTGTACACATTATTGGGTTCATTGCTAACTTTGATTGCGATCTTGTATTTGTACAACGTGACAGATACATTCAGCATTTTGGCTTGGCACAAAGCTAAATTAGATATCGTTGAACAAGTATTAATCTTTGGCGCATTCTTCATGGCATTTGCCGTGAAAGTGCCAATGTGGCCAGTACATACTTGGTTGCCAGATGCTCACGTAGAAGCTCCTACCGGTGGCTCTGTGGTGTTGGCGGCGATCATGTTGAAGTTAGGTGCTTATGGCTTCTTAAGATTCTCATTACCAATCGCTCCAGATGCTAGCCAATACTTAGCGCCTGCAGTTATCGCGCTATCACTGGTGGCTGTGATCTACATTGGCTTGGTGGCACTTGTTCAGGCTGATATGAAGAAATTGGTGGCTTACTCATCAATTGCTCACATGGGCTTTGTGACCTTAGGTTTCTTCATCTTCAATCCAATGGGTGTTGAAGGTGCGATTGTGCAAATGATTTCTCACGGTTTCATTTCTGGTGCTATGTTCTTGAGCATCGGCGTTTTGTATGACCGTATGCATTCACGTCAAATCGCTGATTACGGTGGCGTAGTGAACACCATGCCTAAATTTGCAGCGTTTGCAGTGTTATTTGCGATGGCTAACTGCGGTTTGCCAGCTACATCAGGTTTCGTAGGCGAGTTCATGGTGATTTTGGCTGCGGTTGATTACGACTTTGTGATTGGCATCTTGGCAGCCACAGCCCTTATTTTGGGTGCTGCTTATTCATTGTGGATGACTAAGCGCGTGTTCTTTGGCGAAGTGGCGAATCAACATGTTGCAGAACTAACAGACATTAATAAGCGTGAATTTTTAATTATGAGCATCTTGGCCATTTTCACGATTGGCATGGGTGTATATCCAAAACCATTTACAGATGTGATGCACGTTTCTGTTATCGAGCTTTTAAAGCACGTAGCAGTTAGCAAGCTTTGATCCTGAAAGAGGAAAGAGAAATATATGCAATCGATTGACCTCATTGCCATGTTGCCAGAGTTGGTGCTCGTAACAGTAGCTTGCCTATTGTTATTGACCGCTTTTATGAATGAGCCACAGGCAACAGACGAAGATATTTTCCACGCTCCTCGTGGCGCATCATTGGCCTACAAGATCACCTTGGCTTTGTTGATTGGTTTGAGTGCTGCCTTTGGTTTGCAAGCAGTTGATCAGCCTGTACATGCATTTAACAACCTATTTATGGTGGATGCGTTATCAAGCATCCTTAAGTCAGTAGCTTGTTTAGCTGTATTCATTAGCTTGATCTATTCAAAGCAGTACTTGATTGACCGCGGTCTATTCCGCGTTGATTTCATTGTATTGACGCTCTTAGCGTTGACTGGTCAGTGCGTGATGATTTCTGGTTCTAACTTGATGACTTTGTATTTAGGTCTTGAGTTATTGGCTTTGCCTACTTATGCATTGGTTGCTATGAAACGTGACTCTGAAGTGGGCACGGAAGCAGCGATGAAGTATTTCATCTTGGGCGCTTTGGCGTCAGGTTTCTTGCTCTACGGTATGTCAATGCTTTACGGTGCAACAGGTAGCTTAGATCTTGATGAGATCCTAAAGGCTGTGAGTGATGAGCGTATTAATCGTTTAGTGCTTGCGTTTGCCGTGGTATTCATTGTTTCTGGTTTGGCGTTCAAGTTGGGTGCGGCACCATTTCATATGTGGGTGCCAGACGTGTACCAAGGTGCACCAACTGCTATTACTCTAATGATTGCAGGCGCTCCAAAAGTGGCTGCATTTGGTTTGCTATTCCGCTTATTGGTCGGCGGTTTATTGCCATTGACTCAGGATTGGCAGCCAATGATCATGATTTTGGCGGTTTTATCATTGGTGGTTGGTAACTTAACAGCCATCATGCAAACGAACTTGAAGCGTATGTTGGCTTACTCAACAATTTCGCACATGGGTTTCATGATGCTTGGTATGTTGTCGATTTTTGACCAGCATGCTTATAGCGCTGCATTGTTCTACGCCGTGACTTATGTATTAACAACATTAGGCTCATTCGGTTTATTGATGATCTTGTCACGTCAAGGTTATGAGTGTGAGACATTGGATGATCTAAAGGGTCTTAATCGTCGCAACCCATGGATGGCTTTCATGGGCTTGATCTTGATGTTCTCATTGGCAGGTATTCCTCCAACAGTAGGTTTTGCTGCTAAGTTATCAATCCTTGAAACATTGGTAGATGCTGGTCATCTTTACATCGCCATCATCGCTGTCATGACTTCATTGATTGGTGCTTTCTATTACTTGCGTGTTGTGAAGTGCATGTACTTTGATGAGCCAACACAAACTGCTGCTATTGAGGGTGGTGCAATTGCTAAAACTACTTTCACATTAAATGGTTTATTTGTGTTGGTGTGTGGCATTTACCCTGCAACATTAATGGCACTTTGTTTAACTGCCATGTCTAAAACATTACTCAGTTAACCATGTCTCCAACAGGCTTAAGCCTAGAATCTTGGTTATTCATATTGGTCGCGCTGGTCGCGGCCAATTTGGCTTTTGTATCGTCTAAATTCTTGTTTGTTAAACCGCTTGAGCAAAAACACGTTGGTTGGTGTTTATTAGAAATGCTCATTTGGTATGCAGTGATTGGCTTGCTTGGTTATAGCTTAGAAAGCTTCATGGGTAATGTGTTCCCTAAACGTTGGGAGTTCTTTGCGGTCACTGTTTGCCTTTTCCTTGTAGCTGCTTTTCCCGGCTTTACATGGCGATTTTTGGTTAAGCATCGCAATGATGCGCATCAGTAATGATTTCTACTCGTGACTAAATCAGAAAAAAATCTATCAGATTTGCCAGTCACAGATGATCACTTGCGTGAGCATCCGATTTCTTCTGAAGATGCCTATCAAGGTAAATTCTTAAAATTAAAAAAAGACATCGTTAAGTTGCCTGATGGTAATGAAACGTTTCGTGAGTATTTGATTCATCCAGGTGCTATAGCAATAGTGCCGATATTGGATGATGGCAGGATCATCTTAGAAAGGCAGTTTAGATACCCAGTAGATGCTGCCATGCTAGAAATCCCCGCGGGTAAATTAGAGGTGGGCGAGGACCCATTGTTGTGTGCCCAAAGAGAGTTATTGGAAGAAACAGGTTATACCGCCACAACATGGGAGTTTTTGGGGCGTATACACCCAGTGATTTCATATTCCACAGAATTCATCGACATCTATTTAGCCAAGGGCTTGACTGCTGGTGAAAGGTCTTTGGATGAAGGTGAGTTCCTCGATGTCTTTGCTGCAACCTTAGATGAAATGCATCAATGGATTGCAGAAGGCAAGATCACTGATGTTAAAACCATTATCTCGGTGTATCACCTAGAGAAAAAACTAAACAAGAAATAAAGCAATAAATAAACAAATAAATAAAGCAGTAATCAATTCACTGCTTTATTTGGATTTAGCAATAAAGCTTGCCTTATCGATAGTGGTCATCCAAACGATGCCATCCCCAATTTGACCTGTTTGGCATACGTAAATAATCACATCCATCAATTGATCTGCCACCTCATCAGGGCACACGATTTCAATTCTTGTCTTTTGCGTGTAGTCAGTTAGCTCATCTTTGATGCTACTTTTATTGACCTTGTTGGGGGCGCTGCAGCCTTCGGCCTTAGAGATCGTCATCCCAGGAAAGCCTGGGGTTTCCATAAGCTTATTACGCAATAAGGGTAACTTATTGGGTCGGATGATTGCTTTAATTTCTTTCATGCTTCAATTTCCTTTTCTTCAAACCAGCCATAAAGAACTGGCAAGACCAGTAATGTGAGTGATGTGGATGTGATCAGGCCGAAAATGACAACAACAGCCAAGGGTCTAGTGACTTCTGAGCCTGGGCCACTTGAAATTAACATCGGTACAAGGGCTAACATGGCCACGCAAGCGGTCATCATCACCGGTCTAAAGCGGTGAGTGCAACCCTCAATCAGAGCCTCTTTTAAGCCCATGCCGTCTTCTCGCAGTTGCTTGATGAATGACACCAGCACCACACCATTAAGTACCGCTATGCCCCATAGATTGATAAATCCTACCGCAGCAGGAACTGATAAATATTCACCAGAAATTAGCAGACCAAATACTCCACCAATAGAAGCAAATGGTAAAACCAGAATAATCAAGCCAGCCAATCTGATTGATTTAAATAGCATGAACAGCAAGAAGAAAATCGCCAAAATAGTCAGTGGAATAATGATCATGAGGCGTGACATAGCGCGTTGCATGTTTTCAAACTGACCACCCCAGTCTAGGGTGTAACCATTTGGTAATGAAACCTCTTTGGCAATTTTGTCTTGTGCTTCTTTAACAAAACCACCCAAATCTCGACCATTGACGTTCACGCCAATTACCAAGCGGCGCTTGCCAGATTCTCTGGAGATTTGTGAGGGGCCATCAATAATGCTAATTTTGGCTAGGTCTCTCATCAGAACCAAAGCGCCGTTGGGTGATCGCAATGTGATGTTTTCAATAGCGCTCACGTTTTCACGATAAGGGGCTGGGTAGCGCAACACCAAGGGGAATCTTCTTTCTCCTTCAAATACCATGCTGGCTTCTTTGCCACCAATGGCTGTTTCAATAACATCATTGACGTCTGAAACGTTAATACCGTGCCTTGCAATCGCATCACGGTCAATTTTGATATTTAGATAGTTTTGGCCAGATACTTGTTCAATACGTAAGTCAGTGCCACCTGATGTATTGGCAAGTATTAAGCCAATTTGCGCCCCGAGTTTCTTTAATTGCTCGAGGTCATCGCCAAAAATCTTAACGGCAACTTGTGATCTGACGCCGGAGACCATTTCATCCACGCGTGCAGCAATTGGTTGAGAGATGGCTAGCTCAATACCAGGTAGGGTTTTGAGTTTTTCACGAATTTGATTGGCAATTTCCTCTTGCGATAGCTTCCGATCCCCTTGTGGTTTGAGTGAAACAATCGGGTCGGATTCATTCGGTTGCCCAGGGTCAGCAGGAGATTCGCCGCGACCAAGTCGTGATACGGCTTTTTCAACCCCTTGGATGGTCATGATTCTTTTTAAAGCTTCAAATTCAAGCTTGATTGACTCATCTAATGAAATATTTGGAGCTCTCACAATCACGGGTGTGATGGAGCCTTCTTGCATCACCGGTATAAATGATTTGCCTAACAATACAAAGCCAACCAAGCTAACAGCCAAACCAATGAGTGCACGTTTAACCACTAGTTTGGGGTTTTGCAAACACCAGTCTAACCATTGCATGTATGGTTTTTTGAGTTTGGCAACTAGCTTGGTGTCATGTTCTGCTCCACCCTGAAGGATATATGAGCACATCACTGGTGAGAGTGTGAATGACAAAATTAAAGAAATAGTGAGCGCAATCGCAATGGTGAGTGCCAGGGGCGCAAACATTTTGCCCTCCATGCCCTCTAAGCCTAGGAGTGGCATGAATACCAAAATAATGATGCCTACGCCAAACAGTACTGGGGTGCCAACTTCAGTGGCAGCTTCGAGCACAATACGATTCTTTGATTCGCCTTGTTTGAGGCGCTCTCCTAGTTTGGCGAAGGTGTTTTCAACCACTACCACCGAGCCATCGACCATGATGCCAATCGCAATGGCTAGACCACCTAAAGACATCAAATTGGCAGAAATGCCATAGTGGTTCATGGTTAAAAAGGTGATGAGCGGTGTGAGTACTAGTGTAGCCACCACAATCAATGATGATCGAACGTCGCCTAAAAATACAAATAGCACAATCACTACAAGGATGATGCCCTCAATCAATACCTTGGCAACGTTAAACATTGCGGCATTGACTAAGTCAGTTCTGTCATAAAACGGCACGATTTGCATGCCGTCTGGTAAGAGCTTGCGCTCATTGATTTCTTTGACTTTGGCTTTAACGCGATTAACAACCTCTCTCGCGTTGGCGCCACGGTTCATTTGCACAATGCCAGCGACTGCTTCTGTGGTGCCATTCTTAATAATGGCGCCTTGTCGTATTTCTGTGCCGATAGTGACTTCAGCAACGTTTTTTACATAGACAGGTGTGCCGCGAACCTCTTTAAGAATGATTTGACCAATGTCATCTGGTTTTTCAATTAAACCAATACCGCGGATGAGGTATCGTTCTGCATAAACTGGTAGTTGTCCACCACCTGAGTTGGCATTGTTTCTAGCTAAGGCGCTGTACACATCTTCTAGATTGATTTGATAGTGTCTTAAGCGATCTGGGTTAACTAGCACATGGTATTGTTTGGCGTAGCCACCTTGGGTATTAATTTCTGCGACGCCAGGAATGGATCTAAGCATGGGGCGCACAACCCAATCTTGTATTAGGCGACGCTCCACTAACTCGTCAACAGGAATCTCTCGATTCGCATCACTTGGGTGTTCGATGGTGTATTGATAGATTTCACCTAAACCAGTTGATGGGGGTGCCATCACAGGAGAGATGCCTAATGGCATTTTAGGCATGACCTCTAACAAGCGCTCCATCACCAATTGTCTAGCGAAATAGATATCAGTTTTTTCGGTAAATACCAAAGTAACAATAGATATGCCATTTCTGTTAAGAGAGCGCATTTCTACTAAGCCAGGTAGACCCGTCATACCAATTTCAATAGGCACTGTGACAAATCGTTCTACTTCTTCGGGTGATTTGCCAGGAGCTTCGGTTGCTACTTGAACCTGAACGTTGGTGACATCCGGGAAGGCATCAACAGATAACTTTTTTACTGCCATCAATCCCACAAACAACATCACTGTTGCAATGACTGCAACTAGGATGCGCTGCTGTAGTGCGGCACGAACAATTTTTTCAATCATATTAACCGCCGCTCAATTGTCTTTTGCGTTCGGTATTGAGGTGATAGGCACCCTTGATCACAATTACTTGGCCTGGTTCAATCCCAGAGTAAATGGGGCGCTGTCCTTTACCTTCAGGACCTGCTTTGACGTGAACCATCTTGAATGTTTCATTATTAACTTTTACAAACACGTGATCTGTGTTGTCGTCACGCACAATCGCCTCGGATGGAACTGTCAAAATATCGACAGGTTCGCTTTCAACTAACATGGTGGCTAGCATGCCAGGCTTTAACTGACGATTGGTGTTGTCAATTTCAGCACGCACCACCACAGTTCTTGTTTCAGGATTAACAATTGAGCTCACATAAGAAATCTCAGACTCAATTTTTTTATTGTTGAGTGCACTGACTTGGATTTCAGATTTTTGCCCTTTCTTAATCAGTGGGGCATTGGTTTCTGGTACTTGTGCAATAGCCCACAAGATATCTAAATTGGCAATCGTGTACAGGGCATCAGATGGTTGTACAACTTGCCCTTTATTAATTTTTCTTTCAACAACTTCGCCCGGTATGGTTGCTGTGACATTGTTGATTGATTCAATTACGCCTGTTTTTGCTAAACGGTTGATGCTTGCTTTATTCATGCCTTGCACAATCAACTGATCTTGTGAGGCTCTTAATTCAGCTTTTGCATTGCTTGCTTCAGATTCTCTTCGTTGCATTTCTGCTAAAGCAATCACATCCTCTTTATATAGGATGCGAGCACGTTCAGCTGCACGCTCAGCCAGATCGCTTGCATTTCTGGCTTTTAAATAAGCTAATTGCGATTGTGTGAGCTCCGTGGATGTGATCTGTGCCAGTATGTCACCTTGCTTGACGATTTGGCCAGGTATGGCATGCATTTCAGCAACTCGACCTGTGACGTTGGCGCCGATTCTTGCGAGATGAGATTCATGAAAATCAATGCGGCCTGAAACTCGAATAACTTCGATATAAGGCCCAATCACCGCTTCACCTTCTGCAATCATTTTTTGTACTTCAGGGTTAATGATCACAATGCTTGGATCTTGTGCTTTGATGGCTTGTGGAGTTTTTTCAAAAACATCAAATAAATTCAATGTAAATACGAGTAAGAAAGTCCACGGTAAGAATGGGGCAATGTTCCTAACAAACTTAGGTAGCTTGTCGAACAATTCCAAGATGATGGGGGCGGTTGTGCTTAACCAAGCACGAGTATTTTTATTAGCCTGCTCTTGAAAATTTTTAATGGTGTTGATAACCAGTTTTGATTGGTTAATTGCCCAGACATAGCCAGTAGATGTTATCTGCTTGATAGCATCAAGATGTAGCTTAGGAAGGTTGGGTAGTCTCATATTATTGCTCTAGTAGCTTGGATAATGTTTTTGGATTTGATCTAAGGCGTTCGATCTCAATGGAGATAAGAGCCAATTCGTATTTAGCTCTGATTAGATCAGCGCGTGCTGCTCTAAATGTTCTTTGAGCATCTAGATACTCAAGCATGCCACGTTCGCCATGTCTGTATGATGCTTCCGCAATCCTTCTGGCATCAGCTGCCTGAACAATCACCTCATTTTCTAAAGTCTTGACTTGGTAACTGATGGTCTCAAACTGTTGATAAGCCAATTCAATCTGAGTCTCAATATTCTGAGACTCATAGTTCAGCATGTTTTTTGCACGAGACACATTGGCTGCTGCTTCTCTGACTTGACCAATACGCCAATCCCAGATTGGAATAGTGACCACAACACCATAGCTTCGATCTTTAAAATCTGGCTCATTACTTTGCTGTGCTTTTAAAGATAGTTTAGGTAGTCTGGAATTTTGTTCTAGGCTTAATTTTGATTCAGCACTTGCCAACTCTGCCTTAGCTCTGGTCAGTTCAGGATTTTGGTTTCTAATTTCTTCAACTAGTGCAGGTAGGGGGGGAATTTCAATTTCTTTGAAAGGCGCAATAGTAATTTCAAAGTTCTGAGGTAGTTGCGGACCAACAGCTTGTCTTAGTTGCGATTTTGATTGATTAAGTCTTGATTGGCTGGCTTGTGCCACCATCTTCACATTTAAGTAATCAGTTTCAGCTCTAATTAATTCAAACTTGGCTGTTTCACCCACTTGATACCTGAGTTGAATGCGATCACGTATTTGTCGCGTTAACTCCATATCTTCATTTGCAGCCTTGAGTTCTTCTTGGCGGCGCATGTAGTCGTAATAGCGATTTTTAACTTTCGAAATAATTTCAAATTCTTTGGCTATTCTCATTGCGTCACTAGCTTGCAATTGAGCTTCTGCAGCATTCACCCTAGGTATCCTGGTATAGGGCATATCAAGTGGTTGAGTAACAGACCAAGATGAGGTTGATCCAATCCTGCTGTTATCTGAACGTAATTTTTGCTGACCCCTAACGCCCTCAAATTCAGGGTTAGGAATTGCTCTAGCCGCACTTAATTGCCCACTGTAGGCTTTAGCTTGATCTCTGGCAGCCAGTATTTCTGGATTGGAGTTGATTGCAATTTGGATTAAGTCATCCAATGAGTGCGTTTTTTTGGTTTGTGAGTTAGCGGATGGGCCAAAAAAAATCAGCGAACAGAATAAGCTTGTGAGGAAGCATTTCAGCACTTGCTGTTGCTCAATTCTTTGAGTAGTTAAATGCATGTATTTGCTTATCTTTTTTATTTGAAATATTTGTAGTATTTATAGCAGATTTCTCATAGGGATAATCCCTAGTCTTATCGGGGCTTTATGGCACAATTTCATTATTAGTAAAAAAACTACGCTTTTTGCAACACTTATTAAAAACATCAATCGAATTCCATGAAAGTCTATAACCTCGTTTGTCATTTAGATCACCACTTTGAAGGCTGGTTTGCTTCTGAAGCGGATGCTCTAGAACAACAAGAAAACGGTTTACTAACCTGCCCGGTATGTGACAGTCATGAAGTATCGCGCTTGCCATCGGCGCCAAGAATTGCCAAGCACTCAAATAGGGAGCTCGCGCCAGTTGCTGCACCAGAAGAGGGTGTCAGTATGGGTAATTCAATGGTCTTAACTGGCCAAGAGCAAGCTAATTTACAAGCCAAGGTTCAGGCTACTGTGATGAAGGCAATGCGTGAACTAATTAGTAAGACTGAAGATGTTGGTAATGACTTTGCTGAAGAAGCTAGAAAAATTCATTACCGTGAAGCTCCTGAAAGAAGTATTCGTGGCCACGCTACTGCTGATGAAACTGCAGAATTGCGTGAAGAGGGCATAGAAGTAGTGGCTCTACCTATCTTGCCTGCCCTTAAAGACACCCTGCAATAAACCTGTACTTGGACAGGTAAGTCTAATTTAGTTCGCAGGCACAAGCTTTTGCTTGCGACTGTAATCTTGCACCGGCACATCGCTTGGTTTCAGGCGTTTTTCACAAGCTGGCTGACCATCAAAAACCCTCATTACTGAACAATCGTGCCCAGTACTTTCTGAGGCAGCGTGATCAGTCAGACTTTTGCCAGTGGTTGCGGCAGAACCAACGCTGACTGCAGTCACTGGGTAGGCTGCCACCATGGCGCAGCCAGACAATTGGCCTAAAGTCAGTCCAAGCCCGCAAAAAATGAGAAAAAACCTAAAAATACCCAATTAGATAGAATCTTGATAAAGTGGTAACCCTAAGAATATAAAACAAGTAGGAGACAAAATGTCAGAAACAATAGGACACCATATCAATGGTGTGGTCACTCATTTCGGCGGTACTACTGCCCCAGTTTTTGAACCGGCCACGGGTCAAGTCAGACGTCAAGTTGAGTTGGCGAACGCTGAGGGCGTTGCAAAAGCAGTTGCTGCTGCTAAAGCTGCTTTTCCTGCTTGGTCGACCACGCCTGTCACGCGACGCGCGAAGGTGATGTTTAACTTCAAGGCGATTATTGAAGAGCGCATCGATGAGATGGCAGAAGTTATCACCAGAGAGCACGGCAAAACATTTGAAGATGCCAAGGGTGAAATTCAGCGTGGTTTAGAAGTGGTTGATTTCGCCTGTGGTATTCCTCAGTTATTAAAGGGTGAGTACACCGAGCAAATAGGTAAGGGTATGGATGCTTGGACCATGCGCCAAGCAGTTGGGGTTTGTGCAGGTATTACTCCTTTTAATTTCCCAGCGATGGTGCCGATGTGGATGTATCCAGTGGCAATTGCCTGTGGCAACACATTCGTTTTAAAACCTTCTGAGCGTGATCCATCAGCTACCTTATTGGCGGCTAAATGGTTAGAAGAGGCTGGCTTACCCAAAGGTGTTTTCAATGTCGTTCATGGTGATAAGACTGCAGTAGATGCTCTATTGGCACACCCTGATGTGAAGGCTGTGAGTTTTGTTGGCTCGACACCCATTGCCGCATATATCTATGAGACTGCAGCGAAAAACGGTAAGCGTGTACAAGCCTTAGGGGGCGCTAAGAACCACATGGTGGTGATGCCTGATGCAGACTTAGATCAAGCAGTTGATGCCCTGATGGGTGCTGCTTATGGTTCTGCTGGTGAGCGTTGTATGGCTATCTCAGTAGCAGTAGCTGTGGGTAACGTCGCTGACGCCTTGATCGAAAAATTATCTACACGTATTAAATCTCTCAAAATTGATAATGGTATGAAGCCAGGCGCCGAGATGGGCCCACTTGTTACCAAAGTTCATTTAGAGAAGGTCAAGGGTTATGTTGATGCTGGAGTTAAAGAAGGCGCTAAGCTAGTTGTAGATGGTCGTAATCTCAAAGTGCCTGGCTGTGAAGAGGGTTTCTTCTTAGGTGGCTGTTTGTTTGACAACGTTAAACCTAATATGACTATCTACAAAGAAGAAATCTTTGGGCCTGTATTAAGCGTGATGCGTGTGGATGATGTGGCCACAGCGATTCAGTTGATCAATGATCATGAGTTTGGTAATGGCACGGCAATTTTTACAAGAGATGGCAATACAGCCAGAGAGTTTGTGAGTCGCATCCAAGTGGGCATGGTCGGTGTGAACGTACCAATTCCAGTGCCAATGGCCTTCCATTCATTTGGTGGTTGGAAGCGCAGCCTATTTGGAGATCATCATGTGCATGGTCCAGAAGGGGTGCGTTTTTATACCCGCATGAAGGCTGTGACTCAACGTTGGCCAGAAACCATCACTCAAGGACCTAGTTTCACAATGCCAGTGAATGGCTAAAAGCCTAAATTTAGAGCTAGTTATTTGATTTAGCTCAGTTTTTAGTCAATTCTAGCCACTTCAGAAAACACGGGGGTTAAAATAACCCCCGTGAACTTTTCAGCATCTTCTACCTCTGTGGGCCCTAGTGTGGGCGAGCCATTATTTCAGCCTGAGTTGCTCAAGCGTTTTGATATCAATGGACCACGCTACACCTCTTATCCAACTGCGGACAGATTTCATGGTGAATTTAGTCAACAGGATTACATCGAGGCTCTGAAAAGAACTGCCAAAACTGGCAAGCCTATTTCTTTGTATTACCACTTACCGTTTTGCCCCAATATTTGTTACTACTGTGGATGTAACAAAATCATTACCAAAGATCATGGTCGCAGCGCTAAATACATTAAGTATTTGGCCAAAGAAATGAAAATGGTGACGGATGTCATGGGCTGTTCCAATAAAAAAATACCAGTGACCCAGTTGCACTGGGGTGGTGGTACGCCGACATTTTTATCGCACGAAGAAATGCGTGAGTTAATGCATCACACCCGTGAGCATTTTGAATTGCAAGAGGGTGGAGAGTACTCGATTGAAATTGATCCTCGGCGCGTGAGTGAGGCTGATATCTCCCTATTGGCAGAGTTAGGCTTTAATCGCATCAGTTTGGGTGTGCAAGACTTTAATTTAGAAGTGCAACAAGCTGTGCATCGCGTGCAAAGTGTAGAAGAAACAAAAGCAGTGATTGATTGGGCCAGAAAGCATGGCTTTAATTCTGTGAGTGTGGATTTGATCTACGGTCTTCCTAAGCAAACACCAGAAACTTTTAAAGAAACTGTGGATGCTGTGATTGCCATGGATCCAGATCGTTTATCTGTCTATAGCTACGCTCATCTACCAACTATCTTTAAGCCACAACGTCGTATTGCAGAAGATGATTTACCTGTGGCTAAGGATAAGCTCAGCATATTGGCCAATACGATTGATCAGCTCAATCAGGCAGGGTTTGTGTTCATCGGTATGGATCATTTTTCAAAGCCAGATAATGAATTGGCAGTTGCTCAAAGAGAAGGTCGCCTGCATCGTAATTTCCAGGGTTACTCTACACAAGCGGAGTGTGATCTATTAGCGTTTGGTATTTCATCAATTGGTAAGGTTGATAACACATACCCACAAAACCTAAAGACTTTGGATGAGTACTACCATGCTATTGACCATCAGCAATTGCCGACTATGCGTGGTCTAGAGCTTGATAAGGACGACATTTTAAGAAGACAATTAATTGGCGAATTAATGTGTCAGTTTGAATTAGATACTGATGAATTCGCTAAAAATCATCAAATTGATTTTGATACTTATTTTGCAAAAGAGTTGCCAGAACTCAAAGAGCTTGAAGAGGCTGGCTTACTGGAGTGGCAGGGTCGAAAAATTTATGTGCCAACCAAGGGCCGCCTCTTGGTGAGACGTGTTGCAATGGCTTTTGACCGCCACTTGCGGGATGCAAAAACGCATGCCCGTTACTCTAAAGTCGTGTAATCATTCTTTCTTAAATAGAACTTATAATCAAGGCTCTACAAAAGGGGTTTGAGATATCTTATGCGCTATCCGAGTTTTAACATTCGCCTTGAATGGCTCATTCTCATTCTTGCCACTTACTTCTCTTTATTTTTAAATCAGTCTTTATGGGCTGCATTAATTAACACCCAATCTGGTAGTGCATTCGAGGTTTTCACATTTATTGCCGCAGTAGCCGTTGGGGTTACAGCATTTCAATTTGGCATATTGAGTTTATTGATCTACAGACCAATTGCCGTGGCTACGGCAATTATTATTTTATTGACAGGTGTTTCTGCAGACTTTTTTGCCAAAAAATATGGAGTATTTTTTGATACCTCCATGGTCCGAAATATTCTCAGCACTAATCATGCAGAAGCCAGAGAGTTATTTACCCCATCTTTGGCTTTGCACTTTTTGATTTATGGTGTGCCAGGCATCTTATTGTTGTCATGTTTTAAGGTAAAGCAACAAACCTTGTTAAAGGGTTTGACTCTTAAATTTGGCATGATCTTATTGGCTATTGTGATTGCTTTAGCAAGCTTCATGACGGTGTTTAAGAATTTCTCAGCGACCATGAGAAACAACAAGGAAATCCGTCACTTGGTATTGCCAATGAGTTATTTGATTTCAACGCCTCGCGTGGTATTTGATACAGGTGTTGAGGCTCAGAAAGAATTATTGCCATTAGGTGAAGATGCCGTTAAGAATACAAAAGCCGGTGTTAAGCCAACTTTATTGGTGTTAGTGGTTGGTGAAACGGTGAGGGCAGCCAATTGGGGGCTCTCAGGTTACGAAAGACAAACCACCCCCAATCTTGCCAAGCAGGATGTGATTAACTTCCCTTATGTGGTGAGTTGCGGCACTAATACTGAGGTTTCTGTGCCTTGTATGTTTTCTGCTTTGGGTAGAAAACAATACGATGAAAAGAAAATCCGTTCTACAGAGTCTTTATTACATTTAATTTCTCGCGCAGGGGTGCCGGTTACTTGGATTGATAATCAGTCAGGGTGCAAAGGTGTTTGCAAAGGCTTGGAAAGCATTGATGCTAAAACCCTAGGAACGCCTGATATTTGTCCTGCTACTGGATGCTATGACGAGACCCTATTAAGAGGTCTTGAGGCGACTATTAAGAAGGTAAGCGGTGATCAAGTGGTGGTGTTACATCAACTCGGTAACCACGGCCCAGCTTATTACGCGCGCTACCCACAAGCATTTGAAAAATTTAAGCCTGTGTGCGCCAGCTCTGATTTGGGCCGTTGCACGCAGCAAGAGATTTTTAATGCCTATGACAATGCGATTCTTTATACCGATCATATTTTGTCTAAAGCAATTGATTTATTAAAAGCCAAAGAAACCAGAAATGTGGTCTTCATTTATGTTTCTGATCATGGCGAATCTTTAGGTGAGGGCGGTTTTTATTTACATGGCTTGCCCTACTCGATTGCACCTAAAGAGCAAACACGTCCTCCTATGACTTGGTGGGTTTCTGAGCAGTACATGAAGCAAAACCAGTTTTCTAAAGAGTGCTTGATGCAACGTGCCAAAGAGCCTGCGCACCATGACAATCTATTTCATACTGTTTTAGGTTTTATGAACATCAGCACGAGTGTGTACGACCCCGCTTGGGATCTCACGGCAAAGTGTAAAAAATAATCATGACTTGGTTTAATCGTCAGTTATTGATTTTGTTGATTTCAGGGTTGTTATTGCTTGGGGTCTTTGAGTTCACATCATTAGATATCTGGCTAGTGCAATATTTCTTCAGTCCTGAATTAGGCAAATTCCCATTTAAAGACCAAGATTTTTTTACTAAAGTTTTGCATCACGGTCTTAAAACTGCAATGTACGTCACAGGTGTTGCATCTATCGTGGTATCACTTTGGTTTTTGAAAAAATCAAAAGATACTTTTACTTTAAGGCATGCCTTAGTTGGGATCTTAGGGGTTATTTTGATTCCGGCGGTTGTGGCCCTTTTAAAGCATCTCACCAACAAACATTGCCCATGGAGCCTTGACATGTTTGGTGGGGCTATTCCATATACGGGGCTATTTGAGATACTAGATTCTCAGTATCCACGTGGACAGTGTTTTCCAGCAGGTCATGCGGCGGGTGGTTTTATGTGGTTTACCTGGGCTATTGCTTTATGGGGTATTCAGCCTAAATTGGCAAAGTTCTTCTTTTATGTCGCAATTTTCTTTGGCTTGCTGATGGGTGTTGCGCGCATGGCTCAAGGAGCTCATTTCTTTTCACATGTTTTGTGGACAGCTTGGTTTGCCTGGGCAATTGGTATCATCCTAGCTTATTGCTTGAAAGCTCTGCCAGATGCAGAGCGTTATAAAGGATCTTGATATGTTGAAACCTCTGCTTGGTTTATTACAGCGTCGCTTGCTTGGAGCATTTAAATACTCCGTTGATGGGCTGTTGGCTGCATGGAAGTCTGAGGAGGCTATCAAGGTTGAGTTAACCATATTCCCGATTTTGGTCGTCTGCGCACTTTATTTTGGACCAGGCAAAATTGAAAAAATTCTATTGATCGGTAGTGCCACTTTGGTGATCATCATTGAGCTTCTTAACACGGGTTTAGAGAAAACCATTGACCGTATTTCTAGTGAGCGCCATGAACTCTCAAAAATCGTCAAAGATATCGGTAGTGCAGCAGTACTTCTTGGCTTGGTTCAGTTAATTGGTGTTTGGTTAGCTATTTTTCTCTGATCTTATTCAAGATCAAATTCAGATCAATTCCATAGAGAATTTTTGGAAAAATCAGCTCATAATTAAAAAAATAACTACTGAGTGAGGTTTGAGTGTTACGTTTTGATATACCCCCAGTGAATGCCAATGTTGCAAGACTAGAGGCTTTTATTACCTTTTCTTTCTGTGTAATTGCATTGTTAGGCTTTCCATATTTATTGCCGGTGTTGGCTCTAATGGGTTTTATCAGAGGGTTCTTTGGTCATTACAAGTGCCCATCTCATCGCCTTTTCACAAAAATTATGACTGCCATGAATATCGCTGGCAAAAAAGAAAATGCTGGCGCAAAAATGTTTGCCAATAAGCTTTTATTTATTGCTGCAACAGTTGCCAGTGTTTTGTTTTTTATGGGTATTGATTTATGGAAGGTGCCCACAAGCATATTAGTTGTCTTTTCAACGCTTGAGTGGGCGTTTTCATTTTGCGTGGCTTGTTGGTCTTATGGCTACTGGTATAAATTATTCCCACCACAATAACGATTCACCAGAAAATAAAAAATGCCGCAATTGCGGCATTTTTAATATTCACTGTAGGATTTATGTATTCCAAACAGGCGGTTTTTTGGCAGCCTTGGCAACACCTTCTAGGTAAGCCTCATGAGCCTCTTGCTCTTCAATGCTAGCTAGTTGAATCACTAAATTGGTCGGTAAAGGTTTGCGTTTGGCGTGAGCGCCATCAGCTTCTAAACCGTTTAAGTCAATCATTAAATCTTCTTGACCACGGGTCATAGCTAAATAAACTTCGGCTAATAACTCGGCATCTAGTAAAGCGCCGTGTAGGGTGCGATGTTCATTGCTGATCTGAAATCTCTCACATAGAGCGTCTAGAGAATTTCTTTTGCCTGGGAACATGTCTCGGGCATTTTTAAGGGTATCAATTACCTTGGCAACATAGTCATTCATCTTGCCTAGCTTAAGAAGACCAAATTCTGCATCTAAAAAGCCAACGTCAAAGGGGGCGTTATGAATAATGATTTCAGCATCTTTCAAAAAGGTGATGATTTCATCAGCCACATCTGCAAACACAGGTTTGTCTGATAAAAACTCAACTGTTAAGCCATGAACCGCCACAGCACCAGGGTCAATGTCTCTTTGAGGGTTGATGTAGTGATGTAGCTTGTTGCCAGTCAGGCGACGATCAATCATTTCCAAGCAACCAATCTCAATGATGCGATCACCTGTGAGTGGGTTTAAACCAGTTGTTTCAGTATCAAGAATAATTTGGCGCATGAATACTTTCTAAAAATCTCAATCAGTCTTTTAGCATCTCAGCGGGGATGTCCATAGGACCTGTGCCGCTGTATTTATCAAGATATAAATAAATCACAGGCGTAATCAATAAGGTCACCACTTGAGATACCAGTAAGCCACCAACTACTGCCACGCCCAAAGGTTGTCTGAGTTCTGCGCCAGCACCTAGGCCTAGTGCAATCGGTAGTGCGCCCATCAAAGCAGCCATGGTTGTCATCATGATTGGCCTAAAACGCATTAAGCATGCAGTTCGTATCGCTTCGCGAGGAGATTGATTGTGTTGGCGTTGCACATCTAAGGCAAAGTCAATCATCAAAATCGCATTCTTCTTGACAATACCAATCAGTAACAAAATACCAATAATGGCAATGATTGTTAGCTCTAAGTTAAAGATTCGTAAAAATACCAATGCCCCAATCGCAGCCGATGGTAAGCCAGCCAAAATGGTGATGGGGTGGATATAGCTCTCATACAAGATGCCTAGCAACACATAGATGACTAATACGGCTGCTAAGAGCAAAATAATTTGACTGGATTGTCCGCTTTGGAAGACCGCCGCATCACCACCATAGCTAGTAATAATTGTTGGTGGTAGTTGAATATCTTTCACAAACTGCTCTAGTTTTTTGGTGGCATCACCCAAAGCTGCATCAGGAGCTAAGTTAAACGAAATCGTTACCGCTGGAACTTGTCCTTGGTGGTTCACTGATGTTGGACCAATTGCGCGAGTAACTGTAGCAATGCTCGATAGTGGTACCAATCGATCGCTATTTCTGCCGCGCACATATATGCCGTTTAAATCACTTTCGTAGCGCTTGTATTCTGCGCCTGCTTCTAAAATGACTTGATACGTATTAACGCTTGTATAGATTGTTGAAACTTGTCGCTCACCATATGCTGAATACAAGGCATTTCTGATGTTAGCAATGGTGACTCCTGCGCTGGCGGCTTTATCTCTATCAATGTCGATTTTGGCTTGCAGGCCTTTGAGTTGTGAGTCGGTCGTGACATCGCGGAAGATGGCATCAGAGCGCATCTTCTCGACAACCTTGTTGGACCATTCGTTCACACCTTCGAAACCAACACTTTGCAAGATATACTGATAGCGACTCTTGGTGACTTTGCCACCTAGTTGCAAGTTCTGAATAGGGCGCATGTACACGGCAAGACCTGGAATCACAGCCAAATCTTTACGCAGACTTTCTAGAACATTTTTCATGTTCTTTCTATCGCTGCGTGGTTTTAAGTTGATAAACATCCGGCCTGTATTGCTACCAGTGCTTGCTCCACCGCCCAGAATTGATACCAAGCTATCAATATTAGGATTAGCTCTAACAATTGCTGCAGCTTGATCTTGTAATTCAAGCATGCCGGCAAATGAGATGTCTTCTGCTGCTTCTGTGGTGATAAATAGCTGCCCAGTATCTTCTTCTGGGAAAAACCCTTTAGGGCTCCACACAAACAAGGCAATGGTCAGAACAAATGTTGCAAGAGCACCTTGCAGTACTTTCTTTTGATTGGCTAAAGCCCAATCCAAGGCTTTTTCATAATGAGAGGTGACTAAATTAAAGTACTCATCAAATTTGATGATGATTGGGTAGTCATGAACTTTATCTTTGGCGTTGTGTGTCTTTAAAAACTTGCTACACAACATGGGCACTAGTGTGAGTGACATCACAGCGGACACCAAAATAGATAATGACACCACAACAGCAAACTCTCTAAACAATAAGCCAATCGGTCCTGGCATAAAGAAGATTGGAATAAATACAGCGACCAAAGAGATTGAAATCGAAACAATTGTGAAACTTACTTCTCGACTACCTTTGAGGGCTGCCTGGAGTGGTGCCATACCGTTTTCAATATGGCGCATGATGTTTTCTAAAACCACAATCGCATCATCAACCACCAAACCAACTGCAATGGTGATACCCAGTAAAGAAACGTTATCTAAGCTGTAACCCAGCCAATACATGATTGAGAAAGCGCCAATCAATGAGATGGGCAAACTGAGTGCTGGGATGATAGTTGCTGCAAGATGTTTTAAGAATAAGAAAATCACCATCACTACCAAAGCAATCGTGAGTAGTAGGGTGAAGTTCACATCATGGATTGATTCACGAATAGATGCAGAGCGATCGATCAATAAATTGATTTCTACAGACGATGGCATTTGTTGCTGAAATTGAGGAACCATCTTTCTGATGGCATCCACCACACTCACTGAGTTTGCGGTAGGTTGTCTTAGGATCGCAATCGCAATAGACCGTTCACCGTTATAAGCTGCTAAGGTTTTAACCGACTCGTAACTTTCTTGAACATTAGCAACATCTTTTAAACGAATCGGTAAACCACTCTTTTGCGAAATAACTAAGTTGCCATAGTCGCTTGCACGCACAATTTGTGGGTTGGCATAAATGGTTAATTGTTGTCTTGGGCCATCTAATACACCCACTGGTGTATTAGAGTTGGCGGCATTGATAGCATTAGCTACATCATCAATGGTTAGATTCTTGGTTGCTAATAGTGATGGATTAACTTGTACACGAACGGCGTAACGCTTTTCACCGTATACGATCACTTGGGCCACGCCATCGATGGTCGATAGCGTTGGAGAAATTAAATTCTCTGCATAGTCGCTAAGCTCTGACAAATCCATGGATGGAGACGTCATGGTCATGATTAATACTGGAGCGTCAGCGGGATTCACCTTCCTATAAGAAGGTGGCGTTGTCATTTCAATGGGTAAACGCTTTTGCGCACGCAATAGCGCAGCTTGAACGTCTACAGCAGCTTTGTCGATATCTCGGTCATTATTGAACTCTAGTGTGATGCGCGTAGAGCTCAAAGAGTTGGTCGAGCTAATAACTGTGATGCCATCAATGGTTGAGAATTCTTTCTCAAGTGGCAGCGCCACTGATGACGCCATATTTTCAGGGCTGGCACCAGGTAAATTGGCTGTGATTTGTATGACTGGGGTATTAAAGCTGGGTAGGGCGGCAACTGGAATTTTGAAGTACGCAACTGTGCCAGCTAGGACTACTGCCATAGATAGCAAAGCCGTCATCACGGGACGGCGTATACATAGTTCTGAAATATTCATTGTTCTTTTGCTTTTTCAGCGTTTTTTGTTTCTTTGATCTTGCCACCAGGGCGAAGGTTTTGTTTGCCCTCGACCACAATTTTGTCGTTTTCGTTAATGCCACTAACAACCGTTTGACCTTGATACTGGTAGATCACTTTGATTGGTTTGAGGTCCACCGTGTCGCCAGGCTGAACCACATACATAAAGTTGCCATTGATGTTGGTAACGACTGCTTGAGTTGGAACAACTAGAGCATCTTTGAGAGTTTTTGCTTTTAGTTTGACTCTGACAAATTGCCCCGGAATCATTGCACCATCTTTATTGCTCACTTGAGCTTTCACGCGTACCGCACCAATTGATGGATCTACTTGGTTATCTACAACATAAACTTTGCCTTCGACTGGGGCATTGGTGCCACCTAGATCAACGGTAACGCTTAACTCATCGGCTTCATCACGCTGACCCAAAATCAAAGGAATTTCTTTTTCTGAGACAGTGAACTGAACATTGATTGGATCAAGTTGAGTGATGGTCACCATCGCCGCGGTAGTGCTTGTGGCTGTGGCGCTACTTGTTGTTGATATGTTTGTTCCAGCTTGCACCAATGTGCCAGGGAATACATTGATCACGCCTGCGCGACCAGCAATCGGTGAGCGGATGTGATCAAAGCTAAGAGCAACTTGCGCGGCGCGAGCGCTGGCTTCAGCTGATTGCATATTGGCTTTAGATGTATCTGCGGCAGCTTGTGAGATGAATTTCTTTTCAATCAGTTCTAGCGAGCGCTTGTATTGGCGAGTGGCATCGTCTGCCAAAGCTTTTGCCTTTTCGTAATTGGCTTTATTAGCGCGGTCGTCTAAGGTGAACAGTAAATCGCCTGCTTTAACTGTTTGGCCTTCTTTAATATGAATCTTGCTCACTACATTAGTGGTTTGTGGGCGGATATCAACAATATTTGCAGCAACAATATTTCCTGTTGCTTCGATGATGATTGGAATGCTCGACTTTTGTACAACCGCTGTTGTAACTAACTGAGTAGGCGCTGCACTTTTACTTTTTGGAAAAAAATAATTGATGGCGTAGTTGGCGCCATAAATAAGAGCGATTGCCACTGCAATATGTTTTTTATGACTCAATGCCCAAGCTAATATTTTTGGAAGATTAATCTTTTTGATGGTGGACTTGATCAACGCAAATCCTTTGCATGCCAACCCCATCGTTTTTTGTTTCAATGTATCGATTAATTGCATATTGGTGGGCGGGGCTATGACAGCCCAATCTCCTTATTAATTATGCGTTTATTCTCGCACATTCGAGGTGCTTTAGCTCAGATTGAAGAGGGCTCTAGGATTTTTTCAAATGCTCTTCAACGCCCTTATTAGCAAGGGCATCCGCTAGTTCATTGCCAGGGTGGCCAGCATGACCTTTGACCCAGTGCCAATCAATTTCGTGTTTGCCTAAAAGATGATCAATTTCTTGCCATAAATCGACATTTTTAACGGGATCTTTCCCAGCAGTTTTCCAGCCCCTGGCTTTCCAACCTCCCATCCACTCTGTAACACCTTGCATGACATATTTGGAGTCTGTGTAGAGACTGATATGGCAGGGCAGCTTTAGAGCTTTGAGAGCTTGTATGACGGCGGTCATTTCCATACGGTTATTGGTAGTAAGGGTCTCGCCGCCGTACAAATGTTTTTCTTTGTCACCTGATTTCAATACCACCCCCCAGCCACCTGGGCCAGGATTGCCCTTGCAGGCGCCATCTGTATAGATGGTTACTTTGCCTTTGGTTGGGGCTGCTTCAGTCATTGATTTCTTTCAGCGGAGGTTTGAAGGAGGTTTGTTGTTGGTGACCACCCAAGTTAGCCACAGGGTTCAATTGTGCCTGTGTTGCTGGCGAGGTTTTCTCAATTCGACCCACCAAGGTGAGGGTAGAGGTGCGTTTGATGGCTGAGACAATAAATACTGAGCCTAAAACTGGCCACCAGCGATCGCCCGCTTTTTCTAAAAAGCCCATCTTTTGCATGCCTGATGCACTTCTGAGTGGTAAGCGGTAGCAGCCAAAACGACCGCGATCAACCGCAAAGTCGAGTAATTTAAGCCAGTCTTTGATTCTTAATAAATCAATGAACTTACCCTCACGTGGCAAATAGGGTTGACCAATCAGGTGACTGCAATATTGTCTTAATCCCCAAAGGCTTGCTGGGTTAAAGCCAGAGATCACAACGCGTCCCTCGGGCATCAAAATGCGGTTGACTTCTCTTAAAACGGCGTGAGGATTGTCTGCAAATTCAAGGACATGAGGCAAAACTACCAAATCGATACTTTGGCTTGCAAAGGGTAATTCTTCGGGTATGCCGTTGATGGTGTGCCAAGAATCTGGTGTGTGGTCGCCGGGTTTATCGTGCGGCGCTCTCAAAATCATCTGTAGCGGCATCCTGTTTTCTTTGAGCGCTGGCAGTTGAGGTAAGCCTATTTGTAGTGCATGGTAGCCAAATATATCGCTCACAATGTGGTCAAATTGAGTCTGTTCCCATTCCAAGACATATTGTCCTGGGGGCGAGCTTAGCCATGCATCCCAAGATGTCCAGGGTGCTTTAACTGTTGAAGTAGGCTTAGCTTGACTCATAAATGATTTGATTGTGATGCCTGCTAAAAATATATTACAAGTTCAACCGATTGCGGCATATGACGATAACTATATTTGGTTAGTGTCAGATGGTCATTGTGCCGTAGTTGTTGATCCAGGTGATGCGCAACCTGTGATTGCTTATTTAAAAGAGCATCAATTGAGATTGCAAGCTATTTTAATCACGCATCACCATGCTGATCATGTGGGTGGAATCACTGATTTATTGACATGGGCTAGCACCAGTCAACAACATGCACCTGTTGTGTATGGCCCAGCTTTAGAAGACATTCCTAATGTTAGTGACCCTTTGATGCAGGGTGACACCTTACACATTGCGCCATTCGTCCCTGAGTTCTGGGTGATGGGGGTGCCAGGACATACCGCAGGGCACATTGCTTACTTTTTAAATAATGGCTCTACTCAACATTTGTTTTGTGGTGACACATTATTTGCCTCTGGTTGTGGTCGTCTATTTGAGGGTACGGCTACACAAATGTTTGACTCCTTAACTAAGTTAAAAAATCTGCCTGAAACCACACTGGTGCATTGTGCTCACGAGTACACCTTATCTAATATAAAATTTGCTTTGGCTGTTGAACCAGATAACCAAGATTTGTTGGATTGGCAGTCAAGAGCGCAAGCTTTAAGAAAAGTTGGTAAGCCAACGGTGCCAACCACTATTGCACACGAGAAGCGTGTGAACCCTTTTTTAAGATGTGAGTATTCATCGGTGATTCGTTCTGTATCAACTCAAGTAACGCTAAGTGACCAAGGCCCGGTGAGTGTTTTTGCCGCCCTACGCGCTTGGAAGGATGTCTTTAAGTGATGTGGACGCGCGCACTGAAAATTACTTTGCCACTACTCGTGGCATTAGTTTTTACTGGGTGTGCAACAACATCTCAGGAGTGGAGCAGTGATGTTCCAAATGTTAATAAATCCACCAAAGCTAAGCGGGCGCCAAAAGTTAATATTGATAAAGAATCCGTTGATTCTTTGAGTGCGCCATACAGTGATTTATGGGATCGAATTCGTGATGGTTTTGAATTAGAAGTTGCAGACGATCCGTTGGTAATTAAACATGTGCGCTGGTATGCCGATCGACCTGATTATGTTGATCGCATGATGTCTCGTTCTTCCCGTTATCTCTTTTATATTGTTGAAGAGGTAGAGCGTCGCAAGATGCCTATGGAATTAGCACTTTTGCCATTTATCGAAAGTGCTTTTAATCCCGGCGCATATTCCAGAGCAAAGGCCTCTGGTATGTGGCAGTTCATGCCTGCTACTGGTAAAGATTTTAAGCTGACGCAAAACGTATTCAGAGATGAGCGTCGTGATGTGATTCAGTCGACTGATGCGGCATTGGACTATCTGCAACGCCTCTACAAAATGTTTGGTGATTGGCAGTTGGTCTTGGCAGCATACAACTGGGGTGAGGGCAATGTTAGTAAGGCCATTAAGCGTAATCAAGCGCAGAATTTGCCAACAGATTATGCAAACTTAAAGATGCCAGATGAGACGCGTAACTATGTTCCGAAGTTATTGGCAGTCAAAAAAATCGTGCTTGATTCAAAAGCTTATGGTTTAACGCTCCCTAAACTTCAAAACCATCCTTACTTTGTAGTGGTGACTACCTCTAAAGATGTGGACGTGAGCTTGGCAGCGCAGTTCGCTCGAATGACAGTTGAAGAGTTTCGCGCCATGAACCCATCGTTTAATAAGCCTGTGATACTCGGTGCTAGTGAGCCGCAGATTTTGCTTCCTTATGGCCGTGCTCAATCCTTTCAAGAGAATATGAATGCCTATAAGGGCCGTTTATCTTCTTGGACGGCAATACGTTTGGGGGCAAGGGAAACTGTTGATCAATTGGCAACACGCTTGAATGTGGAAGCCCATCAAATTCGTGAAATCAATGACATTCCTAAGGGGATGAGGATCAAGGCTGGCTCTACAGTGATCGTGCCTAAAGTGGGTAAGAGTAAAGATGTGCCAGAACACTTAGCCAACAATACAACCCAGTTGCTCCTGGAGAAAGAGGTGGCAGCGAAGAAAAAGGGCGCCAAGAAAAAAGGTGCGGGAGATAAAGGTGGGGCTAAAAAAACCGCTTCAAACAGTGGCGCCAATAAAAAAGCTACCAGCAAGCCAAAAAATAAGGCCGAGTCAAAGGTCGCCTCTAACAGTAAAAAATCTAATTAAGTTCAAGAATTTAGGCGAATTTAGACGGCCTACCTAGGGTGAATCCCTGATGTGTCAGACCCAAGTCAGCCTTGGGTCGCAAATTTATCGGTTTACGAATTCGTCATCTGTTGATTTAGGGAGAGTTGTATGTCTGCTTACAAGGCATTTCATGAGCGTTCAGTGAAAGATCCACAAGGTTTTTGGGCGGAACAAGCGCAGTTAATCGAATGGCAAAAGCCGTTTGATCAAGTATTGGATTACAGCAATCCACCATTTGCTAAGTGGTTCGTTGGTGGCAAAACAAATTTATGTCACAACGCAGTGGATCGTCATCTAAAAGATCGTGCAGACCAGCAAGCTTTAATTGCTGTTTCAACAGAGACAGATCAAGAGAAAACATACACATTCAAAGAACTTCATACTGAAGTTAACAGAATGGCAGCCATCCTTAAGGCCAATGGTGTGGTTAAGGGTGATCGAGTATTAATTTATATGCCAATGATCGCAGAAGCATGTTTTGCGATGTTGGCTTGTGTGCGTCTGGGCGCCATTCACTCAGTGGTGTTTGGTGGTTTTGCTTCACACAGCTTAGCTTCACGTATTGATGATGCTAAGCCTAAGATGGTGATCTTGGCTGATGCAGGCGCACGTGGTGGCAAGCCTGTACCGTACAAGCCATTACTAGACGAAGCGATTACTTTGTCTGCACACAAACCTGAAAAAGTTTTGTTGATTGACCGCAAACTAGTTGAGTACAACAAGGTAGCTGGTCGTGATCTTGATTATGCGACTGAGCGCGCCAAGGTAATGGATGCGCAAGTGCCATGTGAGTGGTTAGATGCAACTGATCCTTCATACATCTTGTACACATCAGGTACAACAGGTAAGCCAAAAGGCGTACAACGTGACACAGGTGGTTACGCAGTGGCATTGGCTGCATCAATGCGTCACATCTATGGTGGCAAACCTGGTGAAGCGATGTTCACAACATCTGACATTGGTTGGGTGGTAGGTCACAGCTACATTATTTATGGCCCATTGCTAAACGGTATGGCAACCATCATGTATGAAGGTACGCCATTGCGTCCTGATGCTGGTATTTGGTGGCAATTGGTTGAGAAGTACAAAGTATCTGTAATGTTCTCTGCACCAACAGCAGCACGTGTATTGAAAAAACAAGATCCTGCTTTCTTAACAAAGTACGACCTATCAACATTGCGCTCAGTGTTCTTGGCGGGTGAGCCATTGGATGAGCCAACAGCTACTTGGTTACATGGCGCGATCAACAAACCAATCGTGGATAACTACTGGCAAACAGAAACTGGTTGGCCAATGCTTGCATTGCAACGCGGTATCGAAGTGATGCCTCATAAGTTCGGTTCTCCTGGTGTGCCTGTTTATGGTTACAACATGAAATTGTTGGATGACTCAACAGGTGCTGAGTTGGGTGCTGATCAAAAAGGTGTGGTGGCTATTGAAGGCCCATTGCCTCCAGGATGCATGCAAACAGTTTGGGGTGATGACGAGCGTTTCGTTAAAACTTATTGGCAAACAGTGCCAGGCAAAATGGTTTACTCAACATTTGACTGGGGTATTAAAGACAAGGATGGCTACTTCTTCATCTTGGGTCGTACCGATGACGTGATCAACGTAGCTGGTCACCGCTTAGGTACCCGCGAGATTGAGGAAAGCATCTCTAGCCATCCAAACGTGGCTGAAGTTGCTGTGGTGGGTATTGAGGACAAGTTGAAGGGTCAGGTAGCGATTGGTTTTGCCATTGCTAAAGACGCTAACAACACGGCTACTCTTGAGGCTGAGATTCTAAAAACAGTAGATTCTCAATTGGGTGCTGTGGCTAGACCTGCTCGTGTTTATATCGTGGCAGCTTTACCTAAGACTCGTTCTGGCAAGATCGTGCGTCGTGCTTTACAAGCGGTTGCAGAAGGTCGTGACCCTGGTGATTTGAGCACTTTGGACGATCAAAGCGTATTGGCACAAATTAAAACTTTGTTTGGTGCCTAATCTAAGCCGGCTATACATCTAGCTAAAACTCAGTAAGTACTTGAATAAAGGGGGAATTTTCCCCCTTTATTCATTTCTAATTTAGGGTTATTACCGAGCTAAAGCCCCCGGTAAGGTATAATTCATTGGTTAAATTATTAGATACTTGCCCTAGCGCTTAAAGACACATATACCTCCCGAAAATTCTCAGACCGGAGGTGTCTTTTCCGGATGAGGGATGTGTCGGATGGCAGCAGGGCTTTGGAGAATACCTTTGCTGCCACTAATTCCTTCTTTACCCCCAGCAGTTTTGGCACTAGCCGATGGAACCATTTTTTCTGGTTACAGCATCGGCGCAGTTGGTCAATCAGCCGGTGAGGTTGTTTTCAATACCGCTTTAACTGGATATCAAGAGATCCTAACTGATCCAAGTTACACCCGCCAATTGGTGACTTTGACTTACCCGCACATTGGTAACGTGGGTGTGAATGATCAAGATTGCGAATCAACAAAAATATATGCAGCCGGTTTAATCATCAAAGACTTATCTTTGATTGCTTCAAATTTCCGCTCTGAAAAAACTCTCACAGACTATCTAACTGGTGAAAACGTTGTTGGTATCGCTGGTATTGATACGCGTAAGTTGACACGTATTTTGCGTGACAAAGGTGCTCAACCTGGCGCGATTGTGGCTGGTAAGGTGGGTGACACAGTAGAAGCTTTGACTGAAAAAGCGCTTGCAGCAGCTAAAGGTTTCTCAGGCATGGCAGGCTTAGATTTAGCTCAAGTTGTGACAACTCCAACTGCTTATGAATGGACTGAAGGCGAGTGGGGTTTGAATGCAGTTAATGGCAAACCTGGTTTTAAGAAACTAGAAAAACCTCTCAAACACGTGGTGGCCTATGACTTTGGTGTGAAGCGCAATATTTTGCGCATGCTCACAGAGCGTGGTTGCAAAATCACTGTGGTGCCTGCAAAGACTCCTGCTGCTGATGTATTAGCGATGAAGCCAGATGGCGTGTTCTTATCAAATGGCCCTGGAGATCCGGAGCCTTGCGATTATGCGATTGCCGCAGCCAAAACTTTTATTGATAAAGGCATTCCAACATTTGGTATCTGTTTAGGTCATCAGATCATGGGTTTGGCGTCAGGTGCCAAAACTCTCAAAATGAAATTTGGTCATCATGGCGCTAATCATCCAGTGAAAGACTTGGATGATGGTCGCGTTGTGATCACTTCACAAAACCACGGCTTTGCTGTGGATGCAGCAACATTGCCAGCGAATGTAAGACCAACGCATGTGTCTTTATTTGATGGTTCATTACAAGGTTTGGCTTGGACAGATAAGCCAGCTTTTTGTTTCCAAGGTCACCCAGAAGCTTCGCCAGGACCGCATGACATTGCCTACCTGTTTGATCGCTTTATTAAATTGATGTGAGATTGACGAATGCCTAAGCGTACCGACATAAAAAGTATTTTAATTATTGGCGCAGGTCCAATCGTCATTGGACAAGCTTGCGAATTCGACTACTCTGGCGCACAAGCTTGTAAAGCTTTGCGTTCAGAAGGTTACAAAGTTATTTTGGTTAACAGCAATCCTGCGACCATCATGACTGACCCAGAAATGGCAGATGTGACATACATCGAGCCAATTACATGGGAAGTTGTAGAGCGCATCATTGCTAAAGAAAAACCAGATGCCATTTTGCCAACCATGGGCGGTCAAACTGCTTTGAACTGTGCTTTGGATTTACATAGAAATGGTGTTTTAAAGAAATACGGTTGCGAACTAATTGGCGCTTCTCCTGAGGCAATTGATAAAGCAGAAGATCGTCAAAAGTTCAAAGAGGCGATGACCAAAATTGGTTTGGGTTCTGCTAAGTCTGGCATTGCGCATTCTTTGGAAGAGGCTCATGCAGTTCAGCAACAAATTGCCACTGAAACTGGTGGTGCAGGTTATCCAGTGATCATTCGTCCATCATTCACGATGGGTGGATCGGGTGGTGGTATTGCTTATAACCGTGAAGAATTCGAAGAAATTTGCAAACGTGGTCTAGACCTTTCGCCTACTCGTGAGCTCTTAATCGAAGAGTCTTTGTTGGGTTGGAAAGAGTATGAGATGGAAGTGGTGCGTGACCGTAAGGACAACTGCATCATTGTTTGTTCGATTGAAAACTTAGATCCAATGGGTGTTCATACCGGTGACTCAATCACTGTGGCCCCAGCTCAAACATTGACGGATCGTGAGTATCAAATTCTACGTAACGCCTCTTTAGCAGTTTTGCGTGAGATTGGTGTTGATACGGGTGGTTCGAACGTTCAGTTCTCAATCAATCCAGTAGATGGTCGCATGATCGTGATTGAGATGAACCCACGTGTATCTCGCTCATCTGCCTTGGCATCTAAAGCAACTGGTTTCCCAATTGCAAAAATCGCTGCGAAATTGGCAGTTGGTTTCACCTTAGATGAATTACAGAACGACATTACTGGTGGTAAAACACCTGCGTCGTTTGAGCCATCTATTGACTACGTTGTTACTAAGATTCCTCGCTTTGCTTTTGAAAAGTTCCCAGCAGCTGATAAGCGTTTAACAACGCAAATGAAGTCTGTGGGTGAGGTGATGGCGATTGGTAGAACATTCCAAGAATCATTCCAAAAAGCCTTGCGTGGCTTGGAGGTTGGTGTTGATGGTCTTGATGAAAAATCAACAGACCTTGATGAGATCACCCAAGAGATTCGTGAGCCTGGCCCAGATCGCATTTGGTATTTGGGAGATGCTTTCCGTTTAGGCATGACAGAACAAGAGGCATTTGCTCATACAGCCATTGATCCTTGGTTCTTGGCACAAATTTCCGAATTAATTCAGATTGAGAAAAAATTACAAGAGCGCCAATTAAAAGACTTAAGCGCACAAGAGTTGCGTTTTGTGAAACAAAAAGGTTTCTCAGACCGTCGCTTAGCGAAATTGTTAAAGACTGATGCAAAAGCTGTGCGTGAAGCACGCCATGCATTAAAAGTAAGACCTGTTTATAAGCGTGTGGACACATGTGCTGCTGAGTTCTCAACCAACACTGCTTACATGTACTCTTGCTATGAAGCAGAACATGGTGAGTGTGAGTCTTGGCCTACTGGCAAAGAAAAAATCATGGTGTTGGGTGGTGGTCCAAACCGTATTGGTCAGGGTATTGAGTTTGACTATTGCTGTGTGCATGCTGCCTTGGCGATGCGTGATGATGGTTATGAAACCATCATGGTTAACTGCAACCCAGAAACAGTTTCTACTGACTATGACACTTCTGATCGCTTGTACTTTGAGCCATTAACTTTAGAAGATGTATTGGAAATCGTTGCGATTGAAAAACCAAAAGGCGTGATTGTTCAATACGGTGGTCAAACTCCATTGAAATTGGCTTTAGATTTGGAGGCTAATGGCGTACCTATCATTGGTACAAGCCCAGACATGATTGACGCTGCAGAAGACCGTGAGCGTTTCCAAAAGTTATTGCAAGATTTGGGTTTACGTCAGCCACCAAACAGAACTGCTCGTACAGAGCCAGAAGCTTTGAAGTTGGCTGATGAGATTGGTTATCCATTGGTGGTTCGCCCATCTTATGTGTTGGGTGGTCGTGCCATGGAAATCGTTCATGATGGTCGTGACCTAGAGCGTTACATGCGTGAGGCTGTAAAAGTTTCTAATGACTCTCCAGTATTGCTAGATCGTTTCTTGAACGATGCGATTGAGTGTGATGTGGACTGTATTTCTGATGGTAAGCGTGTATTCATTGGTGGTGTGATGGAGCACATTGAACAAGCCGGTGTTCACTCAGGTGACTCAGCATGTTCATTACCGCCTTATTCATTATCAAAAGAAACAGTGGATGAGATGCGTCGTCAAACAGCCGCCATGGCTAAAGGTTTGAATGTGGTTGGTTTGATGAACGTACAGTTTGCGATTCAGCAAGTCGATGGCAAAGACATTGTTTACGTATTAGAAGTTAACCCACGTGCTTCTAGAACTGTTCCATATGTATCAAAAGCAACAGGTTTGCAATTGGCAAAAATTGCAGCGCGTTGTATGGCTGGCCAAACTTTGGATCAGCAAGGTATTGGTGAAGAAGTAATTCCTCCGTATTTCTCAGTTAAAGAAGCGGTATTCCCATTCAACAAGTTCCCTGGTGTTGACCCAATTCTTGGACCTGAGATGCGTTCAACGGGTGAGGTGATGGGTGTTGGTCGAACATTCGGTGAAGCACTCTTCAAATCTCAATTGGCTGCAAGCACCACATTGCCAAAATCAGGCACGGTACTTTTAACTGTAAAAGACAGTGACAAGGCTAAAGCTGTTGAAGTGGCAGAAATGCTCAACAGCATGGGTTATTCAATTGTTGCCACTCAAGGTACTGCAGCTGCTATTGAAGCAGCAGGTGTGCCTGTGAAACGTGTGAACAAAGTTAAGGACGGTCGTCCGCACATTGTTGACATGATCAAGAATGGTGAGATTGCTTTGGTATTTACAACGGTAGATGAGACAAGAACAGCGATTGCTGATTCAAGATCGATTCGTACCACTGCTCAGGCTAACCGTGTCACGTATTACACAACGATCAGCGGTGCTAAAGCAGCGGTTGCAGGTATTAAGGCAATTGATCAATTAGAGGTTTATGACTTGCAAGGCTTGCACGCATCGATTGACTAAGCAAGATTGCAAAAAGAAATTAATTTAGAAGGTTAGAAGTGACTATGAGTACGATTCCTATTACTAAGCGTGGTGCAGAGCTATTAAAAGAAGAGTTGCATCGCTTAAAGCACGTTGAGCGTCCGTCTGTGATCAATGCAATCTCTGAGGCTCGCGCACAGGGCGATTTGTCTGAAAACGCAGAATACGATGCTGCTAAAGAAAAGCAGGCTTTCATTGAAGGTCGTATTCAAGAGTTAGAAGGTAAGTTATCTGCTGCGCAGATTATTGATCCATCCACATTGGATGTGGAAGGTCGTATTGTGTTTGGCGCCACTGTTGAATTAGAAGATTTAGAAGATGGCAAGAAAGCTATTTATCAAATCGTGGGCGATGACGAAGCTGATTTAGAAAATGGAAAAATTTCTATCAGTTCACCAATAGCTAGAGCGCTCATTGGTAAAGAAGAGGGTGATGTAGCAACATTCTCATCACCGGGTGGCAGTCGCGAAGTGGAAATTTTGAGCGTTAATTACGTTTAACCACCAATAATGACGATTTAAGTCAACGCAACATGCACATCACTGCCCAAAGATTATTTGTATTCATACTGACTCTTTGGGTGGGTAGCATCATCACGGTGGGCTATATCGTTGCCCCCACATTATTTGCAACACTCACAGATACGCAAGTGGCCGGAATGGTGGCTGGAAGCTTGTTTCGTATTGAAGGCACCATTAGCATGGTTGTGAGTGTCGCTTTAATCGTTTTTGCTAATTTGCTAGTTAAGCGTGGACTAAATAGATACCGTCAAGTGCGTTGGTATTTGTTGGCGATGTTGATTTGTGCTGCGGTGGTGGCGTTTGTTTTGCAGCCGATGATGAATGCTCTAAGAGAAGAGGCCTTGAGTCATGGCTTTCCAGTGATGCTCTCACCACTGGCTAAATCATTTGGTCAATTGCATGGCATTTCTAGTACTTTGTACTTTCTGCAATCGCTGATTGGTTTGATCTTATTGTGGCGCTTGAGTAAGCCCATAGATTTAACCACTACTGAGGTAGTGGCTAAATCCAATTAAATAAGCAGAATTAAAACAACAGAATTAAATAAACAGAAATGAGATTAGCCTAGCTGGCGCTTCTTTGCGCTAACTTGGCGTGGCTTAGCGCGTTTGACTTGACCGCCGGCAGCAACACGTTGATTACCTAAAACAGTTGTTGCAACTGGTTTTGGTCGGCGTTGTGGATTGCGTGTGAACTTCTTCACCATCACGACTTTAGGGCCACCATTTTTACTGCGGCGCTTGTCTTCTGTTTCTTTTTCTACCTTTGGTCGGAAAAGAACCAATAATTTGCCGATGTGTTGAATAGGGGCTGCGCCCAATTCTTCGCATAATTGGTTATAGATGGCCACACGTGCTTCGCGGTCGTCACCAAACACACGTACTTTGATTAGGCCGTGAGACTTAAGACCGTTATTCACTTCTTTAACGACTGCTGGCGTTAAGCCATCAGCACCAATTAAAACAATTGGTTTTAACGCGTGAGCGTCTGAGCGGAGTGCCGAGCGTTCGGCAGAGGATAATTCGAGTATTGGCATAGATATTTCTTCGGAAGACCTCCATGATAAGCCATTAAATTGGTAAGTATTAGGGGCTTTGGCAAAAAGAGCGGAAAATAGCGCTTTAAATAGTAAAAATGCTGGAAGTAGGTAGTAGTGGCAAAGAATAAATTCAATAAAGATTGGTTGAACGACCACCTCAATGATCCTTACGTCAAAATGGCGCAAAGGGAGGGGTATCGTGCTCGCGCAGCCTACAAACTAAAAGAAATTGATGAGCAAGATCGTTTAATTGGACCAGGCATGGTGGTGGTCGATTTGGGTAGTACGCCAGGTAGTTGGTCGCAGTACACCCGTAATCGTTTGGTTGAGTTTGGCAAGAAGAATCCAGATACGCCAGATGGCAAGCCATTTGGCACCATTGTGGCGATTGATATTTTGCCCATGGAAGAGATTGCAGATGTAACGTATTTGCAGGGAGACTTTAGGGAAGAAGAAGTTTTAAGGCGTTTTGAAGCTTTATTGCCAGGCAATCCCGAGGATGGCCCTAGAGTGGATTTGGTTCTCTCTGATATGGCTCCTAATCTATCCGGGGTCTCAACTGCTGATGCAGCCAGAATGGGTCATTTGGCAGATTTGGCACTTGAATTTGCCCAGGCTCACTTAAAGCCTAACGGCGCTTTATTGATTAAATGCTTTCATGGCAGTGGCTACAGCCAAATCGTGGAGTCATTTAAAAGGGTGTTCAAGGTGGTTTCTCCCAGAAAACCGAAGGCATCTCGAGACAAGTCTGCTGAGACTTTCTTGTTAGGAAAACATCTTAAGTGAGCAAAAACTCCCTAAAACCACAATAAATACTAGGAAATAGCACTTTTTTAAGTTCGGCACTTGAAAAAGGGAGGGAGTAGAATCATATGTGTATAGATATAAGTGCCTTAAGGAGGCTTTGTGAACAATAATTGGATGCAGAAAGTTGGTGTGTGGCTTGTTGTGGGCCTCGTGCTGTTCACTGTTTTCAAACAATTTGATAAGCCTCGTAATCAGGATAACGTGACTTACTCTCAATTCATGGAAGACGCCAAAAATGGCAAAGTGAAGAGAGTTGACGTTCAGGGTCGCAACATTCAAGTGACACCTGCTGATGGCCAGAAATATTCAGTCATTAGCCCAGGCGATATTTGGATGGTCGGTGACTTGATGAAATTTGGCGTACAAGTAACTGGTAAAGCAGAAGAAGAGCAAAGTCTTTTAGTGTCTGCTTTGTACTACTTAGGCCCAACATTATTGATCATTGGTTTTTGGTTCTTGATGATGCGCCAGATGCAAGGTGGTGGCAAAGGAGGCGCTTTCTCTTTTGGTAAATCACGTGCACGCTTAATTGATGAAAATACCAATGCGATTACTTTTGCTGATGTGGCTGGTTGTGATGAGGCCAAAGAAGAAGTATTTGAGTTGGTTGATTTCTTAAAAGATCCAACTAAGTTCCAAAAATTGGGTGGTCACATTCCAAGAGGTGTGCTCTTAGTAGGCCCTCCTGGTACAGGTAAAACATTATTGGCTAAAGCGATTGCTGGTGAAGCCAAAGTGCCATTTTTCTCAATTTCTGGTTCAGACTTCGTAGAGATGTTTGTGGGTGTTGGTGCTGCACGTGTGCGTGACATGTTTGAGAACGCGAAGAAGCAAGCTCCATGCATCATCTTTATTGACGAGATTGATGCGGTTGGTCGTCATCGTGGCGCAGGTATGGGTGGTGGTAACGATGAGCGCGAGCAAACCTTGAACCAAATGTTGGTTGAGATGGATGGCTTTGAGCCAAACAGTGGCGTGATCGTGATTGCTGCTACGAACCGTTCTGATGTTTTGGATAAAGCGTTGTTACGCCCAGGTCGTTTCGATCGCCAGGTGCATGTTGGTTTGCCTGATATTCGTGGTCGCGAACAAATTCTTAAAGTGCACATGCGTAAGGTACCTATCAACAGTGACGTTGATGCGGCTGTTTTGGCGCGTGGTACACCAGGTTTCTCAGGCGCTGATCTTGCCAACTTGGTCAATGAGTCTGCATTGTTTGCTGCGCGTCGCAACAAGCGCACGGTAGACATGCAAGATTTTGAAGATGCTAAAGACAAGATCTACATGGGTCCTGAGCGTAAGTCTGCAGTGATGCGTGAAGAAGAGCGTCGTAATACGGCCTATCACGAGTCAGGCCATGCAGTGGTAGCAAAAATGTTACCTAAGGCAGATCCTGTTCATAAGGTCAGCATCATGCCGCGTGGTTGGGCATTGGGTGTGACATGGCAGTTGCCTGAGCATGATCGTGTGAACATGTACAAAGACAAGATGCTTGAAGAGATCTCTATCTTGTTTGGTGGTCGCTTGGCTGAAGAGATTTTCTTGAACTCAAGCAGCACCGGTGCATCAAATGACTTTGAGCGTGCTACAAAAATGGCCCGTGACATGGTGACTCGTTACGGTATGAGTGAAGTATTGGGTACGATGGTTTATGTTGATCCTGATCAGCAAAGCATGTTTGGTCCAGTGAGCTCAAAATCTGTTTCTGAAGCCACACAACAAAAAGTGGATATTGAGATTCGAGCGATTCTTGATAAACAATATGCTGTGGCTAAGAAGATTCTTGAAGAGAATCGTGACAAGGTTGAGGTAATGGTGAAAGCCTTGCTTGAATGGGAGACCATTGATGCAGACCAGGTGAACGACATCATGGCTGGTAAAGAGCCTCGCCCACCAAAGTATCCTCCTAGTGCACCGAAGAGTGGTGGTGGCACAGGCGGTACACCAGTGGTTGCTGAAGGGGGCGCCCCAGCGGCGGCTTAATGAGTAAGCAGAACATAACGCCCGTGGCATGGCGCTGCGGGCGTTTTCTTTTTGATTGGAGCCAAAGGCGCGCTCCGATTGTCATGGGCATATTGAACGTGACGCCCGATTCATTTTCTGATGGTGGTCAATTTGCGCATCGTGATGCTGCGTTAAGGCATGCTGATGAAATGATCGCGCAAGGCGCAGAGATGATTGATGTAGGTGGTGAGTCTAGTCGCCCTGGTTCTGAGCCTTTGGCACTACAAGAAGAACTTGATCGAGTGATGCCAATTCTGGAAGTTCTAAAAGATGCACCGGTGGCTATCTCGGTTGATACCTATAAAGCTAAAGTTATGAGGGCAGCTGTTGATTTAGGCATTGATTGCGTGAATGACATTTGGGCTTTTAGACAACCTCATGCGATTGAAGCAGTGGCTAATAGTCAGTGTGGTGTGATGCTCATGCACATGCAAAAAGATCCAGCAACCATGCAATTTGACCCGCATTACGAAGACGTGGTGGCTGAGGTGAATGGCTTTTTGATGGAGCGTTGTGTTGCATTAGAAGATGAGGGGATTGCTAGAGAGCGTTTAGCAATCGATCCTGGTTTTGGATTTGGAAAAACTGTAGAGCACAACATGACCATGTTGGCTCATTTCCATAAGTTTTGTATGCACGACATGCCAGTGGTTGCTGGTCTGTCTAGAAAGTCTAGTTTGGGTGCCATCACGGGGAAAGACACTCAGCATCGTCAGACTGCCAGCGTGGCAGCAGCCTTGATGGCCTTGGAGCGTGGCGCCAAGATTTTGCGTGTTCATGATGTCAGCGAGACCATTGATGCAGTCAAAATCTGGGTTGCCACCCAAGATTGCTTATAAAATACAGATATGACACGTCAATATTTCGGTACCGATGGAATTCGTGGGGAAGTCGGCAAGTTTCCGATTGTTCCTGATTTTGTAATGCGCTTAGGTTACGCAGCAGGTCAGGTGTTAGCAAAGAATGCACCAACGCATGGCAAACCGACAGTATTGATTGGTAAAGACACTCGTGTATCGGGCTATTTATTAGAAGCTGCCTTAGAGGCTGGTTTCTCAGCAGCTGGTGTTGATGTGATGTTATGTGGCCCGATGCCAACACCCGCAATTGCTTATCTCACCAGAGCACTCAGATTGTCTGCTGGTGTAGTGATTTCTGCTTCACACAATCCCTATCACGACAACGGCATTAAGTTTTTCTCAGCCAATGGCGATAAATTAGATGATGCTATCGAACTACAAATCGAAGCAGCTTTGAATGAGCCAATGAATTGTGTTGATTCTGCGCACTTAGGTAAAGCCAAGCGCTTGGATGATGCAGCGGGTCGTTATATTGAGTTTTGTAAAAGTACCTTTCCTAATCATTTAAACCTTCATGGTTTGAAGTTAGTGCTTGATTGTGCCCATGGTGCTGCGTATCACATCGCGCCACATGTGTTTCATGAGTTGGGTGCTGAAGTTATCTCTATTGGCGTGCAGCCAAATGGTAAAAATATCAATGATGGTGTGGGCGCCACAGCACCTCAAGCTTTGATTGAAAAAGTCAAAGAAGAAAAAGCTGATTTAGGTATTGCTTTGGATGGTGATGCTGATCGTTTGCAATTGGTGGATGCCAGTGGCAGAGTTTTTAACGGTGATGAGCTGCTTTACTTAATCGCTAAATCTAGAAAAGATGCCGGCGAAAAAGTCGATGGTGTGGTTGGCACCCTTATGACCAACATGGCTGTAGAGAAAGCGATCGAAGCAGAAGGCATTCTCTTTACAAGAGCTAAAGTCGGTGACCGTTATGTGCTTGAACAGTTAAAAGAGAAGAACTGGCTTTTAGGTGGCGAGGGTTCTGGTCATTTAATTTGCTTGGATAAGCACACCACGGGTGATGGCATTGTTGCGGCTCTTCAGGTCTTAACAGCTATGAAGCAGGGCAATCAAACATTGGCTCAGCTTTTGCAAAAAGTAACGCTTTTCCCACAAACGTTAATCAATGTGCGTTACAAGCAAGGTTATCAGTGGCAATCTGATGCCAACATGAAAGAGGCTATTGCCAATGCAGAGCAACACTTGGCGGGTAGCGGTAGGGTATTGATCAGAGCTTCTGGAACCGAGCCCTTATTAAGGGTGATGGTTGAAGCTTCTGATGCGCAGATGGCCAAAGACCATGCGCAAAAAATTGCGAGTGTGATACCCACTTAATTGAGTGGGTATCAACAATCACTCTTTGCTAATTACTTCTTTTTCTTATCTTTCTTTTTATTTTTCTTAGACTCTTTTTTTAGTTTCTTATTATCGCCATTGGCATAAACGCACCACTTTTTGATTTCTTCCAATAATTCGTCGAGATCTTCGTATGACAATTCTTTGAAATTAATCAGTCCAATCGAACCAGTTTCTTGTAATTGTTTAACTGCATCTTCATATGTATACATAGTCACTCCCTTGTTCTAAGTAGAGTTTGCTGATTCGATGTGACGCTTTCAAGACAAATAAGTCAATTCATCGAAATTTCATATAAATGCCTTAGTTGGGTGCCTTGTCACAAGAGTGACATATATTTCCATTATTATGGAAATATGAAAAACATAGACGCCGTTCAATCTTTTTTAGCCCTGGGTCAAGAATCAAGGCTCAATGTCTTTCGCCTGATAGTTCAAAAAGGCGGTCAAGGTATCACGCCTTCGGAAATTAAAGAGACGCTTGGCATTCCTGCGGCCACCTTGTCGTTTCATCTAAAAGAGTTATACCAAGCGAATCTCATTTTGGTTGAACGACAAAGTAGGAACTTAGTTTATCGACCTAACGCAGATCAAGTTCAAGAGTTAATGGATTTCTTGTTATTTAACTGTTGTGGTGGGCAATCGTGTGCGCCAACCATTAAATTAAATCAACAATAAATAGGTGAACCGTGAAGCAATACAACATTCTTTTTTTGTGTACTCACAACTCAGCGCGATCTGTTTTGGGTGAGGCACTTGCATCAACGCACCAAAGTGGTCGCTTTGTCGGTTACTCAGCAGGATCTACACCTGGTACAAATGTGAATCCATTTGCTAGAGAATTAGCAAAAGAAATGGGTTACCCAGAAGAAAAGTTGAGATCAAAAAGTTGGGATGAGTATGGTTTGTCAGATGCACCGCAGATGGATTTCATCATCACAGTATGTGACAACGCTGCAGGTGAGCAGTGCCCATTTTGGCCAGGTAAACCAGCTACAGCGCATTGGGGCTACACAGACCCATCGCAAGCTCAGGGAACGGATGATGATAAGCGTCAAGCCTTCAAAGAAGTGATGGTTGGACTCAGAAAGCGCTTAGATATCTTAGCTGCTTTGCCATTGGAAAGATTAGATGCAATGAGCATTCAGGCGGAGTTAAAGAAAATAGCAAGCGCAAAATAAAAGAAAACAAAAAAATAAATCAAAAACAATATAAAAGAAAACATCATGAGTATTTTTGAGCGTTACTTAACCCTTTGGGTTTTTTTGTGCATTATCGTTGGCGTCATCGCTGGCCAACTCATGCCTGAAACTTTTCAGGCGATTGGTGGTTTAGAGTTTGCCCAGGTTAATTTGCCTGTTGGTCTTCTTATTTGGGTGATGATTGTTCCGATGTTGGTAAAGGTCGACTTTAAAGCCATGCATCAAGTGAAAGATCACATTCGCGGTATTGGCGTTACTTTATTTATTAATTGGCTAGTTAAGCCATTCTCAATGGCATTTTTAGCTTGGTTCTTTATTCGTCAATTATTTGCGCCGTACTTGCCAGCAGATCAAATCGATAGTTATGTGGCGGGTTTAATTCTATTGGCTGCTGCGCCTTGTACTGCGATGGTATTTGTATGGAGTCGTTTAACCAATGGTGATCCGTTGTTCACCTTGTCTCAAGTAGCCTTGAATGACGCCATCATGGTGGTGGCATTTGCACCGTTGGTCGCATTTTTGTTGGGTATGTCAGCGATTGTGGTGCCTTGGGATACTTTGGTCACATCGGTAGTCTTATATATCGTCATTCCGGTGTTGCTCTCTCAATGGTGGCGCGCATCCTTGCTATCTCGTGGTCAGGATTCGTTTGATCAAGCCATGAAGAAAATCGGTCCTTGGTCTATCACTGCATTATTAGCAACCCTGGTTCTATTATTTGCGTTTCAGGGAGAAGCCATCATCAACCAACCGCTGGTGATTGCTTTGTTAGCTGTGCCCATTTTGATTCAGGTGTTGTTTAATTCTTCATTGGCTTACTGGCTTAATCGGCGTTTTGGGGAAAAGCACAGCGTGGCTTGTCCATCAGCTTTGATTGGGGCATCTAACTTCTTTGAGCTGGCTGTGGCTGCTGCGATCAGTCTGTTTGGATTCCACTCAGGTGCGGCGTTGGCAACTGTGGTGGGTGTCTTAATTGAGGTACCTGTCATGCTATTGGTAGTAAAAGTGGTGAACCAATCTAAAGGCTGGTACTGCAAGGAAATATAATTTTTCAAGACAAATAACTAATTTGTCACATTTTGGTTGTAAATTCGCAGGATGCTTAAAAATACCCGTCTTCTCTTTTTGATTGCGTCATCATTTGTTAGCAGCATAGCTTTTGCTGCAAGACCGATGATGACAGATGATGCTCGCATTGTTGATCCACAATCTTGTCAGTTAGAGTCTTGGGTAAAAACCTACCAGCATCACAATGAGTATTGGGCGTTACCAGCATGTAATCCACTGGGTTATTTTGAGCTAACCCTCGGTGGATCGAAGGTCACTGGTGAGGATAGATCAACGCCATCTGATCGTGTGATTCAAGCCAAGACTATTTTTCGTGAGTTAAAGCCTAATGGTTGGGGTATTGGTTTGGCAGTGGGTAATAGCCACCATTTCAGTACTACTCAAAATAGAAGTAATCATGATGTTTATGGTTATGTGCCAATCACATGGTCATTTAATGATGATCAACAACTCATACATCTTAATTTGGGTGGTGCAAAAAAAGAGCTGGATCATTCCTTTAAGAGAACTTGGGGTTTGGGTTCTGAGTTTGAAGTGGCACCCAATACATATTTAATAGCTGAAACTTTTGGTGAGGATGCTAGTAAGCCTTCTTATCAAGCAGGCGTCAGACATTGGTTACTGCCTAACAAATTTCAGGTTGACGTGACCACTGGTACAAAATCATCCTATAACACTCAAAACAGATGGTTTTCACTGGGTATTCGCCTACTTCTAGGCAATTAAGCTTACCTGCCATAAAAATTAAGTAATTGATTTAATTGAATATTTTTAGCATCAATTAAATTTAAATCCTCTAATTGTGAATGTCATAAAACTTTCACAATTGCTAGGTATCTTCCCTTATGTCGCAATGTGCGTCATAGAAAGAGGAAGATATATGAAAGCGTTATTTACAAAATCATTAGTTGCAGGTGCGATTGCACTTTCAACAGTTACAACAGCTATTGCAGCCGACATCACAGGCGCTGGCGCTACTTTCCCTTACCCAATTTATGCAAAATGGGCTGAGGCATACAAAGCTAAAACAAAAACTGGTTTGAACTATCAATCAATCGGTTCATCTGGTGGTATCAAGCAGATCAAAGCTAAAACTGTAGACTTTGGCGCATCAGATGCCCCAGTGAAGTTTGAAGATCTAGAAAAAGATGGTTTGGTTCAGTTCCCAGCGATCATTGGTGGTGTTGTGCCAGTGGTAAATATCGATGGTTTGAAGCCAGGTCAATTAAAAGTAACTGGTGATGTTTTGGCACAAATTTTCATGGGCTACATCGTTAACTGGAGCGACAAGCAAATTGCTGCTTTGAACCCAGGTGTTAAGTTGCCTAACGAAAGCATCACAGTTGTACACCGTGCTGATGGTTCTGGCACAACAGCAATCTTTACTGACTACTTGGCTAAAGTAAATCCAAAGTGGAAAGAAATTGTTGGTTCAGGCGCTGCTGTTAAATGGCCAGCTGCATCATCAATCGGCGGTAAAGGTAACGAAGGTGTTGCTGCTAACGTTAACCGTGTAAAGAACTCAATTGGTTATGTTGAGTATGCATACACAAAGAAAAACAATATGACTTTCTTGGAAATCAAAAACCAAGCTGGTCAATTTGTGGCTCCTGATGATGAAACATTTGCTGCAGCTGCTGCAGGTACAGATTGGTCAAAAGTTCCAGGTATGGGTACATTCATTACCAATGCTCCTGGTGCTAAATCATGGCCAATCACTGGCGCATCATTCATCTTGATGTACAAGCAACCTGAAAACAAAGCTAATTCAGCTGAAGTGATCAAGTTCTTTGACTTTGCTTTCAAAGAAGGTAAGAAGATGGCTGCTGAACTAGATTACGTTCCAATGCCTGACGCAACAACAGACTTCATTCGCAAGAATGTTTGGACAAAGATCAGCACGAAGTAATCGTAGTTATAGATTTAAGAATATTTAATCGGTAAGGCCAAAGCCCGCATGTGCGGGTTTTGGTTCAAACGTTAGGATGAATATGAATACCAGTCAGTCTTCTGACATGTTGACACCGCAAGCAGAAAAAATTCTGAAGATGCAAAGGCTTCAGGATTTTGTTTTTCATCAGTCAACATTATTTTTTGCTCTTTCAGTGCTTGTGGCACTTATTGGCATCATTATTTCTTTGGTCATTAATGCGTGGCCTGCGTTACGTGAGTTTGGATTAGGTTTTTTCTTCACGATTGAGTGGGACATTATTAATGGTCAGTTTGGTGGTTTGATTGCTGTGTTTGGCACAGTAGTAACTGCTTTTATTGCACTCATCATTGCAGTGCCTTTAAGTTTTGGTGTGGCAGTATTTTTAACAGAAACTTGCCCTGCGCAATTAAGACGTCCTTTGGGTACGGCTGTTGAGTTATTGGCTGCGGTGCCATCGATCATTTACGGCATGTTTGGTTTATTTATTTTTGCGCCATTATTTGCGCAATACATACAGCCTGCCTTGGCAGCTACCTTTGGCCAAATCCCAGTGCTTGGATATTTGTTTTCTGGTGCTTTTAATGGCATTGGTATTTTGTGTGCTGGCTTGATTCTGGCCATGATGATTTTGCCTTTCATTGCTTCAGTGATGCGGGATGTATTTGAGGTAGTTCCTCCGGTATTAAAAGAGTCTGCTTATGGCATTGGTTGCACAACTTGGGAAGTTGTGAACAAGATTGTCTTGCCATACACCAAGACCGGTGTGATCGGTGGTGTGATGTTAGGTCTTGGTCGTGCCTTGGGTGAGACCATGGCTGTAACCTTTGTGATTGGCAACGCGCATAAGTTAAGCGCTTCTTTGTTCTCCCCAGGTAACTCAATTGCCTCAACATTAGCTAATGAGTTTGGTGAAGCCGAGCCAGGCTTGCATTACTCATCTCTATTTGCTTTAGGTTTGGCCTTGTTCGTGATCACATTCATTGTTTTGGCATTGGCGAAGATCATGTTGGCTCGCATGGAAGCAGGACAGGGTAAGAAAACATGATGAATACTTCTAACTTTAATCAAGCGATTTACAAGCAACGTAAACGCAGCAATTGGATTGGTCTGACTTTATCCATGGGCGCCATGGTGCTCGGTATGATCTTCTTGTTGTGGATTCTAAGTGTGCTATTTATCAAGGGCTTCTCAGCAATTGATTGGAATATGTTCACGCAAAGTACTCCAGCGCCAGGTTCAGATGGCGGTGGTTTGGCTAATGCGATTGTTGGTAGCTTATTGATTGTCACAACCTGTACTTTGATTAGTACGCCAATTGGTGTGATGGCAGGTATCTATTTGTCTGAATATGGTGCTAAGAGCAAGATTGCATCGATCACGCGTTTTGTGAATGACATTATGTTGTCAGCACCATCAATTGTGATTGGTTTGTTTGTGTACGCCGTATTAGTTGCTCAAGTAAGGCACTTTTCTGGTTGGGCTGGCACGATTGCCTTGGCATTAATTGCCATCCCAGTGGTGGTGAGAACTACTGAGAACATGTTGCAATTGGTGCCTGGTAGCTTGCGAGAGGCTGCTTACGCATTGGGTGCGCCTAAGTGGAAAGTGGCATTTTCGGTAACACTTAAAGCAGCGCAGAGTGGTGTGATCACTGGTATTTTGTTGTCATTAGCTCGCGTGAGTGGTGAAACAGCACCTTTGTTATTTACAGCATTAAATAACCAATTCTTCTCTACCAACATGAATGCACCAATGGCTAACTTGCCAGTGGTGATTTTCCAATTTGCCATGAGCCCCTATGACAACTGGGTTGACTTGGCATGGGGTGCGGCGTTGTTAATTACTTTTGTAGTTCTCGGTCTGAACGTTTTGACTCGAGTAGTTTTTAGGAAAAAAGTTCAAAGTTAATCAAAAAAATGAGAAATAAATTTGATACCGAAACAATTCAAGGAAATATGATGAGTGAAATGAATACAAACCAACCGGCAGCTCTGAAGAATGCCCTAGAAATTAAAAATCTTAATTTCTACTATGGCTCATTTCAGGGATTGAAGAATATCAATCTTGATATTGCTGAAAAGCACGTAACAGCTTTCATTGGCCCATCTGGTTGTGGCAAATCAACATTGCTTAGAACCTTAAACCGTATGTATGACCTTTATCCTGGTCAGCGCGCAGAAGGTGAAATTAACTTCTATGGCCAAAACATCTTAGATCCTAAGCAAGACTTGAACCTTTTGCGTTCTAGAGTTGGCATGATTTTCCAAAAGCCAACACCATTCCCAATGTCTATTTATGACAACATTGCATTTGGCGTGAAGTTATATGAGTCACTCTCTCGTGCTGAGATGGATGAGCGTGTAGAGTGGTCTTTAACTAAAGCCGCTTTATGGGGTGAGGTAAAAGACAAGCTTAATCAAAGTGGTTTGTCATTATCAGGTGGTCAGCAACAACGTTTGTGTATTGCTCGTGGTGTAGCGGTAAAGCCATCAATTCTTCTATTAGATGAACCAACTTCAGCTTTGGATCCAATATCCACAGCAAAAGTAGAGGAATTGGTACACGAACTTAAAAAAGACTATACGATTGCAATCGTGACGCACAATATGCAACAAGCTGCACGTGTATCTGATTTCACAGCTTATATGTATTTGGGTGAAATGGTTGAATTTGGCAAAACAGACGAATTGTTTATTAAGCCAAAACGTAAAGAGACAGAAGATTACATTACTGGCCGTTTCGGTTAAGTAACTATAAGAATTAGGAGATAGATATGCCAGATAAACACTTATCCTCACAATTTGACGCTGACCTAAACTCAGTATGTGGCAAATTATTAGAAATGGGCGGCTTGGTAGAGTCACAGGTTTCTATGGCAATGCGTGCATTTGCCCAGTTAGATGCTGAATTAGCAGATCAGGTGATGGACCGCGAGCGTGAAGTCAATGACTTTGAAATCACGATTGACTCAGCTTGTACAGAATTGATCGCACGTCGCCAGCCAACTGCTAGAGACTTGCGTTTGGTGATGGCTGTTTCAAAAGCCATTACTAACTTAGAGCGTGCTGGTGATGAAGCTGATCGCATTGCAAGAAGAACAAAACATATTTTGGAAGACAGCGCCTCACACAGCATTAATACTGCAGAAATCAGATTGTCTGGCCAAATGGCGATTTCATTGTTACGTCGTAGCTTGGACTGCTTTGCACGCCTTGATACGAAGGTGGCTGCTGAAGTGGTGAACGAAGACAAGCAGATTGATGAAGAATTCAGAGCGTTTGTGCGTAAGTTAACAAGCTACATGGCTGAAGATCCAAGAACAATTTCTGTTGGCTTGGATATGTTGTCAATTGCTAAAGCAGTTGAGCGTATTGGTGATCATGCCAAGAACATTGCTGAATTTGTTATCTACATCGTTAAGGGTACAGACGTGAGACATTTGCCTCACGAGCAACTCACACAAGAGGCGAATAGCTAATTTATGGCAAGTAGTATCTTGATCGTTGAAGATGAGCCGTCAATTTCAGAGTTGATTGCTGTTAACTTATCTCATGCAGGCTTTTTGCCTGTAAGAGCTTTTCAGACTGAGCAAGCATCTCAGCTCATGAAGGAAGTCCTGCCAGACTTAGTCGTTTTGGATTGGATGTTGCCAGGTAAGTCGGGCGTTCAGTTTGCTAAAGAGTTGCGTGCCAATGAAAGAACAAAAGATATTCCTATCATTTTGTTAACGGCGCGTAGTGAAGAGATGGATAAGATTGCTGGTCTTGAGGCGGGTGCTGATGACTATGTGACCAAGCCATTCTCACCTAAAGAGTTAGTGGCGCGTATCAAGGCAGTATTAAGAAGACGCTCTCCACAGTTGGCTGATGAAGTGGTGCAAATTGGTAGTTTGCGTATTGATCCTGTTGCACATCGAGTGATGGCTGTAGATGGTACTAATGAGGTTGCCATAGACTTGGGTCCAACCGAATTCAGATTGCTACATTTCTTGATGACTCATCCTGAGCGCGTGCACTCAAGAGGTCAGTTATTAGATAAAGTTTGGGGTGACCATGTGTTTGTTGAAGAGCGAACAGTGGACGTTCATATTAAGCGTTTAAGAGCTTCTTTAGCGCCAACAAACTGCCAAAACCACATCGAAACAGTACGTGGCAGTGGCTATCGTCTGACCAAAAATCCGGTCAATTAATTCATTTTGCGGTATTGATTCAAGCCAAGCCCTCAGAGGCTTGGTAAGATTCGTCTTATGCTTAACTTGCGCACCAGGCTCATCGTAATTACTTTCATCACCCTTGTTATTTCTTGGGTGATGGGCGAGGCGTTTTCAGCCACGGTGGGATGGATGACTGCAGTCATTTGTTTAGCACTTTTGTTGATTCATCAACTTTGGCACGCCTCTAAGTTGACCGTATTGTTGCTGTCGCCTAGCTATGGTGAAGTGCCAGTGGCCATGGGTATTTGGGGGGAAATCTATTACCGTCTCCATAAGCTAGTTAAAGGTTGGCGTGATCAGGTGTTAGAAGTGGAGCAGCAGCACCAACGTTTTATCCAGGCTATTCAGGCTTCACCCAACGGTGTGGTGATGCTTAATGAAGAGGATCAGATTGAGTGGTGCAATGCAATTGCTGAGAAACATTTTGGTTTAAATGCCAGACGTGATGCGATGCAGCGCATCACCCACATTCTCAGAAAGCCGGCGTTTGTTCAATACATTATTCGACAAAACTACCGTGAACCAGTCAAGCTTACTGGTATGGGTGATTTTGAGCAGTTCTCATTAGAAGTCCAAATTTTTCCTTATGGCGACAAGCAGAAGTTGGTCTTGTCTCAAGATATTTCTCAAATTGAGAAAACAGATGCCATGCGACGAGACTTTGTGGCAAACGTTTCTCATGAACTTAAAACTCCGCTGACTGTTTTGGCAGGATTTTTAGAAACAGTCTCTGAACTAGATTTAAATGAAGAAGAGCGCGATCGGTATTTAGAAATGATGTCTGTGCAAACTGGCAGAATGAAAACGCTGGTCGAAGACCTATTGACCTTAGCAAAACTAGAGGGCAATCCAGAGCCACCAATTTCTCAAGTGGTGAATATGCCCAACATGTTGGCGCGCCTTAAGTTGGATGCTGAGGGACTATCTCAAGGCAAGCATCAAATTAGTTTTGATCAGAGTAGCGATAAAAATATTTTGGGCGATGACTTGGAGTTGTATTCAGCGTTTGGCAACTTGGTATCAAACGCTGTGCGTTATACACCTGAGGGTGGCAAAGTTTGTGTGACTTGGGCGCAGATTGGTGAAGAGATTGAGCTCTGCGTATCAGATACTGGTCCTGGTATTGCGGCAGAGCATATCCCTAGATTGACGGAGCGTTTTTATAGAGTTGATCGAAGTAGATCAAGAGAAACCGGTGGTACTGGTTTAGGTATGGCGATTGTGAAGCACGTTATTAACCGCCATCATGGTGAGCTGAAAATTGAGTCAACAGTAGGTGTGGGAAGTCGATTCTGCTTAGTGTTTCCTAAGCAGAGAATCGCTCCTTAAACCTTAATGACAAAGTAAATTTACCAACTCTTTTTGACCAATGTAAGGCGTTGCACCGGCTCTAGTTTTCGTCTGAGTGTATTTGCCATCGCCATTCATGATCCAAGCAGTAGCATTGTCTTTGAGAAGTATTTGGAAGCCTTCTTTGATGACACGTGCTTTTAGCTTCTTATCTAATACTGGGAAAGCTACCTCAACGCGTCTAAACAAGTTTCTATCCATCCAGTCCGCTGAAGATAGATAAAGTGTTTCTTCCCCATCAGCATAGAAGTAATAAATGCGATGGTGTTCTAAGAACTTACCGATGATTGAGCGTACTTTGATGTTCTCAGATAAGCCTGGTACACCCGGTTGCAAGGCGCAAACACCACGGATCACAAGATCAATTTTTACGCCAGCTTGTGAGGCTTTGTAGAGTTCAGCAATGATAGTTGGCTCTAGTAGAGCATTCATCTTTGCCATGATGCGAGCTTTTCTACCCGCTCTAGCGGCTCTTGCCTCTTCACGAATATGAGCAATTAATTCTTCATGCATCGTGAAAGGTGATTGCCATAGATGTTTCAAAGGCACGCGACCACCTGTACCAGTTAACTGCATGAACACGTGGTGCATGTCTTCGCAAATATCTTGATTGGCTGTCATCAAACCAAAGTCGCTATACAAGCGTGCAGTTCTTGGGTGATAGTTACCAGTTCCTAAGTGGGCATAGCGTTTCAAAACAGTCTTGGCTTTGCGGCGGCCCTCTGCAGGAATCGTTTCTTTACGAACAACTAAGAGCATCTTAGCGTGGCACTTATGACCAACAACACCATAAACCACATGAGCGCCAACTGCTTCTAATTTGGCTGCCCAACCAATATTGGTTTGTTCATCAAAACGGGCCAGTAGCTCAACCACAACGGTGACCTCTTTACCATTTCTGGCAGCTTCCATCAGCGCATCCATCACCAATGACTGCTCACCGGTGCGATATACCGTTTGTTTAATGGCTAATACATTAGGATCTTTGGCTGCTTCCTTGAGCATCTTAAGCACAGGATCAAAGCTTTGATAAGGGTGGTGCAACAAAATGTCTTCACGACTGATTTTGTCTAGTAAGCTTTCGCCGGTTGCCAACTCAACTGATTGTGTTGGTTGATGGCTTGGGAATTTAAATTTTGGAATATCTACTAAATCTGGAATTTGAACCAAGCGAACCAAATTCACGGGACCATTTACTTGGTAGCAGTCTTCTCGATTGAGGCTTTCAACCTTCAGTAAATAATCCGTTAAATCTTCTGGCATATCTGCCGTGATTTCTAAGCGCACAGCATCGCCTAGGTGGCGAGTAGGTAGTTCGCCTTGCAATGCTTCTCTTAGGTCAGTGATGTCGTCTTCAGATACAAACAAATCAGAATTACGAGTCACTCTAAATTGATGGCAACCTGTTACTGTCATGCCTTGGAATAGTTCAGGCACAAAAGCTTGCATGAATGATGACAATAAGACAAAACCAAATGGTTGGTCGCATAGATGCTTAGGCATTGGCACCACACGTGGTAGTGATCTTGGTGCTTGAACCACTGCTAATTTGGGTTTTCTGCCAAAAGAGTCTTCACCTTCTAAAGTGACAAAAAAGTTCAAACTTTTATTGATCACTTTTGGAAATGGGTGGGCTGGATCTAAAGCAATCGGAGTTAGAAGGGGAACTAATTCTTGATGGAAGAAGTTCTTAGCCCAAGCTCTTTGTGCAGGGGTCCACTGGGTGCTGGTAAAAAATCCAACACCTTCTTTATTTAACTTGGGAATAATCTCTTCTTGTAGCAAGCGATATTTTCTAGCTACGAGGTCATGGGCCTGTGCCGTGACTACTTTATAAGCATCGGTAATTTGTAAACCATCTGGCGTTTTATTTTTAGAGCTACTTTTGAGCTGCTCTTTGATGCCAGACATCCTGATTTCAAAGAACTCATCCATGTTGGATGACACAATACAAACAAATCTAAGGCGTTCTAAAAGGGGTGTTTTAGGATCTTCAGCCTGCGCTAGCACCCTTGAATTAAACTCAAGGACACCTAATTCTCTATTTAATAGTGGGATTTTTGTCTGCATATCATTAGTGTTGCAAACATCTGTGACAATAATGTGACATTTCCGTGAATTCATATTTTCACGTTCTTGTCACATTAAAGTCATAATCTAGCTATCTATCTAAAAAAGCCTATTTAATTAGTTATTTGTGAAGAATTTTTTAAAAGACCCATCCAAAGAACACCTCGTTGCTGCTGTAGACCTTGGTTCTAATAGTTTTAGGATGGTGATTGCTCGTGTGATTCAGTCTCCATCGGGCACTCAGTTGCAGCCTATTGATACTTTAAGAGAATCGGTGCGTTTGGCTGCTGGCTTAAATGAAGATAAAAAATTAGATCAAAAATCGATTGCACGTGGTTTGGCGGCGATTCATCGCTTTGGCGATCGATTAAAGAATTTTGACCCTAAGCAGGTAAGGGCGGTTGCCACCAACACTTTGCGTGTTGCCAGGAATGCTGATCAATTTATTGAAGAGGCACAAAAACTACTGGGCTTTCCAATTGAGGTGATTGCTGGGCGAGAAGAAGCCAGGCTTATTTATATTGGCGCCTCGCACGATGCTCCTGCTTGTGATGGCAAACGTTTTGTTTTGGATATTGGCGGCGGCTCCACAGAGTTCATCATTGGTGAGGGTTATGAACCAAAGATGATGGAGTCCTTATATATTGGCTGTGTTTCACATAGTCAAGAGTACTTTCCTGGCGGTTTAGTTGATGCGCACAGTTTCAAGCAGGCGCAATTGGCTGCTAGACGAGAAATCCAGGTTATTTCATCGCAGTTTATTAAGTCTGGATGGAAGCAATCAATTGGCTCATCAGGTACAGCCCGTGCTATTGCTGAATTGATTGCGTTAAATGGATTTAATGGCGAGCCCCATGACTTACCTGTTGATGATATGGGTGGCTTAATTACTCGTGATGGTCTCATCCAACTTAAAAAAGCCCTGATCGATGCAGAGTATGTCGATCGTTGCACCTTGCTTGGCTTAAAGAATGACCGCAAGCCAGTGCTGCCTGGCGGTTTAGCCATTATGTTGGCTGCTTTTGATGAGTTGGGTATTGAGCGCATGGAAGTAACGGAAGCAGCTCTGCGTTTAGGTGTTCTCTATGACTTAATTGGCCGATCTCAGCACCATGACATGCGTTACGTGACTGTTGAACAGTTCATGCAACGTTACGCAGTTGATCGCGCTCAAGCAGCTCGTGTGAGTGATGTGGCGCTGTATTTTTTAAATCAATTTCCCAAGCCAAAGAACGAGGATCGTAAAGACAACCTACAGATTCTTTCTTGGGCAGCAAAATTACATGAAATTGGTTTAACCATTACTCATAACGGTTACCACAAGCATTCTGCATACATCGCAACGCATGCTGATATGCCAGGTTTCTCAAAGTTAGATCAGGCCAGACTAGCAGCTCTTTTATTGGGGCATACAGGTAAGCTTGGCAAGATTTCTGTTAGCTCTACCTATATCGATTGGCGCATGTTATTTTCATTAAGACTGGCTCACGTGATTTGTAGGCGTCGTGATGATGTTGGTATACCGCCAATTAGTGTCAAGGAAGAAGATAACGGTTTTATTATCAGGGTTCCTAAAGAGTGGGCAAAAGCTAATCCACTGACTCAATTTGGCCTAGAAAAAGAATCGGCCGATTGGGCAAAAATCGGCCGGGAACTTTTGATTCAGATTTTCTAATCTGAATCAATTGAGCAATTAATTAATCTGCTAAAAAGTGCTTAGCGTATCTTGGATGAATATCATCTAAGCGAAGCATTGTTAAAAAGTCGGCAGTATTAAAGTCAGGATCCCAAGCTGGGTTGCCGCAAATCTTAGCGCCTAGTCTTAAGTAGCCTTTGATCAATGCTGGTGGTTCTACTTCGAGTGAGCTATTTAATTCTTCAACTGGAAGAGCTAGGCGAGGGAATACGCGGTACTCGATGTCAGTTAAATGTTGTTCTGTGCTGAGGATTTTTGCAAGGCTAGCAGCGTAGTGACCGCCATCGCCCATTTGCACAGAAGCGCAACCCAACATCACTTCGTAATTGTTCTTTTTCATGTATTGACCTAAGCCACTCCACAGGGCCATGATCACACCGCCTGAGCGGTAATCTCTATGAACACATGAACGACCTACTTCAACCATCTTGTGACGCAAATGACGTAGACGAGTTAGGTCAAACTCAGAGTCTGAGTACAAGCAACCCATTTGTTTGGCTTGATGCGGAGGCAAAGCTCTGTATGTGCCAATAACTTTTAATGTTTCGTTATCGCGAACCAATAAGTGCTCGCAAAAATTATCAAAAATGTCTACATCTAAGCCTTCAGCTGATGGCTTAAGGCGTGCGCCCATCTCCTCGGCAAATACTTTATAGCGTAAGCGTTGTGCTTCTTTAACTTCATCTTGATGGCGCGCCCAAGTAACGCTGATTGGGCTTGCCTTGGTAGTTTGAACTGCTGGAGCTTCAATAGGCTTAGCTTTAGCTCTCTCATTAATTTGTAAGCGCCCCATTTTTTCTTGAAGAATCTTTTGTAATGGTGCGATTCTCTCTGACATAGTTTTTTTCATAGGTTTGTTTTTTGTCAAAGACTCTGTGAACAGAGATAAAGGATTAGGTAGTTCTCTCATTTTTTAGCCTGCGATAGTCGATATGGTCATAATTTAGAGGGCTTATATGTCAGGCTAATGACGCCAATTTGACAGTCGTGTGACTTTCTACTGGGCGTAAGTGGTTAGCAAACTGTTCGCTAGCTGCTTGCCAAGAGAACTTCTCAGCATGTGCGCGTGCTACTTCTCTAGGGATGGTAAGAGCCTCTAAACAAGCTTCACGAAGATCGTTATTCATGGCGCCTGCTTTTGAGTCGCCAATCACATCAATCGGACCAGTTACTGGGTAGGCTGCCACTGGTAGACCGCAAGCCATGGCTTCTAATAAAACTAAACCAAATGTATCTGTTTTGCTTGGAAATACAAACACATCAGCCGCTGCATATACCTTGGCTAATTTTTCTTGTTGGAGTACACCCAAGTAATTAACTTCTGGATACTTAGCCTTAAGACCTGCCAATGCAGGGCCATCACCAACCACCCATTTAGAGCCTGGTAACTTAAGTTCTAAAAATGCTTCGATATTTTTTTCAACGGCTACTCGACCCACATATAAGAAAATTGGATGAGCAGTATTGATTTCTCTAGATTCTTGCATTTTGAAGATTTCTAGATCTACGCCACGAGTCCAAAGAACCACGTTGGTAAAACCGTATGACTCCAAATCCTTAACAACAACATCTGTAGGAGCCATTACTGCGAGTGATGGATCGTGGAACCAACGTAAAAACTTATAAGTAACCGCCAGTGGAATACCTGTTCTAGCTTTCACATACTCTGGGAACCTGGTGTGATAAGCAGTAGTAAATGGCAAGCGGTGTTTGATTGCGTAGGCTCTTGCTGCAATACCTAATGGACCTTCGGTTGCAATATGAATGGCATCTGGAGAAAATGACTCCATTTTTTGACGAACTTTCTTGCCCGGAAAAAGAGACAAAGAAATATCTGGATAAGTAGGGCAGGGAATCGTTTTAAATTCCAATGGAGTAATCATCTCTATGACATGACCCATTTTTTTTAGTTCATGCATCGTTTGTTTGAGTGTTCTCACTACGCCATTGACTTGTGGTTCCCATGCATCCGTAACAATCATGATCTTCATCATGCAATCTCCGTTAATTGAACTATTTCTGGTTGAGGGGTGAATGAAACCTTGGCAGCTTCATCTTCAAGAATCTTTGGCCAGTGAACAATTTGTAGTTCACCAGTCATTGTTTCAACTAATGCAGTTAGGCTTTCCACCCAGTCGCCGTCGTTGCAGTACAGAAGACCGTCAATTGTTCTGATCTCTGCTTTATGGATATGGCCGCAAACTACGCCATCACAACCTCTGATACGTGCCTCTCTGGCCATGATCATTTCAAAATCAGCAATGAAACTCACTGCATTTTTGACGGAATGTTTTAGGTATTGAGATAGTGACCAGTAGTTCAACCCCATGCGTGCACGGATTTTGTTGAACCAGCCGTTGACCCACAAAATAAATGTATAAAGTGTGTCGCCTACGTAGGCCAACCACTTGGCGTATTGCATCACGCTGTCAAATAAATCACCGTGAGTAATCCATAGACGTTTGCCATCAGCTGTAATGTGGATAACTTCATCTTCGATACGGATGTCACCAAAACTCATGCCGAAAAATTGGCGTGCCATTTCATCATGGTTGCCTGGTACATAAATCACTTCTGTACCTTTGCGTGCTTTACGTAATAGCTTTTGCACAACATCGTTGTGAGCTTGTGGCCAAAACCAACGTTTTTTTAGTTGCCAGCCATCTATGATGTCGCCAACTAAATAAAACTTATCAGCGTCATTGTGTTTTAAGAAATCTAGGAGATATTTTGCTTGGCAGCCTGATGTGCCTAAATGGACGTCTGAGATCCAAATCGCTCTGTAATGATTCATGAGTAGTCATTTGGCATGACTTATTTGAAACTAAGATGACAAATCAATGTCACATTTGTGACATAGTCATATGAGATGCTATGAGTATGAAAGTATTTCTATTAATAGGGCATATTCTGAGCGCTTGTATCCAGTGCCTCGTGCTCCCATTTTTACCTTATGCACTTCGATCAAAACTGATTCAGATATGGTCTAGAACTTTATTAAGCATTTTCAAGATTCGTTTAACGATTCATGGCAATCATCAGTTACTCAACGATCGACAATCTGCCTTGCTTGTTTCCAATCACATATCTTGGATAGACATTCATGTCATTAATACAGTTTCACCCGTGATATTTGTGGCCAAATCTGATGTGGCTAAGTGGCCCATCTTTGGTTGGATTGCTAGAAGAATCGGCACCATATTTATTGTTAGAGAAAAAATATCAGATATCAAAAGAGTTTTAAATCTGATGGCCAAGTACCTTACTAGCCAGAAAATTGTGTGCATCTTTCCAGAAGGAACATCTACAGATGGGAAGACAGTGTTGAACTTTAGATCAAATTTATTTCAAGCGGCAATTAATTCAAAGGCTAGAGTCATACCCATTTGTATTACATACAAAGAGCGGGGTATGTATTCAGATATCACTGCCTTTATTGGCGAGATGGGCTTGATTGACTCAATCAAAAAAATGCTCAAGTCATCACAAATGGAAGTGCATGTGCATATCTTGGAGCCGCTTAGTGATATTGATTCTCGTCAGGAGCTATCAGATCGAGCTCATCAATCAATACAAAGCATCGTGGCAGCTAACACCACTATTAATACATAACAATAAACAAGCAAATAAGAAATATGCAATAAAAAATAAGCTATACACAAACACCATCTTTAGTGCTCAGTCATTTTTTCGGATTATGATTGGCTTATGAAAAAAATAATTACCGTAGTCGGTCTTCTGATTTGCCAATCTTGTTTTGCCGATGGTGATTTTGATCGCTTTAATGTTCAAGCAAAAGTAATCCGTCAGGATGACACTTTTTTATTTGCAGCAAGCTATCAAACTCCACTGACAGCGTGCCAAGCTTATCGCTATCTAACTGATTACGAAGCGGCAAAAAAAGTGCCCGGTGTGACAGAATCTAAGCCCACCCGGATATCCAGTAATAAGGTGTTAGTTGAGCGCTCCGCTGAGGAAAAGATTTTATTTTTCACAGTCAAATTACACACCTTAATTGAATACACTGAGCATCCAATCAAGGGAACAGAGTTCACTCAAATCAAAGGCGACTCTAAAAGGTTTTCTGGTAAGTGGTTTGTAGAGCCTAATACTTTGGGAAGTGTGATTAGGTATGAGGGGGTCTTGGAGCCTGACTCTCACTTGCCTATGTTTGTTATTAAATACTTCATTGAAAACAGCTTAGAGGATCGCTTCAAAATCATGGCAAAGCTATCGGCCGAGCGTAAAACAATAGAAGTGGCTTGTAATTAAAGCCTTATAAATAAAAGCTTTAGGGTTAGCGGACTGCCTAAATTATTTTAATAAAAGTTAGAATCTTAAGCATTTCTTAATATTCAACCACTAAATTAATTTCATGGAGGAATCTATGAGATTAATTAATAAAACAATTGCTGTTGTCATAACTGGATTATTCACAGTAAATGCGTGGGCTATCGATTCTATTTCATTAGAGAAACAGTACGCATCCGATGCTAAGCAGTCTGCCTCCTCAATCAGAGGTGAGAAATTTTTCACAAGTAAACATGGCAAAGAATGGAGTTGTGCGAGTTGTCATGGGGTGCCGCCCACGAAAGAGGGTAAGCATGCCTCTACCGATAAAACTATTAGTCCCTTAGCTCCGGCTTTTAATTCAAAAAGATTTACAGATGAGGCTAAAGTCAATAAATGGTTTAAGCGTAACTGTAATGACGTTCTTGGTCGTGAATGCTCCCCTATAGAAAAAGCAGATGTAATGGCTTATTTAAACTCTCTCAAATAGGCTGTATATGAAAAAGTTCTATCAATTTCTAATGTTGATGACTGTCTCATCAGTATCATTGGCTGATGGCAATCTTATGCCCATTAAAGTCCCTGAAAAAGTTAAGTCTGAGTGTGCGTCATGCCATATGGTGTACCCACCAGCATTTTTACCAAAAGACTCTTGGGCGCAGATTATGAGTGGTCTAGACAAGCACTATGGCACAGATGCATCCTTAGACCCTCAATCTATAAAAGAAATAAGTCAATGGCTTAATCAAAATGCGGGAACTTACAAAAGAGTTTCGTCAGCTCCACCCAATGACCGTATTACTGAATCCACATGGTTTATCAAAAAACACCGCAAGATTAGTGATTCGACATGGAAGGGCTCAAAAGTAAAAAGCAAAGCAAACTGTATGGCTTGTCACACTTCAGCAGATAAGGGCAACTATGACGATGATGAAGTGAGGATTCCGAAATGATCGCTGAAATTAGAAAAAGAATGTTGGTATGGGATTCGCCAGTATTTTTCACTCATTGGCTGTTAGCCATATGTTTTTTGGGCGCAATTCTTACGCAAGAAAGTGAGAAGTTTAGGCTTGTTCATGTAACTATGGGTTACACCATGCTGGGAATCATTGGCTTTAGAGTAATTTGGGGTTTTATTGGATCTAAATATGCGAGGTTTACAACAATAAAGCCACGGTTTTTGAGGGTTCGAGAAAACATACAAGCAATCTTGAGTGGAAACAAAGAGTTTTCAATAGGATTGAATGCCGTAGGATTTGTTGCTGCCTATTTACTAATGGGTTTAGTTCTATTAGTGTCGGCTACAGGCTATCTCGTATTCAATGAGATAGGCCCAGAGTTAATTAGTGAAATACATGAGTTGGTAGGTAATTTGATAATTGCTGTGGTTGTGGTTCATGTGGGTTCAATAGTATTAAATGTCATGTATCAACGCTTACAAAAAACGAATGGCGAAGTTGCTAAAAACGTTGGCGTATTAGCTCAAAGAGCAAGACCATATAAATGGGTAACGATAATCATTTTGCTAGTAGTGATCTATTTTTGGGGCATTCAATTTAAAATTTGGTGATGAGAGTACTTTTAGCCGAGGATGACAAAAATTTAGGCGATGCTTTAAAGCAAGGCTTGATAAAACACGGCTTTCAAGTTGATTGGGTTCGAGATGGCCAAGCGGCACTATATGAAGTGAAAAATACAAGTTATGCCGCATTAGTGCTAGATATTGGTTTGCCTCTTAAGGATGGGCTAACAGTTTTGAAAGAGCTGAGAGCTGATAAAGATTCATTACCAGTATTGGTGTTGACTGCTCAAGATGGTGTTGAAAGCATCACTAAAGGATTAGATTTGGGGGGTGATGACTATGTGATTAAGCCAGTCTCCTTAGAAGTTTTAGCCGCAAGGTTAAGGGCAATCATTCGGCGCTCAGAGGGCATTAGTCAAAATGAAATTAAGTGTGGAGATTTATTGCTTAGCCCACTATCCTTCAAAGCGGCTCTTAACGGTGAAGAGTTAAATCTCTCGAAAAAAGAGTTTGCTTTATTACACGCACTGATGCTTTCTTCGGGAAGGGTTTTGACTAAGGGGCAATTAGAAGGCCAGTTATACAGTTGGGGTCATGAAGTTGAAAGTAACGCTATAGAAGTACATATCCATAACTTACGCAAAAAAATTGGCTCCAATCTAATTCAAACTATTCGTGGCGTTGGCTATCAATTTAAAGGCTAGTGTGAAAGAAAATACATTCTCATTAAGAAATCGCCTACTGATAATGATCATTGGGTGCGTTACCTTTATATGGGTGGCGGCATCTCTCATGGTCTGGTTTGATGCTAGAGACGAGCTGGAAGAGTTATTTAGAAAAATTATTGAGAAAAATATTTCTATTAACAAAATAACGCATGAAAAAAACGAAATACTGATTGACTTGTTGTGGGGTTTGATTTGGCCCCTCATTATTGGACTGCCAATACTCACCGTGATTATTTATGGAGTGGTTTACTTGACTAGCTCATCAATTACCAAGCTCCAAAAGGCAATCACAGATAGAAGCCCGAATTCCCTAGAAAAAATTGAGGTATCTGGCTTACCTAAAGAAATTAGTCCTTTGTTAAATGAGTTAAACAGTTTACTCTCCAGGGTAAAAGTATCTGTAGAGCATGAAAAAAGATTCACTGCTGATGCCGCTCATGAGCTTAGAACGCCGCTTGCCGCCATAAAGGCTCAAGCAGAAGTGATCAGGTTGGAGAAGGTCTTAGAGCCAGCTGCTTTTGATAATTTGATTGAAAGTTGCGATAGGGCAAGCCGTTTAATTGAACAACTATTGGCATTGTCTAGAGTCGAAACATCGGTCAGTACTTTTGAAAAAGATGATTTAAGTATTTCGGAGTTCATTGCCCAACAAATTGCTTATGCCTATCCTCAGATTGATGCTAAATCTCAGGTAATTGAATATGATGACTCAGGGAAGTATCGAGTTAGGGCGAACAAGACTCTTTTAGAAATTCTATTTAGAAACATCTTAGATAACGCGATTCGATATTCACCCCCAAAAGGAAAAATTAATGTTTCGCTGAACCAAAAAGGAAGCCATGTCTTTTTGTCGATTGAAGACAGTGGTCCTGGGCTAACGCAAGATCAAGTTAATAAATTGGGAATTAGATTCCAGCGATTCGGACAGGTTGACTCATATGGCAGTGGTTTGGGTTGGTCAATTATTCAAAAAATTTCTGAGGTTGAGGGGTTGGATGTTCATTTGAGTATGAGTGTTGAGTTAAGTGGGTTATGTGTTTCTATAAGATTTTCATGATTGGTTATATGGCCTTATAGACTATCCACTGCCTAAATTTGCTAAAAAACACTCGGGTAGGTTACAATATTGGTCTTAGTCGGAGTGTGGCGCAGTCTGGTAGCGCACCTGGTTTGGGACCAGGGGGTCCAAGGTTCGAATCCTTGTACTCCGACCACTTTCTAGCCTTTCTGGCACAGTCAAAATACCCAATTTAATCTGAACAAAACTCAATTTTTAAGTACCAGTTGTGAGTCATTGCTTTGCCGTCTCCAATCAGGGTCTTGTCACGCTTTTGCAATAAATGATGGTTAGGATTACTTGATTAAGATCAAGTTTTGTCTAATCATTGATATAGACATAGGGCTTATACCCATGGCTTATGTCTAATATATTTATTAGAATCTTCACAATTTTTAAAAGTACCAATTTTGACCAGTTATTAGTTAGCGCAAGATGCCATTTTCAGAAGATTCACAGATCGATTTTTCTAGTTTTAATCCTCAAGAACTTATCGAATTAAGTTACGTCAGCAAATCGACCACAGACGTTGGCATCCTAGGTTTAATGAACCTTCTAGAGGATGCAGTTCATAAAAATAAAAAACTTGGCGTGACCGGAGTTCTTTTTTATGACAGTGGTATTTTTGGTCAAATTTTAGAAGGTTATCCAAATTGTGTTGAGCCAATATGGAACGCTATTGTCGCTGATCGCCGCCATGAAGAGATTCAGGTTCTTGATATTGATAAGCTACCAAAGCGCCGCTTTTCAAATTGGTCGATGAAGTTCTATGGCTCAGATGAGATCAGCAAATATGTTCCTGAACTCAAGATGGGGTTGAAGGCTAGTGAGAATGCTCTGCCTAGCGAAATCTTGACGTTGATGCGTTCTGTTGGCTTTCAGTCTTCTGGCAATGACGGCCAAAATCAAACAGAATCAAGACTTTAAACGGTTGTCAATCATCAAATAGGGCCAAAAAAACGGGCCGGCTCTATTGTCTAAGACGCTTTGATTAGTTGAGTGAACTAGTCATGTATTGCTCGATGGCCTCTCCAACGTATTCTTTGTTGGCAACAAACAATTTCCATTTAAGTAATTGATTGCAAAGCACTTCTAAATCATCGTAGGTCATATCACGCAAGCTCTCAAGCTTGATATCGCCCGCTTTGATAAGAGCAGCCAGTTTGTCATAGCTTTCTTGATCTAGTTCACCCATTTTTTCTCTCCCTTGAGAAATCATCTAATGATGGTTAAGGCTAGCTATTTATGGCTGGCTATACAAGATAAAAATACGCACCAAAACAATGCAATTTATGTCTAGAACACCAATTTTTGACCAATCAAAAAGTGTTTTATTTCAGAACATCTAAGACAGTTTCAGAGGGGCGACACAACCTAGCTACTTTGCCATTCGACACGATAGGGCGATTGAGCAAAATAGGGTGCTTCATGATGAATGCAATCAACTCATCTTCGCTCCATTTGGGATTGCCTAAATCTAATTCGTCATAGGGTGTGCCTTTTTGACGTAAGACATGTCGCACTGATTCACCTGTGGATTTGATAAGAGTACGAAGTTCTAATTCTGAAGGAGGGCTTTGAAGGTACAAAACCACATTGGGTTCGATACCCATCTCACGAATCTTTTCTAAAACATCGCGGGACGTTTTGCATTTGGGGTTGTGATAAATGGTGATCTTAAGCATGATGAAAATCAGAAACTCAGAAGAAAAATAGATGCCTCTATTTTAATTGTTACTAATCATGAGAGAGCGGATGACCTCCGCTATAATCCTCACTTCAGTTCAAAGACTGCCCATAGCTCAGCTGGATAGAGCACCGCCCTTCTAAGGCGTAGGTCGCACGTTCGAATCGTGCTGGGCAGGCCAAATAGTTACGCTATTCTTCAAATTGCCGTACTAACAGCTCGTTAGCATAAGAGTTCGTAGCAGACAAATCCAAGACCACCGGCTATGGACCAACCACCAGTTCTTTTAAGTTCTCGTTTGGACAATAGAAAATTGCTAGCCTGTGAATCTCTTAAAAGCTGATCAAGGATTTCTTTTGGTTGTTTCTTCCCAATAAAAGCCTCCGCAATTATTCTTTCAATTCGAAATAATGGCTTCATGATGCCGCCTGCTAAAAAGAGGTATTCAAACCAGCCTTTTTTTACCATGCGTTCTTGAGACATTTGAACTGTATCGTGCGTTGGAAGAATCAGCGATTCAAGAGCCTGAGATCTTTTTTTAAATAAGATCTGGAGATTACCCTGATCTTCAACGTCTACCACCTCAAAATAACGACTAGCCATGCTGATTAAGGTGTGCTTTGAGTAATAAAAGAGATGTGCTTTGAAGTAGATGTTATGGGGTGATGCATCAGCCTGCAAAATATTCGGTACTTCAATATACAAATAACCATTTTCTTTAAGGCTTTGATGTAACTTTTTCATCACCTCATGTGGTTTTGCCATGTGCTCGAATACATGGAATAGGGTCAATATGTCTGCAGAGGAGTCTTCGACATCAGAGAGCATGGCTGTTTTAACTTCGACGCCATATTGTTCTTTAGAAAAATTGGAGTATCCAATGTTTGGCTCAATTCCACGTGCCGCTAGGCCAAATTGCTGTGCGATATATACAAATTCACCGCCACCTGCACCAATATCAATTAATGTTTGCTTATTTAGATCCAGGTTTTTTTGTAAGAAGCGAATACGTTTAAGCGCTGCCTGGCCAGCCCTATGAACATACTTTGGTTTGGGTGAGTAAGTGCTTTTATAGTCTTGGCGATAGTTGTGGGAGTAATAAATTTTTAGTTCTTCATCACTAGGAATATTCTTCTGTGCAACAAGACTGCAGTCTGGGCAAGATGAAATATCCAATGGGGCTTGAGTTTTGGCATCTATCTTTTTCGAGTGAACCAATTTCTTTGATTGGCAAAGTTGGCAAGATTCGCTCATGCTGTCTCCATTGTTTTTAGATATGGAACAACTTTATCAGGATTAATCTTTGTAAGATTTTCCGGTAATTTAAAGGGTTATTTTTTGAAGGTTAATTGTGGGAGGCGTCAAGATGCAAAAAATTGAGCAGTTCAGGGCGTAGGCCGCACGTTGGAATCGTACTGGGCAGGCAAAGTCCCCTGTAGCCCATTCGATAGTAATTCCCAAAGTTATTAATACTCTCGACTGTGAGTAATCATTTGGCTCATGTTTTTCATGACTATGTCTTAATGTATTTCTTGGGTATCCCCCTTAATTTTCTGTGATTGATATAAAGTTTTAGAAAGACAAAGGAGGAGTGGTGAGAAAAATAATTTATAGCCTTTTAGTAGGGTCAATAGTTTTTAGTTCTATTCAGCCACATGCCAAAGATATTGACTGGCCCATGTATGGTCTTGACTACAGTCATCAACGTCATTCTCCACTAACTCAAATCAAAGCCAGTAATGTGGCAAATCTTCAGTCAACATGGCGTGTACACACTGGCGTAAAAGCATCATTTCAGGCAACGCCATTGGTTGTTGATCGTGTGATGTATGTGTCTTTGCCATTCAACCACGTCTTGGCTCTTGATGCAGTGACTGGTAAAGAAATTTGGCGATATCAACATCAGCGTAAAAAAGATTATCGATTATGTTGTGGGCCGGCTAATCGAGGTGTGGCGGTTAGCGATGGCAAGGTATTTGTAGGAACTGTAGATGCACGACTAATTGCACTAGATGCTCGCACTGGAAAAGTTGTCTGGGATATTGAAGTTGCAGACGGTTCAAGTGCAAGTGCAGAAAGTATTCAAACTCTACAAGATGGTGACAAATTAAAAAATAGTTCGATTGCTGGTCAATCGGGTATTGGTATTGCCATGGCTCCCATCGTTTATCAAGGTAAGGTGCTAGTAGGTATCACAGGCGTAGGGTATGGTTTGCATCTTGATTCGGAGCGGGAGGGTGCGCCCTTGGGTGCAGTCGTGGGTTTTGCTGGAAGCTATGGACGCGCAGGATTTTTAGCAGCATTTGATGTGAAGACAGGCCAAAGAATTTGGCAATTCGACACCGTTGCGCCACAAGCTTGGGAGGGGACATTTACAACAACTACCCCTGATGGCGTGCCATTAAATCGAGATATAAATCTCGAAAAAAATAATTTACATCGTTATCCTGATGCTGCTAAGTATGGTGGTGGTTCGGCATGGACGACGCCTGCTATAGATACAAAGCGTGGCTTATTGTATTTTGGTACTGGTAATCCATCGCCACAAATGGATGACACATCTAGACCAGGTGACAATCTCTACACCATATCTTTGGTTTGTTTAGATATTCATACGGGAAAAATTCGTTGGCATTATCAACAAGTGCCTCATGATTTATGGGGTTATGATGTGGCTAGCCCAGCAATCCTATTTGATTACGAGGTTCAAGGTAAAAAAATACCTGCAGTAGGGCAAGCATCGAAAGTTGGTTGGTACTATGTCCATGATCGCGTGACGGGTCGGTTGCTCAAAAAATCTGAAGCTTTTATTCCTCAGACCAATCTATTTGCTCGACCAACTCCTGAGGGTATAGTGATTACACCTGGTGCAGTAGGTGGTGTTAACTGGACGCCGACCGCTTTAAATCCTAAGACTCTCACAGCATTTGTGCCGGCGATTCATTGGCCAGTTAGATATTCTAAAAAAACAATACCAGCTAAAGGCGATAAACCATCACTGGATTACTCAACTCTTGAGCTATTGATGGATGAACCACGTTGGGGGGTATTGTCTGCTGTAGATTTAAAAACTGGAAAAATGAAATGGCAAGTTAAGACTCCAGAGCCGTTGGTAGGTGGTTTACTATCAACTGCAGGTGATCTGATTTTTGTGGGTGAGGGCAATGGCTCATTGAATGCGTTTGATGCGAAAAATGGTCATCGTTTGTGGACGACCACCTTATCCGCTGGAGTGAATGCTCCGCCGATTACATATCAAATTGATGGAATTCAATACATAGCAGTTGCAGCCGGTGGTAACCAGTTGTTTGGATTTAAACAAGGCGATGAAATACATGTTTATTCCTTACCTAAAAAATAGTCCATGTTATGAATTACTCTGTTAACCAGCACAGTAATTCATAACCAATTAAGCACAAGAATTAGGTCGTACGTTCGAATCGTACTGGGCAGGCCAAGTCTCTCGGGCTTGATCAAAAATCTCAAAATTAATATGTTTCAACAAGGCTCATGATATTGATTGACTGTGATTAATCATGCACGACTGTGTTTCTAGGTGATTTTTATCTGGTTCTACGGCATCAATCCTTTGAGACTATCAGCGACTCATGGTGATTTGTCGGGAAAACCGACATTTATTAAGATGGAGTTAATATGGTCGTATAGCCATACTTTCTCTTATTTTTGATAACTATGAAATTCGCACTTGTTAACAGTCAACGTGAAGAAGCTCAATCTCAGTTGAAGGGGACATGTCTTGGCTGTGGTAATCCAGTTGTGGCTAAATGTGGTGAACAGCGTATTCATCATTGGGCTCACAAGGCAAAAATTCAATGTGATCCGTGGTGGGAAAAAGAGACTGAATGGCATCGATCATGGAAAAATCAGTTTCCTGAGGATTGGCAAGAAATAGTTCATATTGCGGATGATGGTGAAAAGCACGTAGCAGATGTCAAAACTCAAGATGGCTGGATCATTGAATTCCAACATTCCTACATCGCACCTGAGGAACGTCGCTCCAGGGAAAGTTTTTATAAAAAGTTAATTTGGGTTGTTGACGGAAATAGGCGAGCAAGAGATAAAACTCGTTTTATGCAAGTTGTGAAACAGTCAGGACCTAATAATCTTTGGCCTCAATTACGTGTGACATTTGCAGAGGGAGCTATTTTTAGAGATTGGATAGCTAGTACGGTGCATGTTATCTATGATTTCGGTGTGGATGATCTATGGTGCTTGTTTCCCCAGAGTAATGAGTTGTGGGCTTATATTTTGCCAATTCCCAGGGTGGAGTTTATTGAAAGACTGAGATCAAGCAGTTTGAGTCCATTTGATGATGTTGTTCGTAAGTTCAAACTTTTTTTAGATAATTACAAATCGCCGAGACATCTAGTTCAGGGCCTATAAATATGTCGGGAAAACCGACATCTAATAAAAGCGATTTGATTTACAGCAAATGAATTCCGAAGTTTTTCATTAAGAGTGCAAATAAACTAAAGCAAATGATCGTGATTAGGATGCTAGCCGCGATTGTTAGCCCAAACCCAATTTTTGGAAGTAGGTAAGGGAATAGTAGAAACATCGGTAGTGTTGGAATTACATACCAAAAAGTGTAATAAGCGTGGTTTGCTATTTTCTCTTCCGATTGATTTTCAATGAATAGCCAAGTAAGAGTAAGTAGCGTCATCAAGGGCAATGCCGCAATCAATCCTCCTAACTTATCGCTCCGTTTGGCAACTTCAGTAATGAATACAACCATTCCGGCTGTCAGCAAGTATTTGGTGATAATCCAAGTCATGATTTAACAAATATATTAAAAAGGAATAAAATGAATTATGCGTCGGATTTGTGCGTTTTTATGCCTCTCCATATTTGTTAGCCTCATTCATGCGGGCAGTATGTCTGCGTCATATGAGTCTTTAGGGGATACTCATGTTCAGCATGTGGTTCAACATGACTGTCATACAAATGCCGACACCAAGATTGAAAAGTTACAATCAACCAATCATCAAACTCACCACCAATGCTGTTTGGGGGTAGTCGCTAATCTATCTACAAATCAATACAAGCAACCAGACTTTTCAAGTCACTTTGTTGCGTGGGTTCCTCAATTAGTTGTTGAGGCGATCCCTAATCACATCTTCAAGCCTCCAAGACAATTTAGTTAATTTTTGTTTTAACTAATTTTTGTGGCACTAAGCTACGGTTATCTATTGGAGAAATATATGAACATGACTCACTACATGGAGTTATTGGCTGTTAATCAGCCTTGGAACTTGATTATCTTTATGGCTATCCCAGTCATCTTGGCTGAGACTTTGGCAATTACTGAGCTGTATCTACTCTTTACTCGTAAGTTCGATGGGGCGGTCTATTACCTCAATCGTTTTGCTGGTATTGCGGTAGGCATTTACTTTGTAGGCATCATCATCTACATCATGACGAATGCCGTCATACCAATTACCAAAGCAGGCGAATGGAGAACGGTCATTGATGTGATTGCTGTTGGGACATATCTTATTGCTGGCTTGCCGCTGATTTGGATTGCTTTACAAGAGATGGGTTTAGTCAATAAGGCGTTGGATCAAATGGGTAAATTAAAAATCCATGCGATCTGCGTTGCCCTGTTTCTAGTGTTCGGTCATATTGCCATGATTGCTGGCATGCTTGACCCATCCATTCTTGGTTATAAAGGAGCAGGTGCTCATCAAATGAGTTCTGGTGCTGATAGCCATGAGTTCTGTCATCCCGAAGAGCATGAAAAGATGATGAAGCAACATCAGAAAATGATGGGCAATATGCCTACCAATCAAATGCCAATGAATGGCGGACAGATGCCCGAGCAAATGAAACAAAACATGCCGATGAATAACCAAGGACACAATCATTAATCAGGAGATTGCCCGCAAGGGCAATCTTTACTCAAAGAAAGTGATGGTTAAAAGATGAAACAAGTAAATCAACAAAGAAGACTTATTTCTTTAGGGCTAGTTTTATTGCCTACGCTCAGTTTCGCGGCTACTGAAAACCCTGTTATTACGATGTGGAAGAGCCCTACTTGTGGTTGTTGTAAAGATTGGGCTGACCATGTTGAAAAGAATGGTTTTGCTGTCAAAACTTATACAGATGGTAATGATGAGATTCGTAAGAAGCTAGGAATGCCTATTCAATTTGGCTCTTGTCACACCGCATTAATTGGCGGCTATGCCATTGAAGGTCATGTGCCTGCTAAAGAAATTAAGCGACTATTAGCAGAAAAACCTATAGCCATTGGCCTAGCCGTTCCAGCTATGCCTGTTGGCTCTCCGGGTATGGATGGCCCTGAATATAAAGGGAGAAAAGATCCATATGATGTTTTATTAATTGGGATGAATGGAAAACCAAGCGTTTACCAGTCCTATAGATAAAGGAATACAAATGAGTGAAATTAATTTAAATGTAAGTGGCATGACTTGCGGTTCTTGTGTAAAGCATGTGACTAGTGCCCTTAAAGCATTAGATGGTGTTGGCGATGTAAATGTTGACTTAGCCGCTGGCAAGGTAAAAGTGACAAGGGCTACCGATAAGACGGATGATTTGATTGCCGCATTAATTGAGGATGGTTATCCAGCTCAACTGGATACTGGTGGTACCACTCAGGCCAAGCAGGGTGGTGGCTGTGGTGGCGGGTGTAAGTGTTCGTGATGTCGTTTTAAACGACATTCCTAGATAGAGTCAGACATCCTGGGCCCTGGTCGATTCCGCCCCGGGCCACCAAGAATCTATAAACCACCTTCGGGTGGTTTTTTCGTTTGTGAGATTGCTTGCTTGATTACACAGCTTTAAGGTATTCGTCTTAATTCTTTCAGTACTTCTACAGAGAAACGATTCGCCAATTCATCTTCGGGTGTGAAAGATTGACCCCAACCTTCTTTGTTATATATCTCAATTGCTTCGCTATCCCTTGCGCGAATAAAGATTGATATCTTTGGGTTGAGGGTTCTAGCAGTTTCTACCATTTTGCTGATATCAATCGAGTCCTGCGAGGCAATCACCATGATGGCAGCATTTGCAATGTGTGCCTGTATGAGTACGAATGGATCAGACGCATCTCCAGACACAGCTGGCGTTCCAGATTTTCTGAGGCTCTCAACAATCGAGCGATCCTTCTCGGCTACCACACAAGAAACACCTTCCGCCTTTAACTTTTCAAGCACTCTTTTACCAACACGACCTTGACCAACAATCACCACCTGTCCAGTCAGTAGAGATTCTTGTGTAGAAGTTGGCAGTAATGCTAAAGGATCCATGCGTTGATCTAAATTTCTTGCAAGGGCTGAGCGCTTTCTGGCCCAATTGATCAAAGGTGAAATGCTGTCGAACAAAAACGAATTAAGGGCAATCGAGATGATTGCTCCTGCAAGAATCAGGCTATAGGCTTCGTTTGGAATGAGGTTCATGGCCAAGCCCATTCCCGCAAGAATGAAAGAGAACTCTCCGATTTGAGCCAAGCTGATACCAACGGTTGCCGCAGTGTTGAGTGGGTACCTGAACAGTAAAACAAGGGCCATAGCAGCCAATGTTTTTCCAATCAAAATAATAAAAATCACAATAAGAAGTTTGAGCGGTTCGTGCCACAAAATTTGTGGATCAAATAGCATTCCTACCGATACAAAGAAGAGTACGGCAAAAGCATCTCTGAGGGGTAGAGATTCATCAGCGGCTCTTTGGCTTAACTTAGATTCGCCAAGCATCATGCCGGCAAAGAATGCCCCGAGAGCAAAAGAGACATCGAATATTTTTGCTGCTAAGAAAGCAATCCCGATTGCAGATGCAATCACAGCTAGTGTGAATAATTCTCTAGAACCATTCTTTGCTACTAACCACAAGATTTTTGGGAGTAGTCTTTTACCAATGACCAACATGAGCACGATGAACGCAGTGACCTTGGCCAAGGTAATGCCGATTGGTTTGAGCAGTTCATCGATGTTGCCGCTGGCAGCATTGATGCCATCATGTTGAAGTAATTCAGCCAATACAGGAAGAAGTACCAAAGCCAACACCATCACCAAATCTTCTACAACAAGCCAACCCACGGCTATTTTTCCGTTGGACGTGCCCAAGAGCCCTTTGTCTTCGAGTGCTCGCAATAAAACGACCGTACTTGCAACGGACAAACTTAAGCCAAACACGATGGAGCCCAATAAAGACCAACCCCAATAATTGGCAACCAAAAAGCCAAGGACTGTTGCAACTATCATTTGAAAAAGCGCGCCAGGGATGGCGATTTTTTTGACAGACATCAAGTCGCCAATTGAGAAATGCAAGCCCACCCCAAACATCAGAAGCATCACGCCGAGTTCGGCCAATTGCATCGATAAACCAATATCAGCGACAAAGCCCGGAGTTGCAGGGCCAATAAGTACGCCTGCTAGTAAGTAGCCGACCAACGGCGGCATTTTCAGATAAGTGACCGCAAACCCCATGATGAGGGCCAAACTAAATCCGGCTGCAAGAATGGCAATAAGGCTTACGTCATGTGGCATGTATCTGACCCCTTAATACTGTTGGAGTTTTATAAAGCACAATAATAATTCACTATATCAAAAGGGGTATTTGGGTTGTTAAATTAACTTAATGCTTTGGTTAATGATTAAGGGATCGCAAGTAGTGTCGTTTTAAACGACATTCCTAGATAGAGTCAGACATCCTGGGCCCTGGTCGATTCCGCCCCCGGGCCACCAAGATTCGCACACCACCTTCGGGTGGTTTTTTACTTTTGAGCCCTGAAACTTGGAAGATGCCAATTTTTATATAAGGCAATCGCTCGAATTGTGAAAATAAACACAAATGAAATCACGGCAGCCGTAGAGTTGTCTAATAAATAAGAGCTCAAAAAGATATATAAACCGCTACCAGCAAAAGCAATTACCGCATAGGGACGATTGTCAGAAAATAGCTGTGGAATTTCTCCGCACACGATGTCGCGCAAAGCGCCACCAAACGTTGCAGAAATGACGCCTAGCAAAATGGCCACAATGACTGGCATATCAAATTGAAGAGCAATTTGAGTGCCTAGGATGGTTGCCAATGCCAAGCCCATTGCGTCAGGTAACTGAATCATTTTTTCGGTATACACCAGATGCTTGTTCTTAATAAACCAAATACTCACAACTGTTAAACCAATGATCACCCAGAGCCAGTAAGAGTGTTCAACCCAAAAGAATGGTCTGCGGTCTAAAAGAATATCTCTCAATGTACCGCCACCAAAAGCTGTTAAACCAGCCACGATACTCACGCCAACCAAATCCAATTTTTTTCTTAAGGCAGCTATCAATCCTGATGCGGCAAATGAAAAGATACCAATCAGCTCAATGATTTCTTGAAAAAAACTAAGGGATGGGGTGCTGAACATAGAAAAATCTTACTTAGGGTTGATGTACCTATTATCACCATTTCTATAAATTTTTGTAACTAAATTTACGGTCATTCTTATATGAAGGCTTTGTGACGCCCGAAATGTTTTTTTGTAGAAGATACCCCTTCGCCTAATAGGGCGTTTGACATTAGTTCATATATGGACTATATTAGTACGTATATGAACTTTCTTCCTATCATTAAAGAACTCGCTAGAGCCTATCAAGAATTTGAGGGCTACTCCTCCGCCCATATTCGAGGGTTGGGACTATTGCCCGTCCAGTTTGATGTGATTGCCACGCTGGCCAATCAACCGCCCATGAGCTTTAAGCAGTTGGGAGAAAAGACTTTAATCTCTAAAAGCTCTTTAACAGGTGTTGTAGAAAGAATGGTTCAAAAGGGATTTATTGCCATACAAGAGAATCCTGATGATGCTCGAAGTCATTTGCTCAAGTTGACTACTAAAGGGCAAAAGACTTTTGAAAAAGTATTTCCAGATCATTTGAAGCATCTTGAGTTGGTGTTTCAAAAGCTCTCAAAAAAAGAGGCTAAAGAAGTTGAAGAGTCTCTCAAGTTATTAAGAACGATTTTTACTAAGTAAAGGAATCATCATGAAACCCCATATTGCTCAGAAAGCTCCTCATACCGTAGAAGTAACTGCTGGTCAAACTTATTACTGGTGTTCTTGTGGCCTAAGCAAGAATCAACCATTTTGCGACGGAAGTCATAAGACTACCGAGCTTACTCCAGTTGCGTTTACAGCAGATAAGACTGAGACCGTTTACCTTTGCGGCTGTAAACATAGTTCCAACGGTGTGTTTTGTGATGGCAGTCATAACAAGCTCTAAGAGCCTCTATATCAATTTATAAAAAAGGAAAATTATGAAGAACTTGGAAAATGTATTAAACCTACTAGGTCGTATTGCCATTGCCGCATTGTTCCTCCCAGCGGGTCTCAATAAGTTAATGGGCGTTGAGGGTACAACAGGTTATTTTGCGTCTCTTGGTTTGCCTGCTGTAGCAATCTTGGTTTGGGTAGTTATTGCTATTGAAATCTTAGGCGGCCTTGCTTTAATTCTTGGGTATCACACTCGTTTTGTAGCAATCAGCCTTGCAATCTTTACTGTACTGGCAAGTATTACTGGCCACGCATTTTGGGCCGCTCCAGCAGATGCCGCATTTATTGCTCAGTTATTATTCTTTAAGAATATTGCTGTAACTGGTGGATTGTTGGTATTGGCTTCATCAGGTGCTGGTTCCATTAGCATTGATGGCTGCAAGGCATAAGTGGAATTAACTAAGACTATCAAAACACAATAACGCCCACTTGTTTACTGTTGTGTTCCCCCGCTTTAATTACCATCCTTGAGGGGGCGTTCTAGCCCCCATTTTCTTTGCTAGTTAATGTCGTTTTAAACGAAATTCTTGATTATGGTTGTATAGCTAACTAATTTGTGCTATAGTGAGACCATGTTTGAACAATGCCTTTACTTCAATACCACTTCACTTGCTCGTAAATTGGAGCGGGAATGGACTTTGGCATTTAAATCCTTTGGTCTGACGCCTTCCCAAGCATTTATGTTGAGAGTGATATTGGATAAGCCGGGCTCTTATCAAAATGCTCTAGCTAAAGAAATGAATATTACTAAGCCTACAGCTTCTAGAGGTTTGGATGGATTAGAAAAGTTGGGGTTAATTGAAAGATTGCCATCAGCCGATGATGCTCGTGAAATGGAGATTCACCCAACTAAGAAAGCTAAGGCAATCAAAGATAGCATCAATACGGCCAGCGGTGAAGTTACAAAGAAGCTTAAGAAATTGTTGGGTACTAGCGAATTTTTAGATGTTGTCGGTAAGTTAAGGGGAATAAGTGAGGTTTTGTAGCGCCCCAATTTTTTTGATCATATAGTTGTATAGCTAACTAATTAGGAGAATGTTATGCCCATCTTGAACGTCAAAGTCAGCGGTAAAAAATCAATAGAAACTACTAAGCAAATCAACGAATTACTATTAGATCTGACCCATAGAGTCTTGGGAAAGAAGAAAGAAGTCACAGCGATTGCTATTGATTATGTAGAGCACGATCAATGGTTTGTGGGTGGTCATCTATTGAGTGAGCAGGGTAAAAATAGCTTTTACTTTGATATCAAAGTTACAGATGAAACTAATACAAAAGATGAAAAGGTCCAATACATCAAAGAGGCATATAGGGGTTTTGAGCGAATTCTAGGCAATCTTCATGAAGAGAGCTATATCTATGTTCAGGATGTGAGAGCGGCATCTTATGGCTATGGCGGTAAGACTCAGGAATACAGATATCACAATTGATTGTTGGATAGAGCATCCTAGGCCCTGGTTCGATTCCGCCCCGGGCCACCAAAATTCTATAAACCACCTTTGTATAGTGAGTTTTTATTTGTCGGTTTTCCCGACATCTTCCATATGTCCCATATTCAACAAATTCAGCCCCAATTCAATCGCATGCGACCGCTGTCGATGCCGCCCCGTTGTCATTGAATTCCACGGAACTCCATAAATCAAACTGCCTATTGAGCAGGTGTTTGTGGCAGGTGTAACATATTAAGAATACTGTGAGAAATCATCTAAATTATGAGCTTCTAAGGCGTAGGTCGCACGTTCGAATCGTGCTGGGCAGGCCACCTAGCTCGCCACATCCAAAACGCTATTGATGCTCAGTTTGAAATATTGACCATGCATATTTCCTGACTAGTGAATTTGTTAAATGCTATTTTTTTAGCATCAAATCCAGGTGAACTCTATCTATATAGTCTCCATATATTACACACATCATTCGGCTTAATAATCTTTATTGATTAAATCTCTTTTAAGTAAGCTAGCAATTAAGTACTTTTAACCCTGATTTTTATGGGGGTTAACCGAGTGCTTTTTTAAACAGTCTATTATGGCTAAATGAATAATTTTTTAGACCCAGCGATTCTTTTCTTTGTCTTTGGAGCATTTGCTGGCGCTGTTAAATCTAATCTAGAGATTCCCCAGCCCATTGCAAGATTCTTGTCTCTCTACTTATTAATGGCTTTGGGTTTAAAGGGCGGATTTGCTCTAAATAAATCTGGCTTTACAGTAGAAATTGCCTTGGCTTTAGGGTTGGCTATTTTCTTGGCAGTGATTATTCCTCTAATTGGCTACGCAGTTTTAAAGACCAAATTAAATAACTATGACTCTGCCGCCATTGCTGCCACATATGGTTCTGTTAGCGCGGTGACTTTTATCACTGCCACTCAAGCTCTTGATCAGTCGGGCATTCCATTTGGCGGCCACATGGCTGCAGCGATGGCTCTGATGGAATCTCCTGCCATCATCTTGGCTATTATTTTGGCCAATAAGGCGAGGGCAGCATCTTTTAATGCGGTGGAACCCATTCGGATTTCTAAAGTTCTGCATGAGTCATTCACAGACGGCGCACAATTGCTTCTGTTGGGATCTATGGTGGTTGGTTTGGTAAGTGGCGATGATGGTCAAAAAATCATGGCGCCATTCTCGATTGATCTATTCAAGGGTATGTTAGCTTTCTTCTTACTTGACATGGGCTTAATGGCAGCCAAGAACTTTGGTGGATTAAAGGGCAAGCCGCCGATCACGCTCATCTATGCTTTATGCTCACCGTTAATCCATGCGTGTTTAACGCTTGGCTTGGCAACACTGATCGGTTTACCCTTTGGGGAGACCATCTTGTTGATGGTGCTTGCTGCCAGTGCTTCTTATATTGCCGTGCCTGCTGTTTTACGTCATGCTTTGCCTGAGGTAAATCCTGCTCTTTATATGGGTATGTCTTTAGGTATCACGTTTCCATTTAATATCATATTGGGTATACCTCTGTATATATACTTAGCGAAGCTAGCACACTAACTTTAAATATGAAATTATTAAGATACTTTGTAGGTACGTTTTTATTCACTCTACTGAATAGTGCGTGGGCCAATCCTCCAACGATTGTTGTGGCTGCCAACATGAAGCCGCCGATGGAAGAGATCTATCAGCAATACAAGTCTGCTACTGGCCAAGAATTCAGAATAATTTATGGAGCATCGGGTAATTTAACTCGTCAAATACAGCAGGGTGCACCGTTTAACCTATTTGTTTCAGCCGATGAAAATTTCCCGCTAGCCTTGAGTAAAGAAGGTTTTACGGTTGACGAAGGTAAGGTCTATGCAATTGGTCGATTGGCCATCATTGCAAATAAAGGCAGGGGTATTAAGCTAAGTTTAAAAGAGGATGATCTGCGAAAAATCATCACTAGTGCAAACAAGATCGCCCTAGCAAAGCCTGATCTTGCTCCGTACGGAAAAGCTGCTGTTGAATTCTTAACCAAGATGGGATTGATTCACTTGGCCAAAGATAAATTTGCTTATGGAGAAAATATCTCATCGGCTACAAATTTTGTGGTGGTAGGAGCTGCGCCAATTGGTTTTACGGCCTACTCATTAGCGATTTCTAAAGAGGTGGCTCGGGATGCGGATTACCTATTAATCCCTGAAAATCTTCATGAACCCATCAGACAACGCATGGTTCTCATTAAAAACCCACCTCAATCTGTGGTTGATTTTTATAACTACTTACAAGGTCCTCAGGCTAAGGCAATCATCAAAGCCCACGGCTATGCCGTTCCCTGATGCTCGGGTGTAGTTGAGCTGTCATGGCATACTTTCGTTATGCCTGATTGGAGTTACCTCATTGCCCGTTTAATAAGTGCCATTGGATCATGGTTGGATGCTGGCAACCTTAGAAATCGCATGTACGCCCTCAAAGAAGAAAACGAATTACTAAAAACAGCCTTGGATGATATTCAGAGAATGGATCCAGAAGGGCGCATGGGTTGGCATGCTAAGAAAATCTTGGACAAAATTGAGGGGCGCTCAGAGTAATCTGATTGCCCCTGCAAGATTAACTATTGGACTAATTCATCGTATTGAGTGCGTGCTCAAGGTGCTTGATAGTTCTATCAATATTTTGTAACTTCTCTAGACCAAATAAACCTAGACGGAAAGTTCTAAATTCTGGACCTTCATCGCACTGCAAGGGTACGCCAGCCGCAGTTTGTAGTCCTACGTTAATAAACTTCTTGCCCGACTGAATCTCAGGATCTGTGGTGTAACTCACAACCACGCATGGTGACTGAAATCCCGGTGCTGCAACACTTGTGAAACCTCTTGAGACCAATAAGTTTCTTACCTTATTGCCTAAATCAATTTGTGCAGCTTTTAGTTTTTCAAAGCCAATACTTTGAGTTTCTTTCATCACATTGCGTAGTGTTTTTAATGCATCAGTTGGCATGGTCGTGTGATAGACATGGTTACCACTCTCGTAGGTTTCCATGATTTGCAACCATTTCTTAAGGTCACATGAGAAGCTGGTGCTGGTTGTGCTGTCAATCTTGGTTCTGGCTCTATCACTCAAACCGATCAGTGCGCAGCAAGGTGAGCTACTCCAGCCCTTCTGTGGAGCGCTAATTGATACGTCGACTTGGCAGTCGCGCATATTCACCCACATCGCACCAGATGCAATGCAATCCAATACAAATAAACCATCTACTGAGCGAACCGCTTCACCGATTTTCTTGAGATAGTCGTCAGGCAGAATCATGCCGGCTGAGGTCTCTACGTGTGGTGCAAAGACTACGGCTGGTTTCTCAGTTTTGATGAAATTAACAATTTCATCAATAGGCGCTGGTGCAAATGGAGCGGTTGCAGAATCGCTACTTCTACGAGCTTTAATCACATGTAAATCTTGACTGATTTGTCCTGCCTCAAAAATTTGAGTCCAGCGGTAGCTAAACCAACCGTTTCTAATCACTAGACATTTTTGATTGGTGGCAAATTGTCGGGCTACGGCTTCCATGCCGTATGTGCCGCTACCAGGAATTACCACAGTAGAGTGAGCTTGATAAACGTCTTTGAGCACAGATGATATGTCTGTGATCACACGTTTAAATTCGTTAGACATGTGATTGAGAGAGCGGTCTGTGTAAACCACAGAAAACTCTAATAAACCGTCTGGATCAACATTGGGCAATAAACCAGGCATGACTACTCCTTATAGATTGTTTTGCATTTTGTATAAGCATACAGAAAATATTACTTAGTGGAATAAACTAAGGTTTATTGATGCAAAGCAAGATATTTTAAGAATAAGCTCCAAAAATCCAGTAGAGTAAAGATGCCTACAGAAATGTTTGGTTTATTTGCCTTCAATTAACTAGAGAGAGTTTATGTTTCCAGAATACAGAGATCTAATTACTAAACTTAAAACAACAGATAAGCACTTTTTACATCTGTTTGATAAACACAATGCTCTAGATCAAAAGATTAAAAACATGGAGTCGCATCTTGAGCCTGGTACTCCTGAAGAGATTGAAAATCTTAAAAAAGAAAAGTTAAACCTTAAAGACCAGTTGTACACGGTTCTTAAGAAAAGCCAAGGTTAATAGATTTATCTATTAACCCGGCAGCAAAAAGGCATTTCTCTGAAATGCCTTTTTTTATTCCACTTCCTCAGCAGTAACCCCTACCGATATTTTGTGGCTACCGCCACTTCGAATAATTCCTCTGATAGGGGATACATCCCCAAAGTCTCTGCCCATCGCAAGCCTTATATGATTATTGCCAGCAATCATATTGTTGGTTGGGTCTAGCTCAAGCCAATCCCCAGGTATTCCTGGGCAATAGACTGATGCCCAAGCGTGGGATGCATCTGCACCTCGTAACTTCTTTTGTCCTGGGGGTGGGGTGGTTAATAGATAACCGCTGACATATTTGGCACTCAAGCCCAGAGATCTGATGGCGACGATATAAATATGCGCAAAATCTTGGCACACACCTGCACGATTTTTAAATGCCTCCCACACTGGGGTGTTGATCTCGGTGGCGTCTGGTGAGTATTTGAAATCTTTAAAAATGCGGGTGCATAAATCAATCGATGCATCAATCATCCTACGACCAGGAGTAAATGACTCTTCAGCATAGCGCTTGATATCCATCACAAATGGGGCAAATGGGCTTGGGTAGATAAATTCTGCTGCTGCGGACACAGATTTACCAGCCTCGTACCTAAGTTGTTCTTTAACTTCTTCCCAGGTGATGTGGGTCATCTCAATCAGTTCTTTGGGAATCTCTTTAGTCAAGACTTCACAGCGGGCGTTGACATGGAGAGATTCATGATTCTTATGAAAAGAAAAGAAATCTCTTTGATTGCCAAAAATATCAAGATTTTGATGATGCGTATCTGGCGTTGGTGTGATGTCTAGGTGACTATTGACTACTTCTTGGTAAGCATTATTGATTGGGCGCAGATAAGCCAAGTGATGAGCTAACTCCACGTCGCTTTCATATTCATATAGCGTGATGTGTTCGACTTGGATGTGCTTGCTATTCATGATGCAAATCTTTGCTCTTTGATGTGTGCAAAGTAATGGCTGCTAATTTCATTCGAAAGTTTCTTGCCTGCTGCCGACACTCTCTCGGTGTAGCTGATTATATTCATCGTATCTTCAAAAATAGGCTGGCAGGTTTGAATAATCTGGCTAAAGGTATCAATTTCCTTAGCTGTATTGGGCAGATGATGAATCTCGTGATCGAGTTCTTGCAAAATCCATGTCATTGATCGTGGATTGGTGTTATCAAACACCAATAACTCCATCAAGGCGTTGATATCTTGATAACGTTGGTAACGAGTTCTGTAAGTGATGGTGCTATCAAATAAAGTCAACAGCATGTCAAAGCCACGACTAGATAGGGATGCATCATGGCTAAAGAAAGTACCCAAGGTTTCGCTTAAATTAACTAAGCGTTCTACTAATCTGCCAATGGTCAGTAGCCTCCAACCCAAGTCTCTGGTCATTCGGTCAGCTTGCAAGCCGGTAAGTGCTGCCAATTGAAGTCCTAAATTGTCTAAGGCCTCAACCGCCACAATCAGTGAGCGACTCTCAAAGGACGTTTTATTGCCTAATCTATTTTCTAGGCTGGACTTCATGTAGCCCACCAATTTTGAGTGGTCGCTTGGCAATCTGTCTCGGACTAAGCGCAGATTATTGTTAAGAGCCTGTATGTAATACCCAATGCTAAAACTATCTTTGTGATTAAGTTGTGAGATGAGTGTTCTAGCAAATACTTTTGGCGATTTAGATAGTTTGGGTGTTTCTTCAGGTATCAAGCCTGCTCTGATGGTTAGTTCAGAAACTGCATCTTGCAAAGCATTTAAGTTGTCTTCGCCACTCACGCTAGCAATCATCAATGATTCTTTGGCTAGGCGAGTGAGTGATTCAGCGCGCTCTGTATAGCGGCCTAACCAAAATAAGTTTTCTGCCGTGCGGCTAGAAATTAACTGTAGACCATGAGGTGTGAGGGGGTTGATGTACTTGGAGCGTTGCGAGAGCATGGAGTAGGTATCCACCTCTTTATCCGTCATCACCCAAGTATCTAGAGTACTGCCACCTCGTTGAATAGAAACCACATTCGGATCTTCGCTTGAAACACGAGTCATTGCTCCTGGCAAAATCTCCCAGGTGCCATTGGTATTGGCCATGGCGTAAACGCGTAGCATGGCCGTGCGTGGTGTGAACTGATTTTCTTGCCAAGTGCTCGCTTGCGAAAATTGTAAATAACTTTGAGTCGTATAAATATCTGGGCGCTGTTCAATCTTTTCACGCAAGGCATCCAATTGATCTTCATCTAATTGCGATCCCACAATCGGTTGGAAATGGGGTCCTACGCTGCCAGTGAAGGTAGGTTTGATAACCTGCGTTTTAAGTTCTGGACTGATGTTTTGCCAAGCTGCTTGTTCGCCACACCACCAAGTATTCAGAGAAGGCATGGCTAATTTTTCGCCAAGCAGCTTTTCGCTAATCGCAGGTAAAAATCCCTGGATTGCGGGGGATTCTAAAAATCCAGCTCCCAATGCATTAGTAATTAATACATTACCTGACCTAATGGCTTGAAGTAAGCCAGGGATGCCTAGTGTTGAGTCTGCTCTTAATTCAAGGGGGTCCATGAACTCATCATCAAGACGTCTTAACAGACCATGAATACGTTCTAGACCATGTAAAGTTTTGAGATAAAGCTTATCGTCTCTAACTGTTAAATCATCACCTTCCACTAGCGGTAGACCTAAATAGCGAGCCAGATAAGTGTGCTCAAAATATGTTTCGTTATACGGGCCTGGAGTAAGCAAGGCAAAGCGTACTGATTCACCTTGGGCTAGTGGCGTAGCCAATTCTGTGAGGGTATCTAATAGACGCTTATAGCTTGAAGCAATATGCTGAATTCTTAGTTCTCTGAAGGCTTCTGGAAATAACTTAGAAACAATCAAACGATTTTCTAAAACGTAACCAAGACCAGATGGTGCTTGCGTTCTATTACTGATGACCCACCACTTACCATCAGGCCCTCTGGCTATATCAAAAGCAACAATATGAAGATAAATGTCACCAGGCGGTTTGATGTGATGAACTGCTCTGAGATAACCTGGATGTCCTTGAACTAGAGCTGTTGGTAGATAGCCATTATTTAAAAGAGTTTGACTACCGTAGGTGTCTCTCAAAATCTCATTGAGTAGTCTTGCGCGTTGCGATAGTCCATTTGAAATCTCAGCCCATTCTTGAGAGTTAATAACTAGGGGCAATGGGTTGAGTGACCAGGGTCTACTTTGTGCTTGATCAGAATCATAAACGTTATAAGTAATACCATTTTGCTGAATTAAGCGATCAACAGTTTTGGTACTTTCTGATAAGTTTTTTATTTGATCGGTGCCAAGGTATTCAAAAAACTTAAGCCAATAATCTTTCAGCTCACCATTTTCAAGGCGCAATTCATCATGATTACCTATGTCAGGTGTTTGAGATAGGGAATCGATTAACTGTAGCAACTCTTTGTTAGAAGAGTTGCTAGGTTCTAATTGATCTGCTGATGGCTGGGGTAAGTTCTCTGACAAAAGTTCAATCCATTAAATGAATGTTTGTCATTTTAAGTTCTACGCAAGTCAAGAGTAAATGGAAATTCTTGGCTAGGGAAAACATGACCAACCTTCATTCTTCCGGGCGTATGTTCTAGTCGGAAGAAGCGAGCCAGACGACGACTTTCCGCTTCATAAGCATTGATTGGGAAGGTATCGTAGTTTCGGCCGCCAGGATGAGCAACGTGATAACGGCAGCCACCTAGTGATCTGGACAAACTGTTATCAACAATGTCAAAACTAAGAGGAGTGTCAGCCGGGATGGTTGGGTGTAATGCAGAAGGGGGTTGCCACGCCTTATAGCGAACACCCAGTACATATTCACCCACTTTGCCAGTCGGTTGCATTGGCGCCGTTCTGCCGTTAACTGTGATGGTGTATCGATTGTCGTTATAGCCAGTCACTTTTAATTCAATTCTTTCTACTGAAGAATCAACATAACGGACTGTTCCGCCAATGGCACCCTCTTCACCCATCACATGCCAAGGCTCTAGTGCGCTTCTGAGAGACAACTGAATACCTCTTGTTTCTACTTCGCCAATCAATGGGAAGCGGAATTCAAAATGAGGTGCAAACCACTCTGATTTAAATTCAAAGCCTGCTTGATTGAGTTCTGCCAAAACATCTTCAAAATCCATTTGCACAAACGTTGGCAACAAAAAGCGATCATGCAATTCAGTGCCCCAGCGATTGAGACGCGTAACACCATGACCCACATAGGGTTGCTTCCAGAACCAACTGATCAAAGCTCTAATTAAGAGCTGTTGCGCCAAACTCATTTGTGCATGAGGTGGCATCTCAAAGGCGCGAAGCTCTAATAGCCCCAATCTACCGGTTGGTCCATCGGGTGAGTAAAGCTTATCAATGCAAAACTCTGAGCGGTGTGTATTGCCTGTGACGTCAATGAGGATATTGCGCAGAGTTCTATCAATCATCCACGGTGGGCATTGGCCCCAGGTATTGACCTGTTTCTCAATTTCCTTAAGAGCAATCTCTAATTCATAAACTTGATCGTTTCTGGCTTCATCAATACGGGGTGCCTGACTGGTGGGCCCAATAAACATCCCAGAGAATAAATAAGATAGAGAAGGGTGGTTATGCCAAAAGGTTAGAAGGCTTGGCAAAAGATCAGGTCTTCTTAAGAATGGACTATCTGCTGGTGTTGCACCACCCATCACAAAGTGGTTGCCACCACCCGTGCCGGTGTGTCGACCATCCATCATGAACTTTTCAGTGGATAAGCGAGTTTCATGCGCTGCTTGATACAAAAATTCAGTGTGGTCTACCAGTTCTTCCCAATTTTTAGCCGGATGAATATTCACCTCAATCACGCCAGGGTCAGGTGTTACTTGTAGCATTTTTAAACGAGAGTCTTTGGGCGGTGGGTAGCCTTCCATGATCACTGGTAGATTTAATTCATCTGCCGTAGCTTCAATCGCTGTTACCAACTCTAAATAGTCATCTAATAACTGCAGTGGTGGCATAAAGACATAAATGACGCCAACGTCTTTGCTTGCAAACTCAGCTTTAGGACCGCTTGCTCTGCCAGGGTTGCGCACCTCAACGCACAAAGCAGTGCGAGTGATCCACGCGGCGGATTGATTAAATGCTGGGTATGCGTCATTCCCTGCCAAAGAGCCTTTAGCCTCATGCTTGACAACAGGCTTTTGTTGATATTGTTGTCTCAGTTGGGCGTGACTCTTTAATCCACTCGAAGGGGTAAAAGGATCATGATCAATATGGTAGGGGTAATCAGTTTCAGATACCCATGGTAATGAATCAAGTGGCAAGCGATAACCCATGGCTGAATCACCTGGCATTAAGTACATGCGTTCATCCCGCATGAACCAAGGACCTGATTCCCAGCTAGGTTTTAAATAATTAGCGTTATTGCGTTTAATCGGTAAAACATAGCCCACCACTTCATCTAAGCCTTGTGTGAACACACGTCTTAGGCGAGCTCTTTCTAATTCATCATCTAATTTGGAGTCAAACGGATCAACATTGACTGGTAGTCTGCGTTCACGCCACAGGTAATACCAAGTATCTTCGTAGCCTGGCGTGATGTATTTCTTATCAAGCTCTAATTTTTCAGTTAAGCGCTCAATAAAATTTTTCGCATCTTCATTACTGTATTGATGTTTTTCTCTTTCATCGGCTAGCAGTTTTGGATTTTTCCAACAGGTATCCCCATCAGCTCTCCAAAATAATGACAAAGCCCATCTGGGTAGTTGTTCACCTGGGTACCACTTGCCTTGACCAAAATGCAAGAAGCCACCGCGACCATATTTATCTTGAAGCTTCTTAATGAGTTCTGTAGAAAAACCTCGTTTAGTTGGACCTAACGCATCTGTATTCCACTCAGCACCATCTCTATCGTCTACTGACACAAATGTAGGTTCGCCACCCATCGTGAGCCGCACGTCCATGGCCTGTAAATCATCATCAATATGATGACCCAGGGCCTCAATAGCTGACCACTGATCCTCTGTATAGGGTTTGGTTACTCGAGGTGATTCATAAACGCGGGTGACACTCATTTGGTGCGAAAACTCCACTTCGCACTTATCTAATGCACCGGAAATGGGCGATGCACCAGATGGTTCTGGTGTACATGCCACTGGAATATGACCTTCTCCAGCCAAAAGTCCCGAAGTGGGGTCTAGACCAATCCAGCCCGCACCAGGTAAAAACACCTCGCACCAAGCATGTAAATCTGTGAAGTCAGACTCTGCACCAGATGGGCCATCTAACGACTTCACATCAGGTTTTAATTGAATCAAATAGCCTGATACGAAACGTGCTGCTAAGCCTTTGTGGCGAAGCAAATTCACCAATAGCCATGCTGAGTCGCGGCATGAGCCGGATCCCAACACCAAAGTCTCTTCAGGTGTCTGAATGCCTGGTTCCATGCGGATGGTGTATTTGACTTTGGTTTGAATCAGTTGATTCAGGTTTACCAAGTAATCAATCGTTCTAACTTTTTTGTCAGATATTTCATTGAGTAATTGCTTGAATAAGCCCACTGGCTTGGATGTAGCTAAGTAGGGTGCTAGATCATGGCCTAGGCTTTTATCGTATTTAAACGGAAAGTGTTCAGCATGTTCTTCTAAGAAAAAGTCAAAAGGGTTGTACACGGCCATTTCGGCCACCAAATCAACGGTAACGGTGAACTTTTTGGTCTTTTCCGGAAAAACCAGGCGTGCCATGTAGTTGGCATAAGGATCTTGCTGCCAATTTAAAAAGTGTGCTTCTGGCTCAACACGCAGTGAGTACGACAAAATTGGCGTTCTGCAATGGGGTGCAGGGCGCAGGCGCACAAGATGTGGACCAAGATTGATCAGCTTGTCGTAGCTGTATGAGGTAACGTGATTAAGTGCGATATGTATAGCCATGTATACATATAAGCAAAACTTATGCCAAGGCACCCAAAAGACTTAGATGCCTTGAAAATCAAGCGTTTATTAGCTTTGTTTTAGGTGCTTAGCCCAAGAGAAAACTGAGTTGGCAATGAATCGTTTCTTCTCAACGGTCGCTTTTTTAGCCACGCTGATTTTTTTCTGAAGATTGGCAACTCGTTTGCTAACCACTTTTTCTTTTTTAGGTTTAGCAGCAACCGGTTCTAACTTATCTAGATTGTCTTGAACTAGGCTTGCCAAACTGATGCCTGCCATGTGCTCGAACATGAATGTTTCAAGTGATGACCATAGGTCGTTGGTGGCAGTCTTTTTAGAGTTACCACCATCAATTGCCAAGACAATATCTTTGAGGCTGATCTCAGACACTTCTTTTGCAAGAGTGTAGCCACCGCCAGGGCCTCTGAAGCTATTCACAATATTTGCAGCACGTAGGGTGGCAAACAACTGCTCAAGATAGGACAAGGAAATCTGACGACGTTCTGCGATTTCTGCCAAAGATACAGTTCTACCTTGCGCTGAGTGCAGGGCAAGATCGATTAGGGCAGTGATCGCTGTACGGCTTTTGGTAGTAATTCTCATGAGTCCAATATACCCCAATCGCTAAAATTTGCAATTTCCTCGTTAAAACTAGGGAAATTGAAATAAAAACAAAGGTTTATTTAAAGTACCTGTTGTATCTCAATACCCAGCGGTTATCTTCTTTGAAGCCAGATTTCGTAGAAATCTCCTGGCCATACTGAAGAATGACTTTCCCCATTGGAACGTTGGCTATCAAGCTAGCCTGATAGCGTTGGCTAACAGTTTGGTCACTTTGCTTCACGTCATCCTTATAACTAACTGCGCCGCTGGCGTAAAAATAAGCGAGTGCAGCAGAGTAGGTGGGATTAAGTTGATACAAAAAGCTTGTTTGTAATGAGTAGAGTGGTTTTTGCTCAAGTGTTGAGTAGGTGCTGACCTTGTAGTCGGAGTTTTTGCCAAACCACAAAGTATCAAAAGCAATCATCCAATCTAAATCTTTGTATATAGGTTGCTGATAACCAATTTGACCTGCCCATTTGTATCTATTTTCGCCTGGGTTGAAGGTGCGCTGATGTTGATAGTCACCTGTGGGCGCTGTTAAATACCCTGCAACGCCTAAATATGTTCTCGTGTTGTGATTGGCATATGGCCAAACAGCTAATGCAAAGGTGGTATCACCAACACCAGATGCGTCTGTTAGTCCTAATAAGTTGGCGGCAGTACCTCTTGCTTTGATATCTGTATAAGGTGTTTGTAGATAGAAGAAGGCTGGTAAATTTTGTATTTCAAATGAGCGGCCGTATTTAACCTGTAATTGACTATTAACAATCTGATTATTGTTAAGGGCCACTTGATTATTTTGATAGTAATCACCGCGCTCTATGCGCTGATATGAAAACTGTAATAAGTGCACATCTGGTTTGGGCGCCACAACATCGCCTGGCAATAGATCAATCGCCCCTGCGCTATTGGCAAGGATGGCGCTGAAAAAAATCATTTTCTTTAAGTAAAACTTCATGGACGGGATTGTAAATGTATGGGTACCATTGTTGGTTTTTATCGCCACAATAAAAAATGCTGGTTTAAAACCAGCATTTTTTATTTACTAATCTACCGCAGTAGATTGGCTTAAGCTAAAGCTTGAAGATTAATTAAGCGCCTAGTGCTTCTTTCACAATCGCATTGAAAGTAGCGCTTGGGCGCATCACTGCTTCTAGCTTTGCTAGATCAGGTTTGTAGTAACCACCGATATCAGCCGCTTTACCTTGAACCGCTGACAACTCAGCAACAATTTTTTCTTCATTGTCTTTGAGTTTCTTAGCTAACTTAGCGAAGTGAGCTTGTAGCTCTTTGTCTTCTGTTTGGTTAGCCAATGCTTCAGCCCAATAGAGAGCCAAGTAGAACTGGCTGCCACGGTTATCTAATTCACCTGTGCGAGCTGATGGTGATTTTCTGTTTTCTAGCAATTGACCTGTTGCGTCATCTAAAGTTTTAGCCAAAATCTTTGCTTTGGCATTGTTCTTCTTGATGCCCACTTCTTCGATAGATACTGCTAGAGCCAAGAATTCACCTAAAGAGTCCCAGCGCAAGTGGTTTTCTTCAACCAATTGTTTAACGTGCTTAGGTGCAGAACCGCCAGCGCCAGTTTCGAATAAGCCGCCACCATTCATCAATGGCACGATAGACAACATCTTGGCACTAGTACCCAATTCAAGAATAGGGAACAAGTCTGTTAAGTAATCGCGAAGAATGTTACCTGTTACAGAAATAGTATCTTTGCCACGAATGATGCGCTCTAGTGTGTAACGCATCGCACGTGTTTGAGACATGATCTGAATATCAAGACCAGTTGTATCGTGGTCTTTGAGGTAAGTTTTTACCTTCTTGATCAATTCTGCTTCGTGTGGACGATAGTCATCTAACCAGAACACGGCAGGTGTATTTGATTGACGGGCACGTGTTACAGCTAGTTTTACCCAATCTCTGATTGGAGCGTCTTTCACTTGGCACATACGCCAGATGTCGCCTTCTTCAACGTTCTGTTCTAACAACACGTTGCCATCAAGAGTCACGATACGTGCAACACCTGGTTCAGGGATTTCAAAAGTCTTGTCGTGTGAACCGTACTCTTCTGCTTGCTGAGCCATCAAGCCCACGTTAGGTACGCTACCCATCGTCACTGGGTCAAAGTTACCGTGAGTTTTGCAGAAGTTGATCATCTCTTGGTAAATACGAGCAAACGTAGATTCAGGCATCACAGCTTTGGTGTCTTTAAGACGACCATCAGCGCCCCACATCTTGCCGCCTGCACGAATCATCGCTGGCATAGAGGCATCAACGATCACATCGTTAGGTGAGTGCAAGTTAGTGATACCTTTTGCAGAGTCAACCATTGCTAACTCTGGGTTGTGTTCGTGACAAGCGTGTAGGTCATTGATGATTTCTTCACGCTTAGAACTTGGCAAGCTAGCAATCTTTTCATAAACGCTGCTTAGACCATTGTTGGCATTTACGCCCAATTGTTTGAATAGCTCACCATGCTTTTCGAAAGCTGTTTTGTAGAAAATCTTCACAGCGTGACCGAAAACGATCGGGTGTGACACTTTCATCATGGTTGCTTTTACGTGAAGAGAGAACATCACGCGTGTTTCGTAAGCATCTTGAATTTGATCTTCGTAGAACTTGCACAAAGCTTTTTTGCTCATGTACATGCTGTCGATGATTTCGCCTTCAAGTAAAGATACTTTTTCTTTAAGAACGATTGTTTTGCCGCTCTTAGTAACCAAATCCATTCTCACGTCACATGGCTTTGGAATCACCATTGATTTTTCGCTAGAGTAGAAGTCGCCACCGTGCATGTGTGACACGTGTGTGCGAGAAGCTTGGCTCCATTTACCCATTGAGTGTGGGTTCTTGCGCGCATAGCGTTTTACAGCAGCTGGCGCACGACGGTCTGAGTTACCTTCACGCAAAACTGGGTTCACAGAGCTACCTAAACATTTTGAATAGCGATTGCGAATCGCTTTCTCTTCATCTGTCTTTGGATCTTCTGGGTAGTCAGGGATGTCATAGCCCTGAGTTTGCAATTCTTTAATGGCTGCTTTCAATTGACCAAGCGCAGCACTGATGTTTGGTAGCTTGATAATGTTTGTGTCTGGCAACAAAGTTAATTTGCCAAGCTCAGCCAAGTTATTAGGAACTTGTTGCTCTGGCTTTAAACGGTCTGGGAATTCAGCAAGGATACGAGCAGCAACAGAAATATCACTTTCAACAATTTCAATATCTGCAGGGGCAGTAAAAGCTCTAACGATGGGCAAGAATGAACAGGTAGCTAGGTAAGGTGCTTCATCTGTAAGTGTGTAAATAATCTTCGATTTATCTTTAGCCATCGATATGTCCTCTTTTTTATAAGGTTAAGTGGTGCTGAACTCGTAAAAATCTACAGCCTTAGATTCTAAGTGTTCAACCTTCTATTATCCTTACCTATTAAGACTAATTAAGGGGGCGCACCCCTAATTCAGCCCAAAAATTGCCTAGGAAAAACCCTCAGATGCACCACTTTTGTTATTTCTGAAACTTTTCTTATATTTCCTTATAATTCATATATCGAACAAAGGTTAATAGCCTTGGGGACAATAAAACCATGAAAAACAAAGAGTTGCAGGAAATCTACTTTAGATTTCTGAACTTGGTTCGCTCTGTTGAAGAGTTGCCAAGCTTTCCAAAATTAGACGCTACTGAAAACGAGCTATTGAACTTGGTAGCGCAGCAGTGGAAAAAGGGTGAGCGCTTGTTGGTAAGCGATGCAATCGCCATGCGAGCAATTGGTTCGCCAGCAACTTTGCACGCTCGCTTAAAACAACTGCGCGATAAAGAAATGATCACTTATGTGATTGAAACTGATGGTCGTAAAAAATACATTGAGCCAACAGACGGTGCTTTGAAGTACTTCTAGCAAATTTCAAACTGTATGCTCGAAGCAACTAAGAAATAAACCAGTTGTTACTGCAGTTTTAAAGTTGCTAATAAAAAACGCCACATCGTGGCGTTTTTTATTTCATGCTTACTTGTCTAGCTAGCTATTTCTTTAACTAGCTTTCAAGCTTTCTACAAAGAAACCACTTTGCCTGGATTCATCAAATTATGAGGATCGAGTGCTCTCTTGATAGCCTGCATCACATTCAAGGCCACCTCGCCGCGGTGACCTTTTAGGTAGTCCACTTTTTGTTGTCCTACGCCATGCTCTGCAGAGATCGAGCCATTTAATTTTTCAACCTCTTTGTACACCAATGCCTGAATCTCTTTTGAGCGATTGACAAAGAAAGATTCGGTTTCGGCTGAGCTTGGTCCTGCAACGTTGTAATGCAAATTACCGTCACCTAAGTGACCGTAATTGATGATCCGAATCCCTGGGTATTTTTTTCTCAGCATCTCATTGCAAGTGGCAACAAAGGTTGGAATCGCTGAAGTGGGTAGTGATACATCGTGTTTGATGTTCGGGCCATCATCCGCTTGCGCTAGGGGCACGTGTTCACGCATATCCCAAAACTTTCTGGCTTGAGCCAAGCTGCTAGCAATCGCAGCATCTGTGGCGCAACCTGACTCTAGGGCGCCTGATAGGATCGATTCCATTAATTGGGTGGCGTGTTCTTCGCTCTCGTAATCTGAGATTTCTACGAGAACTTCGTATGCATTGGGACCCGCCAGTGGACTTGCTAATGCTGGATAGTAATGTTTTAAAAGTGCCAAACTTTCATCAGACATCATTTCAAAACCAGTGAGCTGAGCAGAGGCTCCCGCCTGAAAACGATTTAATAATTCCACGGCGGCTTCTGCGCTTGGAACTGCAACCAGTGCAGTCCACTGCGCTACTGGAACAGGGAAGAGTTTCATGACCGCGGCGGTGATAATGCCAAGACTGCCTTCAGCACCAATGAATAAATCTCGTAAGTTGTAACCTGTGTTGTCTTTACGCAAGCTACGTAAGCTATTCAAAATGTCGCCATTAGGCATCACTACTTCAAGACCCAAACAAAGTTCACGAGTATTGCCATACCGAACCACTGAGGTGCCGCCTGCATTGGTCGATAAATTGCCGCCAATGCAACAACTGCCTTCGGCACCTAAGCTCAATGGGAAGTATCGATTGGCTGCTGTTGCTGCTTCTTGTAACGCTTGCAAAATCACGCCTGCCTCTACCGTGATCGTTTGATTGGACGCATCAAGTTCACGAATTTTATTCATGCGCTGTAAAGAAATTACTACTTGTCTGCCTGTGGGATTAGGTGTTGCACCACCACACATACCCGTATTGCCACCTTGAGGAACCATGGCGATTTGATTGGCTGCGCATAGTTTCACAATCGCTGACACTTCTTCGGTGCTAGCTGGTCGCAATGCTGCAATCGCCTGGCCGCGATAGCGCTTGCGCCAGTCAATCAAATAGGGTTCTAAGTCACTACTATTAGTAATGACGTGCTCTTGACCAATGATGTTTATAAACCCGGCAATTAATTCTTGATCAGTCAGTGCCATGATGTTTGAGTGCTCCTAATATTTTTTTATTTCTTCTTCTGCCTTTTTAAGTTTGGCTACTTTCTTAAGCGGTTTCAAATATGCCAATAAAGAAAAATATGCAATCAAACTTAAAACAATTTCCAATCCAGCCATGTATGCCGATAAACCAGAATCATTCAGGCGCACCACACCTTCAATGAAGTAGAGCATGACCAACATCGATGACCATTGCATCGTGTAATTCTTAGCTTGCCAAATACCTTTGAGTGCAAACAGCATTGGGATGACCTTGATCACTGCCCAAGACCCGCCTGGTTTGATTGGGGCGAGTACGCTTTCCCATAAAACGCATAGAACTACTAAGCCAAACCAAGAAAACCAAGCGATCAGACGCCAGTGATCTTTGGGTTGTAGGTCAGGGTGTTGGGTAATGGGTGTATTCATTTTGCTAACTTGATAGCGATTTCAGCTAAACGTTTGCCTTGCGCCAAGGCTAATTTCTTTTCATCAGCAGAGATTGGTGCTGAGCCATCTGCTTTGGCAAAGTGAGTCACGCCATAGGGTGTGCCACCAGTTTGTGTATTCATGAGTTCTGGTTGGCTATAAGGAAGACCCACCATCACCATGCCGTGATGCATCAATGGAATCATCATTGAGAGTAGAGTGCTTTCTTGTCCGCCATGCATGCTGCCAGTGCTAGTAAACACACAAGCGGGTTTACCAATCAAAGCACCTGATAGCCATTGGGATGTGCTGCCGTCTAAGAAATATTTCACAGCGCTAGCCATATTGCCAAAACGAGTTGGTGAACCCAACGCTAAGCCAGCGCATTCTTGTAGATCTTTGTGCTCGACATAAGGAGGGCCTGATGCAGGAATATCTGACTCGGTGGCTTCGCAAACAGCAGAGACTTCGGGCACGGTGCGCAATCTTGCAGTAGCGCCGGGTACGCTTTCAATACCTTCAGCAATTAATTCAGCCAATTGGCGTGTCGCGCCATGTCTTGAGTAATAAAGAACTAAGAGGTTAATATTTGCAGAATTCATAGAATGTGTACTCCAATATATATCTTGCTTATGATAGAGCCGTGCCAGTAATTCGTCATAAAGACTCTCTTCTCGACTTTTTTAGCTACATGCGCCAGCGCGCAAAGCTCAGTCACATCAATGAAATGGCAGCGAGCTTGTCATTTACAACGATTCTGTCAATCGTACCCATGGTAACGGTTTCCTTTGCTTTATTGACTGTGATGCCACGCTTTTTGAAGTTGCGCCGTGCTTTTCAGGACTGGTTGTCTGACAACTTAATTCCTGGGGCGATTGGTGATCCAATTTTGATGTACCTGAACCAATTTGCCCTAAAGGCAAAAGGTTTAACTATTTTTGGTACTTTGGGCTTATTAATTGGTGTTTTCTTCACCCTCATCACAGTAGAAAACGCATTCAATCGCATCTGGGGTGTGACCCAGTCTCGCCCATTCTTTAGGCGCATTGGGATACACATGGTGGCAACCATGATTGGCCCTTTGCTATTAGGTTTGAGTATTTATTTAAGTTCTATGGTTCTAAGTGCCTCAAAAGGTTTGATTGGGCCTTTGAGTGACGGTTTTAATTTTATGGCGGCTGTATTCCCGATTCTTCTATCTGTCATGTCGTTTGCAGTGGTGTACAAGATCTTGCCTTACAAAAAAGTACTTTGGACAGATGCTTTATGGGGAGCGGTTGGGGCAGCGGTTGTATTTGAGTTAGCTAAAGCACTATTTACCTGGTTTGTGGCCAGTTTCCCTATATATAAGACTGTGTATGGTGCTTTTGCCATTTTGCCGATGTTTTTGGTATGGATTTATGTCACTTGGTGGGTCACCTTGGCTGGTGCTACGGTGGTGGCCAATATGCCAGTGGTAAGAGCTTGGGAACCTAGCCCAAAAAAGCCATAAAAGTCTCAAAACAGGTGTAATCCCTGATATTCCCTGACTAGCTAGCAGCCTTTGCTGCTGATAGACTAGATAAAAACAAAAACAACTTAAAACAACACATTACAAAGGAGTTGGTCATGAAAGTTAGTGATATTTTGCGTTTTAAAGGAGCAACTCTTTACACAGTATCTCCAGAAACATCGCTATCTGCTGCAGTACACATCATGGCTGAAAAAGACATTGGTTCTTTGGTAGTGATGGAGTATTCAAAGTTGGTGGGGATTCTCACTTTCCGTGAAGTGATCGATACATTGGCTAAAAGCCATGGCACTTTGGGCACCGCTCACGTGGGCACTGTGATGGAAAAAGAGCCTTTGACTTGCACACCAGAGACAGATCTAGATGATGTGCGTCGCATGATGCTAGATAAGCATGTGCGTTATTTGCCTGTAATGGAATCTAACACTTTGATGGGTGTTATTTCTTTCTACGACGTTGCTAAAGCAGTGGTTGAAGCTCAAAGCTTTGAAAACACCATGCTTAAAGCCTACATTCGTGATTGGCCAGCAGCAGAAGAACCAGCTCCAGCCAAATAATTTTGCTTAGATTTCAGGGGTGAAGCGTAAATTTAAACCTTCATCTCTGACAAATGTCATAATCTAGGCATGGCTGGAAGCACACTAGGACACTTATTTCGTATCACCACTTTTGGTGAATCTCATGGACCCGCAATTGGCGCTGTTGTAGACGGTTGCCCACCGGGCATGTCTTTGTCGGTTGAAGATATTCAAGGAGACTTGGATCGTCGCAAACCAGGCACCTCACGTCATGTGACGCAGCGCAAAGAAGAAGACAAAGTAGAAATTCTATCGGGCGTTTTTGAAGGTAAAACGACCGGCACTCCGATTGCTTTGGTGATTCGTAATACCGATCAACGCAGTCAAGACTACGGTGACATCTTGGATAGTTTTAGACCAGGACACGCCGATTACACTTACTGGCACAAGTACGGTATTCGTGATCCACGTGGTGGTGGTCGCTCGTCTGCGAGATTAACTGCGCCAGTGGTGGCTGCAGCAGCAGTTGCTAAAAAATGGTTAGCAGAACAATACGGCATGGAGTTTTATGGCTACATGACTCAGTTGGGTGAGCTGGAAATTCCATTTGAAGATGCCAATCAAATTGCACAAAATCCATTCTTTGCTGCTAATGCCAAAATCATTCCGCAGTTAGAAGCCTATATGGATGAGTTGCGCAAAGCAGGAGACTCTTGCGGTGCGCGCTTAACAGTAGTTGCTAAGAATGTGCCTGTTGGTTTGGGCGAGCCTATCTTTGATAAGTTAGATGCTGACATTGCGCACGCAATGATGGGGATTAATGCTGTCAAAGGTGTTGAGATTGGTGCAGGCTTTAAGAGCGTTGCGCAAAAGGGTAGTGAACACGGTGACGAAATGTTTGCTGATGGTTTCGCGACCAACAACGCAGGCGGTGTCTTAGGCGGCATCAGTAGTGGTCAGGATGTGGTGGTGTCGATTGCTATCAAGCCAACATCTTCAATCATGTCACCTAAACAATCGATTAATCGTGCGGGTGATGCTGCGGTTGTGCAAACCAAGGGTCGTCATGATCCTTGTGTAGGTATTCGAGCAACACCAATTGCTGAAGCCATGTTGGCACTGGTCATCATGGACCACGTACTACGTCATCGTGCGCAGTGTGGTGATGTGAGCGTTAGTACGCCTCGCATTCCGGCTCAAAGACCTTAAGTAGAAAGTTTTCATGACCGGTCTTGTACGGCTGGCTTTTGCGGCTTTTTTCTTTTTTTACTTTGCATACATCGGGCTCATGTCGCCCTATGCCAGCCTTTACTTTGCTAGCAGAAACTTTGGCGCTATTGAAATTGCGGCATTGATGTCCATGTTTCAGATCACGCGTATCTTGGGCCCTTTTGCATGGGGCTGGTTAGCAGATATCCGTCGTGATCGCTTAGGCATCATGCGAGTTACTTCTGTGATGGCCTGCATCATCTTCTTGGCAATCTTTTATCTTGAGAGTTACCTGCCATTGCTGATATGGATGTTCTTACTCAATACCGTCATCAGCAGTTTGATGCCTTTAGGTGAGGCAGCTACCGTGCATGCGCTTTATAAAAATAATGACTTTGATCGCCGTTATGGGCGCCTAAGACTTTGGGGCTCTATTGGCTTTATAGCCATGGTCTTAAGTGCGGGCGCCTGGTTTGAACGCTTTGGTATTGAAAGCTTTCCGTACTTTGGCATCACTGCATTGTTGATCATGACAGTTTTAACCACCACCTTGCGTGAGCCTGCTATTGAGGCTACCCATCATGTGGAAGTTAAATTAGGGCGCGTACTAAAAAACACCCAAGTGCAATGGTTCTTGTCAGCCAATTTTTGGATGATCTTTGGCCATGCATCTTTGTATGTTTTTTACTCTTTGTATTTGGATAAGCTAGGTTATTCAAAAGGTGAGATAGGCCTCTTTTGGATGTTGGGTGTTTTATCTGAAGTGATATTTTTTTATTTTCAAAGTTACTTTTATGCCAGATACACCACAAAGAACATTTTGTTAACAGCGTATCTCATCGCGACGATTCGTTTTGCTTTGATCGCTTACTTGCCTGAGTTGTTGGTGTTGATTGTGGCGCAAATCATGCATGCTGCTACCTTTGGCGCGCATCACAGTGCGAGTATCAAAATGCTGCAAACTTGGTTCAAAGGACCTTTGCAAGCCAGAGGGCAAGCTCTTTACACGACGGTGTCATATGGCATTGGTGGGACAGTGGGCGGCTTAGTAGCAGGTTGGGTTTGGGAGTATTTGGCACCAGCACATGTTTTTGGTTTGGCTGCCGTGAGTAGCTTTTTAGGCTACTGGTGCATGAGCAAAATTACTCATACAGATTCATAAAAGCAAACAATCAAATCAAGCAACTACTTACCGCTATATTTGCTAAAAGAAAAAACTTCCTGAATCGCTTTTTTATCGGTATCTATCTTTACTTCTACCGCCTCGACTAAGCTAGCGCCTGGAACAATTAAGCGCAACACATTCTCTAGTGTTTGACCTGCTTGGTTCTTGATGGGTTGATCGACAACATATTGATGTGAGTCACCCTGAATTAATAAGACAGGCTTTTTAAATGAAGCTGATAGTTTTGATATGTTTTCAATGAAGTCTTTAAAGCCTGACTCTGCTGGAACTCTTGGGTCAAAAATATCTGATTGCATAGCAACCACGATAGCGGCATATTTTTTATTTTTTGCTATGTCAAAGCTATTTTTCAACCAAGCCATGTTCGCTTTGTTGCGTGCTTGATACTCAGCAATTGCACCAGGTACTTGGTGATCTAAGTTATTGTTTGACCCCACTTGATGGATTGTGACAAATAAAACATCTTGGTCAACCCAGCGCGCATTCTCAATATAAGAGTGGTACTTAGGCATCAACTTAGACTGGTTTTCAAGTCGAAGAGTTTGTTGACCTAAGCTTTTACCTTCTTGAAAAAATACAGATCTAACTTTTTGAAGTCTTTCTAGTTGTTGGTATGAACCATTGGAGGCGCGGTGGCAATCTGTCCACTCATTGTCTCCAGGGGTAAAAACTAGTGGCTTTTCAAAACCATCAAACAGCTTTCTAACCTCTAGAAATGTTTCATCGGAACAAACGCTGGCACCGTTTTTAATGTCCCCGACGTGGATAGTGAACTTTGATCTAGGGTGTTGGTTGATGCCAGTGATTAGTTGTCGAAAAGCTTCGTTACTGAAATAGGGTTGATCACCAATGGCAGTAAACGATAGTTCTTTTGCAAAGCTTGTGCCAAGCAATGAGCTAGCTAACAGTAAAGCAATAATTATTTTCTGGCGCATAGCTAACTAACTGCTTGGTTTAAACAAGATGCAATGATTAAAGGTGAATGAGTGTTGGTGCAAAAATGCCTAAACCGCTCAAAACCAAAGAAATAACACCAAGGCCGCCAGCTAAAACACTGAGTAAGCTAACACCTGTGATGATGGTGGCTGATGCAAGCACGATTGCCACTTGCAAAATGCCTGAGGCAATTTCTAAGAAGTGATATTTGTGCATGTAAAGATCGCGTGTGGCTTCAGCTTGTTTGGCTTTAGCGGCTAACTCTTTACGGCCTTCGCCTGTTTCTGGCTCTGAATCGTAGCGTTTTGCTGCTGCATCCCATTTTTCAAGTGCGGCGGCCGTTTTAGGATCTGATGCTTTGCCACTGAGTTGAGTGGTCTCAATAGTTAATTTGGTGGCAGTTGAGCGAATGGTCTTTGCTTGGAAGAAGGACCATAAATTAGAAGCTTCAATTTGTTTGGTCAAAACTTCTGTTTGGTAAGCCTTGCTCATTGTTTCGCTAACAGCCAATAACAATGCCAAGATTGAAATAAGTAGCGCAATCTTTTTATTGCTTGGATCTACGTGACCATGACCTGACATATTTACCTCTATTTAAAAAATAACAATTAATCAAACAAGACTAAAAATAAACTATCAAAGTTACATTCCTGAGTAATTAGGACCGCCGGTACCTTCAGGATTGAGCCAAACAATATTTTGAGTGGGGTCTTTGATATCGCAGGTTTTGCAATGAACGCAGTTCTGCGCATTAATTTGTAATTGTTTGCCAGCGTCGCCATCCACAAACTCGTAAACACCTGCTGGGCAATAGCGTTGCTCTGGACCATCAAACACCGCTAAATTAGTCACCACTGGCACCACAGGATTATTAAGGGTGAGGTGAGCAGGTTGATTCTCTTCGTGATTCGTATTGGAAATAAATACAGATGACAATCTGTCAAAAGTAATTTTCCCATCTGGTTTTGGATACTCAATTTTTTGACATTGAGCAGCTGGTTTTAAGTACTCATGATCCGCAAATTTGGTATGTACAGTCCATGGCACATTGCCACCGAATAACTTTTGTTCAATACCTACCATCAATGTGCCCAAGTACAAGCCTTTACCCATCCATGGCTTGAAGTTGCGAGCCTTGTTAAGTTCGGTATGTAGCCAGCTTTTTTGGAATGCTGCTGGGTAAGCACTTAGTTCATCCCCTGAACGATTTGCTGTCACTGCATCAAATGCTGCTTCAGCAGCAAGCATGCCAGTCTTGATGGCAGCGTGACTGCCTTTGATGCGAGACGCATTTAAAAAGCCCGCATCGCAACCAATCAATGCGCCACCAGGGAACACAGTTTTTGGTAGGCTATTTAAACCACCGGCCGTAATCACGCGTGCGCCATAGCCAATTCGTTTACCGCCTTCAAAGAAGCGACGAATGCTCGGATGTGTTTTATAGCGTTGGAATTCTTCGAAAGGACTAAGGTATGGGTTGCTATAAGACAAGCCCACCACAAAGCCAACCGCCACTTGATTATTTTCTAAGTGATATAAAAATGAGCCGCCATAAGTATCAGAACTCAATGGCCAACCTGCTGTGTGGATCACCAAGCCTTCTTGGTGAAGTGCAGGATCGATTTCCCAGAGTTCTTTGATGCCAAGACCGTAACTTTGTGGATCTTTACCAGCATCTAATGAGTAGTTATTAATAAGTTGTTTGCCCAAGTGACCACGAGCACCTTCAGCAAAGAGGGTGTACTTGGCGCGCAACTCCATACCTAATTGGAAGTTTTCAGTAGGCTCGCCTTCTTTGCTAACACCTAAGTTACCAGTCGCTACACCTACCACTTCACCTGACTCGCCATACAAAATTTCGGCTGCTGGGAAACCTGCAAAAATTTCTACACCTAAATTCTCTGCCTCGGTTCCTAACCAACGTGTGAAGTTGGATAAGCTAACAATATAGTTGCCATGATTCTGAAAACAGCCAGGCAGCATCCAATTAGGAGTCGTGAACGACTTGCTTTCAGTTAAGAACATGAAGCGGTCTTCGCTCACAGGAGTATTAAGTGGCGCGCCTTTTTCTTTCCAGTCGGGGATTAATTCATTGATACCAATGGGATCCATTACTGCGCCAGATAGGATATGCGCGCCAACTTCAGAACCTTTTTCAAGAACGCAAACAGAAATCTCTTGGCCTTTTTCAGCGCTGAGTTGTTTTAAGCGAATGGCTGCAGATAAACCAGCTGGGCCGCCGCCCACAATCACTACGTCGTAGTCCATAGACTCACGTGGACCAAACTGTTCAAGAATTTCTGGGCTGGTATTCATTTGTACTCCATCTGGTAAGGCTTTGATTTTAGTTTCAATCTATTTGAAATCATAAAAAAGTTACTATAAGGGGTGTTTGCAATCAATTAGTTGATTTATTTTCATATAGTTAGCCAATTTCTTGAGCTTTCTTGTCATATAAAGTCAACGAGTCGTCAATAGAATGGTATATAACTGAGGGTTTGGCATACTGTTTGCTTGCTTAAATAGTGGGTCAGAGCCCTTTCAGAGGGCTATTTTTGTATAAATTGGGAGTTTTGAATGAATAAGGTTTACGGTTCTGCAAAGGAAGCATTGGCTGATATCGTTAAAGATGGCCAAACTTTTGCAGTGGGTGGTTTTGGTTTGTGCGGTATTCCAGAAGCTTTAATCGCTGCATTGCGTGACTCAGGCGTTACTAACTTAACTGCCATTTCTAATAATGCTGGTGTCGATGGCTTTGGTTTGGGTCAATTATTAGAAACTCGCCAAATTAAAAAAATGATTTCTTCATATGTTGGTGAGAATAAAGAATTCGAGCGCCAATATTTAGCTGGTGAACTTGAGTTGGAGTTCACGCCTCAAGGTACTTTGGCTGAAAAATTACGTGCAGGTGGTTGCGGTATTCCAGCTTTCTTTACAAAAACAGGCGTAGGTACGATTGTTGCTGAAGGTAAAGAAATCCGTGAATTCGATGGCGAAAAGTATGTGATGGAGCGCTCTTTGGTAGCGGACGTTGCTTTAGTTAAAGCATGGAAAGCTGATAAGGCGGGTAACTTGGTTTATCGCCACACAGCGCGTAACTTCAATCCAATGTGCGCCATGGCTGGCAAGATCACTGTGGTTGAAGTGGAAGAAATTGTTGAGAACGGCACATTTGAGCCTGCTGATGTTCATACGCCAAGTATTTATGTGCATCGCATCGTATTGAACAAGAACCCAGAGAAGCGCATTGAACAGCGCACTGTTAGCAAGGCTTAAGGAGTAAGAATCATGGCATGGAATCGTGATGAGATGGCTGCACGCGCAGCAAAAGAATTAAGAGATGGTTTTTATGTGAACCTTGGTATTGGTTTGCCAACATTAGTGGCTAACCATGTACCAGCTGATATTGAAGTTTGGCTTCAATCAGAAAACGGTTTGCTAGGCATTGGCCCATTCCCAACAGAAGACAAAGTTGATGCAGATTTAATCAATGCGGGTAAGCAAACAATTACTACCTTGCCTGGCTCAGCTATTTTTTCATCAGCTGACTCATTTGGCATGATCCGCGGTGGCAAGATCAATATTGCTATTTTGGGTGCTATGCAAGTGAGTGAAAAAGGCGATCTTGCTAACTGGATGATTCCTGGCAAGATGGTCAAAGGCATGGGCGGTGCGATGGACTTGGTCGCCGGCGTGAAGCACGTGGTGGTATTGATGGAGCATGTGGCCAAGAAAAAAGATGGCACAGAAGACATCAAAATTTTGCCTAACTGCACATTGCCATTAACAGGTGTGGGTGTGGTGAATCGCATCATCACTGATTTGGCAGTGATTGATGTGACACCGCAAGGTATGAAGCTCATTGAGCTAGCACCTGGTGTGACCAAAGAAGAAGTTGTTTCTAAAACTGGTTGCAAGTTAGATACAAGCGCAGTTTAATTAAGCAATGAACTCTGCTCATCACGCCTCTCACTTGCATGCGCACAAGAGGGGTGATGCGCAGCATCTGCATTACCGTGAGACTCATCAAACAGGCATTTTGCTAACTGCCTTATTGCTCACATTCACATTTGCAGGTATTGAAGCTTTTGCAGGTTTTTGGGCTAACTCTTTGGCTCTAATTTCTGACGCTGGTCATATGGTGACCGATGCTGCCTCACTAGGTTTGGCATTGTTAGCCCAAATCATTGCCAGACGACCACCATCTATTAAGAATTCCTTTGGTTTTGGTCGTGCTGAATCTTTAGCAGCGTTCATCAATGGTTTGGCGATGTTGGCTTTAGTTATTTGGATTGGCGCAGAGGCGCTAACACGATTTAATACGCCTCATGAAGTACAGGGGCAAACTGTCACTATTGTTGCGATCATTGGTTTGTGTATCAACTTAGTGGTGGCTTGGGTTTTATCTAAAGATAAGAAAAGTGTTAATACAAAAGCTGCCCTAGTGCATGTGATGGGCGACTTATTAGGCTCAGTTGCAGCTCTGATTGCTGGTGTGGTGATTCAGTACACCGGTTGGATGCAAATTGACCCTATCTTGTCGTTGTTTGTTTGTTTCTTAGTTTTGCGCTCCACCATCGAAGTGTTGAGAGAGTCTTATCATTTCTTAATGGAGGGTGTGCCGCATCATATTGATTATGTGCAGGTTGGGCATGACTTAAGAGAGATAGATGGTGTTCTAGCAGTTCATGATTTACATGTTTGGGAAATGTCACCAGGTCATCCTGCTTTAATTGGGCATGTAGAAATCAGGGATCTACAAGATTGGCCAATTACCTTAGAAAAAATTAATAAGATGTTGCGAGAAAAGCATGAGATTGATCATGTGACTTTGCAACCGGAAATGCCTAGTTAAAAAATTGTCATTAATCCTTTTTGGAGTGAGTGGATATGAGTATGTTGAAAGGTAAAACTGCAGTAGTAACAGGTTCAACAAGTGGTATTGGCTTGGGTATCGCAAAAGCATTGGCAGAACAAGGCGCCAACATCGTGATGAATGGCTTTGGCGAGAAAGATGCTGCTATTGCAGAAGTTAAGGCATTTGGTGTGGAGGTGGAGTATCACGGTGCTGATATGAGTAAACCTGCCGAAATCGAAGACATGATGAGAACTGCTGAAAAGCGTTTTGGTGGTGTGGATATTTTGGTGAATAACGCTGGTATTCAGCACGTGGCGAATGTGGAAGATTTTCCGGTAGATCGTTGGGATGCCATCATTGCAATTAACTTGTCTTCAGCATTCCATACTTCACGCATGGCATTGCCAGGTATGAAGCAACGTAATTGGGGTCGCATTATTAATTTGGCCTCTGTGCATGGCTTAGTTGGTTCTGCGCAGAAATCTGCTTATGTCGCAGCCAAGCATGGCATCGTTGGTTTAACCAAAGTGACTGCTTTGGAAACTGCGCAAACAGGTGTGACATGTAATGCGATTTGTCCTGGTTGGGTATTAACTCCATTGGTACAAAAGCAAGTGGATGCACGTGCAGAAAAAGATCAGGTAAGCAACGATGAAGCCAAGAAACGCCTCTTGTCTGAAAAGCAACCGTCAGGTGAGTTTGTAACGCCTGAACAGTTAGCAGCTCTTGCGGTGTTCTTCTGTAGTCCTGCTGCAACACAGATTCGTGGTGTTGCTTGGAACATGGATGGCGGTTGGGTGGCTCAGTAATGCTTAAGCGTTTACTAAAACGCATTTTTGGCATTAAATCTGAAGCATCGGAAGATGTTTCATCGAATGCGCCTGAGGCATTCAATACGGTTCCTCATGCGCAAAGTATTCAGGTGGTTGAGCCTGAGCAAAAGCTTGATTACCCAATCCCAGTAGAAGACATTCAGGATGTTGAAGATCCTGAATGTCGTACTCACTACGTGCAATGTGCCAGTACTTCTGGCTTGCACAACATGGCTTATCACGAGTGGGGCGACCCTAATAATCAAAACGTTCTAATTTGCGTGCATGGCTTAACTCGCAGAGGTAGTGACTTTAATGTTTTAGCTAAAGCCATGAGTGATCGTTATCGAGTGATTTGCCCAGACGTGGTGGGGCGCGGTGATTCTGATTGGTTACCTAATCCAATGCTCTATGGCATTCCTCAGTATGTTGCTGACATGGTCACACTGATTGCTAGATTAGGTGTGGAAAAAGTTGATTGGTTTGGCACTTCTATGGGTGGTTTGATTGGTATCTTTTTGGCCAGTCAAGAGCATTCGCCAATTCGTCGCATGATTTTGAACGATGTGGGACCTAAGATTGAGTCTGCTGCTTTAAAACGTTTAGGCGATTACGTGGGTAAGCCACTGCGTTTTGAAAGTAAAAAAGAAGGCCTTTTATATCTCAATCGTATTTGCGCACCTTTTGGTAATTTCAATGCGCAGCAGTGGAAGGATTACAACGGCCCACATCTCATCAAAGATGGTAGCGAATGGATCTTGCATTACGACCCTAATATTTCCAAGCCATTTGCAGCAGTTACGGTGGCAACCGCTGTGATGGGTGAGATGATGACTTGGAAAGCCTATGAAGCAATACAGGCTGATATGTTGGTGGTGCGTGGTGGTGATTCTGATTTGCTATCAGCAAAAACGGTGGCTGATATGTGCCACAGAAATCCTAGAGCTAGAAGTATCGAGATTCCTGGTGTAGGTCATGCCCCTGCATTTATTACGCCAGAACAGGTATCCTTAGCACGTGAGTTCTATAGTTAATACCGATTTGTTGTTTGGTGAAGATTCTCATGCCCATGCCTTGGGCGTGAAAGAGATTCTTTTGTCATTAAAGTTAGATGAACCAAGTTGTGTGGCAGCCGAGTACTTGGATTCCACTCTCAATAAAGAGGCTTTAGAAAAACAATTGGGCCAAGAGGTGGCTGGGCTCATCATTGGTTACCGTGGACTTAAAGCAGCGCAAGTCAAGATTGCAAGACAGCCTGCTAATCAATTGGGGCAAAGTGCCCAAGCCCAAGTAGAAGTATTAAGAAAAATGCTGTTGGCATTTGCGCATGACTTGCGAGTGGTGCTTTTGCATCTTGCATCTGTTTTGCAAACGCTTAGATGGGTGACCTCGCAACGCATTGAGACCAAGTCATCCTGGGCACAGGACATCTTGGATGTGGATGCGGCTTTGGCAAACCGATTGGGTATCTGGCAACTCAAATGGGAAATGGAAGATTTGGCGTTTCGTTGTTTAGCGCCAGACACCTATAAACAGATTGCTCAACTATTGGATTCCAAGCGCATTGAACGCGAAGAGTTCATTGCGCAAGTCATGCAGCGTCTGAATACTGAGTTGCAAGCTGCAGGTATCAAGGCTGATGTACAGGGGCGTCCTAAGCATATCTACAGCATTTGGAAAAAAATGCAGGGCAAGGCAATTGACTTTGCACAACTCTATGACGTGAGAGCCTTCCGCATTTTGGTGGAGGATGTAAAAGATTGTTATGCAGCTTTAGGCATTGTTCATCATGTCTGGCAACCTATACCTAAAGAGTTTGATGACTACATTGCAAGGCCTAAGCCCAATGGTTATCAATCTTTGCACACGGTGGTGATGGACTCAGAGGGTATTTCATTTGAGGTGCAAGTTAGAACCCAAGAAATGCACAAGCAGGCTGAGTATGGTGTGGCTGCACACTGGCGCTACAAAGAGGCGGGCAAGCAAGGTTACTCAGGAACGGTGAGTGCCAAGGAAGAGTATGACCGTAGGATTGCTTGGGCAAGACAGTTGATTGCCTGGAAAGAAGATGCATGGGATCAACTCAAGGGTCAAGAGTTAGATGATCAAATTTATGTATTGACGCCACTCGGTCAAGTAATACCTTTGCAACAAGGAGCAACACCGATCGATTTTGCGTATTCAGTACATACTGATTTGGGGCATCGTTGTCGTGGTGCCAGAGTCGATGGTGCGATGGTGCCGCTGGATACTCGTTTGAAAAACGGTCAAACGGTTGAAATCATTTCCATTAAACAAGGTGGCCCATCTCTTGATTGGTTAAACGTTGAGCGTGGTTATTTGGCTACTCATAGAGCCAGGTCCAAGGTGCGTGCTTGGTTTGCTGCTTTGCAAGCAGAGCAAGAGGGCGATAAAGAAGATCAGCCTATTGCAGAACCAGTTAAGCCAGAGTTACCAGACATCATTTTGCGTAAGAGCAAAGCTAAAGCACATCAAGGCGATGTTTTGGTGGTGGGTGTTGATTCATTACTCACGCAGTTATCGCGTTGTTGCAGACCTGTGCCACCAGATGCGATCAGTGGTTTTGTCACCAGAGGTCGTGGGGTATCCATTCATCGTCAAGATTGCAGTACCTTTAAGCAATTATTAGCAAGAGCTCCTGAGAGGGTGGTGCTGACTGAGTGGGGTGATCGCTCCAGCAGTAAATCTTTGTTCCCAGTGGACATTGCACTCATGGCGGTCGATCGCCAAGGCTTGTTGCGTGACATTTCTGAAGTTTTTTCACGCTTAAAGATCAATGTCACTGGCGTTAAAACACAATCACGCAAAGGGGTGGCAAGCATGCAATTCACAATTGAGATTGCCTCAACCGATGGTTTGCAACATGCTTTAACTGCCTTATTAGAGGTTAAAGGGGTCACTGAGGCAAGAAGGAAGTAGTCACAAGTGATAAACTTATGGACTCAATAGGCTCGTAGCTCAGTTGGTTAGAGCGCTACCTTGACATGGTAGAGGTCGTTGGTTCGATTCCAATCGAGCCTACCAACGAATTTGAAGTACAGATATAGGCGCGGAAAGCCCTAGGTTCGAAACAAGATCCCAGAGCGCCGCGCCCAATTTTTTGGAGTTGATATGGTTGTCGTCACATTACCTGATGGATCTAAGCGTGAGTATCCTGCTCCGTTGACCGTTTTTGAGGTGGCACAAAGCATTGGTACGGGACTCGCTAAAGCTGCTTTGGCGGGTAAGGTCAATGGCAAATTGGTCGATACCAGTTTCTTGATCAACTCTGATAGTGATTTAGCGATTCTGACTGACAAAGATCCTGAGGGATTGGAAGTCATTCGCCATTCAACAGCACACTTATTAGCTTATGCGGTTAAAGAGCTTTATCCAGAGGCGCAGGTAACCATTGGTCCTGTGATTGACACTGGCTTTTATTACGACTTTTCTTATAGCCGCCCATTCACACCTGATGATTTGGCCGCGATTGAAAAGCGCATGGCTGAGTTGGCTAAGAAAGATGAAAAAGTTGAGCGTCGTGTGGTTAGTCGCGACGAGGCAGTGAAGTATTTCAAAGGCATTGGTGAAAAGTACAAAGCCGAGTTGATTGAGAGCATTCCATCCAATGAAGATGTATCACTTTACTCAGAGGGTGGTTTCACAGACTTATGTCGTGGCCCTCACGTACCATCTACGGGCAAATTAAAAGTATTTAAATTGATGAAGGTTGCCGGGGCTTATTGGCGCGGTGACAGCAACAATGAAATGTTGCAACGTATTTACGGTACGGCTTGGACTAAAAAAGAAGATCAAGAAGCTTACTTGCACATGTTGGAAGAGGCTGAGAAGCGTGACCACCGTAAATTAGGTAAGCAATTAGATTTATTCCATTTCCAAGAAGAGGCACCAGGCCTAATCTTCTGGCATCCAAAAGGTTGGTCAATTTGGCAACAGGTTGAGCAGTACATGCGCCGCGTGTACCAAGAGAATGGTTACCAAGAAGTGAAAGCGCCACAGATTTTGGATCGCGCACTTTGGGAAAAATCAGGTCACTGGGAAAACTACAAAGACAACATGTTCACGACTGAGTCTGAGAATCGTGCTTATGCTCTTAAGCCGATGAACTGCCCAGGTCATGTTCAGATTTACAACGCAGGTTTGCATAGCTACAGAGAGCTACCACTTCGCTACGGTGAGTTTGGTCAGTGTCATCGTAATGAGTCATCAGGTGCTTTGCATGGCTTGATGCGTGTACGTGGCTTTACTCAAGATGATGGACACATTTTCTGTACAGAAGATCAGATTCAGTCTGAAGTGGCTGATTTTGATAAAGCAGTGCGTGCGGTGTATCAAGATTTTGGTTTTACTGAAGTTGCTGTTAAGTTGGCGCTTCGTCCTGCTAAGCGTGTTGGTGATGATGCAATCTGGGATAAAGCTGAAGCGGCTCTTAGAAATGCCTTAAAAGCATCGAACCAAGAGTGGGAAGAGTTGCCAGGTGAGGGCGCCTTCTACGGTCCTAAGATTGAGTACCACTTGAAAGATTCGATTGGTCGTTCTTGGCAGTGCGGCACCATGCAAGTCGACTTTTCGATGCCTTTACGCTTGGGTGCGGAATATGTTTCTGCAGACAATGATCGCAAAGTACCGGTGATGTTGCACCGCGCGATTGTGGGTTCTTTAGAGCGATTTATTGGTATTTTGATCGAAAACCATGCTGGCGCGATGCCAACTTGGCTTGCACCAACTCAGTGCATAGTGATGAATATTTCCGGAAATTCGGCAGAATATGCTGAAAAAGTTCAGCAAATCCTCAAAAAACAAGGATTTAGAGCCGAAGTCGATTTGCGGAACGAGAAAATTACGTTTAAAATCCGTGAGCACGCAATGCAAAAGGTTCCTTATCTCATCGTTGTCGGTGACAAGGAATGTGAAGCAAATGCGGTGGCCGTGCGCGCCAGAGGTGGTGTCGATTTAGGTGTTATGCCCATCGACGACTTCATTGCCCGACTCCAACAGGATGTATCCCAGAAGGTCGGACCCCAGCTAGCCTGAGGTGAGCAAGGTCTTGTTAAAAATTTTTGAAGGAAACGCGAAATAGCTACTGAGAAAACGCATCGTATTAACCGGGAAATTACTGCCCCCGAAGTGCGATTGATTGGCAACGACAGTGAACCACTAGGTGTGGTGAAACTAGCCGAAGCTTTAAGACTGGCGGAAGAGAGTGAATTAGATTTGGTGGAGATTGCCCCTACGGCAGAACCTCCGGTTGCCCGTGTGATGGATTACGGCAAATTCAAATACCAAGAAGCTAAGAAAGCTCACGAAGCGAAGTTAAAGCAAAAGGTAATTCAGGTGAAGGAAGTTAAATTCCGCCCTGGTACTGATGACGGTGATTACAACGTTAAGTTGCGCAATCTTGTGAAGTTCTTAGAAGACGGTGATAAAACTAAAATCACTTTGCGTTTCCGAGGTCGTGAATTAGCCCATCAAGAAATTGGTGTGCGTATGTTGGAGAGATTGAAAGCTGATCTAGAGCCATATGGCCAAGTAGAGCAGTTTCCAAAGATGGAAGGTCGCCAAATGGTGATGGTTCTTTCTCCAGTGAAGAAGAAATAATTACTGGCAACAGTAGTTGAAGTAACCCGGCAGATGAAAGTTTGACCGGAGAAGGACGAAAGTCCTATTAGAAGTATGTCTGGGTAATAGAAGTGCAATCGTCGATTGCCACCTAAGTCGTACAAATTAGTGAAAAGGGAGCAGTTATGCCCAAGATGAAAACGAAAAGCGGTGCAGCTAAGCGTTTTAGAGTTCGCGCAAGCGGTTCTATTAAACGTGGTCAAGCGTTTAAGCGCCATATTCTTACCAAGAAGACGACAAAGAACAAACGTCACCTTCGCGGTGCAGTTAACGTACATGATTCTGATGTGAAATCAGTACGTTCAATGATGCCTTACGCTTAACCTCAGACGAATAGGAGAATCACATGCCAAGAGTCAAACGCGGGGTTACAGCTAGAGCCCGTCATAAAAAAGTTATCGATGCTGCCAAAGGTTACCGTGGCCGTCGTAAGAATGTATTCCGTATTGCTAAACAAGCGGTTATGCGCGCAGGCCAATATGCCTACCGTGACCGTCGCAATAAGAAGCGCGTATTCCGTGCTTTGTGGATTGCACGTATCAATGCTGCTGTTCGTCAATACGATGTTACATACAGCGTATTCATGAATGGTATGAAGAAATCGGGTGTTGAGTTAGACCGTAAGGTTCTATCTGACATGGCGATTAACGACAAACCAGCTTTTGCTGCTTTAGTCGCTCGTATCAAAACAGTAGTAGCAGCGTAAGTAGGGCCCGCAGATGGTTTCACTCGACCAAGTTGTCGAGGATGCCAAGCGGGACTTCGATGGTGCCGCCGATTCGGCGGCCCTCGAAGACGCCAAGGCACGTTACCTCGGTAAATCCGGAATCCTCACAGAGCGTCTTAAATCGCTAGGTGGGTTAGAGCCTGAGGCTCGCAAAGCAGCCGGCGCAGAAATTAATCAAGTTAAAGCAGCAGTAGAGGCAGCGCTCACAGCGCGTCGCCAAGCTTTGGCTGATGCCGTTTTACAAGCTCGTTTAAGTGCAGAAGCTATTGATGTCACCATGCCGGGTCGTGGTCAAGACGTGGGTAGTTTGCATCCTGTGATGCGTACTTGGGAGCGTGTGGAACAGATTTTCCGTTCTATTGGATTTGATGTGGCTGACGGTCCAGAAATTGAAAACGATTGGTTCAATTTCACGGCTTTAAATAGCCCAGAAAATCATCCAGCCAGATCCATGCAAGACACCTTCTACGTTGAAGGTGTTGATGAGCAAAATAAACCATTATTACTGCGTACGCATACCAGTCCTATGCAGGTTCGTTATGCGAGCGCGCACGTGGCACGCCATGCTAAAGATGCGGTGATGCCACCAATTAAAGTGATTGCACCAGGGCGTACCTATCGTGTGGATAGTGATGCAACGCATTCACCGATGTTTAATCAGGTTGAAGGCCTATGGATTGCAGAGAGTGTTTCTTTTGCCGATCTTAAGGGCGTGTATACCGATTTCTTGAAAACATTCTTTGAGACGGATGCTATTGATGTTCGTTTCCGTCCTTCCTATTTCCCGTTCACAGAGCCATCAGCAGAAATTGATATGGCCTTTGGTTCTGGCAAGTTAGCGGGTCGTTGGTTAGAGATTTCAGGTGCAGGACAAGTGCATCCAACAGTACTACGCAACATGGGTTTAGATCCTGAGCGTTACATTGGTTTTGCTTTTGGTTCTGGCTTAGAGCGTTTAACCATGTTGCGTTATGGCATTGACGATTTGCGTTTGTTCTTTGAAAACGACATTCGTTTCTTATCTCAATTCCCAGCTTAATAAACACTGAGCAAACACTATGCAATTTTCAGAATCTTGGCTCAGGCAATACGTTAATCCTGATTTAACCACTGAAGAGTTATCTCATGCTCTGACCATGGCTGGTTTAGAGGTTGAAGAAACTCGTCCTTTGGCGCCTCCATTTTCGCAAGTGGTTGTTGCAGAAATATTAGAAGCTACACAGCACCCAGACGCTGATCGTTTGCGCGTTTGTAAAGTTAACGCCGGTGGTGATGTATTGCAAATTGTTTGTGGTGCACCCAATGCTAGACCTGGTATCAGGATTCCATGTGCTTTGGTTGGCGCTCAATTGCCGCCAGCTGAAGAGGGTGGTAAACCATTTGCAATTAAGTTGGGTAAGTTACGTGGTGTTGAGTCGCAAGGCATGTTGTGTTCAGGTAATGAACTAGGTGTGCCTCAAGAAGCTGATGGCATCATGGAGTTACCAGCGGATGCGCCAATTGGCGCAAACATTCGTGATTACTTAAAACTTGATGACACCATCTTTGTGATCAAGTTAACGCCGAACAAAGCTGATTGTTTATCTATTTTAGGTGTGGCGCGTGAAGTAGCTGCCATCACAGGTGCAAAGCTATGTGTACCAGAAATTAAAGCGCAAGCCAGTTCTATTCAAGACAAAATTAAAGTAGCTGTAGAGAGCTCAGACTTATGTGGTCGTTTTGCAGGTCGAGTGATCAAAGGTGTGAACGCTAAAGCAAAAACACCTGACTGGATGGTGCGCTGTTTAGAAGGTGCTGGTCAAAGAAGCATTTCTGCATTGGTTGATATTTCCAACTATGCAATGTTGGCAATTGGTCAGCCAACCCATGTATTTGATTTGCAAAAAATCAAAGGTGATCTCACAGTGCGTTGGGGTCGCGATGGTGAAGAATTAGAGTTATTGAATGGCCAAACAGTTTCTGTGGCGCCATTGAATGGCCAAGGTGTTGGCGTGATTGCTGATGCTAATGGTGTTGAAAGTGTTGCAGGCATCATGGGTGGTAATCCAAGCTCTGTCACTTTGGATACACAAGACATTTATCTCGAATCAGCATTCTGGTGGCCAACAGCCATTCAGGGGCGTGCGAGAAGATTTAATTTCTCAACCGATGCAGCGCATCGTTTTGAGCGTGGTGTAGATCCTGCTGGCACTGTTGATGCACTTGAGTTTGTTTCTGGTTTGATTACTCAAATCTGCGGTGGTCAATTAGGCCCCGTGGATGATCAGGTCATTAACTTACCTAAGCGTGCTGATGTGCGTTTGCGTGTGGCGCGTGCACAAAAAGTAATTGGTGTGCCATTAACAGCAGATGTGATTGCCGGTTTATTTGATCGTATTGGTTTGCAATATCAGCGTGAAGGCAATGAGGCATTTGTTGTTAAAGCGCCTAGCTATCGTTTTGATATTGAGATTGAAGAAGATTTGATTGAGGAAGTTGCAAGGCTTTATGGCTTTGAAAACATTCCTGCTAACCCGCCGGTTGCTGAGCAACGTATGCAGGGCACCAATGAAGCACGTCGTGGCATTCATAAATTGCGCCATGCTATTGCGGCAAGAGGTTACCAAGAAGTCTTGAACTTTGGTTTTATTGATGCCGATACAGAAGAAAAATTAGCAGGTAATACCAATCCAATTAAAGTGCTTAATCCAATTGCTAGCCAATTGTCTGTGATGCGCAGTAACTTGATTGGTGGGTTGGTGCAAAACTTGCGTCAAAACTTAAACCGTAAAGCCAGTCGTGTGCGTTTATTTGAAGTGGGGCGTGTATTTAATCGCAATCCAGAAGCACAAGTGGGTGAGTTAAGTATTGCTGGCTACGATCAACCGATTCGTGTGGCAGGTTTGGCATATGGCCCAGCCTTACCTGAGCAATGGGGTACGCCAAGTCGCTCTGTAGATTTCTTTGACGTTAAAGGTGACCTAGAAGCATTGTTAGCGCCTTTAGAGTTAAAAGCAAAAACATTCGCACATCCTGCTTTGCATCCAGGCCGCAGCGCTGAGTTGACTATTAAAAAGCGTGGCAAAGAGATCACTTTAGGTTTTGTTGGTGAATTGCACCCACGTTTACAACAGTCTTATGACTTACCTGGCGCGCCAGTGGTATTTGAGATTGATTGGGCGGCGATTCAGGATATTGGTTTGCCAACGATCAGTCCTATCAGTAAGTTCCCCGCGGTGACTAGGGACTTGGCTGTGGTGGTTGATCAGTCAGTATCTGTTGCCCAGTTATTGGATGCGATGAAGGCAGCGAAACAGTTGCTAGTAAAGAAAATTGATTTATTTGACGAATTTAAGCCAAGCTCGGGTCGTATGGGCGGTATGGCTGAAAATGAGAAGAGTTTGGCGTTCAGGCTCACTTTGTCAGATGAATCGGGTACATTACAAGATGCACAGATTGAACCGGTGATTTCGGCATTGCTTGACGCTATGAGCGTAAAATGCAAAGCTAGAATTCGTTAATTGAATAAAGTTAAGAAGCCAGAGAAAAACGGAGACCTGACATGAGTGAAGCGGGCACGATTACAAAAGCAGAATTATCAGACGCATTGTTTGACCAAGTTGGTCTAAACAAGCGTGAAGCCAAAGATTTAATTGATTCATTTTTTGAAACAATCAGCGCTTCTTTGGACGCTGGTGTGGATGTAAAAATCTCTGGCTTTGGCAATTTTCAATTAAGAGAAAAATCAGCAAGACCTGGGCGCAATCCAAAAACTGGAGAGTTGGTGCCCATCTCAGCTAGACGCGTGGTGACGTTCCATGCCAGTCAAAAGCTCAAAGACAAGGTCGATCCTAAGCTCTAACGAGTTTCACGTATGGAAAAGAACGGTAACGGCATGATTGCCGGGGATAGCCTCCCTCCAATTCCAGCGAAGCGCTACTTCACCATTGGTGAGGTGGGTGAGCTTTGTGAAGTGAAGCCGCACGTTTTGAGATATTGGGAACAAGAATTCAACCAACTCAAACCTCAAAAGCGAAGAGGTAATCGCCGTTATTACCAGCATCATGAAGTTGTTCTAATCAGAAGAATTCGTGAACTCTTATATGAAGAGGGTTTTACGATCAGTGGTGCCAGACTTCGTTTGGATGAGACCAATGGGCATCAAATACAAGAGATTCCAGCTGGACCATCCTCCATCAGAGATGAGTTGATGGCAGTACTTCAGATACTGTCTAAATAAGTTTCAGTCGGGGCGTAGCGCAGCCTGGTAGCGTACTTGCATGGGGTGCAAGTGGTCGGAGGTTCAAATCCTCTCGCCCCGACCAACTCACACAAATTTAATTAAAACTCACCTTTAACGGTTGTTAGACCTAGTGCTTCCCAATCAAGCATGCCGCCACGGTAGTAATGAATCTTAGTGGCTGGGAAGCCTTCACGCACCATTGCTCTGTATGCAGAAGGGCTTTGAGGGCAAACTGGACCATTACAGAAGCCATAAACTTTTTTAGCCTGGCTGCAGTCCCACTTTTGCTTGCTACCATCAGGTAGTTTTTTGCAGCCAAGTTCATCCATGCGCATTGCAATTTCAGTGTATGGGATACCAATTGAACCGGGAATGGTTCCTTTAACTCGATCGTTTGAGTCACGCATATCAACTACCAAAACATTCTGATCACCTAGCGCTTCAATGATTTCAGTTTCAGTTACAGGAACGATGCCAGGAACTGGGATTAATGGTTGTAGCGTGCCACCATTCTTAGCGCATGGTGTCATCACGCGTGTAATAGTGATGGGACCTTTGCTAGTCTGAATCACCACTTCTTTTTTCCCCTCAAAAATATTAAGAGGGGTACCTGGTGCAATTGTTGCAGCTTGTGACCAAGCTAGCTGGCTAGCTAATGTGGTGATTGCTGCGATGAGTAATTTCTTCATGACTCTCCCTGATAAACAACGTTATAAATTATGTATATCCGTAATGGATGACGTATCTTGGGCGTCGCAGCTTTCTGACAAATTACTAATTACTGGATATTTCTAACTGTTCGCGCCTTATTTTTTGCTGGTGGCATTCATTGGGTGCTACCAACATTTTTTATATTTACTAAAACTGTCAACTAGCTACCGGAACTATCCGTTAAAGAGGTAAAACTAAGCTATAACTACAGTTAGGCTTCTGAGGAGGTTGCCATGTCAAAGTTCAAGAAAATCATCACTACATTGGTGTTATCAAGCCTACTAGCATCAACAGGTGCTTACGCAGGTGGATACTATGGGCATGGCTATCGCCATCACCACCATGGTCATTGGATTGCGCCAGCCTTGATCGGTGGGTTGGTGGTTTATTCCGTGATGGAACCAAGAGTTGTTCATTCTCAACCGGTTTATGTCACCCCGGCTCCCGTGGTGGTTGCTCCGCCTCCACCTCAACCCATCCAGGCTCAAAATTTGCCGCCTGTTTGGTATTACTGCCAGTCTTCACAGACTTATTACCCTTATGTGCAAAGTTGCCAAGAGGGGTGGAAAACAGTCCCGGCAACGCCTGCTAGTTAACTAAATATAAGAATCTAATCAGATTTTTTATATTAATTAACAAAAATTATAATAATTATATAAATAGGATTATTTAATTAATAACCCTATTTATTTATATAACTATTTATTTTTCTTAAAATAGATATTATTATTTGCCCATATTCAACAACAGTTGGGTATCTACTTAATAAATATCAAATAAGCGGAGAATAAATGGCTACATATCAAGAGTTATTGGCTCAAAAAGAAGCTTTAGAAAAACAAATTATCGAAGCAAAAGCTCGCGAAAAAGCTGAGGGTATTGCCAAAGCTAAAGCGATTATTGAGCAATATGGCTTAAGCGCTTCTGATGTTTTTACTCGTAAAGGAACTGCTGGTTCACGCGGCGGTAAGGTAGCAGCTAAATACCGCAATCCAGCCACGGGTGAAACATGGACTGGTCGCGGTAAGGCTCCAAAATGGATTGAAGGACAAGATCGTAATAAATTCGCTATTTAATCAATAAAGAATTAATTACTGGGGCCTGTTGATCAGGCCCCTTCGTATTTCTTGGCCAAACACTCAAATATGATTTGTTCCATTTTCTCTGCATAAGACTCATTAACAGACCCGTCTTCTAGCAGTAAATCCTGTGATTTATAGGATTTGATCATGGGGTTAATAATCATCTTTCTAGGTAAATTAGGATTTTTCTCAGTTTTTGCATCTTTACCTTTATTGCTTGGCATTTTCTGCACTTGAGGATTCTTTTTAATAAACTCAGATTCGACTAATACCGGGATATTTTGGGTGTGAACGTGTTTATTTAAATAATGCAATAAATGAACTTGTTCAACCGGCGGTAATTTAGGGTCGATATAGATAATGTCAGGAGATAAAGAAACTGCTTGCATCAGCGCCTCTAGGGTATCTGTACACAAGTAGATTTCTGGAGCTGACTTCCAGGCGTCAGTTAACTTTTTAAAGTTCTCAGCCTGTTCGGGCTGCTTTAAAACTGCCAACACCAAAAATTGCTCGGCGCTACGTTCCCTGATGCCCATGCGCCGTCTTTTGAGTAGTTTCTCTAAAGAGGAGCAGAGGATACGGCGATGACCACCTCGGGTTTTCCAAGCCAGTAATTCGCCAGTTTCAACCATCTTTTGGACGGTACCTAGTGATACTTGGAGCTGGCGCGCGCTTTGGCGGGTGCTCAAGTAATCTTTAGGATTTTCTGGATTTTTAATTTCCATCATTTCTTTCCTATTAATTGTTAATGGAGATGTCATCGTAAATAGATTTATTGGCTTTGCAAATCGGCTAATTCTGATTTTGTTGTAGGAAATTTCTTACAAAAGACTTGCTAGAACCCTTTATTTTCTTAGGGGAAAAACCTAACTGCGCTCTTAAAGCCTTAGGTTTACAGTGTTTTCAGTAAAAAAGTAACGCAAATGTTGGTTTAGACGTGTTAAGCTCTCGTTTGCGGAATTTCCTTCCGTTGCAGTTACAACTAGTTCGCAATCCGCTAACCGGTCAAGCCGTGTCGCGGAAGGTTTAAACCCACTACAAATTCGGGATACCCGATGAAAGGTGAGCAATATGATGCAGTCCTACAGAGGTAGTTCTTATCTCTTTGGCGGTAACGCCCCCTACGTAGAAGAACTCTACGAAGCCTATCTTGAAAACCCAGCTTCTGTTTCTGACTATTGGCGCGAGTATTTCGACAATGTTCAGTTAGTTCCTGCCGTTGACGGATCCACCAAACACGACGTGCCACATGCACCTGTTGTGAATGCTTTTGCAGAGCGTGCAAAGCAAGGTCCGATTCGAGTGATCAATGATTCAGCAGACTCAGAGCTTGGCCGTAAACGCGTTGCTGTTCAACAGTTGATTGCTGCTCACCGAAACGTTGGTAACCGTTGGGCTGATTTAGACCCACTCAAGCGCACAGAGCGCCCAAATATTCCTGAGCTTGATCCAGCCTTCTATGGTTTGGGTGATGCTGACATGGACATCGTGTTCAACACAAGCAACACATTCTTTGGCAAAGACAACATGACTTTGCGTGAGTTGTTACAAAACTTGCGTCAAACATACTCAGGCACGATTGGTGCTGAGTTCATGTACATCACTGATCAAAAGATCAAGCGTTGGTGGCAAGAGAAGTTGGAAGCCGCAAGAGCTACTCCAGCTTTCACACCAGAAAAGAAAAAACAAGTTTTAGAGCGCCTCACAGCTGCTGAAGGCTTAGAGCGTTATTTGCATACTAAGTACGTTGGTCAAAAGCGTTTCTCATTAGAGGGTGGTGAAAGTTTCATTGCCTCAATGGACGAAGTGATTCGTGTGGCAGGTACAGCCGGCGTGCAAGAGATTGTGATCGGTATGGCCCACCGTGGTCGTTTGAACGTATTGGTGAACACCTTGGGCAAGATGCCTAAAGATTTGTTTGCTGAGTTTGATCACACAGCGCCAGAAGATTTGCCTGCAGGTGACGTGAAGTATCACCAAGGTTTCTCAAGCGACGTTACAACTCCTGGCGGTCCAGTGCACTTGTCATTGGCATTTAACCCATCTCACTTAGAGATCGTTAACCCAGTGGTAGAAGGTTCTGTGCGTGCTCGTATGGATCGTCGTGGCGATGCAACTGGTTCACAAGTGATGCCAATCTTGGTTCACGGTGACGCCGCGATTGCTGGTCAAGGTGTGGTGCAAGAAACTCTAGCGATGGCTGAGGTTCGTGGTTACTACACAGGTGGCACGATTCATATTGTGATTAACAACCAAATCGGTTTCACCACATCAGACCCACGCGACTTGCGTTCAACTCTTTACTGTACAGACATCCTTAAAACAATCGAGGCTCCTGTATTGCACGTTAATGGTGATGATCCAGAAGCAGTGGTATTGGCTACTCAGTGGGCGGTTGAATATCGCAATACGTTTAAGAAAGACGTTGCGATTGACATCATCTGTTTCCGTAAATTGGGTCACAACGAGCAAGACACGCCTGCATTGACGCAGCCTTTGATGTACAAAAAAATTGGTCAACACCCAGGCACACGCAAGTTGTATGCAGATAAATTAGAAGCGCAAGGTATATTAGCTGCTGGTGGTGGTGACGAGATGGTGAAAGCCTATCGTTCTGCGATGGATGCTGGTAAGCACACTGTTGATCCAGTGATTTCTAACTTTAAAGGTAAGTATGCGGTTGATTGGTCTCCATTCTTAAACAAGAAGTGGACTGACTCAGCTGATACAGCAATTCCTTTGGCTGAGTGGAAACGTTTGGCTGAGCGTATTACAAAAGTGCCTGAAGGCTTTAAGCCACATAACTTAGTTGATAACGTTTTAAATAACCGTGCTGCGATGGGTCGTGGTGAGGTGAACGTTGACTGGGGTATGGGCGAGCACATGGCGTTTGCTTCATTGGTGGCGAGTGGTTACCCAATTCGTTTATCTGGTGAAGATTCAGGTCGCGGTACTTTCACACACCGTCATGCGGTGATTCATGATCAAAATCGTGAAAAGTGGGACACGGGTACTTACATTCCATTGCAACACGTTGCAGACAATCAAGCTCCATTCACAGTGATTGACTCTATCTTGTCTGAAGAGGCTGTATTAGGTTTTGAATACGGTTATGCAGCAGCTGAGCCAAACACATTAACGATTTGGGAAGCCCAGTTCGGTGACTTCGTGAACGGTGCGCAAGTGGTGATCGACCAATTTATCGCTTCAGGTGAAGTGAAGTGGGGTCGTGCTAATGGTCTAGTGATGATGTTGCCTCACGGCTACGAAGGTCAAGGTCCAGAGCATTCATCAGCTCGTCCTGAGCGCTTCATGCAATTGTGTGCTGACATGAACATGCAAGTTGTACAACCAACAACTGCATCTCAAATCTTCCACTTGTTGCGTCGTCAAATGATTCGTCAGTTCCGCAAGCCTTTGATCATCATGACGCCTAAGTCATTGTTGAGAAACAAGGATGCGACTTCACCAATCACTGAATTCACTAAAGGTGAGTTCAGAACAGTGATTGGTGAGCTAGACGCAAACATTGATCCTAAGAAAGTAACCCGTGTGGTGGCTTGCTCAGGTAAGGTGTATTACGACCTAGTGAAGGCGCGTGAAGCTAAAAAACAAAACGATGTTGCATTGATTCGTGTGGAACAGCTATATCCATTCCCACACAAAGCCTTTGCTGCAGAAATGAAGAAGTATCCAAAAGCAACTGAGATTGTTTGGTGTCAAGATGAGCCACAAAACCAAGGTGCTTGGTTCTTCATTCAGCACAACATCCACGAGAACATGGCAGAAGGTCAGAAGTTGGGCTACGCAGGTCGTCCAGCATCAGCCTCACCAGCATGTGGTTATGCCCATCTTCACCAAGACCAACAAAAAGCTTTGGTGGAAGCGGCATTTGGCAAGCTCAAAGGTTTTGTACTAACTAAATAACAAGTAAGTAACACTAACAAATACTCTATAGAAAATAAGGGAAAAAGAACATGGCTATCGTAGACGTCAAAGTTCCACAATTATCAGAATCAGTTGCAGAAGCAACTATGTTGACTTGGAAGAAAAAAGCCGGTGAAGCGGTTGCTCAAGATGAGATCTTGATTGAAATCGAAACTGACAAGGTGGTGTTAGAAGTTCCTGCACCTTCAGCTGGTGTATTGGCTGAGATCGTTGTTGGTGACGGCGGTACAGTGGTATCTGACCAAGTGATTGCAAAAATTGATAGCGCTGCTAAAGCTGCTGCTGCCCCTGCAGCCGCTGCTCCAGCACCAGCTCCTGCAGCTGCGCCAGCGGCAGCTCCTGCTCCAGCAGCGGCTCCTGCAGCAAGTGCAAAAGCAATGCCTTCAGCATCTAAATTGATGGCAGAAAACAATCTATCAGCTGCTCAAGTTGGTGGTACTGGTAAAGATGGTCGTGTGACTAAAGGTGATGTATTAGCAACATTGTCTGGTACTGCACCTAAGGCTGCAGCTGCAGCTGCGCCGCAAGTAAATATTGGTGGCCGTCCTGAAGAGCGCGTACCAATGAGCCGTTTGCGTGCTCGTATTGCTGAGCGTTTATTACAGTCTCAACAAACTAATGCGATTTTGACAACATTCAATGAAGTCAACATGGCTCCAGTAATGGCAATGCGTAACAAGTACAAAGACCAGTTCGAAAAAGAACACGGTACCAAGTTGGGCTTTATGTCTTTCTTCGTTAAAGCAGCAGTACACGCTTTGAAGAAATACCCAATCTTGAACGCATCTGTTGATGGTAATGACATTGTTTACCACGGCTACTTTGATATTGGTATTGCTGTTGGTTCACCACGTGGTTTAGTAGTACCTATTTTGCGTGATGCAGACCAAATGAGTTTGGCTGACATTGAGAAGAAAATTGCAGAGTTTGGTGCTAAAGCTCGTGATGGCAAATTGTCATTAGAAGAATTATCAGGCGGTACATTCTCAATCTCTAACGGCGGTATCTTCGGTTCTATGTTGTCTACACCGATCATCAACCCACCGCAATCAGCGATTTTGGGTATCCATGCAACGAAAGACCGTGCTGTGGTTGAAAACGGTCAAGTAGTAGTTCGTCCAATTAACTACTTAGCTATGTCTTATGACCACCGCATCATTGATGGTCGTGAAGCAGTGTTGGGCTTGGTTGCTATGAAAGAAGCGTTGGAAGATCCAGCACGTCTTTTATTAGACCTTTAATTTGCACAACTGCTAAAGGAAATAACATGAGTCAAAATTTTGACGTAGTAGTCATTGGTGGTGGTCCTGGCGGTTATATCGCTGCGATCCGTGCTGCTCAATTGGGTTTCAAAGTAGCTTGCGCAGAGAGCAATGCTTACGATGATCCTAAGGGTGAGCCACGTTTGGGTGGTACATGCTTGAACGTGGGTTGTATCCCATCAAAAGCTTTGTTAGCCACATCAGAAGAGTATGAAAACATTGCACATCACGTGTCTGATCACGGTATTACTGTGAAGGACGTGAGCGTTGATGTGAAAAAAGTAATTGCTCGTAAAGATGACATCGTGACAAAAATGACAGGTGGTATTCAGTTCTTGTTCCGCAAGAACAAAATCACTTTGTTAAGAGGTCATGCTTCATTTGCAGGTAAGGGTGCTGATGGTTATCAAGTCAAGATTGATGGCAAAGATGCTGGCACAGTAACTGCTAAAAACGTAATTATTGCTACAGGTTCTAAAGCGCGCCATTTACCAGGCATGCCAGTTGATAACGAATTGATTTGCGACAACGAAGGCGCTTTGAAATTCGGTTCAACACCTAAGAAGTTGGGTGTGATCGGTGCTGGTGTGATTGGTTTGGAGTTGGGTTCAGTTTGGCGTCGTTTGGGTGCTGAAGTAACGATTCTTGAAGCTTTGCCAGGATTCTTGGCAGCTTGTGATGAAGGCGTTGCGAAAGAAGCTCAAAAGCTATTCACTAAGCAAGGTCTAAAAATTAATTTAGGCGTAAAGATTGGTGATGTGAAGGCGACTAAGAAGGGCGTGACTGTTGCTTATACAGATAACGCGGGTGCTGCTCAAACCCTTGAGTGTGATCGTTTGATCGTATCAGTAGGTCGTGTACCTAATACAGATGGTTTGAACCTTGAAGCGATTGGTCTTAAGACTGATGAGCGTGGTTTCATTGCAATTGATGACCACACATGTGCTACGGCTGCTCCTGGCGTTTACGCTATTGGTGACGTGGTACGTGGACCAATGTTGGCACACAAAGCTGAAGACGAAGGTGTCTTAGTGGCGGAAGTGATTGCGGGTCAAAAACCACACATCGACTACAACTGCATTCCTTGGGTGATCTACACATCTCCTGAGATTGCTTGGGTAGGTAAAACAGAGCAACAGTTAAAAGCAGAAGGCCGTGCTTACAAGCCAGGTCAGTTCCCATTTGCGGCCAACGGTCGTGCTTTAGGTATGGGTGCTGCTGATGGTTTTGTCAAAGTATTGGCTGATGCTCAAACTGATGAAATCTTGGGTGTACACATTGTTGGTAATGCTGCTTCTGACTTAATCGCTGAAGCTGCAGTTGCCATGGAGTTCAAAGCGGCTGCTGAAGATATCGGCCGTGTTTGCCATCCACATCCAAGCTTGTCTGAAGTGGTAAGAGAAGCTGCTTTGGCAACTGATAAACGCGCATTGAACATGTAATGTTGCTTTATCAATAGTCAAATAGCCATTATCTGGGGATCGATAAACTATAGTTTTGAGATCCCCAAATTCTTTATACAGATAGGTCCATGAAAGTCACTGAGTTCTACAAACAAGAGTTGGTCAAGCGAGGCTATGGCAGCGATGCTGCACAAAAAGCCGCGATTGATCGTCTGCAAGTTTGTCAGGATGAGTGGCTTTCATACAAAGAAGTACGAAGTGGCAAATTAGCAAAAATGGTTCGCTTCCCGGATTTACCTCGTGGTGTTTACATGTGGGGTGGAGTAGGGCGCGGTAAATCATTTTTGATGGATTGCTTTTATGAAGCATCGCCAGTTGAAAAGAAAACCCGCTTGCACTTTCATGAGTTCATGCGCGAAGTGCATCGTGAGTTACAAGAGTTGCGTGGTAAAGCAGACCCATTAGAAATTTTGGGTAAAAACATTGCCAAAAAATACCGTCTGATTTGTTTTGATGAGTTTCATGTGAGTGATGTGGCTGATGCCATGATTCTTTACAAACTGCTCGACTCATTATTTAAAAATCGTGTGCAGTTTGTCATGACATCTAACTATCGTCCTGACTTACTTTACCCAGATGGTTTGCATCGTGACCGTATCTTGCCAGCGATTGCCTTGCTACAAGAGAAGCTTGACATCATGAACGTGGATGCTGGCATTGACTATCGCCAAAAGGTGATGGAGCAGGTGCAGGCTTATTACACGCCATTAGGACCAGAAACAGCTGCAATCATGGACACTGTGTTTAATACGGTGGCTGAAGCGCATGATGAAGAAGATCCAACCTTGCATATTGAAGCCCGTGAGATCACAGCGGTTAGACGTGCTGGTGGCGTGGCTTGGTTTAACTTTAAAACCTTGTGCGGCGGCCCTAGATCACAAAACGACTATCTTGAAATATCTAATTTATTTCACACGGTATTACTTTCAGAAGTGCCATATATGCCACCGAAGATGGCGAGTGAAGCCAGACGTTTTACTTGGCTCATTGATGTCTTTTATGACCACAAGGTCAAGCTCATTATTTCTGCGGAAGTAGCTGCTGAACTTCTTTACACAGAAGGTCCGATGGCCAATGAGTTCCATCGCACTGTCTCTCGCATCATCGAGATGCAATCCAAGGAGTACCTAGAAGCTCCAAGACGGATTGTTGATACCAGCTTAACTTAATAAGAGTACCCATTATCAGAAATTTCTGATGCAATTTTCAGTTACAGGCTGACATACAAAGTGCCTGCTGTTATCTACACTGCTTTGTTTGAAAGGGGTGTAGATTGATTCAATGGTGTGGTATTGCTACGGTTGTCAGAGCCATCAGTTCGGTCATGATTGCTGAAGTTTTGTTGGCATTTTTTCTAGAGGGTTATTCAGATTTATCTGCCATTATTCTTATAATTATTATAAGCATTTTGTTGATGTTGATTGGAAGTTACAACTCTAATAAGGAAGGGGGCAAAAATGGACCAAATATGGAATGAATTGTTTACTAAAGAAAATATTCAATTGATATGCGTTCCTGGTTTCATCATAGCCTTTTCTATCTTTGCCAAATACATGGAGATTAGACAAGATAGAAAAGATGCAGAGGCGCGAAGAAAATCAAAAAACAAAAAGCTTGCTAAACGTGAGAGGGACGATGACATGGAAAAGTTGCCGCCTTTTTTCATGTGATTAGGGTTGAATACACGCCAACTTTTAATCTTTCAGCGCTTAGCCTGATTGCCAAGTAAAATGGGCATATGCGCACAATTCCAGCCGATATCAATGCAGATTTGCATTGTCACTCGATCGTATCTGATGGGACATTGACCCCTGAAGCTTTGGCATGTCGCGCGCATGCCAATGGTGTCAGACTTTGGTCATTGACTGATCACGACGAGGTGGGTGGGCAAGAGCGTGCCAAGATCGCTGCTGAAGACATTGGCATGCAATACATCCCAGGTGTTGAGATATCGGTGACATGGGCTTCTAAAACCGTGCACATTGTTGGTTTAGGGATTGATTACACCAATACAAATTTAATTGAAGGTTTACACCGGACCAGAAATGGCCGATCTAATCGTGCGCTAGAAATTTCAGAGCAACTTGCCAAGGTGGGTATACCTAACGCATACCATGGTGCTTTGCAATTTGTGGGTAACCCAGAATTAATTTCAAGAACTCACTTTGCACGCTATTTGGTGGACTCTGGTGTTTGCAAAGATACCAATGAAGTATTTGCCAATTACTTGATAGAGGGCAAACCGGGTTTTGTCGGTCATGCTTGGGCAAAACTCAGTGATGCAGTGACCTGGATTGTCCAATCTGGGGGTGTAGCTATCATTGCCCACCCAGGTCGTTATGACTTTACTTCTTTGCAGTTTGATGAGTTATATGGTCAGTTCAAAGACCTAGGCGGTAAGGGCATTGAAGTCATCACAGGCAGTCATACTCCGGATGAGTACAAAACATTTGCTAAAGTAGCGCAGAAGTATGGTTTTTTGGCTTCTATAGGTTCTGATTTTCATGATCCACATGAGAGTCGTATGGATCTAGGATCATTGCCAAAATTGCCAACACAATTACAACCTGTTTGGTTGGAGTTTCAATAAGAGATATATGTTTTCTGAGAGAGTTTTATCGGGTATGCGTCCTACGGGCGTACTCCACTTAGGCCACTACCACGGTGTTCTTAAAAATTGGTTGAAGCTTCAAGCTGAATACCCATGCTACTTTTTTGTGGCTGACTGGCATGCCTTAACAACTCACTACGAAACACCTGACGTGATTGAAAAATCTGTTTGGGACATGGTGATTGACTGGTTGGCTGCTGGTGTTGACCCAACTCAAGCGACTTTGTTTATTCAGAGCAAGGTACCTGAACACGCTGAACTCTTTTTGCTCCTCTCTATGGGTACTCCATTGGGTTGGTTAGAGCGTGTGCCTACCTACAAAGATCAAATTGAAAAGCTCAAAGAAAAAGATTTGCAGACTTATGGTTTCTTGGGCTACCCATTGTTGCAAGCTGCAGATATTCTGATTTACCGTGCGCAACATGTGCCAGTAGGTGAAGACCAAGTGCCACACGTTGAGATGACGCGTGAAGTGGCGCGTCGTTTTAACCACTTATACGGTCGTGAACCAGGCTTTGAAGAAAAAGCATTGGAAGCTGCTAAAAAATTAGGTAGCAAGCGCACCAAGTTATACCTTGAACTAAGAACTGAGTATCAAGAAAAAGGTCACGAAGAAGCGTTAGAACAGGCACGTGCGGTATTGGCTGATGCGCAGAGTTTATCGATGGGTGACCGTGAACGTTTGTTTGGTTACTTAGAGGGTTCTAGAAAAATCATCTTGCCTGAGCCGCAAGCTTTGTTGACTCAAGAGTCCAGAATGCCTGGTCTAGATGGTCAGAAGATGTCTAAGTCTTATGGCAACACGATTGGTTTGCGTGAAGACGCTGCCTCGGTCGAGAAAAAGGTACGCACTATGCCAACCGATCCTGCGCGTATCCGTAAGACCGATGTGGGTGATCCAGCACGTTGTCCGGTTTGGCAATTACATGCGGTTTACTCGAGTGAAGAAACTCGTGCTTGGGCTGAAAAAGGCTGTAAGAGCGCAGGTATTGGTTGCATTGAGTGCAAACAGCCTGTGATTGAAGCCATCTTGAAAGAGCAGCAACCGATGATGGAAAGAGCGCAAACCTACTTAGATGACCCAAGTCTATTGCGCGCCATCATTGCTGATGGTTGTGACAAGGCTCGTAAAACTGCGCAAGAAACCATGCGTGATGTTCGAGAGGCCATGGGACTTGATTACAGTTAAGCCGATTTCTCACGCTGACATCACTGTGGGGCCTTCTGCTTGGGTACAAACCCATGCAGCCAAGATTGTTCCTGGTGGGCGAGTGTTGGATTACGCTTGTGGCAGTGGGCGCCATTCTTTGTGGTTAGCCCAACAAGGTTTTGAAGTGGTGGCCATTGATCGCGACCAAACCTCATTGGATCAAATCACTAGCCAGCAAGCATCGATTCATACAGAAAACATTGATTTAGAGTCTGCTAGCTGGTCTTTGGATTATTTGGGTACCTTTGATGCGGTGGTGGTGACCAATTATCTCTACCGACCTTTTTTGAAAAAATTACCTACTTTGTTGAATTCTCAAGGGGTTTTAATCTACGAAACCTTTGCCTTGGGTAATGAGGCATTTGGGAAGCCAAGTAACCCTGACTTTTTACTAAAGCCCAATGAATTGCTCGGGTTTTCTGAAAATATGCAGATTTTGGCCTTTGAGGACCGTTTTATTAACGAACCTAAGCCTGCATGTATTCAGAGAATCTGCGCTGTTCCGCTACAATCAAACCATGACTAAATTAGCTAAAAATATCTCTGGAAGTTTGGTGGCTATTGTCACGCCCATGCACGCGGACGGTAGTTTGGATTTGCCTGGTTTACGCCAGTTAATTGATTGGCATATTGCTGAGGGTACTGACGGTATTGTGATCGTTGGAACCACAGGCGAATCGCCAACTGTTTCAGTAGAAGAGCACTGCGAACTAATCAAAGTAACTGTTGATCATGCAGCTAAACGTATCCCAATTATTGCTGGTACCGGTGGTAACTCAACTAGTGAAGCGATTGAGCTTACTGAGTACGCTAAAAAAGTTGGTGCAGATGCAAGCTTGCAGGTAGTGCCTTACTACAACAAGCCAACCCAAGAGGGTATGTATCAGCATTTCAAAACCATTGCAGAAAAAGTTGATTTGCCAGTAATTTTGTACAACGTACCAGGTCGCACAGTGGCTGATATGGCTAATGAGACCACGATTCGTTTGGCAAAAGTGCCAGGCATTGTTGGTATCAAAGATGCAACAGGTAACTTAGAGCGTGGCACACAGTTAATCGCTGGCTTAAAAGCAGTTGGTTGTGAAGACTTTGCGGTTTACTCAGGTGATGATCCAACCGCGTTGTTACTCATGATGATGGGTGGCAAGGGCAACATTTCAGTAACAGCTAACGTAGCACCTAAATTGATGCATGAGTTGTGTGTGGCATCAATGGCAGGCGATGTGGCACGTGCTAGAGAGATTCAGTACAAATTATTGCCAGTTCATAAGGCGATGTTTGTAGAAGCCAATCCGATTCCTGTAAAGTGGGCTTTACAGGCAATGGGCAAAATGGGTCCTGGCATTCGTTTGCCATTGACTACTTTGGCGCAGTCAGCGCAGGATCAAGTAAAACAAGCACTCAAGGGTGCTGGTTTGATGGCTTAAGTAAAACGTAGTGAATAAATAACAGATAACAGATAAAACATAGAAAGCTTAGGAAAATTTATGCGTCGTGCATCTACTAAATCAAGCTTGGCATTGATGGCAGTTCTAGCAACTGGTCTATTGGCGTCAGGTTGCACCAGCACATTCTCAGGCGACACGATTGACTATAAGTCAGCGGGTGAGAAAAAAGGTCCTAATTTGGCATTCCCGCCAGATATGACAACTACTGGTGGTGATAAGCGTTATGTGGTGCCTGATGGTGGCGCTACATTGTCTGGTTACAGCACAGCGGTTAAAGCTAAGCCAACTGGTAAAGATGCAGTATTGCCAGCAGTGTCTGGTATGCGCATTGAGCGTGAAGGCAACCGTCGTTGGTTGGTGGTCACAAAACCTGCAAAAGATTTATACCCAAGCGTGCGTGAGTTCTGGCAAGAGAGTGGTTTTATCTTGTTAAGTGATTCACCAGAGACAGGCATTATGGAAACAGATTGGGCAGAAAACCGCGCCAAGATTCCACAAGACATCATTCGTCGCACGATTGGTAAAGTATTTGACGGTCTCTACTCAACTGGTGAGCGTGACAAATTCCGTACTCGCTTAGAAGTCAATGCTAAAGGTGAGACTGAGGTGTACATCACGCATCGTGGCGCGGTTGAAGAGTTAAAGGGTGCTGATAAAACACAAACGATTTGGACAAACCGTGCCAATGATCCTGAGCTTGAAGCTGAGTTCTTGGCTCGTTTGATGCAACGTCTTGGTTACACAGAAGAAGCAGCTAGAGCATCTGTTGGTAAAAAGACAGCCACAACAGCTGCAGCTTCATACTTGAAAAAAGACAACAGCCCACGCTTGGAGTTTGCAGGCAGCTTTGATAAAGCTTGGCGTGAAGTAGGTGTTGGTCTAGATCGCTCTAACTTCACAGTAGAAGATCGTGACCGCAGCAAAGGTATCTACTACGTGCGCTTTGTTAACTCAAAAGATCTATCACCTGAGAACAGAAGCTTCTTTAGCAAAATGTTCAGCGGTAAGAGTGATGATGAGATGAAAAAAGCAAAACGTTATCGCGTGGTGATCAAGGATACAAGCGGCAACATCACTGTGGTTGTGCAAGATGAAAAGGGTACGCCTGAAGTGGGCGACACTGCTGTGCAAATCTTGACGCTATTGGATCAACAAGTTGGTAAGTAAATAGCTCACCAAGATCTGTTAGATAAAAACACAGACCAAAAAAAAGACCGCCGAGGCGGTCTTTTTTATTCCTTAAGAAGGATTACTTCTTAGCTGGTTCAGCAGCAGGAGCAGCTGGAGCAGCAGCAGGAGCTGCAGGAGCAGCAGCGTCAGCAGCTGGAGCTACTGGAGCTGGAGTTTCTTTTTTACCGCAAGCTGCCAAAGCGATTGCCAACAAAGAAGCGATTACTAGTGATTTTTTCATTTTATTTCCTTAAAAGATTAGCTAATCATCTAACGGTGATTTAGACCGGACTCTTCAAATTATTAGAATTTTCAAGTCAGGTGGAATTATAGTTATTTTTTTGGAAAATACTAGTAATTACCCTAACAATTCGCAAGACCCAACCAGCCCGATTGATATGCCTCAAACCATGGATTATCAGCATGGTCGAGTAGACCTGCCAAGCGGCTAGCCATCGTGGCTGGCAGGGTGTGGGTTTGAGCCAAATGGCACCAAAATTCCCAATCTTCTGCCTCAGAATCACTCATGCTTTCACCATTGAGATACAAAAAGTCTTTGTCATACAAAGCCTTAGATAATGGTGACAGTGTTAGCGCATGACTCTTTAGCGCTTTTTTAAATTCCGCAAAATTTAATGATGGGCTTGGAGGGGTAAAAATCACTTGAGGCTTGGGTTCGCTCAAGACCGCAGCCAAGGTACAAGACACATCACTTTTACTCCAGGTGATGGCATTTAATTGATTTTGAATTACTTTTACCAATTCATCGGGAACCAGGGCAGGATCAAGGGTGGCTGCTTGATGAGGGTCGGTATAGAGCTTAGAGAGCTTTGGATCGTTTTCTAGGGCTTCTGTGGTGCGCCAGAGGATCTCGTTGACTAACTCTTTATAGGTGGGCACTCTAAAACCCACAGACCAGGTTTGGCAGCCTGCATCAAGGGCAATGCCATCATGAGCCATATTAGGCGGTAAATAAAGCATATCGCCTGGCTCTAAAACCCAATCATCAGTGGCTTTAAAGTTCTTCAAGATTTTTAGGGGTAAGCCATCTTTGAGGCTTAAATCTTTTTGATTAGAAATCCTCCACTGGCGACGACCGGCCATTTGTAAGAGGAACACATCATAGGAGTCCACATGCGGACCAACGCCGCCATTGGGACCTGCAATACTGATCATCAAGTCATCAAGGCGTGCCTCTGGAATAAACCTAAACCAAGACATCACCGTCTTAGCGGCAGGGTGATGACCATTCACACCCTGGACCAATAAAGTCCAATCTTTTTGGTTCAAGGCGGGGATTTGATCGCGCGTAAAAGGACCATGACCTAGTGACCAAGGCTTACTTTGTATTAAACGTGACTCAACATTCTTTTGACTGGCTAACTTGGCTAAATCGGCCATGGATAGAGGGCTGGCTAATTCTTGGCCAGATTGTTTGGCTAAATTAAATGCCGGGATAGCACCACGAACCAAGAGAGGCTTTTTTTGCCAGTACTCTTTCATGAAACGTTTTGGACTCATGCCACCCAAGAGTGCCCAAGCCTCATTGATTGGCAATGGATGGGGCGCTTGAGGTGGTTGGTAGGGGGGTTGATAGGCAGGCTGGCGGAGCATTTTGATTGGTGGCTTCATAGCATCGGTTATATATCAGTTACGGCATGTTATGGTGAGGCGTAGCGAGGGTTTGGCACTCAAAAAACCCCCAATTTAGTCGACTCACGTAAAATAGCACTTATGAAAGTACAAAAGAATACTATTGTTTCCCTGAAGTACCGTTTAACGGACGCGCAAGATAATTTGATCGAAGAGTCTGCTGGCCCGATGATTTACCTACATGGTGGCTATGACGGCACCTTCCCTAAGATTGAGGAAGCGGTGGATGGTCATGATGTGGGCTATGAGACCACGATTCAGCTAGAGCCAACTGATGCGTTTGGCGACTACGATCCTGAGTTATTAAAAATTGAGTCTCGCGCCAGATTTCCTGAGCCGCTAGAAGTTGGCATGCAGTTCGAAGGCTTACTTGATGATCAAGCACAGGCTGAAGAAGATGACGATGAAGATCCATTGATCTACACAGTGACAGATTTGGCTGAAGACAAAGTAGTCTTAGATGGCAATCATCCTTTGGCAGGTTTAGCACTTAAATTCTGGTTAGTGATTGCAGATGTGCGTGAAGCCACTGAAGAAGAGTTGGAAGACGGACATCCAAAAGGTGCTTTTGGATTAAATGTTGAAGACGAGGATGATGACGACGATTTGGATATTGATGACGGCGCGCCTGCATCACCAGAGCATCGCCCAACGCTACACTAATTAGGTATCAATATCTTTTTTGAGGCGATAGAGTAAATCTAGTGCTTCTTTAGGACTGAGGCTATCCAACTGGATGGCCTCAAATTCTTTTAAGAAAGCCACAGCTTTTTCTGACTCTGCATCAACACTTGCGGTGACCTCATCTGCAGCATGACTAAATAAATCAGCTTGATGACTTTCTTGGTTGGCTGTTTCTTCTAAGCGATGCAAATGTTTGCGTGCTTCTTTGATCACCTCTTGTGGCACACCGGCTAATTGAGCCACCTGCAAACCATAACTCTGATTCGCATGACCTGCTTGCACGGTATGCAAGAACACAATGCCATGACCTTTTTCAACGGCGCTTAAATGCACATTGGCGCATTGTGGATACTTGGCAGGCAAGCTTGCTAGTTCTAGGTAGTGCGTAGCAAATAAAGTCCAAGAGCGATTCTTGGCTAGTAATTGCTGAGCAATTGCCCATGCTAAAGCTAGACCATCAAAAGTAGAGGTGCCACGACCAATCTCATCCATCAGTACCAAAGAGTTAGGTGTGGCGCGATGCAAAATCGCTGCAGCTTCTGTCATTTCAACCATGAAGGTTGAGCGACCACTCGCTAAGTCATCTGCTGCACCGATGCGCGTAAAGATTCTGTCGACTGGCCCCATCGTGGCAGACACAGCAGGTACATAAGAGCCTACGTAAGCCAATAGGGTAATCAAGGCAATCTGACGCATATAAGTTGATTTACCGCCCATATTGGGTCCTGTGATCAACAACATGCGACGACTGTTATCAAACAGCACATCATTTGGTGCAAAAGATTCTGAGCGTTTAGCCAGTTGTCCTTCTACTACTGGGTGACGACCACCTTTGATATTGATGCCTGCTTGATCACTCAATTGAGGACGAGTCCAAGCCAAGGTTTGCGCTCTCTCAGCCAGCGTTGCCAACACATCAATTTGAGCTAATGCTGCAGCCGTGGTTTGGCAAGCCAACACATGAGCTTGTAACTGAACTAAGAGTTCGTCATACAGTTGCTTTTCTAAAGCAAAGCTACGCTCTTTGGCTGAGAGTGCTTTGTCTTCAAATGCTTTCAATTCTGGGGTGATGTAACGCTCAGCATTTTTTAAAGTTTGACGACGACGATAGTCCTCAGGAACTTTATCTGCTTGACCATTCGTTACTTCAATGAAAAATCCATGAACTTTATTAAATTCAACGCGCAAATTAGTAATGCCAGTACGCTCGCGTTCACGCGTTTCTAAATCTAATAAAAACTGACCGCAGTCATCACCTAAGTGACGTAACTCATCTAGCTCAGCGTTGTAGCCATCCGCAATCACGCCACCTTCTCTGATCACTACTGATGGCTCTGGAGCAATTGCTTGTTGTAACAAATTTAAAACTGGCGGTGGAGAAGCCAGCACACTCGCTAAATCTTGAAGTGTTGAGCTGCTCTTACCTAATGGACTTAATAAAGATGCTAAAGCTGGCAAAGATGCCAAAGTATCTCGCAAGCTACTGAGGTCTCTTGGGCGAGCACTGCCAAGTGCTAAACGAGTGCTGATGCGTTCTACATCAGCGACTTGTTTTAATGTTTGTTGCACATCTGCCAATGCAAAAGGATTAGCCAGTAGGGTCTCAATTGCTACATGGCGATTACCAACAATCACTTGATCTCTGATTGGGTGATGTAACCAGTGTCTGAGTAAGCGACTACCCATGGCACTCGAACAAGTATCCAATAATGAGAAAAGTGTTGGATCTGTTTCACCGCGCAATGTTTCAGTGATTTCTAAATTGCGACGCGTGGCTGCATCAATGCCCACATAACTCTGATCGTCTTCTACTTGGCACTGTTGAATATGGGGCAATTTACCGTGCCAACCCAAACCTTGGGTGTTGGCGCCATACGCCAACACGGCTGCCACAGCACTTAAGGCAACGGCATATTTATCAAGATCATCAATACCTAGACCTTGCAGACTGCTCATCTGGAACAACTCCATGAGACGACGTTCGCCTTCATCTGGTGTCCACACCCAATCAGGTATTGTTTGACCGCTTAAGTGAACATCGGCTCCATGCGATTCGCGTAAAGCCTCTTTGATAGTGGCCACACTATCAAGAGGGCAGAGTAGTTCTGCAGCACCAATGCGCGCTAAGTATTGTGGTAATTCATCGGGGCTACATTGTGTAAGACGCAGTGAACCACTGGTGATCGTGAGCCATGCCAACCCCCAATTTTTTTTGCCTGGCACGATGGCTAATAAAGGCGCATCTTCACGATCGCTCATCAAAGCGGAATCAGTTACTGTACCTGGCGTAATCACACGCACCACACGACGCTCTACAGGCCCTTTAGAAGTGGCAGGGTCGCCAATTTGTTCAGCAATCGCTACTGACTCACCATGCTTAACTAGCTTGGCTAAATATTGCTCGGCAGCGTGATACGGTACGCCAGCCATCTTGATGGGGTTGCCTGCAGATTGGCCGCGTTGTGTGAGAGTGATATCTAGGATGCGGGCAGCTTTTTCAGCGTCTTCAAAGAAGAGCTCATAAAAATCACCCATCCGAAAAAATACCAAAGAGCTAGGGTGTTCTGCTTTGATGCGCAAAAACTGCTGCATCGCTGGCGTATGCTTCGCTAAATCAGCCGCCAACACTTGATTACTCATTAATTGCTAAGGTCTTCTGGTGTGATGCCGTAGGCAGTAAATGAGTGTTGTGAGTCTGAGGTCTCAACAATGCGAGCAGGGATGCCCACTGCTGTGGCGCCGGCAGGAACTGCTTTTAGAACCACAGCATTCGATCCAATGCGAGCACCTGCGCCCACTGTAAAGCCACCCAATACCTTAGCGCCAGCACTCACCACCACGCCTGCTTCAAGAGTAGGGTGACGTTTAGTGCCTTTGTACAAAGACGTGCCGCCTAAAGTAACACCTTGATAAATCGTGCAATCATCACCAATGACGGTGGTCTCACCAATCACAACACCTAAGCCGTGATCAATGAACACACGTTTACCCACCACCACTGCTGGGTGGATTTCAATACCGGTGATAAAGCGCGCTGTATGAGAAACAATTCTGGCGATTAACTTTAGCTCCACATTCCATAAAAAGTGCGCAATCCTGTGCAACCAAATGGCGTGTAAGCCTGGATAGCAGAGAATCACTTCTAAGCGGGTACGAGCCGCAGGGTCGCGGGCAATGATGGAGTCAACGTGGTCGAATAAAGGCATTAGTCGATTTTACCGTGTAGAAGCATTTGTTTCGCAATCCCGCGCAAAAGATCGATTTCTTCTTTTTGTAAACCACTTCTGGCAAACAGCGCTTGTAGTCTGGGCATTAACTTTTTAGGGTTCTCAGGATCTAGATAGCCAATTGCCTCAAGGCCTTGTTGCCAGTGAGCTAGCATGGCAGCAATTGCTTGTTGATCGGCTAATTCAACCTGAGAAGACATTTCTGCTTGCGTGGTCTTTGAGTCAATCGCCAGTGCTTGCATGAGTCCTTGGCGCATCGAATAAGCCACAATCATCATGGCTTGCGCCAAGTTTAAAGATGGGTACTCTGGGTTGGCATCAATCCACACGCGATGGGTGCAATGCTTGAGATCTTCGTTATCTAAGCCAGTGCGTTCGGTACCAAACACAAAAGAGATCGGTTTTTGACCAAGTAGGGCACTGCTAGCCATGGATACGGCTTCAGGTAAAGAAATCGCAGGTGGCCCAAATTCGCGGTCACGAGCTGTTAGCCCAAACACCAATTGACTGTCTCCCACGGCCGCCAATAAAGAAGGTTGATTTTGAGCCGCCTCTAAAACATCAAAAGCACCACTTGATAGAGAAATCGCCTCGGCTTTTCTGGCCATGTACTCGTAGGCAGGCTCGACCAAATGCAGTTGTGAGAAGCCCATGGTCTTGATGGCGCGGGCTGCTGAGCCCACGTTGCCTGGGTGGCTGGTACGCATCATCACCCACCGGATAGGCCAGTTTTGCTTCAAAACTCCCAATAAATCCTCATTTCGGGCTAAAATCTGCTTTCGCCGTACAGCTTGATCGCTGGACATTGCTCTTCTCCAATTCGTTGTGTTACTTAAATACTATGCACCCCATGCTTAATGTGGCCGTGAAGGCCGCCCGTCGCGCAGGAAATATTATTAACCGAGCTTCGCTCAATAGCGAGCGTATTCAGGTTACCCGCAAACAACACAACGATTTTGTCACTGAAGTTGATCAGGCAGCTGAAGCTGCCATTATCGAGACTTTACGAGACGCCTTCCCTGATCATGGATTCTTAGGTGAAGAAACTGGCGAAATCACTGCTACTAGTGCAGCAGATCAGCCTAATCACATTTGGATCATCGATCCATTAGATGGCACCACTAACTTTATTCATGGCTATCCTCAATACGCTGTATCAATTGCATTGGCAGTTGATGGTGTAACACAGCAAGCCGTGGTGTATGACCCTAATCGTGATGAACTATTCACAGCCACTCGTGGCGCAGGTGCTTATGTGAACAATCGTCGTTTGCGTGTAGCAGGTCGTACAAAAATGGCAGAAGCATTAATTGGTACAGGTTTTCCGTACCGTGAAGATCAAGATGTTGAAGCCTACTTAGAAATCTTTGCGCAAATGACACGTCAGTGTGCTGGTTTGCGTCGTCCGGGCGCCGCTTCTTTGGACTTGGCTTATGTGGCAGCAGGTCGTTTGGACGGCTTCTTTGAGCAAGGCTTAAAACCTTGGGATATGGCAGCAGGTGCGTTGTTGATCACTGAAGCTGGTGGCTTGGTAGGTAACTATGCTGGTGAAGAGTCTTACTTGAACACTGGTGAGATCATGGCAGCCAATCCGCGCATCTTTGGTCAGATGGTGAGCGTGCTACGCAACCACTCAAAAGTCTAATTAAAGTCTGATAACAGCCTGATAACAGACTAAGACCTTACCAAATCAAGTGACCGAATGCCTTCAGCAGTAATGCTGAGGGCATTACCTTTTGGTAGAACTGTTTCTGGATGATCGAAGTCCCAATCAGACAAAACCCAGCGTTGCCAAGATTCATTACCAAGACTTTCTTGGTGGTAGCCAGGACGATGGGTATGACCGTGTATGAGACGTTGGCAACCAGTCATGGCTACCAAATCTGCTGTGGCGGTAATGGTTACATCGCCTTTGACGTGCACCACTTCTGGAGTAAAGCGTTGTGCACGCTGGTACTTGGCGGTGCTGTTGCTACGTAAACCACTGGCAATCGTCACACGTAAACCAGTTGGTAGCATTAAAAACAATTTTTGTACCCAGTTGCTGCGCACAATCTTGCGAAACAATTGATAAGAACTGTCTGCAGTACACAACGCATCACCATGCGTGAGTAACCATGTTTGATTAGCAATGGTGATGACTTGAGGATCTCTCAAAATTGTCATCTGTGCTTTTTGAGCGTATTTCTCGCCCAATAAAAAATCTCGGTTGCCGTGCATGAAGTACACCTTCGTGCCGTGCTGTGAGAGTGCTTTGATTTTTTGGGCAACTTCTAAATGAAACGGTGAGCGTGCTTTGGCATCATCACCCACCCAATATTCAAACAAATCGCCCAAAATAATCAAAGCTTCATGCGAGCGTGCTTCTTTTTCTAAAAACTCAAAGAACCGTTCTGCCGTTCTTGGCATTGACGGGGTGAGATGTAAATCAGAAATTAAAACAGCGCTAGCGTGCATGAATCACTCTTCTAGGATAGTGGCGCTAACAATCGTCACATCTTCTTTTGGTACGTCTTGATGAAAGCCTGAGCTACCAGTTTTCACTTGGCGGATGGCATCAACCACATCCATGCCTTCAGTCACCTCACCAAACACAGCGTAACCCCAACCTTGTGGTGTTGGTGCAGAGAAGTTCAAGAAAGCGTTATCAACCACGTTGATAAAGAACTGTGCAGTTGCTGAATGTGGATCGCTTGTTCTTGCCATTGCAACGCTACCGCGTTTATTAGGTAAGCCGTTATCAGCTTCGTTATCAATGGGGGCTTTAGTTGGCTTTTGTTTCATGCCAGCAGTCATGCCGCCACCTTGCACCATGAAGTTACTGATCACGCGATGGAAAATTGTGCCGTCGTAATGTCCTGAGCGAACATACGCTAAAAAGTTTTCAGTGGATTTAGGCGCTAACTCGTCGTCTAAGGTGAGAGTGATATCGCCCATGCTAGTTTTTAGTTGCACTTTTGCCATGCTATTTCCTTCTTTATTCAATGAGGGGATTAAAACTACGGTTACTTCAAAATATCTTCGGCCAACTTCATCTTGCGACGACTCTCAATCAAGCGTTTGTCTAATTGCAAGGCTTTGCCATAAGAGCGTGCTGCTAAACGGGTGTACACATCGCCTAAGTTCTCAAGCGCAGTAGGGAAGGTAGGTTGAACCTTAAGAGCTAACTCTAAATAGTCTTTGGCTTGCTCTAAGTTGCCTTTTTGAGCCTCTAGCACTGCTAGGTTGTTATACGGTTCTGGCAATTCTGGAAATTGTTGAGTAATTTCTTCTAGGGTTTTTCTAGCGATATCGATTTGGCCCATTTCGATGGCAACACGTGAGCGGATGAAGCGTAACTGAATATTTCTTGGGTTGCTGGCCAATTCTTTATCGATCGCAGTGATGGCTTCCGGAAACTTCTTATCGCTAATCAGCTTATAAATGGCTTCTGGAATAGCATTTTTGTTCTTTGGCTCTGGTACGCGCTGCAACACGATGAATGGTGTTGCTAATGATGGTTGCATCTGGGCAGACTGCACAGCTGATGGATTGTCATCAAAAGGTGATGGGTCTGCTTTGGCAGCAATCGCAGAGCGGCTATTTTTTTGAGGATTGCCAATTGTTGTATTTTGAACCGTGCCTGGGGCATTGAGTATTTGAGCAAAGCTAGGAGCGCTAAATACACAGATAAAACTAATTAAACCGGCCTTTAAAGTATGAGAGCGGAGGTTGAACTGCAATGTCATAAGGCTTGCCCGATGTGGAAATGAGAACATGATTTTAAAAGGGTTATTGGCTCGAATTAGCTATACTCGACAGTCAGTCTAACAAATCGTGGCGAGGAAGGTAAGTTTCTTATCGATGCCCACCACATTTACAGAATATTGATCTATTTATGTTGCAAATATTTAATACCTTAACCCGCCGTAAAGAACCCTTTCAGCCCATCGAGCATGGCAAGGTAAGGCTTTATGTGTGCGGTATGACGGTATATGACTTTTGCCACATTGGGCATGCCCGTGTCATGGTTGTTTTTGACATGGTGCAGCGTTGGTTGCGTGCCTCTGGCATGGAAGTAACTTACGTACGCAACATTACTGACATTGACGACAAAATCATCAAGCGTGCTGTTGAAAATAAAGAAACCATCAAAGAACTCACGCAACGTTTCATTGATGCCATGCATGAAGATGCGGATGCCTTGGGGATTGAACGCCCAACATATGAGCCACGTGCTACTGAGTATGTGCCGCAGATGCAAGACATCATCACGCGTTTGGTGAACAACAACTATGCCTATCAGGCAGATGACGGTGATGTGAACTTCGCTGTTAGAAACTTCAAAAACTACGGGCGCCTATCGGGTAAGTCTTTGGATGACTTGCGCGCTGGTGAGCGTGTGGCGGTGGCCAATAGCAAACAAGACCCACTTGACTTTGTGTTGTGGAAGTCAGCCAAGGCGGATGAGCCGGCTGATACCAAGTGGGAGTCTCCTTGGGGTGTGGGTAGACCTGGCTGGCACATTGAGTGTTCAGCGATGAGTTGCCAACTCTTGGGTACGCACTTTGATATTCATGGAGGTGGTGCTGACTTGCAGTTCCCGCACCATGAGAACGAAATCGCTCAAAGTGAAGGAGCGTTTGCAGAAGAGACTGGTAAGCCTTTTGTGAACACCTGGATGCACAACGGTTTTGTACGCGTGAACGAAGAAAAAATGTCTAAATCTTTGGGTAACTTCTTCACCATTCGTGAAGTACTCAAAGAGTTTGACCCAGAGGTGGTTAGATTCTTCATCTTGAAGGCACACTATCGCAGCCCTTTGAACTACAGCGATGCGCATCTAGAAGAAGCCAAGCAAGGTTTAACGCGTTTGTATAACGCACTATCAACCGTCGAAGACATTCCGACTTACGGTAAGCCAAGTACTTGGAGAACTCGCTTTGCCCAAGTCATGAACGATGACTTCAATACGCCAGAAGCAATCGCAATCTTGTTTGAGTTGGCTGGTGAGATCAATAAGGCAGAGGGCGATGAAAAGCGCGACCTTGCTAGAGAACTTAAACAACTATCAAAAATGTTAGGTTTGCTACAACGTGCGCCACAAGAGTTCTTGCAAGCGGGTGGTGGCAGTGCTGCAGCAAACAGTGATGCCCAAGAGATTGAAGCGGCGATCAAAGCCAGAGCAGATGCCAAGCAAGCCAAAGACTTTGCCAAGGCTGATCAGATTCGCCAAGACTTATTAGCCCAAGGTATTGTTCTAGAAGACAAGCCAGGTGGCGTCACACTTTGGAGGCGTGCCTAATGGCACAAGCCAAATTAGCGCCACAAGAAACACAAAAAATGATGGCGCCTGACTATTGGGAGGCAGCTTGTGCAGAATTAATGAAGCATGATCGCATCATGCGTAAGTTAATCCCCAAGTATCCCAAGGCGGAGTTCTTAACTACGCGAGGTGATCCGTTTCAGACTTTGGCCAGAGCCATTGTTGGACAGCAAATCTCGGTGAAGGCGGCTCAATCGGTTTGGGATAGAACCACAGCCCTTACAAAAAAATTCACGGCTAAGGCAGTTTTAAAACTGGAGCCCACTCAATTAAGAGAAGCCGGCTTATCGCAGCGCAAAGTAGAGTACATGCAAGACTTGGCCAACCATTTTGAGAACGGTGGTTTAAGCAGTGCTAAGTGGGACCTCTTGGATGATGAAACGGTTATTGCGGAACTCACTGCCATTAGAGGCATTGGTCGTTGGACAGCAGAAATGTTCTTAATCTTTTACTTGATGAGACCCAATGTCTTGCCATTGGATGACATTGGTTTGATCAAAGGCATCTCCTTGGCTTATTTCAGTGGTGAGCCAGTCACTCGCCATGAGGCTAGGGAAGTGGCTGCTAATTGGGAACCGTGGAGAACCGTGGCTACCTGGTATATGTGGCGCAGCATTGACCCAATACCAGTTGAGTACTAGGCACATCAGTAAAAAGAAAAAGAGAAATAAAAAGAGAAATAAAAAAACAAAAGCAAAAAACCAAAAAAGTAAAAAACAAATAATCTAAAGCATTGATATTTATAGACTATTTAGAATATTAGGCATCTTAGCCCCAAGCTATTAGAATAGAGCCCATGAAAATCACTTTCCTAGAATTCGAACAGCCTATTGCTGAACTCGAACAAAAAATTGAAGAGTTACGTTTTGTTCAAGATGAGTCTGCTGTAGATATTTCTGAAGAGATCGGTAAGCTTTCAGAAAAGAGCCAACTGCTCACGAAAGACCTTTATTCTCGTTTGACGCCATGGCAAGTAGCCCAAATCGCGCGTCATCCACAACGCCCATACACCATGGATTATGTGAACAACATCTTCACAGACTTCCACGAGTTGCATGGTGATAGAAACTTTGCTGATGATCAATCGATCATTGGTGGCTTGGCCAGATTCAATGGCATGCCTTGCATGGTCATTGGTCATCAAAAAGGGCGTGACACCAAAGAGCGCGCGATGCGTAACTTTGGTATGAGCCGCCCTGAAGGTTACCGAAAAGCCAAACGCTTGATGCGTTTAGCAGAAAAATTCAATATCCCAGTTTTCACATTTGTTGACACGCCAGGTGCTTTCCCAGGTATTGATGCAGAAGAGCGCAATCAATCTGAGGCAATTGGCCACAACTTATTTGTGCAAGCAGAACTCAGAGTGCCCATCATCTCCACCATTATTGGTGAGGGTGGTTCAGGTGGTGCTTTAGCGATTGCGATGGGTGACGTGGTGCAGATGTTGCAATTTGCCACTTACTCAGTGATCTCTCCAGAGGGTTGTGCATCGATTCTTTGGAAGACAGCTGAAAAAGCGCCTGAAGCAGCTGAGCAACTAGCGCTCACAGCACACCGCTTAAAAGCATTGGGCTTGATCGACAAAATTGTTAATGAGCCACTAGGTGGTGCACATCGTGACCATGCTGGTATGGCAGCGCTACTCAAGCGTGCGCTTGCAGACTCACTCAGACAATTCCAAACCATGGGTGTGGATGAGTTGCTCGAACGACGCCATGAGCGCTTGATGAGCTATGGTAAGTTCAAAGACAGCACCAAAGACAAGTAAGCCAAGAAACACTAAAACACCGCCAACTATCTTGGCGGTTGCTTTTAGTGGTGGGCTTGATTCCACAGTATTACTCCATGCCACGGTCAAAGCCCATGGCGCAAACAACGTTTACGCGTTACATGTGCATCACGGCATCCAAAAAGAAGCCAATCAATGGCAACAACATTGCCAAGCGATTGCCAAGAAATTGAAGTGTCACTTTGACACCCAAAACGTCAAACTCAACAAAAACTCCAATATTGAATCTCAAGCCCGAGAGTTGAGATACCAAGCACTTTATGAGATGTGCGAAAAGCATCAAATCAATGATTTGCTCTTAGCGCACCACTTAGATGACCAAGCGGAAACTGTACTAATTCAGTTAATGCGTGGTGCTGGAGTGGCGGGGTTGGCTGGTATGCCACCAGTTAAGACAAACAAAACAAATAGAGCAAATAAAGCAAAAAACACGAAAGAAACCACCATTAACATTTGGCGACCATTTTTAAACATGCGTCGCCAAGAGTTGGAAGCGTATGCCAAAGAGCATCGTTTAACTTGGATTGAAGATCCAAGTAATCAAGATGAATCTTATCGACGCAATGCAATCAGAAAAACTATTTTGCCTGCGCTAGAAAAACAGCAAGTGGGCGCCACAGAAAATCTTGCCAGAAGTGCGAAGCACTTAGCGCAAGCTCAAGAGCTTTTGAATCAGTTGGCCGACATTGATTTAGGCTTGATTGAAACTAAAGAAGGTTTATCGAAAACCAATCTCATTAGGCTCTACAAAACAAACCAAGCCAGGGCGTCTAATGCGCTGCGCAGATGGTTGAATAAACAACAACTCAGCTACCCCAGTGAAGAACGTTTAACTGCATGGTGGCAAGAGTTGCAGCAAAGCAGGGTAGATAGCAAACTCCAATGGGAGCATGACCAACAGCTGATTCGTTTGTGGCGAGGTCACTTGAGCATCACTCAAAACATCAATACCCAAGCAAATGAACAATCTGGGGGCGAGTGGACTTTCAAGAAAGTCCCTGCAAATAGTCGTAAGCCTGGTATTGCCTTGGATCGTTTTGAGAAGGCCAAACAAAAGGGCTTGATCAACACCATGGCAAGAGAGGGTGGGGAGAAATTCAAGGTTGACGCGAAGCGACCTAGAAAAAGTCTAAAAAATCTTTATCAAGAGGCCAATATTCCGCCATGGCAACGAAATGCACCGTTGCTCTACATCGGTGAAGAGCTCGTGGCGGTAGCTGGTATCGGTATCAGTGCTGACTGGCAAACGACCGATGGCACCAGAATTAGCCCTGAGTGGCTCACAAACGTGTAAAATCACACTTTTGTTTGATTGCGCACCTCTGTGGTGCGATTTTTACGATATTTTCAATAAATGGCACTAATTGTTCATAAATATGGTGGCACGTCGATGGGCTCTGTTGAGCGCATTCAGAACGTGGCCAAGCGCGTAGCTAAATGGATGAAGGCTGGCCATCAGGTGGTGGTAGTTCCTTCGGCGATGTCTGGTGAGACAAACCGTCTATTAGGTTTAGCCAAAGAGATTAACCAAAATCCTGATCCTCGCGAGTTAGATCAAATTGCATCAACCGGTGAGCAGGTAAGTTCTGGCTTGTTGGCGCTTGCATTACAAGCGCAGGGTGTTCCTGCGGTTAGTTATGCAGGTTGGCAAGTTGTGATCAGAACTGACTCTTCATACACCAAGGCTCGTATTCAGGGTATTGATGGTGACAAAGTCAAAACAGACCTTAACGCAGGTAAGGCAGTTGTGATCACTGGTTTCCAAGGTGTTGATGAGAACGGCAACATCACGACTCTAGGTCGTGGCGGTTCTGATACATCTGCTGTGGCTGTGGCTGCTGCTTTGAATGCTGATGAGTGCTTGATTTACACCGACGTGGATGGTGTTTACACCACTGACCCGCGTGTATGTGAAGATGCACGCCGTTTAGACAAAATCACTTTTGAAGAAATGCTAGAAATGGCTAGCTTAGGTTCAAAAGTTTTACAAATTCGTTCAGTTGAGTTTGCGGGTAAATATCGTGTGAAGACACGAGTACTTTCATCATTAACTGATCCATTGATGTCGCTTGAGCAAGAGATGAACTCAGGCACTTTGATTACTTTCGAGGAAGAAGAGACTATGGAAGCTGCTGTCATTTCGGGTATTGCTTTCGCCCGCGACGAAGCAAAGATCACCGTTTTAGGTGTGCCTGACAAACCAGGTATTGCGTATCAAATTTTGGGTCCAATTGCGGATGCCAACATTGATGTGGACATGATCATTCAGAACCAATCAGTAGATGGTAAGACTGACTTCACATTCACAGTACCGCGTGCTGACTATCAAAAAGCATTGGATTTGCTCAAGAACAATGTTCAAGCGCACATTCAAGCAAAAGAAATCTTGGGCGATCCAAAGGTTTCTAAAGTATCAGTAGTGGGCGTAGGTATGCGTTCACACGTTGGTATTGCTAGCAAAATGTTCCGCACATTGTCAGAAGAGGGCATCAACATTCAGATGATCTCTACAAGCGAAATCAAGATTTCTGTATTGATTGATGAGAAATACATGGAATTAGCAGTGCGTGCATTGCATAAAGCTTTTGAGTTAGACCAAAAGTAATTTAAAATCTGTGACCTTGTTGATTTAATTCAGCAAAGTTACATGGAGACGTGGCCGAGTGGTCGAAGGCACTCCCCTGCTAAGGGAGCATCTGGGCAAAACCTGGATCGGAAGTTCGAATCTTCTCGTCTCCGCCAGCTATAAAAAGAAAACCCAGTAAATACAAAGTGTTGCTGGGTTTTTTGTTTTTACAAAAATGGCAAAAATATTAAGCTTATTTAAACTGTATCTAAGTTTGAATACCCCCACCTTTGATCTAACTTTTATTCTAGTTAGCGCTATTGCAAATTAATTACTCGAAAGTTCAGTTGACTACAGCAGTAGACTCATAAGAAAGAAGCCCGGAGAGCCTTGTAGTAAAAGGCTCTTCGATTTCAAGAGGTTAACGGTGTTTGTGGTGCTTAAAAAACACTACACATCAACTACACACCAAGCGGTTTTTAGAGGTGTGTAGTAAATGGCAGTTTTAGCAGTAAAAGTAGTACCTAAAAACAGTTTTAGGGCCCATAGCTCAGTTGGTTAGAGCAGAGGACTCATAGCGATAAGTTGTGCCTTATGCGTGGAAACTGCATAAGGGATGGTGTCAAATTCGGTGAAAGCTAAGTCGAGAGATATGCCAACGCCGAGCCAAGCTTAGTAAGAAATTACTTTGAAGGTGTAGAGACTAGACGGCACCCATCTAAGTCGAGCAATCGATATGATGAAGGCATAGTCCAGGGAGTAGTGAAAGCTACACAAACCGGAATCCTTTGGTCCCAGGTTCAAGTCCTGGTGGGCCCACCAGAAATGAAAATACCAACCTTCGGGTTGGTATTTTTTTGAGCGTTACTGTAATAAATGGTACTAGCTTTGCTTTAGGGTTAAGATGATCGGGGATTTCTTTGTCTGACTGCTAAATTTAAATCCAGTAAGTTAAACTAATGTCAAGAGAACCGGAATGCAATAGTAGCAAATATGACTACTTTAAGAACATCAAATAATCCGAGAATGCTTGTATGGGCCCGTGAGGAGACAGGTCTTGATATTGTGCAAGCTGCTGAGGCAATTGGTGTTTCGCTGGGTGCGCTGGTTGCGGCTGAGAATGGGGAGCGTTCATTAACGCTCAATCAATTGCGAAAAGCGGCTGAGATGTATGACATCCCGTTCGGAAATTTTTACCTTTCTGAGCCTCCTCGCGCAAAGTCTTTTCACCCAATTCCTGATTTTAGGTCCGAGCCCGGTGTTGCGGGGGCTGATCACTATAGATTAAATCTGGAAATCAAGAAGTGTAGAGATAGGCGAGATATTTACCTCGACCTAATGAGAAGCCTGGAAATTCCAGTTGCTAACTTTGAAGTTTTAAAAGCTATTAATGAGAATTCAATTGGGACAAAGTTAAGGGGTCGTTTGGGTATAAGCCAGACTGATATTAGATCGCTTAATTTTGATGGGGCTTATGTGTATTGGAAGCAAAAAATTGAAGATTCTGGGGTGTTAGTTTATGAATCTCAATATATCCCTGATGTCACCGGAGTAATTGGGGCGGCAATGTTTTATGAAGTATGCCCAATTATTTTGCTTAAGAGGGGTCCAGAAAATAATGAAAGAAAATTATTCACACTTCTGCATGAGTATGCGCACTTATTATTGGGTGAATCGGCTATTAATGATGCTGGTTCACTTTTGGCTATAGAGGGTCAAAAGAATACGTCTGATATTGAGGTCGCTTGTAATCGCTTGGCTGCGGAATTGCTTATTCCTACCGAAAGTGTTGATAAAAGCTCATTTGATGGTCTTGATATACGAGAGAAGATGGAATTATTGTCTAGGCAGTACAAGGTCACGTATAGCACGGCAGCCGTTTGTTTAAGAAGACTAGGTTTAATTAGTCAGAGTGAATTGCGAGAATTACTAGATGGTCGTCGAAGAGAAAATCAATTATCAAGGCGCTCAAGTGGTGAAGCTCGAATACCAAGAGAAAATATCAATCGCTTGGATATGGGAAGACCTTTATTTAAAGCAGCACTTGAAGCATATGCTGTCGGGATATTAGATGTTTATGACGCCTCAAGGATTTTAAATTTGAGAGTCAAAAAAATTGATAGATTAGTATCTAAAGTGAAGAATGAAGTATTGCATTGATACCTCATCACTAATCGATCTTGGCGAACGTCACTATCCAGAGAAGCTCGCAATATTCAAGCCTATTTGGACTGGCTTATATACAGGCATATCAAATGGCGACATTATTTCTGTTGATCTCGTGAAGGTTGAATTAGAAAAAAGAGCTGATGACTGGCGGACTAATTTTTGCGCAAAATCCGCGGATATGTTTAAGATGAGTCAAGAGATAGAGCAGCAGTATGCCAAGTTAGTTAGCCTAATTGAAGTAAATCCTAAGTTTCCAAAAAATTCAGCAAGGGATCGATTTTTTGAAGGTGCAGATTTGTTTCTTATATCACTCGCGATGTGTGTTGATGATGGAGTAGTTGTTACATCAGAGACAAAAAATTTATCTAACTATGGTTTAAGGCCGGTATGTAATGAGTTAGGTGTTAAAAATATGAACTTAGTGGAATTTTTTGAAGCTTATAAACTTGGAATTTCTCGCTTCGTGCCACTTGTTTCTAAGTCAGTGAAATAAAGACTCATTCTCAATTAGCTAAAATCTTCCCTAGCTGTGAAGATTTAAAGCGCATTGGTTTTAGGCGTTACTTTAAGTAACGCTTACCCCCGGCTTTCATCCCCATAAACCCTCCACAATCTCCCTTCTTAGCCACACTTCATTTTGTCTAAATTGAAGAAGTTTGGTCAAATGAAAAGTTCATGGTTTGACCTTAATTAAATTCCTAATGAATACTATAAAAGTCTAAAATAAGCTTAAACATAGTTGAAAAGTAAAAAATGCTGATTTTTTCAAATCAATCGATTAATTTCATTAGATAAAAACTGAAAATATTTGTAATGCATAAACGAGAGCTCAGTGAACGCGACATATGTACAAAGTTCATAACCCCGGCCATAGTTTCAGCCGGTTGGGATTTGCATTCTCAAATTCGGGAAGAGTTAAGCTTTACTAAAGGGCGGATTATTGTCCGTGGAAAGCTGCATACTCGAGGTAAGCAAAAGCGTGCAGATTATGTGTTGTATTACAAATCCAATATTCCAATAGCAGTCATCGAAGCTAAAGAAAATAATTTAAGTGTAGGCGCTGGAATGCAGCAGGCGCTCGATTATGCTGAAACACTTGATGTGCCGTTTGTTTTTAGCTCCAATGGTGATGCCTTCTTAATGCATGATCGAACAGGTCTGGCCGATAAGGTTGAGCAAGAGCTTTCTTTGGAATCGTTTCCATCGCCAGAAGAATTGTGGGGTCGTTACTGTAAATGGAAAGGCGTCAGCACACCTGAGGCTAAAAATACCATAGAAATGCCTTACTACGATGATGGCACCGGACGTGCCCCAAGGTATTACCAGGTTAACGCAGTAAACAGAGCTATTGAGTCGGTGGCTAGTGGTGCAAATCGCATTTTGCTGGTGATGGCAACTGGCACTGGAAAAACCTACACAGCATTTCAGATTATCTGGCGCCTTTGGAAATCTGGCACCAAGAAACGCATTCTGTTTTTGGCTGATCGCAATATCTTGGTGGATCAAACAAAAAATAATGACTTTAAGCCCTTCGGCGCTGCAATGACCAAAATTAGTAAGCGGCAGATTGATAAAAGTTATGAGATTTATCTCTCTCTTTATCAGGCGGTTACGGGCAATGATGAAGAGAAAAATATCTACAAACAGTTTTCGCCAGATTTTTTTGACTTAATTGTGATTGATGAGTGTCATCGGGGTAGTGCGGCTGAAGATTCTGCGTGGCGTGAGATCTTGGAATATTTTTCATCAGCAACGCACATTGGGTTAACTGCTACGCCAAAAGAAACGAAGGATGTTTCTAGTATTACTTATTTTGGCGACCCTGTTTACAGCTACACCTTAAAGCAAGGTATTGAGGATGGATTTCTTGCGCCATATAAAGTAATTCGAATTGATATAGATAAAGATCTGCAAGGTTGGAGGCCAAGTAGTGGGCAGGTCGATAAGCGTGGACAGGTAATAGAAGATCGGATCTATAACCAGAGGGATATGGATCGTACGCTTGTATTAGAAAAGCGCACAGAGTTGGTGGCCAAAAAGATAACTGAGTTTTTAGAAGCTACTGACCCGTACGCTAAGACAATAGTATTTTGCGACGATATTGATCATGCGGAGCGCATGCGGCAGGCTTTAGTTAATTTAAATCCAGATCGGGTTAAAGAAAATCGCAAGTATGTCATGCGTATTACAGGGGATGAGCAGGAAGGTAAAGCGGAGCTAGATAACTTCATTAACCCTGAGGAGCGTTATCCAGTTATTGCTACCACTTCAAAATTAATGACCACAGGCGTAGATGCTCAGACTTGTAAGTTAGTAGTGCTTGATCAGCATATTAAGTCGATGACTGAGTTTAAGCAGATGATTGGCCGTGGCACAAGAATTAATGAGGATTACGGTAAGTATTGGTTCACTATCATGGACTTTAAAAAAGCCACCGAGCTTTTTGCCGACGAGGCATTTGATGGACCTCCAATTGTTATTTACAAACCTGGATCTGGTGATCCTCCTACGCCACCTGATGAACCAGGTGAAAATGGCGGCGCGGGTTTTATTGGTGGTGGTACGGGCGGCCATGCTGGCGGAGAAGGGTTTTCTTTGGGCCCAGAAGGAAAGCGTGCCAAATACTATATTGGCGATGTAGAGGTTCAAGTAGTGGCTGAGCGTGTTCAATACTACGGGCCCGAAGGTAAGTTAATTACCGAATCATTGAAAGACTACACACGGAAGACGGTGCGTAAAGACTACTCAACATTAGATGAGTTCCTAAAAAGATGGACTTCTGCTGAGCGTAAGGCTGCAGTGATTAAAGAGCTCAAAGAACATGGTGTATTGCTTGAGGCATTAGCACAAGAAGTTAGTAAAGAATGTGATGCATTTGATCTGATATGTCATGTGGTATTTGATCAACCAGCATTAACTCGAAGAGAGCGTGCCGATCTTGTTAAGAAGCGTAACTACTTTACTAAATATGGCGAGCAAGCTTGCAAAGTGCTCGAAGCATTACTAGAAAAGTATGCTGACACTGGCATCGAAAATATTGATGACATTAAAATTTTGACATTAGACCCATTCAGTAAAATGGGTACGGCAAGTGAGCTTGTATCAGCCTTTGGTGGTAAGCCTGGCTATATAGCTGCTTTGCATGAGCTAGAAAACCAGCTCTACGCCTAAGATTTGCAGTATTACCCCAACAGATAGGTTTTACCACTTATGAGTATTAGTTCAACCATTAAGTCAATACAAGACATCATGCGCAAAGACGTTGGTGTCGATGGGGATGCCCAGCGTTTAAGTCAGTTGGTATGGATGCTATTTCTCAAGATCTTTGATGATCGTGAGAGCGAGTGGGAATTACTGCAAGACAAATATAAATCGCCGCTTCCAGAAAAATATCGCTGGAGAAATTGGGCGGCCAATGCGGAAGGCATGACTGGCGATGAACTAAAGCAATTTTTAGATAATGACTTATTTCCAGCCCTACAAAAATTGGAGGCTAAAGGCGGCGATCAACGCGCTTACGTTATCCGCTCTGTATTTGAGGACGCCTATAACTATATGAAGTCTGGTCAGTTAATTCGCCAGGTGATTAATAAGATTCAAGAGGGTGTTGATTTCAATAAAGCGCAGGAGCGCCATCTCTTTGGTGATATGTACGAGCAACTCCTTAGGGATTTACAGGCTGCTGGAAATGCAGGTGAATTCTACACGCCAAGAGCTGTAACTGAATTTATGGTGCAGATGGTTAATCCGCGCCTTGGTGAAAAAGTGATGGATCCAGCATGTGGTACAGGGGGATTCTTAACATGTTCCATTGAACATATTAGAAGGCAAGATGTTAAGACGCTAGAGGATGAGGCGCAATTGCAAGTTAGTATTTTTGGTATTGAAAAAAAACCGATGCCCCATCTGCTTTGTACAACAAATATGATTTTGCATGGTATTGATGTGCCTAGCAATATCCGCCATGACAACACGCTAGCTAGACCATTAATTAGCTGGGGTCCATCAGAGCGAGTGGACGTAGTAGTTACCAATCCCCCGTTTGGTGGCATGGAAGAGGATGGCATTGAAACTAATTTCCCGTTGGCATTTAGAACAAGGGAAACAGCTGATCTTTTTCTGGTTCTTATTATGCAAATGCTTAAGCCTGGAGGTCGTGCAGCATTAGTTTTACCAGATAGCCTATTGTTTGGCGATGGTATTAAAACTCGTATCAAAGAGAAGCTTTTGGAGGAGTGTAATCTTCACACAATAGTGCGATTACCAAAAGGTGTATTTGCGCCGTACACATCAATTAACACGAATCTCTTATTCTTTAGTAAGGGATCCCCAACAAAAGATATATGGTTTTATGAGCATCCCTATCCAAAGGGTGTCAAGAGTTATAGCAAAACAAAGCCAATGAAGCTTGAAGAATTTGAGGTTGAAAAGGATTGGTGGGGAATAGAAGCAGATGGATTTAAGAAAAGAAAAGAGAATGAGTGCGCTTGGAGGGTTAGTATCGATGAAATCAGGTTGAGAGGTTACGACCTTGATATTAAGAACCCATATGTTAATGAAGAGGAGCTTCATGATCCAGAGGTACTTTTGGCTCAATACGCTGACTTGCAAAATGATATTAAGGAAGTAAGAGATCGGCTAAAAGAAGTTCTTGGGAAGGCTCTTCAGCGGGGAGGGTTCTGATGTACCGCATTCAAGAACTACTTATTGAAAATATTGATTTATGGAGTAAGGCAGATGCTCTAAAGTTCGTTGGAAGCGGTAGGAATTCGGCTTCTTCGGCTCATATTTATGGGGTTGAAAAACTTAGACGACTAATACTTCGGCTGGCAATAAATGGAAAGCTATTGGAGCAAAATTCTGGAGATAAACCCACATCTACTTTATTGAAAGAAATTGATGCTTATGTAAGTGAAGCTGTACATGAAAAGTTAATTCGAAAGCCAAAGCTGTATTTGCCTGTTGATTCTACTGAGATGACATCCTCAATCCCAAGTGGCTGGGCATGGCTAAGGCTCGGTCAAATAGGTGATTGGGGCGCAGGTGCAACCCCATTGAGAAGTATGCCTAACTACTATGGGGGTAATGTACCCTGGTTCAAATCAGGCGAGTTATCAAGTGATTTTATAAATGTCTCGGAAGAAACTATTACTGAATTGGCGTTAGAGAAGTGCTCTTTGCGAATGAATAATCCAGGTGACGTCTTGCTGGCCATGTATGGGGCTACTATAGGTAAAGCTTCCATCTTGGAAGTGGCAGGCACTACAAACCAAGCCGTTTGTGCCTGCACTCCTTACCCTGGAATTTTTAATAGATATTTGTTATTGCTATTAAAGGCCCTAAGACCCTATTTTATCGGTCAGGGTGCTGGAGGTGCTCAACCAAATATTTCTCGAGAAAAAATTATTGATACTCCTGTGTTGATTCCGCCAACGGAGGAACAAATAAGAATTGTTGATAAGGTCTCTGAATTGATGTTGTTATGTGATCAGCTTGAGTCACTGACTTTCAGTGAAAGTAAACATCATGAACGAATTGTATATTCCATGCTTAATTCGCTTACCAGATCATCGAATGTAGATGATAGAAATCTGAAGTGGAGGTCTGTTAATGAAAACTTTGATAATTTATTTACATCAATTAAGAGTATCGAAGCTTTAAAAGAGTCATTATCTGAATTAGCAATTATGGGTATGTTGACTTCCAAAAATAATTCTGATCAGCCCGTAGATGAATTACTTGAAAATATTTCTAAAGAGAGAGAAGATTTTTTAACGAAAAGAAGAGCTGCCGGCGGTCAAAACCCTAGAGTTACTAAACATGATGCCTGTCAACTACCTCTTCCGAAGGGCTGGAGATGGACCACTTTGGGTGAGCTTTCATTATTTATTACTGATGGCACTCATCACACTCCAACTTATATCTCAAGTGGCATTCCTTTTATTTCTATAAAAGATATAAATGGAACTGAAATATCTTTTAAAGATTGCAAATATATATCTCATCAACAGCATGTTGAAATAAATAAAAGATGCAATCCAGAGTTGGGAGATATTCTTCTGTGTAGAATCGGAACACTTGGTAGGCCAACGATTGTGAATATATCGAATCCATTTAGTCTTTTTGTTAGTGTCGGATTAATTAAATTGCCCAAAAGTGTTGATATCACAAGATATTTACACCTTGTTCTTGGTAGTCCATTCTTGATTCGTCAATATGATCAGATTAAGGCAGGCGGTATTCATACCAATAAACTTAATTTGGCAGATATTCCTAAATTGCTTATTCCTTTGCCCCCAATTCAGGAGCAGAGGCGAATACTTGAAAAATTTGATGAATTGATGGCAATTACTCAAGAGCTTAGGTCCCATATCAATAGTGCGAACGATGTACGTTTGAAAATTGCTGATGCTCTGGTGGATCAAGCGTTACTCAAGTAACGCTCAATCTCCACACTGCTTCCACAAATATTCCAATATCCCCCCAATCTTAGCCACCAACTCTTTTGGCTAAATTGACACTGGTTTTCTTGCCAGTTTGGTTGCTCTAGCTTTTCTCTGAAGCTAAATTATGTGTATGTCAACTAAGAAAGAAACTACACATCAATTAATACACCGTAATCTAACCATCTATCTGCGCGAGCATAGTCAGGTATGGAATTTTGTTACGTAATAAATATCGCTTTGTTTTTTTTGGTTTTGGCCTAACAGAGTGGAATAATTGCCTTTTTAGGTACAATAACCCCAACGGTGGCTGAATTCCTGAGAAGTAAGTGTGGGTTCTTGCCATAGCTAAATAAGCTATAAATTACGCCCCTGAGGGCGTTTTTTGTTTCTATCACTGTTGTAATGTTCAATTTCTGCTACAGTCACTCAAGATAAAAATATAGTAAAAATAAGGAGCTATTCGTCATGCCTGCATATCGTTCAAAAACCTCTACCGCTGGTCGTAACATGGCTGGTGCACGTTCTTTATGGCGTGCGACAGGTATGAAGGATGATGACTTTAGTAAACCAATCATCGCGATTGCCAATTCATTTACTCAATTTGTTCCTGGCCACGTCCATCTTAAAGATCTAGGCCAGTTAGTAGCGCGCGAGATTGAGGCAGCCGGTGGCGTAGCAAAAGAATTCAATACCATTGCTGTGGATGACGGTATTGCGATGGGTCACGATGGCATGCTGTATTCATTACCAAGCCGCGACATCATTGCTGACTCTGTTGAGTACATGGTCAATGCACACTGTGCAGATGCTCTAGTTTGTATCTCTAACTGCGACAAAATTACCCCAGGTATGTTGATGGCAGCAATGCGCTTAAACATTCCAGTTGTATTTGTTTCTGGTGGTCCGATGGAGGCGGGTAAGGTGCGACTAGCTAACCCTGAAACAAAAGCAGTTGAAATCAAAAAGCTTGATTTGGTCGATGCCATGGTTATGGCAGTAGATGCCAAAGTATCAGATGCTGATTTGGCTGAAGTAGAGCGTTCTGCCTGTCCTACCTGTGGTTCATGCTCAGGTATGTTCACAGCTAACTCTATGAACTGTTTGACTGAAGCTTTAGGCTTATCTTTGCCAGGCAATGGCACAGTAGTGGCAACACATGCTGATCGTGAGCAGTTATTTAAAAAAGCAGGTCGCCAAATTGTTGAATTATGTAAAAAATACTACGAGGGTGATGATGCGAGTGTATTGCCACGCTCAGTAGGCTTTAAGGCTTTTGAAAACGCTATTACTTTAGACATTGCTATGGGTGGTTCAACCAACACCATCTTGCACTTATTGGCGATTGCTCAAGAAGCAGAGATTAATTTCACGATGGCTGACATTGATCGCATGTCTAAATTAGTACCGCAGCTTTGCAAAGTGGCGCCTAATACCAATAAATATCACATTGAAGATGTGCATCGTGCCGGCGGCATCATGGCCATCTTAGGTGAACTAGATCGTGCCGGTAAATTGCACACGGATGTGCCAACCATTCATGCAAAGACCATGAAAGAAGCATTGGATCAGTGGGATATTGCTCGTAACCCGAGTGATGCTGTGAAGACCTTCTACATGGCTGGTCCTGCAGGTATTCCGACACAAGTGGCTTTTAGTCAAAACACTCGTTGGCCAAGTTTGGATCTAGACCGTGCAGAAGGTTGCATTCGTTCTATTGATCATGCATTTAGCCAAGAGGGTGGTTTAGCAGTTTTATACGGCAACATTGCATTAGATGGTTGCGTAGTTAAGACCGCTGGTGTTGATGACAGCCTATTAGTCTTTGAAGGTTCTGCACACGTTGTAGAAAGCCAAGATGAAGCAGTTGAAAACATCTTGGCAGACAAAGTCAAAGCTGGTGATGTAGTAGTGGTTCGCTACGAAGGTCCTAAGGGTGGTCCTGGTATGCAAGAAATGCTCTATCCAACTAGCTACATCAAATCTAAAGGCTTGGGCAAAGCCTGTGCTTTGCTCACTGATGGACGTTTCTCAGGTGGCACTTCAGGTTTATCAATCGGCCACTGCTCACCAGAAGCAGCAGCAGGCGGTGCGATTGGTTTAGTTCGCAATGGTGACCGTATTCGTATTGATATTCCAAATCGCAAAATTGATGTTTTATTAAGCGATGAAGAATTAGCAAAACGTCGTGTAGAGCAAGACAAGTTGGGTTGGAAGCCAAGTAAGCCTCGTCCACGTAAAGTGACTGCTGCTCTTAAGGCCTACGCGATGCTAGCAACCAGCGCTGATCGCGGTGCGGTGAGAGATTTGAAGTTGCTCGACTAATTGTTCTATCAGGAAACGGTAAGTAACAAAGAGGATCCTACGGGATCCTTTTTTGCAACTGAAATTTAAAGACTTACGGAAATAAAAAAGTCGGTGCAAGCACCGACTTCCCATACTCTAATAATCAGCTAGATAAATTAGAACTTGTATGTAACACCTACACCAGCTGTGACTGGATTAAGTCTTAACTCGCCAATACCATTTACATTTGTACCGATTTGTAAATATTTAACATCTAAGTTAACGCCCCAGTGTTTATCAATCATGTAGTCAACGCCGACTTGTGCTGCATAACCAACGCTGTATTTATCAACTGCTGGGCCACCGTAACTATCATTTTTGCCAAAATGAGTTAAGTTAATGCCTGCGCCAACATAAGGTTTTACTTGACCAAAGTTTGTGAAGTGATATTGCAATAGCAAACTAGGGGGTAGTGCTTTAACGTGGCCTAGTTTTGTTGGGCCAGAATAGATGTCTACGTTTTGTGGATACGTTAAAACTAATTCTGCCGCGATATTTTTAGTAAAGAAGTAAGAGATATCCACTTCTGGAATTGTTTTATCTTTTGCCCAAACGCCAGCTGCACCAGCTGTATCTTTGTTTGCCCACTCTACGCTAACGGCACGAGCACGCACCATCCATGGGTTTTCTTGAGCTGAGGCAACGGCAGAAGCCATGCCTAGAGTTGCCAAAATTAATGTGCTTAATAAAGTCTTTTTCATTTTTTTACTTTCTATCTATAACTGTCATATCGACGTTTAAAGAATAGAACTAGATGTAAAAAATGATTTTGACCTGTGTCAGTTTCTTGAATTTATATATTTAACCTATATCAAATTCTCAAATAAAAAATGGCCAGTGATTCACTGGCCATTTTTGTTGGAAGCTTTGTTGATTATTTCAAAGACAAGATCCAAGCAACTAATTTCTTAGCATCTGGTTCTTTGATAGCAACTGCGTTAGGTGGCATTGCAACGCCGCTAACTTTGCCTTTCCAGTGTGAGTCGTATAGGTTAGTACCGTTCATCACTTCTTTAGTCAAAACAGCTGCAGCATCTTTCTTGCCAGCATATTTCTTAGAAACGTCTTTCCATGCTGGACCAATTGGTAGCTTACCGTCAGTTCTTGGCTCAACTTGGTGACAAGTCATACAGCCAGCGTTGGTAGCGATTTTTAGCATTTCTGGGTTGTTATGATTATCTGCATATGCACTAGTTGCTAGGGCAGCGATAGCCAAAGTCATGAGCGTCTTTTTCACGATATTCTCTCCGATTAATTAAATAGATAGCTAGTAATAATTGTTAATCGAAACAACCATTTAAGATATGGCTTTCTAGGCTACATTTGACCTAGCTCAAGTAATAAAATTGCCATATGTATCAAATTGGCACAAATTTAGATAATTTGGCTTAAAAGCATCTTTCCTTGATACTCTAGGCTACTTTTTAGAAGAAACACATGTACTTAACTTTTGCCTTTGCATTAAATACCTTGCTAGTGATTTTGGCGATTTTGATCCATTACGAAGTGTTATTTTGGATGGATAAAAAGCTACCTAGGATTGCGCACTTACCATCTCGTTTTAGAGTGCTAGTTGGTGTGGGAGTTATTTTCTTAACTCACATTGTTGAGATTTGGTTATTTGGTATTGGCTATTACTTCACCCTCAAATTTGACGGTATGGGCCAATTGGTTGGTACGGGTCAATTTAATGGGGAGTTCTTGGATTACATCTACCTATCGTTTATTACCTTCACAACGGTAGGGTATGGAGATATTGTGGCGCAAGGTTATGTGCGATATCTCACTGGTATTGAAGCTCTGACAGGGCTTTTATTAATCACCTGGTCTGCATCATTCTTATTCTTAGAAATGCAGAAGTATTGGACCGACTCAAGAAGAGTTGAAACAACTACTTGGAAAAAGTAAGAGGGTACTCTTACTTTTCTGTCATTGCTTTATAGATACTTGGGAAGCAAGTTAAAAAGATATAGCTCGCGTATTGTTCTGCTTGCATTTGATCTAATGCTGCATAGATCTCTTCACGAATAAGACCAATGGTGTGAGAGTCCGTTTTTGAAAGAGCATCTACCAGGCGTTGTGCAATCGAATCCTTTTCAAGATCGATGCCGTGATTGACTTTGATTTCACCTAAAAAAGAACCATAAGTGCTAGCAAATTGCATATCAGCCACAAACCCGCGGTGGGTTGATGGGTGTTGTTGCACCAATAAAACAGCGAGCTTTTGGCAGTCTTTGAAGACTGCTCGCATTTTTTGCAGAATTTCTTGTTCGTTCATGGCGCTATTTTATCTCTGGGAAGTCACCATCGACATAAAACCACTGATTGTCTTCCCGAACGAAGCGACTGATTTCATGTAAGCGGTGTGCTTTGCCATTAATTTTATAGATGGCTACAAATTCAACAGTGGCCGTGGTTTGATCTTGAAGGGGCTGATGGTTTTTGACTTTTAACTCAAGCCACTGGGTTTTTTGCCCATCAAACAAGGGCTCAGTTGGGCGGGTGCTGTGATGCCAGGTCTTTAATAAGTAATCCTCGAGTTCTAAAACATAAGCGCTGTATCTTGAACGCATTAGTTTTTCTGAATTTTCAGCAGTTTTGCCAGCGTGATAAATTCCGCAACAATTTGCATACTTGGCATTTTGGCAAGGGCAGATCTCAGGAACTTTAGGCATGACTTAAGTGTTGAATAGATTTAACTAATTATTTTTGATATCAATAGCTAGGATGTAGTCTAATCTTTTTTATGCACTTAATAGTTTATTTACACGGTTTTAGATCATCGCCATTTTCGATGAAGGCGAAGATCACGCATCGCGCTATTCTTGGTATGAAGGGCCAGGGTGTAGATCTTGAGTGGTATTGCCCCCAACTGCCACCTTCACCCAAAGAAGCGATGGCCATGGTAAGCCAATACATTAAAGAGCAAGTGTTTGATGAGTTATCAATTATTGGCTCATCCTTGGGTGGTTACTACGCCACCTATTTAGCTGAAAAATTCACGTCCAAAGTTACTTTGCTCAATCCTGCGATTGAGCCAGCAAGAGATCTTGAGGGATACATTGGGGACTTAAAAGCTTGGCATAGTGATGAGGCTTTTCACTTTAAGCCTGAGCACATCCAAGAGCTCAATGATTTATATGTGCAGCAAATTACCAGCCCAGAGCGTTATTACTTAATTGCTGCTAAGGGTGATGAAGTCTTAGATTGGCAAGAGATGGTGGCTAAGTACACCCATACAAAGCAATTAGTCTTAGAGGGTGGGGATCATGCAATTTCTAATTACTTAGAACTATTGCCAACTGTTCTAGCGTTTCATGATTTAAAAGCTGTCTAATGTTTTATTTGATGTCTTTGACACATCTAAAACCTACATAAGCAACTTTTGTGTCTGCCGGTTTGCTAGCTAGATTTGATTCGAGTTGATTTTCAGGGCCGTACCACCAAGAGGCGCCACGAGTTATTTGCTCTGAGCCAGATTTGGTATCAATCCATTCCCAAACATTGCCACCCATATCAAATAGACCATTAACACCAGCTTGTGTGGTCATCACCGGCACATGACCTGTGCCACGCCATAGAGATCCCTCAGGTGCTGTTCCTTTTAAGCCTGCACAGCCATTCAAACAATGCGAATGCTTGGGGGTGTCACCGTTGGCGTAAGTGTATTTTTTGCCCTTAATAAATGGCTGTGTAGGAGAAGTTCGTTGCTCTGTAAAAGCTGCGGTGGTCCATTCGGAGTCGGTTGGTAGCCTTTTGCCAAAGAATGCACAAATTGCCTTAGCTTCATAAAAGTTGAGGTGCACAGCAGGTTCATTGTCTTTAGCAGCTACGCCAAAGGGTGTGCGCCAAGTCCAATCTTTCTTTCTGGTCCAACCAGCTTCGTAGATGAAGCTACCGCCTTCTTTTTCGCCTGAGCTCACAAAGCCTGTGGCGCTAGCATATTTTTTAACCGTACCAATGGTGACCTCATGGATGTCCCACTCTAAATGACCAATACGAGTGGTTGTCTCATTAGCAAGCACTTGTGCGTATGCAGTGGTTTGCGTTACGCAAGTGAGGATTGTTATGGCGCCGATAGTACCTACAGCACTTACTACGCTGTTGATTGAAGTCAAAGTATTTGATGAAGTGATTTTCATTTCTTTAACCTATACAGTAATAGTGAACCAATGACGAAGGCATAAATGCTCACTGTTTGGAAATCATTTTTGCCAGATTTGTGCCAGAAGTAATGAAGTATGACTAGTACAGCAATCACATAGACCAAGCGATGCAATTTGCTCCATGATCTTTTTAATTGTTGAACCGCCCAACGATTGGATGTCAGTGCTAGTGGAATTAGTAAAACAAATGCACTAAAGCCCATGGTGATGAATGGTCGTTTCACGACATCTCTTAGCATCTCAGTGATGCTCCAATCATGATCTAACCAAAACCAAATTGAAAAATGTATGCAGGCATAGAAAAATACCATCAGGCCACAAGTACGTCGGTACTTGATTAAATTTGACCAACCGCTGATTTTTCGTAGCGGTGTGATGGATAGGGTGATGCACAAGAACACCAAGGCCCATGTACCAGTGGATCTGGTGATAAATTCAATTGGGTTGGCTGTTAGATCATCTTGGTAGCCAAGGATCACAAGTCTTAGTAATGGTAATAAGCCTAAACCGATGATGACTAGATTCATGGTTTAGAAAAACTTACGCAAATCCATGTCTTTATACAAGTGCGCCACTTGCTCTGCGTAACCATTAAATGGCAAGGTTTTAATCTTGGGAGCGAAGATACCGCCTTCTGCGCCAATGCGTCTTTCTGTTGCTTGACTCCAGCGGGGGTGGTTCACAGCAGGGTTCACATTGGAGTAAAAGCCGTATTCATAAGGTGCTGATACTTTCCAACTGGTGGCTGGCTCTTTATCGGTGATACGTATTTTCACAATTGATTTGGCACTCTTAAAACCGTACTTCCAAGGAACAACCAGGCGCACTGGTGCGCCATTTTGTTTTGGAAGTATTTCGCCATACAAACCAAATGTTAGAAGTGTTAAATCATTCATGGCCTCATCAAGGCGTAACCCCTCGGTATAGGGCCAATCTAAAACACGGTTATTAACTCCCGGCATTTGTTTTGGGTCTGCCAAGCTAATGAACTCTACATACTTGGCTGAACCTTGTGGCTCAGCGGCCTTGATCAAGTTGGCTAATGAGTAGCCAATCCATGGAATCACCATCGACCAACCTTCTACGCAGCGAAGGCGATAAACCCGTTCTTCTAGAGGTGCTAATTTAATTAAGTTGTCGATGTCCCACACCTTGGGTTTATTGACTAGTCCTTCTACACTCACTGTCCATGGTCTGATTTTGAGGGTGTGGGCATTGCGAGCAGGATCAGTCTTATCTGTACCGAACTCATAAAAATTGTTATAGCTTGTAACGTCTTTATAGCTAGTAGGTTTATCGCTTAAAAAGTATTTTGGATTGGCAGTTGCAGCAAGTCTGTTGTTTTGTGCAAAAGCATGTCTGCTAAACACCTCTGCATTGGCTATACCAAATGCTCCAACAGCTGCCAATTTGATTAATTGGCGGCGCTTTTCAAATACCTCTTGAGGAGTGATTTCACTAGCAGTAATGCCATAGTTTTTTGTCATGCTACCTAGCTTAATGCAGAACGATCTTTTTTGCTGAGAGGGGCTTTAGCGACTGTTGATCATGTGTTCAATCTTCAAGCACTTATCCATCACCACTTCTAGGCCATGTGCTTGAGCATAGTCATGAGCCTCATCATTGATCACGCCTAGTTGCAGCCATAGTGACTTAGCACCAATCGCGACAGCATCTTTTGCTACAGGCAAGCAATCTTCAGATTTTCTGAAGACATTCACCATATCAACTGGCACTGGAATACTCTTTAAGTCTGGGTAGCACTTTTCACCCAATATCTCAGTACAAGAGGGATTGACTGGAATGATCTTATAGCCATGTGCTTGCATATAGCGAGACACGTCATAAGAGGGGCGTGATGGCTTATCAGAAAGCCCCACCACTGCAATCACCTTGGTTTCTTGTAATAATGATTTCATGACTGCAGTATCTTATGAGCTACGAAAAAATTAAAGTACTAAATTAATCCCGGTGAAAAATTCTATCCACCCTAAGAAATTACTTCTGACCAAGTGGACAGCTGTTCACCCCATCAATAAAGAAAAGCATTTTTTGGTGGTGAAGGTCATTGAGCCTGAGGAAGAGGGTTTGCCAGTTGAGCAAGTGGTGCTTGAGGCGGTTATGACGAAAAGACAAAAAACAATCCACTGGCGATTGCTCACCAATGGATCGGATTGGAAACAGGGCTGGTTAAACTAGTTATCGATGCATAAATGCAATCGTGCCAATGATCACGGCAGTTGCCGTCATGATTAAGATGGATGATTGGGAAATCCAGCGATGAAGAATATTTTCATTGTATTCATCCATTCTAGCGAAGATTTCATCTTTAAAATTTTTGAATTCAGTTTTGAACTCTGTACGTAATCCACTGATACTTTCACGTAGCTCTGTGCGTAATCCGTTGATATTTTCATGTAGCTCTGTGCGCAGTCCATTGATATTTTCATGTAGCTCTGTGCGTACTCCGTTGATGCCTTCATGAAGCTCTTTTCGTAAACTTTGAGTTTCTTTCCTAAGTTCTTTGACATCATCTTTGAGTTCTCTTAAATCCTCTTTGGTGGCAAGTTGATTCATATCTTCCCTTATGTTTTCCACACCCTTTGATATTGTTTCTGACTGCTCTTGGCTAAAGCCGCTTGTTCTAAGTTCGCGGATATATTCGGCACTGCTAAACATCATGCTGGTCATTTTTACTCCTCAAGTTACTGGACAAAGAGTTTATAGTTTTTATAAGCAAATGACTAGACAAAAATAATTGCCACAACGGCGCAGTGGTTAACGCTTCTCTATGAATTGATAAAAAGGAATCGCAACTAACAAACTTAGTAGGGCAGCTGTGACCATGCCAACAACATTTAGCCATGGGTTCTCTGGATAGAGTTGTACCCAAATACTGCTAACAACTAAAGAAATAGGGAAGTGCACTAAGAAAATCGAATACGACATGCGACCTAGCTTGGCGAGTGGATTCATCCAAATTTTAGAGTTGACCCACCAGCTCTGATAGCTCAAACAAAGCACAGCAGCAGTCACGCCAGCAATTAATACTCGACCTCTAAAATCGAGGTACAAGGCAAACAGCAAGAAGTCTGATAGCAAAAATAACAAAAACATTTTTGACTGTGTTTGAGCAATTCTTGCAGCCAATATCCCTAGACCATATGCCACATAGAAATACAAAAATGTGGTGTCGTAACTATCGTCCAAGTTAAAAATGAACAATGAAGCCAGCGTTATCAACGTTACGATCAGTACACCAATTAATTGTGTGCGCTGATAAGACCAATGAGTCGGTAGGATCGTATCGATTAAGAAAAGTGCCAAAGCTGTTACGGCAAATAACTGAAAATCCATGGCCACATACCAAAGACCTGCTGAGAGTGATTCATAGCCAAGTAAATTTTGTAGAAAGAACAAGTGACTGATTAATTGTTCTGGCTCTGGCATTGCAGAAATGGATGCATGTTGCATCCATTGGCTTGCTATAAACGAACAAATGATTGCGAGGATGATGGCTGCTAGGTAAGGGATGACCAAGCGTTGGTACTTATGCCAAATTAACTGAAACACGCTCTTATGAGCAAAGACATTTTGTTCAAACAGTTTTTGGCCTGTTAAAAATCCACCAATCACTAAAAATACTGCGACAGCCATGCGGCCATAAACAAAGAAAAAATCAATCACTCCCGGTATCACAGCCATTGCCACATCGGACATCGGGCCGTAAAAAGCCAAATGATGGAGCATGATCAGGATGCACGAGACTCCCTTGAGGTTATCTATGAAGGCTGATCGCATGCCAAGTCTTAAGATTTAGATAGGCCAGGTGATAGAGAGCTTAAGGGGTTTGTTCTCTTCTAGCTTGACTGTGCGCTTCAGTGGTTTGCCTTCGAATGACAGTTGTAGCTCATAGTTACCAGGTGCTAAATCTATCAATAAGATCGGGCCATCACTCATGACATCAAACACCACTTTTTTCTTTTGATCGATGATTTTTACCGTCACATCGGCGACCCACAAAGGTCTTTGTGGATGTGCTTGAGAAAACTCCAATACCAAGGGCCATTTTTTACCCAGTTCCAACATCGCTTCGGATTCTTCGCTACCAATGCCGCCAGTGATGTACTGAATACCTTGATAGTTCTTACTTTCTGGTACATCGGCTTGTGCAAATGAGGTATTCATCCCAATAAAGAAGACCAGTGCCACCAGAACGTGTGACAACTTAAGCCAAGATCTTTGATTAATTAAAGATACGTTCATCGTGACTCCTCTGCTGATTGTTTTTTGCTAGGGCAAGATGAGCATGAACTTTGGTCATTGCAACCGCCAGAAGAGGGGTTATTGCGCTGGCGAAACATCACCCAATAGCGTTTGCTCATATAAACCACCACCAAACCACCGATCAACCAGACCAGCCCATCAAAGATCATTTCTGTTGTTGTCATACGTCTTTTCCCCTGTAGGCAATAGGATAAACCCATTGTTTGACCGAATCATGATTTGGCTATTTCTGGGCTTTTTTCATCTTTTTATTAAATTATTTGACTTATTTCTAAAATACTGTATATTTATACAGTATATGGCTAAGGCCTTGTATTTAATGGAGTCTAAAGGAGCATCACGATGAAAACATTGATTTCTAACCCAGTTTGGTCAGTTATTAGCGGTTTGGTAATTTGGATGGTTTTTGCTGAAAAACCAGGTGAGTGGCAACGCAGAGAGTGGGTATGCAGTCGCTCTGAATAACTGACTGAGTATTCAGTCAGTGATCAGTTTGGCAGCTTTAGCCAGTGCTTTTAGGCAAGCAGGGCACAAACAGCCCTCAGCATCTCCGCCAGTTTTGGAGATTTCTTGGCTGATGATTTCTTTTGGAATTGTTGGTAAATCCATGCACCAACAATGACTCTGACCTTGTGCCACACCACATGTAAAAGTGGTGCTGCATTTTGGGCAAGTTTGTACTGTGCTCATCGTTTTAAAACAATCAAAGTAATGCCTGCATTACCAAAAATATCTTTGGTCAAAATGCTCTTTAAAGTCGGGTGACGTTTCATGAGTTCTTGATAAGTTTCTTTACCAGGCACTAAATCTTCACCTGCGTAAAAAGAGTCAATCAAATGACTGCGGCGTTGATAAATCAATTCTTGGCGAACCGCCTCTTTAATACGACCACCTTTACCCCCTGAACCATAACCATGGATTACTTTCACCACACGCATGGCTGTATCGGATAACTCTTCTAAAGTGCGATCGAATTTTTCAATCGCTTGATCAACAGTTGGAAGTTGATGTTCTAGGTTGAGTGTGTAAATGCCAGCCAGTTTCTTAGGAACTTCTGGCATTTCTGAGGAACCACAGAAGGGGCACACCTTTTCAAGTGCTCTTCTGGGGTTGCCGCAACCAAGGCAAAGGGCGGATAACTGGTTGGCCATTTAACCAAGCCTCTAAGCATTCCACCACGCCCTGAGTAAAGCTCTCAAACACGGGCTGAGCCACAAAACCTAAGTGAGGTGTTAGTAACGTATTGGGTGTGGTGCGTAAAGGGTGATTCTCAGCCAATGGTTCGGCATCAAACACATCAATCGCAGCTCCACCAATTAATCGATCATTAAGAGCAGCTACAAGCGCAGATGTATCCACCAAGGTTGAGCGCGATGTATTGATTAACAAAGCATCTTTTTTCATCAAAGCTAGTTTCTCTTGATTGAGCAAACCTTTGGTTGTGGCACTGGCCACAAGATGCAAAGAAACAATATCGGCTTGTTGCAGCAACTCAACCAAAGACGTTGCTTGTGCACCCACTGCGGCTGCTCTCTCGGCAGTCATATTTGGACTCCAAGTGATGACCTTCATGCCAAAGGCCAAAGCAACTTTAGCCACACGGCCACCGATTTCACCAAGACCAATTAAGCCTAAGGTGCGACCCTTTAGAACCGGCAATAAAGAATGCTCGTTGCGCCAGGCGTGTTTGCTTAGTAGTTGGTTTTGCTCTACCAGGCGTTTATGCAGCCCTAAAATCAGTGCCCAAGTTAGTTCGGCGGTACTGTCTTTGGAAGGCCCCCATTCAGTATGACTAATTGGGATATTTCTTTCTTTCAGTGCCGCGGCATCCAAAGCTAAGTTGCGAGTACCTGTAAAAACCACGTACTCAAGATGGGATAGCTGCGCAATCAGACTGGCTGGTAGTGGTGTGCGGTCACGCATTAACACCAAGGCGTTTGCTTGTTTGAGGGTTTCTAGGAGTTTGTCGCCATATATAGGCTCATTAAAAATCTCCACATCTGCCAAACCCTTGATATTGGACCAATTGGATAGCTTTTCGTATGAGTTTTCGTAGTCATCGAGAACAATGATCTTTTTGCGCATAGCGCAGTCTCCATATATTTGTAGATTTTCTAATTGCAATCATTATAGGAGTGTGGGATATTTATGTCGTCACAGAGCCAAAAAGGCCGGGCACTATTAAAGGAGACAGTATGAAAGCTAAGCTATTAGCAGGGCTGATTTCAGCTTTGTGTATTTCTGGAGCGGTTCAAGCTCAAAACAACGATTGGCCAAGCCAAAAAGTTATCAAATTAATTGCAGTATTCCCACCAGGGGGGTCTGTTGATCAAGTGGCACGTATCTTGGCGCCAACATTACAAAATCAGTTAAAGCAAAGTGTGATTGTTGAAAACATTGGTGGTGCTTCAGGATCTATTGGTACTGCTGCCATCGCAAGAGCACAACCTGATGGTTACACCTTTGGTGTGGTGTTTGACACTCATGGTGTTAACGAGAACATGATTGAGAAGTTGTCGTACAACACTAAAACTGACTTGGCCACAGTGACCATGATTGGCACTGCGCCGATGGTTCTAACGGCTAGCAAAAATTCAGGTATTACTAGTTTCAAACAACTGATTGATGACTCAAAAGCTAAAAAACCAAATAGCTATGGCTCTATTGGTACAGGTAGCTTAGGTCACCTAGCGATGGCCATGTTAGCCAAAGAAGCTAAATTTGATTGGACACACATCCCTTATCGTGGCGGTGGCCCACTGATGCAAGATGCTTTAGCAGGTCACGTGCCACTAGCAGTGGGATCTTTATTCTTAGTTAAACCTCACGTGGATGCAGGCGGTATCGTGCCATTGGCAGTAACAACTAAAAAGCGTTCGGCAGACATGCCAAACGTGCCAACAGTTGCAGAGAGTGGTTATCCTAACTTTGAAGCTCCTGCATGGTGGGCTGTGATTGCTCCGGCAAAAACACCACCAGCCATCATCAATCGCATGCATGAGGAAGTAGCAAAAGCTTTGAAAAATCCTGATGTATCAACTCGCTTGAAATCACAAGGCATTGAAATTTTGAGTTTAGGTCCTAAGCCTGCTCAAGAATTTGTGAACAAGCAAATTGATTCATGGGGAGTCTTTGTTAAAGCTAACAACATCAAAGCGACAAATTAATGACCGAGCGTCTTGTGCCTTACCAACCGCTGGACTTGCAAGAGCCAGCGGATTTGGTGGCGGCCATCCGTCAAAGACGCGGTGGTGAACTCATTAATCTAGATCGCATGCTTTTGCATAGCACTCCGTTCTCAAGAGGGTGGAATGCTTTCTTAGGTGAGGTGAGAAGTCATCTCAGCTTGGACCTCAAGTTACGTGAACTAGCCATGTGTGGTGTAGCAGTGCTTAATCGTGCTGACTATGAGTTCTTGCATCATTCACCGATATTCATTAAAGCGGGCGGTACTGAAGCGCAAGTTAATGCCTTGCGCTCTTTGGGCCAACAGCTTATGCCTCAAGGTCTGTTTACAGCGCTTGAGCAAGACGCCTTGGATCTCACCATTCAAATGACAAAGTCGATTGAAGTGGATCGCTCTTTGATGAAGCGTTTACAAGAGCAGTTAGGTAACACTCGATTAGTTGAATTAGTCGGGGTCATTGCGACCTACAACATGGTCTCTAGATTCTTGGTAGCACTTGAAGTGACGCCAGACCAGCACTGAATGAATTAACTCAGTGATAAAGGCAGCCCTTGATTTGGCTGCCTTTTTTTATGAAATGTTAGCCTTTAGGCTAATAGCCCAATATAACAAATGTAACTAATATCAAATACAAGTAAAAATCTACATCTAAGGAACTAAGTTAATTTTGAGTGATTTGGGACACATATACGTGATTGATGATGATGCATCCATGAGGAGTTCACTCTCAAGGATGTTGATCAATTGCGGTTACACCGTCAATGTGTTTGAGCGCCCAGAAGACTTTATTGAACAATCAATTCCAGTATCACCTGCAGCCATACTTTTAGATATGCGTATGCCGACCATGACTGGCACTGAACTACAAAAGCGTTTAAATGAATTAGGTAGAAATACCCCCATCATCTTTATTTCTGGCGAGTCCTTGCCGCACGAGATTGTGATTGCGATGAAGCAGGGTGCAATAGATTTCTTATTTAAGCCATTTAACCTAGATGACTTATTAAAGGCGATTGCCTCCGCAATTGAAAAAGACAAAGAAGTATTCAAGGTCACAACTCAGAGTATGACGGTGACGCAACGGTATGAATCTCTTACCCCACGCGAAAAACAGGTTTGTGCGCTTCTAGTTGATGGCTTGATGAACAAAGATATTGCAGTTTGTTTGGGAACAACGGATGCCACCATTAAGGTGCATAAATCACGGGTAATGGAAAAAATGCAGGCAGATTCATTGCAGGATTTAGTCCGTTTTCTAGCTTTGGTGAAGGTTTCATCATGATTCTTATAGATAAATGCATGTTTCTTATAAGAATTTAAATCAATGCTAAAGTAACGCTATTATTTAAAAAGATTGCCTTGGAGACAAAATGGCAGCAGGTTCAAAAAACAAATTAGAAATCCTTCCTGAAATCCAAGGAAAGGTGCTCAAAGCTGCGCGCGAAAAAATGCGCTACAAACCAGAAGATCTGGCACACAAGGCATGCTTATCAAAAAAGCACATCATTGAGCTAGAAGAGGGTGGCATCAGCAGTTTTTATTCTGAAGCTCACAAGGTCACAGTTGCTAAGAAAATCGCCAAGTTATTAGAGCTAGATGAGTCACGCGTATTGGTTCATCCAGATGGTGATGCCATCAAGCAAAAGAATCTGATATTTGACACTCCAGCAGATGAACCTGTGACTCAGCAACAAGAGTTGCCAGATGATGTGCCACCTGCACCGGTACAAAAAACCTTGCCAGTTGCAGAGAAGGTTGAGAAGGTTAATTTAGAAAATATTAAATCTGGTGATTCAGGTAAATCACAGCAAGCCAAGATCGAGTCTGGCAAACGTGCTGGCGCATTTGCATTGGTGGCATTGGTATTGTTAGGTTTATATATCACCAAAGACAACATCATTGAGTTGGTCAGCCCAACACCTGAGCCACCAAAGACAGAGGTGGCACAAGAGCAGGTTGTTGAGGAAGCAAAACCAGAAGCACTACCTGCAGCAACCACTGCAGCGGCACCTGTTGATGCTGCATGTCCTAAGCCTGATGCCTCACCAACTAGCTACACAGTAGTTGATCCAACCAAGCCAGGTAACTTTGTTTATGTAGTTACTAAGACCAAGCAAACGGTGTGTGTGATTGATGCCTCTGGTAAATCAACGATGCAAACAATTGATGCTGGCGCTAATCATACTTTCACAGGTAAATCACCATTCACAGTATTAACAAACGGTTTAACTCAAGTGAACGTTTATTTCCAAGGTCGACCAGTGAAACCTGCTTCTGAGCAAGTAAGAACATTGAGCTTGCAAGAAAAATAATAAAAGTATTAATTCATTTCAGTAAAAGGAGCGTTGAACGCTCCTTTTTTATGAGCATTTCAGGTATGTGAAATGTCACAAGATAAAATAAGCTCATGAAGCAACATCCTCAATCCAAAACTGAAATATTCTGGGCTTTCACTTGGTTGGCGCTGCAAGGTTTTGGTGGCGTCTTGCCAGTTGCACAGCGTGAGTTGGTTGAAAAGAAACGCTGGTACAGCAAAGAAGAATTTTTAGAAGAGTGGGCGGTGGCCCAAGTCCTACCAGGACCCAATGTGATTAATTTGGCAATCATCTTTGGTGCCAGGTATTTTGGTTTGTCTGGTGCCTTAGTGGCAATTGCGGGCATGCTAGTTTTTCCGATGCTTGCATTAATTGTGATTGCTATTCTTTATTTAAATCTGGGTGAGTATCCAGTGATCAATGGTGCCATCAGAGGAATGGGCGCTGTGGCTGCTGGTTTGATTGCTGGCACATCTTTGAAGCTTGCTAGTGCGCTTAAAAAGCATCCACTTGGATATTGGCCATCGATTACATTAGCCGCAATTTGTTTTGTATTGGTGGCTCTTATCAAAATTCCTTTGGTTTATGTTTTGCTCACTTTAGGACTCTTTTCTATTTACATGACTTATCGCAAGGTGAAGTCATGCTGAGCTTTTCATGGGCTGATTGGGGCATAGTCTTTTTACACTTCATGGCTGTCTCTCTGATGGCAGTTGGTGGAGCGGTGACTGTCATTCCAGAGATGCACCGTCATTTGGTTAATCAAAATGGTTGGATGACTGAAGCGCAATTTTCTGCATCTATTGCAATTGCTCAATCTGCGCCTGGCCCCAACATCTTAGTGATTGCCATGATGGGTTGGCATATTGGGATTAATTCAGCGGTAGGTTTATATGCCCAATATCTATGGGGCACCATTGGTATGGTGCTAGCGATGGTTGGTGTGATGTTGCCTAGCTCTTTATTAACCTATTCAACTGCGAAGTGGGTTCATGCCAATCAACACAGTGCTTATGTGTTGGCGTTTAAGCAAGGTTTAGCACCGATAGTGATTGGTGCGATTTTGGCAACTAGTTGGATCATCAGTGCCACAAACAGTCAGTTTTCAACTGATTGGGCTTTGTGGTTGTGTACAGGTGTCACCGTCTTATTGATCTGGAAAACCAAGATACATATCTTGCTACTGTTACTCGTCGGCACTATCTTGGGTGCTTTGGGTTGGATATAGTCAACAAAATTTAGCCAACGAAATTTAGGCAATAAAAATTAGGCAACAAAAAACCCGACCTAAGTCGGGTTCTTGTTAAACGCTCAACCGAATTATAGTGGGTTGATGTTTGAAGCTTGCTTGCCCTTAGGGCCAGTTGTTACTTCAAAGCTAACCTTTTGGTTCTCTTTCAAGCTTTTGAAACCGTTACCTTGAATAGCTGAGAAGTGAGCGAACAAATCTTCACCACCGCCATCAGGAGTAATAAAACCGAAACCTTTTGCGTCGTTAAACCATTTAACAATACCTGTTGCCATTACTGAAATTCCTTAAAAAAATTAAACGTGGTGATTCCTCACCATTTCTTTGCAGGGCTGGAAGATTCAACTAACCGAATCACCCATTTTGAAAAATGGAAACGACGGAAGCTACTTGAAGACCTACAGACCAAGTATCGCACAAATTTCTTAAATGGTTATGTTTTTTTAATCAGGGCTTTTACTAGGTTTTTAGGGCTAAAAAGCCCGAAATTTGACATATTTATTAACTTTTTGCCCCCAGTAGTGCTTTTCAAGACCATTTTGGTGCTAGACCTACCTAAATTAGACAACTTTGGCAGAAAGTTGCACTCTGTTTTATCCTCTAGGCTCAATTAATTAAGAAGAGACAAACTCCATGAATCAAGCAGATATCACGAAAATTGTTGATGAGAATATGAAAGCTCGCCGTTCGATCAGAGCTTTTCTACCTAAAGATGTGAGTAAAGAGCAGATTTTGGAGTTATTGAATGTGGCAGGGCGTGCCCCATCTGGTACGAACACTCAGCCATGGCAGGTGTATGTGGTGACTGGTGCCAAAAAGCAAGCCATCACGGATGACATTTTGGCGGCTTTAGCGAATCCAGACTTATTAAAAGAGCACACCGAAGAATACAGTTACTACCCATCTAAATGGGTAGACCCATACATCTCACGTCGTCGCAAAGTAGGTTTTGATCTTTATGGATTACTAGGTATCGGTAAAGAAGACAAAGACAAGATGCAAGCGCAGGGCGCAAGAAACTTTCAGTTCTTTGATGCACCGGTGGGTATATTTTTCACAATAGATCGTGTGATGCAACAAGGTAGTTGGTTGGACTATGGCATGTTTATCCAAAACGTGATGTTGGCAGCTAAAGCGCGTGGTCTAGACACTTGCCCGCAAGCAGCGTTCACACAGTTTCATAAAATCATTGCCAAGCACTTGGATCTTAAGCCAGAGCAACAATTGGTTTGTGGCATGTCGTTGGGTTACGCAGATATGTCAAAAATTGAAAACACGCTGGTCACAGAACGTGAGCCAGCTCAAAACTTCACGCAATTTATTGAGTAATCACTAGTCAGCATTGATGCCATTATTGATAATTTCAGCATGAAACAATTTGCATCAATTGCTGTACTCATATGCCTTTTAATCACCGGCATCAAAGCCGAGGCCATTGAGGTCGGTGATCAATTAGCACTGGGAGAGTTGCGCTCAGTACAGGGGCAAACCTACACAGAGAGTCATTGGAAGCAAAGGCATACCGTGGTTCAGGTGTGGGCTACCTGGTGCTCATATTGCCGCAAGCAAAATGTTCATTTAGAGCAGTTGGTTCAAAAGTTGCCAGCTAATCAACTCAATATCATCACCATCTCGATTGATAAGACTGTGAGCCCTGTAAATGCTTACATGGCTAAAAATAGTTACACATTTCCGGTGGTCATGATGACACCAGAGTTATCAAAGGCAATCGGTAAACGAAGAGGCGTGCCCGAGGTCTATGTTCTCAATCCGCAGGGAAAAGTCATTCAAAAAGATTATGGCTTGATGGTGGATTTGGATTTCTTTGACCTGGCTCGTTACGCTAAAAAATAAAAAACAAGCGTTAATCACTGCAGCAAATAACCTTATACAAATTAATTATTTGCACTTTTCATATTCATTTTGAATAATTCATTAGTTAGCAAATGTTGCTAAGTTTAGGGTTAAACCCCAAGGGCTTTAGTTAGCTCAAATCAGTAACATCAAATAGTTATCAAAGAGGGGAAAATATGAGCCAATTATTCAATCGTCGACCATGGGCAATCATCGTCGGTATATTCATTGCATTGCTATGTGTAGCTAATGTTAATGCGCAAAGTTTGCAAGTTAAACAATGGGCAGCATCCTGTTCTGCATGTCATGGCACAGATGGTTACTCTGAAGGTGGCATGGCTAGTCTTGCGGGTCAAACTAAAGCTGAGTTGATTCAGAAAATGAATGAGTACAAGACAGGCAAACGTGTTGCTTCAATCATGCATCAATTAAGCAAGGGTTACACAGACGAGCAAATCGAGCAGATTTCTGCCTACTTTGCCTCTTTACCTGCTGAAAAAGCTGCCCCTAAGAAAACCAAATAATCAGGAGTTCATGATGCAAAGACGCGAATTTTTACAATTAGTAGGTGCCGGCGCTGCAGCAACAACTCTGGTTGGTTGTGCAACAACAAACATTGATGCCAAAGGCGCTAAGGTGTTGGTAATCGGTGGTGGTTACGGTGGTGCTACTGCAGCTAAGTATGTGCGTAAGTTCTCAAACTACACAGCTGACGTAACTTTAATTGAGCCTAACCAAAACTTTATTTCATGCCCATTATCAAATTTGGTGATTGGTGGCAGTCAGAAGTTAGAAGACATCACAATTTCTTATGAAGGCTTAAGAAAAAATCACGGTGTTAATTTAGTTAGAGATTCAGTGGCATCGATTGATGTTGCCAAGAAACAGGTGAGATTAGCTGGTGGCGCATCTTTGTTCTACGATCGCTTGATTGTTTCTCCTGGTATCGATCTAACTTATGACAAGTTGCCAGGCATGTTGGTGCCAAATGCTCAAAATGAAGTGCTACACGCTTGGAAGGCCGGCGAGCAAACAGTTGGTTTAAGAAAACAACTAGAAAGTATGAAAGACGGTGGCGTATTTGCCATTTCAATTCCGTTGGCCCCATACCGTTGCCCTCCTGGACCATACGAGCGTGCTTGCCAAGTGGCAGAGTATTTCCAAAAGAGCAAGCCAAAGAGCAAAGTACTCATTTTGGACGCTAACGATGATGTGACATCTAAGCCAGGTTTATTTAAATTGGCATGGTCACGCCGTTATGAAGGTAAGGTTGAGTACCGTCCTAAGCATCAGTTAACTGATGTGGATGTGAAGGGTAAAACATTGAAGTTTGAATTCAATGACGACGTTAAAGCTGATGTGCTGAACGTATTGCCTCCAATGCGTGCGGGTGCCATTGCAGTGAAGACTGGTTTGGCAAACATGAACGGTCGTTGGTGCGAAGTGGATTTCTTAACATTTGAGTCCAAGGTTGCTCCAAATGTTCACGTACTTGGTGACTCTATTCAGATTGCACCAGGTATGCCTAAGTCTGGTCACATGGCTAACCAACACGGTAAGACATGCGCAGCAGCAGTTGTGGCAATTTTGAGTGGTGCTGATGTGAACCAATTGCCGGTATACAACAACACTTGCTATAGCTTTGTTTCTTCACAAGACGTGGTTCACGTTGCCAGCGTTCATCAATATGACGCTGCGAAGAAAACAATGGTGACTGTACCAGGTTCTGGTGGTGTTTCAGCAGCAGCGAATCCTCTTGAGGGTGAGTATGCAAAAGCTTGGGCTAGAAACATTTGGGCTGACATGCTGGTTTAAATCCCCAGCGCTTAATAAAAAGCCTGCACAGTTATTTGTGCAGGCTTTTTCACTTCTATAACTTTATTTTTTATTTATTTGTTCTTACTTACTTATTCTTTTTGCTAGCAGCGTCTAAAGATTTTAAAAATGCCAACTTTTCTTTGATTTTTGTCTCTAAACCTCGGTCAGTAGGTTGATACCAATCTTGGTCTTTCATGCCTTCTGGTAGATATGTTTCGCCTGCGGCATAGGCATGGGGTTCATCATGGGCGTAGCGATATGCTTTGCCATGACCCAGTTCTTTCATGAGTTTGGTGGGCGCATTGCGCAAGTGAATCGGCACCTCATCGCTGCCATGTTCTGCCACAAAAGAGCGCGCTTGGTTATAGGCTTGATAAGCCGCATTGCTCTTCGGAGCTGCAGCCAAATAAATCAATGCTTCAGCCAAAGCCAGTTCACCTTCGGGACTGCCCAAGCGTTCATACGTTAAGGCAGCATCATTAGCTAATTGCATGGCTCTCGGGTCTGCCAAACCAATGTCTTCCCAAGCCATCCGAATAATGCGCCGTGCCAAATACTTTGGGTCAGCGCCACCATCAATCATTCTGCAAAACCAGTACAGGGCACCATCTGCATTAGAGCCACGTACCGACTTATGTAGGGCAGAGATTTGATCGTAAAAATGGTCCCCCGATTTATCAAATCTCTTGGTCAGTTCGCCCAAAGAATTTTTTAAAAACTCTGCAGATACCAGTGTGACTTGGTTGGTGTTGGCTGCATGATAGGTTTGCTCAACCAAATTGAGAAAACGCCTTGCATCACCATCAGCCAAAGTAACTAACATGTCTTTTGCAGAATCATCAAAAGTAATACCTTTGATGGATTGTTCGGCTCTTGTGAGTAATTGTAATAACTCGCCTTTTGTTAAAGACTTAAGTACATAGACCTGTGCTCTTGAGAGTAAAGCGGAATTAACTTCGAAGGAAGGGTTCTCAGTGGTTGCGCCAATGAATGTTACTAAGCCAGATTCAACATAAGGCAAGAGTGCATCTTGCTGCGATTTATTGAAGCGATGAATTTCATCAACGAACAAAATAGTTTTTTTATTAAATTGCTGTAAATGATGTTCAGCTAGTTCAATCGCTTGTCTGATTTCTTTAACGCCTGCTAGAACAGCTGATAGGGCAATGAATTCACAATCAAAGACATGAGCCGTTAAACGAGCAATGGTGGTCTTCCCAACTCCAGGAGGCCCCCACAAAATCATTGAATGGGGCTTGCCTGAGCGGAAAGCTAAATCAAGTGGTTTGCCTGCGCCAAATAAGTGAGTTTGGCCCACCAAGTCGTCCAAAGTCTTGGGGCGCAAGGTTTCGGCTAGAGGCGTAGAATGCTCGTTAGTTTGTAATAGAGACATGATTCAATATTAGAATTGTCGCATGTTGTGACGCTAAAAAATATTTTAGCGATTAACTTAAAAAGAGCTAGGACATTCATGAATTCAAATACACCACATCCTCTGGAAGCTAAATTGCGCCCATTGCCTCGTTGGATCTTTATGAGCCGTTGGTTGCAGGCTCCTTTGTATTTAGGATTGATTGTTGCTCAGGGCGTGTATGTCTATCAATTCTGGCATGAGTTAGTTCACCTTATCACCATGATGATGGCTAAAGGTGGCACTACTGAAACTGAAATCATGTTGATTGTCTTAGGTTTGATTGACGTGGTGATGATTTCAAATCTGTTGGTGATGGTGATTGTGGGTGGTTGGGAGACTTTTGTGTCGCGCCTTGAACTAGAAAATCACCCTGACCAACCAGAGTGGTTGTCTCATGTCAATGCAGGGGTTCTCAAGGTAAAGCTTGCAACAGCAATCATTGGTATTTCTTCAATTCACTTATTGAAGACATTTATCAATGCGCCAAGCATGGATGACAAAACATTACTTTGGCAAACACTGATTCACATCACATTTGTTATTTCAGCTTTAGCGATTGCCTACACGGAAAAGTTGTTGGCAAAAGCCCACCAACACTAAGAGATCTGAAGCAATTGGGCAGTTAGAACTGCCTAATTGCAATACCGGCCCAAACTAAGCTAGCTGCTGCCACCAGGGTGAGGGTGGTTCTCATTTTTAGAAAATCTTCTAAATAAGCCTCATCACTGATGAGGTGATGAAACTGTTGCCTATCTACTAACAGTGCCACAAGTAAAGTGGCGGCAATTACAAAGTAGCCTGTAGAAAATGCCAAGTGCAATGCACCCCATGCGCATAGAGAGGGCACAACACCCCAGAGCCAAGCGCCTTTGTCGCGCCAGTAATTATTTGTCACAGTATTTGATTGTGGACCAAGCAATGGACCCCAGTGCAGTGCTCCTACAAATGATGCAATGCTCGCGCCGTACAGCAATAAAGAGTTAGCTGCCCAAAAATCCCATGGGGACTCAGCAAATTGAACAAGTGCTGAAAGCAGGATAAATGGAATTAATCCTGCATAGCCTAAACGTTTAGTAATTGGTGCGAGCATGGTGATTAATTGTAGTCGTAGACGCCTTTACCTGACTTGCGACCAAGGTAGCCAGCAGCCACCATTTCGCGCAATAGCGGGCAAGGACGGTATTTAGAGTCATTGAAATTCTTGAAGTACACCTCCATGATGGCTAGACAAGTATCTAAACCAATCATGTCTGCCAGAGCAAGTGGCCCAATTGGGTGGTTGCAACCTAATTTCATGCCGGCATCAATATCTTCCGGAGTAGCTAAACCTTCAGCTAAGACAAAGAATGCTTCATTGATCATTGGAACCAAGATGCGGTTCACCACAAAGCCTGGTGCATTTTTAACAGTAATTGGCTCTTTGCCTAAATCTTTTGCCATGTTTTGCACTAGTGCATGAGTAGCGTCACTGGTTTGTAAGCCGCGAATGATTTCTACCAAAGCCATCATCGGCACTGGGTTAAAGAAGTGCATACCAATGAAGCGCTCTGGGTTACTCACCTCAGCAGCCATCTGTGTAATAGAAATAGAAGAAGTGTTAGAGGCGATGATGGTGTCTTTGCTCACAATGCCATCTAACTGCTTCAGAATCTTTAACTTCAGTTCATAGTTCTCAGTAGCAGCCTCAATCACCATTTGTGTGCTGTTGAAGTCTGCATAGTTAGTGCTGGTTTTGATGCGAGATAGCGCTGCAGATTTTTCTGCTTCTGTCATTTTTTCTTTTTTAATGAGGCGGTCTAAGCTACCTGAAATCGTCGCTAAGCCTTTTTGTACGGCTGCATCACTAATATCAACCATCACCACATTTAATCCAGAAACTGCGCAAGCTTGGGCGATACCATTGCCCATTGTTCCTGCGCCAATAATGCCAACAGATTGAATGCCCATATCTAAACCTTCTATATTTAAATATCAAAAGCATAAGTTTAAGCTTCATCTAGCTTTGATAGCGAATTTTTAGCTCCAAATCAGCGCTTTATGGATAATGGCGGTATGTCTACACAAGGTTTTATTCTAAAAATTGCCTGTCCTGATCGCCCTGGTATTGTCCATGCGGTCAGCCATTTCCTGTTCACTGAAACGGCCAATATTCTTGATTCGGCGCAATTTAGCGACACATTCACGAATCGTTTCTTTATGAGGGTGCATTTTGCCCAAACCACCCAAGCTCTGAACCTAGAGCAATTAAAGTCTTCTTTTGCGGCAGTTGGTCAACAGTTCCAGATGGATTGGGAGCTCTTTGACGCTGCTAGCAAGCCCAAGGTATTGATCATGGTGTCTAAGTTGGGACATTGCTTGAATGACCTGTTATTTAGAACTCATAGTGGTTACTTGCCAATTGAAATCGCAGGAATCGTATCGAATCATCAAGACTTTGAAGGTTTAGCGAAGACCTATAACATTCCATTCCATCACATGCCACTCTCAAGTGCGACTGATGTGCGTAAGGATGAGCAAGAGCAACAGTTGTTGCAATTAATCGACCAGAAAAAAATTGATTTGGTTGTATTGGCTAGATACATGCAAATCTTGTCTCCCAAGGTTTGCGAAAAGCTATCTGGTAAGGCAATCAATATTCATCATTCGTTTTTACCTAGCTTTAAGGGAGCCAAACCTTATTGGCAGGCGCATCAGAGGGGTGTCAAGCTGATTGGTGCCACAGCCCACTACGTCACAACTGATTTAGACGAAGGCCCAATCATTGAGCAAGGCGTTGAGCGTGTAGATCACTCCATGGATCCGGAGCAATTGGCAGCAGTGGGTCGTGATGTGGAATGCATGGCTTTATCTAGAGCTGTTCGTTGGCATGCAGAGCATCGCATTCTCTTAAATGGCAAGAGTACTGTGGTGTTTCAGTAATGGATTTTGCTTACCTGCTAGATTTGTTTTTACATTTAGATAAGCACTTGGTCACGGTGGTTGATCAATGGGGTGCTTGGGTATACGTTTTATTGTTTGCCATCATCTTTGTTGAAACAGGTTTTGTGGTGATGCCATTCTTGCCGGGTGATTCTTTATTATTTGTAGCGGGTGCCATCGCTGCTGTGGGTGGCATGAGTTTGCCAATTTTGTTAATTCTTTTGCTGATTGCTGCTGTGGCAGGGGATGCTCTTAACTACTCAATTGGGCGTTGGTTTGGTCCTAAAGTATTTGCTTGGGAAGACTCACGTTGGTTTAACAAAGAAGCTTTTGATAAAACCCATGCTTTTTACGAAAAGCATGGGCCCATTACCATTGTAGTTGGCAGATTCATGCCGTTTATTAGAACCTTTGCACCATTCATTGCGGGGGTTGCACAGATGTCATATCCCCGCTTTGCTACCTACAACCTAATTGGTGGCATCTTGTGGGTGGTGGGTTTAACGGGTCTTGGTTATTCGATCGGCGAGCACCCTTGGGTCAAAGCCAATTTCTCCATAGTGGCTTTAGCCATGATCATCATTCCTGGCTTACCTGCTCTATGGGTTGTACTTAAATCACTTTATCTAAAAATTAAGCAATAACTATCTTTTTTGGTATTGAGTTTTGCCAAAAAGAACATCTCTTGCTTTGTTGTCTACCAAAGGCTTTCTAAGAGACGTTAAAACTTCTACGCCACGTTGAACAGCAGGTCGTGCTGCGATTTCCTCATGCCAACGTAAAACGTTGGGAAACTCCTCAAGAGTAAGACCTTGGTTTTTCCAAGAGCGTGTCCAAGGAAAAATAGCAATATCAGCGATGCTGTATTCCTTGCCGGCAATATATTGTTTTTTTGACAACTCTTTATCCATCACGCCATATAACCTGCGTGTTTCATTGGTGTAGCGATTGATAGCGTAATCAATTTTTTCTGGTGCGTAAATTCTGAAGTGATGTGTTTGACCTAACATTGGGCCTACGCCACCCATTTGGAACAGGAGCCACTGCATCACTTCAAACTTAGCTCGGTCTGTCTTTGGTAGAAACTTGCCAGTTTTACTTGCCAAGTACAAAAGAATCGCGCCAGACTCGAACAAAGCAAAAGGTTTGCCATCAGGACCATGAGGGTCGACCATGGCAGGTATTTTGTTATTGGGGCTGATTTTTAAAAACTCTTTCTTGAACTGATCGCCAGCACCAATATCAATTGGATGAGCTAACCAGTCTTTACCTAAACGATAGCCACATTCTTCCATCATGATGTGTACTTTGTGACCGTTAGGAGTTGCCCAACTGTAAATATCAATCGGTTTTTGAGTTTGTTTCATGTCAAATCCCACTTAAGATTTTGATAAACGTTGCAATCGCGCAATCGCCTCTGCGAGAGTTTCTTCTTTTTTGGCAAAACAAAAACGAATCACCCCTGATTCGACGGGGTTACTGTAAAAAGCAGATACAGGAATTGCAGCCACACCAACCTCTGTCGTCAGCCATTGGCAAAAGTCTGCACTATTTAATTCACTCTCAGGGATGCCAAGTTGTGTGTAATCCACACACTGAAAGTAAGTTCCCGGTGAGGGCAGTAGTTGGAACTTGGTTTTGGCAAGACCTGCTCTTAAGTAATTTCTCTTTTGTTCATAAAACTGAGGCAAGTTCAGGTAGTGGTCAGCGTTTTCTAGGTATTTTGCAAGACCATATTGCATCGGAGTGTTGACGGTAAACACATTGAACTGATGAACTTTTCTAAATTCATGAGTCAGCGCTGCAGGTGCTGCCACATAGCCAACTTTCCAGCCTGTGACGTGATAAGTTTTACCAAAACTAGAAATAACAAAACTACGATTTGCTAACTCTGGATGACGTGCCACGCTTTGATGCATCTGCCCGTCATAGACCATGTGTTCATACACTTCATCGCTGCAAATCAAAATATTGGTATTGCGCACAATCTCAGCGAGCTTTTCAAGATCACCTGATTCCCACACCATCCCTGTAGGGTTATGTGGTGAGTTAATCATGATCATCTTGGTGCTTGGCGTAATGGCCTCACTGATTGCCTGCCATGGAATTTCATAGCCTGTGATCTTGCCCTGGGCATCTCTATTCACAATTAATTGAACTGGAACAGCTTTGCCGCCAACTGTATCAATGGCTGGTATGTAAGAGTCATAAACCGGCTCAATCACAATCACTTCATCACCAGGACCCACTGCACAAGCAATCACTGTAAAAATACCTTGTGTGCCGCCTGCAGTAATTGTGATTTCAGATTGAGGGTCGTAGTGCTTGCCATACAAAGTGGCAATTTTTTTGCTAATGCCTTCACGTAGTGGCGCAACACCTGCCATTGGAGGGTATTGATTGTGACCTGCCTGCATGGCCTCATGAACGGCGTTAGGCAAAGCAGGGTCGCAACCAAAGTCTGGGAAACCTTGACCTAGATTAATGGCTTGATGCTCATTGGCCAATGCTGACATCACCGTAAAAATAGTGGTGCCAACTTTAGGTAAGCGGGTAGGGAGCGTAATTTGTCTCAAAGCAGTATTATTTGTATTCATTATTTTTAATCATTCTGCCATGTTGATAGTACTTTCGCCCGCAAAGAGTTTGGATTACGAAACGCCACCAAGCACGGATAAGCATACTTTACCTATTTTTATCGATGAGTCGGCCAAATTAATCAAAGATTTAAAAAAACTATCTTTGCAAGAAGTTGCAGAGTTAATGGATCTATCTGATAAGTTGGCAGCTTTGAATGTGGCTCGTTTTGGCGATTGGTCTAAAACATTTACAAGCAAAAATAGTAAGCAGGCAATCTTGGCTTTTAACGGTGATGTTTACGAGGGTTTGGATGCGCCATCCCTAAAACCAAAGGCATTGGATTATGCGCAAGACCATGTCAGAGTCTTATCTGGTTTGTATGGTGTTTTAAAGCCTTTAGATTTAATGCAGCCCTATCGCCTAGAGATGGGTACGGCTTTTAAAAATACGGTGGGTAAAGACCTCTATGCATTTTGGGGTGACAAAATCACCAATGCGCTTAAAAAAGACTTGGACCAGCAAAAATCGAAGTTATTAATCAACTTGGCTTCTGACGAGTACTTTAAGTCTGTGAAAGTCGACCAGTTAGGTTATCCGGTGATAGCCCCAGTTTTCCAGGATGAGAAAGCTGGCAAATACAAAATCATTTCTTTTTATGCCAAGCGCGCAAGAGGTTTGATGACGCGTTTCATCATTGATAACAAAATTGAAAAAGCGGCGGATCTGAAGGATTTTGATTCAGAAGGTTATCAGTACGCTCCTAAAGAAAGCACTGAGACCAAGCCAGTCTTTAGAAGAAAAGAACAATAAAAGTATCAATGAAAAATATTGCTCACATCCTCTTTGGATTTGTATTGGCTTTTATACAGATTGGTAATGCAATGGCTATTGAAGAACCCAAGTATCAAGTGGTCATTAAAGACGGTGATTTTGAGTTGCGTCGCTATGAGTCGATGATCATTGCTGAGGTTGTTGTTACTGGAGATTTGAGTGAGGCATCAAATCGTGGCTTTAGGCAGGTGGCTGATTACATCTTTGGTAACAATGAAGATCCTCTTAAGAAACAGGCTGAAAAAATTGAGATGACTGCCCCAGTAACAGTGGAGTCAGATTTGTCATCCAAGATTGCTATGACGGCTCCTGTAACTGTAGAAAGCCAAGGTGGTAATCAGCAGGCAACATGGAAGTTATCGTTTGTAATGCCATCTAAATACTCTTTGGAGACTTTGCCTAAGCCTAAAAACAAAAACATTGTGATTCGTGAGATCAAGTCTCATGATCTTGCGGTAGTTAGATTCAGTGGTTTTGTTGATGAAGAAAAGATGCAGGCGCAAACTAAAAGATTAGAGGCATGGCTTAAACAACAAACATTGACTGCGCAAGGCGCAGTGCAGTTATCACGTTACAACCCACCATGGACATTGCCATTCTTTAGACGCAACGAGATTTGGTTGCGAGTAGAGTCTAAAAGTCAGTGAAACAGCGGTTGTTGACTTGGGGTGTCGTCAGGCATCTCAGCGTGAACAATTTCACCGGCTCTATCAACAAACATCGGTGCGCCACAATCCTCGCACATCTCAGGTTTATATAGATCGGCGTGTCTGAACTGATCTTCAATCCCAGCAGCTTTGATTGTGTCGTAGATTTCTCGAATAGGGCTGTCTTCAATCGAGATGTCATTAATAGCGTCATTCGCAACTGACTCACGATCGTATAAAGGCCAGATCACGCCATAAATTAATTCTTTAGAACCTTTTAATGCAAAAGAAATACGATATTCATCGCATTGTTCTTCTCCAAATCCTGCAATCACACAAGATAGTCCTGCTGGAGCAACATTCAAAAGAGATTCTAAATAATTAACAGCAGCCAAGATGCTCAGAGGTCTAATCTTGCGATCAGCTTCGCGGCAATTGGTGAAGTAGGCTTCAGGCAAAGATAGTTCGAATTCGCAGCCGGGCATGATGGCGGCGATGGTGTCTTTAAGTCCATGTTGCCAGTTCTGCAAACAAATAGAGCGTTCCTGTCTGCGAGGAGCTTCTTCTTGCCATCTAAATAGAGGACCAGAGGAAGGGGCGGCAACCACTCCGACGATATATCTTGGGTCAGCCAGCACAGGAATTGTTTCTGGCATATCCCGAAGTTCTAACTTAATCTTTCCACCATTAACTGCTGCGCTGGCTAGTTTCTCGAGTAACAATCTTGTTTGGCAGTGTGAGTGGGGCATTTGATCAATGCTATAGAGCCATGGAACTAATGCAATACGGGCATTTTGCGCAACGATTTGTTCGTGCAATAAATTACCGGTAGCGCTAATGGATTCTGCACTTAATTTGCCAGATGGAATGCTATAGCGAGTTCTAGCAATGATTGGAATAGCAATCAATACAGCATCCCAATGTTCACCTGCGTGTTCGAGTGTTAGCGATTCAGCAAGTGTCTCTGCATTTTCAGCTAGGCAATCAAAAGCGATGGGATTAATTTTGAGAGTTTGATCAAGAGCGCTCTCAATAGCGTTTTGATTTTGTGCATGTAGCAGACGCAAAAGGCGCTCCATGAGTCGTCCTTCCCAAAAAATATCTTCCACTCGACTGCCAGAGGCTGCGAGTGATAGCGCATCTGCAACAAGGCGTTCAGATTCAGGGGAGATACGTGAGGAGTTTTTGGGTCTGTAACTAGACATAGGTACATTCTAAGCAAAAGATAGAGCAATCGCTTATCTACTCACGAATATATTTTTAAGCTAGAAAATTAAAGTAGTTAAAGTTATTAAAGTAACTTTAATGCTGCTGGCGGAATCGTTTGACCAGACAAGTGAGCTTTTTGTAATACTGTCCAAAAGTATCTGTAGCTAGCTCTGTCATGAAGTTTGCCAGCATGCTGGATAGGGCCCCAGTTAGCTTCTTGGGCTGCTAACAAAATAGCTGCGGCAATTTCAACATCGGTGGCTGTAGGTGATAAGGCTTTCACAATCACCGGAATTTGATTGGGGTGAATACTCCACTTGCGTGTATAGGCAAATTCATTCTTTGCTCGCAAAGTGTCAGATTCAATGATTGATACATCATTGATATTCGTACACACATTATGTGACGCAACTTTGCCGTGTGCATGACAGGCTGCTGAAATTTCTAACATGGCGCGAGCAATTAATGGATGATCAAACTGACCGCGATCCATAGCATCACCTGGGATGGCACCATGATGAGCTGAAACAAAATCCATTAGGCCAAAACTCAGTGATTCAATTTGAGGTAGGGCAGCTATGGCGTACACATCATGTAGCGCACCATGAGTTTCAATCAAGGCTTGAACTGGAATTTCTCGATCAATACCGGCTGCTTTAGTAACGCGATTGATCTCATCAATCACTGTTTGTGTTTGCTTAGCTGACTCCACTTTTGGAATCATCACAAATGCTATTTTTTGACCTGCTTTACCCACCAATGTGGCTACATCAGATTTCCAACATGAGTGACTTGGATCATGGATCCGAACACCGACGCGGTTAAATTGATTCTCAGGGCTTAAGAGGATGTCGACGACTAGTTGTGCGTGCTCTGCTTCTTTGCCAACTGGCGCACCATCTTCGCAGTCGAAGGTAATGTCAAAGACTGGACCTAGTTCTGCCTGCAAACTTAGGGCCTTACGCATGCGCACTTCTGTGCCTGCGTAGTGATCACAAACAGGTAAGGCCCTCGGAAGGGCCTCACCTTGGAACAACACTTGACTAGGTTGCATTAAAAGCGTGCTTGCTTAGAGCAAGTGTTTTACGCCGTCTTGCTCTTCAGTCAATTCGTTCAATGTGAAATTCATACGTTCACGTGAGAACGCATCGATTTCTAAACCTTGAACAATCTTGTACTCGCCGTTTTCGCAAGTAACTGGGAAGCCATACATCACTTCTTTAGGAATGTCGTATGAACCGTCAGATGGAATACCCATTGTTACCCACTTGCCGTTTGTGCCACAGTGCCAGTCATGGATGTGGTCGATAGCAGCGTTCGCAGCAGAAGCAGCAGAAGATAAACCACGTGCATCAATAATTGCTGCACCACGCTTACCAACTGTTGGCAAGAATGTGTTCTTGTTCCACTCTTCGTCGTTGATCATGCTCTTAACTGATTGACCGCCGATAGTTGCAAAGCGGTAGTCAGGGTACATTGTTGGGCTGTGGTTACCCCAAACAACTAGTTTCTCGATATCTGCAACTGCTTTACCAGTCTTAGCTGCCAACTGTGACAAAGCACGGTTGTGGTCAAGACGTAACATAGCAGTGAAGTTCTTAGCTGGTAGATCTGGAGCTGACTTCATAGCGATATAAGCATTTGTATTAGCTGGGTTACCAACTACCAATGTCTTAACAGTGCGCTTAGCTACTGCATTTAATGCTTTACCTTGAGCTGTGAAGATTTGTGCGTTTGCTGACAATAAGTCTTTACGCTCCATACCTGGGCCACGTGGACGTGCACCTACTAGAACTGCGTAGTCAATATCTTTGAACGCTGTCATTGGGTCGCTATGAGCTGTCATGCCTGCCAACAATGGGAATGCGCAATCGTCAATCTCCATCATCACGCCTGTCAAAGCTTTTTGAGCTCTTTCGTCAGGGATTTCCAATAATTGCAAAATCACTGGTTGATCTTTACCCAACATATCGCCATTAGCGATGCGGAATAGTAGTGAATAACCGATTTGACCGGCTGCGCCTGTAACGGCGACACGCAATGGGGCTTTTGCCATGTGTTTGCTCCGAGCTTAAAGTAAATGAAAAGGGTATCTTGCGCCATTCTCCTGACGCAAATCCTACAAAGTTTAGGTCTTTAGCACTATTTCTGTCAAATAGTCTTATATAAGACATAAGTCTCTAGACTAAAACCCCTTGCTTGTGATGAAATAATGGTCATGACCGAAACAATCGCCACCTTTAGCCCACTTTATCAGCAGATCAAAGCACTGATTTTGGGCAGTTTGCAAGCTGGTGAGTGGAAACCAGGCGAGGCTATTCCTAGCGAAAACGACCTAGCGGCACGCTTTAAAGTCAGTCAGGGCACGGTTCGCAAGGCGATTGATGAGTTGGCCAGCGAAAATTTACTCGTAAGACGCCAAGGCAAGGGCACATTTGTGGCGACGCACCATGAAGATCGGGTTCATTTCCGGTTTTTGAGATTGGTGCCCGATAACGGTGAACCACATTACCCTAAAAGCAAGATTTTGGACTGCAAGCGCTTGCGCGCTCCTGCTGAGATTGCCAAGCTATTGGATCTCAAAGCGGGGGATGCCGTGGTTCAGATCGAGCGTATTCTATTTTTCTCTGAAGAAGCAACGGTTTACGAAGAAATTTGGTTGCCAGGCACCACGTTTAAGGGCCTTACAACAGAACGTTTAGTTGATTGGCGCGGTCCGATGTATGCACTTTTTGAGACTGAGTTTGCAACCCACATGGTTAGAGCCACTGAGCGTTTGAGGGCAGTGGCTGCGGACGAGCTTTCAGCCAAGCATCTAGGTATTGAGATAGGCACACCTCTTTTGGCGGTAGAGCGGGTCTCTTTCACCTACGGAGAGCGCCCTGTTGAGGTGCGTAAGGCTGTTTACTTGACTTCTACGCACCACTATTTGAATGAACTGAATTAAAAATGTCTAAGTAAATGCTTAAGTTTTAGGCATTTATATGTATTACAAGAAATTTTTTTTAAAAAGTCAGACTTACGAAAGTTAATTAAGCGATAAAATCGAAAGGTTTTGCAGTACAGCAAAAATACAAGTGAGGTCATAAATGCCAGAATTTAGAAATATTCATGTTTTTGATTTGATGAAATACCGTTTGCCTTGGGCCGGTAAGGTATCAATTTTGCACCGTGTAAGCGGTCTTTTGATGTTCGTTTTGATTCCATTCGTGTTGTATTTATTGGATAAAAGCATCACTTCTGAAATCAGCTTTGAGACATTTAAGGCTGTTTTGGCAAATCCAATCATCAAGCTAATCATCTTGGCTTTAATTTGGGCTTATTTGCACCACTTCTGTGCTGGTATCCGTTTCTTGATGCTTGATTTGCACAAGGGTATTGATAAGGCATCTTCAGCTAAATCAGCCGTGTCTGTTTTAGTGATCAGCTTAAGTTTGGCAGCAGTCTGTGCAGCCAAGCTATTCGGTTTGTTTTAAGGAGTAGCCATGGCTAATAACAATGTTGGACCAAAGCGCTTAGTTGTAGGTGCTCATTACGGTCTTAAAGATTGGTTGTTACAGCGTATTACTGCTGTGATCATGATCGTTTTCACTTTGATCTTGTTGGTGGCATTCCTATTAGGTGATGCAACTTATGAAGCATGGTCTGGTTTGTTTGCAAACCAAATCATGAAGTTGATCACTTTCTTGGCGATTTTGAGCTTGCTCTACCACGCTTGGATTGGTATTCGTGATATCTGGATGGATTACATCAAGCCAGTAGGTATCCGTTTGACATTACACGTATTAACCGCGTTATGGCTGATTGCATGTCTTGGCTATACCGCTCAAATCCTTTGGAGGGTATAACGAATGACTGCCATTAAGACAGCAGTACCTCGTCGCCGTTTTGACGTTGTTATCGTTGGTGCCGGCGGTGCCGGTATGCGCGCATCATTGCAATTAGCTGAGGCTGGTTTAAATGTAGCCGTTTTATCAAAGGTTTTCCCAACACGTTCACACACAGTTGCTGCGCAAGGTGGTATCGGCGCATCTTTGGGCAACATGAGTGATGACAACTGGCACTATCACTTCTTTGACACAGTAAAAGGTTCTGACTGGTTAGGTGACCAAGATGCGATCGAATTCATGTGTCGTGAAGCTCCAAAAGTTGTTTATGAGTTAGAGCACTTTGGTATGCCGTTTGACCGTAACCCTGATGGCACGATTTATCAGCGTCCGTTCGGTGGTCACACAGCTAACTACGGTGAAAAAGCTGTTCAACGTGCCTGTGCTGCTGCTGACCGTACTGGTCATGCTTTGTTGCACACACTTTACCAACGCAACGTTCGCGCTAAAACACACTTCTTTGTTGAGTGGATGGCGTTAGACATCATCCGTGATGCAGAAGGTGACGTAGTTGGTGTAACTGCATTAGAAATGGAAACAGGCGAACTTCACATTCTTGAAGCGAAGTGCGTGATGTTTGCAACTGGTGGTGCTGGCCGTATTTGGCAAGCTTCTACTAACGCTTTCATTAATACTGGTGACGGTATGGGTATGGCTGCTCGTGCAGGTGTTCCTTTGGAAGATATGGAATTCTGGCAATTCCACCCAACTGGCGTAGCTGGTGCTGGCGTTCTCTTGACAGAGGGTTGCCGCGGTGAGGGTGGTATTTTGCGTAACAAGAACGGTGAACGTTTCATGGAGCGTTATGCTCCAACTTTGAAAGACTTGGCACCACGTGACTTCGTTTCACGCTCAATGGACCAAGAGATCAAAGAAGGTCGCGGTTGCGGCCCTAACGGTGACTACGTTGTTCTTGATTTGACACACATCGGTGCTGAAACAATTCACAAGCGTTTGCCATCTGTTTATGAGATCGGTATTAACTTTGCGAACGTTGACGTGACCAAGGAGCCAATTCCAGTTGTACCAACTATTCACTATCAGATGGGTGGTATTCCAACGAATATTCATGGTCAGGTTGTTGCGCCTAAGAACGGCAATCCAAATGAAGTTATCAATGGTTTCTACGCAATGGGTGAGTGCTCATGCGTATCAGTACACGGTGCTAACCGCCTAGGTACTAACTCATTGTTAGACTTGTTGGTGTTTGGTCGTGCTGCTGGTAACCACGTTGTTTCAACAGCGTTGAAGCAAAAAGAGCACAAGCCATTGCCAGAAAATGCAGCTGATTTCTCAAGAGCTCGTTTGGCTAAATTGGATAGCTCAACTTCTGGTGAATACACACAAGACGTTGCTAACGATATTCGCAGCACAATGCAAAAACATTGCGGCGTATTCCGTACACAAGAGTTGTTGGACGGTGGCGTTACAAAGATCAATGAATTGACTTCACGTGCGAAGAACATTCACCTCAAAGACAAATCTAAAGTATTCAATACAGCACGTATTGAAGCGCTAGAGTTGGAAAACTTAATTGAGGCTGCTAACGCAACGATTGTTTCTGCTGCTGCTCGTAAAGAGAGCCGTGGTGCTCATGCTCATGACGATCATCCAGAGCGCGATGACGTTAACTGGATGAAGCACACTCTCTGGTACAGCGAAGGTAATAAGCTCGACTACAAGCCAGTCAAATTGACTCCGCTAACAGTTGAATCCGTTCCACCTAAGGTTCGTACCTTCTAAGAGTTATTAAGGAAGAAAAATGAGCGATACACGTATATTTGAAGTCTACCGTTACGATCCAGATGTTGATGCTGCGCCACGCATGCAAACATACGAGGTTGAGTTGGATGGTTCAGAGCGCATGCTATTGGATGCCTTAATGAAGCTTAAGAAGATGGATGAGACTTTGTCATTCCGTCGTTCTTGCCGTGAGGGTGTTTGTGGTTCAGACGCGATGAACATCAACGGTAAAAATGGTTTAGCTTGCTTGACTAACATGTTGACATTGCCAAAGAAGATTTCTTTGCGCCCACTACCTGGTTTGCCAGTGGTACGTGACTTGATCGTTGACATGACTCAGTTCTTCAAGCAATACCACTCAATTCGTCCATACCTAGTGAATGAAACTCCACCGCCTGAGAAAGAGCGTTTACAAAGCCCTGAAGAGCGTGAAGAGTTAGATGGTTTGTATGAGTGCATCTTGTGTGCTTCATGCTCAACATCTTGCCCATCATTCTGGTGGAACCCAGACAAGTTTGTGGGACCTGCTGGTCTATTACAAGCTTATCGTTTTATTGCTGACAGCCGTGACCAGGTTACTGGTGAGCGTTTAGACAATTTGGAAGATCCATACCGTCTATTCCGTTGCCACACCATCATGAACTGTGTAGACGTATGTCCAAAAGGATTAAACCCTACAAAGGCAATTGGTAAGATCAAAGAGTTGATGGTTCGCAGAGCAGTTTAATGCCGATATCATCAGAGACCTTGTCGCTCTTGCGTTGGCGTGCGCGTCGAGGTCTGTTAGAAAATGATTTGATGATGGAGCGCTTTTTTGAGCGCTTCCATGATCAGATCGAAGAGAGTGACCTTGAGCCACTCAATAGTTTGTTAGATCTAAGTGACAATGACTTAATGGACTTGTTACTACGTCGCAAGGAACCGGAGGGGGAGCTTGCGAATCAGGGGGTGCAACGTGTCCTGGCCATGTTGAGACCTGTTAGAAAAGAATAATTTCTAACTAAGTAGTTGCCTGGAATAGAACTTGCTTGTTTGCTAATACCAAAAACGCGTATAAGGATTGAAAAATGAACGCCACAAATGAAAAAGCCACGTTATCGTTCTCAGATGGCACACCAGCCATTGAGTTACCTATCTACAAAGGTGTAGTGGGTCCAGACGTTATTGATATTCGCAAGCTTTATGGTCAAACGGGTAAGTTCACCTATGACCCAGGCTTTATGTCCACAGCTTCTTGTAACTCTAAGATCACTTATATCGACGGCGATAAAGGTGAGTTGCTATACCGCGGTTACCAAATCCAAGATTTGGCTACTAACTGTGACTTCTTAGAGTCTTGCTACTTATTGTTAAAAGGTGAGTTGCCAAATGCAGCTCAAAAGAAAGAGTTTGATAGCTTGGTGATGCATCACACGATGGTTCACGAGCAAATGCAATTCTTCTTGCGCGGTTTCCGTCGCGACGCACACCCAATGGCTGTATTAACAGGTTTGGTTGGTGCAATGGCTGCTTTCTACCATGATGGTTTGGATATCAACGATGCGAAGCAACGTGAAGTGGCTCAAATTCGTTTGATCGCTAAGATGCCAACATTGGTAGCGATGGCTTATAAGTATTCAGTAGGTCAACCATTTGTTTACCCAAGAAATGACCTTTCATACACAGCTAACTTCATGCAAATGATGTTTGCAACACCATGTGAAGAGTACAAAGTGAATGACGTATTGGTGCGCGCTTTGGACCGCATCTTCACATTGCACGCTGACCATGAACAAAATGCTTCAACTTCAACAGTGCGTTTGGCTGGTTCTTCAGGTACTAACCCATTTGCAGCGATTGCTGCTGGTGTGGCTTGCTTGTGGGGTCCTGCTCACGGTGGTGCTAACGAAGCTTGCTTGCAAATGTTGGAAGAGATTCAAGCAAACGGTGGCGTTGAGAAGATCGACGACTTCATTGCTAAAGTTAAAGACAAGAACTCAGGCGTTCGCTTGATGGGCTTTGGTCACCGCGTTTACAAGAACTTTGACCCACGCGCTAAATTGATGCGTGAAACTTGCTACGAAGTTCTTAAAGAATTAGGTTTAGAAAATGATCCATTGTTCAAGTTGGCAATGACTCTTGAGAAGATTGCTTTGGAAGACGAATACTTCGTCAGCCGCAAACTTTATCCAAACGTAGACTTCTACTCAGGTATCGTTCAACGCGCTTTGGGCATCCCAACAGAAATGTTCACATGTATCTTCGCTCTAGCACGTACAGTAGGTTGGATTTCTCAGTGGGAGGAAATGATCACTGATCCTGAGTACAAGATTGGCCGTCCACGTCAATTGTTCGTTGGTAGCCCAACTCGTCAAGTGGCACCAATCGCTAAGCGTTAATTTAGGAAGATCAATGGCACGTACGTTGTATGACAAATTATGGGATGACCATGTTGTTCATGTAGAAGAGGACGGGACCACCGTCCTCTACATTGATAGACAGTTGCTCCACGAAGTTACAAGCCCTCAAGCCTTTGAGGGTTTGTCTTTAGCGAGCCGCCCAGTTTGGAGAAACTCAGCTAACTTAGCGGTTTCTGATCACAACGTGCCAACAACTGATCGCTCTGAAGGTATTAAAGATCCAGTATCACGTTTACAGATTGATACCTTGGATCAAAACTGTGATGCATTTGGTATTACGCAATACAAAATGCATGACAAGCGTCAAGGCATTGTTCATGTGATTGGCCCTGAGCAGGGCGCCACATTGCCTGGCATGACAGTTGTTTGCGGTGACTCTCACACAAGTACTCATGGCGCATTTGGCGCATTGGCGTTTGGTATTGGTACATCAGAAGTTGAGCACGTATTAGCCACACAAACTTTGCTCATGAAAAAGAGCAAGAACATGTTGGTGCGTGTTGATGGCCAGTTGCCTTTGGGTTGTTCTGCTAAAGATATCGTTTTAGCGATTATTGGCAAAATTGGTACAGCGGGTGGTACTGGTTACACCATTGAGTTCGCTGGTGATGCGATTCGTTCTTTAACGATGGAAGGTCGCATGACTGTTTGCAACATGGCCATTGAAGCTGGTGCAAGAGCAGGTTTAGTGGCAGTTGATGAGACCACCATAAATTATGTTAAAGGTCGTCCGTATTCTCCTGCAGAAGGTGAAGCATGGCGTCAAGCTTTGCAGTACTGGAGAACTTTGCATACTGATCAAGGTGCTCAATTTGACCGCGTGGTTGAGTTGCGCGCTGAGGACATTAAGCCACAAGTAACTTGGGGCACATCTCCTGAGATGGTGTTGTCGATTGATGATCGCGTGCCTGACCCTGAAAAAGAAAAAGATCCAGTTAAGCGTGAAGCGATGGAGCGTGCATTGGCCTACATGGCTTTGACTCCAAACACGCCGATTGAATCAATTTCAGTTGATAAAGTATTTATTGGTTCTTGCACGAACAGCCGTATTGAAGATATTCGTGCAGCAGCTAGAGTAGTTGAGCGTATTGCTAAAAAAGTTTCACCAACTGTGCGTTTAGCCATGGTGGTGCCTGGTTCAGGTTTGGTAAAAGAGCAGGCTGAGCGTGAAGGTTTAGATCGAGTATTTAAAGCTGCTGGCTTTGAGTGGCGTGAGCCAGGTTGCTCAATGTGTTTGGCGATGAACGCTGACCGTTTGGAGCCAGGTGAGCGTTGCGCATCGACCTCTAATCGCAACTTTGAAGGACGCCAGGGTAATGGCGGAAGAACACATTTAGTAAGTCCTGCTATGGCTGCTGCTGCTGCCCTAGAAGGTCACTTTGTAGATGTTCGTAAAATAGCTTAAAAATATTGGAGACCTCTATGAAACAACTTTTAAAAATCTCAGTAGCCATTTTGATGATTTCTGGATTGGCTGCATGCAACACTATTTCAGGTTTGGGCCAAGATTTGCAAAACTTGGGTACGGTGATTGATAAAAATACAGCGAAGAAGTCTGATTCAAAAACCGAATCTGATAATTCAGGCGTGGTTGTTACACCGGTTAAATAATGGATAAGTTCACAGTTCATCAAGGCATCGTTGTGCCGCTCGATCGTGAGAACGTCGATACAGATGCCATCATTCCAAAGCAGTTCTTGAAGTCAATCAAGAGAACTGGCTTTGGTCAAAATCTTTTTGATGAATGGCGTTATTTAGATCAAGGTGAACCTGGTCAAGATTGTTCTGCTCGTCCGATTAATCCTGACTTTGTCTTGAATCAATCGCGTTACAAAGGTGGCAGCATTCTATTGGCGCGCCAAAACTTTGGTTGCGGTAGTTCACGTGAGCATGCCCCATGGGCTTTAGAGCAATATGGCTTTAGGGCAGTGATTGCTCCTAGTTTTGCAGATATCTTTTTTAACAATTGTTACAAAAATGGTTTGTTGCCAATTGTTTTGTCAGCGCAGCAAGTGGACCATTTATTCAATGAGACATTTGCGTTTAATGGCTATCAATTAACGATTGATTTGGAAAAGCAGCAGGTAATTGCTCCTGATGGACGTGCCTATGACTTTGATATTGCACCATTTAGAAAATATTGCATGATCAACGGTCTTGATGATATTGGTTTGACTTTGCGTCATGCCGATAAAATTAAGGCTTATGAAGCAGAGCGTATCTTGCGCATGCCTTGGTTGGGCACGAAGCTTCCTTAAATTTCCGATTAAAGGTTTTACATGAAGATTGCAGTATTGCCAGGTGATGGCATTGGCCCAGAAATTGTTGCTGAGGCAGTAAAAGTATTAAATGCCTTAGGCGAGTCTTTTGAGATGGAAACTGCCCCTGTGGGTGGTGCTGGCTATGAAGCCAAAGGTCATCCATTGCCTGAGGACACACTAAAGCTTGCCAAAGAAGCGGATGCTATTTTGTTTGGTGCCGTTGGTGATTGGAAGTACGACACCTTGGCGCGTGAACTACGTCCTGAACAAGCTATTCTTGGTCTACGCAAACATTTGAGTTTGTTTGCAAACTTAAGACCAGCGATTTGTTATCCAGAATTAACTGAAGCGTCTAGCTTAAAGCCAGAGATTGTGGCTGGCTTGAACATTTTGATCGTGCGTGAACTAAATGGCGATATTTACTTTGGTTCACCAAAAGGTATTCGTACGGCAACAGACGGGTTGTTCCCAGGTGCGCGTGAAGGTTTTGACACCATGCGTTATAGCGAGCCTGAAGTAGAGCGTATTGCTCATGTGGCATTCCAAGCTGCACAAAAGCGTCACAAGCGCGTGTGTAGCGTTGATAAAGCTAACGTGCTAGAGACTTCACAGTTGTGGAAAGAAGTCATGACTCGTATTGGCAAAGAGTACCCAGACGTTGAGTTGAGCCACATGTATGTGGATAACGCTGCGATGCAATTAGTGAAGGCGCCTAAAGCGTTTGACGTGGTCGTAACTGGTAACTTGTTTGGTGACATTTTGTCTGATGAGGCAGCGATGTTGACAGGTTCAATCGGTATGTTGCCGTCTGCATCATTAGATAAAAATAACAAAGGTTTGTATGAGCCAAGTCATGGTTCAGCCCCGGACATCGCTGGTAAGGGTGTCGCTAATCCTTTGGCAACGATTTTGTCAGCTGCGATGATGTTGCGTTACTCTTTGGGTAAAGCAGAGCAAGCTGACCGTATTGAACAAGCAGTGCAAAAAGTTTTAGCGCAAGGCTTTAGAACGGGCGACATTAAGACTGAAGGTTGCAAATTAGTTGGTACCCGTGAAATGGGTGAGGCAGTTTTAAAAGCTCTGTAAGATAGATATCCCTAATTTAATTTTTTATTGATAGGTGTCGTTATGGCAACTCCATTAGTTGGTTTAGTAGGTTGGCGAGGTATGGTTGGTAGCGTTCTGATGCAGCGCATGCAGGACGAAGGTGACTTTGCTTTGATCGAACCAGTTTTCTTTAGTACTAGTAACGCAGGCGGTCCAGCTCCTGCCATGGCTAAGAACGAAAAGAAACTCTATTCTGCAGACGATGTGGATGCTCTAAAGCGTTGCGACATCATCATTACTTGCCAAGGTGGTGATTACACCAAAGAGATTTATCCAAAAATCCGTGCGACTGGCTGGAAAGGTCATTGGATTGACGCTGCCAGTGCTTTGCGCATGGTTGATGAGTCTGTGATTATTTTGGACCCAGTTAATCGTCCTGTGATTGACTCTGCAATTGCCAAAGGTGGCAATTTATGGGTGGGTGGTAACTGCACAGTGAGCTTGATGTTGATGGCCATGGGTGGTTTGTTCCGCGAAGGCATGATTGAGTGGGTTAGTGCCATGACCTACCAGGCGGCTTCTGGCGCTGGTGCGCAAAACATGCGTGAGTTGCTTTCTCAAATGGGCGCTTTGCATGATGCAGTTAAAGCCGAGCTTGCTGACCCTGCATCCGCTATTTTGGATATCGATCGCAAAGTAGCAGAAACAATGCGTTCAGCTAATTTCCCTAAAAAGAACTTCCGCAACACAGCATTGGCTGGTAGCTTGATTCCGTGGATTGACGTGCCTGTTGAGCACGGTCAGACCAAGGAAGAGTGGAAGGGCGGCTCTGAGTGCAACAAGATTTTAGGTAATGCACCATTCCGTTCTGCGGGCAGCATTCCTATTGATGGTTTGTGTGTGCGTATTGGCGCGATGCGTTGCCATTCACAAGGTCTAACTATCAAGTTGAAAAAAGACGTACCGTTAAGTGATATTGAAGGCATTTTGGCTGGTGCTAATGACTGGGTCAAAGTGGTACCTAACGATCGCGAAACAACAGAAAGAGATTTAACACCAGCAGCAGTAACAGGTACTTTGACTGTGCCAGTAGGCCGCTTGCATAAGCTAGCAATGGGCCCTGATTACTTAGGCGCGTTCACAGTGGGTGACCAGTTGTTATGGGGTGCTGCTGAGCCATTACGTCGCATGTTGCGTATTTTGTTGGAGCGTTAATTTGTTCTCGTCGCGCTACCTAGTTAGTCTTGCCTTGGCAGTATTTGCTGGGCAAGCACTTGCTTTGAATCTGGGTAATTTAACTATCCAATCCAAAGTGGGTGAACCCTTGGTAGCGCAGATTGCGGTTCAAGTTAATCCAAGCGAAATTGATGCCTTGAAAGATATTCAGGCGGCTTTGGCCAGTCCTGAGATGTATCAACGCTTGGGGATTACTTCATCAGCTACACAAGCGCAACTGCGAGTGAGTTTGGTGAAAGGTTCTAAGCAAGAGCCAGTAGCTATCAAAATCAGTTCTGATGAAGTTCTAAAGCTTGCTCCTAATGAAGTCTTCTTAGATGCATTGGTTGAGTTGCGTTGGTCTGCTGGTTTAGTGCGACGTGTTTACACCTTGATGGTGGCTGATCAAGCCAAGGTAGAAGTTAAGTCAGGTGAGACGCTGACTGAGATCGCAACCAAAGTCATGGCTGATTTTGATGATGCCAATTTAGATCAAGCTCTCATAGCGCTTTACCGCGCTAATCCACAAGCTTTTGCTGGCGGCAGTATTCATCGCTTGATGGCTGGATCAGAGCTCAAAATACCAAGTAAGGCGATGGTGCAAAGTGTGCCTAAGCAAGAGGCAAAAGAAATCGCTGTTACAGCCAATACTGCCTATCGTTCAGGTCAGGCCAATTTGCCACTAACAGATATCTCTAAACCTGAACTTGCAGGTGATCGCCTTAAGGTAGGTCCCGCAGCTGGATTAGAAGGTGAAGCAAAGCGTCGCATGGAAGAGTTATTGGTGCAAGAAAAAGCGCTTTCAGATGCCAAGCAAAGAATTGTTGAATTAGAAAAAAATATTTCTGATCTTAAAAAACTCATTCAAAGTAGTGATCAAGCCTCTGGTGTAAAAGCTCCTGCTGATTGGAAAGACTACGCAGGTCCTGGTGTTTTAGCTGTATTTATTTTGATTGCGTTGTGGGTACTTTTAAAACTATCACGCAATGAGGCTGCCAAAGCCAAGGCTGCGGATTCTGCTGCTGTTCCTGAGCATGCCGCCAAGTTATTCGCTTCATTGGATTTGAATCTTGATACAAAGCCAAGAGAGACTTCAGTGTCATCGCTCGCAGAGTTACCAACTTCAGAAACGCTGCGCGTCAAATTGAACTTGATTCGTGCCTACATCACGATTGAAGATTTTGTGGCAGCACGTCAGGCTATTGATGAAGTTTTGGCAGTGAGCAGTCAGGTCGATCCTGATCTGACCATACAAGCTAATTCATTATTAGCTGAAATCAATCAGCGCACGTCATAAGATCACCATGCGTCTAGCGCTGGGTTTGCAATATGACGGAGCCGCCTTCTCAGGTTGGCAAACTCAACACAGCGGTCAAACAGTTCAAGATCATTTAGAGGCGGCGCTCGTCAAATTTATCGGCGACCCCGCCATCGCAAAAGTTAATACCATTACTGCAGGCAGAACAGATGCTGGTGTGCATGCCTTAGGGCAGGTGGTGCATTTTGATACCGATATCGTTCGACCTGACCTGTCGTGGGTTAAGGGTGTCAATGCATTTTTGCCAGCAACAATCAGTGTGCAATGGGTCAAGCCTGTACCTGTGGATTTTGATGCCAGATTTAGCGGATTTGAACGAACCTACTGTTATGCATTATTAACAGGACCTTGTGCGGCACCTTTGGTGGCAGGTAAGGCGGGTTATTACATGTTGCCTCAGGGTAAGAGTCTTGATGTAGAGGCGATGCGTAAAGCTAGTCAATGTTTACTGGGGGAGCATGACTTTAGTTCTTTTAGGTCTTCTGAGTGCCAGAGCAAAACACCGGTTAAAACACTGTATCAGTTGGATATCCATCAGCATGGCCCATGGATTTACTTTGTGGTCAGAGGTAATGCCTTTTTACACCACATGGTTAGAAACTTAGTTGGTAGCTTGTTGGCGGTGGGTTCTGGTAAAGAAAGTCCTGATTGGTTAAAGAGTGTTCTAGAGGCGCGCAATCGTCAATTAGCGGCTCCAACATACATGCCTGATGGTTTGTACCTGATTAGGGTAGGATATCCGGAAAATTTTGAGATTCCTGAGCCTAATTTGGCGGGTAGTCTTTTGCCATTAGAGCTATTTAAGTCAATTGAGGTAAGTTGAAGTGGGCCTGTTAAAACACACACCTGATAAAACCCGGATTAAGTTCTGTGGCTTTACTCGTTCTTCAGATGTGGATGCAGCTGTTGCCTTAGGAGTGGATGCCCTAGGATTCGTCTTTTATGAGCCCAGCCCAAGGTATGTGAGCCCAGAGATGGCGGCAGCTCTAATTGGTCGTATGCCAGGCGGAATAGATGCGGTCGCTTTGGTGGTCAATCCAACGGATGAAGAGGTTAAAAGGATCAAAGACCGTGTGCCAATGACTTTATGGCAGTTTCATGGGGATGAGTCTCCTGGTCGCTGTGAAGAGATTGCCGAGGGTATGCCTTGGATGAAAGCAGCCAGAATTAAGCCAGGCTTCAACCTTTCTGATTTTTCTCTACAATATGCCAAAGCAGCCGGTTTTTTACTGGACGCCTTCGTTGAGGGCTACGGTGGGGGCGGGCATGTATTCGATTGGTCTTTGATACCGGAACTATGGGCAAAAGAAAACGCGCATCGGGTCGTTTTGAGTGGTGGATTGAACACGCACAACGTGGTCGAGGGAATCTCGCACCTTAAACCTTGTGCTGTGGATGTTTCTAGCAGTATTGAAGCAGCTAAAGGTCAAAAAAGCCCTGAATTAATGAAGGCGTTTGTTGAAGTAGTTCGTGGTGCCAATCTAGGCACCCAAGCCGTGTAGAGGTTAAGACTATGTATGATTTTCCAGATGTAAGAGGTCATTTCGGGCCTTATGGTGGCGTGTTTGTTTCTGAGACATTGATGTATGCATTAAATGAGCTCAAAGAAACCTATGCCAAATACCAACACGATCCAGAATTCTTAGCTGAGTTCCACTCAGAGCTAAAACACTTTGTGGGTCGTCCATCACCTGTTTATCACGCCAAACGTTGGAGTGAGATGTTAGGTGGTGCGCAAATCTATTTGAAGCGTGAAGACTTGAATCACACCGGGGCTCACAAAATTAACAATGTGATTGGTCAGGCAATGTTGGCTAAGCGCATGGGTAAGAAGCGCATCATTGCTGAGACAGGTGCAGGGCAGCATGGTGTAGCAACTGCCACCATTTGTGCGCGTTTTGGTTTGGAGTGTGTGGTTTATCAAGGCGCCGTAGACGTGGCTCGTCAAGCGCAAAACGTTTATCGCATGAAATTATTGGGCGCCACAGTAGTGCCGGTTGAGTCAGGTACAAAAACACTCAAGGATGCTTTGAACGAAGCGATGCGTGACTGGGTTACCAATGTAGAAACCACTTTTTACATCATTGGTACGGTGGCTGGACCTCATCCCTATCCGATGATGGTTAGAGATTTTCAGAGTGTGATTGGGGAAGAGTGCAAAGTACAAATGCCAGAAATGACTGGGCGCCAACCAGACTACGTGATGGCTTGCGTGGGTGGTGGCTCCAATGCCATGGGTATTTTCTATCCATACATTGATGTTCCAGGTGTTCAATTAATTGGTGTGGAGGCAGCAGGCCATGGTTTAAATACCAAAGAGCATTCTGCTGCGTTGGTTGCAGGCACACCAGGTGTATTGCACGGCAATCGCACGTATCTATTGCAAGATGAAAATGGTCAGATCGCTGAAACACATTCAGTTTCTGCTGGTATGGACTACCCAGGTGTTGGTCCTGAGCATGCTTGGTTAAAAGACTCTAAGCGTGCTGACTATGTGGCGGTGACTGATGATGAGGCGCTCAAGGCGTTTCATGATTGCTGCCGCATTGAGGGCATCATTCCTGCATTAGAAAGTAGCCATGCGATTGCATATGCTTGCAAATTAGCACCTACTTTGCCGAAAGATAAAACTATCTTGGTCAACTTATCAGGCCGTGGTGATAAGGACATGCACACAGTTGCGCAAGAATCAGGTTTGAAGTTTTAGGAATATCGATGTCAAAAATTGCAAAAGTATTTGCTGAGTTAAAAGCACAAGGTCGTAAAGGTTTAGTACCGTTCATCACGGCAGGTGATCCTGAGCCAGGTCTTACTTTGGAGTTACTGCATGCCTTGGTGCGTGGTGGTGCTGACGTGATTGAGTTGGGAGTACCTTTCTCTGATCCAATGGCTGATGGCCCAGTGATTCAGAGAGCGTCTGAGCGTGCTTTGTCTCATGGCACAACACTCAAGCATTGCATTGAAATCGTCAAAGAGTTCCGTCAAACCAATGACCATACTCCGATTGTTTTGATGGGTTATGCCAATCCAATCGAACACATGGGCACAGAAGTATTTGTCAAAACTGCCAAAGATGCGGGTGTTGATGGTGTCTTGGTGGTGGATTACCCACCCGAGGAATGCGAAGATTTTGCGCACCAATGCAAACAAGCGGGCATTGATCCTATTTTCTTGTTGGCGCCAACGTCATCACAAGAGCGTATTGATCAGGTTGGTAAGGTAGCGGCTGGCTACATTTACTACGTTTCCCTAAAAGGGGTTACTGGGGCGGCTAATTTGGATACCAAGGCAGTTGCGAGCATTATTCCTCAAATCAGGGCTGCTTCTGAGGTGCCTATTGCGGTTGGTTTTGGTATCAGAGATGCCCAGTCAGCCGTGGCTGTAGGGCAGACAGCGGATGCAGTGGTAATTGGTAGCAGAATTGTGCAATTATTAGAGGAAACCCCTAGTTCACAAAGAGTACAATCCCTAGAGAATTTCCTAAAAGACATCCGCAAGGCTTTGGACCAATAAATATGAGCTGGATCGATAAATTACTACCGCCAAGTATTCAACATACGGACCCTGCGCAACGTAAGAGCGTTCCTGAGGGCTTGTGGGTCAAGTGCCCATCTTGTGAGGCAGTGCTTTACCGCAATGACATTGAAGCAAATCTCCATGTTTGCCCAAAATGTGATCATCACATGCGCATCAATGCTCGTCAGCGCCTAGATAAATTATTGGATCTAGAAGGTCGCCATGAGATTGGCCAAGAAGTCTTGCCAGTGGATGCTCTGAAGTTCAGAGATACTAAAAAATACCCAGACCGTTTAAAAGACGCCATCGATACCACTGGTGAAACAGATGCGATGGTAGTGATGTCAGGTGCTATTCATACGATTCCAGTTGTGGTGGCTTGTTTTGAGTTTGAGTTCATGGGTGGATCGATGGGCTCTGTAGTGGGTGAGCGTTTTGTGCGCGGTGCCCAAACAGCTCTAGAGCAAAAAGTTCCTTTCATTTGTATCAGCGCCACTGGTGGTGCGCGTATGCAAGAGAGTTTGTTGTCATTAATGCAAATGGCAAAAACAAATGCCATGTTGGTGAAGTTGGCGCATGCCAAGTTGCCATACATCAGCGTATTAACAGACCCAACCATGGGTGGTATTTCAGCAAGCTTTGCCTTCATGGGTGATGTGGTGATGGCTGAGCCGAAAGCTTTGATTGGTTTTGCGGGGCCACGCGTGATTGAGCAAACTGTTCGCGAAAAATTACCAGAGGGCTTCCAGCGCTCTGAGTTCTTGATGCAAAAAGGTGGCATCGACATGATCGTTGATCGTCGCAATATGCGTAAAGAAATTGCTGACCTACTAGCGTTGTTGTTAAAGCAACCTAGTGATTCAGTCGCCTAAGCTTCTTAGTTACCCACTTGTCTGCCACGTTTGACAATTTAGATGATTGGTTGCGTCATTTAGAAAATGCGCACCCAGTAGGGATTGATATGGGCTTGGAGCGTATCAATCGTGTCAAAGAAGCTCTGCAATTACAAATGGCTGCCACAGTCTTTATTGTGGGTGGCACCAATGGCAAGGGTTCAACCTGCGCCTTACTTGAGAGCATTCTTTTGGCCGCCTCTTACAAGGTTGGTTGTCACACCTCACCACATTTCTTAAAGTTCAATGAGCGTGCACGCGTGGGTGGCGAAGCGGTGAGCGATGAGTTATTGCTAAAACATTTTGCAATCGTTGAAAACGCTAGAGCTTCTTTACCTAATCCACCAAGTTTGACTTACTTTGAGTTCACTACCTTGGCGATCATGCATTTATTTTCGCAAGCAGGTTTGGATGCAGTGATTCTAGAAGTAGGTTTAGGTGGACGATTAGACGCTGTGAACATCATTGATGCTGATTGTGCGATTGTGACCAGCATCGATATGGATCATATGGAATACCTGGGAGATACCAGAGAGAAAATCGCTTTTGAAAAAGCGGGCATCTTCCGCTCTGGTAAGCCTGCAGTATGCGGTGACCCTGTGCCCCCACAGTCGTTGGTTGATCATGCGAATGCTATTGGGGCTGATTTATGGTTGATGGGACGTGACTACAACTTTCAGGGTGATAAACAGCAGTGGGGTTGGGCGGGCCGTAGTAAACGTTTTTCAGGTTTAGGTTATCCAGCTTTGCGGGGTGCGAACCAGTTACTTAATGCCTCAGCAGTGATAGCCGCTTTGATGGCGGTTAGGGATCGTTTGCCAGTAGGGGCTCAAGAGATTAGGAATGGCATGGCTTGGGTTGAATTGCCAGGTCGTTTTCAGGTGCTGCCAGGCCAGCCGACCATCATCCTAGACGTTGCCCACAATCCTCATGCGAGTGCCGCATTAGCTCAAAATTTAGAGAATATGGCGTATCACCCATACACCATTGCTGTGTTTGGTGCGATGGCAGATAAAGACATCCAAGGGGTCATGAAACCCATGTTGGATAAGATTGATTTTTGGTATTTTTGCGACTTGCCGACAGCCAGAGCTGCCACAGGCGAGGCTTTGGCCAAGCAGTTGAGGGACTTAGGGTTTAAAGAGGGTAAGGATTCAGGCATAGAAGTATTTGCAAGTCCTGAATTAGCATACCAAGCTGCGCTAAAAAAGGCGGGCGAGGGTGATAGAATTACGGTATTCGGATCCTTCTATACCGTTGCTGGTGTGTTGGCCTATCGAAATGCAAAAGCTCATTAACGATGACACAACTTTGACCTGACAATTTAGCTAATGCGCCTACCATTCTTTAACCGCCCAAGTACCAAAAACAACACGCCAGTTGAAGATGGCCTGACTGAAGATCCTGAGCGTCAACGCGCCCGACACCGACTAATTGGTGCGATATTTTTGGTCACAGTTGCTGTTGCTGGTCTACCTATTATTTTTGATTCAAAGCCTAAGCAATACAACAACGATATTGCGATTCAAATTATTCAGCCAGGTGCTAAAGAAGAGAAGAAATCTGATCCAAAACCAGAAGAAGCTCGCACTGAAACTGCTGCAGCCAACAAAGACACCAAAAAAGAAGAATCCAAATCAGATAAGCCAGCACCTGTCGCTAAAACTTTAGACAAGGGTGAAGAGGTTTTATCGATTCTTGAGGATAGAAAATCTACTCCCGCAGCAAACACTGGTCACAGTGGCAAATACATTGTGCAAATCGGCGCATTTGCATCAGAAGACCGCGTGAAAAACTGGCAGAAGAAATTAAATGAACAAAAAGTATCTACCTATGTTGATGTCAGACCTGGCAAAGACGGTGGTAAGTTGCATTTGTTGAGATCAGGTCCTTACGGCGACCGAGCGGCTGCTGAAGCTGCGGAAAAGAAAATCAAATACGTTGGTCTGAGTCCGAAGATCATCGAGCAGAAGTCTGAGTGAATAGACGGGCGCAGATAACATGAACCTACATTTCACACTTGTCGACATCGCCTTCTTCACCATCCTAGTTATTTCATCTTTAGTGGGTGTGTGGCGTGGTTTAGTGCGAGAAGTGTTGGCTTTAGTGGGGTGGGTGGCTGCAGCATGGATTTCTTATCACTACGCCACTTGGTTGGCTCATGAATGGTTAACTGGAGTTCCTGGCGGTGAGATGACCCAATTGGCATTGGGCTTTGTGATCTTATTTATTTTGACCATGATTGTGTGTGCCTTGATTGGGCGCTTTTTGGCAAAAATCATGCAACAAGCAGGTTTAAGCCCAATGGATCGATTATTGGGTTTTGCATTTGGCTTGTTAAGAGGTTTATTAATTGTTGTTATTTTGAGCAGTCTGATTGTTTTAACCAGTCTTTCTCAAACAACAGAATGGCGTAAAGCTTGGAGTTTGCCTGCGGTCGAATTGTTGACTGGCATGGCACAGGCATGGTTACCAGATGAGTGGGCTGCTCAGGTGTCTGAGCAGTTGAGGAAGTAAGTTTTAAAAAGATAGAGGTTTGATATGTGCGGGATTGTCGGTGCAGTAGGCAATAGTCCAGTAAATCAGTTGCTATATGACGCATTGTTGCTATTGCAACATCGCGGTCAAGATGCAGCAGGTATTGCTACCATGAATGGCAGTTCATTTAGCATGCACAAAGCCAATGGCATGGTGCGTGATGTGTTCCGTACGCGCAATATGCGTAGCTTGCCAGGTAATGCTGGTATTGGTCAGGTACGTTACCCAACTGCTGGATCAGCAAGCAGTGAAGAAGAGGCGCAACCTTTTTATGTGAATGCCCCATTTGGCATTATCTTGGCTCACAACGGCAATCTAACCAATGCACCAGCTTTGCGTGATGAGATGTTCTATCGCGATCGCCGTCACATCAATACGAATTCAGATACAGAAGTTTTGTTGAACGTTTTGGCTGATGAGTTGCAACGTGCCACTAATAGTATTGCTCTTGATGCGGGTGCTGCTTTTGCAGCGGTGAGCGAAGTGCATAAGCGTTTGAAAGGTTCTTACGCGGTTGTGTCTTTGATTTCTGGTTACGGTTTATTAGCTTTTAGAGACCCATTTGGTATTCGTCCACTTTGTATTGGTCGCTTGGATACAGCGCAAGGCCCTGAGTGGATGGTGGCTTCTGAGTCAGTGACATTGGAAGGTTTAGGTTTTAAATTTGTCAGAGACGTAGCTCCTGGTGAAGCTATCTTCATCGGTGTGGATGGTCAGTTCCAAAGCAAGTTGTGTGCTGAGAATGCGCGTTTGAACCCATGTATTTTTGAGTATGTGTATTTGGCTAGACCTGATTCATGTATTGATGGCGTGACGGTGTATGACGTACGCTTATTGATGGGTAATTACTTGGCTGAAAAAATTGCTCGTGAGACAGATGTTTCGCAAATTGACGTGGTCATGCCAATTCCTGATTCAAGTCGTCCGGCTGCTATGCAAGTGGCGAAGTTATTGGGTGTGCCATACCGCGAAGGATTCTTTAAGAATCGTTATGTGGGCCGTACTTTCATCATGCCTGGCCAAGCGATGCGCAAAAAGTCAGTACGTCAAAAACTCAATGCGATGCGCTTAGAGTTCAAGGATAAGAATGTCTTGATCGTTGACGACTCAATTGTGCGTGGCACGACTTCATACGAGATTGTGCAAATGGCACGTGATGCGGGCGCTAAGAAAGTTATTTTTGCCTCAGCAGCGCCTCCTGTACGATTCCCTAACGTGTATGGTATTGATATGCCAACACGTAGCGAGTTGGTAGCCTATGGCCGTACGCACGATGAAATCACCAAGTTGATTGGTGCTGATGAGCTGATTTATCAAGACGTTGAAGATCTTAAAAAAGCTGTGCGTGATATCAACCCAGCTATTGCTAATTTTGATGCTTCTTGCTTTGATGGTCAGTACATTACAGGTGACATCACAGAGTCGTATTTGGACGCTCTAGAGGCTTCTCGCAATACGCCTAAGTCTTTGGCGGACCGTCAGCAAGCCGAGGGTTCTGATTTGGCAAGATCACAATTACATTTACATTTGGCTTCTCAAGAGTAGTATTGAGTTATGAGCGATAAAAAAAGAGCACCTCTAGATATTAAAAATCTGCAAACTGACACCTTGGGTGTTAGGGCAGGTGTTCGTCGTACAGAATTTAATGAACATTCTGAGGCAATGTTTTTGACCTCTAGTTTTTGCTTTGACAGTGCTGCTGATGCAGCTCATGGCTTTGCAAATGCTGAAAAAGGTTTTATCTATTCAAGGTTTACCAATCCAACTGTTGCAATGTTCCAAGATCGCTTGGCGGCGATGGAGGGTGGTCAGGCTTGTATCGCGACATCTTCTGGCATGTCAGCCATCATGACTGTGGCGATGTCACATTTGCAAGCTGGCGATCATGTTGTTTGTTCGCGCTCTGTATTTGGCGCGACGATTCAGTTGTTCACTGCTATTTTGGGTAAGTTCGGCATTGAAACCACCTATGTGGATATGTCTGATCTTGGCTCATGGAAAGCTGCGGTCAAGCCAAACACCAAACTGTTTTATTTGGAAACCCCATCAAACCCATTGACGGAAGTGGCGGACATTGCCGGGATAGCAAAAATTGCAAAAGCTGCTAATGCGCTATATGTAGTGGATAACTGCTTTTGCACGCCTGCCTTGCAAAAACCGATTGAACTCGGTGCCGATGTGGTGATTCATTCGGCGACCAAGTACTTGGATGGCCAAGGTCGTGTGTTGGGTGGTGCTGTTGTTGGTACAGAAGAATTTATTTTAGGTAAAGTCTTCCCGTACGTGCGTACATCAGGTCCAACCTTATCGGCATTCAATGCGTGGGTGATTTTGAAGGGTTTAGAAACTCTCAACTTAAGAGTCGAAAAGCAAAGTCAATCGGCGCTAGAGTTGGCCCAGTGGTTAGAAAAGCAACCAACTGTTGAGCGTGTTTACCATCCTGGTTTGAAGTCTCATCCGCAGTATGAGTTAGCCAAAGCCCAGCAAAAAATGGGTGGTCCTATTTTGTCATTCACGCTCAAAGGTGGCAAAGAGGCTGCATGGAAGGTGATTGATGGCACAAAATTGTTATCAATCACGGCTAACTTGGGTGACACTAGAACAACCATCACGCATCCTGCTACGACAACGCATGTGCGCGTAACACCAGAAGCGCGTGCTGCAGCTGGTATCACTGATAGTTTGGTGCGTATTGCAGTTGGTCTAGAAAATATCGAAGATATAAAAAACGATTTATTGGCCGGCTTAAAGGGCTAATTGTTTTTCTAACAATGAGTTAGATTCAAAAAAGGAAGCTTAAAAAGCTTCCTTTTCTGCTTCTAGATAAGCCAAGCTCACATATTTGCCAATGTTCGCTTCAAACCCTTTGGTATTTTTTGCATACTTAATCACGCGAGGGTCTTTCAAAACCAATCCTTTTGCAGTGCTTGGGTCAATGCCGTCCTTCACTGCTTGAACGCAGGTTTCATAGATGCCAGCTAAAAACGTACCGTACTCATTGAGTAGTTCTTTTTTGGCGTGACCATGACCGGGGATCCATAGCTGTTGGCCGGCTGATTCAAAAAGAGCTTTGTATGTTTTGAAGGTGCCGACATAAGAGCCATCATCGATATTGGCAATTCTTTGGTCCATGGCAATGTCACCAACATGAGTGACTTTATCTTCAACAACTTCTATGCAAATATCACCCGGGGTGTGAGCTACACCATAGTGATGAACCTTGATGGTCACATCACCATAGTTAAATACATCGCCATGTTTGACAGGGTGTGTTGGTGGAATGACTTTGGTGCCTACCGTGGCTTGATTCGTCCAACGTTCCATCAGGCTGCGCCAAGTATTACCTTCAATCCCTTTGATTTGTTCAAGGCTGTAGGGGTGTGCATAAATAGGCATTGGCCCATAGGCATCAATGAACGCTTGGTTACCTAAAAAGTGATCGCCATGATAGTGAGAGTTAAAGATGGCAACTACTGGCTGTTTGGTCACCGTTTTGAGCATCCGAATCGCCATCTCACCAATCTGAACAGATGCGCCGCTGTCTAACACCACCACACCTTTAGAGGTGATAGCAAAAGTGATATTGGCCATCATGCCTTGGTTCTCGGCGGTAGGAAAGCCATCTGGTGAATAGATCATCCAAACATGCTTACTCAATTGTTTAATCGGGTGATCTTTAACTTTTGGACCTTTGATGAAGTCCTCGGTTGCCTTGGCTAATTCAATTGCTTGAGGTAAGACGAGTAAACCTGCAGCGCCTAAAGTTAATTTGAGGATATTTCTGCGCTTATTCATCTTCATAAAACCCCATGTGATTATTTAATGAGTTCTGGGTTAATTGGCATGATATGAATTTGATCGGGGTCCAGATAAATCTTCTTATGAGCCCCAATAGTGATACCTAATCTTTTTAGCTCATTAGATGATGCTTGCCAGACTATTTGATCATCACATCCTTTGACTTGCCAATAAATCACAGCAATTTGACCCAATTGTCGAACTCGAATAACTTCGCAGTCAATTAGATTGTTTTTGTAACTATGTGTATCTTGATCAGAGTTAATGACTTCAATGGAGTGACTCGGAATCACCCATGCCACATCGGTAGGTTTTTTAATCTTGCCTTTGTCTTTAACAAAAAGTTTTAGACCTGCTTGACCCCAACTGAGCACGCCTGACTCAAAAATGCCACGGAATAAATTCGGGCTACCTACTAATTCTGCAACGCGCGCATTGCGTGGCTTGTCTAAGAGTTGTTGGGGTGCTGATGTTTGTAAGCTCACGCCATTGTCAATCACGGTGATTTTGTCACCCAAGCGAATCGCTTCATTAAGGTCGTGAGTGACTAAGATGATTGGTAAGGACACTGCTTGACGCAACTCAGATAGTGCCTCGTATAAATTTTGACGAGTCGGGGCATCCACTGCTGAAAATGGCTCATCTAATAAAAGTAATTTGGGGTCGCGCGCTAATGCGCGTGCAAGTGCAACGCGTTGTTGTTGACCGCCAGAGATTTCATGAGGGTAACGATTCGCTAAATCTGCGATTCGTAATCGTTTTAACCAACGATGCCCTTCATCACTCGAAGAAACTTGTCTAGCAATCAGTGGAATACAGACATTTTCTAAAACTGTTAGATGTGGAAAAAGAGCGTATTGCTGAAATAAAAACCCAACAGATCTTTTTTCTGTTGGTACGCAAATCTTTTGGGTGGTATCGAGCCAAACCTGATCTTGACATTGAATTAAGCCGCTAACATCCGATAGACCTGCAAGGCTTCTTAGTGCAGTAGTTTTACCGCTGCCAGATGGGCCAACTAAAACATGCAGTTCACCCAAATCACATGCGAACTGAATGTTGATTGGAAAATCTTTTTGGCGGTGTATGTTGACTTTGAGCATTAGCGCACCTTCTTCTGGTTGGTGAGTTGATAGCTCAAGGTGATTGCTAGTAATGATGTGATTAACAATGCCAAGGACATCATGGCAGCGCCGGAGTTATCCATGTTTTGCACGCTGTCATATATTGAGATTGCGATGGTTTTGGTTTCTCCAGGAATGGATCCACCAATCATTAAGACCACGCCAAATTCTCCGAGGGTGTGCGCAAATGTCATTACAGCAGCACTGATGATGCCTCGCCACGCAAGAGGTAGTTGTATAAGCTTGAATGCTTGCCAACGATTGAGGCCACTGCATTTTGCAGCTTCATTAATTTCCAGTGGAATTGCTTCGAACGCGCGTTGAATCGGTTGAATTGCAAAAGGTAAATTAAAAATAATCGATGCAATTACAAGACCTGTAAATGTGAAGACCAATGGTTGGTTAAATAATTGAACACCGCTAAATGTAACGAGTAGGTAATAACCAAGAACAGTGGGTGGCAATACGAGTGGTAGAGCAAGTGATGCTTCTAGCAATGATTTATTTTTCTTACTATGCGCCAGTTGATAAGCAGCCCATATGCCAAACGGAATTAAAAATAACAAAGTACACAAGGCAAGCTTGAGTGAAAGTATGAGTGCTTGTGTATCAAATGACATAGTTAGTGAAATTTTATAGCTGTTTACAAAAAAATATTTTCAGTTAGATAAAGCAAATAAGTGTTCGTGAAAAAAGCATAGTGCTTACCCTTAAACCGTCAAAAAACTAACAACTTTTTGTTATTTGTATATTTCAAAAAGATCTATAAACATGAATAATCTCACACTAGTTGAAAAAATATTCAACACAAATAATTTTGCGTTGTTTGAACTTTGGGGGTCCTGTGCCAGTTAAAAAGAAATCTACACCAATAGGTAGGTTACGTCGTGCGCCAGAAAACTTCGTGACTCAGCAATTTGCTGATGAAGTTTATGAGCATGGTTTGAGTGAAGAGCGCCGCGGTTTCTTGCGTAAAAGTTTTGTTGCGGCCTTGGGTGCAACAGCAACTGGTGCTGCAATCGCCGCTGAAGGCGAAAAAGTTATTTTAGAAAAGCAACAATGGCAAACGACCTTGGGTCAACCAGTTGCTGCACGCCCATACGGCATGCCATCACAGTGGGAAGCTGCATTGCAGCGTCGTGAGTCTCCAGGTTTGACTCGCGTGCCTGCAGCATCAGTAGCGTTTTCACCGCTACAAGGATTCTTCGGCATCATCACACCAAACGGTTTGCACTTTGAACGTCATCACCAAGGTTGGTATGACATCGATCCAGCGCAACATCGTTTGATGGTGAACGGTTTAGTTCGCCAAGAAAAAGTATTCACCATGGATGACTTGATGCGCTTGCCAAGCGTTTCTCGTATTCACTTTATTGAGTGTGGTGCTAATACAGGTTTGGAGTGGGGTAACGTGGCTGTTCCAAGCGTGCAATACACGCACGGTATGTTGTCATGCTGCGAGTTCACAGGTGTGCCTCTATCAGTGTTGTTAGACATGTGTGGTGCTGACCTTAAAAAAGGTAAGTACATCTTGGCTGAAGGCGGTGATGGCTCTGGCATGACTAGAACTATTCCAATGGACAATGCACTTAAAGATGTATTAGTTGTTTGGGGTATGAACGGCGAAATGTTGCGCCCAGAAAACGGCTACCCATTGCGCCTCTTGGTGCCTGGTGTACAAGGTGTTAGTTCTGTGAAGTGGTTGCGTCGTATTGAAGTAGGTGACATGCCATATGCAACCAAAGATGAAGCTGTTCACTACATCGACTTGTTGCCAAGTGGTTTGCATCGTCAATACACCACCGTACAAGAATGTAAGTCTGTGATCACGACGCCATCAGGTGGCCAACAATTACTAGACAAAGGTTTCTACAACATTAGCGGTATGGCCTGGTCTGGTCGCGGCAAGATCAAGCATGTAGATATTTCTGTTGATGGCGGTAATAACTGGCGCAGAGCTCGTTTGGAAACACCAGTGTTATCAAAAGCGATCACACGTTTCAATATGGACTGGGTATGGGATGGCTCACCAGCTATCTTGATGTCTCGTGCAACAGATGAAACTGGTTACGTGCAGCCAATGGTTAAGCAATTGCGTGAAGTGCGCGGCACACGTTCGATCTATCACAACAATTCAATTCAAGCTTGGAAGCTTGATGTGAACGGGGAGTTAAGCAATGTTCAAGTTGGCTAATCAATTAACTAAACACCTCGTTCTCGCTGGTTTGGCATTGGGCGCGATGGCTGCGGCTCATGCTGATACTAAATATCCAGGTATTGGTCGTGAGGCGACTAAAGCTGAAGTGGCTGCTTGGGACATTGATGTTAGACCTGACTTCAAAGGTCTTCCAAAGGGATCTGGCACAACAGCTCGTGGTCAAGAAGTATGGGAAGGTCGCTGTGCTTCATGTCACGGTACTTTTGGTGAATCAAATGAAGTATTTACTCCAATCGTGGGCGGTACAACGAAAGAGGACATCAAAACTGGTCGAGTAGCTTCTTTAACGAGCGAAAAGCAACCGCAAAGAACTACTTTGATGAAAGTGGCGACTGTTTCAACGCTATGGGATTACATCCACCGTGCGATGCCTTGGAATGCACCTAGAACTTTGTCAGTGGATGATACGTATGCGGTATTAGGTTACGTTTTATCCATGGCTGAAATTGTTCCTGAAGACTTTACTTTGAGTGACCAAAATATCGCTGAAGTACAAAAGTTGATGCCTAACCGCAATGGTATGACTCAAGCTCATGGTATGTGGAATGAGGGTGGTAAGCCAGACGTCAAAGCAACGGCTTGTATGACCAACTGTACAAAACACGTGACGATTGGTTCAACATTGCCGGATTATGCGCGTAATGCTCATGAAAATCTTGCACTGCAAAATAGACCATATGGTCCATTCCGTGGCGCAGACACAACTAAGCCACCATTGGCCAAGTTACCAGGTAAAGGTTTAATGGCAGTTAATATGTCTGCTGCTGAATCTATTACGCCAGAGGGCTTATTTAAGAAGCATAATTGTTCAACCTGCCATGCGCCTGCTAGCCGTGCGATTGGGCCGGCGATTTCAGAAGTGGCTGCTAAGTACAAGGGTCAAGCTGACGCGATGAGCAAGTTGCACAAAAAGGTGAAGGTTGGTGGAGCTGGCACATGGGGTGCAATCCCAATGCCGCCACATGCCCATGTGCCTGAGGGGGATATTGATGTGTTGGTAAGGTGGATGCTTACTGGCAAATAAACCATTAATATGGATAAGTATTCAGAATTATTTGAAATTTAGTTTTTTAAGAAGGAGTTCGTATGAACCTAAAACGTCGTGAAGCATTGCGATTAACAGCAATCATTGGTTTGATGGCAGCAACAGGCTTGATTTCTCAAGCTGAAGCAGCTGAGTGGAATAAAGCAGCATTTGATGCAAAGTCATTGGACGATGTATTGAAGTCATTAGGTGGTTCATCAGCTGATAAATCATCAGCTATCACTATTAATGCTCCTGATATTGCAGAAAATGGTGCGGTTGTGCCAGTTGGCGTGACATCAACATTGCCAAAAACACAACAAATGGCCATTTTGGTTGAGAAAAACCCAAGCGCGCTAGCCGCTCAGTTTATTTTGACTGCTGACTCTGAAGCATTTGTAGCTTCACGTGTGAAGATGGGTCAAACATCAAACGTACACGCTTTGGTAAAAGCGGACGGTAAGTGGTATGTAACAACAAAAGAAGTTAAGGTGACTTTGGGTGGTTGTGGCGGCTAATAGCTCCCTCACACAAGATTCATTTAACTCATTAATTTGTACTGAAAGGAAATAAAAATGGCAGATCCAATGCGCGTACGTGCCCAAGAGAATGGCGGCGTAGTTGACGTTAAAGTATTGATGAAACATGACATGGAAACAGGTCAACGTAAAGATGCGTCGGGTAAAGTGATTCCTGCACATCACATCACGACTTTGACTGCAACATGTAAAGGTAAGCAAGTATTTGAAGCTCAATTTGGTCCAGCGGTTTCAAAAGACCCATTCTTGAATTTCAAGTTCAAAGGTGGTGCTAAGGGTGACACAGTGAGCATTACTTGGGTAGATAACAAAAACGACAAACGTACAGACGAAGCAAAAATTAGCTAATTTGTATGTGAATAAAACCCCGCTAATCTATCGATGAATGGCGGGGTTTTGTTTTTAGAGGAGCGAAGATGAAGATAAGAATGAAAAGTGCTTTATTAGTCTCTTTGACTGCTTTAGCTGGTCTAGCTATGGCTCAAAGTGCGACTGATGACATTGCTAAATATCGCGAGATGATTGCTGATGGCAATCCTTCTGAGTTGTATGAAGCGGCCGGTGAAGATCTTTGGAAAAAAGCCATGGGTCCTAAAAATGCCACATTAGAAAAATGTGATCTTGGTAAAGGTCCTGGTGTTGTAAAAGGTGCAGCAGCAGAACTGCCTCGCTATTTTAAAGATACTAATAAAGTTCAAGACCTTGAGTCTCGCATCATTACTTGCATGGAAAAATTGCAAGGCTATGACCCTAAAGAAATCATCAGTGCTGGCTTTGAAAAAGGTAAGCGTAAAGATGTGGAAGCAGTGGTTGCTTATGTAGTGACTCACTCTAAAGGCATGAAGATCAATGTGCCTAATAAGCACCCTAAAGAAAAAGAAATGTATGCCATGGGTGAAAAGGCCTTCTATTTCCAAGGTGGTCCAATGGACTTCTCTTGTGCATCATGTCACGGTGAAGAAGGTAAGCGTATTCGTTTACAAGATTTACCAAATATCACAACACAAAAAGGTGCGGCTTTAGGCTTTGGTTACTGGCCAGCGTACCGTGTTTCAAGCGGCAACTTTTGGACCATGCAGCGTCGTTTAAATGATTGCTACCGTCAACAACGTTTCCCTGAGCCTATTTATATCTCTGATGTAACGATTGCTTTATCTGTTTACATGGGTGTTAAGGCTAACGGTGGTGAAATGAATACACCAGGATTGAAGCGCTAAGCCGCGGGAGATACATATGAAAAAATTAAATTTATTAATTTCTGCAGCTTTGGTTGTTGCCTCAGCTTCTGCAATGGCTCAAAGTAAATTTGAGAAAGATCATGCCGCAAGTTTTAAGGCTAATGGCATTGCTGGTATGGACCGCCTAGATCGTGATGAAACACAAAAGTTTTGTTCTGATCCTGCGACCTTAGGTGGCAAGGGGGATGCAAAGAAGCGTGAAGCCATTGAGAAAGCCAACATGGCTACTATCAAGTTACCATCTGATGGTAAGTACTTGGGTGACTGGAAAGAGGGCGAGAAGATTGCTCAAAGTGGTCGCGGTGCTACTTGGACTGACAAGGCTGACACAGTGATTGGTGGCGGATGTTACAACTGCCATCAAATCAATAAGAAAGAAATTTCTCATGGCAATATCGGACCATCGTTGTGGAACTACGGCAAGATTCGTGGTAACTCAGTAGATGTTGTTCAATACACTTGGGGAAAGATTTACAACGCTAAAGCGTACAACGCATGCAGTAATATGCCTCGCCTTGGACACTTCAAGTTGTTAAATGAGGATCAAATGCGCCATGTGATGGCTCTGTTGTTAGATCCTGAATCACCAGTTAATAAGTAATTAGTGATGCATTAAAGACCGCTACTTCATCAGAATTGGCGGTCTTTTTTATTATTCAAATAAGGTTATTTTTATGTCAATGAATCGTAGAGAGTTTTTGCAAGTTTTAGCAGTTGCCTCAGCAGGTGGCATGGCTTTGAATTCTGATTATTCCAATGCTCAATCTGCAGCGAACCAGTTTTATGACTTACCTCGTTTTGGCAATGTGCACTTTCTGCATTTCACTGACTGTCATGCGCAGTTAAAGCCAATTTACTTCCGTGAGCCTGATGTGAATTTGGGTTTTGGTGCGCAGTTGGGTAAAACGCCTCACTTGGTGGGTGAGCACCTTTTAAAAGCGCACAACATTAAACCAGGTACACGCGAAGCTCATGCGTTCACGTATTTAGACTTTGAAAAAGCTGCTGCCATGTACGGTAAGGTGGGTGGTTTTGCTCACTTGGCTACGCTTGTGAAAAAGATGAAGGCTAGTCGTCCAGGTTCATTGCTATTAGATGGTGGTGATACATGGCAAGGTTCTGGCACTTCTTTATGGACCAATGGCCAAGACATGGTGGATGCCTGTTTGGCATTGGGCGTGGATATCATGACGCCTCACTGGGAGATGACTCTAGGTGAAGAGCGCGTGAAAGAGATTGTTGAGAAAGACTTTAAGGGCAAGATTTCTTTCTTGGCGCAAAACATCAAAACCAATGACTTTGGTGACCAGGTTTTTGATCCGTATGTGATTCGTGAGATGAATGGTGTGAAGGTGGCTGTGATTGGTCAGGCTTTCCCATACACCCCAATTGCTAACCCACGTTACATGGTGGCCAATTGGACTTTTGGTATTCAAGACGAGAATATGCAAAAGATGGTGAACGAAGTTCGCGCTAAAGGTGCCAAAGTAGTGGTTGTCCTATCTCACAATGGTATGGACGTTGACTTGAAGATGGCCAGTCGCGTGACGGGTATTGATGCAATCATGGGTGGTCATACGCATGATGGCGTACCAACTCCTGTGAAGGTCAAAAATGCTGGTGGCGTAACGCTTGTTACGAACGCTGGTTCAAATGGTAAATATTTGGGTGTCTTAGACTTTAAAGTTAACGGTGGCAAGGTGGCTGATTTCCGTTACAAGTTGTTGCCAGTGTTCTCAGACATGATCCCGGCCGATCCTGCTATGAACAAGTTGATCGATAAGATCCGTGCTCCATACGAAACCAAGTTGGGTGAGAAGTTGGCTGTCACAGAGGGCTTACTCTATCGTCGCGGCAACTTCAATGGTAGCTTTGACCAACTTATTTTGGATGGTTTGATGGCGGTTAAGAATGCTGAAATTGCATTTTCACCAGGTTTCCGTTGGGGTACATCCTTATTGCCAGGTCAGGCTATTACGATGGAACATGTGATGGACCAAACGGCGATTACTTACCCGTGGACCACTGTCACAATGATGAAAGGCGACATGATCAAGACTGTTTTAGAAGATATTGCTGACAATCTCTTCAATCCAGATCCTTACTACCAACAAGGTGGTGACATGGTGCGTGTTGGTGGTTTGCAATATGCAATTAATCCTACAGGTGAGGCAGGTAAGCGCATTAGCAACATGATGTTGAATGGCAAACTGATTGACCCTAATAAGACATACAAAGTAGCAGGTTGGGCTCCCGTCGCCGAAGAAGCTAAGGCTGTTGGTGGCGATCCAATTTGGGATGTGGTGGCTAAATATCTCAAAGATATCAAGACCGTTAAAGCCAAGTCTTTGAACATGCCTAAGATTGAAGGCGCCAAGGGCAACCCAGGATTTGCGGCGTAAGGAGATCTAAATGCTGAATATGACCGGTTTATCGCTAGCGCTTTCCGGTCTTATTCTTTTTTGGGCTTTTTCCAAAGATCATTGGAAAGTCTTAATTAGGCCCGAAGTTTTAAATTCAGTGCTTGGTGGAATAGTGGCATTGGGTTTGGCATGGAATATACGTGCTCATTTGCCCGGTATGGCTGAAGAAGCTTTGGTGGGTTTGTCATTCCAGTTTTTTGGAGCTTCATTACTCGTCGCTATGTATGGCCTAAGACCAGCCATTGTGATGTTGGCTGGGGTAACTACCATCGTAGCCTTAGTTAGTAGTTGGACTTTGGATCATGCCCTGCGCCAATTTTTGGTTCTTGGCGTGATGCCTGCCATGTGTGCTTGTGGAATCATGCGCTTGATCGGTGGTTGTTTACCAAAACACTTGTTCATATTCATTTTTGGTCATGGTTATGTGGCAGGTGTCTTGAGTGTCATTCTTCCGGCTGCAGCCCTCATGATTTGGCATCAAACCTTTTGGCCCGCTAGCATGGGCTTATCAATGGACATCGTTGATTGGTTTGTTGCGTTGTTGATTTTGTCTTTTACTGAGGGATCTCTTTCAGGCATGCTCTTGGCAGTGTTTGTCATTTATAAGCCTCATTGGGTGCCACGATTTAGTGACCAAGAGTATCTTAAGAGTCAAACCACAAAAATGCCATAAAATGGCAGGCTTACAAGGTTTGAGCTCTATCTATATCTAATATGCCTGAAATTGATCTAAATACTATTGCAAGTAATGTTATCTGGGCCACATTTGCGGTCACAGTGCTATTGGGTATTGTGTTGCAACAAACTCGTTTTTGCACCATGGGTGCCGTGACCGATGTGATCGTGATGGGGGAGTGGACTCGCATGCGTCAATGGTTGCTAGCGATTGGTGTGGCAATGATTGGTGTTGGCTTGATGTCCTATTTGGGTTTGATTGATACGGGTAAATCAATTTATACCGGCACAAGACTATCGTGGTTATCAACCATTGTTGGTGGTGTGATGTTTGGGTTTGGCATGGTCTTGGCCTCAGGTTGCGGCAGTAAGACCTTGATTCGGATTGGCGCTGGAAATTTGAAGTCTTTAGTGGTCTTTTTGACTTTGGCTTTATCGTCATACATGACACTCAAAGGCGTATTTGGTGTTCTAAGAGTTAACACGGTTGATACAGTATTTTTGACTTTATCAACATCGCAAGATTTGCCGAGTGTTTTGGCAGCGCAGTGGGGTGTTGCAAAAAATTCTTTGCAACTGGGCCTTGCATTAGTACTAGGTAGCGCCTTAGTAACTTTTGCGTTATCTAGAAAAGATTTTTGGAACTTCAATAATCTCTTGGCTGGCTTTGGTGTTGGAGCATCGATTCTAGCTATCTGGTGGATTTCAGGGGTGCTAGGTTATGTTGCTGAAGATCCGAACACTTTAGAAGAAGTGTTTGTAGCCACCAATAGTGGTCGCATGGAAAGCTTAACGTATGTTGCTCCTTACGCTTACGTGATTGAGTGGCTTACATTCTTTAGTGATACAAGTAAAAAAGTTACCTTAGGCATTATTTCTGTATTTGGTTTGGTGATAGGTTCATTGATTTACTCTTTAGCCACAAAGACCTTCCGTTGGGAAAGCTTCAGAAATGCTGAAGACACAGGTAATCATCTGATCGGCGGTGTGCTCATGGGCGTTGGTGGTGTGACGGCCATGGGTTGCACAATTGGTCAAGGCTTAACAGGTATCTCAACCTTGGCTATTAATTCATTCATTGCTTTTGCAGCATTTGTTGTGGGAGCAAGCTTGGCGATGAAGTATCTTCAATGGAGAATGCTTCCGCCACCATGTGAGCCTGTCGTTGCAGGCAATTCATCGACTTATCATTCAAACACTGGAGGATGTGGCATGCCGCTACAAATCGCTTGTCATACAGACCAATTTGGTACTTTGGGTCAAATTGCCCCTGAAGACGTTGCTGAGATCGCTCGTCAAGGTTACAAGAGCATTATTAATAATCGCCCAGATGGCGAGGGTGGTCCTACGCAGCCATTGAGTGCTGATGTTGAGGTGGCTGCAAAAGCTCTGGGGCTTAACTATGTTTACCTACCAGTGGTAAGTGGTCAGATCACACTGGAGCAAGCTCAAGAAATGGCGCGTTTACTAGAAACGCTACCGGGCCCTATTTTGGCATTCTGCCGCTCAGGTGCAAGATCTACTAATCTTTACATGTTGGCTCAACAGGTTGGTTAATCGTTGGATTTAACTCTGATTGGAGTGGCTCTAGGCATCTTTGTTGGGGTGCTTTTAGGGCTTACTGGCGCTGGCGGCGCCATTCTGTCTGTTCCGTTACTGGGATTTTTCCTTCACCTGAATGTGGCAGAGGCTGCGCCAATTGGTTTATTGGCAGTCTCTTTATCGGCAGGCTTAGGCGCCTACTTGGGTTTACGCTCAAAAATCATGCGCTACAAAGCAGCTATGCTGATTGCCAGTGCGGGTCTACTTTTCTCACCCATCGGTATATGGCTTGCACATCAACTGCCTAACTGGCCTTTGGTACTTATTTTTTGTTTGGTCTTATTGTTAGTTGCAAGAAATATGTGGGGACAAGCAAAACGAGAGTTAGCCGGTATTGAGGAAGAGTTAGGGCCGCCATGCATGTTGGATCAAACGATTGGAAAGTTAACCTGGACATTGCCATGTGCTAGAGCACTGGCAATGTCAGGAGCATTGGCTGGTTTCTTTTCGGGGTTGCTTGGGGTTGGCGGTGGTTTCATCATTGTTCCTGCTTTAAGAAAATTTACAGATTTACCAATGAAGTCGATTGTGGCAACGTCTTTAGGTGTGCTGACGATTGTTTCGTTTGGCGGTGTTTTGTTTTCTAATTTATACGGTTCTATGAACTGGTCTTTGGCTGCTCCTTTTGCCGGTGGTTCGGTGGTGGGATTGTTGATAGGGCGCCAAGCAGTTAAATCCATCTCGGGTCCGCGCGTTCAGCAAGCGTTTGCGATTTTTGCGCTGATGATTTCAGTGGCTATGATGATTAAGTTGATCATGACTTAAGTCGTTTGAGGCGGCCTCAAGCAAGCATCAGCGCTTGGTGATAAATTAATCACATGGCTCCATTACTAGATTTGGCTCGTCGCCAATCACTTTCAATTCAGTTACCTAGTTGGTCTGTCTTGCCAACAAGAGATGCCTTATATCGAGAGTTTATTTTTGGAGATTTTCAAGAGGCGTTTCAGTTCATGTCTCAAGTGGCAGTTATTGCTGAAGACATGAATCATCATCCAGAGTGGTTCAATGTCTGGAATAAAGTTCAGGTCACGCTCTCAACACATGATAGTGGTGGGCTGACTGAGCGAGATATTGCCTTGGCTTTGGCTATGGATCAGATTGTTAAGAGTGCCGATGAGTCTTAAAGCTAATCCAGATAGTGGTTATGTTTGGCATATGAAGCGTAATTGCTCATTCACGCCCAAGCAGGTAGGTCTTTTTTACTTATCAATGGTGTGTTTTTCATCTTTAATTGCCTCATACTTTTGGTGGCAGGGGGCTTGGATGATTCTGCCATTCACATTAACTGAGCTGTTAGTGTTGGGTATAGCGCTACTGATTTATGCCCGCCATGCCAGTGATTACGAAAAAATCAGACTTAACGGCACTGAATTCACCATTGAACTATTTCTAGGTAATCGACGAACTGTTAAGCATTGGAATGCGCCATGGGTGAGAGTCAAAGACCCTGAACCCAACTTAGATGCCAAAAAACAGCTGGTCGTTCTCGAAATGGGGCAAGAAACCATTCAAATTGGCCAGTTCATTTTTGCTGACCAACGGGCTGGTTTGGCCAAGGAGATACGCAGTGCAATCAAAGGGGTGTTGCACTAAAATCGCCAAATGAGATCAAAACTAATCACAATCCCGGCACTTTTATTATTTATTACAGTTTTAACTGCTTGTGGCAAGGGGGACAATCAAAGTCCTTTGCCTCGTTTAGTTAAAGTGGTTGTCTTAGGGCAGGCTTTAGATGCCAATCAACCAGGGCTTGCTAACAAGGATCCGGGCAGCCTTAATTTTGATGCCAGTGGCAAAGTGACAGAGGTGCTGGTTAAGCGTGGCGATCGAGTTCAAGCAGGGCAGTCTCTCGCTAGATTGATGCCCAACAGCATTTCTTCTGACTCGACTGTCTTGATTAGCTACAAAGCTGCTAAAGCAGAGTTGCAATCAGCGGAAGCTGACTTTAAACGTTACTCAGATTTAAGAGCTAAAAATTTTATTTCTGCCTCAGAGTTTGATCGTCGTGTAGCTGTTATTGAATCTGCGCGAGCTAAATACGAACAAGTCATGGAACAAATGGGATTTGTAACTTTGCGTGCAGTTGAAGCCGGTTTGTTAAATGAGTTCAACTTGGTTCAAGGTCAACAGGTTGGCGTCAAAGATGTCGTGGGCAAGATGACGGTTAACGATAAATCTGTCAAGGTTGTCACCAAGAGCAAGCAGTCAATGGTCTTGCCTATTACCGCCATACATAGCGATGGTGTGAGTGTCTATAAATTGATATTGGACCCAGACTCAAAGTCTGTTGGAACAATTGCAGCGGTTAAAGTTGAACTAGGTAAGGTAGATGATGCATCTGCAGAAGTTCTAGGTGGTTTAAGTGCGGGCGATATGGTGATTGCAACTGGTTGGCATGCCTTAAGTGTTGGTCAAAAGGTACGTATTGCCATCTCAGAAAAGGCTGAGTAATGAGCCTAGGAAAATTTAATTTATCCCGTTGGGCAATTGATAACGTTGCCATTACACGTTATCTCATGATTGCTCTGATGGTGCTGGGCATCGGGGCTTATTTTCAATTAGGGCAAGACGAAGATCCGCCATTCACATTCAGGGCGATGGTGATCAGAACAATGTGGCCTGGTGCAACTGCTGCTCAAGTGGCGGATCAAGTGACGAATAAGATTGAGAGAACGCTTCAAGAGGTTCCGAGTATCGATAAGATCCGCAGCTTCTCTCATCCAGGCGAATCTATGATTATCTTTTTTGCTAAAGATAGTACGCCTGCCAAAGATATTCCAAATCTCTTTTACACCGTTAGAAAAAAGATTGGTGACTCTAAGTCAGGTTTGCCTATCGGTGTGCATGGACCTTATTTTGATGATGACTTTGGTGATACATATGGTGTGATTTATGCCATGTCAGCCAAGGGCTATAAACCCAATGAAATAAGAGACTTCACTACGTATGTTAGACAACGTCTTTTGCAAGTAAAAGATGTGGGTAAGGTGAATATCTATGGATTGCAAGAAGAACAGGTCTATGTAGAGCTATCTCGTAAGAAGATGGCACAGTACGCTTTGTCCCCAGCAACGGTTGCACAACAATTGAATCAGCAGAACGCGATTGAAAATGGCGGTTCTGTGGAGACACAGTCATTCTCAATGCCAATTCGTGTTGGCGGACCTTTTGAGAATATTGCTGATATCAAGGCTATGCCGCTACGAACACCTTCTGGTGCATCGATACGTTTAGGAGATGTGGCCGATGTGCGTCGAGATGTTATCAATCCTGCAGAGAGCAAGGTGAGATTTCAGGGTGAAGAACTGGTTGCCTTGGGTATTTCTATGGCCAAGGGTGGTGACATCGTTAAATTAGGTGATAGCTTGAGTGCAGCGAGTAAATTGATTGAAAAGGACTTGCCAGCAGGCGTCACATTATCTTTGATTCAGGATCAACCGAATGTCGTAGCTGGATCAGTAAAAGAATTTTTAAGAACCTTGCTTGAAGCTTTAATTGTTGTTTTGGTAGTGAGTCTTTTGGCTTTGGGTTTACATAAAAATCCATGGCGCATTGACCCAAGACCTGGACTTGTAGTTGCCATCAGCATTCCTTTGGTGATGGCGGTTACTTTCTTGATCATGCACTTGTCTGGAGTTGGGTTGCATAAGATTTCATTAGGCTCGTTGATCATTGCACTGGGCTTATTGGTTGATGATGCCATCATTGTGGTGGAGATGATGGTGCGTAAACTCGAAGAGGGTTATGACCGTGTAAAGGCTGTAACCGCAGCTTACGAGTTGACTGCAATGCCCATGTTAACTGGCACACTAATTACAGCCGTTGGTTTCTTGCCAATTGGTATTGCTAAGTCTGCTGTGGGTGAATACACCTTTGCGATTTTTGCGGTGACTGCAGCAGCGCTAATTATTTCTTGGTTTGTTTCCGTCTTGTTTGTGCCATATCTTGGTTTACTACTACTCAGAAAACCTAGCCATGCCACTGCTGAGGGGTCACCCCACGAACATTTTGATACGCCTTTTTATCAACGGTTTAAGGTGGTTGTTGCTTGGTGTATTGATCATCACCGTAAAGCCATTATTGCAACGATAGCTAGTTTTGTTTTAGGTATCGTTGGTATGAGTCAGGTGCAGCAGCAGTTTTTCCCAGACTCATCACGTCCTGAGATTTTGGTAGATATCTTTTTGGCTGAAGGTGCTAGCTTTGAAGCCACTGAAGCAGCTGCCAAAAAAATTGAAGCAAAGATATTGGAGCAAAAAGGTGTTCAGTCTGTGACCATGTGGATTGGTCATGGTGCACCAAGATTTTTCTTGCCACTAGATATTATTTTTCCAAGATCAAACACTTCTCAAGCAATCATCATTGCAGATTTAGCCGAAAGAGATCGCTTGAATCGAGAGTTGCCTAGGATATTAGAAGACGTTGCTCCTGAGGCTAGGTTGCGAGTTAAGTTGTTACCTAATGGGCCACCTGTTAGTTACCCAGTTGAATTCCGTGTAACGGGTGATGATCCGATCAAATTACGGGAAGAAGCCAATCAATTGCTAGGCGTGATGCGTTCTTCAAAGTTAATTTACGGCGTCAAAGACAATTGGAATGAGAATCAACCGGTTGCAAAAATTGAGGTTGATTCAGCTAAAGCCCGTGAATTAGGTGTGCCGCCACAAGTCATTGCGCAAACTTTATCTAGTCACTTTGGTGGCGTGGTAGTGGGGCAATATCGAGAAGGCGATTTATTGGCCCCGATTGTTTTACGTCTACCAAGGTCTGAGCGTGATCATGTAAATGATCTTAACGAGACAATGTTGACCACGGTTTCTGGTCAGGCTATTCCATTGGGTAGGATTGCTCAAGTGAAGGTGGTTTGGGAGCCAGCAACTATGTGGCGCGAGAACCGTGAATACGCGATTACCGTACAAGCTGATGTGATGCCAGGTATTCAGGGGCCTACTGCTACCTCTGTGCTGTTTAAAGAGTTTCAGCCATTGATTGAAAAAATGCCTCCTGGTTACAGGGTCACGATTGGCGGCTCTGTTGAAGAGAGTTCGAAGGGGCAAGACTCGATCAATGCAGGCGTGCCAATCATGCTCTTCATCACATTTACCTTATTGGTGATTCAGTTGAAGAGTTCCTCAAGAGCTTTCTTGGTTGTTCTAACTGCACCGCTAGGTATCTCAGGGGTTGCGCTAACGTTATTGTTGTTTAACCGTCCGTTCGGTTTTGTGGCGTTACTTGGGTTCATTGCTTTGCTAGGCATGATCATGCGTAACTCGGTGATTTTGATTGATCAAATTGAGCAAGGTCGTGCTGCTGGTATTCCAGCTCGCGAAGCGATTATTCATGCTTGTGTAACGCGTTATCGCCCAATTATTTTGACTGCAGCAGCAGCGGTGCTTGCGATGATTCCGTTATCTAGAAGTGTATTCTGGGGACCGATGGCCATCGCCATTATGGGTGGCTTGATTGTTGCGACAGGTTTAACTTTATTATCTTTACCTGCGATGTACGCTGCATGGTTCAAGATTGATAAAAATACACCTTGATAATTAAACCATTGACTGACTGGACAACTGCTTATGCGCATTGAGATACCTGAAGATAAAAAATTGGTTCATGAATCAATCATTCCAGTGCGCTGGGGAGATATGGATGCGTTAGGCCATGTCAACAATGCCGTTTACTTTCGCTACATTGAGCAAGCCCGGGTTAATTGGTTAGATAGCTTTGGGCTGAAAGTTACCAAGGGTGATGCAGGTGTTGTGGTGGTCAATGCTTTTTGCAATTTCTTAAAGCAGATTGCTTATCCAGCTGATTTGCTTGTGAAGACCTATATTGCAAACCCCAGTAGAGTGGGCGTGGATACGTTCAATGTGATTTCACTGACTACCGAGCCAGATACTGTGTATGCCAATGGCGGAGCCACGATGGTTTGGGTTGATTTCATTGCTCAAAAGGCGGCAGCCTGGCCGCCAGAGATCAAAGCAAAGTTTGATCTCTAATTAATTGCCTTAATAATTGCCTTAATAATTGCGTTAAAGAAGCTATTCAGGCTTTTTGAGTAGGGACGCAAGCAGAGGATTCAGCTTTTTACCGTTTCCAGAGGTATTTTTAGCGTTTCCCTTGGGTTTTGGGGCTGAATTCTTCATTTGGTTGGCAACGGCCAATCCCGCATTCTTGTAAAGGTCTGTTTTCTTCATAAGGCATTACTTTACATCATTGATTTAAAAGCTCTTTTTATTTGACATGATTTTGTCAGGCACAGGCAAAGAAATTGAGCTAATTTCTATAGTTATGTTGCCAGTTTTGCAAGTCTTATATAAGATATAAGTCTTAGAATATTGGTTTATTTAATTGTCTAAATAGAGAGGGAAAGACTATGTTGAAAGCCTACCGTGACCATGTCGCAGAACGTGCGGCTCTAGGTATTCCGCCACTACCACTATCTGCTCAGCAGACTGGTGAGTTGATTGAGTTGCTAAAGAACCCACCAAAAGGTGAGGAAGCTACATTGGTAGAGTTGATCACGCATCGCGTTCCTGCTGGTGTGGATGACGCGGCGAAGGTAAAAGCCTCTTATTTAGCAGCAGTTGCATTTGGCAAAGAAAAAACTCCATTGATTACTCGTGAAACTGCAACACAGTTGCTAGGCACGATGCTGGGTGGTTACAACATTTCTCCTCTCATTGATTTGTTGGATGACGCTACGGTTGGTGGTATTGCTGCTGATGGTTTGAAAAAGACATTATTGATGTTTGACCAATTCCATGACGTGAAGGAAAAGGCTGATAAAGGTAATGCAAACGCTAAAGCGGTATTGCAAAGCTGGGCAGATGCTGAATGGTTCACAAGCCGTCCAGAAGTGCCACAAAGCTTAACTTTGACAGTCTTCAAAGTTACTGGCGAAACAAATACAGATGATCTATCTCCAGCGCCTGACGCATGGAGCCGTCCTGATATTCCATTGCATGCATTGGCAATGTTGAAAAACCCACGTGAAGGCATTGAGCCACAAGAGCCAGGCAAAGTAGGTCCGATCAAGCAATTGGCCGCATTGCAAGCTAAAGGCAACTTGGTAGCTTATGTTGGCGACGTGGTTGGTACAGGTTCATCACGTAAATCAGCGACTAACTCAGTGTTGTGGTTCACTGGTGAAGATATTCCATATGTACCAAACAAGCGTTTTGGTGGCGTATGTTTAGGTAGCAAAATTGCTCCGATTTTCTACAACACGATGGAAGACGCTGGTGCGTTGCCAATCGAGTTAGACGTGAGCAACATGAACATGGGTGACGTGATTGAACTACGCCCATACGAAGGCAAAGCATTAAAAGACGGCAAAGTTATTTCTGAGTTCAAAGTGAAGTCAGATGTATTGTTTGACGAGGTTCGTGCAGGTGGCCGTATTCCATTGATCATTGGTCGTGGTTTGACAGCTAAGGCACGTGAAGCTTTGGGCTTGCCAGTTTCAACATTATTCCGCTTGCCAACTAACCCAGCCGATTCTGGCAAAGGTTTCTCATTGGCGCAGAAGATGGTGGGTCGTGCATGTGGTTTACCAGAAGGCAAGGGTGTTCGTCCAGGCACATACTGCGAGCCTAAGATGACAACTGTTGGTTCACAAGATACAACAGGCCCAATGACACGTGACGAGTTGAAAGATTTGGCATGTTTAGGTTTCTCATCAGATATGGTGATGCAATCTTTCTGTCACACAGCAGCTTATCCAAAACCAGTTGACGTAAAAATGCACCATGAGTTGCCTGATTTCATCAGCACACGTGGTGGTGTTGCCTTGCGTCCAGGTGACGGTGTGATTCACTCATGGTTAAACCGTTTGTTGTTGCCTGACACTGTTGGTACAGGTGGTGACTCTCACACACGTTTCCCAATTGGTATTTCTTTCCCAGCGGGTTCTGGCTTGGTAGCGTTTGCTGCAGCAACAGGTGTGATGCCTCTTGATATGCCTGAATCAGTTTTAGTTCGTTTCAAAGGCAAAATGCAGCCAGGCGTAACATTGCGTGACTTGGTTAATGCAATTCCTTTGTATGCAATCAAGCAAGGTTTGTTGACTGTTGAGAAGAAGGGTAAGAAGAACATTTTCTCTGGCCGCATTCTTGAGATCGAAGGTTTGCCTGAGCTTAAAGTTGAGCAAGCATTTGAATTGTCTGATGCATCTGCAGAGCGTTCAGCAGCTGGCTGTACAGTTCACTTGAACAAAGAGCCAATCATTGAGTACATGAATAGCAACATCACATTGATGAAGTGGATGATTGCTAATGGTTACTCTGATGCACGTACATTAGGTCGTCGTATCAAGGCGATGGAAGCATGGTTGGCTAAGCCAGAGTTGTTAAAAGGTGATGCTGATGCTGAGTACGCTGCTGTGATTGAGATTGATTTGGCAGACATCCATGAGCCTATCGTTGCTTGCCCTAACGACCCAGATGATGTGAAGACTTTGTCTGATGTTGCTGGCGCCAAGATCGATGAAGTATTTATCGGTTCATGCATGACAAACATTGGTCACTTCCGCGCTGCTTCTAAGTTGTTAGAAGGTAAGCGTGATATTCCTGTGAAATTGTGGGTTGCTCCTCCAACAAAGATGGATGCTAAGCAATTGACTGAAGAAGGTCACTATGGCGTTTTAGGTAGTGCTGGTGCACGTATGGAGATGCCAGGTTGTTCATTGTGTATGGGTAACCAAGCTCAAGTTCGTGAAGGCGCTACTGTGATGTCAACATCAACACGTAACTTCCCGAACCGTTTGGGTAAGAACACATTCGTGTACCTTGGCTCTGCTGAGTTGGCATCTATTTGTTCTAAGTTGGGTAAGATTCCAACTAAGGAAGAGTACATGGCTGACATTGGCGTGATCAATGCAAGCAGTGGTCAAATCTACAAATACATGAACTTTGATCAAATCAAAGATTTCAGTGATGTAGCAAAGACTGTTGATGCTTAATTAGTGTCAAACATCAAAAAGGCTTCCGCAAGGAAGCCTTTTTTGTATGGAGAACAAGATGGAAGTGAATCAATTAACTGAAGAATTAAATGCTTGGGTGGCAGGTGACCAAGATACGCATATTCTTATCATGAGTTTTAGGGATGCTTGTGAGCAGGCTCGATTACCGCAAAAGTATTCTGATGTTCTAGAGGGAATCTTGTCACGCCTAGAATCATCTTCATTATTTACTGAAGAGAGTTGCTCGTTTAGTAAAAAAGATTTAGCAGCAGCTTTGAGCCTTTGGTTAGAAAAAGCTCAGCAAGCTAGTATGAAGAACTAATATGAACAAATACTAATCTTAGTAGTTTTGTTGTTTAGCGATTGTTCGTGTAGCGCTATTTAGTTTGTTCCAGTGCAGTATTGAAAATACAAACATTGGTATTAAGGCAATAAAAATAAATTGAGGTATGAAGGATGCTGCCCAGCAGCAACCCATGCCGATTCCGTAGTTGTATCCCGTATCAATTTCTTTTTGGGTGATGCCATCTCGGTACATTTGCGCAAAGCCATCTTTAATGGCTCTTAATAAAAAGAAAAACCAGATCACATTAAAGATGGGTATTAAAAGAAGCCATGCCATGCCAGGAGATTGAGTGCGATAAGGTTCGCTAATGGCAGCCAAAGTTTTACTAATCGCTCTGATGTAGAAGATAAAGGTGATGAGCGGAATGATGACTAAAAAGGCTAAAAACAAAATAGTTACTCCTTTGTTCTCTTTTTATAAGAAAATACCATGTATTCATCATAGAGAAAACTAGGTCATTATGTCTATATTGCTTTCTGCCGAAGATACACAATTGGTACTGGTTGATTATCAGGCTAAATTGATGCCGGTTATTCATCAAGCGGATGCTGTATTAGCGAATGCTAAGCGTTTGGCAAAGATTGCTCATTTACTCAAATTGCCTATTATTGGTACAGAGCAAAATCCTGAAAAATTGGGTTCAAATGATCAAGAGATCAAAGGTCTATGCCAGAAAACTTTGAACAAAATGCACTTTGGTGCGTGCGAAGATGGTTTGGTTGAATTGCTCAGAGAGCCACCCAAGCCTATGGGTAATGCCAGAAGCCTACCTAAACATATTCAGCGTAAGCAAAACACTCAAGAAGAGCGTAATACCATTGTTATCGCTGGATGTGAGGCACATGTTTGCTTATTGCAAACAGCACTGGGATTGCTAGAGGAAGAATTTGATGTGTGGGTGGTCACCGATGCTTGCGGTTCAAGAACAGAGCTTAATCGCGACGCAGCATTTGATCGTTTAGCCGGTAACGGTGCTGAACTGGTTACCACCGAAATGGTGATTTTTGAACTTCTAAGATCTTGTGAGCACCCAGACTTTAAAGCGGGTTTGAGCTTGGTTAAATAAGCTCAATTAACTTAATCAGATGTCTCTGACATTTTTTTAAGTACCACGCGTACAGCTGTAAAGCCTGCAACAATCATGAACAAGATGACTAGTAGGCTTAATTGACCTGCAAAAGAACCAAATAATTCACTTAACATGTTTCACTCCTTATAGTTAATTAGACTGTAGGAGTAAGTGCTCATAATTGCTTTGATGTATCTCAAAATACCATCAAGTTTGGTCTTGTATGCTGGTTCCAAGTTGTTTTAGATCATCAGCGTATAGCCAGCGCCATTCACCCTCGGGTAAATCTGATGGCATCGTATAGGCGCCAATAGAAGAGCGGTGTAGTCCAGCGACATGATTACCAACGGCTGCCATCATTCTTTTAACTTGGTGATAGCGGCCTTCAACAATGGTCATTGATAAGAGGCGTTCAGATTGTTGGACGCAAGCTTTAGCAAAGCAGGGCTTGGGGTCATCATCCAATACCACGCCATTTAATAAATGTTCAATTTGAGCGGTGGTGAGATCCTCTGCCGTGGTGATGTCATAAATTTTGCCGATATTCTTTTTAGGCGTAGTCATCTTGTGGATGAACTGGCCATCATCAGACATCAAAATCAGTCCTGTGGTGTCGTAATCTAGTCGACCAACACACTGAATACCCCTTTCAACCAAGGGCTGAGGCAACAAGCCATAAATGCTGGGGTGATGGCTGGTTTTGTGTGAGCACTCATAACCAATGGGTTTATTGAATGCCACATATGCTTTTTCGTGATATTCCCAGTCCTCGCCATCAACATTGAGTGTGAGGTTATCAGTAGGCACTTTCTCATCAGGGTCTTCTGCTAAGACACCATTGACCTTAACTAGCTCAGCGTAGACCAAATCACTGCAGTAGCGCCTAGTGCCAAAGCCTTGGCTGAACAGAATTTTTTCAAGAGTGAGGGGTTTTGCCATACTGCGTCAGGTATACCTATAATGGGACAAACTACATTAGACACGAAAACCATAGTTTATCTTGGCTTAATAGCCAGTAATCAAAGGAGACAATAGTGCCAGTAATTACAAATATTGAAGACTTGCGTATTTTGCATAAGAAACGCACGCCTAAAATGTTCTATGACTATGCAGATTCTGGATCATGGACAGAGTCTACCTATCGCTCGAATGAGTCAGATTTTCAAAAGATCAAGTTCCGCCAAAAGGTGGCGGTTAACATGGAGAATCGCACGACTAAGACTCAAATGATTGGTCAAGATGTGGCCATGCCTGTGGCGTTGGCGCCTACTGGTTTAACTGGCATGCAATATGCGGACGGTGAAATTTTGGCAGCCAAGGCGGCTGAGAAATTTGGTGTGCCATTTTGCTTATCGACCATGAGCATTTGTTCTATTGAAGATGTGGCAGAAAACACCACCAAGCCATTTTGGTTTCAGTTATATGTGATGAAAGATAGGGGCTTTATTGAGCGCCTGATTGAAAGAGCTAAAGCCGCTAAATGTTCAGCCCTAGTACTGACACTCGATTTGCAAATTTTGGGGCAACGCCACAAAGATTTAAAGAATGGGTTAACAGCGCCACCTAAACTCACCATTCCAAACATCTTGGACATGATGACTAAGCCAGCATGGTGTTTAGGGATGCTAGGAACTCATCGTCGCACGTTTAGAAATATTGTTGGCCATGCTACAGGTGTTGGCAATATGTCATCTTTGTCATCTTGGACTGCGGAACAGTTTGATCCAGCATTGAACTGGAGTGATGTGGAGTGGATCAAGAAGCTTTGGGGTGGTAAGTTAATCATCAAAGGTATTTTGGATGAGGGTGATGCGAGATTAGCTGTTAACTCCGGCGCTGATGCGTTGATTGTTTCAAATCATGGTGGTCGTCAGTTGGATGGTGCGGTATCTAGTATTCAGGCTCTTCCTGGAATCGTGGATGCAGTAGGTAAGGACATCGAGGTATGGATGGATGGCGGCATTCGTTCTGGGCAAGATGTTTTGAAAGCTTGGGCATTGGGTGCAAGAGGCACCATGATTGGTCGACCTTTCTTGTATGGCTTGGGTGCCATGGGTGAGGCTGGCGTAACCAAATGTTTAGAGATCATTCATAAAGAATTAGATATCACGATGGCTTTTACTGGGCATAGAGATATCAAGCAAGTGACTAAAGATATTTTGTATCCAGGCACGTTCTAATTCATGAGCTTGTTTCAATCTCCTTATAAGGCACTAGTGATTGGTGCCAGTGGTTCGATTGGCGCAGCTTTTTTAAAACGTTTGCAAGAAGATCCACTGTGTGAGACGGTGATTCCTTTAGCACGAACGTCTAATCAAGCAGACTTCATCAGTATTCATTTAGATGATGAAGATAGTATTTCGCGTGCTGCTTTGACTGTAAAAGATCAAGGACCATTTGATTTAATACTTGTGGCTACTGGTGTGTTGCATGGCGATGGTTTTATGCCAGAAAAAAGGTTGGCTGATATTGATATGAAGGTTTTGCAAGAAACCTTCACCGCCAATACCTTTGGTCCAGCCTTATTGCTTAAGCACTTTGTGCCATTGATTTCTGCTCGTGGCGTGATGGCCTTGATATCTGCCAAAGTAGGTAGTATTGAAGACACCCGTTTGGGTGGATGGTATTCCTACAGAGCCTCAAAAGCTGCCCTGAATATGCTAATTAAGACGGCATCGATTGAGTTGCGTCGACAAAAACCAGAAGCCATGGTGGTGGCTATTCATCCTGGTACAGTCATTTCAAATTTATCTCAGCCTTTCGCAGGGGGTGCTAATGCTAGACCTGCCAAGATTGCTGCAGAAGAAATGCTGGCTACCATTCAAGCATTAGAAGCAGAAGATAGCGGTCAGTTTTTTGCCTATGACGGGCAGTTACTACCTTGGTAATCACCATAAATGTCAGAAATCATAGTCTGAGGTATATTTAGTTCATGATGAACCCAAGTACATTGAGTGACAGCATTCAGTTGGCTGTTGCACCAGTTTTCTTACTTACTGCAGTGGCTGGCATGATTGGTGCCCTGACTCAGCGCCTAGCTCGTGTCATTGATCGCGCACGTGTGATACATAAAGAGATGGGTGATGCATCGCTATCAGTATCGGCGCGTACGGCCTATCAAGATGAGCTAATGAGTATTGCCAAGCGAGGCCGATTTATTAACGTGGCAATGATTTTCTTGGTGCTATGTGCACTGATGATTGGTTTAACAGTTCTAGAACTTTTCTTTGCTGAAACAACAGGTGGCAAGTTGATCTTGTCATCATTTGTTTTATATACCTTTGTTGCAGGTATTGGCTCATTCATCTTAGCCCTGGTGTCATTACTGATTGAGGTTCTAATTGCCTCTTATTCAATCCGCTGGAAGCCGCACGCTTAATCTTTACATTCATTCGGGTACATTTATGACCATATATAAATACAAAGATAAATCTCCACAAATTCACGAATCTGCTTTTGTGGCAAAAGAGGCCACGTTAATTGGTGATGTCATCTTGCATGAGGATGTGAGTATTTGGCCAAGTGTGGTGATTCGTGGGGACAATGAGCCTATTACTGTGGGTAAAGGAAGTAATGTGCAAGAGGGCACTGTGATGCACACAGACATGGGTTGCCCATTAACCTTGGCTGAGAATGTGACGGTTGGTCATCAAGCGATGTTGCATGGTTGCACGATTGGTGAAAACTCATTAATCGGTATTCAAGCCGTGGTGCTTAATCGTGCTGTGATTGGCAAGAACTGTTTGGTAGGAGCAGGTTCAGTAGTGACTGAAGGAAAAGTATTTCCTGATAACTCATTGATTCTCGGTTCTCCTGCTAAAGTTGTACGTGAGTTAACGCCAGAGGCGATTGCTGGCTTAAAAGCGAGTGCAGAAAACTACGTCGCTAAGAAAAACTTATTCAAGCAACATTTGGTTGAGTTGCCACAGGAATAAGATCTCAACATGATTTCCGGCTTAGTCCAAATACTTCTCTGGCAGGGTTTGGGAGAGCTGGTATCTCATTTTGTATTGCCCATCATCCCTGGACCTGTCCTAGGCTTAATATTTTTGTTAGTTTTTTTAATCATCAAAGGCAACGTTAATACTTCTTTAGCCTCAGTGTCAGATGCCTTTAGCCAACATTTAGGCGTTTTATTTGTTCCAGCGGCTGTTGGCGTCATATTATTTTTACCTCAGCTAAAAGCAAATGCTTTAGCCATCAGTGCTGCGCTGTTGATCAGTGTTGTTTTAACTATTGCCGTGACAGCAGTATTGTTGAGATGGTTAGCTAGAAAGGATTCTCATGAATCCTAATTCTTTGCAAATTGCTGAAATCTGGGTCTACCTATCAGGTAGTCCTTTATTTGCATTGATCATCACTCTGACTGCTTATCAAATAGGTCATTTTTGTTATCAAAAGACAGATAAATATCCTTTGGCTAATCCTGTAGCAATTGCGGTGCTCTTGGTCGCATTGTGTTTGTATTTTGTAGATATGCCGTATCAAACATATTTTGAGGGTGCGCAATTTGTCCATTTTTTACTGGGAACTGCCACAGTCTCTTTGGCGGTACCAATTTATCGAGGCATTGCTGCTTTAAAGGATAGGCTCATTCCGCTATTGATTGCGCTGGTTTGTGGCGGTGTTGTTTCGATCGTAAGTGCTGTTGCTATTGCCACGATGTTAGGTGCTGATGCTGCGATTGTTGGGGCTTTCTATCCTAAGTCTGTTACCGCCCCAATTGCAATGGGTGTGGCTGAGAGATTGGGTGTGTCACCAACTCTAACGGCTGTATTCGCGGTGGTTACTGGTATCTTGGGTGCTATGTTGGGCAGCACGATTCTTAATCTACTAGGTATGAAAGAGTGGTGGCAAAGAGGTTTTGCCATGGGAACAGCGGCGCATGGTATTGGTACATCAAGAGCCTTTGCTGTTCACCCTGAGGCCGGTACTTATGCTAGTTTAGCCATGGGTTTACATGGCATTTTGGGTGCTTTATTAATCCCGCTCTTAAAGAATTATCTTTAAGCTTGCATCAGTGCATCAGCCACTGATAAGAGTAGTGCGTCGCGACCTCTAGCCGCTACCAGTTGTACACCTACTGGCAATTGATTGGGCCCTGTATACAGTGGCAAGGTGATGCAAGGTAAGCCCATGAGTGTCCATACTCTGCAGAAAATAGGATCTCCAGTTTGGGTTAATCCTTTAGTTGCTTCACCAATTGCGCTAGGTGCAATCAATATGTCCCAGGATTCAGTTAGCAGTTGATCAATGGTGGCTCTGGCTTTTTCAGCAACGATTAAATCATTTGAATATTGCTCATAACTAATAGCAGAACCCATTTTGATTAAGCCTTTTAATTGCTGACTTAATTGTTCGGAGTGGTTATTTTGTTCAAAGGAAAAGCTGCGAGCACTTTCTGACCACATGATGCGACCTTGTAGTGCAGACATATCTTTGAAGATGGTGGGTAACTGTATTGCAGGCGCTTTGGTTTTAAAAATATCTTCGGCAAGAAGTGCCGCATGATGAATGGCTGTGATGGTCTCTGCGCTTGCCAGCTCACCATCATAGGTTAAGCATGTTGCTATGCGTGGCTTTTTCTTAATTTTGTTAATTGTTGCCAGTTGAGTGTCGCCAGACATGGCTGCAACACATAGGGCTGCATCAGAAACAGTTCTAGTAAAGCTACCTAAGGTATCGAGTGATGGCGATAAACTTTTAACGCCACCAAGACTGACTTTTCCGTAGGTGGGTTTATATCCAACTACGCCACAAAATGCTGCAGGTCTAATCACCGATCCAGCAGTTTGGCTACCTGTTGCTAGCGGGATCATGTCATCAGCGACTGCAGCGGCAGAGCCACTAGATGATCCGCCTGGGGTGTATTCGGGATTATGAGGATTGGTGGTTTTGCCACCTTTAAAAGTTGCAAACTCAGTGGTGACTGTTTTGCCTAATAACACGCCACCAGCTTGTCTCATTAAGGCAATATGGGTGGCATCACTGTTAGGGTGATTGTTTTCATATATGGCCGAGCCTAAGCGAGTAGGGAAGTCATGAGTGTCAAATAGATCTTTTGCACCAAAAGGAATGCCATGCAAGATGCCTAAATTAGTAGATCGATCTAAATATTTGGCTCTTTGGATTGCAAGATCAAAATTTGTCTCTACCCAAGCTTGCGTGATGGGTTCACGCTCACGAATTCTTTCGATGCATGAACGTATCAAATCTTCTGACTTTAATTCATTAGCTTGAATTTTTTTAGCAGCAATACTGGCTGGTAATTGGTGTAGTTCTGTCATGCGCTAATCTTACCCTTGATAAAAACTTTGTGCTCAAATACAACTATGACTGCCCAACTGCCACCCTGGTTAAAGGAAGAAAATGCCAAAACTAATACCTATGTATTGGCTCTTTATTGCCAACCCGGCGCCAAGAAGACCGAGGTTCAGGGGGAGCATGATGGCAGACTCAAAATCAGATTGGCTGCACCCCCAGTAGAGGGTAAAGCCAATGACGCTCTGATACTTTGGCTTTCAAAAACTTTGAACATTCCTCGTTCAGCAATTGAACTAATGGCTGGTGACCTAAGTCGTATGAAGCGCGTGAAAATCAGCGGCATTCAGTTGCAAGTAATCACAGAATCGCTCCAAGCCTGAGTCTCATTTATAGCCATAGTCTTGGCAGGGTAATTACTTATAAAAATAATAAGTAATTACAATCTTCTTTTAAAGGAAAGGAGATAAGGTTCAAATACTTAAAAAAGTTATTGGAGAAATCTAGCAAGGAGCAATTAGATGCTTACTCAAGATATCTACACTCATTATCTCTAGCAGCATTAATCGCAGTTGTAGGTATGCCGTTTTCTGATGTAGAAATTATCATGTTTGAGATTAAAGCGCTGGCTCTTATATTCATATCAATCATCCTGCTCATCATGGGCAGTAACTTATTGAGGGAGAGGGAAAGTGGATAGAGAAGTCTTTGGTTTTTTAATGCTAGGTGTTGTTATGTTGATTGCCAGCATCATTTATTACGTTGCATCGGCTGGAAGGGATAAAGAGAAGACAAATATAAACGACGTTGAGTCGTAAGAGTTGAGATAAAAACCCCGCAATTGCGGGGTTTTTAATTAAAGAAATTTTTGAATATTATTTTTTAACGCCACTCTTGGTTCTTGCTGTAGGTCTGGCGCTACCGCTGACTCCACTGCGTGATGGTCTGCCACCAGAGCCAACTGATCCTTTACTGCCAGCTTTAATACCAGTACCCGCCCGAGGGGGTAGTCCAGTGTGCTGAGTGAGTATTTTTCCTCTTGCTGGTTTTTGAGGAACAGAAAAGTCTCTTGGGTTGTGAGTTACTGCACTGGCACTTGGTTTACCGAATGATGAATTTTTACGACGAGGACTTTGGTATGTGCCATCAGTATTAGGTTGATAGTTTGGAATTAAGTGATGCTTACCATTGCCAATTAAATCGGCTCTACCCATTTTCTTGAGAGCCTCACGCAGTAATGGCCAATTATTGGCATCGTGATAGCGCAAGAATGCTTTGTGTAAACGACGACGTTTTTCACCGCGCACAATATCCACTGTTTCGCTATCTCTAGTTACTTTGCGCAATGGATTTTTATTGGTGTGGTACATCGCTGTGGCAGTTGCCATTGGAGACGGATAAAAGGTTTGTACCTGATCAGCTCTGAAACCATTTTTCTTAAGCCAAATCGCTAAATTCATCATATCTTCATCGCTAGTTCCTGGATGGGCTGCAATGAAATAAGGGATTAAATATTGTTCTTTACCTGCTTCTTTAGAGTATTTATCAAATAACTCTTTAAATTTGTCATAAGCGCCCATGCCAGGCTTCATCATCTTGGAAAGAGGACCTTGCTCTGTGTGCTCTGGTGCAATTTTTAGATAGCCGCCGACATGGTGAGTGACTAACTCTTTGATGTAAGCGGGTGCTTTGACGGCTAAGTCATAGCGAAGGCCTGAACCAATCAATATTTTCTTGATGCCAGGTAATGATCGAGCGCGGCGGTACAGCTGAATCAGTGGCGTGTGATCAGTATTTAAATTAGGGCAAATGTCTGGGTAAACACAAGATGGTTTGCGGCAGTGTGCCTCAATTTCTTTTGATTTACAGGCAATCCTATACATGTTGGCAGTCGGGCCACCCAGGTCAGAAATGATGCCAGTAAAGCCAGGAACTTTGTCACGAATATCTTCAATCTCTTTAATGATTGAGTTAGAAGATCTGTTTTGAATGATGCGACCTTCGTGTTCTGTGATTGAGCAGAATGTGCAACCACCAAAACAACCACGCATGATGTTGACTGAGAAGCGAATCATGTCCCATGCAGGAATCTTTGCATCACCATATGATGGGTGAGGGGCGCGAGCATAGGGTAAGTCAAATACTGAGTCCATCTCTTCTGTGGTCAGTGGAACCGCAGGAGGGTTCAACCAGACATCACGAATAGAAGCACCTTCACCATGTTGCTGCACCAATGCTCGTGCATTGCCGGGGTTTGTTTCTAGATGCAATACGCGATTGGCATGGGCATAGAGTACTGGATCTCGTTTGACTGCTTCATAGCTTGGTAGGCGAATAACTGTTGTATCGCGCTCTAGTCGTTTTTTTGCTGTTGGAACAACTGTAATGGGTTGCTCGCTTGAGGCTGACTCATCAAGAGTCCCCTCTGTTTTTTTACAGCTACTGCCTTGTTCTTTAGCTTGTTCATCTGGTGTTAGATAGGGATTGATGGGGGCATCAATCACACCAGGAACATCCACCGTGCTTGAATCAATTTCAGTAAAGTTGGGAGCAGGGTGGCGTCTAACGAATGCTGTTCCACGAATATCATTAATGTCACTGATTGATTCGCCCTTAGCTAGGCGATGAGCGATTTCAACAACGGCTCTCTCGGCATTACCGTATAACAAGATGTCGGCTTTGGCATCAATCAAAATGGAGCGACGCACTTTGTCTTGCCAATAGTCATAATGAGCAATGCGACGCAGTGATGCTTCAATGCCACCCATCACAATTGGCACATCAGAGTAAGCTTCTTTGCAGCGTTGTGCGTATACCAATGAGCAACGGTCTGGGCGTTTGCCACCAACACCGCCGGGTGTGTATGCGTCGTCACTGCGCACTTTGCGATCAGCCGTGTAACGGTTGATCATGGAATCCATGTTGCCCGCTGCTACACCAAAAAATAAATTAGGTTTACCAAGTACTTTAAATGGATCGGCTGATTGCCAATCGGGTTGAGCAATGATGCCAACTCTGAAGCCTTGTGCTTCGAGTAGACGACCAATGATTGCCATACCAAAACTAGGGTGATCTACATAGGCATCACCAGTCACAATAATGATGTCGCAACTATCCCAGCCAAGCTTATCCATCTCCGCTTTACTCATCGGCAAGAATGGGGATGTGCCAAAGCACTCTGCCCAATATTTAGGGTATGAGTCTAGCTTTGGAGAGCTCGGAATGAGCGAGGGATTGAAAGGTGCATTCACGGGCGCTATTTTAGGCTGATTAGCCCGTTTCTGCTTGTTCAGGACAGTTTAGAGCCCAACCTGAGGGTTAAGGCTATAAATCCCAGTGATGCTTGCTTGATCCAAAATGTGCGACTTCATAGCATTAAGAGCATCAGCCCCTGTAAATGCCCCAGTGAGCGGAAGTGATGCGACATTCAGTGCGTAGACGGTAAATACATAGTGATGCTTGATTTCATCATTCCATGGAGGGCAAGGACCATCATAGCCAAAGTAGTTGCCACTCATTTCGGCATCACCATTAAACCAAGCGGTGTAATCATTGATGCCGGCTAAGCCTATTGGACTGGCGCTTGCTGCTTTGCCTTTGGGGGTGATGGAGGAGCTATGTGTACCAGCTTCAATGCTATGAATATTGGCTGGAATATTAACTAGTACCCAGTGATAAAAATCAACACGTGCCAAAGAAGCTGGCACTACTTTGCCTTCTTGATTGACGTTATCACCTTGGCTTGGAACATCGGGGTCATGACAAATGACTGCGAACGATAGAGTCTCTTTAGGAAAGTCAGACCAAGCAAGATGGGGGTTTTTATTACTGGATAAAGTAATGTGGCTGGCAGGGTCTTGAATCGCAAAGGCGAATTTACCTGGAATAACAGTTTGATTATTAAAACTTTGGCTGATTACTTTCATCGAAAAAGTCTCCTGCTAGTTCAATAGTTATTTAGATTTTCATCTTACTGGCTTTTTTAGCACCCACAATACCAATTAAGGCTTGTTTAATTGCGTTCACTTCATCTTCAGACAATGCACCCATGATTTTGCCCAAGTATTGAATATGACGTCGGATACCGCCATGACTGCGTACGTTGGCAGTTTCTTGTAGGGGTTCGAGTAATCTCTCTGGTAGGGGCATTTGCTTCCACTTGTCAGGTGTCATTTTGCTAATTTCTTCAGCGAGATTTTGCCTGGCCTCTAAACGGCGCTTAATCTCCGATTTACTCGGTTTTTCGTAGGTTTGATCTTCGTCTAGGTCGTGTGATTGCTTCATAATGTCATTTTCGCAGACTATTGCGTCTTTACGCAGAAAAGTAAAAAACTATTCATGGCTATTAAAGCAACGATATTTAAAGTAAATCTGTCTGTGGCTGATATTGATCACAATTATTATGCAGATCATGCGCTCACACTAGCAAGACATCCCAGTGAAACAGATGAACGCATGATGATGCGTTTGTTGGCGCTATCTTTTAATGCACATCAATTAAATGATCTTTGTAATGGCGATGGTCAATTGGTGTTTGGTGCTGGGTTATCTGACCCTGATGAACCGGATGTTTGGTTAAAAGACTTTACAGGACAAACCAGGTTATGGATTGAGGTTGGGCAGCCAGAAGAAAAGCCTTTAAGTCGCGCCTGCTCAAAATCCGAGAAAGTGGTTGTCTACGCCTACCATCATGCTGCAGAAGTATGGTGGAAGGGTATTGAAAATAAGCTCACGCGCATGGATAAGTTATCGGTCTATCGAGTGTCTTCAGATCTTTCTCAAGAATTAGCCACTTGGGCAGAACGCACTATGCAAATTCAAGCAACCATTCAAGATGGTCATCTAATGTTAAGTAATGGCGAGGGAACTATTGAGGTGACTTGCGAGCGCTGGAAGTAAACTCTTTAAGAATCAATATATCAGCGCTATACTTCATTCATTATGAAAAAAATCATCGTCCTCAATGGCCCTAATCTCAACCTCTTAGGCACAAGAGAGCCTGAGAAGTATGGCTCTGCGACTTTGGCAGATGTTGAAGCTTTATGTACAGATGCTGCAAAGCGTTTGGGGTTCGATGTTGAGTTTTTGCAAAGTAATCATGAAGGCCCATTGATCGATAAGATCCAAGAGGCAGGTTTAGCTTATAAGGCTGGTAAGGTGCAAGGGGTTGTATTTAATCCAGGTGCCTACACGCATACATCAGTGGCTTTGCATGATGCGATTGCTGCGGTTAACGGTTTGCCTGTGATTGAAGTGCATATTTCTAATGTGCATGCCCGTGAAGCTTTTAGACACCATTCTTATATTTCACCAGTGGCTGCCGGCATTGTTGTGGGCTTTGGTGTTCAAGGTTACGTTCTTGCCATAGAAGGCTTGGCACAAAAATCTTAATTAGTAGTGGGGCGGTATTTCATCGCGGGGGCTATTGCCATCCGATGGCAAATTGCTAGCCATTTGTAATTTCAGAGCTTTTACTTCCTTGATCAAGGCATCAATCTGCTGTTGTTGTTTATAGACAGTTTGATTCAACTCTTCTAATAAATCCTCAGAAAAGCTAAGTTTGACTTCTAGATTGGTTATGCGTTCATCTTGATTCATGATGTTCCTGAATAACTATCGGTGTTCCTTAGGATACTCCATTAACATGCAAGTTCTTGCATCAATCTCATTTGATGAGCCTCTGGCATGCTAGCATCGTCACCTTTGGTATATATAGCAATTTTCAGATGACCCCATTAACCCCTCGCATTATCTTTTACATGGTCTTACCGACTATATTGTGGGCGGGTAATGCCATTGTGGGCAGGTTGGCAGTGGGCACAATATCGCCCATCATGCTTAATAGCATTCGGTGGTCTCTAGCAGCTTTAATACTTTTGCCACTTGGATGGAGGATTTTTAAATCCAACAGTGTGCTTTGGCAGAACAAAGTTCGATTTTTGTTGCTGGGTTTGTTAGGTGTAGGCTCATACAACAGCCTCTTATATCTATCTTTAGAAACATCAACTCCGATTAATGTGACATTGATAGGTGGCAGCATGCCGATGTGGATGTTGTTGATCGGTGCTTTGTTTTATCAACAAAAAGCCCAAGCGCGTCAAATGTTTGGCGCAGTCATTTCATTGTTAGGTGTTGTGATTGTTTTATCTCGAGGCGACTTGCTTAGCATTCTTGATGTGAAGCTCGTGATTGGTGATTTGTTTATTTTGTTGGCCACTATTCTTTGGGGCTTTTATAGCTGGATGTTAAGTCACCCTGGTAAGAGCACGGAGCGTCAATGGCATTGGGCAGAATTTTTATTGGCACAAGTGGTATTTGGTGTTTTCTGGTCAATCACTTTTTTAAGCTATGAGGTGGCACTTGACGCCGTACAGTTAGAAATTAATGTTTGGACAGTTTTACTATTAATTTATATTGCCATTGGCCCATCTTTGATTGCTTATAGGTGTTGGGGGCTGGGAGTTAGTGCAGTTGGACCGTCACTGGCAGCATTCTTTGCTAATTTGATTCCATTATTTGCGGCTATCATGTCAGCAGCATTATTGGGTGAGGCGCCACAGATATTTCATGGGGTGGCCTTCTTACTAATTGTTGCTGGAATATTGATCTCTTCAAAAAAGAAGATTGATTAATCAGCCAATTCAAAGCGACCGTCTTCCATCTCTGCTTGAGGACGAATCCAGTAATCATGGGTTTGTCTAGATTCATAGACATAGGCCATTTCTAGAGTGGCTTCAATCTTTGCTAGCCCAATGACTTGATAGAAGCCGCCGGTTTTCTTATGCTTTAAAACTGATCCGATTGGAAAGAGGCTAGGGTGTGTTTGACGCATTTAAGATTTCCTTTGAACTTTCCAGAGTGAGAACTGTGTGTAAAACACAAATATCAATCCCCATACAACAATCGAAGCATAAGCGGCCATCCAACCATCATGACCCATGGCTCTGCTGATATCTAGTGTGGCGCCAAAAATTGCAGGGCCTAGTAAGCCGCCACTAAACCCCATAACCGAGTGTAGTCCCATGGCAGCACCTTTGATATCTTGAGGCACGCTGATTACTAGACCTGCAGTAAGTGTTGCTGAGTCAGCCATGATGAAAATGGAGTGAATAAAAGCAAGTATCAAAATAATTGACCAATGGGCATGTAGCGAGGCTCCTAAGGAGATGCCGCTGATAGCGCTACCAATCATGACCCAATAGACCCAGCGATGACGACCTATTCTTAAGGCCATCTCGTTTCCGATGATGGAGGCGGGAACGCCAATCAAATTAATCAATGTCGCAATTACTGTTGCGGTTAATGGGAAAGAGTTTTCTGGGTTGGCGATGGTCGCAGCATAGACAAAAAATGCTACCAGCCAAGCTCTAGATGCAAATAGTTCTAGGCTGTGAGCCGTGTACCCGAGCATGTAGCCCAGTGCTTCTTTTGTTTCTAGTACTTTTTTCCAGCGCAAAAGAGGAAATGCATCTTTGAGATCAAATTTAATCTCAAAAAAAGATTTTTCTCCCGCTAATCGTTGTGTTCCAAGCCAAGCTAAGATTCCAGCGAGAGCAGGTCCTATAGAGGTAATTAAAAAGGCTGCTCTCCAACCATATTGGGCAATCAATATTCCTGAGACGTAATATGACAGTGCATTGCCGATACCAAAAAATGCTGTGTAGAAAGAGATATGTCGAGTGATTTCACCGATCGTGACTCGGTCGGAGATTATTTTGAGGCCAGGCATGTAAGTTGCTGATATGCCTGCGCCATGCAACATTAGAAAAAACCACGCATTATGAAAGTCACTGGAAAAGTAACCCATGCCAAATAAGCCGATGCTAGCAAGCAGACCGCCCGCTAGATATATTTGGCGTGTATCGATGCGGTCAGTCAAAGTTGTTGCAAAGGGCACAACTAAAACGTAACCAATGAAAAAACTGCTCGCTAAAAAACCGGATTGGAAATTACTTAATTGCCACTCGGTTTGAATCAGGGTTAAGGATGCGGCGTAGCAAGCAAATCCAAAAATGGATAAGACTTGTGTCAGAAGCATCAAGTATGTAGTCAAGGTGTCTTAGTATTTTTATAGTTAAATCATTTTATATGTACCTGAGACTATTGGATAATTAGAAAAATTACCTACTTTTATGAATTCAGAACTCAGATCTCAAGCGCTTTCACTATTAAGCATCAAAGAACCGCATGCTAAATGTATGGCGGTGGCTCATCTGCGTGAAGAATACTTGGCTGGCAATATCAATCTAAATGAAGATGCAGTTCTATCTGATAAGGATGTTGACATTCCGGGTCGTCCCGATGCGCCAGTCTTGGTAAATCCTGGCTTGGTTAAACGTCGCTCAATGGTCACCGCAGAAGGGCGTGCAGTATTAATACACGCTTTGGCTCACATTGAATTCAATGCCATTAATTTGGCTTTAGATGCGGTATGGCGGTTTGCGGGTATGCCTAAAGAATATTACGAGGATTGGTTAAGAGTTGCTGCTGAAGAGGCGTATCACTTCGAGTTACTCAATCAGCATCTTCAAACTCAAGGTTTTAAATATGGCGATTTCCCAGCTCATAACAGCTTATGGGAAATGGTTAGCAAAACAACGGAATCAATCCTAGCAAGAATGGCGTTGGTGCCACGTACCATGGAGTCACGTGGTTTGGATGCTTTGCCGCCGATTCAAGAAAAGCTGGCTCAAGCCAATGATCATGAAGCAGTGAGACTTTTGCAAATCATTCTTAATGATGAGGTTGGGCATGTAGAGATTGGTAATCGTTGGTTCAATTACATGTGTCAAAAAGACCAACTTGACCCAATTAAAGCTTATGCTGATTTGGTTGAAAAATACGAAGCGCCAAAACTGAGAGGCCCATTTAACTACGAGGCTCGTAAAGCCGCTGGTTTTACTGAGGCAGAGCTAGCTGCCTTAGATATTCGTGCTTAATTAAATATTTGGGATATTGCCGCCGTCGACTCGGATCACTGAGCCAGTGATATATGAGGCTGCTTCGCTGGCTAAAAATGCTGCCACTTGACCATATTCCTCAGGGCGACCCATACGACCCATAGGAATCGTTTTAAGGCTATCCAATTCAATCTCTGCCAGTGATTTATTTTCTCGTTCTGCGCGAGCTGAATCTAGAAACTTAATTCTGTCAGTGGCAATTCGCCCCGGAACAATCACATTGGCGGTGATGCCAAAAGGAGCTAACTCTCTAGAAAGGGTTTTTGACCAGGCGTGCAAAGATGCGCGCAAGGTATTTGAAATCGCCAGATTAGGAATAGGGGTGATGGCGCCTGAAGATGTGCTTGTGATGATTCGGCCCCATTGACGCTCTTTCATGCCACCGATTGCTCGGTCTGTAATAGCAATCACCGACAAAACCATTTCTTGAAACTTTTCGACCCACAATGCAGTTGCTTGGTTGGCGGCTGGAGTTGGGGGAGGCCCTCCGGTATTGTTGACCAAAATATCAACGGGGCCTAATTCTTTCTCAATTTGACAGAAATTCCCATCAATAGCTTCTAGCTTGGCCAGATCCCAGCTAATGCAAATAGACTTCCCGCCCATTGCTTGAATCATCTTGGCAGTGTCTTCCAGTTTGGCCATATTTCTGCCAGCCAAGGCTATTTTGGCGCCTTCTTTGGCTAGGGCAATGGCCATGGCTTGACCTAGGCCGCTACCCGCGCCGAACACTAAGGCAGTCTTATTGTTAATGCCTAAATCCATGTCTATCTCCACGTACCTTGATGGTTATATTTCTGGGCTAGAGGTGTTAGCGCCAATGTTGATTTGATTATATTCTTGATATATTGCTTGAGTTTTCACATTCTTGTAAGACAATGGGGTATGACTAAAAAAAGCACTAAAGGGACCTTGGCACTGTCTGAGGCTAAAGCCCGTAAATTGCCAGAAAAACAAGGGACAGTCCAAGGCCATCGAGATGGTTTTGGTTTTGTGATTCCTGATGATGGTGGAGAAGACATTTTCTTAAATGAACGCGAGATGTCGCGTGTCATGCATCACGATAAAGTGATTGTTAGAGTTTCTGGGGTGGATCGTCGCGGTCGACCAGAAGGCCAAATCAGTGAAGTGATTTTGCATGCCAATCAATTTGTGATTGGACGTTTATTAAATGAGAACGGTGTTCTTATTTGTGCTCCAGAAGATAAGCGTATTGGCCATGACATCCTGATTCCACCCAAAGGGCAGGGTAACGCCAAATTGGGTCAAGTAGTTTCTGTTGAAATTATTGATTACCCCGATAGTTATCGTCAGGCTGTTGGTCGAGTTGTGGAAGTATTGGGTGAGATCGATGACCCGGGTATGGAAATCGAAATCGCTGTGCGTAAATATGGTGTGCCTCATCTATTCTCTCCTGCAGCAAGCAAAGAGGCTGATGCATTGCCTAATGAGATTCGTGAGGAAGACCTAGAGGGGCGTATTGATCTACGTGATATTCCCTTGGTGACGATTGATGGTGAGGATGCCAGAGACTTCGATGATGCGGTGTATTGTGAGCCTGTTGCCTGGGGTAAAGCAAAGGCGTGGCGTCTAATCGTAGCAATCGCTGACGTATCTCACTACGTTAAGCCTGGTCACCCATTAGATTCTGATGCAATTTCAAGAGCCACATCAGTGTATTTCCCGCGCAGGGTCATCCCGATGTTGCCAGAAAAAATATCAAATGGCTTATGTTCATTAAAGCCTGAGGTCGATCGCTTATGTATGGTGTGTGATGCGGTGATTGACATGGATGGTCAAGTGCAGGCTTACCAGTTTTACCCAGCCGTGATGCATTCAGCGCAGCGGTTTACCTATAACACCGTTTGGGAAATTTTAAGTAACAGTAATGGTCCTGAAGCGGCAAGATTCAAGCATCTTAAGAAAAATTTAGATCGTTTATACAGTCTCTATAAGGTTTTGAGAGCGGCTAGAGATAAACGTGGTGCAATTGACTTTGAAACCACAGAAACTCAAATCATCAGTAATGCGCTTGGCAAGATTGAGCGTATTGAGCCTAGGGTGCGTAATGAGGCACACCGCGTGATTGAAGAGTGCATGTTGGCGGCCAACGTTTGTGCCGCAGACTTTTTGGATAAGAATGGTCATGCTTCTTTATTCCGAGTGCATGCTGAGCCATCTGCTGAAAAGTTGATGACTCTTAAACAAGTATTAAGGACGGCTGGGCTAAATTTAGGTGGTGCTGAAAAGCCAAGACCTAAAGACTTTGCAAAGTTAATTGAAGAGATCAAGCCAAGGCCTGATGCCAGCATGTTGCAGTCAGTGGTTTTGAGATCAATGCAGCAGGCCGTTTACCAGCCAGATAACTATGGCCACTTTGGTTTGGCTTATCCAGCCTACGCACATTTCACAAGCCCCATTCGCCGATATCCAGATTTGCTAGTGCATCGCGCTATTAAAGCTATTTTGGCAAAGAAAACATATTCACCTAATATCCCTGCCGATGTAGTTTTGAACTTAGCGATGCCAAAGAGTGGTCCAGGGCGAGTGAATGCCGCCAATGCTAAAAAATCTCATGAAGAAGCCAAAGCAAAGCCTGCCGCTAAAACCGCTCGCGGAGCTAAGGCGAAGCAAGAAGCATCAACTGCCATGGCTGCTTGGGCACAGTTGGGGGTTCATTGTTCTTCTAACGAGCGTCGTGCAGATGAGGCATCCAGAGATGTCGAAGCTTGGTTGAAGTGTTACTACATGCGTGATCACTTGGGTCAAGAGTACTCTGGCACCATCACCGGTGTTGCCACTTTTGGTCTATTTGTTCAACTTGAAAGTCTCTTTGTAGAGGGCATGATTCACATCAGTGAACTCGGTGGTGATTACTACCAGTATGACGAAGCCAGACAAGAGCTACGTGGTGAGAGAACAGGTATTCGTTATCGCTTAACAGACCGAGTTCACGTCTTGGTGAGCCGTGTTGACTTGGATGCTAGACGCATTGAATTTAGCCTTGTAAAACCAAATGGCGACAGAAATGGTGTGGCAGGTGTTGGCGTGAGCGATCGTTTCTCACCGATGGAAAATGGTCGCTCGAATAAGCCTAACAGAGGTGCTAGCGCTAAAAAATCATCAGGGAAAGCGCGCTCTAGTTCATCTGGCTCGACAGCAGGTGGTTCTAGATCGACTCAGGGTGGTGGGGTATTATCTGCCCCTAGTAAATCAGCCTCAGGCAGAGGAGCTAAGAAAACCGCTGCTGCTAAAGCTGGTAGAAAACCAAAAAAATCTAGTAATGCCAAATCTAAGGGGCATGAATTAAGTATTCGCAAGGGCCGTCGTTAATGTCAGATAGAGAGCAGGGTTTTAGATCTAAACAAGATCAGTCATCAAGGCAAGCTGGTGGTGACGGCAAACAAATGTTGCTGGGCTTTCATGCGGTTATTGCAAGACTGCGCCAAGACCCGGAGTCCTTAAGAACAGTCTATGTTGATCCTGCAAGGCGTGATCGCCGCATGCAGGACTTTATTAAAACTGCTGAACCAATTTTGGGTCGCAGACTACATCAAGCTGATACGGAGCGTTTGAGAACCTTGGCTGGCAATGACCGTCATCAAGGTGTAGTGGCTTTTGCGGACAGTATTTCTAAAGTACAAACTCTTGATGAGTTGCTTGATGCATTGACAGGACCAGCACTGTTGCTCATTTTAGATGGTGTAACAGATCCGCATAACCTAGGGGCATGTTTGCGCGTAGCTGATGGTGCTGGTGTGGATGCCGTGATTGTGCCTAAAGATCGTTCAGCTCACTTGAATGCTACTGTGAGTAAGGTGGCCAGTGGTGCTGCAGAAACCATGCCCTTAATCGCAGTAACGAATCTAGCTAGAACCATGCGTGAACTCCAAGAAGCGGGCGTATGGGTGATTGGTACTGATGACCAAACTGAAAAGACACTCTACGATGTTGATTTCACAGGCCCTGTTGCTTTGGTGATGGGTGCAGAAGGTGAGGGCATGAGACGTCTTACCCGAGAAACTTGTGATGAGCTTGTCAAAATCCCAATGCTAGGTGGCGTAGAGAGCCTTAACGTATCCGTTGCAAGCGGTGTGAGTCTCTACGAAGCTAGAAGGCAAAGAATTGCCAAGCAATCCAAAGCCTCTAAATAAATCAGCTAGCTAACTGAGTAATTAAGCTAGCAATAGTTTTTCTAATTTCTCAATGTCAGCACAGAAAAGACGGATACCTTCTGAAAGTTTCTCTGTTGCCATAGCATCTTGATTCAGTTGGTAGCGGAATGACTTTTCATCGGCAGTAATTTCTGCTGCCCCAATAGATTTTGCTTTTTCAGGACTTAATGCCAAGCTCAAGTTTGCTTCGCTACTTTGTAGTTCAGCCAATAATTCAGGGCTGATAGTTAATAAATCACAGCCGGCTAAGTTAGTGATTTGCCCAATATTTCTAAAGCTAGCTCCCATCACCTCAGTCTTGATGCCAAAGTTCTTGTAGTAGTTATAGATATTTTTGACAGATACGACACCGGGATCATTAGCACCGCCATGGACATCATCCTGCCACTCGGTTCCTAATGATTTTTTGTGCCAATCAGTGATGCGACCTACAAATGGAGAAATTAATTGAGCATTTGCATTGGCGCAAGCAACAGCTTGAACTAGGCTAAATAGCAAGGTCATGTTGCAAGCGATGCCTTCGGCTTGAAGAGTTTTGGCAGCTTGTATGCCTTCCCAAGTACTTGCAATCTTAATCAGCACGCGTTTTTTGGAAATGCCTGCAGCTTCATAGGCGGCAATGATTTCGCGGGCCTTCTTAATGGTTGCATCTGTATCAAAAGAAAGTCGCGCATCGACTTCAGTAGATACACGACCAGGAACTATTTTTAAAATTTCGATACCAAATGCCACCAATAAAGCATCAATAATTTGATCAACGCTTTTGCCGGCATTCTTAGTTTTGATCTCTGTGATGAGATGTTGGTAGCTAGGCAGTTGTGCTGCCTTTAAGATGAGGGATGGATTGGTGGTTGCATCTTGAGGCAAAAATGCCTTCATGCGTTCAAAATCGCCTGTGTCGGCAACCACGGTGGTGTACTGTTTTAATTGTTCTAGTAATGAGCTCATCGGACTATTTTAGAATGCTTCTGTGAATTAAAAGAATGTAGCAGACATTTTTATTGAATAATTAGAGAAGTTTGAAATTAAATCCTCGGAAAGCTTAAATATGTATACCCAAGATCAATTAAAAGCCATGGTTGCTGAGGCTGCCAAAGATGAAGTATTAAAGCATATGGCTCCTGGCGGCATCTTGGGGGTTGGTACGGGTTCAACGGCGAACTTATTTATTGATGCAATTGCTCCACATAAATCTCATTTTGCAGGGGTGGTATCAAGTTCACAAGCTAGCACTGAGCGCCTAAAAAAACATGGTTTTAATGTATTAGATAGCAATTCGGTGGAAAGTTTGCCGATGTATGTAGATGGAGCGGATGAGATTGATCCTCAAGGTCACATGCTCAAAGGCGGTGGTGGCGCTTTAACCCGTGAAAAAATTGTGGCGCATTTGGCTAAAACATTTGTATGTATTTGCGATGGTAGTAAACAAGTCGCTGTGATGGGCCAATTTCCTTTGCCTGTTGAGGTCATACCGATGGCTACGGCGCAGGTCACTAGAGAGTTAGAGAAATTGGGTGGTACGGTTACTCTTAGAAAAATCAAAGGCACCGATCAGGTATTTGTGACAGATAACCAAGCTTGGATCTTGGATGTGGCGGGTTTAAAAATTACCAATCCAGTTGAACTCGAATCCAATATCAACCAAATACCGGGGGTGGTTTGCAATGGTTTATTTGCTAGAAGAAAAGCCAATGTATTACTTATTGGTGAAGCAAATGGAGTTCGCCGTCAGACCTACTCATGAGTCTTATTTTGAGAATCTTGGGGTAACAAAAAAGGACGCTTATGCGTCCTTTTTAATGCAAACCTAAAAGTCCAGTTTAAAAAAACTACTTCAGTTCACTTATTCTCTGGCACATATCCTTGTGCTGAATCAGCACCTTCACCATAGAAATACTTCTCCACTTGTTTTAGAAGGTATTGACGTGCACGCGTATCTGCCATGTTCAAACGATTTTCATTAATTAGCATGGTTTGTTGTTTGATCCAACCAGCCCAAGCTTCTTTAGAAACTTCTTGCCAGATTTTTTTGCCTAATTCACCAGGTAGTGGTGCGAAATCCAAGCCTTCTGCTTCTTTATTCAATTTGATGCAATGAATCATGCGTGCCATTATTTACCTCTTAATTAGCAATCGTTAATAGTTAAATGTTTTTAATGAGAACCATTGATTTACGTTCCCAGTTGTAGAGCTCTTTACGCTCTGCTGGTAGGTCATCAACGCTAGCGCGTACGAAACCACGTTTTAAGAACCAATGTTCAGTTCTTGTGGTTAATACAAATATTTTCTTAAGACCTTGAGCTTTGGCTCTGGCCTCAATACGCTTCAGTAATCTTTCGCCGTCACCAGACTCTTGCGCTTCTGGATCAACAGCCAAGCAAGACAGTTCACCCAGACCATTAGAGTATGGGAACAATGCTGCGCAACCGAATAGCACGCGGTCATGCTCAATCACGGAGAAGTGAGTGATGTCACGTTCAATCACATCGCGACCTCTGGCAACCAAAATACCTTCGTCTTCCAAGGGTTCGATTAATTGCAAGATGCCACCCACATCATCAAGATTTGCTTCGCGCAAATGTTCAATGTCTGAAGCAGCGATCATGGTGCTGATACCGTCATGTGTGAACAACTCTTCCAAAAGAGCGCCATCACGGTCATGAGGCAATAAATGAACACGGCCAACCCCAGACTTAATTGCCCGAATAGCGTTTTGCAGTAGCACTTTGAGATCAGCATCGGCCAAAGTTAAGCCGCTAATATGGTCTTCTAGTTGACGTAGTGAGAACTCTTTGATGAGTTCTCCGTCGGCATCAGTGATGCCGTTGTATTCAGTTAAGAAAATCAATTTATCAGCTTTAACTGCCATTGCTGTAGCAGTGGCCACATCTTCATAAGCGATATTGAAAGCTTGACCAGTTGGTGAGAAACCCAAAGGTGACATCAAGACTATCTTGTTATTTGCAAGAGAGTGTGCGATTGATTCAGAGTCAACTTTACGCACTAAACCAGTGTGCATGAAGTCAACTCCATCTACGATACCCACTGGTCTTGCAGTAATGAAGTTGCCAGAAATAACAGAAATGCGTGAGCCAGCCATAGGGGTATTAGGTAAACCTTGGCTAAATGCTGCTTCAATATCTAGGCGTAATTCACCAGAAGCTTCCTTGGCGCATTCAAGAGCAGCTGGATCTGTGATTCGATAACCACTCATGGCACCAGTACCATAGCGACTGGTAACTTTTCTTAAATCTAGTTGTTCTTGTACTTGTGGACGTGAACCATGGACCAAAACAATTCTCATGCCCATGGCGTGCAACATCGCCACGTCTTGGATGAGAGCCTCTAAGCCGCCTTTTTGTACCAATTCGCCAGCAAAGCCGATAACAAAGGTTTTGCCTCGAAAACTATGGATGTAGGGGGCTACATCGCGCAGCCAAGCAACGAAGGGAAAATTATTTTGGGCTTGATTTGTAGGCATAGTGGAAAATTATAGGGTGCAACCAGAAAAAATGACCAAACTTTTGAAAATTCAGTTTCCAGAGAGCTTACCTGTCTCCGGGCAGAGGGAGAAAATTACCCAAGCTTTGGAGCAGAACCAGGTCATTATTGTGTGCGGAGAAACCGGTTCTGGCAAGACCACGCAGTTACCAAAGATCTGTTTGGCGATGGGGCGTGGCAGGGCTAATGGCACCGGTCAATTAATTGGACACACTCAACCACGGCGTATCGCTGCCACATCCACTGCTAAAAGAATTGCAGAAGAGCTAGGCAGCCCGATTGGTGAGGATGTGGGGTATCAGGTACGTTTTTCGGATAAAACCAGCCCAACAGCCTCTGTGAAGCTCATGACTGACGGCATTTTGTTGGCTGAGACCCAAAGAGACCCGTTATTGAAGTCTTATGACACCATCATCATCGATGAGGCGCATGAGCGTAGCCTGAACATTGACTTTTTATTGGGTTATTTGAGGCAGCTTTTACCTAAGCGTCCCGATCTCAAGGTCATCGTTACCTCGGCCACTATCGACGCGAATCGTTTTGCAGAGCATTTTGGGTCCAAAGACCGTCCTGCACCAGTGATTGAGGTGAGTGGCAGACTCTATCCTGTAGAGGTAAGGTATCAGCCGCTGTTAGAGCCTGGTCAAAAGGACCCGAAAGATATTCCTGATGCAGTCGTTGATGCGGTGGGTCAACTGTGGCGCGATGGTGCTCAAGCGGCGGGTGACATTTTGGTATTTTTGCCAGGGGAACGAGAGATTCGGGACTGTGCTGAGGCAATCCGCAAGGATCATGTTCTTAATCAACGTTTTCATCCTGAGGTGTTGAGCTTATTTGCAAGACAGTCGGTGAGTGAGCAAGAGAGAGTTTTCCAGTCTGGCGGTGGCAGAAGAATTGTTTTAGCAACCAATGTGGCAGAAACCTCATTAACGGTACCCGGCATTCGTTTTGTGATTGACGCGGGTTTAGCTAGGGTTAAGCGCTATTCGTACCGTAATAAAGTTGAGCAATTGCAGGTTGAGCCGATCTCACAAGCGGCTGCCAATCAAAGAGCTGGTCGTTGTGGTCGTGTCTCTGATGGTATCTGTATTCGTTTATATGATGAGGCGGATTACAACGCTAGGCCCAAATTTACAGACCCTGAAATATTAAGAAGTTCTCTAGCAGCAGTCATTTTGCGTATGCGAGCTTTGAAGCTGCCGCGTATTCAAGAGTTTCCATTCATTGAGCCACCTTTAGGTAGGGCTATTAGTGATGGTGTTCAGTTATTGGAGGAGTTGGGTGCAATGGAGTCTGATGGGCCCAGACAGGGCGCCTTGACTCCTATCGGTAAGCAATTGGCGGCGTTGCCGCTTGATCCAAGAGTTGGTCGTATGTTGTTGGCCGCAAGGGAGCAGCAGGCTCTAAGAGAAGTATTGATTATTGCAACAGCAATGGCAACGCAAGACCCCCGTGATCGCCCCATGGAATATGCGCAAGCTGCGGACACGGCGCATAAGTTATTTGCTGATGAAAGATCAGAGTTTTTGTCATTTGTAAAACTTTGGGATTGGTATCAACATGCTCTAGTTCACAAACAAAGTAATCGTCAATTAGAGAACTTGTGTAAAACACATTTCATTTCGCCTAGGCGTATGCGCGAGTGGCGTGATGTACATGGGCAGTTACATCGCTTGTTAACTGAGCAGGGTTGGAAAGAAAACGCAACACCGGCAACTTTTGAACAGGTGCACTTATCGCTCCTAACTGGTTTACTCGGCAATATCGCTAAAAAAGCTGAAGACGATAAACATGGGCCAGGCATCTATGAAGGTGCTAGAGGCATCAAACTAAATATTTGGCCAGGGTCTACGATTGGTAAAAAAGCGGGTGCGTGGATCTTGGCTTCAGAACTAGTAGAGACTAGTCGTTTATTTGCTAGAACCATTGCCAAAATTGAACCGACATGGGTAGAGAAAGTTGCTAGTCATCGAATCGTGAGATCTTGGAGTGATCCATTTTGGGATGCTCGCCAAGGTGAGGTAATGGCTCATGAGCGTGGCACGTTCTATGGTCTACCTATTTATCACGGTAGAAAAATTAGATTCGCACCCAAAGATGCAGAGGAAGCAAGACGCATTTTTATTCAAAGAGCTTTGGTTGAGGCAGATTTGTTTGGTCAAGCGGAAGCTGCTCAAGCGCAAAAACAAAGCGGACCTCTTTATAGCTTTTTTTGGCATAACTTAAATCTGATCAAGCAAATCGAAGCCTTGGAGCATCGCTCTCGACGTCAAGATGTCTTGGTTGATGATGAGTTGCTGTTTGCTTTTTACGAGCAACATTTACCAGATATTGTTTTTAGTAAACCCACTTTAGAAGCTTGGTTAAAAGAAGATGCTAAAAACATAGCAGCACTTAAATTAGATAAAGCCGATTTAATGCGGCATGAGGCTGCGGGCATAACACTTGATCGTTATCCTAAAACTATCAAGATGGCTGGTACAGAGTTGCAATTAACTTACCACTTTGAACCTGGCAGCCCTAAGGACGGGGTCACGATGATTGTGCCTTTGGCCTTACTTAATCAGGTAGATCAACGACGTTGTGAGTGGTTGGTTCCTGGTTTAGCACTTGAAAAAACTCAGTTATATCTCAAGTCATTGCCGCAGAAATTGCGACGTTATTGTGTACCGTTGCCTGACTATGCCAAGAAGTTTGTTGAAAGAACTTCTGAAAAGAAGACTTTTGGTGAGGGTGATTATTTAGATGCGTTGATTGCTGATATACGCGAGCAAACTCAATTACAGGTTCAGCGCGCTGATTTCCGTCCGGAAAATCTACCTCTACATTGCTTCATGAACTTCCGCTTAGTGGACGAGTATGGGCGTCAAATTGATCTAGAGCGAAATCTAGGTAAGTTACGTGCCGAACACTCGCAGGCTGCTAGAGAAGTATTTCAGGAAGTTGCTGCTACTGCTGTGAATCAAATCTCAGGAACAAATCATCAGCAACATCAACAATTGGCGTCTAGTCAGCCAGCGCAGCAGAGTCAGCGTTCTGTCATTGCCCAAACAGAAAACATCAAGGATTGGTCTTTTGGAGAGTTGCCTGAGATGTTGGAAATTAAGAGAGGGCAGCAAACCTTGTACGGGTATCCCGCTTTAGTTGATCAGAAAACTCATTGTGATATTGAGGTTTTTGATGATCCTGAGTTAGCGCGAAAAACCCATCGCTTGGGTTTGAAGAGACTGTTTGCAATCCCGATGCGTGAGACTATCAAAGCCTTGCATAAGCAGTTGCCAGGAGCAAGAGATCTTGGTCTGCTTTTTATGAATATTGGTAATACTGACGATTTAATGACGCAAGTGATTGATTTGGCGATTGAGCGCTCTTGTTTGATGGAGCCATTGCCAACTAATGCAGCATCATTCAAGGAGCGTTTGGATCTAGGTAAACCAAAGTTGGCATTGATTGCTCAAGAGGTGGCAAGGCATGCTTTAGCAAGCCTACAGGCGTATGCAGATCTACAAAAGCGCATGGCGCAATTAAAGTCTTTGTCGCCAAGTGCGCATAGTGATGTGTCTCAGCAAATACAAAACTTAATTCATCAACAATTTGTTGCTAAAACGCCTTATGAGTATCTAGTCCATCTGCCAAGATATTTAAAGGCGGCTAGCATGCGGATTGATAAGTTGAGAACAAATCCAAGTAGAGATGCGCAATGCCAGCAGGAGTGGCAATTACTCGCTAATCCATGGAGCAAAATGATTCAGGCTCAAAAGGCCTATGGTGGAGCAGTAGATGTTCGCCTAGAGGACTTCCGCTGGCAATTGGAGGAGCTAAGAGTGGCACTCTATGCTCAAGAGTTAAAGACCCCAACGCCTATGTCATCTAAGCGCCTACAAAAAATTCTCGACAGCCTAAGAAAATAGCTGATTACTTGTGTGGTCTTTGTTGTCAGCAGTATTGATACCCTTATACTTATAAAAAATATAAGTAAACGTAATTAAAAAAGGGGATAGTGCGATGATGTACATAGATACGCTCAAAACAGTTAATGATTTGATTGATTCAGGCATGGATGGTAGGCAAGCAAAAACGCTTGTATCCATATTTAATGAGTTCATGAATAGTCAATTGGGGCGATTGGCAACAAAAGAGGATTTAGATAAGACATCTAATGAATGCAAAGCTGAAATACTAGAAATTAAGATGGAAATTAAAACTATTAATTCTGAGATCAAGACAATCAAATGGATCTTAGGTTTTTTTGCTGCGATTGTGATAGCCAGCATGGTTCAGCACAATCTAATGCATTAAGCCAACAAGTGGCGACTAAAGAAGGTTTTGTGTCATATCAATAAAAACAGTGGTGGTTTTATGACTTTTAGCATTTTGGGTCTTAAAATCACCGCATGCTCAATAAAACCAAAAAAATATCTCAATTCGCCACACTATTCGTGGCCCTCTCCTTAATCACAAGCTTTGCGGTTGCCTCACCATCAGAGTCTCCTAAGAGAACGGCCATCGTCTTAAATTCAGGTGAGGCAAGTGTTAGCTTGATTGATATGGATAAGCGAGCTGTATATAAAACATTTCCAATTGGTAAAGAGCCGCATCACTTGATGATTACCCCAGATCAGAAATCTGTACTAGTAGCTAATGCGGTGGGCAATGATGTTGCTTTTTTAGATCCCAAGACAGGGGAGTTGCAAGGTCGTACGCCAAATATCATTGATCCGTACCATATTGGATATTCGCCAGATAAAAAATGGTTTATTGCAGCTGGTAATCGTTTAGATCGTGTGGATATTTATGCCGCCAAGGATCGTGAGTTGAAGTTGGTGAAAGTGGTTAAGGCCCCAAAAACACCAAGCCACATCACATTTACAAGCAATAGCAAAATTACTTTTGTGACGCTGCAAGATTCCAATGAGTTGGTGGCAATCGATCTAGAAACGCAAGAGATCATTTGGAAGATGGCTGTGGGTAAAGCGCCTGCTGGTGTTTGGATGACGCCGGGTGATAAATATTTATTGGTGGGCCTAACTGGCGCAGATTCAGTGCAAGTAATTGATTGGAAAAATCAAAAAATCATCAAAGAAATTAAAACTGGAAAAGCTGCGCATAACTTTAGGCCTTTGGGAGATAAGCGACATATTTTTCTAACTAACCGTGTTGAATCAACAATTAGTCTTTTGGATATGGAAAAGTTGGAAAAAGTAGCTGATATCACTGGTTTACCAGCCGGTCCAGATTGTATGGATGTCACACCGGACGGTAAGGAGTTGTGGGTGACCTTTAGGTTTTCTAAGAAGGTGGGCGTGATTGACATTGCCTCTAGAAAGTTAATTGCAACTATTCCGGTTGGTAAGAGTCCGCACGGCATATTTTTCTATCCTAGTGCTGGTTGGCAGTAACGACTTAATAGGGGTGGCGCTTGAAAAAATTAGTCGTCAGTCTATTAGTTCTAGCAAGTTTTAATTTGCAAGCAGCAGCTTGTAATCAGCCCATCTATTTAACATTTGATACTGGCAATATGGATGTGGCTGAATATGTTGCCAAAGTTTTGCGTCAACATCAGGTCAAAGCCACATTCTTCTTGGCTAATGAAAAAACTAAGCGCGGGGATTATTCACTGGATGATTCATGGGCGAGCTATTGGCAAGCGCTTAAAAAAGATGGCCATGCATTTGGTAATCACACGTATTTTCATACCTACCTGGTGAAAGACTTTGATCAATCAACTGTGATTGTTAAATCTCAGTTTGGTCCTGAGGCAAACAAAGCAAGAAAAATGTCACAAGATGGTTTGTGTGCTGATATGAGTTTAGTCAAGCAGCGCTTTGAGAAGTTAACTGGTACCCCATTGGATCCAATCTGGCGAGCACCTGGTGGAAAAGTCTCTGCTCAGTATATTCAGATGGGGGAGATCTGTGGCTATAGGCACGTAGGCTGGTCTAAGTCTGGATTTTTAGGTGATGAATTGTCCTCTGAAAAGTTCTCTAATCAGCAACTACTAAAAAAAGCTCTGACAGAATTAAAGCCTGGTGATATTGCCATGGCGCATCTAGGCATATGGTCTAGAAAAGATCCTTGGGCACCAGCGGTACTTGAACCATTGATCGTGGGGCTTAAGAAAAAAGGCTATTGTTTTGACACGATATTGAGCCTTCAGCAACATTCTGAAATTTCAAGAATAATTAAGCCATGATCACTACTCTAACTGCATGGTATGCCAGCCTCCAAGAATGGATGATGCAGGAGATGGTCTTGCCTATTTTGTATACCTTTGGCGGTATGGGTTATGCAGATGACGCGATTGCTGGACTTGATTGGTTTTTATTCGGGGTGTTTCAAGTCATCATTATTTTGTTGGTATTTAAGCCATTAGAAAAGTTATTTCCTGTTGAGGCTGTATCAAATAACCCACAAGTGCGAAGGCATCGGAACATAGCCCAAGCAGTTGATATTTTTTATACATTGATTCATCGCTTGGGTTTGGTAAAGCTAATTTTATTTTTTGGATTTTCAGAGCTGTACTTTTGGTTTGAAGCGCAGCTCCATGACATTCAGTTCCGTCGTTTAAATGTGGAAGGTTGGGTTCCAGGTGTTACTTCTATTCCTTGGGTGAGTTTTTTGGTTTATCTGGTGATATTGGATTTTGGTGAATATCTTTATCACAGGGCATCTCACCATTGGAATTGGTGGTGGCAGTTGCATGCTTTGCATCATAGTCAAAAGTACATGACTGTCTGGACGGACAACAGAAACCACTTTTTAGATGATCTAGGGCATTCAGCGGTGTTTGCAGCATTGGCTCTTATGATTGGTGTTGAGCCAATTCAGTTCCTATGGATCATTGCCATTAGTCAATTGATACAAAGTTGGCAGCATGGCAATCTAAATTTTGATCATGGTTGGTTTAAGTATTTAATTATTTCACCTAAATTCCATCGCTATCACCACGCCATTGGCATGGGGCATGAAGCGCCCGGTAAGCCTGGCGTATTGGGTGGTTGTAATTTTGGTATTTTGTTCCCCTGGTGGGACATGATGTTTAAGACAGCTATCTTTGATTCTCAGACGCATCCAACAGGCGTTAAGAATCTCGAAGTGTCTAACCATGTGCTGACACATCAGTGGCAAGGTTTAAAGCACGCATGGCGAACGCTTAAACAGTCTAGTTAAATTTCTAAGGATTCTGTGCTTCGATCTCTTGGTTTGTCGATGGTTGGTTTGATGCATCCTAAGATGCTGTGGCTCAGTTTGCGCCCATTCATTATCGTAAGTGTTGTTTGGGCAGTGCTCTTTTTCTTTATGTGGGAGCCAGCACTTGAATCAATCCGCTTCTTTATTACCAATTCATTTTTGACTGCTTGGATGGCTGATGTGATGTCAGCCGCTGGTTGGGATGAAATCAGGGCAGTGATGGCACCACTCTTGTTAGTGATTGTGCTGATACCCGTCATCACAATCTCACTATTAGTGTTGGTAGCTTTTACTTCTGTGCCTGCGGTGATTCGTCATATTGCTTCGCAACCAGGGTATCAAGATCTTTATCAAGCCCATGAGGGTGGTTTGATTCGTAGTTTGCTTTACGCCTTTATTTCAATTCTCATATGTTGTGCATTAGTAATGATGACTCTGCCAATTTGGTGGGTCCCTCCGATGGTGGCAATCCTGCCACCACTATTTTGGGGTTGGCTTACGATGCGGCTAATGAGTTATGACGTGCTAGCTCACCATGCGACTGAAGCCGAGAGACAATCTCTTATGCAAAAGCATCGCTGGCCATTACTCACTATGGGCATCTTGTGTGGCCTGTTGGGGGCGGTGCCTACTTTCTTCTGGGCAACATCTGCCATGGCAATTATTTTTTTCCCAGTGGTTTCTTTCATGGTGCTCTGGGTTTATTCGGTGGTGTTTATATTTTCAGCACTTTGGTTTGCACACTATTTATTGCATGCATTGCGCCTGCATCGCGCAGAGCATGGGATTGTTTTAGGTGACTCTTAATATGACAAATAAAAAATTTCGTTTGATTGTGGTTGGTGATGAGATTTTGTCTGGCAAAAGACAAGATAAACATATGGCTAAGATGATTGAACTTCTCAGTGAGCGAGGCTTAGCTTTATCTCAAGTAGAGTACGTAGGAGATGATCGAGAGGCAATTACAGAAGTATTGAAAAGAAGTTTCGCTACAAATGATGTTGTATTTAGTACAGGTGGCATTGGCTCGACACCCGATGATCACACCAGGCAGTGTGCAGCAGCAGCATTAAATTTACCCCTTGAATTACATCCTCAAGCGCAGCAGTTAATTACTCAAAGAATTCTCACGATGGCAGAAGGGGATCCAGTCAAGAGTGATTTAAATAGTTCAGACAATTTATTGCGTATGAAGATGGGGGAGTTTCCAAAGGGCAGTCAAATCATCCCAAATCCGTTTAATCAAATCCCTGGGTTCTACATTCAAGAGCATTATTTTGTGCCGGGCTTTCCTGTGATGGCTGCGCCGATGATGACTTGGGTTTTAGATCATTTCTATAAGGACTTGTTTCATCAGGTAGATTTCTTGGAGCGAAGTTTTATTGTCCCCCTAGCCATGGAGGCAAGTTTGACACCACTTATGGAAAAGATTGAAAATACCTACCCTGATGTCAAAGTATTTAGCTTGCCGTCTGTGGGGGACCCTCAGAAGTCAGGTGTTTTTGCTAAGCGTCATATTGAGTTAGGTGTTAAAGGCCAATCAGCGCAGGTTGAGTTGGCTTGGCCCAAACTAAGGCAGGGAGTGCAGGATTTGGGTCATATCATCCACGATTTGCATAATAATGGGGAATAAATACCCATTAGCTTTGTTTTAGTGCTTATTTGCACTATCGTGGTGCATATGGGGTCGGTAGCAGGGTCATTTTGACCTAAAATGTGGTTAAGAATATGAGGCATGTTTATTTGGCATGCTTTGTGCATAGTTTTAGTTAGTGGGTTGTGTGGTGCCAAAACACTGCATGGCTGATTTGAGATTGTTCCAATAGGAGATTTGCATGACAACGAAGACCGTCGCAGATGTAATGAAGCTTGCAAAAGAAAAAGAAGTAACTTTTGTAGACTTCCGCTTTACAGACACTAAGGGTAAAGAGCAGCACGTATCTGTGCCTGTATCTCACTTTGATGAAGATAAATTTGAGAGTGGTCATGCATTTGACGGCTCATCAATTGCTGGTTGGAAAGGTATTGAAGCATCAGACATGTTGCTTATGCCAGATCCAGTAACTGCATACATCGACCCATTCTATGAAGAGCCAACATTGGTTCTTTCATGCGACGTTATCGAGCCATCTGATGGCAAAGGCTATGACCGTGACCCACGTTCTATCGCTAAACGCGCTGAAGCTTATTTAAAGAGCACTGGTATTGGTGATACAGCTTACTTTGGTCCAGAGCCAGAGTTCTTTGTATTTGACAGCATTACTTGGGGCAACGACATGCAAGGTTGTTTCTACAAGGTTGAATCTGAAGAAGCACCTTGGTCATCAGCTACATCATTCGAACATGGCAACACAGGTCACCGTCCAGGTAAAAAAGGTGGTTACTTCCCAGTTGCTCCAGTAGACACATTCCAAGATATGCGTTCAGAAATGTGCTTGATCTTGGAATCATTAGGTATTCCAGTTGAAGTACATCACCATGAAGTTGCTGGTCAAGGCCAAAACGAATTGGGTACAAAGTTCAGCACATTGGTTCAACGCGCTGACTGGACAATCTTGCAAAAGTACGTGATTCAAAACGTAGCTCACGCTTATGGCAAAACAGCTACATTCATGCCAAAACCAATCGTTGGTGACAACGGTTCAGGTATGCACGTTCACCAATCAATCTGGAAAGATGGTCAAAACTTGTTCGCTGGTAACGGCTACGCAGGTTTGTCAGACTTAGCGTTGTACTACATCGGCGGTATCATCAAGCACGCACGTGCATTGAACGCGATCACTAACCCAGGTACAAACTCATACAAGCGTTTGGTTCCAGGTTTCGAAGCTCCAGTTAAGTTGGCTTACTCAGCACGTAACCGTTCTGCTTCTATCCGTATTCCACACGTTGCAAATCCTAAGGGTCGTCGTATCGAAACTCGTTTCCCAGACCCATTGGCTAACCCATACTTGTGTTTCTCTGCATTGATGATGGCTGGTTTGGACGGTATCCAAAACAAGATTCATCCAGGTGAAGCTGCTGACAAGAACTTGTACGACTTGCCACCAGAAGAAGATGCAAAGATCCCAACAGTATGTAACAGCTTGGATCAAGCTCTTGAGGCATTGAATGCTGACCGTGAGTTCTTGACTCGTGGTGGTGTGTTCACAAACTCAATGTTAGATGCGTACATCGACTTGAAGATGGAAGAAGTTACACGCTTCCGTATGGCTGCTCACCCAGTCGAGTTCGACATGTACTACTCACTCTAATAGAGAGTATAGAAAAGGTAGAGCGCAGGTATGTTGCGCAAACCAGTAAAAGGGGCAGCAATAGCTGCCCTTTTTTCTCAACCCACCGCATGGGATCAGCTGCCAAATGCAATCCTAGTGGTTGAGTACGCACATCAAATGGTTGTGTATGCCAACCCAGTGGCAGAGGTTGGGCTGGATATTTCTAGTAAGTTGCTGGAAGGTCTATCGATTCATGACCTATTTGGTCATAACCCAGAGTTACTCAAAATGCTCGAAGCAGTTAAGGGCGATCAAATTGAGGCGCAGCGACAAGATTTGCAATTGGGGCCTGGTCCAGCAAGAGCCGACCACGAGCCGATTAATGCGCATGTCGTGGTTGCGGGCTTGGACAACCCAGATTTAATTCTGATTGAGTGGTTGCCACTTGATCAACAAATACGTAGTGAGCGAGATGATCGGTTGGTGCAACAGGTAGAAGCTAATAAGACTCTGATGCGCAACTTGGCTCATGAAATCAAAAACCCATTAGGCGGTATTCGTGGGGCTGCCCAACTTTTAGAGTTTGAGTTGCCTGATAAGTCTTTGCATGAATACACCCAAGTCATCATTAAAGAATCAGATCGTTTGCAAAGTCTAGTGGATCGCTTATTAGCGCCGCACCGCAAACAACACGTTGATGATTACGTGAACATTCATGAGGTTTTAGAGCGAGTAAGAAGCTTGGTATTAGCCGAGTTTCCACAAGGGCTCAAAATTAAGCGAAATTACGATATCAGTCTGCCAGACTTATTGGGAGATCAAGAAGCTCTCATTCAGGCTGTTTTAAACGTGGTTCACAACGCTGCGCAAGCTCTTAGAGCCCAAATTGAGCAGGGCGAGGCAGTGATTGAATTACGCACCCGAGTTGCTCGTAATGTCACTATTAATAAGCAAAGATACAAACTGGCATTGGATTTGCATGTCATAGATAACGGTCCTGGTATCCCAGAAGAAATTAAAGACAAGATTTTCTTCCCATTGGTATCAGGCAAAGAAGGTGGTAGTGGTTTAGGTCTTACCTTGGCTCAAACTTATGTGCAGCAGCATTTTGGTTTTATTGGTTGCTCAAGTAAGCCTGGCCACACTGATTTTCAGATGCAGTTACCTTTCCGTCTAAAAAACGGGAAGGATTAAATAGAAATTAAGAATTAGGGATCAATATGAAGCCAGTTTGGATTGTGGATGATGATCAATCAATACGCTGGGTATTGGAGAAGGCATTACAGCGTGAGAACATGCCTTATCGTAGTTTTAGTAATCCACAAGATGTTCTAGATGCATTTGATCGGGGTGAGGAGCCTCAGGTATTAATTTCTGATATTCGTATGCCACGCGGTAACGGTATCGATCTACTGCAACAGGTAAAAGCTGAGCATCCCAACGTGCCTGTCATCATCATGACTGCTTATTCTGATTTGGATTCAGCAGTATCGTCATTCCAAGGTGGTGCTTTTGAATACATCACCAAACCTTTTGATATTGCTAAATCAGTTGAGCTGATTCGTAGGGCGGTTGATGAGAGCTTAAGACTTCAGAATCAAACGCGTGAAGTTGCTGATCGCATGCAAGAAACCACTGAGATTCTTGGTCAAGCACCGGCCATGCAAGATGTATTTAGAGCAATTGGCCGACTATCGCAATCTAACGTCACTGTTTTAATCACGGGAGAATCTGGTTCGGGTAAAGAGTTGGTCGCCAGAGCGCTACATAAACATAGTCCAAGAGCAGGTGGCCCATTCATTGCCTTGAACACAGCCGCGATTCCTAAAGACCTATTAGAGTCAGAATTGTTTGGTCATGAACGTGGCGCATTCACGGGTGCTCAAACCATGAGGCGTGGCCGATTTGAGCAGGCTGAGGGCGGTACTTTATTTTTAGATGAAATCGGTGACATGCCATTTGATTTGCAAACACGTTTATTGCGCGTTTTATCAGATGGTCATTTTTACCGAGTCGGTGGTCATGATTCACTCAAATCTAATGTGCGTGTGATTGCTGCTACACACCAAAATCTTGAGTCTAGGGTGGCTGAAGGTTTATTCAGAGAAGACTTATTCCATCGTCTGAATGTAATTCGTCTGCGTTTGCCATCACTGCGTGAGCGTAAAGAAGATATTCCATTATTGGCAAGACACTTTATGCAAACCTCTGCCAAATCTTTGGGGATGGAGCCTAAGCGTCTGTCTGATGATGCCCTTATAGCCATTGGGCAGTTGCCATTCCCGGGCAACGTTCGTCAGTTAGAGAACTTATGCCACTGGTTAACAGTGATGGCGCCTGCTCAAGTGATTGGCGCACAAGATTTGCCTCCAGATGCAACTGTGATGGGTGCTGATTTGCCTGAAGGGGCAAGCATAGATCATGCAGTTACCTATAAATCAGGGACCCCATCAGACTGGGAGTCTGGTTTAGCGCTGATTGCTAAACAACTTTTGCAAGACGGCACAAGAGAAGTATTTAGTGCGCTGGAGTCAAAGTTTGAAAAAGCAGTCTTAACGGCAGCTCTGGAAGTGACGCGAGGTCGTCGTGTTGAAGCCGCTGAAAGATTAGGGATTGGCAGAAACACAATTACCAGAAAGCTACAAGAGTTAGGAATAGACACCTAATTAAATACATAAAAAGACCTTGCCTACCAGTAGGTATCTTTGCAGTTCATAATAGAGTGATTAATTAGTTTTTCACTCTATTTTTATTTATGTCATCTATTCGTATTGCCACCTGGAACGTCAACTCCATCAAGGTTCGCCTGCCACACTTATTGCAATGGTTGGCAGCTCATGATTCAAACAAAACCCCGATAGATGCTGTATGTTTGCAAGAGTTAAAACTAACAGAAGATAAGTTTCCTTTTGCTGAGTTAGAGGCGGCTGGTTATTACGCCTTGGTAGCAGGTCAAAAAACCTATAACGGTGTCGCCATTATTTTGCGTAAAGCATCACTAGCAGCCATTGCTCAAGATGCTCAAACAGCATTTTTATCACCTGTAAAAAATAATCCAAAATTTGCAGATGAGCAACAGCGTTTAGTGACTGCAACTGTAGCTTTTAGTGGTCGCGCGCCGATTCGATTGATCTCTGCTTATTTTCCTAATGGACAAGCGCCTGGCACTGAAAAATTTGCCTATAAATTAGATTGGTTAGCCAGTTTGCATGATTGGCTAAGTGAAGAGATGGAAGAGCACTCACGCATTGCATTGCTAGGTGATTACAACATTGCGCCTAGTGATGAGGATGTGCATGACCCGAAAGCTTGGGTTGGTCAAAATCTGGTGTCACCAGAGGAGCGTGATGCCTTTGCAGGTTTGATTGAGATGGGCTTTTATGACAGTTATAGATTGTTTGAGCAACAATCAAAAAGCTTCAGTTGGTGGGATTACCGCATGATGGCATTTAGAAGAAATGCAGGTGTGCGCATCGATCATATTTTGTTAAGTGAAGCGCTCAAGAACGAATGTACTGCCAGTGTGATCGATAAGACGCCACGGGGGTGGGAGCAACCTTCTGACCACGCACCCGTGATAACAACCTTAGGCTAAGCCACCGTGTCTTAAGAGAGCATCAATTTGAGGCTCTCGCCCCCTGAATGCTTTGAATGACTCCGCAGCAGGGCGACTGCCACCCACTTCTAGAATTTCTTGGCGGTATCTAGTGCCTGTGGCTTGATCAAGAATGCTACCAGTGGTTTTGGCAGCTTCTTCAAAGGCAGCATAAGCATCCGCAGACAGCACTTCAGCCCATTTATAGCTGTAGTAACCAGCAGAGTATCCACCGGCAAAAATATGGCTAAAGGTATTTGGCCATCTAGAGATTTCTGATTGAGCAGTGACGTGAATCGCATCATTAATACTTCTTGATAACTCTAGTACACCTTGAGGATTTGCTGTGTGTGGATCAAAGCTAGAATGCAAGCGCCAATCGGTGAGTGAGAAAGCCAATTGTCTTAATGTGCCCAAACCATTTTGGAAGTTTTTGGCGGCAATCATTTTTTCATAGAGACCTTTTGGTAACGTTTCACCAGTCTCGACATGAGATGTCATTTTTTGCAGAACTTCCCATTCCCAACAGAAATTTTCCATGAACTGACTTGGTAGTTCTACAGCATCCCACTCAACGCCATTGATACCAGATACGCCTAGTGCGCCAACTTTGGTCAGCATGTGGTGTAAGCCATGACCACATTCATGGAACATGGTAATCACATCATCATGAGTAATGGTGGGTTGTTTAGTAATGCCGTTGACAGTCACGGGCGCGGGAAAGTTGCAGACTAGATATGCCACTGGAGTTTGAACTGAGCCATCTGAGAAAGTTCTTCTACCTCTGGCGTCATCCATCCAAGCGCCACCTCGTTTGCCTGGTCGTGCATATGGGTCGAGATAAAAGTTGGCTAGTAATTCGCCCGATGCACTAGTGACCTTGAAAGACTTCACATCGGCATGCCATTTTGGTAGGGCATCTTCCTCTATTTTTACGCCAAATAGCGTTTGAATAATGCTAAATAAACCATCCAACACCTTTGGTAATGGGAAGTATTGCTTGAGTTCATTTTCAGAGAATGAGTAACGTGCTTGCTTGAGCTTTTCAGAGGCATATGCCATATCCCAAGGTTCTAGTTTTTCAATATTGAGATGCTCTTTGGCAAATTGCTGTAAATCATTCCAATCTTTTTGGCCATGTGACTTTGCTCGTTTGGCAAAGTCTAGAAGGAACTGATCAACTTCGGCAACAGTTTTAGCCATCTTAGGAGCTAAGCTCAGAGCAGCATAATTTGCAAAGCCAAGCATCTTGGCTTCTTCATCCTTTAGGCGAAGTTGCAAGAGCATGTTTTGTGTGTTGTCCCACTCTGCTTTGCCATTGCCATACTCAGCTCCAAGTTCTGAAGCTCTGGTGATATAGGCTTGATACAGATTTTTTCTTAATCCGCGGTTGTCGCAAAATTGCATCACAGGGAAATAAGATGGGAAGTGTAGGGTGAAAGCCCAACCATCCAAGCCTTTCAATTCAGCAGTTTGTTTGGCTGCAGCCAGGGCATCTTCTGGAAGTCCTGCTAAATCCTGGTCATTAGTAATCTGGTGCACATAGTTATCTGTTGCATCTAAGACATGATCTGAAAATGCCTTAGATAACAAAGCCTGCTCATCTTGAATGGCAGAGAATCGTGGTTTTTGATCATCCGATAATTCGGCGCCACCTAAACGAAAATCTCTAAGAGAGTTTTCTATCACTTTACGTTGAGCAAGACTTAGTTGTTGGAACTCAGCTGATTGACTCAATGCTTTATATTTTTTGTATAAATTTAGATTTTGTCCAAGGCTACTCCAAAAAGCTGTGACCTCTGGCAACATCTCTCCATAAGCCTCACGAAGTTCAGGGGTATCTGCCACGCTATTGAGATGACCAATTACTCCCCATGAGCGACCAAGTTCTTCTGTAGCGTTTTCCAAGGGTTCCACAAGGTCTGCCCAAGTATTAGGAGTACTTGGATCAATAGACGCATCTACGGCTTTTTGAGCTTTGGCTAATAGTTCGGTAATAGCCGGTTTGATGTGGCTTGCTTGGATAGCAGCATAGTCGGGTAGTCCGCGACCAAAGGAGAGTAATGGATTATTCATAAAGAATATTATCTATCTAAAGTACAAAAAATTCAGGCGCTTATTCAGCGCCTGAGAGCATAGTGAAAAAACGCTTTAAATCTTAATTCTTTCAGCTGCCTCTAGGGTGTTAAGAAGAAGCATGGTGATGGTCATAGGACCGACTCCGCCTGGTACTGGAGTAATGGCACCAGCAACATATTTGACTTCGTCAAAATCAACGTCGCCACACAGTTTGCCATCAGGTAGGCGATTAATGCCCACGTCAATCACGATGGCACCTGGTTTAACCATATTGCCTGTGATCATTTTTGGTCTGCCAGTAGCAACAACCAAGATATCAGCTTCTTTGGTGTGTGCAGCAAGGTCTTTAGTTTTACTGTTACAGATGGTGACTGTGGCACCAGCTTGAAGTAACAACATGGCCATTGGTTTGCCGACAATATTGGAAGCGCCCACAATCACTGCGCGAGCACCCTTGGTTGGGTACTCGATGCTTTCCAACATTTTCATACAACCATAGGGTGTGCATGGTCTAAATAGTGGTGCGCCGATCATTAAGGCGCCGGCATTGGCCACATGGAAACCATCCACATCTTTTTCAGGGGCAATGGCTTCAATGACTCGATGACTGTCAATGTGTTTTGGCAGTGGTAGTTGAACCAAGATGCCATGGATAGACGCATCCTGATTGAGTTCAGCGATACGCTTGAGTAACTTCTCTTCTGATAGGTCGGCTGGATGGCGTTCCAAAATAGAATGCATGCCAACGTCTTCGCAGGCTTTAACTTTATTGCGAACATATACTTGGCTGGCAGGATCTTCACCGACTAGTAGTACGGCTAGACCTGGTTTAACGCCCTTAGCAGTCAGAATCGCTGTTCTAGTGGCGATCTCTAATCTAACTTTTTTGGCAAGTGCATTGCCGTCAATCAGTTGAGCAGGCATATTAGTTATTCGTCTCTAATAGAGCTAAGCGAAGTAGGTCGGCAACTGTATTAACGTTCAGTTTTTCCATGATGTTGGCACGATGTGCCTCCACCGTTTTAATCGAAATATTTAAGTCGTCAGCAATTTGTTTATTGAGTCGACCAGCCACAATGCGTTCCAAAACTTGTTTTTCGCGAACAGTCAGTTTGCTCAACAGATTTTGTGTGTTTTTCTGTGTATCAGCTTTGGCATAGTCAACGCGTGCGCGCGCCAACATCTTTTCAACCAATACTTTCAGTTCAGACTCTTTAAAGGGCTTTTCAATGAAATCAACAGCACCTTTTTTCATGGTTGATACAGCCATAGATACATCGCCGTGACCTGTGATGAAAGAAATCGGCATTGGGATGCCTTCAGCCATTAGGCGTTCTTGAAGTTCTAGGCCAGACATGCCTGGCATACGAACATCCAAAATCAAGCATGCAACATTGTCTTTATTGTCACCTGCAAGAGATTGCAAAAATCTCTCAGCACTTGGCAGGCATTTAACCAAGTAGCCATTGCTCTCTAATAGCCAAGTCAAGGAGTCTCTAACTGCCTCGTCATCATCAACAACATAAACAATTTCAGGTTTGTTCTTCATAAGCTTATTTATCCAAGGGAAGTAGTATTGTAAAGGTGCAGCCGGGGATTGGCTCATCTTTTTCGTTGCGGTTGTTTTGGGCCCATAAACGACCATGATGGGACTCAATAATCGACCGACATATATTCAGGCCCATGCCCATGCCATCTTGCTTAGTGCTAAAGAAGGGTTCGTAGAGTCTTTCTAGGGTATCTTCAGGAATTCCAGGGCCTTGATCGATTACTTTGATACGCACCATGGCAGGTTGGTGAGAGTAATCAATATCAGTTTTTATTTGAATAACCCTGTTGTAGGCATTTTTGTTGTCATTGCCTTTGATGGCATCAATAGCATTTTTTAAGAGATTAACAAGAACTTGTTGAATCAGAATCGGGTCTAAAAATAAAGACGGAATTGTGTCGTTATAAGTGACGCTTAACTGTACGCCATAGCGTTGGGCTTCAATCTCTGCCAATCCAACAGAATCCTCAATAATTGAATAGATGTCTGTCACTTTACTTTGCGGTTGGCTACGTTTGACAAAGCCACGAATGCGCTGAATGATCGTGCCAGCGCGATGGGCTTGATTGGTTGCTTTTTCGATTGCAGGCAAGATATCTTTTTCGATATCTAAGTTTTGCTGTGACTTAAGTCTTGTTGCAATACCAGTACAGTAGTTACTGATGGCTGCCAATGGTTGATTAAGTTCGTGAGCAAGAGATGAAGCCATTTCACCCATGGTTGTGAGTCGACTTGAAAACTGCATCTTTTCTTCTTGTTGGCGCGCTTCCTCTTCAGCAGTTTTACGAGCAGTGATATTAGTAGCAACAATCAGTTGTGCAAGGTGGCCATCAACCCAAGAAATATAGCGTCGACGCACTTCGTACCAGTGGTTATTTTCACTAATTAACACTTCACGGAAGTCTGATTGACCTGGTGTTAGCTCATAGGCAGGTAAACCGGCAAAGCCATCAATATTGTCATCATCTAGTGCGCCTATATCACTTGGTTCGATTTCATGACCTGCAAGGTCTAAGTGAATTTTTGTGTTACTTCCAAAATTCTCCCGGTAGTATTTATTAGCAAATAGCAACTCGCCACTTTGTAATGAAATAACGGATACCGAGGCGTCCAAACTTTCCAACACGGTTGTGAAACGCTCTTGGGCTAATGCTAGTTGTTGGCGAATTTTGATTGGCTCAGAAATATCCACAATCGAGCTGATCCAACCGTTCTGCACACCTTTTTCATCAATCAATGGTGATACGAATGTACGGGTGTTAATTCGAGTGCCATTTTTCTTCTCCAGAATGGCTTCTAAACCAGTTCTTGGTGCGTTGCCTGTCAGAGCTAATGACATTTTTTTAATCAGCTCTGGTTGCAGTTCTTTTGGCCAAAAAGCAAAAGGTGGTGCCATGCCGATTAACTCTTCTTTCGTCCAGCCTGTCATGTCACAAAAGGCGGGGTTCACATAAGTGATCACGCCATTCATATCGTGAGCTCTCATGCCAATCGTCATGGATTCTTCCATGGCGCGTCTAAAGTTGGTTTCAGTTTGTAAATCTCGTTGAATAGAGTAGCGCTTGATATTTTGTTTCCAAACTGACCAAAGACTCCAAAGCACAAACGTACTTAAGCCAACCACCAACCATAACAAAGTTCTATAAGTTAGATTTGTTGGCGGAGGATAGGTGCTGATGTGAAGATTTAATTGAGATGGTGTTTTATCTAGAGTAATTTGATGTTCAATCGATCTTGAACCTGTTTTTTTAGGATTAGAGGCAACTAATTCCTTGCCTGAACCGTCAAGTAGAACAAATCGATATAAACCATTTAATTCACTGGGCACCATGTGCTGAAGAATTTTTTTGGCGGAATACAAAACGGCAATGCCACCAATGACGCGACCTGTTTGAATAATTGGTGTGACGTGCCAGAAAACATATTCTCGATCAACACGTAGTTTGTCATTTTCAGGAAAGTCGAGATAAATGACTTTGCTGTATACCGCTTTGTTGGTTTCAGCAGCTTCAACAAAAATACTAGACAGCTCCTCATCAAGTGGTGCTTTGATTTTTTGACGGTCGTACCACTCGTTGTGGCCACTGGCAACTGGCACAGTCCATAAACTCTTCTTATCTCGATCAATCCATCTCAAATGCAGTATTTCAGGGCTGTCTTGTATTAGGGTAGTTGAGCGTTTGAGAAATGAGTCTGGTGAACGCATTTGGTTCACTGAGTTGCTGATTTCGCGACTAAGTTCTAGGAGGGTGTCCTCGTTGGATGAAAAGCCTAGCAAGATGCGTTGTTTGGCGTAGGCGCTCTCGCGATACAAGGTGTATTGCTGTTGATTTTTATCTTGGTAATTAAGTGTCCAAAGGATTAGTCCCATAGCCCCTGTAAACAGGGTAATGGCCAATATTGGTGTGAACAGGAATGCGTAAGAGCTTGCGCCGTATTTCAGGTGCTGACCGGTGAGTTTTTGTGTGATTGACTCAAGAGTACGCGCAAAGACTTTATTCAACTTAACTTCTTATTGACTAGGGAAAACCATAGAAGACATGAGTTTAATTCGAGCTGAGAGTAGAACTATATTTTTTTGCACTTTTAATTAGTAGCACTTTTTGCTGCCCAGCAATAATATTCCATATTATGATAAATGTATTCGTTATGTGAAATATTTCTTGCTGCTGGCACATGTCGTTTTTAAAATTAGTACAGCTTTAATGAGGTCAAAAGCCTCTCAAGATCAATGCTCGACAACGAGGAGTCACAGAATGACTGCAGTTCCAGAACAAAAAAATGGATCCAACCCAATTGATGTTGATCCAATAGAGACAAAAGAATGGATTGATGCCTTAAATGGCGTTATTGAAAAAGAAGGTGTAGAGCGAGCTGCTTACTTAATTGATGAGCAAATATCGCATGCTCGAGTTAACGGTGTGGTGCAGCCATTTCATGCTGAGACACCGTATATCAACACCATACCAGTAGAGAAGCAAGCGAAGTTGCCCGGAGACCAAGAGATAGAACACCGGATTCGCTCCTACACACGCTGGAATGCGATGGCTTTGGTATTAAAGGCTAACAAAGATACCAACGTAGGTGGCCATATTTCTTCGTTCCAATCAGCTGCCACGTTATATGACGTTGGCTTTAATCATTTCTGGCACGCACCTTCTGATAAACACGGTGGTGATTTGGTGTTTGTGCAAGGACACGTTGCTACAGGTGTTTATGCACGCGCCTACATGTTAGGTCGTTTATCTGAAGAGCACTTACTGAACTTCCGTCAAGAAGTCGACGGTAAAGGAATTTCCAGTTATCCGCATCCATGGCTAATGCCAGACTTCTGGCAGTTCCCAACTGTATCGATGGGTCTTGGGCCCATCATGGCTATTTACCAAGCTCGTTTCATGAAGTATTTGCAAGATCGTGGCTTAGCTAATACAGAAGGTCGCAAGGTATGGGCATTCTTGGGCGATGGTGAAACAGATGAGCCTGAGTCATTAGGTGCGATTGGTATGGCTGGTCGCGAAAACCTAGACAACTTATGCTTCGTGATCAATTGCAACTTGCAGCGTCTAGATGGTCCTGTGCGTGGTAATGGCAAGATCATTCAAGAACTAGAGTCAGAGTTCAGAGGTGCTGGCTGGAACGTCATTAAGCTCATTTGGGGCACTCATTGGGATGCATTATTTGCCCGTGATAAGAAGGGCATTTTGATGAAGCGTTTAGGCGAAATCGTGGATGGTGAATACCAGACCATGAAGGCCAAAAATGGCGCTTATGTTAGAAAAATAGTATTCAACACGCCAGAGCTAGAAGCCTTGGTGGCGGACTGGAGTGATGAGGATGTTTGGAACTTAAATCGTGGCGGTCACGATCCTCATAAAGTCTATGCAGCATTTCATGCGGCAGCTAATCATAAGAATCAACCAACCGTGATTCTTGCTAAGACCATCAAAGGTTATGGCATGGGTGGTTCTGGTCAGGGTATGAACATTGCCCACCAAGCCAAGAAAATGAATATCGAGGACATTAAGGCATTCAGAGATCAGTTCAAGATTCCTGTGCCTGATGACAAATTAGAAGAGTTACCTTTGGTGAAGTTTGAAGAGGGTAGCCCGGAGTTAAATTACATGCGTGAGCGTCGCATGGAGTTGGGTGGCTATTTGCCGCAGCGTCGCACTAAAGCTGAGAGTCTTGAAGTGCCCAAGTTGGAGGCATTTGCTCCTTTATTAGAGGCTACAACAGAGGGTCGTGAGATATCGACCACGATGGCTTTTGTGCGCTTACTCAATATAGTCATTAAAGATAAAACAATTGGTAAACGTGTAGTGCCTATTGTTCCTGATGAATCTAGAACTTTTGGTATGGAAGGCATGTTCCGCCAATTGGGTATTTGGAATCAGTTAGGTCAGTTGTATACACCTCAAGATCATGACCAGTTGATGTTCTACAAAGAAGATAAGCATGGCCAGATTCTGCAAGAGGGTATTAATGAAGCCGGGGCGATGTGTGACTGGATTGCTGCAGCAACCTCGTATTCAACACATGGCGTACCAATGTTGCCGTTCTACATCTTCTACTCAATGTTTGGTTTCCAACGTATTGGAGATTTAGCGTGGGCAGCAGGTGATATGCGTAGTCGTGGTTTCTTATTGGGTGGCACTGCAGGTAGAACAACGCTCAATGGTGAGGGCTTGCAACATGAAGATGGGCATAGCCATCTGTGGAGTGCTGCAATACCTAACTGTATCAGTTACGACCCAAGCTTTGCGTTTGAGTTAGCAGTGATTATTCAAGACGGTATGCGTCGCATGATGACTAATCAAGATGACGTGTATTACTACATCACCTTGATGAACGAAAACTACGCTCATCCTGCAATGCCTAAAGGTGCTGAAGAAGATATCCTCAAAGGTATGTATCAGCTAACTAGTGTGGGTGATGCTAAAGCCAAGTTAAAAGTACAGTTGCTAGGTAGCGGCACGATTTTTAGAGAAGTGATTGAAGCGGCTAATTTGTTGCGTGATGATTGGGGTGTGGCTTCAGATATTTGGGGCTGCCCAAGTTTTACTGAGTTGGGACGTGACTGGAATGCTGTATCACGCGAGAACATGCTAAACCCAGCAAACAAACCTGTTTTGTCGCATGTTGAAAAACTCTTAAAAGATAAATCAGGACCAGTAATTGCTGCAACAGACTATGTGCGCATGTTTGCTGAACAAATACGACCAGCAATCCAAAACATTGGTAAGCGTTACACGGTATTGGGTACCGATGGTTATGGTCGCTCCGATACCCGAGAAAAATTACGTCATTTCTTTGAAGTGGATCGTCGTTGGGTGACAGTGGCAGCTCTCAAAACATTGGCTGATGAGGGTCAAATTGAGCATCAGAAAGTTGCTGAAGCCATCAAGAAATACGGTCTTGATCCTAAGAAACCAAACCCAATGACAGTGTGAGGATAACAAGATGACTAAAGTATTAGAAATCAAAGTACCTGACATTGGCGACTACAAAGGTGTGCCCGTTATCGAGGTTCATATCAAAGCGGGTGATCGTGTTGAAAAAGAACAGTCACTTGTGACACTTGAATCAGACAAAGCCACGATGGATGTTCCTTCATCGCATGCCGGTATTGTGAAAGAGGTCAAAGTGAAGGTGGGTGATAGCATTTCTGAAGGAGATGTTGTCATATTGCTAGAGGAAGATGGTGCAGTATCTACTGCGACAGCAGCATCAACTCCAGCGACCACACCAACATCCACATCAACATCCACATCAACATCAAGCGCCACAGTAGAAATCAAAGTGCCCGACATTGGGGATTACAAAGGCGTGCCCGTCATAGAGGTTCACGTCAAGGCGGGTGATCGCGTTGAAAAAGAACAGTCACTTGTGACACTTGAATCAGACAAAGCCACAATGGATGTTCCTTCATCGCACGCCGGTATTGTGAAAGAGGTCAAAGTGAAGGTGGGTGATGCTATTTCTGAGGGCGATGTTGTCATTCTTCTAACTGAGTCGGGGGCAAGTACATCAGCCTCAGTTGCAACACCTGCTGCTCCAGTTGCAGCAACACCTAGCTCAACACCTGCATCATCAATCAGCACGCCTGCACCAGTTGCTGCACCACGCGCAGAAGCTTCGCCTGTAGCAAGTGGCACTGGCCATAGTCATGCTAGTCCATCTGTACGCAAATATGCGCGTGAGTTGGGTGTTGATGTCACCAAGGTAAATGGTTCGGGTCCTAAAGGTCGCATTACGCAAGAAGATGTTCAGGCTTATGTCAAAAACATCATGACAGGCCAAGCGGCATCTCCTGCAGGTGCCCCAGTTTCAGCTGGCGGTGGCTTGAATTTATTGCCATGGCCAAAAATCGATTTCAGTAAATTTGGTGAAACTGAAACTAAACCTTTATCAAGAATTCAAAAACTATCGGCAGCCAATTTATCTCGTAACTGGGTAATGATTCCTGCTGTGACTTATCACGAAGATGCTGACATTACTGATTTGGAAGCTTTCCGTGTAATGACCAATAAAGACAACGAAAAGCAGGGTGTCAAAGTGACCATGTTGGCATTCTTGATTAAGGCGGCTGTGAATGCTCTGAAAAAGTATCCAGAGTTCAACAGTTCTTTGGATGGTGACAACTTGGTCATGAAAAAGTATTTCCATATCGCCTTTGCAGCGGACACACCTAATGGCTTAGTAGTACCAGTCGTTAGAAATGCTGATAAAAAAGGTATTTTTGAGATTGCCAAAGAAACCGGTGAGTTAGCTAAGTTGGCTCGCGAAGGAAAACTCAAGCCAGATCAAATGCAAGGTGCTTCGTTCACGATATCTTCTTTGGGTGGTATTGGTGGCACTTACTTTGCACCCATTATTAATGCCCCTGAGGTGGCTATCTTGGGAGTTAATAAGGCGAGCATGAAGCCAGTCTGGGATGGTAAGCAATTTGTGCCAAAACTTATTTGCCCACTGTCATTGACAGCCGATCATCGTGTGATTGATGGAGCATTGGCAACTAGGTTTAATGTTTATTTGGCTGAATTGTTGGCTGATTTCCGCCGTGTTGTTCTTTAAGGAAAATTGATATGTCTACGATAGAAATCAAAGTTCCTGATATTGGCGATTTTCATGATGTACCTGTCATTGAAGTATTGATGAAGGTAGGTGATCGTGTTGAAAAAGAACAGTCATTGCTAACGCTTGAATCAGATAAGGCAACCATGGAGGTGCCTAGCGACCAAACTGGTGAAATTAAAAGTGTTCATGTGAAAGTTGGCGATAAAGTCAGCCAAGGCATGGTGATTGCCACTATTGAAGTATCTGCGACAACTGCAGCATCACCAACAACAGTTGCACCGGCAGCGCCAGCTGCTCCGGTTAGCTCACCATCTGTTGCACCAGCTCCAGTAGCTGGGTCTTATGCTGGTTCTGTAGATCATGAGTGTGAGATGCTGGTTTTAGGTGCTGGCCCCGGTGGTTACAGTGCAGCATTTAGAAGTGCTGATTTGGGAATGAACACTATCATCGTGGAGCGTTATGCCACTCTAGGTGGAGTTTGTTTGAACGTAGGTTGTATTCCTTCGAAAGCTTTATTGCATACCGCAGCCATCATGGATGAGGTTAAAGCGATGGCAGCGCATGGCATTACATATGCTGAGCCTAAGATAGAAATTGATCGCTTACGCACATACAAAGAGAGTGTGATTGGCAAATTGACAGGTGGTTTAGCAGGTATGGCCAAAGCTCGCAAAGTTAAAACTGTGCGTGGTATTGGTAAGTTCTTAGATGCTAACCATGTAGAAGTTGATGTCACTGAAGGCGCTGGAAAAAATGCCACAGGTAAAAAGGAAGTAATTCGTTTTCAGAAGGCAATCATCGCAGCAGGTAGTCAAGCAGTGATGTTGCCATTCTTACCTAAAGATCCACGCATTGTGGATAGTACCGGTGCACTTAAATTAGAAAAAGTGCCTAAACGCATGTTAGTCATTGGTGGTGGCATTATTGGTCTGGAGATGGCGACTGTTTACAGCACCTTGGGTAGCAAGATTGATATTGCTGAAATGATGGATGGTTTGATGGCGGGCGCTGACCGAGACTTAGAAAAAGTTTGGGAAAAAGTAAATGCGCCACGTTTTGACAAAATCTTATTAAAAACGCGTGCTACTAAGGCTGAAGCAAAGCCTGATGGCATACATGTCACATTTGAAGGTGAACAAGCGCCAAGCTCTCCTCAAATTTACGATTTGGTATTGGTGGCAGTAGGACGTACTCCTAATGGCAAAAAGCTGGATGCGGATAAAGCAGGGGTGCTTGTTGATGAGCGTGGATTTATACCTGTAGATGCTCAGTTACGTACGAATGTCCCTAATATCTTCGCTATTGGCGACATTGTTGGTCAACCAATGTTGGCTCATAAAGCAGTGCATGAGGCTCATGTTGCTGCTGAAGTGGCGGCTGGTCAAAAATCATATTTTGATGCCAAGCAGATTCCATCTGTAGCGTATACCGACCCTGAGGTTGCCTGGGCTGGTTTGACCGAAGAGCAATGTAAAGCAAAAAATATTGCCTACGAAAAAGGTTTATTCCCATGGGCAGCGAGTGGCCGTGCGATTGCTAATGGCCGTGATGAAGGTTTTACAAAGTTACTATTTGATAAAGAAACACATCGCATCATTGGTGGCGGTATTGTTGGTACGCATGCCGGCGATTTAATTGGTGAGGTTTGTTTGGCGATTGAAATGGGTGCTGATGCGGTTGATATTGGCAAAACAATTCATCCACATCCAACCTTGGGAGAGTCGATTGGTATGGCGGCTGAAGTCGCTCATGGCAGTTGCACAGACTTACCGCCTCAGAAAAAGAAATAACTCTATCAAGAGCAGCAAGAGTCATAGGTATTACAGATAAAAAAACCCCCGCACGAGGCGGGGGTTAAAAGGTACTTGTAGATTAGATCTAACTGGGTACCGAGGAGACAACTTTTACTACAACAATTCTTGACAAGCCACACTATGATGGATGTGGCTTGCTATTTCCTTACTTCTTACCGCGAGCAGCTTTAACAGCTGTGTTTGCAGCAGCGTTGAAGTTGTTTTGAGCTAGGTCTACAGCTTGCTTGATAGACTTTTGAGTCGTTTCATAAGCATTGTTAGCAGCAGCCATTGCTTGTTTGATCGCTTGAACAGCAGCGTCTGAACCAGCAGGTGCATTCTTAGATAACTCTTCAACCAAACCGTTTAAGTTTGTGTTGCTTTTCTTCAATTGAGACTCAGCAACAGTTGTGAATGTTGATTGAGTTTCGTTAGCGATGTTGTACAAGTGACGGCTGTAAGACATGATTTTTTCAGCTAAAGGCTGAACCATACCTGCTTGCATAGCCATTAATTGCTGTGCATCACGTACTGAAAGAGCTTGTTTAGCGTTTTGAACATTTTCGTTCATTGCTGTTTTAGCAACAGCCATGTTCAATTCAACTAATTTTTCAACGCCTTCGAAAGCCTTGTTAGTCAAATTTAACAATGTTTCTAAGTTAGCTTTGTTAGCTGCTGCGATTTGTTCTGGTGTTAATGTCATTTGATTCTCCATATAGTTAAGTAGGGGGGTCAACACAAAAATGTTGCACTGCACAAATGTAAGTATAGGGGTTAAACAGGGTAAGTCAAGCCCACATTGTGAAAAAAAGGCAAAATCAGGGGGTGAAAGCCTACTATACCGACCATTTTGTCCTGCCTTTGCCCACTGGACACCGGTTTCCGATGGAAAAGTACCGACTTTTAAGGGATTTGGTCGCTTGTCATCCAGAAATTGAGTTAATTGAGCCGGCAGCCGCTACCGATGAGGATTTGTTAAGAGCTCATGATGCTGCCTATATTGAGGCTATTACTCAAGGCAAATTAACAGATGCCCAGATTAGAGAGATCGGTTTCCCCTGGAGTGAGGCCATGGTGGAGAGGTCTAGAAGGTCGGCGGGAGCCACCATTGCGGCATGCTTAGCTGCTATTAAAGAGGGGGTATCGGTCAATCTAGCGGGTGGCACTCACCATGCTTATGCCGATAAAGGTAGTGGATTTTGTGTATTCAATGACGCTGCTGTGGCGGCACGTTATGTCCAAGCAATGAGCCCAACCCGTGTTGCTGTGATTGATTTGGATGTGCACCAAGGTAACGGTACCGCTGCAATCCTAGGAAGAGATTCAAGTTGTTTTACTTTGTCGCTACATGGTGAGAAGAATTTCCCTTTCAGAAAAGAAGATAGTCACTTAGATATTGGCTTGCCTGATGGTTGTGGTGATAAAGACTATTTAAAAATACTGCAGCAAGCTCTGATTGAGCTTGAGCGTCGCTTCACACCAGAGCTAATCATTTACTTGGCTGGCGCTGATCCTCACGAGGGGGATCGTCTGGGCAGACTAAAGCTAACCATGCAAGGCATGGAACAAAGAGATCGATTGGTATTGGGACTTGCTAAAGAACTTCTGTGCCCTATAGCCATTGCAATGGCTGGCGGTTATGGGCGCGATATTAAAACCACGGTGGATGTGCACCATCAGACCATACAATTAGCACTTCAATATCACCAGCAAATACAGCCAAAGGTTTCTCAATGACAGATCATCCATGGATACATCGACTCGCGCCGTGGATAGCCCCAATTTTTGTCTTCTTATGGAGTACAGGTTTCATCATTGCTCGCTACAGCATGCCTTATGCCGAGCCCATGACGGTAATCTTTATACGCTTTGCTTCAGTTGTTTTATGTATGTTGCCAGTGGTTTTGATTTGGCGGGCACCTTGGCCTAATCGCTCACAAATAATTCATATAGCTATTGCAGGTGCATTACTTCAGGCTGGATATGTCGGAGGTGTGTGGGCTGCCGTGAAAGAGGGCATGTCTGCTGGTCTGACAGCATTGATTGTTGGTCTACAACCCATTCTGACGGCGTGGTTTGCAGCTTGGATTGCTGAAAAAGTGACCCCGAAGCAATGGTTGGGATTGATTTTAGGTTTGCTCGGTGTTGGCTTGGTCGTCTGGGCCAAATTATCACTGACTGGCATGAGTCATTTAAGTTTGGTTTTTATCGTCATTGCATTACTTTCCATCACGATGGGTACTTTGTATCAGAAAAAATATTGTGCTCAATTTGATTTGCGCACTGGATCAGTGATTCAGTTTGCAGCTTCAGCGATTATTTGTTTGCCGCTCATGTTTTTATTTGAAACCAGAGAGATTATTTGGGCGCCAGAACTGATACTTTCACTCATTTGGGCTGTATTGGCTTTATCGATTGGCGCGATTTCACTCTTATTTGTCATGATCAGAAATGGCGAGGCAACAAGGGTTACTAGTCTTATGTATCTCACCCCACCAACCACTGCCATCATGGCTTGGTTACTGTTTAATGAGCCTATTACTTGGACCATTATTTTGGGGATAGCGATTACCATGAGTGCAGTGATTTTGGTTAATCGAACAACATCAAAATAAATGCCATTCATGCCTTATCATGGCGGTACTTAAAAAATTTATCAAATATTAGTAACTGGGCATTTTGAAAAGACGCATGAACTTACGATTCAAACTATTACAAGCTATTTTTATTGGTTTTGTGGCAACAACATTGACTGTTTCTTCCGCCAATAGTTGGGCGCAAAATGCCACGTCTACTAAGAAGTCATCAACAGCCAAAAAATCTCAAAATACCAAAGCTAAAAAGGTAAGAGCCACCACAACACGCGCTAAGGCTGAGGCGGCCGAAGAGAAGCGCCCATCATTCGCAGCTGCGATGGGTTTAAGAGGCAATCATGATGATCTCAATCTTAAATCTAGTGTTGCTCTAATTGTTGATAGACAAACTCACGAAGTGCTGTTTGAAAAGAATTCTCACGCGGCACTACCAATTGCCTCGATCACTAAATTAATGACGTCTCTTGTTGTATTGGATGCGCAACTGCCATTTGATGAGCCGATTGTGATTCATCAGGATGATGTGAATGCTTATCCAGGCAGAACTAGATCCCGTGTGACAGAGGGTGCTCGCATGACACGTGAGCAAGCCTTGATATTGGCTTTGATGTCGTCAGAAAATAGAGCAGCTCATGCTCTAGGTAGAAATTACCCAGGTGGCATTCCTGCTTTTGTGGATGCTATGAATGCTAAAGCTAGATTACTTGGTATGACTCAATCCAAGTTTGCTGACCCTACGGGTTTATCAAGTGATAACGTTTCGAGCCCAGAAGATTTAACCAAGTTGGTAGAGGCAGCATACCAACACAAGAGCTTGCGAGAGTTTTCTACTAAGCCTGACTACAACATCATGATTGGAAAGCGTGAACAAAAGTTCATTAATACCAATCGTCTTGTTAGAGCAAGTGACATGGATATTGGTTTACAAAAGACTGGATATATCTCTGCAGCGGGACGTTGTTTAGTCATGCAAGCTAAAGTGGTGGGTAGAGATGTTGTGATGGTTTTTTTGGACTCAGTGGGCAAACAATCTCGTTTTGCTGATGCGGTACGTGTGAGACAGTGGCTAGAAGCTAATCCAACTCCACAACCTTTGCGCAGACTCTAAATATCTAGCTAGCTTATTTGGTGGCTGTTGGCTTATAGCCCAAGCTTTTTGATATTTGTAGAGCGGTATCTTTGAGGGATTTGAGCCACTCTTCTTGCATCCGTTCTGTTGGAGCGGATAAAGATAAGCCTGCAACTAATTTACCGCTGTCGTCCAAGATAGCGGCAGCCATACAACTAACTCCAACTTCTAGCTCTTCATCATCTCTGGCGTGACCAACACTTTTGACCAGTTCTAATTCTTTCTCAAGTTGAGCAAGGTCATGAATACTGTTTTGGGTATGACCTTGTAGACCTGTTTTTGCTACGTAAGCTTTTAACTTGGCAGCCTCATCGTCAGCTAAAAATAATTTACCAACCGATGTTAGATGAAGTGGGGCTCGACCACCAATCGCACGAACCACCTGCATACCAGAGCGCTCGCTATAGGCGCGATCGATGTAAACAATTTCATCGCCTTGTCTAACTGATAAGTTGACTGTTTGGCCTGTGAGCTTATGTAGAGCGCGCATAGGTAATTGCGCTGCATCTCTCACAGATAGGCGTGCTTTCACCAAATTGCCTAGCTCTAATAGTTTGAGTCCTAAGCGATATGTACCGCTATCTGCTCTTTCGACCAGGCGACAGGCAACCATGTCGTTCAAGATGCGATGTGCTGTAGAAGGGTGTAGTTCCGTGAGTTCTGAAAGCTTCTTTAAGCTTTCAGGTTCATCGCTTTGGGCGAGTGCATCCAAGAGACTCATCATGCGGTCTAAGACTTGGATGGCAGTTCTACTAGTCATATGTGCATTTTAGCCACAAATTGGCTAAATTGCACATTGTGAAAGATGCTCTAAAAAACCTAGTGTTTTAGAGCCTTGGCGCACTCAGAAATAAGTGCTGGCCCCTTATAAATCAAGCCACTATAGAGTTGAACTAGGCTGGCGCCCGCATTGATCTTGTCTTTGGCATCTTGACCGCTGAGGATGCCGCCAACGCCAATAATTGGCACGGCATTTCCTAAAGTTTTGGCTAAAGCCTGGATGACCTGGTCTGAGGCATTTTTAACAGGAGCACCTGATAAGCCACCAGTTTCTTGGCCATGTTCTAAATGACTAACTGCATCCCTGGCAATCGTGGTGTTGGTTGCAATCACTGCATCGATTTGATATTTGATTAAGAGCTCGGCAATTTTTTCAATTTGCTCATGGTCTAAATCAGGAGCAATTTTTAAAAAGAGGGGAACCTGCTTTTTATATTGATCACTTAACTTTGTTTTTTCTAAAGCGATTGCTCCTAAGAGAGCATCAAGTTCATCGCCACCTTGAAGCTGTCTTAAGTTCTTAGTGTTTGGTGAAGAAATATTTACGGTGATGTAAGAGGCGATGTCATAAACCTTTTGCATGCAGTGCAAATAATCACTGGCTGCGGATTCAATTGGTGTTGAAGCATTTTTACCAATGTTTAAACCAAGGATCCCGCCTGATTGCCAAAAAGCAGAGTTCTTCACTCTAGCCACGCATGCATCAACGCCATCATTATTAAAGCCCATGCGATTGATGAGTGCATTTGCCTCTGGTAAGCGAAACATTCTAGGCTGAGGATTGCCTGGTTGAGGTTTAGGTGTAACTGTACCAATTTCAATAAAGCCAAAGCCCAAGTTAGCTAAGGCATCTATGTGTTTGCCATCTTTATCAAGTCCAGCAGCTAAACCAACAGGATTGGGTAGTTTTAGACCGCAAAAAACTCTCTCATCTCGAGGAATTGATTCGTGGGCTAAGAATCCCAAACCAAGTGCATGAACTTTATCGAGTGAACTAAGGGTGAAGTTATGTGCGCGCTCTGCATCCATGGCAAACAGCCATGGTTTGATAAAAGGATAAAGATTCATGAATTCTAATTATTGACTAAATGATTTAACTGCCAGTGGTCATCGACCAATATTTCTAAAGGCTCAAACTCGGACTTATACGCCATTTTAGGGCTTTCTTTAATTAGATAGCCTAAATATAGGTAGGGCAGATTTAATTTTTTAGCTTGTTCTAACTGCCACATGATGCAGTAGGTGCCATAACTGGCGTTTTCAACACTTGTATCAAAGAATGTATAGACGGAAGATAGGCCATCATGAATGATGTCAATGATGCTGACCATTCTTAGTTTTCCTGGTTCAGGATCATTAGGGCCGTCTCTAAATTCAACTAGGCGGGTATTAACTTTGCTTTGTAATAGAAACTGCTGATATTGATCTTGGTCATCACTATCCATGCCACCGCCTGCGTGGCGATCTTTTTGGTAGGACATGTATAACTCATAGTGCTCTTGAAAGTAAGCCAGGTGACCAACTTTTGCCTGAAGACCCTGATGCTTTTTAAATGCCCTTTTTTGATAACGTTTAGGAGCAAACTGTTGGATGTTCACTCTGCATGCAGTACAAGCTTTACAGCCATCGCAGTATGGGCGATAGGTATACATGCCACTGCGACGAAAACCATTTGATACTAGTTCACCGTATAAATCTGCATTGATGAGGTGTGCTGGCGTTGCAACTTGTGACCTAGCTACCCTGTCGCTTAAATAGCTACAAGAGTAGGGTGCCGTTGCATAGAACTGCAGGGTTGTGAAGGGGAGTTCTTTTAACTTACTCATAAAGTGTTTGTTAGCCAGTGGCTCAATACACTCTTATTAAAACTCCAAACGGGATTCTTTGCAGAACAATTTTTGTCCAAATGATTCAGGAATGCCTCACGAGGTATAGGTTTTCCCCCAAGTGAGGTCAGATGTTCTGTTTCTTGCTGGCAATCAATCATCTCTATGTCTTGGGCAATGGCCCAAGCACACAGACTCGCTAGGGCATATTTGGATGCGTTAGTTCTTTTCGCAAACATAGATTCACCAAAGACCATGTGTCCTAGGTTGACACAATAAAGACCGCCAACTCGTTGACCTTGATAGAAAGTTTCTACACTGTGGGCATAGCCTTGCTCATGTAATTGGCCATAAGCATGCATGATTGCGTGGGTGATCCAAGTACCATCCTGTCCCATTCTGGGTTGCATTGCACAAGACAGAATGGTTTCATGAAAATTATCATCAACTCTAATTTCCCATGATTGATCCATCAAAATATTTTTAAGATCTTTTTTAAAATTCTTACTTATTTTGAATTCTTTGGGTTTTAGAACCATTCTAGGGTTGGGTGACCACCATAAAATAGGTTGGCCATCTGAGTACCAGGGAAAGATTCCTTGACTGTATGCCTTCAGTAATTGAGCTGAAGTGATTTGTTCGCTGATGGCTAGTAAGCCAGGAACTTCTGGATCTGGATCAGCGTGAGTTCTTGGTGATGGGAAGTCATCTTCAGGCGTTAACCAAGGAAGACTCATGAGTGACGATACTTTCTATCGATGCGTTCATCATAGGGAATATCTGCCAAATGTGTAACAACCTCATCATTTAGTTTTCCTGCGGCTCTATCTTTAAAGAACCACTCTAGAGTTCTTTTAACAGTCGGGAAGGCAATTTCATCCCAAGGTATTTCGGATTCTGTGAACAATGCTACTTCTAGACTTTCCACACCAGCGCTAAACACAGGCTCTTGTAAAGACGCCATATAAAACATGTGTACCTGTTGAACGTGCGTGACATTCAATAATGAGAAGAGTGGCCCAGTGGTGACATGAGCTCCAGCTTCTTCAAGCGTTTCACGAACTGCGCCAGCTTGTGTTGGTTCGCCAACTTCTAAAAAACCCGCGGGTAAAGTCCAAAAGCCAAGGCGAGGGTGGATAGCCCTTTTGCAAAGTAGAACCTTGTCTTCCCATACAGGAATAGTGCCCACCACATTACGTGGGTTCTCATAATGAATCGTCTCGCAGCTATCGCAAACGTGACGCTCACGCGTGTCATCGGAGGGGATTTTGACCGTTAACTTGCCGGCACATTTTGAACAAAATTTCATGGCTGATCCTTATTGTTCAATTTTAATAATGCCGCGCAGTGCATTGGTAAAAATAATTTGTTCAGCATTTAAAACATCATTGGGGGTAATGTCTTTTTCTATAGCGCCCCAGGCAGGATCTTTTAAAAGAATCTCACGCATGACTCCCGGTAAGCACCCCGAAGAGCTGGGAGGCGTTAACCATTGACCATTTTTTTTGATAAATATATTAGATCTTCCGCCTTCTGTGACGAAGCCGAGTTCGTTGGTGAATAAAGCATCAAATGAGCCCAATTCTTCAGCTTTCATCCAGGCGTGATCATAGATTTTCCGGCGCGTTACTTTGTGTTGCAATAGTTGATCAGAAGATTGCATCACAGTATTTTCAGTCAAAATATCTTTTGCCCACAAGAGGCGCAAGTTAGATCTGAGTGGGGTGATAGGTGTGGCTTTGAGGCTGATTTGGCCATTCTCAGCTAGGTCAATGCGTAAACGATATATGAGTGATGGATCAAGTGTTGTGCATAAATCGTTTATTGCCCTGAATGCCAAATCTTTATTGAGCTGAATATTTAAGTGTTGAGCTGATTTATCTAGTCGCGCAATGTGTAGATGGAGGTGCGCCGCTTGAGCATTTTCGACTCGTACGGTTTCAAATAAACCGATCGGTTCATCGCTAGTGGATAAAGAGTACAGGAAGGCAGCTTTTGTTTGGCATTCATGCCATTCATCAGCAGCATCAGAATCAATCGTGATGCCACCACCGACACCCATTGTGAACGATTGATCTTGGTTAACTTCTAGCGTTCTGATTACAACACTCATGCCTAAGTTACCTAATACTTGTTCTGATTCGCTAGGATCAAACCAAGCGATGGCGCCGCAATATAAACCTCTTGGTTCATCTTCAAGATCTTGAATAATTTCCATGGTTCTCTTTTTGGGTGCGCCTGTGACAGATCCACATGGAAATATGGCGGTAAGTAATTCTTTAACACTTAAATCATTTTTACAAGTGGAGCTGATGGTAGATGTCATTTGTAACACATCACCATGTTGATTGACTTCAAACAATTCTGGCACTTTGACTGAACCAGGGATTGATATTTTTCCTAAATCATTTCTGAGTAAATCAACAATCATTAAGTTTTCAGCACGATTCTTAGAATCATTTTTCAATTCATCCGAACTAACTTCACCAACCTTGGCAGTACCTTTCATTGGTTTGGTCGTGAGTACCTGATCTTGTTTTTGTAAGAACCATTCTGGTGAGCATGACAGCACCCATCCGTGAGCGCTCTGTATATATGCCCCATAGGGGCCGGGTTGTTTTTTACGCAAAACTTCGTAAGCGCGAAGTGGTGAGCCAAGTAATTGACCATGTATACGGTAGGTGTGATTCACCTGATACGTGTCACCGCTTTCAATGAGACTTTTGATTGTATTAATCGACTTCTCAAACGCTTGACTGTTTGTACTTGGTAGGCAATTTTCTACTTTTGGAGCTTTGGGTTCAGACGATGTTTGTTGGCTTAACCATGCTTGAACCTCAGCGCCACTTAATCTTTGAACAGAGTCAAATACCCATGCTTGCACCCAGGGGGTGGGTGAGATTTTGGGCGTGATGCCGATGAGGTGTTCACCTAATTCATAGCTTAGGCATGTGACAACATATTTTTTTTGACGCAGTGCTGATTCAATTTTGGCAAAAGCCGCATCAAGCTCACTGGCATTGCGAGCAACGATAGTTTCTTGGGGTCCTTGATAGAGCCTGCTGGTGGGATTTGAGTCTTTACTATGAGCATCATCTAGCAAGATGGTGCATGATGAGTGCTCAGAGCCAGACATGTTTTTATTTGCCTACCACTGCGGCGCTATTGATGATGATAGGAGTGGCTGGTACATCTGCAAAGGGACCTTTGCGAGTCGTATCTACTTGTTTGATTTTGTCGATGGTTTCTGTACCTTTGATCACCATGCCAAATACTGCGTAGCCATGTCCGTCTGGGCGAGGGTAATCTAGGTTTTTATTGTTGACCACATTGACAAAAAATTGAGAGGTCGCTGAGTCTGGAATATTGGTGCGAGCCATCGCAATTGAATAAGTAACGTTACTTAAGCCGTTATTGGATTCAAGTGGAATAGGTGATTTGGTTGGCTTTTGTTGCATCTCTGGTGTGAATCCACCACCTTGAACCATGAAGTTATTGATGACGCGATGAAAGATTGTGCCGTTATAAAAACCACTGTTCACATATGACAAAAAATTTTCAACAGTTTTAGGGGCTTTCTCTGGATTGAGCTCAACGGTGAAGTCGCCAACGTTTGTCTTGAATTCAACTTTTGGTCCAGCAAGTGACAGTGTTGAGATTGTTAATAGTAGGGCAGCCAATAATTTATTCATGGAAATGCAATCCTTGTGCGAAAACTCAAGTATGCCAAATATATTTAGACAACAAAAAAGCCCTTCTATGAAGGGCTTTAAATGAGGTATTTGGTTGCGGGGATAGGATTTGAACCTATGACCTTCGGGTTATGAGCCCGACGAGCTGCCAGACTGCTCCACCCCGCGTCTGAGACCATGACTATATCAGGTATAACCCTAAATAGCAAGGTAATTAGTGGCTTATTTCCTTTAAGCCTTGCCTGTATTGGTTCTAGTGGCAATCCTCATAAATTAAACACAGCCAATTCTCTATTAGTTAAACCTTTCTTATGTGAAAATCCTTCCATGAATAAGCAACTAACTTTTGCGCATGAGGTGGCTGAAGGTATTTATTGCATCGATACTGGTTTTGGTCGTGATCAGTTTGATGCGAGCTACTTGATTGTTAGTGACTCGCAGGCTGCGTTTGTAGACGTGGGCACTAATTACTCAGCACCAAGATTACTTAAAACATTAGATGAGTTGTCTTTGACGCCTAATGAGGTGCGATATGTAATTTTGACTCATGTTCATTTAGATCATGCTGGTGGTGCTGGAGAGATGATGCGCTTGTGTCCGATGGCACAGTTAATAGTTCATCCACGTGGGGCAAGGCACATGATTGACCCATCAGCGCTTAGAGCCGGTGCAGTGGGTGTTTATGGTGAAGAGGCAGTTCAAAAAGATTATGGCCAGTTGTTACCGATAGATGCTAGTCGTGTGACTGAGGCTGGCGAGGGCTTTGAAATCATGCTTGGGCAACGCCAACTAGTGTGTATGGATACACCAGGTCATGCAAAGCATCACATCGCTATTTGGGATCGATTAAGCCAAGGTGTATTCACAGGGGATACTTTTGGATTGTCATACCGCGAGTTTGATACAGAGCAGGGTGCCTACATCATGCCTACAACGACCCCGATACAGTTTGATCCAGCGGCTTTAAAAGAATCTGTAGAAAGAATCAGTGCACTCAATCCCGTCTGTATTTACCCAACACACTACAGTCGTGTAGATAACGTGCCTAGGTTAAAAGCCATATTTTTGAAGCAATTGGATGAAATGGTTGAGATGGCTGTCTCATTTAAGAGCAGTGCTAATAGATATGCAAAAATTAAGTCTGGCTTAGCTGATATTTATGAAAATCATTTAAAAACAAATGGTTGCAATATTTCTAGGCAGGAACTTGAGGCATTTTTAGCCATTGATTTGGATTTAAATACCCAAGGAATTGAAGTTTGGTTGGATAAAGCCTAGTTATATGTTGCAACGCAACAAGCTAAGCATATAATTAAAAACATCACTATTGAGGGAGTAGCCGGTGGCCATTAGTAATCCGGAATATTCACAAACATCGCTGTTAAAGCCTGTCGAATTAAATATCAATGAGCATTCTCATAAAAAGGGTAGCGTGGCTGCCTTGGTATTGGCTGCTATTGGTGTTGTTTTTGGTGACATTGGTACGAGTCCTCTTTATGCGCTGAAGGAATGTTTCAGCCCTGAGCACGGGATTCCTTTTAGTCAAGCGGCTGTGTTTGGCATCATCTCTATGATGTTCTGGGCCATTTTGTTGGTTGTGACATTTAAGTACGTTCTTTTTGTGATGCGCGCAGATAACAAAGGTGAGGGTGGCGTTTTATCTCTCATGGCTTTGGCGTTGAGATCACTAACAACCGGTAGCGCTTCTTACTTAACTGTCATGATGCTCGGTATGTTTGGTGCATGCATGTTGTATGGCGAGTCTGTTATTACCCCAGCCATTTCAGTTTTATCGGCGGTGGAGGGCTTAGAAATTGCCACGCCTGAACTCAAACGTTTTGTGATTCCAATTACTTTGACCATTTTGATTGCCTTATTTGTGATTCAAAAATACGGTACAGCTGCAGTGGGCAAATTTTTTGGGCCAATCACTTTGGTGTGGTTTTTATCACTAGCCGCGCTTGGTGTTTACAACGTGGTAAAAGCACCGCAGATTTTTGGTGCTATCAACCCAATATATGCAATTGATTTCATTTCTGAACATACCCTGATGGCATACATTGTGATGGGCTCAGTGGTATTGGTAGTGACTGGTGTTGAAGCGCTGTATTTAGATATGGGCCATTTTGGCAAGAAACCAGTTCGTTACGCTTGGTTATTTTTAGTTTTACCTAGTTTGTTGCTGAACTATTTTGGACAAGGTGCCTTGCTGCTATCCGATGCGGAAGCAATTAAAAATCCTTTTTACTTGATGGTTCCAGAGTGGGCGTTATGGCCGATGGTTGGTTTGGCAACTGCGGCAACCGTAATTGCTTCCCAAGCTGTTATATCTGGCGCGTATTCCCTAGCAAATCAGGCAATTCTTTTAGGTTTCTTGCCGCGCATGGGCATTCAGCACACCTCAGATGATGAGCGTGGTCAAATTTATATTCCTGTTGTGAATTGGTCTTTATTAATCATGGTAATTTTTACCGTGATTGAGTTCAGAGAGTCAGGTAATTTAGCTGCAGCCTATGGTATTTCAGTCACAACAACGATGCTCATCACAACTATTTTGTTAGCAATCGTGATGCGTCGTGAGTGGTACTTGAACCCAATCATGATCATTGGCTTGATTTTGTCATTTGTAGTATTGGACCTCTCATTCTGGACAGCTAACTTGATTAAGGTAAAGGATGGTGGTTGGTATCCATTAATCATTGGCTTGATTTGTTTCACATGTTTAATCACATGGTTCAAAGGCAGGAAGTTGCTTAGAGAACGCATTGTTAATGAGTCAATTCCTCTTGAGCCATTTGTAGAAGGCTTACTCTCACATCCGCCACATCGTGTAGAAGGTACTGCGATTTTCTTGACGGCTCATATTGATTATGTGCCGGTGGCCATGTTGCATAACTTAAAGCACAACCGTGTTCTTCATGAGCGAGTGTTTTTCTTAAAGTTGAGTATTTGGGATGTTCCGTACGTGAATGATTCTGAGCGTCTAACCATGAAAGATATGGGCGGCCAAATTTATTTAGTTCGCTCGGTACATGGCTTTAAAGAAACACCCGACATTAATAAAGTCTTGGCATTGATTGAGGCGCAGTACGACATTAAATTTGATTTAATGGATACCTCATTCTTCTTGGCAAGAGATACGGTCGTGCCATCGAAGCTGCCTGGTATGGCGTTATGGAGAGAGCGTTTATTTGCTTGGATGTTGCAAAACTCAGCCAAGCCATCTGACTTCTTCCAGATTCCTACCAATCGGGTGGTGGAGCTAGGCGCAAAGATTGAAATCTAATCAGTTTTGACCAGTCACGAGCCAATGGCTTATGCTTGAGTCTATGCGCTACTTAAGATCACTTCTTGCTGTATTTATTATGTTGCCAATGTTGGTGTTGGCTGGTCCTGCTGAAGAAGCAGAACTGGCTGACATTGATCAACGGCAGGCCAATCTCAATCTCAAAAAAGATTGGGCAAAGTACCGTTTAGAAAAGAAACAACATGATTGTTATGACAAGTTCTTCACAACCCGTTGTTTAGATCAAGCGCGTTTAGAGCATCGCCAAGAAATCAAAGAAATTCGTGCTCAAGAAATACCTATGCATGAAAGACAGCGAGTTCTTAAAGACATCCTTAAAGATGAAAAGGATGCTGAGCGTCTAAAGCAAAGAAATGATCCTTTAAAAGAAGAGAAGAGATCAGAAAACGTTAAAGCTTTTGAGCAAAAACAAATTGATCGTGACAAGCGTGAGGGAGATTTAGCTAAGAAACGTGCTGATTCAGAAAGACGCGCTAACGAGAACAAAAAGGCCACACCTTTCTAATGGCAAAGATTAAGTCTGTTTATGTGTGTCAGGCTTGTGGTGGCATGTCTGCCAAATGGCAAGGCCAATGCCCCAACTGCGAAGCTTGGAATTCGATGGAGGAAACGGTAGAAGATAAGCCTTCTACTAATCGTTTTCAGAGTTTGGCAAAAGCAGCTCCTAAGCAACGATTGGCTGTTATTGAAGCTGAAGACTTACCTAGAATTAGTACAGGGGTCGATGAGTTTGATCGGGTCTTAGGTGGCGGTCTTGTCACAGGTGGTGTTGCTCTAATTGGTGGTGATCCTGGGATTGGCAAATCAACATTACTTTTACAAGCACTTGCATCGATGAGTGCTCGTGGTGACGCTGTGTTGTATATCAGTGGTGAAGAGTCCGGCGCTCAAATTGCTTTAAGGGCTAAGCGTTTAGGTATTCAGGCACCTGATTTAGAGGTGTTGGCTGAGATTCAGTTAGAAAAGCTCTTGGCAACTATTGAAGCAGCTAGACCAACTGTGGTGGTGGTTGATTCGATCCAAACTATTTATTCAGAAGCTTTAACTTCAGCACCAGGATCTGTTGCCCAAGTGAAAGAATGTGCTGCGCAATTGACACGTTTGGCAAAGACAACAGGTGTTTGCATGATCATGGTGGGACACGTGACCAAAGAAGGTAATTTGGCTGGTCCACGCGTGCTTGAGCATATTGTTGATACGGTACTTTATTTTGAGGGTGATACGCATTCATCATTCAGGTTGGTGAGGGCTTTTAAAAATCGTTTTGGTGCTGTTAATGAGTTGGGCGTATTTGCCATGACCGATAAAGGTCTTAAAGGTGTAGCGAATCCTTCGGCATTATTCTTATCTCAGCATGATCAAATTGTTCCCGGTTCATGTGTATTGGTAACGCAAGAGGGTAGTCGACCTCTTTTGGTAGAAATTCAAGCTTTGGTGGATGCTGCGCATGTACCAAATCCACGCCGATTAGCTCTTGGTTTGGAGCAGCATCGTTTAGCCATGTTACTGGCGGTATTGCATCGTCATGCGGGTATCGCATGTTTTGATCAAGATGTCTTTTTGAATGCTGTGGGTGGCGTGAAGATCACTGAACCTGCGGCAGATTTAGCAGTTTTATTGGCAATTCAATCGTCTCTTAAAAATAAGGCCCTACCAAAGACTTTGATCGTATTTGGTGAGGTAGGTTTAGCTGGCGAGATTAGACCTTGTCCAAGAGGTCAGGAACGCCTTAAAGAGGCTGCAAAACTTGGGTTTACGCAAGCAATTGTGCCCAAGGCTAATGCACCCAAAACTAAAATTGCTGGATTGGAAATTATTGCAGTAGATCGTATTGATCAAGCGATTGCTGCTGCAAGAAATCTTGATTAGATAAAGCTTAGGTTTACAGGTCTTCGGCTTGGATTAATAAAACTTGGTCATCACCCGCTGATACTTCAAGCCAAGTCACTGGAATCTCAGGAAAAGCTGCTGTGAAATTTTTGGCTTCATTGCCAATTTCTAATACCAATGCACCCTCAGGTTTTAAGTAATCTTTGGCGTTATTGATGATTTTTCTAACTAGATCCATGCCGTCAGTACCACCAGCTAAAGAAATCTCAGGTTCAGCATGGTACTCAGGTGGTAAATTCGCCATTGATTCTGAGTTCACATAAGGCGGGTTACAGATGATGAGGTCAAATTTATCCTCATCACTAGGTAGAGGTACCGCCTCTAGTAAATCACCTTGATAGATTTCAATTTGTTCATTGAGATTGTTTCTATCAATATTTTTTGCTGCGAGTGACAATGCTTGCATGCTGATGTCGCAACCACTCACCTGAACATCAGGACAAGATAGGGCCATCAAAATAGCAAGTGAGCCATTGCCGGTACATAAATCTAGAACCTTAGCATTGGGTGGTAGCCATTCTTCAAGATGACCATCAACGATTAATTCAGCAATGAAGGACCGAGGAACAATGCTGCGTTCATCACAGTAAAACGGAATACCCATGAGCCATGCCTCGCCCAAAATATAGGCAAGAGGTTTTCTAGATGTGATGCGTTCATTAACCCAAGCATCTACTTTTTTAGAAACATCAGCAGTAACTGGAGTGTCTAAGGCTTCAAGTGCATCCTCGGGTGGAAAACCTAATGCGGTAGCAAGCATCCATAAAGCCTCACTCTGAGCGTCAATGGCGCCGTGACCATAGCTCAAGCCTGCGGCATCTAACTGATTAGTGACTTCTTGCCAAACAATTTCTAAAGTGGGTTCAGGTGACATGGGATGTATTGCAAAAACTTAAGCAATTAGCTTTTGCAAAATACCTTTATAAACATTCTTAAGTGGTTCGATATCCGCTAACTCAACGCGCTCATTAATTTTATGAATGGTTGCATTGCGAGGGCCGAATTCAACTACTTGGGGGCAAATTTTCGCAATGAAACGACCATCGCTTGTGCCGCCTGTGGTGGAAAGTTCTGCATCAACGCCAGTGGCTTCTTTAATAGCTGTTTGAACGGCGATAGAGAGGTTGCCTGGTTCAGTCAAGAATGGTTCGCCACCCAAGGTCCAATCAATTGAATATTGGAGTTGGTGCTTTTGTAAGATGGACTCGAGTGTTGATTTGAGACCTTCTGCGGTGCTAGCAGTTGAAAATCTAAAATTAAAATCAATGACTACTTCACCAGGAATCACATTGGTAGCACCAGTACCTGCATGGATATTGGATACCTGCCAAGTTGTTGGTGGGAAGTGTGCATTGCCTTGGTCCCAAACTACATTAGCAATTTCTGCCAAAGCCGGAGCCATCAGATGAATAGGATTCTTAGCGAGGTGAGGGTAGGCAATATGACCTTGCACACCTAATACTTTTAATTTGCCTGATAGTGAGCCGCGACGACCATTTTTAATGGTGTCGCCTAACTTATCAACAGAAGTCGGCTCACCCACAACGCAATAATCTAAGCGTTCACCGCGTTTTTTTAATTCATTACAAACAACCACTGTGCCGTCGTGGGCAGGACCTTCTTCATCGCTTGTTAAAAGAAAAGCAATCGAGCCTTTGTGTTGAGGGTTTTGTGCGATGAACTCTTCGCTAGCAACCACAAAAGCAGCGAGCGACGTTTTCATATCAGCTGCACCGCGGCCATACAGATAGCCATCTTGATGTGTTGGTACAAATGGATCAGAAGACCATTGATCAAGTGGGCCTGTTGGGACGACATCGGTATGACCAGCAAAGCTCAGTAGAGGACCTTCTTTACCTAAGCTACCTCGCTTAACTGCCCAAAGGTTTGTAACTCTGAAGTGATCTGGACCGCTGATAATGGTTTCGCACTCAAAGCCTAGTGGCTTTAAGCGCGAAGCAATTAAATCCTGACAGCCACCATCAGCAGGTGTCACAGAGTTTTGTGCAATTAACGATTCTGTTAAAGCTAAGGTTGAGTGGGTAGTCACAAATAGGTCTTTATTAAGCTTTGATTGTTATCTGGTAGTTATCTATTAATCACGCAATAAATCATTAATCGCTGTTTTTGCTCTAGTTTGAGCATCTACTTTCTTAACGATGATGGCAGCGTACAAGCTGTACTTCCCACATGCTGATGGTAATGAACCAGGAACCACAACAGAGCCTGCTGGAACACGACCATAGTGCACTTCACCTGTCTCGCGATCATAAATCTTGGTACTTTGACCAATGTATACGCCCATCGATAAAACAGCGTTTTCTTCAATAACCACACCTTCAACCACCTCAGAGCGCGCACCGATGAAGCAGTTATCTTCAATGATCACAGGGCCTGCTTGAACAGGCTCTAAAACGCCACCAATACCAACGCCACCTGACAAGTGAACATTTTTACCAATTTGGGCGCAAGAACCAACGGTGGCCCAGGTATCAACCATGGAGCCTTCATCTACATAGGCGCCAATATTGACGTAAGAAGGCATCAAAACAACATTTTTGCCAATAAATGAACCACGGCGAGCTGTGGCTGGTGGAACTACACGGAAACCGCCTTTAGCGAAGTCGTCAGCCGTGTAATTTGCGAATTTTGTCGGTACTTTGTCGTAGAACTGTGGGAAGCCACCAGTGCCATTAGCAGACATAACTTGGTTATCTTCAAGGCGGAAAGAGATTAAAACGGCTTTTTTAACCCATTGGTTCACATTCCATTTGCCCACAGATTGGCGTTCGGCAACGCGGATAGAGCCATCGTTTAGACCAGCTAAAACACTTGCAACCGCCTCGCGAACCTCGGCAGGTGCTGAGGATGGGGACAAATTAGCGCGATCTTCCCAAGCTTGGTCAATAATGTTCTGTAGTGTTGCCATAAATCATTTTTCCTTTAAAAATAACAACTATTAAGCTTAGATTATATCGGTGAGGTCGAGGAAGTGCTCCTAATAGCTCTGCCCTTGGTATCATCACTAGATTCCATTAAAAGAAGTTAGCCGTGCGACTCAAATCTATCAAACTTTCAGGGTTTAAATCCTTCGTAGACCCCACTCATTTCGAGCTTCCTGGCCAGTTAATTGGCGTTGTAGGCCCCAATGGCTGCGGTAAATCCAACATTATTGACGCGGTTCGCTGGGTTTTAGGTGAATCTAGAGCCAGTGAGTTACGTGGCGAGTCCATGCAGGACGTTATTTTTAATGGTTCTGGTCAACGAAAACCAGCAGGTCGGTCGAGTGTTGAACTTATTTTTGATAACACCGATGGTCGTGCTGCTGGTCAGTGGAGTACTTTTGCCGAATTATCAGTTAAGCGTGTTTTAACCAGAGATGGTGCTTCAAGCTATTACATCAATAATCAATCTGTTCGCCGCAAAGATATTCATGACATGTTCATGGGTACTGGTTTAGGACCACGCGCCTACGCGATTATTGGTCAGGGCATGATTTCTAGAATCATTGAAGCAAAACCAGAAGAGTTACGAATCTTCTTGGAAGAAGCTGCTGGCGTATCAAAGTACAAGGAGCGTCGTAAAGAAACTGAATCTCGTTTGGAAGATACGCGTGAAAATTTAACGCGTGTTGAGGATATCTTGCGCGAGTTAACGCAGAACCTCACAAAGTTAGAAGGTCAAGCGCAAGTTGCCGAGAAATATAAAGAGCTTAATGCTCAGATGACTCAGCAACAGCAGTTGTTGTGGTTGGTTCGTCAAACGGAAGCGGGTAAAGAGCAGGAGCGTCACGCTAATGCGATCCGCGACGCACAAGTGCAGCTAGAAGAGCAAACAGCTAAGTTAAGACATGCTGAAGCAGAGTTAGAAGAATTACGCACAGCTCACTACGCTTCACAGGATTTGGTATCAACTGCCCAAGGTGAGTTGTACGAAGTTAATGCAGAAGTAGGTAAGTTAGAGAATGAGATTCGTTACGTACAAGAATCTCGTGCTCGTTTACAGCAACAGATTTCAGATTTACAAGCTCAGTTATCACGTTGGTCATCTCAAGAGCTTGCCGCGGCAGATGCTTTGCGTCAAACCAATATTGATCTTGAGACAGCTCGTGAAAATGAAGAAGGTTATTTAGAAGCATTACACGCAGTGCAAGAGAAGTTACCAGCTCATGAGGTGGCTTATCTCGAGGCTCAAAAAGCACTAGATGAAGCAAGACAAGCTGTGTCATCAACCGATCAGCGTTTAGCTAGTCTGGCTGAGCGTGTCTTGGCAGCGGGGCGTCAGTTAGATCAGTTGCATCAGAGACAAGAGCGCCTTAAGGCTGATTTTGGAACATTAGTAAAACCGGATTCAGAAGCACTTAGTTTGGCAACTGACCGTCAAACAATGGCACAACGCAAGGCAGATGAAGCGCAAGAGATTTCAGAATCTGCGCAAGCCAGCGTGCCTGAGACTGATGCTGCAAGACATAAAGCGCAACAAACTTTACAAGAATCTTCAGCAGCATTGAGCCAGACACAAGCTCGTTTAAGTGCATTACAAGCGCTTCAAGAAAAAGTTCAAGCTCAAGCAAAAGTAGGCCCTTGGTTAGAGCAAAAAGGCTTAAACAAGAAGCAGCGTTTATGGCAAGACCTTCAGGTTGAGAAAGGCTGGGAAACAGCACTTGAGGCGGTATTGCGTGAGCGTGTGACAGCTTTGCAAGCTAGTGACTTAAATGAAGCAGTGCGCTTAGCTCAAGACGCACCGCCATCACGATTGGCTTTCTACTCTGGCAATGGTGTTGCATCTGCAGAAGCAAGTGCTGCTGGTTTGACAAGCTTGATGAGTCGAGTGCAAGTTAAAGACTCAGCTATCAAGGCAGTGGTTCAAGAGTGGTTAGGCAACGTTTACATTGCTGATAGCTTAGATGATGCGATGCGACGCAGAGAACAGTTGCCACAAGGTGGTGTACTGTTGGTTAAAGAAGGTCATATCGTTAGCCGCGTTAGTTTGCAGTTGTATGCTGAAGATTCTGAGCAAGCAGGTTTGTTGGCACGTGGTCAAGAAATCGAAAACTTAGATCTTCAATTAAAAGCGCAACAATTGATTCTTGATGAAGCGCAAAGCGAAGCAACAAGAACCCAATCGGCTTATCAACAAGCACAACAATTGGCACAACAGGCGCGCCAAACTGCTGAGCAAGCAGTTCGTGAAGCTCATAACTTAGAAGTTGAGCGTTTGCAGTTAGCTCAAGCTGATGAAAAATATCGAACCAGAGCTGAGCAAATTAATCATGAATTAGAAGAGCTTTCTCATCAAGCCGCTGAGTTGCAAGGCGTCAGAGATGAAGGCCAAGCTGAACTTGATAAAGCACAAGAGGAAAAAGGTGTTCACGGTGATAGCTTGGCGAACGCTCAAGATACATACCAAGCTGCTCAGCATGCTTTAGAGCAAGCGCGTGAAGCGTTACGCTTGGCTGAACGCGAAGCCAGTGAGGCATCCTTTAATACAAGAACCTTAGTGCAACGTATTAGCGATTTAACTCGCGATCAGCAGTCTGCTCAACAACAGGTAGGTGATATTCAAGTTAGCTTGGGTAATACACAAGAAGAATTGCATACCTTGTCAGATGAAGCCGCTCAAGAGTCTTTGCAAAACTTATTGATTCAAAGAAGTGCTCGCGAAGCTGCTTTGGCGAATGCAAGAACAGATATGGATGCGATTTCACATCGCTTGCGTGAAGGTGATGAGGCCCGTTTAACTATCGAGCGTAGCTTACAGCCATTGCGTGATAAAGCAATGGAATTGCAATTAAAAGAACAAGCAGCTAGATTGAACGTTGAGCAATTCGCCACCATGTTGATGGATGCAGAGGCAAATGTTGAGGAGTTGAAAGCTCGCTTAACGCCAGACATGAAGGTAAGTACTTTGCAGTCTGAAGTTAACAAGCTCAATCAAGAAATTCAGGGTCTAGGCCCAGTTAACATGGCTGCTCTAGAAGAGTTGGCGAGTGCCCAAGAACGTAAGACATTCTTGGATGCTCAATCTGCTGACTTGAATGAGGCGATTAATACTTTGACAGATGCTATTGCGAAGATTGACTCAGAAACTCGTGAGTTACTGCAAGGCACGTTTGATCAAGTAAATGAGCATTTTGCAAAACTATTCCCAGATTTATTTGGTGGTGGTAATGCTAAGTTGGTAATGACTGGTGAAGAAATTCTTGATTCTGGAGTGCAAGTTATGGCGCAACCTCCAGGCAAAAAGAACTCAACTATTCACCTCTTGTCAGGTGGTGAAAAGGCCTTGACTGCGATTGCATTGGTATTCTCATTGTTCCAATTAAATCCAGCACCATTCTGCTTGCTTGACGAGGTGGATGCACCGTTGGATGATGCTAATACTGGTCGCTATGCAGATATGGTTGCTCGTATGTCAGCTAATACACAATTCGTCTTTATTTCACATAACAAGATCACTATGGAAATTGCTAACCAATTGATTGGTGTGACAATGCAAGAGCAAGGTGTTTCTAGAATTGTTGCAGTTGACTTAGAGGCTGCAGCAACGATGGTGGAGGCTGCTTAATGATCGGATTCGCTGAATTTGCCGCATCCCTAGGGTTAACAGAACTTCAGTTATCCCTTGGTTTAATTGGCTTCAGCTTATTGGTCTTGGTGATGATTTACAACGCCATGCGTATTCGCAAGGTAGAAGTAGAGGATGCATCAAATAGTGTTGATGAAGCGCCGACTGCAGAACCTAGCTTTTCATCTATAGATGGTGTGGTTGGTCGATCTGAGCCAACGCTTGGGGCTGGTGACGCACCTATTGCTACCCCAGTCGCGTCTGTGGCGAAAATTGACCCATTGATTGATTGTGTTGTGGCCTTGCGTTTGCCAGAGTCAATTAGCGGTGAAGAAATTTTGGGTCATTTAACGGATTGGCCCAAAAATAGTCTTTTTACATGGATGTGCGAAGGTCTTAATGCCGCTTCCGATTGGGAGTCAGTTGTTCTAACTGGTTCTTATACAGAGTTGCAGGTAGCCATTCAATTAGCTAACCGAACTGGCCCTATTGGTATTGTTGATTTATCTGATTTTGTTTCTAAGGCACAAGCATTAGCTAATGCCTTGGATGCAGAAATTGATTTGCCACCAGTTAATGAAGTTATTGAAGAAGCTAAAAATTTAGATCAGTTTGCTGCTCAAAGTGATATTCAGTTAGGTATCACGGTTATTCCAAGAGAAGGCATGTGGAACCTGTCGACCATTCAGTCGGTGGCCGCTAAGGCTGGTTTTTTACTATCAAGAGATGGTCGTGATTATCAACGCATCATCTCTAATGTGGTGATGTACAAGTTGGTAGCAGATCAAGCTAACTTTTTACGTGATGATTTAAGTAAAGCAAACATTCAATATGTAACTTTATTGTTAGATTTGCCACGTGTGCCATACGCCATGACCCCATTCAAAATCATGTTGGATGATGCTAAGTTATTGGCAGAATCGTTAAACGGTAACTTGGTTGATGATGCTGGTAGGCCTTTGGTTGATGAGGCGGTTTCCGCCATCACTGCTCAGTTAGGTGAGATCTATCAAGCGATGGATCAACAAGGCATACCTGCTGGATCCACCACAGCAAGCAGGCTCTTTTCTTAGGAGTCATGAATGTCTGATTCGGCCCGTTATGCTTGGCTGAAAGAAGAGTTGGCAAGTTTGGATCATGCCTACTACGTTCTTGATGATCCCATTCTTCCAGATGCTGAATACGATAAGTTATATCGTGAGCTATTAGCTATTGAAAAAGATCGCCCAGATTGGGTGACGCCGGATTCGCCATCACAGCGTGTCAGTGGGCAGGCGAGCGATTTGTTTTCCGAAGTCAAGCATGTGGTTCCAATGCTATCTCTTAACAACGCTCTTGAGGATAAAGAAGCTGAAGCATTTGATAAGCGTTGTCGAGAAGGTCTTGATCTACCCGAGGTGGAATACGCTGCAGAATTAAAGTTTGATGGATTGGCTATTTCTCTTAGGTATGAAAACGGTCTTCTAGTTCAAGCCGCAACTCGAGGTGATGGTTACAGCGGTGAAGATGTAACAGCCAACATTAGAACGATTAAAGCGATACCTCTTAAGTTAAAGGGTCAAAATCATCCGGCAGTATTAGATGTCAGAGGCGAAGTCTTCATGAGCCATAAGGATTTTGAAGCACTTAACCGTGCCGCTATAGAAAAATCAGAAAAGACCTTTGCCAACCCCAGAAATGCAGCGGCTGGCAGCTTGCGCCAATTAGATCCAAGAATCACAGCGCAAAGAACGCTGTCATTTTTTTCATATGGGATTGGGCAATGTGAGCCATCAAGTTATTTACCAAGCACCCACTCAGATTTATTGAATTTATATGCCAGCTGGGGTTTACCAGTTTGCGAGCATCGGGCAGTTCTTAAGTCAATTGATGGCTTGATGGGGTTTTATCGACAAATCGCCCAGCTAAGAGATCAATTGCCTTATGACATCGATGGTGTGGTTTACAAAGTTAATTCAAGAGAGTTACAAGAGGACTTAGGATTCGTTTCTAGAGCGCCACGTTTTGCAGTCGCTCATAAATTCCCCGCCCAAGAGGCATTAACAACAGTTTTAGGTATTGATGTGCAAGTGGGTAGAACAGGTGCCATTACACCAGTTGCGAGGTTATCACCAGTTGTAGTAGGTGGCGTCACAGTCACTAATGCGACACTGCATAACGAGGATGAAGTTCGCCGAAAAGACATTCACATTGGCGATACAGTGGTAGTAAGGCGGGCAGGTGATGTGATTCCTGAAGTGGTCTCGGCTATTAAAGAGAAAAGACCTGCAAATGCCGCATCGTTTGTGATGCCCACTGCATGCCCGATTTGTGGTTCTCATATTGAAAAACCTGAAGATGAGGCAGTTGCCAGATGCAGTGGAGGATTGTTTTGTCCTGCTCAGCGTAAGCAAGCTTTATTGCACTTTGCGCAGCGGCGTGCGATGGATATCGAGGGTTTGGGGGAGAAAATTGTTGATCAGTTGGTAGATCTTCAAATAGTGAGAACCCCGGCTGATTTATACCGATTGGGTCTGATGGCGCTCGCTAATTTAGAGCGTATGGGTGAAAAGTCAGCAGAAAACCTCTTAGCAGCCATCCATCAATCTAGGAAAAACACCCTAGCCAGATTTATTTTTGCACTAGGTATTCGTCACGTGGGTGAAAGTACTGCCAAAGACTTAGCCAAGCATTTTGGCGGTATTCATGAAGTCATGGCCGCCAAAGAAGAAGATTTACTTCAAGTGAATGATGTTGGTCCTGTTGTTGCGCAGTCATTAGTGAGCTTCTTTAGCGAAGCTCATAATCGCGAGGTGATTGAGCAATTATTGGCTGCAGGCATTGAGTTAGAAGTTGAACAATCTAGCATCCACCCCGAGTTGGTTGGTAAGACCTTTGTGTTGACTGGAACCTTGCCAACCATGTCAAGAGATCAGGCAAAGGCTTTGTTGGAAAAAGCGGGCGCTAAAGTGGCAGGGTCTGTATCAGCCAAAACTAGTTATGTTGTAGCAGGTGCCGATGCTGGTAGTAAGCTAGAAAAAGCCCAAGAACTGGGTGTGACTGTGATTGATGAAGCCCAACTCATCGCAATGTTGCAAAGCTGATAAAAAATTAAACAGCTAGAGCTTCTAGTATTTCAGTCTCTAACTGAATTTGTATTTTTGAATCTTTAGATAAATTTTCGCCAGCCAACAAAAACACGTCTTCAATACGCTCGCCCAAGGTATTAATTCTGGCAGTGTGCAATGAGATTCGGTGCTCAGCCAATATTTTTGCTATCGCATAGAGGATGCCAGTTCTGTCATTGGCTGATACTGATAGAACAAAGTATTGACCTCGGTCATCAGCCCGCAAGCTAACACGTGGTTGTATCGGGAAGCTTCTTGACTGTCGAGATAGTCGTCCTTGATTGGGGCTTGGTAGGGCAGCGACCTTTTTCAAAATTTCCGCCAAATCATGTTCGACTAATTGAATGATGTCTCGATAGTGGCCACCTTCACGTAATAGATTGGTGCCAGAAATCTGGAATGTATCTAACGCGTAACCATGTTGGGTTGTGTGAATACGTGCATCCAGAATTGAGAAACCCTGTTGATCAAAGTATGAACAAATTCTGGCAAATAAATCAGGTTGGTCTTTGATATAAACGGCAACTTGAAGACCTTCTCCCACAGGAGATAGTCTGGCTCGAACAATGGGCTCTTGGTGATTGACGCGACCATATAAATGTTTGGTTAGCCATGCGATATCACTGGGCTCATGACGTAAAAAGAATGGAATGTCCAACTGCTTCCAGAGTTCTTCGTGAGCATCTGCTTGTAAACCAAATAGACGCAACATCTTTTTGGCTTCTGATTGGTTTTGCTCTAGTTCAGAAGTGACATCATGCTGACCACCACCAATTACTCGTAAGGTTAGTTTGTATAAATCTTCGAGTAATTTGCCTTTCCAGGCATTCCATACTTTAGGGCTAGTGCCTCTGACATCAGCTACTGTGAGCAAATAAAGCGCTGTGAGTCTTCTTTCTGTTTTGACACGTTTAGCAAATGCTTTGACGACATCTGGATCGCCAATATCTTGTTTTTGCGCCACTTGACTCATGGTGAGATGCTCAGCTACTAGCCACACTAGGATATCTGTATCTTCTTTGCTAAGACCATGTTGTTTGGCAAATAGGCGAGCATCTTTTTTGCCCAACTCAGAATGATCCCCACCACGACCTTTGGCAATGTCATGGAATAGGGCAGCCAGGATTAATAACCATGGTTTGTCATAGTTGGCAGCTAGTTGACTGCAAAAAGGAAATTCATGCGTGTGCTCTACGACCCAAAACCTTCGCACATTTCGTAGCACCATCAAAATATGTTGGTCCACTGTGTACACATGAAATAAGTCATGCTGCATCTGACCAACAATGCGTCTAAAGGCGGGTAGATATCTGCCAAGCACACTGGTTTGATTCATTAATCTAAACGCATGGGTAATGCCATCGTGTTGTTTCACGATATCCATAAAGCATGCGCGATTCTCAGGGTTGTTCCGCCATTGAGCATTCATTAGACCTCTAGCGTTATAGAGGCCTCTGAGTATTTGGGCGGAGAATCCTTTGACACCAGGTGTTTTTGTGTAGAGCAAGAAAGCTCGCAAAATCTGTTCTGGGTGTTTTTCAAATAACAATGGATCAACAATATCGAGCAAACCTTGTTTTTCAACAAAATGCTCTGAAACAGGTCTGGTGATCCTTGATTCTTTTGGAAAGAGAATCGCTTCAATATTCTGGAGAAGAATTTCATTTAACTGGGTTACCGCCTTAGCAGCCCAGTAATACCTCTTCATGATTTTTTCACTGGCACGCGTGCCATTTTCTGAATCTAAGCCAAAGGCTTCAGCCAGTTGCGTTTGCAAATCAAATACCAAGACATCTTGGCGACGTTTAGCCACCAGGTGCAACTGGGTTCTTAGCGTTTGCAGGAATCTTAAATTGCGATTAATTTCTAAAGACTCACGCTTGGTGAGCAAGCCTTTTTTATGTAAATCTAAAAAACTGTTGCCTAACTTGGCTGCCTTGGTCATCCATAAAATGACCTGTAAATCTCTCAAGCCACCTGGACTCTCTTTACAGTTAGGTTCTAGAGAGTAGGGGGTGTCATTGTGTTTGTGGTGCCTTTGGCGAAGCTCTAATAACTTTGCCTGATAGAAGGCTTTAGCATCCATGGCTGCATCAAACTGGACCAAGAAGCGGCGATATAACTTTTTGTCACCACCCACCCAGCGAGACTCTAACAGTGATGTTCTGACAGTAATGTCTGCGGCGGCTTCTTGTAAGCACTCATCAATGTTTCTAACTGAAGAGCCGATTTCAATTCCCAGGTCCCAGCACCTAGTAATAAATGCCTCTACCTTAGGGTTAACAATTGATAAATCTTCAGCGCTTAATTTTTCTGAAAGCAATACCAGAATATCAACATCTGAATACGGAAATAGTTCGCCGCGACCGTAGCCTCCAACCGCAATTAGCGCAGCGTATGGATTAAGGCCGCTTTCTTGCCACGCCACCAATAACTGTTGATCAGTTAATTGACAGACATCCTTGGTTAGCTTGCTAACGTTCAGATCCTTCTTAAATTCCTCAAATCGAGCTTGTCGACGGGTTTTAAGAGTGGCGAGGGTATCCATGACTCAGGGTCTAAATTTAAGATTACCGACGCATTCTGGCGGAGGTGGGCTACCTGCAGAGTAGGTTAGAACTTCAACGCCAGTAGCCGTAACCAAGCAGGTGTGCTCCCACTGGGCTGAAAGGCTTCTATCTTTGGTTTTTACTGTCCATTGGTCTGGCATCGTACGAATATCTCGTTTGCCAGCATTAATCATTGGCTCAATTGTAAAGGTCATACCTTCGTAGAGTTTTTCACCAAGACCTGGTTTGCCATAGTGAACAATCTGAGGTTCGTCATGAAAGACCTGGCCAATGCCATGGCCGCAGTATTCGCGAACCACTGAATAGCCAGCACCTTCTGCATGACTTTGAATGGCATGACCAATATCGCCCAACGTGCAACCAGGTTTGACTTGAGCAATTCCTAGCCACATGCATTCGTAGGTGACTTGAGATAGTCGTTTGGCCAAAATAGATGGCTCACCTATGGCAAACATCCTACTCGTATCCCCAAAATAGCCAGTTGGGGTAATAACTGTGATGTCTAAATTAACCACATCACCATCTTTCAGAATTCTGTCGCCAGGTATGCCGTGGCAAATCACGTCATTGACTGAGGTGCAAATTGATTTTGGGAACGGTGGATAGCCAGGAGGCTGGTAATTGAGTGGCGCAGGTACCGTTTTTTGTACATTGACCATGTAGTCGTGGCAAATTCTGTCTAGCTCGCCGGTAGTTACGCCTGCCTTCACAAAGGGGGTAACGTGGTCTAGTACCTCACTGGCCAGACGACCGGCTTCACGCATGCCAGCTATAAATTCAATCGAAGAGGGTTTTTTAGTTTCAGTCAACATACCCCGATTATCCAGCATAAATTCATAGTTTTCATGGCTTTAATACTATTTTTAGGGTAGAATACGGGCACTGTTTCAGATGGTCTGGAACAGAATCACGAACCAAGCCGTCCAGGGTGGCACTTTTTAGTGCAGTCAGGACTTGGTTCTAGACTTAACCCTTAGGAGATTTACATGTCTGTGACTATGCGTCAAATGCTGGAAGCCGGTTGCCATTTTGGTCACCAAACTCGCTTCTGGTCACCAAAGATGGCCCCTTATATTTTCGGTCATCGCAACAAAATTCATATTATTAACCTCGAAAAAACTCTTCCAATGTTCTTGGAAGCGCAAAAGTTTGTGCGTCAAGTAGCGTCTAATCGCGGCACAATTTTGTTCGTAGGTACAAAACGTCAGTCAAAAGAGATCATTGCTGAAGAAGCAACTCGTGCTGGTATGCCATACGTGGATGCACGTTGGTTGGGCGGTACATTGACTAACTTTAAAACTGTTAAAGGTTCTATCAAGCGTCTAAAAGACATGACTGCTGCCCGCGAAAACGGCGATTGGGAGCGTTTGTCTAAGAAGGAAGCTTTGACTACTAGCCGTGACATCGAGAAACTAGAGAAGTCACTTGGCGGTATTCAAGACATGACTGGTACTCCTGATGCGATTTTCGTGGTTGACGTTGGTTACCACAAGATTGCTATCACTGAAGCTAAGAAATTAGGTATTCCAGTGATTGCTGTGGTTGATACAAACCACTCACCTGAAGGTGTTGATTACATCATTCCAGGTAACGATGACTCAAGCAAGGCTGTTTCTTTATACGTTCGTGCGATGGCTGACGCTATCCTAGAAGGTAAAGCTAATGCTGTTCAGCAAGTTCTAGAAGCTGTTAAGGGCGACGCTGATGAGTTCGTTGAAGAAGGAAAGGGTGAGTAATGGCTGCAATTACTGCTGCAATGGTTGGCGAACTACGCGCCAAAACCGATGCTCCAATGATGGAGTGCAAAAAAGCTTTAACTGAAGCTGATGGCGACATGGCTAAAGCGGAAGAGATTCTGCGTGTAAAACTTGGTAGCAAAGCTGGTAAAGCTGCATCACGTGTTACAGCAGAAGGTGTTATCACTGCTTTCATCAACGGCACAACTGGTGCTTTAGTTGAAGTTAACTGTGAAACAGACTTCGTTTCTAAAAATGATGACTTCCTAGCTTTGAGCAATGCCTGTGCTCAATTAGTTGCTGAGAAAAACCCAGCTGATGTAGCTGCTTTGTCTGCTTTGCCATATGCTGGTAAGACAGTTGAAGAAGTTCGTGCTGAGTTGATCGGTCGTATCGGTGAAAACATGTCTTTACGTCGTTTCACACGTTTTTCTGGCGACAGCAAATTGGTTTCTTACCTACACGGCACACGTATTGGTGTGATGGTTGAATACACTGGTGATGACACTGCTGCTAAAGACGTAGCTATGCACATTGCCGCTATGAAGCCAATCGCTTTGTCAGCTGCTGATGTTCCTGCTGACAAGATTGCTACAGAGAAGAGTGTTGCTGAGTTGAAGGCTGCTGAATCAGGCAAACCTGCTGACATCGTTGCTAAGATGGTTGAAGGTTCTGTTCAGAAGTACTTGAAAGAAGTTTCTTTGTTAAATCAAACTTTCGTTAAAAACGACAAGCAAACAGTAGAGCAAATGTTGAAAGCTGCAAATACAACAATTAAGAGCTTTACGATGTATGTTGTTGGTGAAGGTATTGAGAAGCGTCAAGACGACTTCGCTGCTGAAGTAGCTGCTCAGGTAGCTGCTGCAAAAGCCACGGCCTAAGTAGTACTAGTAGTTCGAAAGGGCACGGGGTTAATACCTTCGTGCCCTTTATACTTTCGGAACTTGATTATTGCCCACTATAGAGAGACTGACCATGCCAGCATACAAAAGAGTGTTGTTAAAACTATCAGGTGAAGCCTTAATGGGCGACGATTCCTACGGAATCAACCCATTGACCATTGATGCCATGGTGACAGACATTGCTGAGGTTGTTCAAAGTGGGGTGCAATTAGCCATCGTGATTGGTGGCGGCAATATATTTAGAGGTGTGGCTGGCGGTGCGGCAGGTATGGACCGTGCTACTGCTGACTACATGGGTATGTTGGCAACAATGATGAACTCTCTAGCCTTACAAGATGCATTGCGCCAAAAAGGTGTCGAGGCGCGTGTTCAATCTGCTTTGAGGATGGATCAAGTGGTTGAGCCATACATTCGCCCAAGAGCGATTCGTCATATGGAAGAGGGTAAGGTGGTGGTGTTTGCTGCTGGTACAGGCAACCCATTCTTTACAACAGATACAGCTGCAGCACTACGTGGTGCAGAGATGGGTGTAGAAGTCGTACTAAAAGCTACCAAAGTAGACGGTATCTACACCAGCGATCCTAAAAAAGATCCAACAGCTACTAGATATGACACTATTAGCTTTGATGAAGCGATTATTAAAAATTTACAAGTCATGGATGCGACAGCTTTTGCTTTGTGTCGCGACAGAAAACTACCTATTAAAGTATTTTCAATCCTAAAACCAGGTGCCCTAAAGCGCGTGGTCATGGGTGAAAACGAAGGCACATTGGTACACGTATAAAAGGAAGCATTATGTCTGCTGCAGATATTAAAAAAACCACAGAACAAAAAATGACTAAGTCGATTGAGTCATTAAAGTCTAATTTACAAAAAATTAGAACGGGCCGTGCTCATCCAGGTATTTTGGAGCAAATCAACGTTGATTACTACGGTAACCCAACTCCTTTGGCGCAAGTCGCTAACTTGGGTTTAGCTGATGCTAGAACTTTGACAGTGCAGCCATGGGAAAAGAACATGATGGCTGCCGTTGAGAAAGCTATTCGTGAGTCAGATTTGGGTTTGAACCCTGCTACACAAGGCAACATCATTCGTGTGCCAATGCCAGCTCTCACTGAAGAGCGCCGTAAAGAGTTGACTAAAGTGGTTAAAGGCGAGGGTGAAGATTCAAAGATTGCCGTGCGTAACTTAAGACGTGACGCTAATGAGTCGTTGAAAAAATTGGCTAAAGACAAAGAAATTTCTGAGGACGATGAGCGTCGCTCTCAAGATGATGTGCAAAAAATGACCGATCGTTTTGTTGCTGAAATTGACAAAATCATTTCTGAAAAAGAAAAAGAGATCATGACTGTTTAAGCTAAAGCTTGAATAGTTCATCTATGACCAAACAATCCACGTCAGCACACACCAGTTCAACTCAGGACGTTCCTGAGGTGACTGGGGTGCCTAAGCACGTGGCCATCATTATGGATGGTAATGGTCGCTGGGCAACTAAACGCTTTTTGCCGAGGGTTGCAGGCCATAAGCAAGGTTTAGAAACGGTTCGTAAGATTGTTAAGGACTGTGGTGATGCTGGTGTGGAATACCTTACCTTATTTGCCTTTAGTTCTGAAAATTGGCGCAGGCCTGCTGAAGAAGTTGGCTTTTTAATGAAGTTATTTTTAACTGCATTAGAAAAAGAAATTACCCGTTTGCATCGTAATAACGTGCGCCTCAGATTGATTGGTGATTTAAGTCGTTTTGATCCATTGATTCAAGAACGTGTGGCGCAAGCTGAGGCGAGAACTGCTGAAAATACTGGGCTCAATTTGACGATTGCAGCTAACTACGGTGGCCGATGGGATATGTTGCAAGCTGTTTCAGCATGCTTAAAAGCCAATCCTGGATTGACTCCTGAGGAAGTCACTGAGGCTTTGTTAACGCCTCATTTATCCATGTCCTTTGCTCCAGAGCCTGATTTATTTATTAGGACAGGTGGTGAGCAGCGCATTAGTAACTTCTTGTTGTGGCAGTTAGCGTATACCGAACTTTATTTCACAGATGTACTTTGGCCAGACTTTGATCCTGCAGCATTAAGGCAATCATTTTCTTGGTATCAAGACCGAGAGCGTCGCTTTGGTAGAACCAGTGCTCAAGTGGTCAGCTCAACAAAAGACAAGGTTGAATAGATGTTAAAAACAAGAGTTATTACAGCCTTGGCATTGTTAGCAGTTTTTTTACCAGTGTTGTGGTTTGCACCATTGATTTGGTTGGGTGTATTGATTGCTCTTGTGATTACATTGGCAGCATGGGAGTGGTGGAGACTACTGTTTCCGCAAAATCTAAAAAGAGCCTACTCTTATGCAGGATTGTGCTTACTTAATTTAGCCACATGGTTCATGTACGCGGATATTCAGGTGGTTGAGTATTTGCTATGGGCCACCTTGGCTTTCTGGTTATTACTTGTGCCTCTATTAATGAGTAAGGCATTGGATCTCAGTATGAACTTCTGGCGTTGGCCACTAGCCATCGCAGGTTTATTTATATTGCCAGCTTGTTGGTTTGCACTAATGCATTTACGTGCCATTAGCATGTCTTTATTTTTATCTGTTTTGGTTTTGGTCTGGGCTGCAGATATTGGCGCTTATTTTGCAGGTAAGGCATTTGGTAAACATAAATTGGCGATTCGTTTAAGTCCTGGAAAATCGATTGAGGGCGCTATTGGTGGGTGGTTATTCGTTTTATCCATCGCAGTAATATCAGTATCGGTTTTATCCGACTATGACTTAACACGTAGTAATTACTTTTATATCCTTCAAGACAAACTAGGTTGGTTGGGTTTACTTGCCCTAGTAACTTTAAGTGTGGCCATGAGTATTCAAGGTGATTTATTTGAGTCACAACTTAAAAGAATTGCTGGCGTCAAAGACAGTAGTGCTTTATTGCCAGGTCATGGCGGATTCTTAGACAGAATTGATGCCTTATTACCAGTGTTGCCACTAGCTGCACTTTTAATGATTTTGGTTGCTTAAAAAGCATGAGACATATTTGCGTACTAGGATCAACAGGATCTATTGGTGTTAACACTTTGCAGGTGGCACGTGCGCATCCTCAGTTATTCAAGATTGCTGCATTAACGGCTCACTCAAACGTTGAGGTGCTGGCTCAGCAATGTATTGAGTTCAAGCCAGAATTGGCAGTGGTTGGTAGTGCAAATGCCGCACAAAATTTACAAGATTTACTGCGCGCGGCTAATATCAAGACCGATGTTCAATATGGACCAGAGGCACTGGTGAGTGCATCGACTTTGTCATCTGTAGACACGGTGATGGCGGCAATTGTCGGCGCAGCTGGTTTGGTTCCTACCATTGAGGCAGCTAAATTAGGCAAACGAATTCTGTTGGCTAATAAAGAATCGCTGGTGATGGCTGGCGACATATTCATGGCAGCTATTGCACAAAGTGGTGCTGAGTTACTGCCCATTGATAGTGAGCACAATGCTATCTATCAATGTCTGCCTGATGCGAATACATCCAATGCCGGAGCAAGAGGTCAATACAGCACCTTGGGCGTTAAAGAAATTCTATTAACAGCATCCGGTGGCCCTTTTAGGAAACACTCTGTTGAACAGTTGGCTAGCGTCACCCCAGACCAAGCTTGTGCGCATCCTAATTGGGTAATGGGTCGCAAAATTTCAGTTGATTCAGCCACTATGATGAATAAGGGCTTGGAAGTGATTGAGGCCCATTATTTATTTGGTCTACCTGCTGAGCAGATTAAGGTTTTAATTCATCCGCAAAGCGTGATTCATTCCATGGTTCGTTATGTGGATGGTTCTGTCATTGCTCAGTTGGGGCAGCCTGATATGAAGACGCCGATTGCCTACGGTTTAGGTTGGCCTAATCGGATTGATGGTGGGGTGGAAGAGTTGGATTTTCTGAAGTTAAGTCAACTTCATTTTGAAGAGGTTGATCACCAACGATTCCCTTCGTTGAAATTGGCATATCAAGCTTTATCGATGGGTGGTTTGATGCCAACCGTTTTGAATGCCGCTAATGAGGTGGCAGTTGACGCATTCCTTCTAGAAAAAATTAAATTCACTCAAATTGCAGAGGTGGTAGAAAAAACACTTGAGCAATTTAGAGCCTCCCCAGCTGATCGGCTAGATGTGATACTGGCTACTGATCAAGAGTCTAGAGCGCTAGCTCAAAATATTATTAAAGGCTATCAAGAATGACGGCTATTTGGTCTTTGATTGCTTTTTTAGTTGCAATTGGTTTACTGGTTAGTTTTCACGAATTGGGGCACTACACGGCAGCTCGAGTCTGTGGTGTTCGAGTTTTAAGATTTTCTGTTGGATTTGGTAAAACCCTTTGGACCTATCAAAAGAGTTCCGACTCAACTGAGTGGGCTTTGAGTAGCTTGCCTTTGGGTGGATACGTCAAAATGGACGAAAACTCATTCCAAAGCAAGCCATTATGGAAGAGGTCGTTCATAGTGGTTGCCGGCCCTTTGGCTAACTTTGTTTTGGCGATTATTTTCTTGGCAACTCTATTTGTTTCGGGTGTGCCTCAAATTCCATCAAAATTAGCTGAGCCTGCTCAGGCGAGTTTGGCCTATGAGGCAGGTGTTTTTGGTGGCGATACCGTGACTGGTTGGAAGCAGGGCGATGACGCATCATTTAAGCCCATTGTTAGTTGGAATCAGTTGAGATGGCGCCTATTGGATGCGGTAACAGCCAAAGAGGGCTTCATCTTGCAGGTTACAACTGCCAAGGGTGATCAGCAAGCTATTGTTTTCAAAGAAGAAAAAATGCCAAAATTGGCTCCCGATGTTGATCCATTAGCCACATTGGGCGTTAAGCCTGATTTAAATGAGCCTGTGGCTGTATTTGAGTTGAAATTGGGTCTATTTGAGTCATTAAGGGTAGCTGTAGAGCGTGTTTGGGATGTTAGCGTGGTCTCATTGAGGATGTTGGGGGGTATTTTTACCGGTGAATCCTCAATTAAGCAGATTGGTGGCCCCTTGAGTATTGCAGATATGGCGGGCAAATCAGTCCAGGTGGGGTGGCAATCTTATTTAGGTTTCTTGGCCTTGATTAGTATCAGTTTAGGGATTCTTAATTTGATGCCTCTACCTATGTTAGATGGTGGTCAGCTACTGTATGATGCATGGGAATTGCTCACCGGAAGTAAGGTTCCTGAAGCATGGCAAAATGTACTTCAAAGAGTTGGTGTTGGTAGCCTAATGTTATTAACAATATTGGCTTTGTTTAACGATATTTCTAGATTGTTTTTACGTTGAAACCAAGTAAAAAATTTATTCGTACACCTCTAGCTGCGATTGCAGCAGGTCTTCTATGCAGCTCTGTTTGGGCGGCTGATCCATTTGTGGTCAAAGATATTCGCGTGGAGGGCTTGCAAAGGGTTGAGCCGGGTACTGTTTTCAGTTACCTGCCAGTTAAAGTTGGTGAGACTTTCACAGATGACAAAGGTGCTGATGCCATTCGTGCTTTGTACAACACTGGTTTCTTCAAGGACGTCAAAGTGGAGTCTGATGGCCAGGTATTGGTAGTAACAGTTGAAGAAAGACCAGCTGTTTCACAGCTTGAGTTCACAGGCATTAAAGAATTTGATAAAGATGCTTTGAAGAAGTCTCTTAAAGCAGTTGGCGTTGCTGAAGCTCGTTATTACGACAAAGCTCTGATCGATAAAGCAGAGCAAGAATTGAAACGTCAGTATGTTTCACGTGGCTACTATGCAGCAGAGGTAATCACCACTGTAACGCCAGTTGAGCGTAATCGCGTGGCGATTGTATTTAACGTCGATGAGGGTCAAGTTTCCAAGATTGTCCAAATCAACATCGTTGGTAATCAAGCATTCAAAGAAAAAGATTTGCGTGAAGAGATGCAACTCTCTACGCCAAACTGGTTATCTTGGTATACAAAAAATGACTTGTACTCTAAGCAAAAGTTAACAGCTGACTTAGAGGCAATTCGTTCTTTCTACTTGAATCGTGGTTATTTGGAATTTGTGATTGAGTCAACGCAAGTTTCAATCACACCAGATAAAAAGGGTATTTACCTGAATATCAACATTCGTGAAGGTCAGCAGTACAAAGTGGCTTCTGTGAAGTTGGCAGGTGAGTTGCTAAATAAAGAAGAAGAGTTAACTAAATTAGTTAATTTAAAGATTGGTGATGTTTTCTCATCAGCTAAATTAACAGAGAGTACTAAGGCGATTGCGGATAAGTTGGGTGCCTACGGTTACGCTTTTGCAGCGATTAACCCACAGCCTAATTTGCAAAAAGATAAGCAATTGGTGGATCTCAATTTGATTGTTGATCCAGGTAAGAGAACTTATGTTCGCAAGATCAACGTTTCAGGTAATGCTAAAACACGTGATGAAGTTATTCGTCGTGAGATGCGTCAGCTAGAGAGCTCTTGGTTCGATAGTGAGAAGCTCAAGTTATCAAAAGACAGAATTAATAGACTTGGTTACTTTACGGATGTTGAAGTTAATACTGAAGACATCCCAGGCGTATCTGATCAAGTGGACGTGGGCATTAAAGTTGCTGAAAAACCTACAGGCTCTCTCAGCTTGGGTGCAGGTTTCTCATCAACTGATAAATTGATTTTGACCGCTGGTATTTCTCAAGAGAATGCTTTTGGTACTGGAACAAGTATTGGTTTAAACGTTAACACTGGTAAAACTAATAGAACTTTGGCTTTATCTAACTACGATCCATATTTCACTGAAGATGGTATTAGCCGTTTCACTGAGGTTTACACCAGAACTTCTAGACCGTTGTACTACTTGGGCGATTCAGAGTACAAAATTGTTTCAACAGGTGGTAGCTTTAAGCTAGGTGTGCCGTATTCTGAAGTAGATCGTGTGTTCTTTGGTTTGGGTATTGAGCAATTAAAGATGGAGACATCTACCAATACGCCAGATAGATATAACCAGTATGTGAGTTCGTACGGTAATAGTAATATGAACGTGCCATTCACAATCGGTTGGTCACGTGATGCCAGAGACAGTGCTTTGATTCCTTCTCGTGGTACGTATCAACAGGTTAACTTTGAGTACGGTACTCCGCTTGCTGATTTGCAGTACTACCGTATTTACTACCAACATCAATATTTCTACCCATTCTCGAAGGGCAACATTTTGTCTTTCAACGGTGAAATTGGTTATGGTGACACTTATAACAAAAAGCCATTCCCTGTGACGAAAAACTACTTCGTGGGTGGTATTGGTTCGGTGAGGGGCTATATGCCAGGTTCTTTGGGACCGTCATACACAAATTCACTTAATGGTGCGATAACCCCAGTTGGGGGGTCATCGAAGTTAGTGGGTAACGTGGAATATACTTTCCCTGTGCCTGGTTCAGGAGTTGATAAAACATTACGTATTTTCGGCTTCCTTGATGCGGGTAATATTTATGATGGAGTTCCAGACTTTGCGGGTTTAAGAACTTCTACTGGTTTTGGTCTTTCATGGATTTCTCCATTGGGCCCACTCAAGTTTAGTTATGGTTTCCCATTGAATACTAAGCCTGGTGATCGTCTACAGAGATTCCAGTTCCAGATTGGTACAGCGTTTTAATTTTTTTAAGGTTTATATATGAATCGCATCAACTCAAAATTAATTCAGTCAACATTAGCGGCACTACTTGTTTCTGTTGGTCTTACATCTACAGCAGTATTAGCAGCGGATGAGGCTAAAGACTTTAGCGGTCGTATTGGTGTTGTTAATTCTGAGCGTATTTTCAAAGAATCTAATATGGCTAAGGCTAGTCAAGCAAAGCTACAAGCTGAGTTTGCTAAGCGTGAAAAAGAGTTGCGTGATGACGCACAAAAAATTAAAACTGCCGCAGAAAAATTAGACAAAGATGCTGCTGTGATGCCTGATGCAGAGCGTGTGCGTAAGCAACGTGAGTTGGCTGATGCTGACCGTGAGTTACAACGTAAACAACGTGAGTTCACAGAAGATGTGAACCAACGTAGTTTTGAAGAGCGTTCAAAGATTGCTCAAAAAGCCAATCAAGCACTCAAGGTTGTTGCTGAGCAAAGAAAACTTGATTTAATTGTGCAAGAAGCTGCCTACGTTAGTCCAAAGATTGAAGTGACTGATGACGTGATCAAGGCGCTTAACAACCTTCGTTAATTATTTCGAGTAGGTTACTAATGCCAACCATTGCTGAGTTAGCCGAACGCTATTCGGCTCGCTTAGCGGGCGATGGCAAGGCGCAGGTTTCTAGTTTTGCGCCACTCAATCAAGCTGGCGTCGGTCAGCTTGCTTTTCTTGCAAATCCTCTTTATCGCAATGAAGCTGCCGCCAGTAAGGCTGCAGGTTTAATTGTTTCTGAGGCTGACTATGAGTTTTTATGTGCCGATGGTGCGAATACTCAAAGAAGCTATTTAATTCACAAAAATCCTTATGCACTGTTTGCCAGAATCGCCCAAGAGTTTGCAAAGGATGCTATTCCGAAGTACCTGCCTGGTATTCATCCAAGTGCAGTGATTGAGCCTGGGGCTGATGTTTCTGATTCAGCCCACATCGGCCCTCTATGTTTTGTGGGCAAGGGTGCAAAAATTGGTGCGCGGTCTGTATTGGTTTCACAAGTTCACGTTGGTGAAAATGCCACGATTGGTGATGACGCGCTCTTGTATCCAAACGTGACTATTTATTACAACTGCCAGTTAGGACTTCGAAACATTATTCACAGTGGTACGGTGATCGGTTCTGATGGTTTTGGTTTTGCTCCAGACTTGGCTGCCGGGGAGTGGGTAAAAGTTCCGCAAACTGGACGGGTAGTGATTGGTAATGATGTGGAGATTGGGTCAAATACATCCGTAGATCGTGGTGCTATGGCTGATACACGTATCGATGATGGTTGCAAAATTGATAACTTGGTGCAAATTGCTCACAATGCTCATATTGGTGCTCTAACAGTGATTGCTGGCAATACAGCCATTGCTGGTAGTACAACGATTGGCAAAATGTGCATGATTGGCGGTTCTACCAGTTTTGCTGGGCATATTCAGATTGCTGACAGAACCACTATTTCAGGTGGAACATCCATCATGAAATCAATTGTTGAGCCTGGCCAGCAGTACACCAGTGTCTTCCCAATGTTGCCTCATAGAGATTGGGAAAAGACAGCGGTATTGGTTCGCGGGCTAGATAAAATGCGACAAAAGATTAAAGATTTAGAACAACAAATTAAAACTATTACTCAAGATAAGAAATAGAGGGATTGTCATGACTGAACTTGTTAATTTTGATATCAATCAGATTCTTAAGATGCTTCCGCATCGCTATCCTTTTTTATTGGTTGATCGCGTTTTAGAGTTAGAAGCTGGTAAGCGTGTTAAAGCTCTAAAAAACATCTCTATGAATGAGCCTCAGTTTACTGGGCACTTTCCTGAGTTTCCTGTGATGCCTGGCGTTTTGATTTTGGAAGCATTGGCACAAACAGCAGCGCTTCTTACATTTGGCCAAGATGCTATTGATGATTCCGTGTATTTCTTTGTTGGTATCGATAATGCACGTTTTAAAAAGCCAGTAACTCCTGGTGATCAATTAATTCTTAATGCTTCTGTGGAGCGTTTTAAGGGCGGAATCTGGAAATTCAAAACATTTGCTACGGTTAATGATGTGGTTGTGACTGAAGCAGATTTGATGTGCACGATTCGTAAAAAGGAAGCCTAAGATGGCGTTGATACATCCAACGGCAATTGTTGATCCTAAGGCTGAGATCGCTGAAGGTGTTGAAATTGGCCCTTATGCAGTGATTGGTCCAAATGTCAAAATTGGCGCAAAGACTCAAATCGGTGCGCATACTGTTGTTGAGGGTTGCACGACTATTGGACAAGAGAACAAGATTGGTCACTTTGCTTCAGTAGGTGGTGCACCACAGGATATGAAATATCGCGGTGAGCCTACGCAGTTGATCATTGGTGATCGCAACATGATTCGTGAGTTCACGACTTTGCATACAGGCACGATCCAAGATCAGGGCATTACAAAAATTGGTAATGACAATTGGATCATGGCATATGTGCATATTGCTCATGATTGTGTGGTTGGTAACAATACAATTTTCTCAAACAATGCCCAAATTGCAGGGCATGTTCATGTAGATGATCACGCTATTTTGGGTGGCATGTCTGGTGTTCATCAGTTTGTACGCATTGGCGAGCATTCAATGATTGGGGGCGCGTCTAAGTTGGTGCAAGATTTGCCTCCTTATGTAATTGCTTCAGGACCGATTGCAGAGCCACATGGTTTAAATGCTGAAGGCTTGAAACGTCGCGGGTTTAATCCTGAGACAATCACCGCGCTCAAGCAGGCATATAAACTTTTATACAAAGAAGGCTTGAGTTTTGAAGATGCTAAAAAAGCAATTGCTAGTTTGGCTGATCAAAAACAATCCACCGAAGCTCAAACTGCTGAAAAACTAAGAATATTCCATGACTTTATCGCCGCTTCACAGCGCGGCATTGCCCGCTAATCAGTTGGCAGATAGTTCTTATCTTGCCTGTGTAGCCGGTGAGCCATCTGGAGATATGTTGGCTGCCAGCGTTTTGGCAGCTATCAAAACAGAGTCGCAACTAGAGCACCTTCAAACCAAGGGTATAGGTGGCCCTAAGATGGTTGCTGAGGGTTTTGAGGCTCTCTGGCCGATGGAAACCTTGGCAGTGCGTGGTTATGTTGAGGCGATTAAACAGTTGCCCGCCATTTTGGCTGTGAGGCAGTCACTGATTAAAGAGTTGATGACTCATCCGCCCAAGGCTTATTTAGGCATAGATGCCCCAGACTTTAATCTAGGCGTTGAAAAAAAGTTAAAAGCCGCAGGCATTCCTACGATTCATTTTATTAGCCCATCCATTTGGGCTTGGCGTGGTGGGCGTATCAAAGGCATCAAAGAATCTGTTGATCATATGCTTTGTATCTTCCCATTTGAATCAGAGATTTACGATCGAGCTGGTATTCAAGCAACGTATGTTGGCCATCCATTGGCATCAACTATTCCGATGGTTCCTGACACTGATGGCGCTAAAAGAAAATTAAATGTGAAGCCAGGCTCTGCTGTAGTGGCTGTGTTACCAGGCAGCAGAAAGTCAGAAATTGCCATGATTGGACCTGGATTTTTTGAGGTAATCGGTAAGATGTTTGAGCAATACCAACTAGATATCGAATTTGTTGTGCCTATTGCTACTGATAGTTTGAAATCATCTATTGAGAAATTGGCAGAACAAATCAGACAACGTCACCCTCAGATAGTGATTCATTTGCTGAGTGGCCAAGCCAGCTTAGCTTTAGAAGCAGCGGATGTTGTTTTGATTGCCAGTGGTACCGCCACCTTAGAGGCTGCCTTATGGAAAAAACCAATGGTGATTTCTTATAAGGTGCCAGCTTTAACTGCTTGGATCATGAAGCGACAGGCTTATCTGCCTTATGTGGGTTTACCAAATATTTTGGCGGGCGAGTTTATTGTTCCTGAGTTACTGCAAGATGCTGCTACGCCTGAAGCCTTAGCTCAAGCAACATTGGCTTGGTTAGACCAACCTGCAAAAGTGTCGGATTTGAAAAATCGTTTCACAGCCATGCATGAGACTTTGCATTTACCAACGGGTAAATTAGTGGCTAATGTGATTGCGGATGTCATCAATGCCAAATGAGTACGAGTGGATCTGTGGCGTAGATGAGGCTGGCAGGGGGCCTTTAGCTGGGTCAGTAGTTGCAGCTGCAGTTATCTTAGATCCTCTGAAACCAATTGAGGGTCTTAAAGACTCAAAAAAATTAACTGCAAAAGTTCGTGATGAGTTATTTGACATCATTATTCGTGACTCAAAAGCATGGTGCATTGCAGAAGCCTCGGCTGCTGAAATTGATGCTATTAACATCTTGCAAGCCACTATGTTAGCGATGAAGCGGGCGATTGAGGGTTTAGAAAAAACCTTGGGTCGACTTCCTGATAAAGCTTTAATTGATGGTAATCGTTGCCCCAAAGTAAATATTGAGATGGAAGCGATTGTGAAGGGTGATAGCAAGGTTCAAGCAATTTCTGCTGCATCCATATTGGCAAAAGTAACTAGGGATAGAGATATGCAGGTATTGCATGAGGCATATCCGATGTATGGTTTTAATCAGCACATGGGATATCCAACGCCCATGCATTTTAATGCACTAAAAGAATTTGGGCCATGTCCTGCTCATCGAAAAACATTTGCACCTGTTAGAGAAGTGATGGAAACTAAGTTGCTATGAAAGATGCCAAATACATCAGCTCAAATGACAATGCATTAGTTAAACGCCTCAAAGTTTTATTGGAAGGCGGTGCAAAAGCGAATAAGACTCGTCAAGAGCTTGGTCTAGCTGTGATTGAAGGTATTCATTTGGCTCAAGCGTGGTTGGCGAGCGAAGATATGGTGGAGATATTTACCACCGAGGCGGGTATGGAGCAGCCTGAAATTGCAGCCGTTATTGACATGCAGTTAGCAGCGGTTCCAAATACAGATTTGTATATCTTGGATGAGTCACTCTGGAAAAAGTTAACAGAATTAGAGAATGCTCCTCCAATCATGGCTTGTGTTCGCATCCCCAAACATGAGTTCCCGGCAGACTTTAAAAAAGATGTCCTGATCTTGGACTGTATTCAGGATGCTGGTAATGTTGGATCGATGATGAGAACGGCAGCAGCAGCTGGCTTATCTTATGTGATTTGTATGAAAGGCACGGCTCAAGTATGGTCGCCAAAGGTTTTGCGTGCCGCCATGGGGGCGCACCGGCACTTAAAAATATTTGAGGCATGGACCTTAAATCAGATACGCGAAAAAATTAAAATCCCTTTGCTTGCTACGAGCTTAATCGCAAATCAAGATCTATATGATTTAGGCGATGAATTGCTAGACCCTCACGCTTGGGTATTTGGTAATGAGGGCTCAGGTGTTGATGCCGAACTATTAGCGATTGCTAAGGGAGTTATCGTGCCTCAAGACCCATGTGTGGAGTCTTTGAATGTTAGTGCAGCAACTGCGATTTGTTTATTTGAGATGCGCAGAGTGCGCCGCGAATCTCAAGACTAAATTCACCGTTTAGTAGTTTGGTCGATCAGGTTTGATTTCTTGCAAGATGGTGGTGGCAATTTCCTCAATCGATTTATTGGTGGTGGATAGCCAGGGAATGCCATGTTTTCGCATCATCGCTTCAGCTTCGCTGACCTCATAACGACAGTTTTCTATTTTTGCGTAATTGCTGCCGGGCCGACGCTCATTTCTGATTTCAGAAAGGCGCATTGGATCAATCGTGAGTCCAAATAGCTTCTTGCGATAGGGTTGAATATCAACAGGCATCTGATTTCTTTCAAAATCATCAGGTATTAATGGGTAGTTGGCTGACTTTAAGCCGTACTGCATAGCCAAATAGAGACTCGTTGGTGTTTTGCCGCTTCTGGAGACGCCGACCAGGATCACATCGGCATCTGCCAAGTTTTGGTTCGATTGCCCATCATCATGGGCTAGTGAGAAGTTAATTGCTTCAATACGATTTTTATAAGAATCAGTATCTGCATTGTTATGAAAGCGCCCAATTGCATGAGTCGATTTCATGCCCAGAGCCTGTTCGAGCGGCACGATAAAGGTTTGAAACATGTCCATCATTACGCCATTGGATGCAGAAACTACAGCATTGACCTCAGAATCTACCAAAGTAGTGAAAACAATAGGCTGTAAACCAGATGTTTTAGCGTAATCATTGATTTCTCGAACAACCTGATGGGCTTTGTCCACGGTGTCAATAAAAGGCATTCTGACCTGTCTGAAAGGCAGCTCAAACTGTGCCAAAATCGACTGAGAGAATGTCTCAGCTGTAATACCTGTACCGTCAGAAACGATGAAAACTGTGCGTGGTTTTGCGCTCATATTCTTATTTATTGATAGATGATTCCTAGAGGATACAATAGAAACATTCAATAAAAGCTAGGGCGGCAATCTAGCTTTGCAACCAGTTTCCCATTACTTAGAGAGTTGTTATGTCCAATCCAAACCATGCAAATGCATACGTTTTACCCTTTGAGGAGTT
>NZ_FYEX01000003.1 GCF_900187875.1 Polynucleobacter victoriensis | reverse complement strand
CGTTCGGGCTCCAAGATAGCGGACTAACGTAGTCCGCTTTTTTATTGCTGTTGTTTTGTTACTTAGCCAATAAAGTCCAAGTATCCACAACGCTATCTGGGTTTAATGAAATAGAGGTAATACCTTTATCCATTAACCATTTAGCAAAGTCAGGATGATCTGAAGGTCCTTGACCGCAAATACCAATGTACTTACCTTTGGCTCGGCATGTCTCAATGGCTCTCGCAACCAAGAACTCAACGGCTGGATCACGCTCATCAAAGTCAATCGCTAGCAACTCCATACCTGAGTCTCGATCCAAACCAAGCGTTAGTTGAGTTAAGTCATTAGAACCAATCGAGAAACCATCAAAGTGTTCTAAGAACTGCTCAGCCAAGATAGCATTGGATGGGATTTCGCACATCATAATGACCCGCAAACCATTCTCGCCACGCTTCAAGCCATGCTTACCCAATAAGCCAATCACTCTTTCTGCTTGGCTCACAGTTCTTACAAATGGGATCATGATTTCTACGTTGGTCAAACCCATCTCATTACGCACACGCTTCATTGCCTCACATTCCATAGCAAATGCTTCAGCAAAATCATCGGAAATGTAACGAGATGCGCCACGGAAACCTAACATTGGATTTTCTTCGTCAGGCTCATAACGTGAACCGCCAATTAACTTTTTGTATTCGTTAGATTTGAAATCTGATAAACGAACAATCACTGGCTTTGGATAGAAAGCTGCGGCAATTGTGGCAATACCTTCAGCCAATTTATCCACATAGAAAGCTCTCGGACTTGCGTGACCGCGAGCCACACTCTCAACCGCCTTCTTTAAATCCAAATCAATATTTGGATATTCCAAAATTGCTTTTGGATGAACACCAATATTGTTATTAATGATGAATTCCAAACGAGCAAGACCTACGCCACCGTTAGGGATTTGGCAGAAATCAAAAGCCAACTGTGGATTACCCACGTTCATCATGATCTTCACAGGAATCTCTGGTAAGACACCGCGAGTAACCTCAGTTACCTCAGTCTCAATAGGACCGTCATAAATACGACCCTCATCACCTTCAGCACACGATACTGTGACAACCGCACCATCTTTGAGTGCATGCGTTGCATCACCACAACCGACCACAGCAGGAACGCCTAACTCACGAGCAATAATCGCCGCATGACAAGTACGTCCACCACGGTTTGTCACAATCGCAGCAGCACGCTTCATCACTGGCTCCCAATTTGGGTCAGTCATATCTGCCACCAACACATCACCAGGCTGAACACGATCCATTTCGCTGGCATCTTTAACTACACGAACTGTTCCGGTACCAATCTTTTGACCAATCGCACGACCAGTTGCTAAAACTGTTGAATTGCCTTTGAGCTTGTAGCGCATTTCTACCTTGCCATGCGCCTGACTCTTCACAGTCTCAGGACGAGCCTGAAGAATGTAAATCTTGCCATCGATACCATCTTTGCCCCACTCAATATCCATCGGACGTTGATAGTGCTTCTCAATGATCATGGCATATCTAGCTAATTCTGAAACGTCTTCATCAGAAATGGAATAACGATTGCGTTGCTCCAAAGGAACGTCTACCGTTTTAACGCGACCAGTCTCACCAGGTGCAGTAAATTGCATCTGAATTAACTTTGAACCCAAACTTCTGCGAATGATTGGATATTTACCAGCTGCCAAAATTGGTTTGAATACGTAGAACTCATCAGGGTTCACAGCACCTTGCACCACTGTTTCACCCAAGCCATAGCTTGATGTAATAAAGACTGCATCCTGAAAGCCTGACTCAGTATCAAGTGTGAACATCACACCAGAGGCTGCTTTATCAGATCGGACCATACGCTGAATACCGGCAGACAGGGCTACCTCTGCATGAGCAAAACCTTTGTGAACGCGATATGAAATTGCACGGTCGTTATATAAAGAGGCAAACACCTCACGAATACGATGCAAGATGTCATCAATACCAACAACGTTCAAAAATGATTCTTGCTGGCCAGCAAATGACGCATCAGGTAAATCTTCAGCAGTAGCGGATGAACGAACTGCAAATGAGCCTTTGCCATCAGCATCTAATACCTTGAACGCTTCACGAATTTCTTTTTCTAAACGTTCTTGGAATGGTGCCTCCTCAACCCAACGACGGATCTCAGCGCCAGCCTCAGCCAACGCTTTAACGTCATCAACATTGAGCTTGTCTAAACGATCATTAATACGCTCGGTTAATTTGTTGTGCACCAAAAAATCGCGGAACGCTAATGCGGTGGTTGCGAAACCAGTAGGAACACGCACACCCGAAGCATTTAACTGTGAAATCATCTCACCCAATGAGGCATTTTTACCGCCGACTGACTCAACGTCAGACATGCGTAACTCCTCAAAGGGTAAAACGTATGCATTTGCATGGTTTGGATTGGACATAACAACTCTCTAAGTAATGGGAAACTGGTTGCAAAGCTAGATTGC